>CAZZAN010000003.1:0-309481 GCA_964653005.1 uncultured Dehalococcoidia bacterium | reverse complement strand
CTTGGGCGCTGTCTCGAGGGGGGGCTCGGTGAAGTTGAAGTACCCGTGAAGATGCGGGTTACCCGCGGCAGGACAAAAAGACCCCGTGGAGCTTTACTGTACCCTGGCATTGTATTGGGGCCAGAGATGTGTAGGATAGGCGGGAGACTGTGAAGTGTCGGCGCCAGCCGGCATGGAGTCAACCTTGAAATACCGCTCTTCTTTGGTTTTGATGCTAACCCCTGATCAAGCAGGGAGACCGTGTCAGGCGGGCAGTTTGACTGGGGCGGTCGCCTCCCAAAAAGTAACGGAGGCGTCCAAAGGTTCCCTCAGGGTGGATGGAAATCACCCGTGGAGCGCATTGGCACAAGGGAGCTTGACTGTGAGGCCTACAAGCCAAGCAGGGACGAAAGTCGGGCAAAGTGATCCTACGGTACCGTGTGGAAGGGCCGTGGCTTATCGGATAAAAGCTACCCCGGGGATAACAGGCTGATCCTGCCCAAGAGTTCACATCGACGGCAGGGTTTGGCACCTCGATGTCGGCTCGTCGCATCCTGGGGCTGAATCAGGTCCCAAGGGTTGGGCTGTTCGCCCATTAAAGCGGTACGCGAGCTGGGTTCAGACCGTCGTGAGACAGGTCGGTCTCTATCCGCCGTGGGCGTAGGAGGTTTGAGGGAAGCTTTCCCTTGTACGAGAGGACCGGGAAGGACAGACCGCTGGTGTGCCAGTCGTCTCGCCAGAGGCGTCGCTGGGTAGCCATGTCTGGACGGGATAAGCGCTGAAAGCATCTAAGCACGAAGCCCCTCCCAAGATTAGACCTCCCACTTGGTTAACGAGGTAAGGCCACTGGAAGACTACCAGTTTGATAGGCCGCATGTGGAAGCGCAGCAATGTGTGGAGCTTAGCGGTACTAATCGGCCGAGGGCTTAATCGCCTACTACTTACCTCGTTTCTACCCCACAATGGATGACCGCAATGGTCAGCACATGAAATCCCTTCTCTTGACCCGTTCACTTGTTCAGGCGCCAACCGCCTACTTCTCAACGTCCTTTACCGCCGCCAACCGCGGCGCGTATACTGGAACTCACGTTTCATCACAACGCGGGGTGGAGCAGTGGCAGCTCGTTGGGCTCATAACCCAAAGGTCGCAGGTTCGAGTCCTGCCCCCGCTACCAATCTCTCTTGATGTATGTCCCGCTCCTTTCGAATCTTCACCCTCTTCGGGACTCCGGTTCGGGTCAACTACACGTGGCCCATTGCCCCAATATTCATTACCGTCGCCCTCGGCACGGTGCTTGCTGAAGATCTGGAATTCTCAGGAGGTCTCGCCCTCGGTTACGGGTTTAGCGCAATCATTGCCCTCAGCCTCACCGCCGCCATCCTGCTGCACGAATTCGCCCACGTCCTGGTTGCCCGCCGATTCGGCATTCGAGCGTCCGCCATCACCCTGTTCGCCCTCGGCGGTGTCTCTCACATCGACGATGACCAGAAAGGCCCCGCCAGTGACCTGGTCATCTCCATCGCCGGCCCGCTGGCGAGCATTGCGCTTGGAATCGCCTGTTACCTTGCTTCGGTGCTTTTGACCGCCCCGTTCGCGGTCGCCTGCCAGGATGTTTACTCCGAATCGGCCGCGTGTGCCGCGGGTCCCTCGCTACTCGGCCTCCCGTTTTACTACCTCGCCATAGCCAACATCATCATCGGCGTGTTCAACCTCCTGCCCCTGTTTCCCCTCGATGGAGGCAGAATCCTCAGCGCCATCCTCTGGGCGATAACGAACAACCGGCAGCGAGCAACCAGAATCGCCGCCTTGGTGGGCCAACTCGGCGCAGCCGCGATGATCGCCTACGGCGCCTACAACCTCTTCTTCGGTCAGCTGCTAGTCGGCGTCTGGCTCATCGCCATCGGCGTCTTCCTCATGGAAGCAGCAGTCACTTCTGCGCCAGGTCGTGCCGGATTCCCGCGAACGCAGGGATGACAGGAGTTCTACGTGGCTGCCGAGGCCGAAGTTGGCGCAAGGGAATCAAGAAGTGTCGAGGAAACACGAGCAATGTCCTGAACGGCCTGATCAAACGCCACTCGATTGCGCTGTGAAGGAACGCGATACCCGCTGATCTTGCGCACGAACTGCAGAGCCGCCTCCCGGATCTCATCCTCGGACGCCGCCGGCCCGTCACTGACCCTCAACCGCTTGATACTCCGGCACATCACCCAACCCCCTCACGCTGTCGCTAAAAGCGTTGCCTACCAATAACACGTATCATTACCATCACAAATAGGCAACAAACATTGAAGAAATCAAGTGGCATCAAGCAACAGTGATACCCGGAATGCTCTAACTGCAGAGTTCCTAAAGGCTCGTTCTCGCGAAGAACGGGACTCATCACCTCAGGCCGTCAATCTACGGATACATCGTGCAATATCCTGGCTGTCCCGGGCAGAACAGGAAACCACCGACCCGGATGCCGCCGTAATCTTCTACTGGATTGCATTCAATGCTGCTTACGGGCGGGACCAGGAAATTGACGAGATTGACGCTGGAGCACCACCGACTTCGGAGCGGGGACTGTTTCGTGATTTCTTTGATCTTGTCCTTGAGCTCGATACGAATAGGCAGATATACGACGAAATATGGGACCGCTTCTCCGGCCCAATTCGGACATTGCTGAATAATCAATACGTTTTCCAGCCATTCTGGGATAACCAGCGTGGCAAGAGCGAAGCCGGAAATTGGGAATCCAGATTCGAGAATGCGAAACGCTTGTCCATGGAGGCACTAGCGAAGCAGGATACAGTGACAGTGCTGGCAATCGTATTCGATCGACTCTATGTGCTGCGCAACCAACTTATACACGGCGGGTCGACATGGCAGAGCAGCGTCAATCGCCGACAGGTCGAGGATGGAGCCCGCATCCTGGCATTTCTCGTGCCTCTGTTCGTCAGTGTGATGATAGACAATCCCGATGAAGATTGGGGCGAGCCAGCGTATCCACCTGTTGATGGCGCAGATTAGATTCCCAACCCTCAATCCACCATTGCCCTCTGCTATTCTGTCCACATGACGGCATCCAATCGTTCAAACGGCGCCAATCCGGACGACCGCCAGCGCGCGCGTGACATCATCTCTGGCTACGTCGGCCACAAGGGCGCGCTCCTCATGGCCCTGCTGGACGTCCAGTACCAGCTCAACTACATCCCCGAAACGACCGTTGATGACGCCGCCGAGATTCTTGGCTATTCGCAGCCGGAGGTCTGGGGCGTCCTCTCCTTCTACTCCGATTTCTCCGTGGGGCAGGGCAGCGACCACTTCATCGACGTGTGCATCGATGCACCCTGCCACGTCACCGGCGCGCGATCCATCGAACGCGCCATCCGTGATGCGGTGGCTGATTCGGAGGTGAAGGTGCGCCCTATCTCATGCCCGCGCCTCTGCAACCAGGCTCCCGTCGTTGCCTACGATCAGCAGTGGCGCGGCCAACTGACACCGGATACCGCCGCCGAACTCGCAGCCAACCTTATGTCCCCTCTCCCTGGGGGAGAGGGTTAGGGTGAAGGGGTTCCCCATGCCATCTGATATCTACACAACCCTCAAGCAAGAAGCGGACGCCGCGTGGGCGGAGTGGGATGACCCATCCGTTGCCCGCGTCAGCGTTGGCATCTCCGCCGCCGCCCTCACCGTCGGCGCAGGCGAGACCCTTGAGGCAATCCGGTCGACAATAGCGGAACTCGGTGTCGACGTTCGACTGCTGGAAGTCGGAGACATCGGTTTCTCGTGGGCCGACCCCGTCGTTCACATTGCCCCGCCAAACATGCCGCGCATCACCTACGGAAACGTGACGGCAGACGCTGCGCCCCAACTGATCCGCGATGTGCTTGTGGACGGCAACCTGAGAGCAGATCTCGCGCTTGGCGTACAGGGCGATACACCCATCGACGGCGCAGATATTCCTCTCCTCAGCGAGCAAAGCTGGATGCGCGACCAACTCCGACTCTTGATGACCAATTTCGGCCACATCGAGCCTGGCAACCTGATGCACTACGTCGCCCGCGGCGGCCTGGAGTCGCTGGACAAGGCCCTCCATGAGATGTCATCCCAGGACGTTGTGGATACGGTTCGCAACTCCGGCCTGCGCGGGCGCGGTGGCGCGCTGTTCCCCGCCGGCGTCAAGTGGAGCTTCATGGGCCCGCCCGGCCCCGGCGACCGCTATCTCGCAATCAACGGTGAGGAGGGTGACCCCGGCGCGTTCACGGACGCCGCCATCGTCGAGAACGATCCCCACCGCCTCCTTGAAGGCATCCTCATTGCCTCATATGCGATGGGAGCGAACAAGAGCTATATCCATATCCGCGCCGAGTATCGTTTGCCCCTTGAACGGCTCCGCCGCGCGCTCCATGAGATGGAGGAGCGCGGGCTTGTCGGCGATAACATCATGGGCACCGACTTCTCCCATGAGGTTGAGATCGAGGCCACTGGCCACGCCTACATCTGCGGCGAAGAGACCGCGTTGATGGAGTCCGTTGAGGGCAAGCGTGGCGCGCCGCGTCCGCGCCCGCCGTTCCCCGCCGCCTACGGCATCTTTGGCCGACCGACCACCATCAACAACGTCAAAACGATTTCCTATGTTCCTCATGTGCTTGAGATGGGCGCGGAGGCGTTCGCCGCCATCGGCACGGAAAACGCATCCGGCACGGCGATGTTGTCACTTTCTGGCCATATAAATAAACCGGGAATTGCAGAAATCCCCGTTGGAATTAATTTGGCCGGAGTTATTGAAAACGTTGCGGGCGGCATACGCGGCGGCAGGCAAGTGAAGGCCCTCCAGTGCGGCGGCCCGCTCGGCGGCATCATGTCCGCTGATGAGACGGACATGCCTGCCGAGTTCCAGGCCATGACAGCCAAGGGCAGCCCGCTCGGTTCCGGCGGCATCCTCGTCCTGGATGAAGACACCTGCATCGTCGATCTTGTGAAAAATATCGCGGAGTTCATCGACGCGGAATCGTGCGGCAAATGCTTCCCGTGCCGCAAGGGAGCGACCCATATCTCCCGCCTGCTCGCCACCATCACTGAGGGTTACGGGCAAGAGGGTGACCTTGCCAAGATGCAGAACGTCGGCACGTCCATGGTGCAGGGCTCGCTCTGCGGCCTCGGGCAGCTCGCGCCCGGCGTCCTCAACAACGCCATCCGTTACTTCCGAGCGGAATTTGAGGAGCACATCAACGACAAGTTCTGCCGCACCGGCTCATGCGCAGCCCTGACCCGCCAGGAGCAGTCTGTTGCCTAGCTACCACTCGTCATTCCCGCCCCTCCACTCATCATTCCCGCCCCCCCACCCGTCATTCCCGCGAAAGCGGGAATCCAGATCGTGAGCGAAGCACCATGCCCACCAAAGTAATCCTCGATATGGATGTCGGCGTCGATGACTCCCTCGCCATCCTCCTTGCCCTCCGCTCCCCGGAACTGGAAATCCTTGGCATCACGGCAGTTGCGGGCAACGCCCCACTGGCAAACACCTCCGTCAACGTCTTGCGCGTTCTGGAAGCGGCGGGCCGGACGGAGATTCCGGTAGCTAAGGGCGCTGCCAAGCCCTTGGCTCGCGAGCCGGAAGCTGCTCTGCACGTCCACGGCAATGATGGCCTCGGCGGCGCGCCCGTTCCCCAACCCACGCAGATGACCTTTGATGAGCGCCCCGCCGTCCAATTCATCTCTGACATCGTTATGGCGCACGAACCGGGCGAGATCACCCTCATCCCAACCGGCCCCATGACCAACGTCGCCCATCTCATGCGTGAGGCCCCTAATGCCTTCGCTCGCCTGAACGGCGTTGTTCTGATGGGCGGAGCGTTCGCGCTCACGCCATACGGTCACGGCAACGTAACCACCGTCTCTGAATTCAACATCTGGGCCGACCCCGAAGCTGCCGCCGAACTCGTTCAGGCCGATATCCCCATCACGGCAGTCGGACTCGATGTCACCACGGACCCCACCGCCTCCATCAACCCCGAGCGCCACGAGATGCTCCGCAACAGCAGCGATTCCTACGCGCAAACCGCCGCCCTCATCAGCACGCAGGTGCTCGAACGATTCGGCGTCGTCAATATCCACGACGCGCAGGCCGTTGCAGCCGTCATCGACCCCACCCTCATGCGACTGGAAACCTACCCCATTGAGATCATCACGCAGGACGGTTCAGTACGCGGGCAGACCATCGTGGACCGCCGCCCCGGCTCTCGCCGAAGCAGCGGTCCCGAGATTGCCGTTGCCGCCGCCGTTGACGGCCCGCGCTTTCTTGAGCTCTTGTTGGGACGGCTGACGCAAGAAGCGTGACCGCCTCAGCGCCGCCCCTCGTCGTTGCTGTCGGGGCCATCAATTGGGATATCACCCTGTTCGTGGAATCGCTGCCGACGCCGGGGCAGGAAGTCACAGTCTCCGAAGTGGCCCGCGTTCCGGGCGGCACCGCCGCCAACGTCGCGGTCGCCGCCGCGCGACTTCTTCCCGCTAACGCCGTCTCGTTCGTAGGCGCGCTCGGTGATGATGCCATTGCGGAGCAGCAGCGAGAAATCCTGCGCTCGGAGCGAGTGTCTGCAGACGGCATTGTCACAATCTCTGGTACGGAGTCCGGCCAGGCGTTCATCCTTGTCGATGCGAACAGCCAAAATGTCATCGCCAGCGCGCTCGGCGCGAATGCTCTGCTCACACCCGACCATATCCTCCAACCCAACGTCCGAAACATAACCGCAAATGCCCGGAACTGTGCCATTACCGATCCGCCGCTCCCCGTCATTGAGGAAATCCTGAGCGTCACTGAGACCACAGAATGCCGTGTCTCATGGGACCCTGGTGTGCTGGCAGCCGATCGTGACGCCGTCCGACCTCTGGCGCGTCGTGTCGATACTCTCCTCCTGAATGAAGAAGAAACAGCGGCCCTATTTGGTGAACACAACCCTCGTGCCATCGCTCAACGGTTGCGAGACGAGGGCTGGACCAATCGCATCATCCTCAAGAAGGGCGGACAGGGCGCAACGGCCATTGACCTTGCGAACAGTCAACTCATTGAAATGCCGCCGCTCCCGCTCACCGAGCTCGGCATGAATCCGGTCAACAGCGTTGGGGCAGGGGACGCCTTCCATGGCGCGCTCGCCGCTCTCGAGGCCGAGGGGCAGGAATTCACTGATGCCCTCCTCGGCGCAACGGCCGCCGCCGGCGTCAACGTCTCTCGCCCAGGGACACGCGATGCTCCAAAGTCCGATGAACTGGCACAGGTTCTCGCTGCATGGCGTGAGATGGGCGTCTTAATCAGCACAGACGCGTTATGACGTGGCGCTATAGTGGGAGAGGTACACAAGCCTGAAATTATCGCCTTAGGTCATAGGAGGAAAGGCATGAAGGTAACGACTGAATTCGATCCGGCGTATTCCTATTTGACGGTGGAGCTTGATCAGGGCGAGTCGATCAAGGTTGAGCCCGGCGCAATGGCCACCTCTCAGGGCGTCGATATGCAGACGGGCATGACTGGCGGCGGCCTTTTCGGCAAGGTGCGCCGCATGGTCGCCGGTGAGTCCTTCTTCGTTAACACGTTTACCGGAGGCCCCGGCGGTGGCTGGGTGGGAATCGCCTCAACCGTCCCCGGAGATGTGAAGTCCTTTGACATTGACCCGGGCGAAAACCTCTATATCCAGGGCGGCTCGTTCCTCGCCTCCGATCTCAACGTGGAGCTGGACACCAAGTTCCAGGGCATGCGCGGCCTGTTCAGCGGGGAGAACCTTTTCTTCCTGCGTGCCTACACGGAGCGTGCCACCGGCACGGTCTTCTGCAACTGCTATGGCGCGATCAAGGAACTGACCGTCTCCGGCGACCAGGAATTGGTGGTCGACACCGGCCATCTCGTCGCCTTCACGGATGGAGTGGAGTACTCCATCGGCAAGGTCGGCGGCCTCGTCTCGCTCATCGGTGGCGGCGAGGGCCTGGTGATGAAGTTCCGCGGCAACGGTAAGGTGTGGGTCCAGACGCGCACCATCGCCACGCTGGCCGACTTGCTGAATCCACTCATCTCCAAGAACTAAACGTCGCCCAGGGGAGGAGACTAATGACAATAAACGGACAACACCCCGCTCACCCTGAGCCTGTCGAAGGGCGCTCCCGCCCGTGGGACGCATTCATCAGCGATCGCGACCGTGAGATTTACGCCAAAAGCGGCTTCGGCGCCAGTGTCGGCGTCGGTGAGCGCCCCGCGCTCCTGATCATCGACGCCCAGTACCGCACGACCGGTGAAGGCCCCGTTCCCATCCAGGAGGCGATGGAGCAATACGCCACCGCCGTCGGTGAGGACGCATGGCACGCCGTCGATAAGATCGAGCAACTGGTCAAGGTGTTCCGAGGCAAGGGCTGGCCGGTCATGTACGCGCAGGGTGAGCGCACCGGCGCGCAGGAAGGGGCGCGCTACACGGACAAGATTCCGTCGCTCTCCGCCGACTACAACCTCCCCGGCAGCCGCGGCGCGCAGATTGTCGAGCCGCTCACACCGGAGCCCAGTGACGTCATCATCTACAAGCGTTTCCCGTCGATCTTCTTTGGTACAAACCTGGTTACGCAGCTTGTCGCGGCAGGCGCGGACACCCTTGTTGTGGTCGGCTGCACCACCAGCGGCTGCGTGCGTGGCACGGTCGTCGACGGCATGAGCTACGGTTTCCGGTGCATCGTGCCCGAGGACTGCGTCTGGGATCGCGGCCAGGCCTCACACGCCATCAACCTGTTTGACATCGCCCAGAAATACGCCGATGTCATGCCGCTGGACGAACTGGAACCCATCCTCAACGCCGTCCCGGCCCGCACCGAAAGCCCCGCCACCGTCTAATGGCATCTCGGTTTGCATGTCATTCCGAGCGCAGTCGAGGAATCTAAAGAAGACCGGGTAGCTCCGCCATGACCACCAAACCCCAAGCCCTCCGCCAACTACTGGACACCCAATCCCCGCTCGTCGTCCCGTTCGCCTATGACGCCTTCTCCGCCAAGCTCATAGAGGCCGCCAGCTTCCCCGCCGCAGGCATCAGCGGCTCTTCCGTAGCCGCCTCTGCCTTTGGCCTGCCAGACGTTGGACTGCTTTCACGCGAGGATGTTGTGGGACAGGCCCGCCGCATCGCCGCCGCCGTCACCATCCCTGTCTTCGCCGATGCCGACACTGGCTACGGCGGCCCGCTGCAGGCGGCGCACACCGTACGTGCCATGGAGGACGCCGGACTCGCCGGTCTGTTCATGGAAGACCAGGAAGACCCCAAGCGCTGCGCCCACCTCGCGGGAACAACCGTCATCCCGGTAGAGGCGATGCTCGGCAAACTGAAAGCCGCGCTCGGCGCGCGCAGCGACAACGACTTCCTCATCATTGCTCGCACCGATGCTGTCGAGACCGAGGGAGTCGAGGGCGCGGCGAATCGCGCCCGCGCCTATCTTGACGCCGGTGCCGACATGGCGTTTCTGGCAGGCCCGGGCACCGTGGAAGAACTTGAAGTGTTTCCCCGGCTTGTCGGTGACGGCAAGTTCATGGTCGTGCTGACGGAGGGCGGGAAGACGCCCATCCTCCCCGCCGCTCAGCTAGCTGACATGGGTTATAGCTTGATCGGCTACTCCGGGCTCGCCATCGGCTCTGCGGCAAAGGCCGTGCAGGACAGCCTGAACGCCCTGAAAGAGCAGGGCAGCAATGTCGACCTCATCGACCACGTCATGCCGTTGGGCGACCGTAACGAGATTCTCGAACTATCGAAGTGGCAGCAGTTGGAGACGGATACGCTGTCCCCGTAATCCGACTCGCAGAGGTTAGGTCCAGTGGGGCCTCTCTTATTTCTGGGACGCGGTATCGGTGTGCTCAAAATCTGTTATAAAGGTGGCATGGAAGCAGCCCCCCTTCTGGAAGCCAACAGCCTCACCAAGCGCTACGGCAGAGTCCTTGCTCTCGACAACGTCACCTTCAACGTCGGTGATGGAATAACGGGCCTTCTTGGCCCCAACGGCGCGGGCAAAAGCACGGCGATAAAGCTCTTTCTCGGCCTGCTCCAACCCACACAGGGTGTTGCTCAGGTAATGGGCGCTCAGCCCTATCACGATGTGAATGCACGGTCTCTCATCGGCTATATGCCGGAGCATGACTGTCTCCCAACGTCGGTCAACGCCTCAGAGTTCCTGACGCACATGGCGCAGGTCAGCGGTTTGCCGCCTGCGCAGGCTCGCACACGTGCCGCTGATACCATGCGCCATGTCGGCCTTGATGAAGCCCGCTACCGCAGCATCGGCGAATACTCGACAGGCATGAAACAGCGCGTCAAGCTGGCGCAGGCCATCGTTCACGACCCGCGCCTTGTTTTGCTCGATGAGCCGACCGCAGGCCTTGATCCGGGCGGCCGTGACGAGATGCTTGATCTTGTCAGGCGCACGGGGCGCGACTTCGGCATCAGCATCGTCTTTTCCTCGCACCTCATGGGAGAGGTGGAGCGCACCTGCGACAACATCGTTGTCCTGGAGGCGGGGCGGGTCACTCAGCAGGGCAGTGTCACCGGGTTCACGGAGAACACGGACGTCCTCGCCGTTGAAGTTGACGCGCGGCACGACGAGGTGATTGCTGCGCTGGCCTCACGAAATATTGAGGGGCAGCGGGAGGGCAACGTCGTGCTCGTGGGCAGACAAGAAGATGGGAGCCATGCGCAAGCCATCCAGGATGCCTTGATCGAAGCTCAGGCCCCTCTGCGTCGCATGGCATTCCGCCGCCGTATGTTGACGGAGATATTCCGGGACGGCCCGGACGACTAAACCACGATGGAAACGCGTCCTGCAGGCCAACTCTTTGACATCGGCTATCAGCGCTATGACGGCCCCCGGCAGGGTCGAAATCGCGCCCGCATCGCCCTGTTCACCGCAGGAGTACGCCAGACTCTTGGGTTGGGCCGTGGCGGGCGCGCCAAGATCCTGCCGGTGCTCTTGCTCCTTACATCGGTAGTGCCTGCGGCAATCATTCTCGTCATTGCCGTTCTTACAGGCTCGCTGCTTGGCGTTGAAAGTCGCCCTGTCGAATTGGGCGACTACTTCCCGATTACGGCGCTGCTTATGTTGATACTTGCCGGAATCATGGCCCCCAACCTGCTGATTCCCGACCGCCGTGACAACGTGCTCAGCCTGTACCTCGTCCGGCCTGCGGTGATAGCTGATTACCTGGCTGCGAGATGGCTGGCATTCTTCATTGTCACCACGATAATCATCGCGCTGGGTCCGCTCCTTCTCCTCACCGGGTACGTGCTGCTGTCCGGCAATGCGTGGCAGGAATTGCAGGGCACGTGGCAAGAGTATTTCGGGATCATCCTGGGCGCTGCTGCTGTTGGCGCGTTCCTGACCGCCATCCCGCTCGGCATCGCTGCATTCACACCCCGCCGTGCCTATGCAGCCGCGGTTGTCATTGGCGGTGCTCTCGTGATAAGCACGGCCATCGGATTCCTGACAGAGCCGATCGACTTCACAGCGTCGACCGTAACGGTCACACGCCCCATCTCTGAAGAAGAGTTGGCCGTCAGCGATCAATTCATTGACGCAACGCGGTCCCTCCCGGACGAAGCGGAGATCGTGTTCACAGTTGAACTTGAATCAGGCGAGGAGCGCCAGTACCAGATGTCTCGCGCCGAAGTGGAAGAGGCCCTGAAAGGCGGCGCTGTACGAACGTTTGAGAGCGACGGAATCTCTGAACCTGAACCGATCCTTGACCCGGACATTGGTCAGTGGATTGTGTTTGCGGATCCAACCGGCTCGACAGTATTCATAACGGATCTGCTGTTTGAGGACGTTCAGTCCAACACGTACCGCCGTCTGGTCGCCAGACACCCTGACTACTACGCAGTCGGCGCCTATGCCGCTTGGGTTCTGCTGCCGGTGTTCCTCATGTGGGCGCGGTATCGGAGGTATGTGGCATGACCACCGAAGAGGCCAACATGGACAACAACGTGGAATCCTCTTCGGACGCCACCATCGTCGTTGACAACGTTTCCAAGTGGTTCGGCAACGTCGTTGCGGTTAACGAGGTCTCGCTGGAGATCAGCCCCGGTATCACGGGACTTCTGGGTCCCAATGGCGCGGGCAAGACCACGCTTCTCCATATGATGACCGGCCTCTCCGCAGCGTCCCGCGGCACGATTACCGTGCTTGGGCAGCCGGCGCGCGGTGATACGCAACTCTATCGCCAGATCGGTGTCATGACCGAGCATCAGGCCGTCTACGATTTCTACACGGGCCGTGAATTCGTTGAGTTCTCCGCCCGGATGCACAAACTCTCGAATATCCCGGAAGCCGTCGATAGGGCCATCGAATCGGTCAATCTCGCGGACGCGCAGGACCGCCGTCTCTCCACGTATTCACGCGGCATGAGGCAGCGGATGCGGCTCGCCGCCACTCTTGTGCATGACCCGCCCGTTCTCGTCCTGGATGAGCCGCTGAATGGCACCGACCCGCGCCAACGCCTGGAGTTTCACGATCTCGCCCGCAGACTGGCCGCCGAGGGCCGTACCATCGTTGTGTCATCGCACATCCTCGAAGAGGTGGAAACGCTGGCCGATAACGTTGTCCTGATGGTGAGCGGCAAGCTGGCGGCGTCCGGCGATTTCCATTCAATTCGCGAACTCCTGGATGACAGACCGTACAGGATTCGTGTCACGTCCACGAATCAGCGCGCGCTGGCAGGCGGGCTCATCGGCAGCGAGGCCGTGACGTCCGTCACGATGGAGGATGACGGGTCCATCCTGTTGCTAACACATGATTTGCCTGCGCTGCAGCTGCAGATTGCCACCGCTGCCCGCGACGCCGGCGCGGTTCTGCAGACGGTAGAGCCGCAGGACGAATCGCTTGAGAGCGTATTCACTTACATCGTGGAGCGCTAGATATGCTGACAGTTTTTTCACTCACACTCCGCCAACTGACCGGTGTTCGTCGTCAGGTGATTCTGCTGCTGTTTGTCGCCGCTCCCGTCGGCATGGCAATTCTGGTTCGCTACCTCACCGATGACTACACGAATCAGATAACCGGGCTCTTTGACCTACTCCTCGTCGCTGCGGTGCTGCCGCTTGTCGTCGCGATACTTGCGACAACGGCGTTGGGCGATGACGTTGAGGATCGGACACTGTCGTTTATCATGCTGCGACCCGTGGCGCGTTGGCAGATTGTTGCGGCGAAGTACCTCGCCGTCGTGATTCTCGGCATGGCTCCCCTGCTGGTATTTGGCGCGGTGATGGCCGTGGTTGCTTTCGCGCAGGACGCTGGCAGCATAGGCGACTACGACGCCGTGATCAGACCCATTCTTGGGGTACTGACGGGACTTGCGGTCGGTGTGCTTGCCTATTCCGCCGTGTTCATGTGGCTTGGGTTGATCTCCTCGCAGGCTCTCGGCTTGGCAATCGTGTATGTCGTTGTGTGGGAGGGGTTTGCGGCAGGCATCTTTGACGGCATCCGGTACCTGAGTATCCGCAGCTATAGCCTTATCACCATGTCAGAAACGGGCGGAGAAGCGTTGGCCGGGATCGGCGCCGTTGGCCAGACGGAAATCGGCCTTGAGGTTGTGCTCGCAGGAGCGGCCACCGTAATGATTGTGTTCCTCGGCCTCACCCTCGTTCAACTCCGCAACATGGACGTCCCATAGACTCATCCCGCCAACCAACCCGCTCACCCTGAGCCTGTGGAAGGGTGAGCATCCCCCCACCGTCATTCCCGTTCCCCACCGTCATTCCCGTCTCCTACCGTCATTCCCGCCCCCTACCGTCATTCCCGCCCCCTACCGTCATTCCCGCGAAGGCGGGAATCTGAGACTCATTTCCCAGCCAACCGTCTCGCCTCAAAACCACTATCATTCCCTATAGGAATTCACCAAAACGGAGTAACACATGCCATTCGACACACTCATCCGCGGCGCAGACGTTGTGCTGCCCTACAGCGACGGACCCCGCCGCCTTGATCTCGCCATCACAGATGGCCGCATCGCAGCCCACCTTGAACCCGGCGCGGACGCCGAGGCATCGGAACTCATCGACGCCACTGGCAAGGTCATTTTCCCCGGCGTCATCGATCCCCACACACACCTCAACCTCGGCGACCCCGATACCGCCTTTGAGACCGAAACGCGCGCCGCCGCACTCCACGGCATCACCACCATCCTCCATTTCCTCATGTCCAACGACCCGTATGAGGCCGAGTACAAACAATACCGTGAGTGGGGCGACTCCCAGAGCCTGATCGACTACGGCCTCCATGCCGTCATCTCCACACGTGAGCAACTCGCGGAAATCGACAAGTACATCGACGAGTTTGGCATCGGCAGCTTCAAGTTCTTCATGAGTTTCCGCGGTGAGGAGGGCGCGTATATCGGCCTGCCCCCCATCGACGATGGCCTGATGTACGAGGTGCTGGAGAAACTCGGCCAGCGCCCCGGGTCCGTCCTCTGCGTTCACACGGAGAACATCGAGGTCGTTTGGACAATTCGCAAGCGGCTTGAGGAGTCGGGCAGGGATGACCTCAAGGCGTGGCATGAGTCCCGCCCTCCGTTTACGGAAGCGGAGGCTGCCGTCCGCGTCATGCTCTTCGGCCGCGAAACCGGCTCCACGCCATACATCGTTCACACAACCACCGCCGAAACGCTTGAGGCGGCGCGGGACTTCCGCGCCCTTGGCGGCAGTGTCTACGTCGAAACATGTCCGCACTACCTCTCCCACACGTATGAATCACCCGTTGGCACGTTCGGCAAGCAGAACCCGCCGCTCCGCAGCCCTGAAGATCAGGACGCGTTGTGGGAGGCTATCGCCGACGGCACGGTCGACGCTATGGGTTCAGACCACGCCGCCCGGTTGGGCGACCGCAAGCAGGGCACAATCTGGAGCGCGTCGCCCGGCCAGCCCAACATGCCCATGCTCCTGCCCGTCATGCTCAACGATGGCGTTCTCGCGCGCGGCCTGCCGCTTGAGCGTGTAGCAGAGGTAACATCCGCCAACGTTGCCCGCATTTTCGG
Source organism: uncultured Dehalococcoidia bacterium (assembly GCA_964653005.1). Taxonomy (GTDB): domain Bacteria; phylum Chloroflexota; class Dehalococcoidia; order UBA6926; family UBA6926; genus VXMO01. The sequence goes on along the minus strand of CAZZAN010000003.1, from coordinate 294,488 downwards.
CATGTGGCCACAGAAAGGCTCTTTGCAAGTCGGGGCGGACGCCGACATCGCCATCGTCGATATGGATGAGACCCGAACCGTCACCGCAGCGGGCTTGCAGGGCCGCGCCGATTACTCCATCTATGAGGGCATGTCCTACACCGGCTGGCCTGTCCGCACCCTCATCCGCGGAAAAACAGTCACCGAAAACGGCAACGTTGTAGCATCTGGGGGTGACGGTCGGTATATTTATCGTTCAGTAGGGTAGGCCGATGCATCCGGCCAAAGGGGGCGATATGTCAGGTCCGCTAGCGCATCTGCGAGTTGTCGATGTTACCGCATCGCTTGCCGGAGCCTATGCCGCCCGCCTCCTCGGCGAGCTTGGCGCGGACGTTGACCGTGTCCGCCGCATGAGGAACCTCTACGTCCGTCTCAAGGGACGGGAGATGCCGGAATGGGATCCGATGCTCCACCGTTCCCTCAACGCCAACAAGGCCCACCGCTCGGACACAGATGCCGACAGTGTCACGCCCGAATCCCTGCTGGAAATCCTGGATGGTCAGGACATCCTCATCGAGGACATTGGAATATTCGACGGCGATAACCCGTTCCTTGATTGGGATGCCGTCCACGCCCGCTACCCTCATCTATCCGTCGTTTCTCTCACCCCCTATGGCAAGGACGCCCCATTGGCTGATCTGCCGCCAAGCGACCTCGCAACATGGGCGCTCTGCGGCATGGCGTGGACAACACCCGGCCCGCCCGATACCACCTATGACCTGCCGAATGAGCCGCCGCTCATGCCCACCGGCGCGTCCGTCCCATCGCTCATGGCCGGCGCAATCAGCGTCGTGGGAACGCTTGCCACGCTGTATGCCGACTCTGCCAGCGGCAACGGTGCAGGGCCGGGAATAACAGGTACGCGCATTGAGATCTCTGAACTGGAGGCAATCACGGCCCTCAACTACCATCCCGTCACGCAGCGCGAATACCTGGAATACGTGCTTGACCGCGGCCCCAACATCCTTGCGCGACAGCCGAATTGCTACATCCCGTGCAAGGACGGCTACATCGTCATCGTGGCGATGAGCGCCCGCCACTGGGAGCAGTTCGCCGAAGTCATGGGCAGCCCGGAGTGGGCGTACACCGAGGACTATGACGACGGCACGAAGCGCGCCATGAACTGGGACGCCGTCGGCGTGCTCATGACCAACTGGACGATGGAGCACACGGGTGAGGAAATCACCACTGAGCTGCAGGCGCGCAACATCCCCGCGTTCTGGGCAACCTCCCTCGAAGAGGTCATAACCCATGAGCACGTCAAGGCACGGCGCTACATTCGCCACATAAAGACACAGGATGGACAGGAGATCCCGTTCACCGGCGCGCCGTTCATCCTGACCGGCTACCCGCGCAACGAGGACGGCAAACCCGAAGCGGACGATACTGTACCCGTCTCTCCGTCGCCGAACGGAGCCTCAGCGCCCCATGCTGCGTCAACGCCGTCCCTCCCGCTCAAGGGCCTCCGTGTCGTTGATTTCGGCCAATACATTGCGATTCCGTACTGCGCCAAGTGGCTGGCCGCCCTCGGCGCGGACGTCATCCAGGTCGAAAGCCGTGAGAACCCTGCTGATTTCCGCAACTCCCCGCCGTTCGCCGCCCAGATCCCGGGCATGAACCGTGCGGGCGCATACAACACCCTCAGCATGGGCAAGCGCGCCATCCCCATCAATCTCCGCACCGAGGAGGGCAGGGATGTCGCCCGCCGCCTTTGCGCGACCGCCGACATCGTTCTTGAGAACTTCTCCACCGGCCTGATGGAGCGATGGGGCCTCGGCTACAACGACATCGCCCCACTCAACCCGCGTGTCATCTACACGTCCGTTGCGGCGTTCGGACGTTCCGGCCCGCTCAAGGACTACAGCGGCCTCCACAGCATCATCAACGCCTTCTGCGGCCTGGCCGATGTCACCGGCTACACGGACGGCCACCGCCGGCTGCTCGGCTCCTACTTCCCGGATGTTGTGTCCGCCACATACGCCACCATGGCGACGCTCACCGCCCTCCACGATCGCAAGCGCACCGGCATGGGACACCACGTCGATGTAGCCATGACCGAGGCCCTGATGACGCTCATCACGGAGCCGATGGTCGCTCGCGCTATCGGCAGCTACGAGCCCGTCCGCGACGGCTCGCATCACCCGCTCCACGCCCCGCATAACGTCTATGCGACGAGCGGCGATGACCAGTGGATCGCCATCACGGCTAGGACCGACGCCGAATGGGGCGGCTTGTGCAGCATCATTGATGGCCTTGCCAACGATGATCGCTTTGCCACGCCTGAATCCCGCAAACAGAATGAGGCTGCGCTGGATGAGGTCATCGCGGCGTGGACAGCAGGACGTGACAAGTACGAGATGGCCGACCAACTGGCTGCCGCGGGTGTATCCGCCGCTCCAATCCTCGACCCGCTTGAGGTTGTTGAGCACCCCCACCAACAGGCTCGCGGCTTCTTTGCGACGATTGACCACCCCGAGGCCGGTCCGCGTCGAACGGCCAAAGTGCCCTGGCAGGTGAACGGCGAGTACGCCGGTGAGCTGCGCCGAGCGCCCATGCTCAACGAGCACACGGACGCCATCCTCACCGAAATCCTCGGCATTGGCCAGGAAGAGACACGGGAGCTGGTAGCCGCCGACGCGCTCAGATAGGGGAACTTCACTGGCATAGGGGCCGATCAGATGACAACCCTCATCGGCGTAGACTTCAGCGGCTCACAGGCCGATAACGCGACGTGGATCGCCATGGCCGCCGTCGGTGACGATGGCGGCATCGACTGGCAGACCCCGTTTCCCATTCGCCGCGCCGATCTCGAACAACTGCTGCTGACCATCGACGGCCCCACCGTCGCCGCCCTCGATTTCCCCTTTGGCCTGCCTGTTAACTTCGCTGTCACGCAGGGCTTCATCAGGTGGGGCGAGGGTCAGATGGACTCCTGCGACCGCATGGCGCAGACCCCCCAGGCCGAATTCGAGCAGGTTGCGAAGGAGTACGTCGCCGCGTATGGCGAACCCCGCCGCGCCAGCGATGCAGCCCCCGCCTTCTCACCCCTCCACACCACCAACCCCAACATGGTTCCTATGACCTATCACGGCATGGCCATGCTTGGTCGTATCCTCGCTCGTGCCCAGGGCCGATTCCACATCCCACCCATCCCCGCCAATGCCGCAAGCTGGGAAGTGACTCTCGTGGAGCTGATGCCAGGCCAACTCCTGCGCGCCAGGGGCGACTCGGGTGTCGGCTACAAGAACGGCGCGAATAGCCTCCAACGCCGCCACCAAATCCTCTCAATCGTTGAAGAGTGGATCGGCTCGCCGCTCCCTGAACACGTACGCCTCGCCGGTCGCGCCAATGCCGACTGTCTTGATGCCGTCGTGAACCTGGCAGGCGCGCTGCAATGGCATCGCAACCCCGACGCTTTCGATCATCCCGATGATGTCCAACGAGGCTTCGCCCACGACGAAGGCTGGCTCTACACCCTCCGCCCCTAACCCCTCTCGTCATTCCCGTGCTTGACACGGGAACCCAGCCTCCCCGTTCACCCTGAGCCTGTCGAAGGGTGAACGCCCCACTTACCCCAACAGAGGGGTTGACAGGCTCAAAGAGTCCTCTATGATATAGAACATTAGTCCTATAAAGGAGGGCCGCCATGCTCATCAAAAGCGCTCCGGACGTCTATGAGAAGCTCCGTCACCTCGGCGGAATGGCAACGGATGACATCCTGTCGCCTGCCGAACGTTCGGACGGAACCACGCGGCCGAGTCGTGGTGGGGAACGTGTGGGCCCGCGCGGCGGCGCAACTCCCCATGCCGGCGTCTACAAGGCCGCCATGCCGAACGGTAAACGCATTTCATTGATGCGCGTGATGTTCACCGACCACTGCATCATGGACTGCCACTATTGCCCCAACTCCCACTGGGTCCCGCGCAGGCGCTACGGCTTCAAGGTGGATGAGCTCGCGCGGCTGTTCAATGAGATGCATCAGCGCCACATGGTGGACGGACTCTTTCTCAGCTCAGGAATCTTCAAGAATCCCAATGCCACGCAGGAGCGCCTGCTTGATGTGGTCGACGCGGTCCGCTCGCGCTACGGTTTTCGTGGCTATATTCACCTTAAAGTGATGCCCGGCACTAATGATGAATCTCTGCTGGAAGCAAGCCAGCGGCTCGGCGCGCGCCTCTCGATCAATATCGAGTCGCCCTCCGCCGAACACCTCCGGAAGATCAGCAAGATGAAGGACTTTGATAAGGGCATCATCGACCCAATGGGGCGCATCAGCGACCTCATGCAGGAGAAGTACGGCGGAGCGGTCGGGCAGGCCACGCAGATGGTCGTGGGCGCAGCGGACGAGTCGGACTGGGACATCTACAACCGGATGACGAGTCTATACGGGAACTACGGATTCAAGCGCGTCTACTATTCGGCGTTCCGTCCCGTGCAGTACACGCCGCTGGAAGAGCACCCCGCAACGCCGCCCGCGCGGGAACATCGCCTCTACCAGATGGATTGGCTCTCACGGATCTACGGCTACGACTCTGAGGAACTGCGCCCCGCCTTCAGCGATGACGGCTTCCTGGACACGCGCACCGACCCGAAGCTGATGATCGCGATGACCAACTACGAGCGCTTTCCGGTGGACGTGAACCAGGCGAGCGAGCAGGAACTGCTGCGTGTCCCTGGCGTCGGGCCATTGGCGGCGAGCCGTATCATCGGGCAGCGGCGCGAGCACTCGATCACGCAGAGCAGGGAGCTCAAGGCGATGGGTGTCGTGATGAAGCGCGCCCTCCCGTTCCTCCGCTTCCCGGGCCACAAGCCCACTCCCGCCAAGCAGGCCGAGATGCCGCTCTTCCAGGAACAGCCCGCAAAGGCCGTCCAACCGTCCAAACGCACAATGGAACTGCACACCGAGTCGGCGGCCAACTGCACCACCTGCCCCCTCAACCCCGGCACCTGCGGCATGGCGGCATAACAAGGACGTCATTCCCGCGAAAGCGGGAATCCAGAATCCCCTCCCCACAAGGGGGGAGGGTCAGGGTGGGGGGTAAGCGCCGCCCCCTCTGTCATTCTGAGCACAGCGAAGAATCTACTCCCAACCCTCCCTGTGTTACGATTTCCCTACGTTCTGAATACGCTCTTTGTTCCTATGGCTTACAGGTAGGTGTTCCGACTAAGAAACGGCAGTCGACTCAATCCCAGCCAGGTCTTCTTCGGCTGGTGGATTGTATTGGGCGCGTTCCTTATCCAGGTTCTCAACGGCGGACTTTTCTTCCAGGCGTTTCAGGTCTACTTCAACCACCTCCAGCGAGATTTCGGCTGGACCCGGGCACAAATTGCGCTGGCGTTTACCCTCGCTCGTGCCGAGAGCGGCGTTCTTGGGCCGTTCCAGGGCTGGTTGGTTGACCGGTTCGGGACTCGCCGCGTTCTCCAGGTTGGCGTGCTGCTCTACGCCGGCGGCTTCTTTCTCTTCGCGAATATCGAGGAACTGTGGCAGTACTACGGCGCGTACCTGATCATCTCGGTTGGATCGAGCCTCGGTGGGTTCATCACCATCAACGCTGCCATCGCCAACTGGTTCGACAAGAAGCGATCCCGCGCGATGGGACTGGCCGCTGTCGGATGGGGCGTATCGGGCTGGGCAGTGCCGGCCGTCGTCTTCGGGATGGATGCGTTGGGCTGGCGTGGTCTCGCCCTGTGGTCCGGCGTGATTGTCCTTGTTCTCGGCCTGCCGTTAACCGTTCTCTTCAGGCATTCTCCTGAGCCATACGGCTACCTGCCGGACGGCGAAAAACCGGACAATGGCGGCCGGGAGGAAGACGGGGTTCCGGCGACGGCGCGACCGATTCTCAGCCTGGTTGCACGGGGATTCACCGCGCGTGAAGCTCTTAAGAATCCTTCCTTCTGGTTCGTTTCTTTCGGCCATGGAAGCGCGATGTTTGCCGTTTCCGCTATCAACGCCCAATTCATCCCATATCTCGAAGACGATCTCGGTATCTCCAGGGTGACCGGAGCGTGGATATACACATTCCTCACGACGATCATGATCGGCGCGCAGCTGGCGACAGGCTTCCTCGCGGAGAGGGTCGAGATGCGACTGATCATCGTCGCGTGCATGTTTGGCCACACGCTCGCTCTTATCCTGCTTGTACTGCCGACGGGAAATCCGGAATACGCCATTCCGCTGCTCCTCACATTTGCAGTCGTTCAGGCCCTTTCGTGGGGATTCAGGGGTCCGTTGATGACGGCAATTCGCGCAGAGTACTTTGGCCGCGGCTCCTTTGCGACGATCATGGGATTCTCCTCGCTTGTGGTGCAGCTTGGGACGATGTTGGGCCCCGTGGTGGCAGCGGGGTTTAAGGATGTGTTCGACTCGTATGCAGGCGCGTTCATCCTCATGGCTTTCGTCACAACCGCGGGCGCGTTCCTCTTTGCCGCCGCCCGCAAACCGCCCCTGCCTCCCCGTTCTCCCGACGAGATGGTGGAGGGAGAACGCGGGGATTCGAATGTATATGCGGCTCCTTAGCCCCAAACTTGAGCGCGTCCCCCTCGTGGGATAGTCTGAACACAGAAACGAAAGAACTTGGGAGGTTTCGGACGTGACGCAGGCAGCCCCCGCCGACACAATCACCCTCACGATTGACGGGCGGCAAGTAACCGCCCCGGCAGGGTCTACCATCCTTGAAGCGGCCGCGCAGGCCGGTATCTACATCCCCACCCTCTGCTACGACGAACGACTCAAGGCCTATGGCGCCTGTCGGATGTGCATGGTTCAGCAGGTCGACCGCCCCGGTTTTGCCGCCGCGTGTGTTGCCCCCGCCATGCCGGACGCCGCCTACCGCACCAACTCCGACGAAACTGTCGAACTGCGCCAGTCTGTCCTCAACCTGCTCATGTCCGAGCACCCGCACGGATGCCTGACCTGCGACCGCATCGTTCACTGCGGCCCCAACGATATCTGCCTCCGCAACGTCTCCGTTACAGACCGATGCGTCGTCTGCCCGCAGAACCAGCGATGCGAACTGCAGGCCACCGTTGAGATCGTCGGCGTCACGGAACAGCTGCTTCCATATAACTACCGTGAACTGCCGATCCGCACCGAAGACCCCCACATCGACCGCGACTACAACCTCTGCATCTCATGCGCGCGCTGCGTGCGCGTCTGCGATGAGGTCATTGGCGCGGAGGCCATCTCCATGGTGGATCGCGGCGACCGCATCCTCCCCGGCACCCCGAATGATGTGCCCCTCTCTGACCCACTGACCGGCTGCACATTCTGCGGAGCCTGCGTGGACGTGTGCCCCGTTGGCGCGCTCACGGAAAAGGACAACAAGTGGGCCGGCCTGCCGGACACCAACGTCACAACCGTCTGCACGGAATGTGAGATCGGCTGCCAGGTCACTGCTGAACTCAAGGACGGCCGCCTGCTGCGCGTGACGCCAGACATTGAGGGCGGCGCGAATGGCGGCTTTGCCTGCATCCACGGCAAGTTCGAACTCGCTAATGAGTCCAACAATGAGGCTCGCCTGATCAGCGCCATGATTCGTGATGCGAACGGTGCCCTTGGCGAAGCGTCTTGGGACGACGCGACTGCCGCTGCCGCTAATGGACTGCGTGGTCGTGGAGATGCGGCTGCCGTCGTGATTTCTCCCCGCGTCGCCAATGAGGACGCCTACGCCCTGAACCGTCTCGCCCGAGAATCCCTGCAGACCGAGCGTGTGGCGATGGCATCGTCCGCGACGATTCAGACGGGTAGAGAACTCGCTGCCATGTTCGGCAACGCCGCCAACTCCGGCCCCATCCGGGATATCGCAAAGTCCCGCGCCGTTCTCGTGATTGGCTCGGATATAGAACTCACCCATCCCGTCGCCGCCTATCAGGCTCACAAGGCCGTCAACTACAACGACGCCACTCTCATAGGCATCGGCCCCACCTCCTACCCGGAGCTTGGCCGCGCCTCTGAGCGATGGCTCACCTGCGCGGAGGGAACAGAGCCTGCTGTCTTGCGCGGCATCCTCCGGGCGCTGCTGGACGCCAATCTCGTCCACGATGAATTCGCCGAAGAATCAATCGACGGCCTCTCTGAATTGACGGAGAGCCTTGAGGGTACGACAGTCGAAGATGCAGCAGCTCAGGCCGGTGTCTCCGCCGACGATCTCCGCTGGGTTGCCCGCATCATCGGCACATCCTCTCCCGCCGCTCTCATCTACGGCGCGCGTGAAAATGACGCGTCCGGCCTTGCAACGCTGATTTCCTCAATCGCCGCGGTCACGGGCAATGTCGCCAACGCGCAGGGAGGCGGGCTCCATGTGTTGCGGCCCGGCGGTGGCAACGCGCAGGGAGTCAGTGACGTGCTCGGCGCAGATGCCGCCACACTTAATGAAGTCATTGACGCCGTCGAATCCGGCGCCGTCACAGCCCTCTACTGGACGGGCGGCATCCCCGCCGAAATCAGTGATTCTTCCCGCGCGCGGCTGCTCGCCGCCTTGGGTCGTCTTGAGTTCCTGGTAGTGCAGGGCCTCGTCATCGATGATGAACTGGCATCACTGGCCAATGTGATGATTCCCGCCGCGGCTGCTGTCGAGCGTGAAGGCAGCTACACCAACGCCGAGCGGCGCGTCCAGCGTGTCCGTCCCATCAAGGACGCCGCGGGTGATGCGCAGCCGGTTTGGCGCGCCCCGGCCGAGATCGCTCGCCACCTCGGCGCACCGGATTTCGGCTATGACAATGCCGACGCAATCCTTGCTGACATCGCCGCAGCCGTCCCCAACTACGCCGGCATCACCGCCGACGCGCTCGAATCCCGGCTCACCGGCCCCACGTGGCCGCTTCGGGACGATGGCGCGGATGAGCGTCTCTATCAGGGCGGTGCCTTCGGCAACGCGAGTGGCCGCATTCGCCTCGCCGCCGTCTAGCCGGCATGGTCGCATCTGCCGCAACCTGGTACCTCCGCGCCCATGACGGCGGTCGACCCCTTGGGATATACATACGTGATGAAGAACCTCTCGAGCCCGCTCCCGGAATAGTCATCGAGGCCGAAAATGCCGACGGACCGTGGCGGCGTGCTGAAGTCGTTTCATTTGAAGCTCTCCCCCACGCCTGCTCCATGCCGCGCTACACCGTCATCGTCAAGATTCTGGTTGCGGCATGACTGACTCTCAAACAGAAATAACCCGGTGCTGGCCGGATGTCGACGTAAGTCCGCAGATGATTGCCTACCACGATGAGGAATGGGGCACGCCGCTCCATGACGACGACAAGCTCTTCGAGTTCCTGATCCTCGAAGGGTTCCAGGCCGGTCTCTCATGGCGCACCATCCTGAACAAGCGTCCCGCGTTTCGCGCAGCGTTCGCCGACTTCGATGTTAGGAAAGTTGCCCAATTCGATGACGATGATGTTGCACGTTTACTCGAAGACAAGGGCATCGTTCGCAACCGCCTCAAGATCCTCGGCGCAATTAACAACGCCCAACGATTCATTGAGATCCAGGAAGAATTCGGCTCATTCGACCGCTACATCTGGCAGTTCACCAACTTCAAGACCCTCCGTAGCCCAAAACCCATCGAAGGCTGGGAGGATGTCCCCGCCACCTCACCCGAATCGGACGCCATGGCGAAAGACCTCAAGGCGCGCGGATTCAAGTTCGTCGGATCAACCGTCTGCTACGCCCACATGCAGGCCACCGGCATGGTCAACGACCATCAAGACCGCTGCTTCAAAGCCACCCTCGGTGACTGGTAGCGTTTGCCCGTATTTCTGTAAAACCCTGGTTTCTGTAAATGCGGTAAAGTATCCATAGAGAATCACCACGGGGAGTGCAACACGATGGCAACAGCAAGAAAACGTCTGACGCTCGACATTGATGAAGGCCTTCAGCGCCGCCTCAAAGCCGCCGCCGCCCTCAAGGGTGTGAGCATGCGCGAGTTTTGCGAGACTGCCTTGGAGAAGGGGTTGAACCATACAGATGCACAGTTGGATCGCGAGGCCCGGCGCCGTTCTGTAGAGGAGCTATTCGAGCAGAGCCGAAGAATAACCGGCGGGAGAAAGTTCCCCGGGAATTCCGCAGACATCATCCGCGAAGAGCGCGAGATAAGGGCCGATCAAATTGACAATAGGATCTAGTGAATTCGTGGTTGTCGATGCAAGCCTTGTCGTCAAATGGCTCATAGACGAGGAACACTCGGAAGAGGCTAGGAATCTACGGAGGCGCTGGAGCGACGAGGGCGTTGCTCTCACTGCGCCCCATCTCATGCCCTATGAAGTCTCGAATGCTCTCCGCCGCAGAGTTGCTGAGGGCACAATCACTGTAGAGGGCGCGGCTGATTTGATGACGCTCACAGCCTCGCATAGGGTGGCGCTCTATGAGGCCCACGATTTCCACTCGCAGGCCCTCCAACTCGCCTCTCGCTTCAACCAGCGAGCCGTCTACGACTCCCACTATCTCGCTCTTGCCCTGGCCCTCGGCTGCGAATTCTGGACTGCAGATGAGCGATTCTATCGTTCTGTGACCAACGACCTTTGGAACGTTCGCCTAATCAGCGAAGCCACCGCCCCAAACCAATAGGCTAGGCGGACGAACCGTCAGGGGCCTCACGCCCTTACGGAATTCGCGGGTCCGGCATATTCACCCACGCGCTCATCTCGTGCGGCGGCGTCACCGGGTAACCCTCCGTCACGTAGGCCCCATCAATCTGATCAACCTTGGACACGCCGATCAGCGCCATCGCGCTCAGCAGCTCGTCTTCCATGATTTCCAGCGCGCGCACGATGCCGTCGATGCCACCCGCCGCAAGGCCCCAGCCCTGCAGCTTGCCAACGGCCACGCAGTCCGCGCCCAACGCAAGAGCCTTGACCACGTCGCTTCCACGGACAATCCCACCGTCCAGCACGATCTTGGCCTTGCCGTCGACGGCCTTGGCAATCTCCGGCAGGGTGTCGAGGCTGCCTAGCGCATGATCGATCTGACGCCCGCCGTGGTTGGATACCCAGATGATGTCAAAACCGCGCTCGACGGCTATCTCGGCATCCTCCGCCGTCTGGATGCCTTTCACCGCAAACGGCAAGCCCATCAGGTCGCGGATGCGCTCTGCCAGATCCCACGTCACCGACGAGCCGGGTGAGACTCTCTGGACGTTCAGATTCGCCGGTACTGAACGGCCGACGATTGGCCGCTCGCGTCGGCTGTACCGGGCGTTGTCCACGGTCAGGACGAATGCGTGGTAGCCGGCAGCCTTGATGCGCCGTGCCATTCCTTCGATCCATTCCCAGTCGCCCTGGATGTACATCTGGAACAACTTGGGACCGTTGGCCGCTTCCATCGTGCCCTCAAGTCCCGGGTCAGACACGGAACTCACCGTCTGGATCGTGCCGAATGCCTCAGCCGCCTTTGCGGACGCGCCCGCCCCCTCGGGATGCAGCCGCTGCATGCCTCCAACCGGCGCGAGCATCACGGGAATACGCATATTGTGGCCCAGGAAATCGGTGGACGGATCCATCTGGGAAACATCGCGCAGGACGCGTGGCCGGAACGCCACGCGGTCGAACGCGGCGCGGTTTCGCCGCATCGTCGTCTCTGACTCCGATCCACCGACCAGGTAGTCCCACCCGGCCTGATCCAGGTTCTTGCGCGCCGTCTGGATAGTTTCCTCGTTGCTTACAAAGTCCACGGTCATTGCCGAATATCCTCCGGTTTATTGAATTGCCCAACACGCGTTTCATGTACCGTCACGCGCCCTGTCCTCAAATTGTAGCGCCCGCGCCGCCTATTCGGCATCCATTCTTCACGGGGTGCCCCGTTCCGGCGTAATGAACAACGGAATCCGCCGCCGTCGGAATCCCCACCATGCGATAACCAGTGCTACTCCCGCCGTCAACGCCAGCCCCAGGAACGCCGCCGTAAAGTCCAGCCGCTCGCTCACCTCACCGACGAATACGGTTCCTGCCGCTGAGCCGAACGAAAAACCGCCCATCATCATCGCCATCGCCCGCCCATATTTCTCCGGTGGTGTCCAGTCGGCCGCAACCGCTTGCAGCATCGGTTGCCCTGTTCCGAACCCTAGCCCCAGCATGAACGCCGCTGCCAGGAATCCGACGGTCGAATACGTAAATGCCAGTGTGATCATGCACCCCACCGTCAGGACCAGCGATGGCAGCAGGATGATCGCCCGGCCGTAGGTATCCGAGATGCGACCGGTCAACAGCCGGCCGGAAATAACCACAACCGCGTACAACACGAAGAACCATTCGTAATTCGGCACCTCCCGCGTTTCGCCGAGGATGGACACGAATGTCGTCGTCGCCAGGTAGGCCGCGGACAGCAGCAGCACCGTGATTCCCGGCGCCAGCGCCTCCGGCACAATCAGCTTGTCCACCCACGTCTCCCTGCGTGGCTGAGCGACTGCATCCGGCTGCGTTCGTGATACCCCCCGCCTCCCGGCGTCATCTTGCCGAGATTGGGGACGAACCTTGACCGGGAAGAGAAAGAGCGTCGCTCCGGCCATCAACGCCGCGCAGGCAAGGAACAGCTCCGTCGACCCGAAACCGTGATAGATCCAAAGCCCGACGGCCGGTCCGAACGCGATGGCAATGTTGTGTGACGTGGCGAAATTCGTCATCGCCTCGCCGCGCCTGCTCGGCGGCGCAATGTCTAAAATCAATGTCCGCGTCGCAGATCCCGTTGCTCCGCTCCCAACGCGTCGCAAGATCGTTGGCAGCAGCATCATCAGCGGCGACACAACGATGATCATGACCAGCGCGCCCACCACGTTGATCCCAAGACCGAGTACCGCCATACCCTTGCGGCTCCACCGGTCTACGCCCAGCCCGTACAGCGGCACTCCGAACGCTGCAATAGGCCCGGCGATGCCGATGACCAAACCAACTGTTGAATTCGTGCCGCCAAGCTCCTTGATATACAGCGGCACCGTTGGCAGCAGCATGTAGAACGTCACGAAGATCGTGAATTCCATCAGGAAAAGCAGGACGAAAGAACTTGTATAGAGGCGCTGCCCCGCCGGCGCCCCTTGTTCAGCGCCAACCGTCATTCCGCCCCCGCATGTCACACAGTTCCATCCACGAATCCTACCTGCCGCCACGGCAACTGTATATCCGCCCCCCGCTCCGCTATACAATGACCCAACGGGGGTAAGCAGCGTGGCAGACTGCAAAAAGGCTGGGATCGGTCGATGACGACAAGGGGTTCTCCCCTCAAGCAACAATACGAGCGGATCAAGGCCGAATTCCCGGACGGAATCCTGCTCTTTCGCTTAGGCGACTTCTATGAGACGTTCGGTGAGGACGCCGAAATCGTCTCGCGTGATCTCGGCATCGCCCTCACCTCCAAAGAGCTTGGAAAGGGCCATCGTGTCCCCCTTGCAGGCGTCCCAACACATTCCCTCGATGCCTCTTTAGCACGCCTGCTTGAAAAGGGACACCGTGTCGCCGTCTGCGAACAGTTCGGCGACCCCAAGACTGCGAAGGGCATCCTCGATCGCGAGATCATCCGTGTCGTCACGCCCGGCACCGTCCTGCAACACGACCTGCTGCCGGAGAGCGCAAACAATTTCTTGGCCGCCCTTGTCATTGACGGCGAGCGCGCCGGCCTTTCCTACGCCGATATCTCCACCTCCGAATTCGTCACCCTCGAGGTCTCCATCGATGACCTGCAGACCGAACTCGCCGCGCTTTCCCCGGCAGAGTTGCTCGTCCCGGAGAATCTCGACGCGCCGCCGATCCTGAACGGCACATCCCTCGTTTCTATCGATGCTGCCACCTTTGACGAACACGACGCCCGCCAACGCCTCTTAAGACACTTTGGTGTCCACTCCCTTGAACCCTACGGGTGCGACAACTTGCCCCTCGCCATTTCAGCAGCAGGCGCTGTGCTCTCCTATCTGCAGGAAACACAGCGCGGCGCGCTCACCCAGATTCAGTCCCTCTCCACGCGCCGCACTGCGGAAACGATGATTCTTGATCCGCAGACCGTACGAACCCTTGAACTCTTTGAGGGCAGCTCCGGCACACGTGAAGGCGGGTTGCTTGACCTCCTTGATGCAACGCAAACCCCCATGGGACGCCGTCTCCTCCGTCAATGGCTCGGACGCCCTCTCCTCAACCGTGATGCCGTCATCGAACGGCACGACAACGTCGAGGCCCTCGCTCAAGACCCCATGCTCCGCTCACGACTCCGTACAGCCATGCACGGACTCCCGGATCTTGAGCGCCTCATCAATTTCATCCGCTCAGGATCCGCCGCGCCCAGAGACGTTGTTGCCGTCCGCCGCGGTCTCGAATCCGTCGCAGGTATCAACTCTGTGGTCGCTGCAACCTCTCTGCCTGAGATTTCACGGGACGACAATGCAGTGAGCCCCCTTGCGTGGACTCTCAACGACATCGAAACGCACGATGAAATCCGCAAACTCCTGAACGAGGCCATCGCCGACGAGCCCGGCCCAACCCTCTCTGCCGGCGGCGTCGTCCGCAAGGGATTCTCGCAGGAGCTTGAAGACCTGCGCGCCGTCTCCTCTGACGCCCGCGTCGCCGTCGCTGCCCTCGAAACGGAGGAGCGCGACGCCACTGCCATCCCCACGCTCAAGGTCGGCTACACGCGCGTCTTTGGCTACTACATTGAGGTCACCCGCCCGCACCTGTCCCGCGTGCCGGATCACTACATCCGCAAGCAGACCGTTGCGGGCGGTGAGAGGTTCTTCACGCCGCGCCTCAAGGAGCTTGAAGTTCAGATCTCCGAGGCGCAGCAGCGTGCTGAGGAGCTTGAGTCCGCCATCTTTCGGCAGGTCTGCAGCCAGGTGGTGGAGCAGGGCGAGCCCATCCTTGCCACCGCCCGCGCCGTCGCTTGTCTCGATGTCCTTGCAGCTTTCGCCGAGAACGCCGTCCGACTCCGCCTGACCCGCCCGGAGATCGACGACTCCCGCGTTCTGGAGGCCACGTCGGCCCGTCATCCCGTTGTGGAAGAAGTCCTTGACGAGCCGTTCGTCCCCAACGACATCTCCCTCATGGAAGACCGACCCATCGCGATCATCACCGGCCCCAACATGGCCGGTAAGTCCACCTACCTCCGCCAGATTGCCCTCATAGCCCTCATGGCGCAGATCGGCTCCTTTGTCCCCGCGGCAGCTGCCCGTGTTGGCCTCGTCGACCGCATATTCACCCGCGCAGGCCTCCACGATGACATCTCAACTGGCCGTTCCACGTTCATGGTCGAGATGATCGAAACGGCCGCCATCCTTCACCAGGCCACCGACCGCTCCCTCATCATCCTCGACGAGACGGGCAGGGGAACAAGTACCTATGATGGCCTCTCCATCGCGTGGGCCGTAGTGGAGCACATCCACAATCATCCCCGCCTCAGCGCCCGCACTGCGTTCGCAACCCACTACCACGAGCTTGTCGAACTCGGCGAGACCCTCCCCCGCGCCTTCAACCTTCACGTCCTCGTTTCAGAAGAAGAGGGCAAGGTTGTGTTCTTGCGGCAGGTCGTTCCCGGCGGTGCTGACCGCTCCTATGGCGTTCACGTCGCGCAACTCGCCGGGCTGCCGCGTGATGTCGTCGCTCGTGCCCAGGAAGTCCTCGCTCAACTCGAAGACGACAGGGCATCTAACGCTGCCAGTGTTGGCCAGCCGGCCCTCTTCTCCATTCAGCCCGCCAAGCCGGTCACAGCGCACGCCGACGACGAAGTCCGTGACGCAGTCCTCGGTCTGTCTCCCGACCAGATGACCCCCCTTGAAGCTCTCGCCAAGCTCTATGATCTCCAACGGCTGGCAGAGCAGGGCAGGAACGGCGCGAGCGACGCCTGACATGCCGATCCAGCTCCTCGACCGGGACGTCGCCTCCAAGATTGCCGCCGGTGAGGTTATTGAGCGCCCCGCGTCCGTTGTCAAGGAACTGGTCGAAAACGCAATCGACGCCGGCGCGGGACAGATCGAAGTTGAAATCGCTCGCGGCGGCCTCGACCTCATCCGCGTCACAGATGACGCATCCGGCATCCCGGAAGATGAACTCGAACTCGCCGTCATGCGCCACGCAACGTCCAAGCTCCAAAGCGTCCGCGATCTGGAACGCATCGGCACGCTCGGCTTTCGCGGAGAGGCGCTCGCCTCAATCGCCGCCGTCGCCCGCATGACAATCGTCTCCCGCCCCCCGGGCTCGGAGGGCGGACACTACGTGATTACAGCGGACAATGAGATTGTCGAGCGAGGCACGCAGGGCGCGCCGTTCGGCACCACGGTGTACGTCCGCGACCTCTTCAAGAACGTCCCCGCACGCCTCTCGTTCCTCCGCTCCGCCGCCGCAGAGGCCACGCGCTGCGTCAACGTCCTTACGCAGTACGCCCTCGCGCATCCCGATGTTGCCCTGCGCGTCATCGTTGATGGCCGCCTTGCCTTTCACTCCCCCGGCAGCGGCGACGCCTCTCACGTCTTGCTCGAAATGTGGGGCCCGGACACCGCATCCGCCATGCTCCCCATCCAGCCCACCACAATGGGCGGCACCACCGTCTCCGGCTACGCGAGTGAGCCCGGCGCCACGCGCCCCCGCCGCACCGGCCAGATTCTTTTTGTCAACGGACGCCTCGTCGAAGCCCGCATCCTCTACTACGCCATCGCTGATGCCTATAGAGACATCGTCCAGCGAGGCCGCTATCCCCTTGCTGTTCTCTTTCTCACCGTCCCTCCCGATGAGGTAGACGTCAACGTTCACCCCACCAAGGCCGAGGTACGCCTCCGCCGCGAGGGCGAGGTCATCGCAACCATCCAGCGCGCCATTCGCCGCACCCTCGCCGCCCACGGCCATTCCGTCATTCCCGCGGAAGCGGGAATCCGGAACCCCTCCATCCCCTCAGCGCCCCCTGACGCTGAAGTCCAACTCGAAGCCCCGCCCCTGTTTTCCGACCCAAACAGCATTAGTCATTCCCGCGAAAGCGGGAATCTTGATCCCGATTCTGCAGCCGAACATGGTGGCGCAACTCCCGCTTCCACCCAATTCACCCTCCGCCCCGTCGGACAGGTCGGCCTAACCTACATCGTTGCCGAAGGCCCGGACGGCATGTACCTCATCGACCAACATGCCTCCCACGAGCGTGTCGTCTTTGAACAGATCCTTGCCGCCCGCCGTGAACAGGCGGCCACCTCCCAGGGACTTCTCACGCCCGCCACCGTCCAACTCACCACACGCCAGCTGGAAGCCTTGACCCCGCTGAGCGATTTGTTATCCTCCTACGGTTTCGAATGGGAGACTTTCGGGGATGACGCCGTCCTCCTTCGCGCCATGCCCGCAACACTCAAGGAAACGGAGGCAGCGCAGGCCTTTCTGGAAGTCCTTGACGAGCATTCCGGCGGCGAAAATGACGACTCAGCCCCCACCACTTCAGATACCATCATCGCGTCCGGTGCGGATTCTGTTGATATGCGGGAGAGACGCATCGCAGCCACCATCGCTTGCCACTCCACCGTCCGCGCCGGGCAGTCCCTCTCCCTCTCGGAGATGGAGTCCCTGATTACACTCTTTCGTGACGCCAACTTCCCACAGCTCTGTCCCCACGGCCGCCCCACCATGGTCCACCTCAGCTCCGCCCAACTCGAACGCCAATTTGCCCGCCGCTAGCGCATAGCCCACCCCAAAAGGCGTACAATCCCCCCATAGCCCACGGCTAAAAGGAGCAATCCAATGGCAACAGCAGATCGCGAATCAGCAGCCGACTACCCGCCGTCCCCCGGTCCGGTTCAACCGGTGAACCGCCGGCTACGCGTCGAATTCAACGGGGAAGTCCTCGCGGAAACCACGCGAGGCGTCCGCATCGTTGAAAAGGACATGCCGCCCGTCTACTACTTCCCTCCTGAGGACGTGCGGCAGGAATTCCTTGTCGCTGAAGACCGGTCCTCCACTTGACCCTTCAAGGGGGACGCCAGTTATTGGGGCGTCCGTGTTGGGGACCGCGAAGCTGAAACGGCAATCTGGAGCTACGTGAACCCGAAAGACGAATACGAGGGCATAAGGGAATACATGGCCTTCTATACGTGGAAACTCGACGCCGCATACGTCGATGACCTTCCGGTTGACTTGGTTCATGGCGACTTCTATGGCGGCTGGCGCACCGAGGACATAATCGGTCCCTGGAACTCCTAGCTGCCAACCACAAAGACCCCCTCCCCGTCAGGTAGCGGGCCAGGGTGAGGTGGCATACCGAGCGCGGCGAAGAATCTATCCCCTCTCCTTCAGGGAGAGGGTTGGGGTGAGGGGGTGCCCGGAACGCGGCGAAGAATCTATCCCCTCTCCCTGAGGGAGAGGGTTAGGGTGAGGGGGTGCCCGGAACGCGGGGCACTATCCCATCAGCCAATCAATTTGGATCGCGAACTTTGGCAGCAGGCACTGCCTACTCCCAACTCTCCAGGAATCTCGTCGCCTGCGCCCATGAGTCCGCCCGCACCATCACGCGGCAAGGGTACCCCATCACGCCCAGAAAACTGCTCGTATCCCCTTGATTGACGAGCGCCTCGATGCCCTCTTCCAGGAGAGCTTGTACCAGAAGCTCCGCGCTTAACTGGTCATCGGTCGTCGTGAGATGCGTCCACTCCATACACAAAGACTACAGGAGCGAAGAAAAGCCGGGGCTAAACGCCTACATCAGCAGCGGCTGAACTGTTAGGTAACTGCCGCCGAGGATGTTCGCGATCTCGTTTTCCAGCGCCTCCGAATGAGCCGTCTGGAACGGCATTGTCATTACGGATTGCTCGCCCTGCTGCATAATTACCAGTTGAACGGGACTCTCACCCGGGTGGCTCCTCAGAGTCTGAACAACTCGATTCAGCCGATCTACGTCGGCCTCCTCGTCCGCGGTCTCGTGCAGCATCACGGAGATCAGGACCCGCCGTGCCGCTCCGTTGCCGGAGCCATTCGATGACGCCGAGCCTCCGTTCCCATTGCCACTCGCGGCTTTTGGCGCTTCCTTCGCCGATTCGCCAGGCGAATCTGTATTGCCGGCTCCATTGCCTGTTGCCGGCTTCTCGGCCGGAGCGTTCTCGGCCGTTGTTGCAACCGGCTTGGCCTCAACCTGGGCAGGAGTTTCGACTTCAGCAGGCGGCTCAGCCACCGCTACCGCACCCCCCGCGCTTGCAGCATTGACGGCTTGCTCGGACGAGTGCTCGTTGCTCTTGCCGTTCACCGCCAGGGGAGCAGGCGGAGCAGCGTCAATGTCCTCCGCGCTCACTTCCAGCACGGTGAATTCTTCGCAATTGATGGATGGCTCGTCTTGGCGTACACGCACGGTTCCCCTAACAAGCACCGGTGTGTTGATCTGCCAGGTGTCCATCGATTTCTCATATTGCTCTGGCCAGATAGTCACAGTGGTTGAGCCTGACTGATCGTTCAGCGTGACGGAAGCGGCATTTTTCTCACGAACCATAAACGTCCGCACGGACGTCACAATCCCCGCCAGGTTAATCTTGTCCCTTTCCATTTCGACGGAAACGTTGGTGCATGGTGTTAGGTCTCTTGGCAACTGCGCCGCTCGCAGTACCCGGTACGGGTCGTTGGAGAAGTGGATGCCCATCAACTCCTTCTCCCACACACCCATGTCCTCGTCGGATGCTGCCTTCTCAGGCGTCATCTCGATGCTCGGCAACTCAAGCGCAGGGTCGCCCGCCATCGCGTCGAACATGCTGGACTGCGATGAGTTCCGTTGACGCTGCTGCTGCGACGCTGACGATAGAATCCGCTCAACATTGGCCAGCAGCGTCGCCCGGTCACCAAGCTCGTCCAGCGCCCCGGCCTTGACCAGGTTTTCCAGCCCGCGCCTATTGAGCGACGTGAGATCAGCCCGTCCGATGAAATCCCCCAGGTCCTTGAACACGCCGTTCGCCTTGCGTTCCTCCACCAGCGCCTGCGCCGCCCCGTATCCCACGTTCTTGATTGCCGATAGCCCAACGCGAATCACAGCATCGTCCGCCGCCGACTCGTCATTCGGGTCCTGAATGTCCTCGATTGAAAACTCTTCCGTGCTTGCGTTCACACTCGGTGGAGCAACCGTGATTCCCAGCGCGCGGCACTCCTCCGCGTCTGCCCCCGCGCGGTCCTGCGACCCAAGATGCGCGTTCAGCAGTGACGCCATGTATTCGCGCGGATAGTTCGCCTTGAAATACGCTGTCTGGTACGCGATGTACGCATAACTCACGCTGTGCGCCTTGTTGAACGCATACCCCGCAAATGGCTCAATGAGCTTGAAGATCTCCCGCGCATCATGCTCCGAATAGCCTTTCTTGACCGACCCGGTGAGGAATCCCTGCTCCTCCGCCTCCATGATCTCCCGCACCTTCTTGCCCATCGCCTTGCGCACGATGTCCGCCTGCCCAAGCGAATACCCCGCAAAGCGCTGCGCAATCTGCAGCACCTGGTCCTGGTAAACAATGACCCCGTACGTCTCATGCAGGATGTCCCTGAGGTCGTCGTGCGGGAATGTAGCGGAAATCTCACCCTTCTTGCTGTCGATATAGCGTGGTATGTGCTCCATCGGCCCCGGACGGTAGAGCGCGATCATCGCCGAGACCTCGTTCAACGACCGCGGCTGAAGCCTCTGAATCCACCGCGTCATCCCCTGTCCCTCAAGCTGGAACAGCCCCATCGTCTTGCCCGACGATAGCAGGTCAAAGGTCTTCGAATCGTCGAGCGGAATCGAGTCAATATCGATGCGCTTGCCGTGCCGTTGTTCAATCAGGTCGCGCGTCCGCGCCAGCGTCGTCAGGTTCGTCAGGCCCAGCAGGTCCAGCTTGAGAAGCCCCGCCTCCGCCACGCGGTGCATGTCCCACTGTGTCATAGGCACGCCGTCGTCATCCGACCCCGCGCTCTTGACCGGTCGCTGAAGCGGCACCACGTTGACCAGCGGCTCCCGTGAGATCACTACCCCCGCCGCATGTGTGCTCGCGTTGCGTGCGATTCCCTCTAGCTGCATCGCCGTGTCGACCAGCTTCGTGATTTTCTCATCGCTCTCATACGCCTCACGGAACTGCGGCAGCCTGTCCAGTGATTCCCGCAACGATGATGGATGCGCCCCCGCAGGCAGTAGCCGCGCCACCTGGTCCACTTCGCCGAACGACATCCCCATCGCCCGCCCAACATCGCGGATCCCGGCCCGCGCCCCGAACGTCCCGAACGTGATGATCTGCGCCACGCGGTCCTGCCCGTAGCGCCGCGTCACATAGTCAATCAGCTCATCCCGCCGCTCGTCCTCGATATCGAGGTCGATATCCGGCATCTCCTTGCGCTCAAGGTTCAGGAACCGTTCAAAGACAAGGTCATATCTCAGCGGCTCGATATTCGTGATGTAGAGGCAGTACAGCACCGCGCTGGCCGCTGCGCTCCCGCGCACACCCACCAGGATTCCCTGCTCGCGCGCATACTTCACCAGGTCCCAGACAACCAGGAAATAGTCGGCGAAATCCATCTGCCGGATCACGTCCAGCTCATACGCCACGCGCTCACGCGCTCGCTCAGTGTCCGCGTATGCCGCGTACCGCTGGTCAAATCCCTCGTAGCAGAGCCGCTCCAGGTACTCGAATGACGAGAGCCCGTCAGGCAGTTCGATCTGCGGCAGCAGCAGCCGATTGAACTCCAACTCAAGATTGCACTCGTCTGCAATGCGGCCCGCGTTCTCGATCGCCTCTGGCAGATCCTTGAAGAGCTCCCGCATCTCCGCCTCGGACTTCAGGTAGAACCCGTCGTCCTCCATCCGCATCCGATTCGTGTCATCAACCGTCGAGTTTGTCTGGATGCATAACAAAACATCGTGTGCCTCTGCGTCCGCCTGCCGCGTGTAGTGCAAGTCGTTCGTCGCGACAATGGGAATATCCAGCTCTCGCGCCAGATCGAGGAGCATGGTGTTTAGCCGGTCCAGCTCCGCAATGCCCGGGTGCCGCTGAATCTCGATGTAATACCCGTCAAACGTCTTCTTGTGCCACAGCGCCGCCTCTCGCGCATCGTCGTGGCGGCCTTCCATCAGCGCCCGTGCCACCTCGCCCGCCATGCACGCGGAGAGAGCGATCAGCCCGGACCCGTACTGCTCCAACACTTCGCGGTCCATCCGCGGCCGGTAGTAGAAACCCTCAAGATGACCGATGCTGACCAGCCGCAGCAGGTTGTGGTATCCCTCATCATTCCTGGCCAGGAGAACGAGATGATACGGCTGATTGTTGCCCGGCGTGCGATCCGTCCTGCTCCCCGGCGCGACGTATCCCTCTACGCCGATGATCGGTTTTATTCCTGCCGCCTGCGCCTCTCGGTAGAAATCGACGATGCCGTAGAGGCTGCCGTGATCCGTCAGTGCCAGCGACTCAAATCCAAGCTCGCGGGCGTGTCCGACAAGGTCAGGAATGCGGCACAAGCCATCCAGCAAGCTGAACTCTGAATGTGTATGCAGGTGCGCAAACATCACAAGATATGCCGATTATAGGCGCCCGGCGCAGAGATGAGCGAATGGTTAGCGGTCAATTCCGGGCAATTTCACCCAGATAAATCAGTTCTACGCGAGTAGAAAGAGGAACTCAACTAAACACTCAGTCGTAATCTACGGTCAGTTGCGGCGTTGTGGGAAGAGCCTGACACGTGAGGATTGCGCCCCTGGAGATCTCGGCGTCGGTGAGAGCCATGCGCGCCCGGAGGTGAACTTTCCCGCGCCGCAGCCTCGCCCGGCAGGCTCCGCAGACTCCCGATTCGCAAGAATAGGGAGGAGTTTCGTTCGCGGCCCGCACCGCGTTCAGCACCGTCTGTCCCGCCGATACCACCACCGACGAAGTTGTGCCTCTGAGCCGTACGGTTGCCTCCGCCGCGATGCCCGCGACCGAGTCGTCTGGCGGCGTGACGGCGCCGTAGTTCTCCATGTAAATGCGCGTATTCGGTACGTCCATCCCTATGAGCGCGCCCCGCACGGCGGCGTTCATTCCCCCCGGACCGCAAACATAGTACCGGGCGTCCTGAGCATACGGTGGATGTTCCTCGATGAATTCGCCCACGCGCCCGGCGTCGATCCGCCCCCGTTTCCAGTAGTGGAAAGATGACAGCCAGGAAGGGGAAGACAGGACATGGCGAACTGTCATGCGTTCCTCGAACTGTTCCTGCATCCGGGCCAGTTCCTCGCGAAAGATGGTGGAGTCGGCATTGGCGTTGCCGTAGGCCAGACGGACTACAGAATAAGGCTCGGTAGCTAGGGCTGAGCGGATCATGGCGAACAAGGGCGTGATGCCGCTGCCTGCGCCGAAGAAATAGTAGGTGCGCCTCGCTCTGGGGTCCGGATCCAGATAGAAGCTGCCGAAGGGAGGCATCACGTCGATGACGTCTCCGGCAGCGACTTGCTCGTTCACGTGGTTGGAGACAAGGCCTCCCTTATGTCGCTTGACGGTAATGCGCAGAGGGCTTCCGGCCTCCGGCGCGTCGGAAATGGAATAGGGACGCCGGACCTCTTCGCCGTCTAGGTAGAAGCGCAGGGTGATGTGCTGCCCGGCCTTCCAGCGGAATGTCTCGCGCAGTTCCGGAGGAACTTCGAATAGAACGCTCGTCGCATGCTCGGTCTCAGGGTGGGTCTCGATTACCCGCAGGCGATGGAATTCACCGATCACCTTTCACCCTCGACCCAGGCCTTGATGAGCTCCTGGTGGCCTCGCACGCCGGCCTCGCCAACTGACGAAGGGCCGTGCTCGAAATAGGGGCTCTTGAGGGACTTCTGCTGCTGCTCACAGGCGTAGATGTCCTCTGCCATGAAGTCGCCGGATGCCATGGGATCGTCCCCATCACCCTTGTACTTGCCCGAGATCCGGTTGGTCCAAAAACCGTATGAGCGAAACTGCTGGCGTACGAAAGCCCAGGAAGAGGCGGCGGCCACTCTGGTGCGGGTGACCACTCTGGTGCGGTCGGGGGCGAGGGGAATCACATGGAACAGGGACCAGGAACTCTCCGACTCCCCCAGCCCTATGCCGGGGAACAACATCGGCACCCATGCGCCGACCTTCTCTACCGGAACAACCAGGGGATAGGGAGCGTTCTTCTCAACGTTCTCGGCGTACTCCGGCGCCAGGGGCTCCCAAAAAGCGAAGTGGGGTCCGACGAATCCCGATTCGATTCGTGAATGGTCGTACATCGCCAGTGTGCCGGAGTGGAGGTGCGCAAGATGGTAGCCGTCGATGTAGTTTTCCACGACGATCTTCCAGTTGGCTTGGATGACGTGCTCGGTGCGGCCGTCGGGGTACTCCACCAGGTTCTCCACGTCGTGCGGCCCTAGATAAGGCTCCACCTCGCCGAACCAATCCATGATTGAACCCGCGTTCTCGTCCGGGTGCACCCACAGCATCCCCCGCCACATGTCCACGGACGCCTTCTTGAGGTGGATGCCGTCAAAGTCAACATCCGGGAAATGACTCTCTTTGGCGGGCACGGAAATCAGACGGCCTTCCAGGTCATACGTCCAGTCATGGTAGGGACAGACGATGGCCCGTTGGGTCTCGCCCACGGCTCGAAGCAGTTGCGTTCCCCTGTGGCGGCAGATGTTGTGGAACGCCCTCAACCGCCTGTCCCGCCCCATTACGATGAATATATTGTTCAGCCCTGCCTGAACGGAGACGTACTGCCCCGGCTTGCTTATGTCCTCAGCAAAGCCGGCGCAGGACCAGGTGCGCGAGAATATGCGCTCCTGCTCCCGGTCAAACCACTCCTGCGAGGTGTACGCCTCGACCGGCAGGATGGGCATCCCTCTTTGGCTAGCCATTGCCATCTCCCAACCAGATTAGTGCGGTGTCGGGGAAGAAATCGTAGAAGATGGTGAGCCCGGCGAGGACCACCCATGAAACGCTTATCAGCCAGAAGAGTACCGGGCTTTCGTCCCGTGAAACGGGTTGCACCACGAAGGCTTCTCCCCTCACGATTCCGAACACGGCCCAGTACAGGAAGAAGACTCCCCAAACCCAATACCAGCCGACGAATGTAGCGCCGAGTAGCACAGCTAGGGCTAGGACCGTTGGCGCTTTCGATTGAACGTTCATTTCCCAATAATATCGCCAAGTGGGACATCGCGCCTGCCATGCCGCTTGCCCGCCTCAGGGAGAGAATCGGGATCAGGGGTTGGAACTCTCAGACGGGGTGACCACCCTCTCCAGGAACCCCGCTGCCTCCCGGTTGAACACCGCCGCCTGCTCCACCTGCGGCCAATGCCCGGACGGCGATAGCTCCATGAACTCCGCCTCCGGCCACGACACCAGGTGTCCCTCCTGCCTCTCCGGCGACGGCACGATAATGTCCTCCCGCCCCCAGAAGATCAGCGTCGGACAGTGAATGTCGCGCACGCGGCCCCGCAGATCGTACTTATGCTTGAGCCCCTGCACGGTAAGCCCTTCCCGCAGCAGCTTGAAGAACGCTTTGCGCTGTTGCGACCCCCGTTGCCGGGATACCCACTCATCCATGATCCTGCGATTCACCAGGTCTTCATCCGCGAAGATGGTCTTGCTCGCCCGATGTCCGGACAATAGCCGTGGTTGCCAAAGCGCCTCACCCAGGAGCGGAATAGTCACCAGCCTCAGCGGCCACCCAACCTTCCGTGTCAGACCGCCCGGCGAGACAAGCACAAGGCTCGTTACCCGCTCCGGATTCTCAAGCGTGGCCAATATCGCCGATATGCCGCCCGCAGAATGCCCGATCACCGAAGCCCTTTCGACCCCCCACGCGTCCATCAGCGCCATGATTGTCTTGCCGCTTTCGGCCGGATTCCAGCCGTCATGGGGATAATCGGAAGTGCCGTGCCCCGGGGAACTCGGCGCGAGAACCCGGTATCCCTGCTCACCGAAATAGCCCAGGTTTGCCCACCAGTCCTCGATGCCCCCGCCGATACCATGCAGGAACACCAGCGGCGGCCCGTCGCTCGGGCCCGCCTCCACGTACTGCAGGCGCATCCCCTCAACGGAGACAAACCCCTCTCCCAACGGATAATCAGTCACTAGACCCCCGCCGTCACGGCCGGCTCCCGTACCCCAACCTTCGTGAACGTCAATTCCTCGTCGCCAATGTCCACTGTAATCTCGTCACCTTCGAAGAAACGCCCCTCAAGGATCTCCCGCGCCAGCACGTTTTCAACGTGCCGCTGCACGGCCCGCCTCAGCGGCCTCGCCCCGAACGACGGGTCGTAGCCCACGTTGGCCAGCCACTCCCGCGCCGCGTCCGTCAGCGTGATTCGCAGGCTCTTCTCCTCAAGACGCTCCTGCACCTCTGCCACCATCAGGTCCACGATCTGCAGGATCTGTTCCTGGCTCAGCGGCTCGAACACGATGATCTCGTCGATGCGGTTGATGAACTCCGGCCGGAACGCCTTCTTGAGCGCCTGGTCCACGGACCGCTGGAGGTCCTGGAATGCCTGCGCCCCGTTTGTGTTGCGCAGCAGTCCAATCTGTTCCCGTTGCAGGATTTCAGTGCCAAGGTTGGACGTCATGATGATGACCGTGTTGCGGAAATCCACCGTCCGGCCGTGCCCGTCCGTCAGCCGTCCGTCCTCCAGTATCTGGAGGAACATGTTGAACACGTCCGGGTGCGCCTTTTCAATCTCGTCGAACAGGATCACCCGATACGGACGCCGCCGCACCAACTCCGTCAATTGACCGCCGTCGTCATACCCGATGTACCCGGGTGGCGCGCCGACTAGTCGCGAGACCTCATGTCGCTCGCCGTACTCTGACATATCGAGACGGATCATCGCCTCCTCGTCGCCGAACAAGAACTGTGCAAGCGCCCGCGCCAACTCGGTCTTGCCCACGCCTGTCGGCCCAAGGAAGATAAAACTGCCGATGGGACGCGCGGGATCCTTCAGCCCCGCGCGGGCGCGCCTGATCGCGTCGGACAGCGCAGTAACGGCCTGTTCCTGCCCGATGACGCGCCGATGTAGTTCCTCTTCCATCCGCGTCAGCCGCTGGGTCTCCTCTTCTAACATTCGGCTCACCGGCACGCCCGTCCATTCGGAGATCAACGTAGCGATGTCTTCAGCCTCTACCGTGTTGCGGATGCTCTTCTCCTGCTTCCATGTGGACAGCGTCGCCTCGTACTCGTTCTGCAGCTGTGCCCGCTCCTGCTTGATGCGGGCAGCCTCCTCAAAATCTTCACGATTCGACGCGGCCTCATCCTCGATTTCAAGCTGCCGCATCCGTTGATCCATCTGCTTCAACTCAGGGGTGAACGACTCCGCGTCGATTCGTAGCCGTGAACCCGCCTCGTCGATGAGGTCGATGGCCTTGTCCGGCAGCTGCCGGTCTGTGATGTACCGCGCGCTAAGCCGCACGGCAGCCTCCAGCGCCTCCGGCGTGATGGTCACCTTGTGATGCGCCTCGTAGCGCGGCGCAACACCCTGCAGAATGGAGATCGCGTCCTCCACGGACGGCTCCTCGATATACACCGGCTGGAAACGACGCTCCAGCGCTGTGTCCTTCTCGATGTGCCTGCGGTACTCATCCAGCGTCGTCGCGCCCACCGCCTGCAGCTCGCCCCGTGACAGCGCCGGCTTGAGCATGTTGGAGGCGTCCATCGAGCCTTCCGCCGCACCCGCGCCCACAACCGTATGCAGCTCGTCGATGAACAGCACGATGTCGCCATGAGCGGCCCGCACGTCGTTCAGAACGTTCTTAACACGCTCCTCGAACTCGCCGCGGAACTTCGCCCCCGCAACCAGCGCCCCCATATCCAACGCGTGGACGCGCGCGTGGCTCAACGACTCCGGCACGTCTCCGGCAATGATTCGCTGTGCCAGCCCCTCGGCGATTGCCGTCTTGCCGACGCCCGCCTCGCCGATGATGACCGGGTTGTTCTTGGTGCGGCGCGTGAGAATCTGCATCACTCGCTGGATTTCGACCTGCCGTCCGATGACCGGGTCCAACTTGCCTTCCTCGGCGAGCGTTGTCAGATCGATGGTGTAGCGGTCCAGCGCCCGTGAAGATCGCTCGGAGCGCCCATGCCCCGGCTCGCCGCCGCCGTCCGCTCCACCCTGAGCCTCCTTAAGCGCCGTCTCAAGGCGCGGCTGCGTCAGGTTGAATTCCTTGAAGATTGCATCCGATTGCCCGTTGCTCACTCCCACTGCGCCGAGCAGCAGGTGCTCCGTTCCGATCTGCTCGGAATTGAGCCTCTTGGACGCCGTTGTCGCGCCCGTCAAGAGCCCCTGCGTTCGCGGTGTCAGATAGAGCTGCGTCGCGCCTCCCGCCACCTTTGGCGCGCTGTTCAGAACACCCTCGAATCGATCTGCCATCGCGTCAACGTCGATGCCTAGGCGCTCCAACAGCATGATGGCCTGGCTGTCCGGCTGCTGAAATATCGCGTAGACGATGTGCTCCACGTCCAACTGGCTGTGGCTCATGTCCATCACCGTCTGCTGCGCCACGGCGAGCGCCTCCTGCGCTCCATCCGTGAAGCGGTCAGGGCTCATCATGACCGTGTTTCCTCGCTTTCATTGCGATTGATTCTCTGTGATTCAGTACCGTCTGCTGATCCATCAGCCAACGCTCTGGCGCCTGTCAGCCGCTCCAGCGCGCCCTCCAGGTCCTTGATGCGCTGTTCCATCTCCGCCATGCGACCGCTCATCCGCATGATTACCTCTGCGCCGGCGAGATTGACGCCAAGCTCATCGATGAGCGACTTGATCTTCTGGATTCTCTCAAGGTCCGCATCACTGTAATAACGCACGTTCCCGCGGGAACGTTGTGGCTGTACCATCCCGTTGCGTTCGTAATAGCGCAATGTCTGCACGTGCAGGCCGACCAGCCGCGCCGCAACGCGGATGGAATACACGGGATCGCTCGGATTTCGGAAGCTCATTCCTTACCTCCTGCCGTCTCGCGCATCCCCCGCAGTTGCGTCAACAGTTCGCGCTCGGATTCCTGCAAACCCTTAGGCAGTGTCACACTCACTTTGACGAGTAGATCACCGGAGCCTGTCCCGCGCATCTTTGGCATTCCCTTGCCAGCAATGCGGAACGTCTGGCCGTTATCCGTCTCCGGCGGAATCCGAAGCGCCACGCCGGAACCGCCGATCGTCGGCACGATGACCTCGCCGCCCAGCAGCGCGTCAAGCATCGGAACCTTGACCTCCGTTGTGAGGTCCGCCCCCTTGCGGCTGAACCGGGGATCCGGCTTGACCGTCACTTTCAGATACAGATCGGAATTGCCACCCGCAGGCGTCCTGGGGCCCGCGCCGCTCATTTTCACGCGTGAGCCGATATCGACTCCCGCCGGAATCTGCGCATCGATCGTTCGCGTTCCGCCCTCGCCGTTCTGCACACGAATCGAACGCCGCGTCCCCTGAAACGCCTCTTGCAAGGTGATTTCTACCGGAACGTCGCGTGGGCGCTGAGGCTGGGGCTGTTGATAGAATCCTGTTTCAGGGCCCGGCGCTCCGCCTCTGAAGAACTGGCCGAGAATATCGCCGAGGCCGGAAAATCCTTGTCCCCCCGCGAACCTGAACGCGCCGCCCATCCCGGGCCCCGCACCGAATCCACCCTGGCCTTGCATTTCCTCGATGCGGTCGGCATGCATCCAGTTGTCGCCGTACTTGTCGTACTTCTTGCGATTGTCCGCGTCGCCGAGAACCTCGTGTGCCTCGTTGATTTCCTTGAAGCGACGCTCCGCCTCCTCGTCGCCGGGATTCACATCCGGGTGATACTGGCGGGCAAGCTTACGGAACGCCGACTTTATCTCCTTCTCGGAGGCCGTACGCGAAACCCCAAGCGTCTTGTAATAGTCCGTCGCTGCCATCACATCAAGCCCATAATTCGCTATTTCCTGCTATCTACCCCACCTAAGTTCCTACCAACAAAATCATCATACCCCTAACAATACCATTGTCAACTTTATATTTGAGCCCCCCTTTCATTCCAGCAGAAGCCGGAATCCATCTGACTATGCCATTCTGAGCGCAGCGAAGAACCCAACGTGAAATACAATCTAGCTATAGGAGGCAACGAATGAGAGCGAAATCGCACGTCTCCAGGTGGGGTTCAAGTCTCGCAATTCGTATCCCCAAACCCATCGCTGAGCAATGGGGCGTTCAGGAAGGATCTTCTATCGAAATCCTCTTGAGTGACGATCAGATTGTCTTGCGTAAGACGCCATATTACTTGGCCGACATGCTTGACCGTATCAACCCCGACAACGTGCATGCTTCACAGTATTTCAGCCCGTCCATCGGAAATGAAGAGTGGTAGACTGTGTTGGTAATTTCAAGTGTGGACAGCAAGGGAAATCCAGTGCCTGACACAAATACGGACCGGCCAACGCAAAGGCCCGCTCAGCCCGCCCCTCCACGCCCCCCCAGACCTTCCGATCCCGGCGTCGTGATTAGGGGTGCTTGATCGTGAGTTCCAGTGTGTAGAAAGTGAGCCGGGAGAAACCGGCCACTAAAACGCACACAGGCAAGTCGGCGACAAAGCCCGCCCCACTTACGCCTCTGCGGCCTTCCGGCCCTGAAATCGCAATTAAGAGGTTCTGAATCAAGCGAAGGGTATTTCCAATTGCCCGCACACTTTCATGTCGGAGAGGCGACACTCATCTTGATGAGTTGAGCAATCATCCGATTTGAGTGATTCCCCACATGACCAACGCCCCCGCCTCGGCGAAGAAGAGAACCGTCATCCATATTGCGCGCTGCCCCGCGCGGTTGACAGTTCTGACATTGGCTTCGAAATGCTCCGCCGCTCGTTCTACCGCATAGAGCTTGAACCAATTGGGCGGCAGATCGAGCCATTCCCTGAAGATTTTGTTTATACCAAGTAACTTGATTTCACCCCGCGCCCTCGTCAAGGCGCCGATGGCCAAGTTCACGGCGGCAATGCCGAGCGCAAGATAGAACCACGGAGAGTTGAGCGTGATATCGCTGCCAGTAGCGGCTACCAAAGCCGGCGCAGTCACGATGAAGCTGGCTGACAACACTATCAATGCTTGGATGCGGCTTTCGACCGCATTGAGTCGGTTGACCGCCCAATCATAGGAGCTCTGCATCAGGTCGTAAGCCAGATCAATTCCCGGCTGCTCCTCCTGTGTTTCAGTCTCCTCCGCCACCCTGAATTACCTCCCCGGCTGTTCTCAAGCCCGCACAAATGTTTGAATATACCCTAACATGCTCTCGCGCCCCGCGCTAAACTAGCAAGAAGAACACACCAGATATCGAAGAACAGAGAGCTTCAGGAACGCGGACCACGCTGGAACGGTCTACAAAAAATGCCTAACGTCTACACACGATACGGTGACAAGGGAGAGACCGGTCTCCTGTATGGAGGCCGCATCCCCAAGAATGACCCGCGCGCCGAGGCGTATGGCACTGTCGATGAGGCCGTTTCCGCCATCGGGCTTGGCCGCAGCCACTCCGATGACGGGCGCGTCCGCGAGATTGCCATCGCCCTCCAGCGTGAGCTCTTTACCGTCGGCGCCGAGCTCGCCACGGACGTTGGCCACTTCAACACCTTCCTCAAGCACTTCTCACCCGTCACGCAAGAGCACGTCGACGCCCTGGAAACACACATCGACTCCCTTCAGGAGGAGTTCGAACTGCCCCGCGCGTTTGTCATCCCCGGCGCGACGCCTGCCTCAGCCGCCCTCGACCTTGCCCGCTCCACGCTCCGCAGTGCGGAACGCCGCGCCGTCGGCCTTATGCAGGACGGCTACCTGCGAGAGGAATCGCTCGTGATCCCATATCTCAACCGCGCTGCCGATCTCCTCTTCATCCTTGCCCGCTATCAAGATCGCCATCTGCCCATGGAGCTCCTCACCGGTGAGCAGTAACGCCTCAACTCCCCTCATAGCCGTCGTCGACTACGGCGCGGGCAATCTCCGCTCCGTCGCCAAGGCGCTTGAAACCGTCGGCTATCGCGTCAACGTCACGGACAAAGCCGCCGACCTCAACAACGCGGACGGCGTCGTATTTCCCGGACAGGGCATCGCAGGCCCGTGCATGGAACGACTCAGGGCCGCCGGAATGAAGTCCGCTCTTGAGGACCTCATCGCGCGGGAAACACCCTTCTTCGGCGTCTGCCTCGGCCTCCAACTCCTCTTTGACCGTACCGAGGAGGGGGATGCCGAATGCCTCGGCCTCATCCCCGGCGCGTGCATTCGGTTTCCGCATGAACTCACCGTCCCCCACATGGGCTGGAACGATGTGGAGTTCACCCGCGACCACCCAGCCACGGCTAACATCCCCGCCAACTACCAGTTCTATTTCGTCCACAGCTACTACGCCCAACCCACGGACGAAGACATGACCCTCGGCGTCACGAACTACGGCAGCCCGTTTGCCAGCGTCATCGCGAAGAATAAACTCATCGCCACACAGTTCCACCCGGAAAAGAGCGGTAGACCCGGCCTCGCCCTCTACCGGGACTTTTTCAACTGGGCAATCTAGGGGCGACCCATAATCGGGCAGCTTGGAATCTAGGCCCACAATCTGGAACCGATGATGAAAATAATTCCGGCCATTGACCTGCGTAACGGCAAGGCAGTCCGCCTCTTTCAGGGCGACTACGAACGCGAGACCGTTTTCGATGATGATCCCGCAGCCGTTGCCCGCTCATGGGAAGAGCAGGGCGGCACGCGCATCCACCTTGTTGATCTGGATGGCGCGCGAGAGGGCAACACCGGGCAAGCCGAACTCGCCGCCTCCATCGCACGCGCCGTCAACGTCCCCGTCCAACTAGGCGGCGGCGTCCGCTCCATGGACGACGTCACCGCCCTCATCGACTCCGGCATCGACCGCGTTATCCTCGGCACCGTCGCCGTCACTAACCCCGATCTCGTCCGTGAGGCGTGTGAACGCTACGGCGACCACATCGCCGTGGGCCTTGATGCCCGCGATGGTCGCGTTGCCGTCCGCGGATGGACCGAGGACTCAGGTGTCGACACTCTTGAACTCGCAAAACAGTTGATTCAATACGGCGCTTGCCGCTTCATCCACACAGACATATCCCGCGATGGTGCCATGCAGGGTGTCAACGTCGAAGCCATGCAGGGATTCGCCGAGGCCGTCGCCCCCATCCCCGTCATCGCCTCCGGCGGCGTCACCACCCTTGATGACATCCGTGCCCTCGCCGCCACAGACGTAGAAGCAGTCATCATAGGCCGCGCCCTCTACACCGGCGACATCACCCTCCCGGATGCAATCGCCGCCGCGACCTAATCCCCCGTACAATGTCACCATGCTCTCCCGCAGAATCATCCCCTGCCTCGATGTAAAGGGCGGCCGTGTCGTCAAAGGCGTCCGCTTCCGCGACCACCGCGACGCCGGTGACCCCGTCGAACTCGCCCGCTTCTACGATGAGCAGGGCGCGGATGAACTCGTTTTCTACGACATCACCGCCTCATCTGATGGCCGCGAAATCATGCTTGATGTGGTCCACCGTGTCGCTGAGGAAGTCTACATCCCCCTCACCGTTGGCGGCGGCATCCGCTCAGTTGACGACGTCCGCACCATGCTCAACGCCGGCGCGGACAAGGTCAGCATCAACACCGCCGCCGTCCAGAACCCAGAACTCATCCGCGAGTCCGCCGCCCAGTTCGGCAGCCAATGCATCGTTCTTGGCATGGACGCCCGCCGCGTCGACCCGTCCCAGATCGATGCGCCGCCGCATGAAATATCAGAGATAGCCTTTGACGATTCCACACGCTGGGAAGTCCGCACGCACACCGGCGCCGACGGCGGTCGCGCCGCAGGCATCGACGCCCTCAAATGGACGATATACGCCGCCGAACTTGGCGTAGGTGAGGTCGTCCTCAACAGCATTGACGCCGACGGCACAAAGACCGGCTATGACCTCGAACTCATCCGCGCTGTCGCGGACGCCGTCACCATCCCCGTCATTGCTTCAGGCGGCGCGGGCAACGTCGAGCACATGTGTGAGGCCGTTGTGCAGGGCGGAGCAGACGCCGCCCTGGCCGCCAGCATCTTCCATTACGGCGAATTCACTATTGAGCAGGCCAAGCAATACATGCGAAGCCAGAACGTCCCCGTCCGGCTGAACACGAGCACAGGGGCGTGAACCCTCCCAGCCGACCTCGCCGCCGCTCCCGCTTTCGGCTCCGCGCGGTCCTCCTTGATGCCTACGGCACCCTCTTTCACTACGAGCCGGGCCTACTCTCGCGTGTCTTTGCTGCCATCGTTGAGCGCCTGAACATCCCTGCAGAACCGGAAACCCTCCTCCAACACTGGCGCGTTCATGAGACCGCATTCCGCCAGTCCCGCGTTTGGCTCAACGATGATGGCCAATGGGACGCCCCGCCGCCCGACAAATTCACCCCGTACCGCGAGGCGTGGGCACGCGCCTTTGAACTGGCATCCGCCGAACTCAACCTTGACCCCGCCTACATACCCGCCGCCATCGGCATGATCTATGACGACCTCAAGGGCAGGGCAATGTACCGCGATGTCGCGCCCGCGCTGGAAGCCCTCCGCGCGCGCGTGCCTCTGGCCATCGTTAGCAACGCCGACCACGAATACCTCCACGGCACCATCGCAACCCACGACTTGTCATTCGACCACGTCATCCACTCCGAAGGCACCAAGGTCTACAAACCCCATCCGCGCATCTTTCAGGCCGGCCTCGCCGCATTTGGCATCGATGATCCCTCACAGGCCATCTACGTCGGTGACACCCCAAGGGAGGACATACAGGGCCCCCAGGGGCTCGGCATTCCCGCCGTCTGGATCAACCGCACCGGCGCAGACTGGCCGAAAGACATTCCCGCCACCCCCGACTATGAAATCACCACCCTCCTAGGCCTCGTAGACATCGTCGCCTCCAAAACCCTCTCCGCCCTATAGTCCTTTCGTTCACCCTGAGCCTGTCGAAGGGTCAACCCCCCTCTGCCCCCACCCCATACAATTAACCTGTGCCTCCACTGAAAAAGGCAGGAGAAAACCCATGCCAACCCAACTGACAATCGACGAGAAAGCCCTCATCCCAGCCATCGCCCAGGACGCCCAATCCGGCGCCGTCCTCATGGTCGCTTACATGAACCACGAGTCCCTCACGCGCACCATTGAATCCGGCCAGGCGTGGTTCTACAGCCGCTCCCGTCAGGAACTCTGGCACAAGGGCGCAACGTCAGGACACTTTCTCAACGTCGTCGAAGTCCGCCCCGACTGCGATGGTGATGTCATCTTGCTCAAGGTCAACCCGGAAGGCCCCGCTTGCCACACCGGCAGCGAGACCTGCTTCTACCAGGACTTCGACACCTCAGATTGGCAGATGGAGCCCGCCGCGCAGGATCAACTCGGCGCGACCCTTACCGAACTCGCCATGACCGTTTCCCAGCGCAGGAAAGACAAGCCGGAAGGCAGCTACACCGCCAGCTTGTTCGAGCGTGGCACGGAGCGTATCGCCCAAAAGGTCATCGAAGAGGGTGGAGAGACCGCGCTGGCCGCCATGGCCAAGGCCCCGGACCGCGTCCGCGCCGAGGCCGCCGACCTCCTCTACCACCTCACCATCCTCCTTGAGGACGCCGGCGTCTCCCTCTCAGAAGTCGCCACAGAACTCGCCGACCGCCGCCGCTAGAACCCCCACCCCGTCATGCCCGCCCCCACCGTCATTCCCGTGCTTGACACGGGAATCCATCCGGTCCCCTCTCCCCGGGGGAGAGGGCTAGGGTGAGGGGGTTCGTTGCCGCCCCCACCGTCATTCCCGTGCTTGACACGGGAATCCATCCGGTCCCCTCTCCCTGAGGGAGAGGGCTAGGGTGAGGGGATTCATTGCCGCCCCCAATCTATCTGCGATAAACTGACCCTTACCTGAGACCGAACCGCATTCTAGGAGAAACGCCCATGCCATCACTCGCCTTCTTTGAAGGGAAAGTCGTCCCGCTTGAGGAGGCCAAAATCAGCGTCGTCACGCACGCCTTCAACTATGGTACCGGCGTCTTTGAGGGTATCCGCGGCAACTGGAACGCAGACCAGGAGCAGATGTACCTGTTCCGTGTCCGCGAACACTACGCCCGCCTCCTCCGTTCCTGCGCCATGCTCAACATCAAGCTCCCCTACTCCCTTGACGACTTCGAGCGCATCACGCTTGATCTCGTCCGGCAATGCGGCTTCAAAGAGGACGTGTACGTCCGCCCGCTCGCCTATAAGTCCTCAGATGTTGTAGGACTCCGAGTCCATGATCTTGAAGACGACTTCCTCATCTACATCGTCCCCTTCGGCAACTATCTCGACTCTGACGCCGGCATCCGCTGCACCTTCTCAAGCTGGACCCGCATCCAGGACAACGTCATCCCCCCCAGCGCCAAGGTCACCGGCATGTACGTCGCCAACAGCCTCGCCAAGAGCGAAGCCGTCTGGCGCGGCTACGACGAAGCCATCCTCCTCACGGACGACGGCAACATCTCCGAGGGCAGCGGCGAGAACATCTTCCTTATCGACAACGGCGTCATCAGCACCCCGCCGCAGACCGACGGCATCCTGGATGGCATCACACGAAACACGGTTCTTGAACTGGCGCGGGATGTGCTTGGGCTTAAAGTTGTCGAACGCACCATCCCAAAGACGGAAGTCTATGTCACAGACGAGTTCTTCATGACCGGCACCGCCGCCCACGTCACGCCCGTGCTCGAAGTTGATGGACGTCCCATCGGCAGCGGCAGCATCGGCCCCATCACCGCCGAACTCCAGAAGCTCTACTTTGAAGTCGTCAAGGGCGAGCGTGACCAATACGCCCACTGGCTAACCCCAACCTACACACCCGCCGCCACCCCCGCCTAAGCAGATCCCCGTCACTCCTGCCCCACCGTCATTCCGGCGCAGGCCGGAATCCACCGCGTAGCCCGCAGGGCTACAACCCGTCCCATCCGCTCATCCTGAGCCTGTCGAAGGACATGAGTGGATGCGATCCTCAGTCCAGGGGCTCCTCCCACGGAATATCATCCGCCGAGCGGCACCATCCGCACCGACCGCCGGAGGCCACCAACTCCCCCTCCGGCGACTCATTCCCACACCGGTTGCAATACCGCAACGCGGAAGTTGAATCGCGGCACTCCGCACAGACAAACGGAGAAGGAGCATCCGGCGGTGCTTCCGGTCGTCGCCCGCACCGTCCGCAGGCAAGAGTCATTGGCCTAACCGCCGGTGCCGCGTCCTGCTGTAGTTGCCGGTACCAACTCGGGCCGATACGGCACTTCCCGCTCCTCCGTAATCGCCAACGGATTGTCCCGCGCCAACGCCCACGCCCGGCTCTCGTCCGTCAACTCGGCCACCCGGTCAAAGCCCGCCTGCATATTGGGCACGCGCGATCCGGTTGCGCCGTGCGCGTCCGTCGCGATCACGTGGATCATCTCCTGTTGCAGCAGATATTCGCCCGCCTCGCGCGACCCCGCCCCATAGTGGTCAAATAGGCTGCCCGTATTCATCTGAGTCAGTGCGCCGAGGCCAATCAGGCGACGCACGATGTCCGGCTCCTTCTGGATAATCGTGTTGCGTTCAGGGTGTGCCAGTACGGGCCGATAACCCAGCGCGATGATCGACCTGATTTCCTCTTCAACATAATCGGGCATCGAATTGAACGGCGGCTCAGTGAGCACATAACGATTCTCATTGATCGTCACCCCGTTCCCGGACTCCAACTGCTCCGTCAGTCCCCGCGTGATGCGTATCTCCTGCCCCGTGAGCAGCGCAATGTCCAGATTCTGCTCTGCAACCGCCCGCTGTAGCAGCGTCACGCGGTGTCGGGATTCCTCCAGCACGGACTGATGCGAACGTGGAAAATTGTGCGGCGTCGTGACGATGGTTGCCGTGCCCTGGCCGTGCGCGATGCGCGCCATTTCAATGGACTCCGCCCTGTCCCGCGCCCCGTCGTCTATCCCCGGAAGAATATGGCAGTGAATATCAACGAACCCGCCAATGTGGGCCCCGTTCCGGTGGATTCCGCCCGCGTGATTATCCAACTCCACCCCCGTCAACACTCATCACATGCCTCCCCACGCCGCCATCCCATTGCCCCGCCAAGCCGGAACGCGGAATGCTGACTCCACGGGCCAACCGGCGCCGATCGCGAACCGAGAAAATTATCCCGGCCACCTGAACCGATGCACCCGGAACCCCTCCGCGTACCGGTAGCCCGGCGATTGCCCCTGCTCCTCATGCCGGGAGTGGATCCGCTCCATCAACCCCTCCGGGTTCTTGATTTGGCTCTTGTGCTCACGCAGCGCGTCCACTTTGAACTGGATTGAATCCGAGATGTCGATCCACGTGTCCGGATCCTCGCTCCACGACCACGCCTCGGAGACGATATGCGGCTCGAAGCCCTGCTGTGCAAGGTGCGGAAAATGATGCACGTCGCGAGCATACGGATACATCGCGTCGAACGCCGCCTGCCCCACGTTCCGGTGATCGCGGTGGTTGTGACTCCGCCGATACGGATCGAACGTGAAAACAACCTCCGGCCTGAACCGGCGGATCTCCCGTACCAGATGCTCGCGTAGCTCGCGACTGTCCTCCAACTCCCCGTCCGGGTACCCCAGGAACGTCACGTCCTCAATGCCGAGTACCTTTGCCGCCGCCCGTGCCTCGGCCTCACGCGTCTTGATGAGGTCCTCCGGCTTCGTGTCCGGGTCGGCAGTGCCCGCGCGCCCGTCCGTGGCGATAACCAGCGCGCCCTCCCAGCCCTCGCGTATCCACTTGGCAATCGTTCCCGCGCAACCAAACTCCATATCGTCTGGATGCGCCGAGATCGCCATCAACTTCTTGGGACGGCCCTGCGTATCAACCACGTGAGCCTGTGTCTCGTCGGTGCTAATTGCCCTAGTCCTCCTCATCGGTTCCCATGCGGCTTATCCCGTAGCGTCGAAAGTCCTCCGCGTACGCCATGCCGTGCGGCTTCCCCTTGCGAGCCGACCATCGTCGGATCCACTCGCCGGAGTCCGGCTCAAATTGGCTCGAGTGGAGCATCGTCGCTTCAATTTTTGCTTCGATAGTGTCCGATATGTCAACGAACACGTCGGAATTCTCCGAGCCCCAGAAATAGATCTCCGCAGACTTGTGTGTCCCAAGACCCTCTGCGTCGTGCTCCGGGAAATGCAGCCGATCACGCGCGAACGGGAACACCGCGTCCATCGTCACCATGCCCGTGATGCGATGATCGCGATGGATATAGAAGCCCGTGCGGAACGGATCGGTCGTGAGAACGATGTCCGGCTTGATGCGCCGCACGTGCCGAGTGATTACTCCCAGCAACTCCCGCCCATCGACAAGCTCACCGTCGCCGTTCTGGAGAATCGTCACCTCTTTCACGCCCAGCATCGCCGCTGCGTCACGCTGTTCCTTGTCGCGCATCGCTGCCAGGTCCGCGTTCGTCAGGGTAGGATCCTCCGTCCCCTTGTCGCCGTTCGTCGCGACCACGTAATACACCTCAACCCCGTCCCGTGCCAGCAGCGCCACCGTCCCCCCGCACCCGATCTCGGCATCATCCGGATGCGGCGCAACCACCAGCACCCGCTCAACCTCCCCAAACTCCTCAATCACCGTTTACTACCTCCGAGAATCCCCTCTCCCTCAGGGAGAGGGTTAGGGTGAGGGCATCTCTCAATCACCCTCTCATATAAACCCAACACCTTGTCCGCGCTCGCCGACCACGTCATCCCTTGCGCAGCCGCTAGTGCCCCACGGCCAAGATGCTGCCGAAGCTCCTCATCATCAAGCAGTTCGCAGATAGCTCGTGCAAGGGCAGGGGCGTCCCCCGCCGGAACAAGCCGACCCGACACTCCATCTTCGATAAACGACGCCGGCCCCGGCACATCGGACGCCACCACGGGCGTCCCGCACGCCATCGCCTCTGCCGCCGCAATGCTGAAACTCTCCGAGTACGAAGGAACGATGAGCAGGTCCGCCGCCGCGTAATGCCATGGCAACTCATCATTGGCCACCATGCCCGCCCACGAAACCTGTTCAACGATGTCAATTTCCGAGGCAAGCGCGCGCAGCCCCGCTGCATAGTCCGCATCCACCTCGCCGCCTAGGAACCGCACACGCATCTGCGGCCTCTCGGCCAGAAGGCCCGCCGCCCTCACCAGCACGTCCGCTCCCTTGATCCGGTCCAGCCGACCGACATACAGCAGTGTCTCCTCATCGGCAGGAATGCCCAGCCGCAGCCGCGCCTCCGCCTTGTTCAAGGGATGAAACCGCGCGGAATCAACTCCAATCGGCGCAACAGCTATCCGCTCACGCTCAGCCCCCAACATCGAGACCAGCGCATCCGCCTCAAACCCTGTCCACGCGACAATTCCATCCGCGCCCCGCGCAATCGCCCGCTCCGCATCATGCCGCTCATGAGGCTCAGGTGATAAATCAGACGCCTGCTCTTTAACGGCGGCTATGGTGTGGAACGTTGTCACGTGCGGGATGTCAAACCGGCGTGACACTTCCAGCCCCGCCAACCCTGAAGCCCAATAGTGTGTGTGAATTAAGTCGCAGCTTTCACCGAGGGCGATTCCTATCTGTTCGGCATACTCACCGGCCCGCGCCACCCATTCACTCGCGGATTCCGCGGCAGATGAAGGCAGGTGCGCCACCCGAATCCCGTCGCAGCGCAAGTCAACCGAATCTGCATCGTCATGCGCCGCAGTCACAATCGTCACGGCAATGCCGCGCCGCGCAAGCTCCCTGCCAAGCCCGAGCACATAGGCGGACATGCCGCCCGCCTTCCCCTCGCCCAATGCGGCCAACGGGTACGAATGCAGCGCAACCAACCCCACCGAACGAACAGTCACGGAGTCTCGCTCTCGCGCGCCAGCTGCCAGCGGTACAACACGCGGTCATTGCCGCCAAGATCGTACTTGTACGGCTCGTTCCCGCGCAGGAAATCGTACTCACGCAGCCCTTGTTCAATCGCCCCGCGCAGTCCGTAAGCCTTCAGCAGAAGCCCAACCGACAGATGGCGATACTCCGGGTCGTAGCCGCTGTTATACAGGAGCAGCCGGTCCCCCTCCAAAAAACTCATCGTCGCTGAAACCGGCTTGCCGCCCACGTCCAGGAACGCGAGCTGCAGTGATTCCGCGTCAGCCATCGTCCGCGTCAGTGTCTCCAGGAATGACCGACGTTCCGGCGTCAGGAAATCCGACTTCGCCTCGCTGCTCTTGCCCATCAGCGAAACGAAATCATCGAGCGCTTCCGGCAGTTCATCATTGTCTTTGTCATAGACCCGGTATTCGGCCTCCCCGCTCGCCTCTAGGCGACGCAGCTTGCGGCGCAGCTCGTGCCGGTCCTTCTTGGAGAGACTCTGCACGTGCGCATCCCACGATTCCGGCAGTTCAACATACGGAGATACGTCCCACACGGAGCGATCCGCTCGCCACCCATGCTCCGAGGCTCGCGACTCCAAGATCTGTGTGGACGGTGAGTCATCCCGCACGCCTGTCAGCTCGATGGATGGCCAATCCTCGGACGCCCCATGCTCCAGGATCGCGCCCCAGACCGCTTCTTCCTCGCCCGGTACCGACAAAATATCCTGGTAGTCCGTCACGTTGTAGTCCAGGCCGAACGTGACTGCATCCTTGTTGTGGTTCAGAGGCGCGATTCCGCGCAGTGAACCGTCGCCATCTTCCCTGACCGTCAACACTGGATGCTCGTCTACCGAGCCGCAGCAATTTATCGCCCACGCCGTCTGCCAGGGAAGTGAGAGGAAAATCGACTGTGTGGCCGACTTCGCGAACAACTCCGGCCACTCGCCCGTGACAGCCCCAAGCGACTCCCATTGCACGACGAGGCTCATGAACCTGCCCCCTGTCGCGAAGTCAGTGACAGGAACTCTGCCCGCGCCGCCGCGTCTTCCTTGAACACGCCTCGAAATGCCGTTGTGATTACCCGGCTCCCTGCTGCCCGAACGCCGCGAATCGTCATGCACAGGTGCTCCGCCTCCACGCGAACTGCAGCCCCCTGTGGTTCAAGTGCCTCCGTCAACAGGTCCGCGGCTTGATTCGTCACACGCTCCTGCATCTGCGGTCGACGTGACAAACACTCGATGGCTCGTGCCAGCTTGCTGATCCCCACGATGCGGCCTGACGGCACGTAGGCTACGTGAACCGAGCCGGAGAACGGCAGTAGGTGGTGCTCGCAGATGGACATGAACGGGATGTCTTTGATTGTCACCATGTCCCGCGCGCCCTCGTCATAGGACACCGTCAGGAATTCGCGAGGGTCCTGCCCGATGCCGGAGAAGAGTTCGGCGTACATCGCCGCCACGCGCGCGGGTGTCCTGTCGACTCCCTCACGCCTTGGATCGTCTCCAATTGCGCGAAGAATCTCCTCAACGGCGCGGACTATGCGCTCTTGATCAATCATCCGGGGAAGTATCGACCTTCCACTTGCTTTGCAGTAGTGTAGCGCACGCGATAGCAGTCAGTTCATGCCAAGCAATCGCTGCACCGCAGCGAGATCAGCGGGCGCCTCCTCAACGTTCAGCCCTTGTAACGTCGCATTATCCGGGTCCTTCAGACCGTTCCCGGTGATGATGCAGACCACCCGCCGATCCTGCATCTCCGGGTGTGCTGCCGCATACTTCGCCAGCCCAGCAACTGAAGCCGCAGACGCCGGCTCGCCAAAGATTCCCTCCTGCCCGGCCAGCAGTGAATACGCATCCATGATCTGCTCATCCGTCACGCTGTCGATCAGCCCGCCGGAATCGTCCCGCGCCGTCACCGCCTCTTTCCAACTCGCCGGGCGGCCGATGCGGATGGCGGATGCCACCGTGTGCGGGTCCTCCACAGGATGACCGAGTACAAGTGGGGCTGCGCCGGCTGCCTGGAACCCCATCATCCGCGGCAGGTGAGTCGAATTGCCCATGTCGTGGTATTCCACGAACCCCTTCCAGTAGGCCGTGATATTCCCCGCGTTGCCCACGGGAATGAACAGGTCGTCCGGCGCGTCCCCAAGCTCATCGATGATCTCGAACGACGCCGTCTTTTGACCCGCAATGCGGTCCGGATTGATTGAGTTCACCAGCTTGATCGGCCCCGGCCCGGCAAACGACCGCACGATGTCCAGCGCATCGTCGAACAGGCCGGAGATGGCGACAACCCGCGCTCCATACATTGATGCTTGCGCCAGCTTTCCGGCCGCGATATTCCCCTTGGGCACCACTACGATGCTCTCCAGCCCGCAGGCGGATCCATACGCTGATGCGGAAGCGCTCGTATTGCCCGTTGATGCGCAGATGACGCCGGTGCAGCCATCCTCCAGCGCCTTCGCCACTGCCACAACCATTCCGCGGTCTTTGAATGACCCTGTCGGGTTCATTCCTTCCAGCTTGAAATACAGTTCGCCGACGCCCAATTGCGACTCAAGATGGCGCGACCGAATCAGGGGTGTGCTGCCCTCTCCCAGCGTGATATGCGGGGTTGATTCTGTGACAGCGTCAATCAGGTGGCCGTATCGCGCAAGCACGCCCATCGTCACACCCTCCGCGTCTTTCGCGCGGCCGGGCGTGAGGCGCGCCGGCTCATGCCATCATCCATGTCAGTCCCCCTACTGACAATGTAACCGTAATTTCAGTCAAGAACACCTGCCCAGGCCGGTCATTCTTCGACGCGAATGATGCTGCCGATTTCCCGCACCACGTCGAGTGCCGTCAGCGCGCCTGTGGCGTTGCGTAATGCGGATTCCCGCGCGCGGTGTGTTGTAATCACAATCTCGGCGGAACCGGCCGTTTCATCGACCTCCTGCTGAATCACGGAGGCAATGCTGATTGATGCGTCCCCCAAAATACGCGCGATTGCCGCGAGAACACCCGGCTGGTCTGCCACGGTCATCCGCAGATAGTAACGGAAATCCAGTTCGTCAATCGGCCGCACCCGGCTGCCCGTGCCCGGAGTCTGTCGTGACTGCGGTCCGCCACGGCCAGTGAGTCCTCGCGCCACCTCGATGAGGTCGCTGAGAACGGCGCTTGTCGTCGGCCTGGATCCTGCCCCACGTCCATACAGGAGCAGCTCTCCCGCCGAATCACTATCGAACTGGACCGCGTTGTAGACCCCGTCAACCTTTGCCAGTTGCGCATCCGACGCGATGAATGCTGGATGCACCCGCACGTCAAGTTCGCCGTCATCAATCTCCTTTGCGATTGCGAGCAGCTTGATGGCGTATCCGAGATCATGCGCGTACCGGAAATCCTGGGGAGCCAGGTGGCCGATTCCCTCGCAATAGATAGACTTCGGCAATACCGGCGATCCATAAGCCAGCGTGGCGAGCACTGCCAGCTTGTAGGCGGCGTCGGTGCCATTGATGTCATCGCCGGGGTCGGCCTCCGCGTACCCCTGTGCTTGCGCGTCTGCAAGGGCATCCTCAAAGGCCATGCCCTCCATAGCCATTCGCGTCAGGATGTAATTCGTCGTTCCGTTGATGATTGCGCGCAGTGCCCGAACACGTGCCCCCGTCACCCCTCGTTCCAACGCGGAGATGACCGGAATTGCGCCCCCGACGGCTGCCTCGAACTTGAGGCTGGCCCCCTTTGCTCGCGCCATCGCCAGGAGGCCCGCGCCATGCTTGGCCATGACCTCCTTGTTTCCTGTTACAACGGAGCGG
This sequence comes from uncultured Dehalococcoidia bacterium, assembly GCA_964653005.1. GTDB lineage: Bacteria > Chloroflexota > Dehalococcoidia > UBA6926 > UBA6926 > VXMO01. Next base: position 249,905 of record CAZZAN010000003.1, on the reverse strand, counting down.
CCTGATGCAAGCGCGCCCCTGATGGCGGGCAGGGCGGCATCTTCACCGCCCATCAACTCGATGACAATATCGACGTCAGGATTCTCAAGGACGTCTTTCGCCGCAGTCGTGATGAGAGTCGCATCCACCAGGGAAGACCGGCTGCGTCCCGCGTCGCGCACCAGGACGCCTTGCAGCTTAAGGGGGAGTCCGACCGACTCTTCAAGAAAAGACGCCTCGGTTGCCAGGGCCTCCGCGACGCCCGTTCCTACGACGCCCATGCCGAGCAGCCCGACGCCGATATATCCCCGTTCAGTGGGGCCGGCCGCCCCCTTACTCACTCGCGCTCCTCGTTGGGAACAGCTCGCGATCCTGCCTCAGCTGGGTGAGGACCCAATTGTATCTTTCTGAACTCATCCCGCCCCCCGGACGGCTGAGAGCGCCAACCGCCACAAGGTCTGCGCGGTGGCCCGCAATCCAGGACCGAAGAGCCTGATCCTGTAATGGTTGGATGTGATCTTCGCGAACGTCGCGTAGCTCCAACACTCCCTCGGCAAGGAAAATCGAAACGCCCGTCGATGTGATCACAGGGCCGGACACTTCTCCGTCACCCAATTGCCCCATGATGTCGGTGTATTCTTCCTTGATTCCGCGGGGCACCCAACCGAGATCGCCACCCTGCTCGGCCGTGGTGCGGTCGTCTGATAGCTCGCGGGCCAGGTCCTGGAAAGACTCGCCGGCGTCATACCGGTCAAGCGCCGCTCGCGCGTCAATCAGATCCGTATCGGAGCTGTTGAAGCGAATCTCATACAGATGCCGTTGCTCAAGTTTGGCGGGGATGTTCTCCTGTAGTACGGCCTCCAGTTTGTCCTGCAGAGCCTGCTCTCGGGCGATCTCCCGGAAGAACTCCTCGGAAATCTGCAGGATTTCAAGACGCAGCCGTAGACGTTCCCGGTACTCGGATTCCGGTATGTCCGGACTATCCACGTTGGAAATGCCAACAATCCGTGCCTTCATCGCGAAGTCAATCTCTTGCTCGCTTACCGCCACGTTCTCAAGCGGCGCGTATTGCTTGACGATTTCACGGCGCTCCAGGTCATTCACCATGTCAAATATCAGGTTGTTAAGGGACTCCGGCGCCCATGTGCCTATCGCTTGCGCCTCCGCGACAATCATCTTCAACCGTGCCAGGTAGTCGCCCCACGTATAGCGTGTGTCATTGATGACAAGCGCAGTCTCGCGATGTGGCTGAACGAAGACAACGAAATATCCCGTGGCGGGAATCACAAGCGCCGTAATCAGCAGGAGGATGCCGGCCAATGACAGGATCCGCGTGAATCGGTGTCGACGGCGGCGTTCCGTCGCGCGACGGTGTCCTCCAATGACACTCGACGGCGCGATGTCCTCGTTGTTGTTCTGATCCTGTTCGGTCATTGTCAGGACCTTATGCGGCTCCCGTTACCCCCGCGGGATAATCCAACTGCGGTAAGGCGTTCAGCGCGCCGGCTGCAGATCGTGGAGAGTATCGGTCGTGAATGGTATCAGTCCCGCTTGCCGCGCACGCTTGATTTCCCGCGCCAGCGCTCGCTGATGTCGGGAGCATGTGCTCGTCTTGCGTCGCGGCTCAATCCGTGCCCGTTCAGAGATAAACCGTCGCAGCGTCTCCGGCTGCTTGTAGTCCATCACGGCTTCCTTGTCGGCGCAGAACAAGCACACACGCCGGCGCGGATAGAAGCGCCGGCCGCCCTCGCGACGCCCGCCTGATGGCCTGTCTCCGGGTCCGCGTCCGCCCTGCGGCCTGTCTGAAGCCGGTCTCGGCGGCGGCGCTCCGGCAGGCGCGGATGGTGCCTCAGAAGGCGCGGGAGTATCTGTCGTCATTCATTTCCTCCAGGACTGGTTCCGATTAAGTCTACACGGCTTTGAGAGGGTAGGGGCATATGCAATCTCGCGGCGACCCTAGAACGGAAGATCATCCTCCGCTCCGCCGCCTCCGAATGCCTCCCCGGGATAGTCCTCTTCACGCGGCGCGCCGCCGCCCTCTCCCGGCCTGCTCATAAACACAACGTTCTGCGCCACGATTTCGATAGTCGTTCGCGGCGTACCGTCACGTCCTTCCCAGCGATCCGTACGCAGGCGGCCGTCCACGTAAACCTTCTGACCCTTGCTGAGATATTGGTTGCAGCGCTCGGCCAGTTGATTCCACGCAACGATGCGGAACCACTCCGTCTCCTCGTGCCGCTCACCGTCCTGTGTGTTGTATATCCGGTTGACGGCGATGTTGAACGTTGTCACCGGATTCCCGTTCGGCGTGTACCTCATCTCCGGATCGCTCCCGAGATTGCCGATGGCCGTCATTCTATTCAGAGTCATAAGGAACCACCATCCCCCAACCCGCGCCTATACGCGCGTCACAAACGTTCGCAGGTGATTCTCATTGGCACGGAGCGTAGTGGTCAGTGCGGCAACGGCGTCACCCGGCATGTCGAAGCGTGAGACAACCATTGTTCCGTCGGTCTTCGCCTTGATCGGATACGCAAGCCGACGACGCCCCTGAACCTCAGTCGCCTCGTCAGACCCGCCTCGATCGGCAATGACCTGCTTGATTCGGTCCACCGCCCCGTTCAATTCCTCCTCCTGGATCTCAGGATCCAGGATTACCATCAATTCGTATCGAGTCACTCACCCTCCCTTGCCGTTTTTCGCTAGTGAAGTATACAAGAGACCCCGTCCTGGCCAACCTCTCAATCTGCGGCGGAGTCCGTGCTATTCAGTCAAAAAGCTGTGGAATCGGATGCGCCCCGGTCAGTTCCTTGACCTCTGCCCGCACTTCCTCAAGAACGGACTCATCTTCTGCGTTCCTGAGAACCCGTGTGATCAGCCGGGCAACACTACGAGCGTCATCCTCATTGAAGTTTCGACTCGTGATCGCCGGTGTCCCGATCCTGATGCCGCTCCCCACCCGCGGTGGAAGCTGATCGAACGGAATCGCATTCGGATTCGTGATGATGCCCACCGATTCCAGCAGGTCTGCCGCCGCCTTGCCGGTCGTATCAAGTGTCGTCACGTCCACGAGGAAGAGGTGGCAGTCGGTTCCGCCGGAGACGATTCGCAGCCCTTCCTCCGCCATCTCCGCCGCCATTGCCCGCGCGTTCCGCAGCACCTGGTCCTGGTACTCGCGGAATGACGGCTTGAGCGCCTCCCCGAAGCACACGGCTTTTGCCGCAATCGTGTGCATCATCGGACCGCCCTGCGCCCCGGGAAAGACGGATCGATCGATGGCCGACGCGTACTCCTGCTTGCACAGGATGAACGCGCCGCGCGGCCCCCTCAGCGTCTTTTGCGTCGTTGACGTCATGATGTCCGCGTAGGGGGCCGGATCGGGATAGACGCCTCCCGCAATCAGCCCCGCGTAGTGCGCCATGTCCACCATCAACAGCGCGTCAACCGAGTCCGCCACGCGCCGCAGATTCTCAAAGTCAATCGTCCGCGGATAGGAACTTGCGCCTGCAACGATGATCTTGGGGCGATGTTCACGCGCCAGCGACTCCACCTCGTCGTAATCGATCATCTCCGTCTCGCGGTCTACGCCGTACGAGACGAAGCGGTAGTACTGGCCGGAGAAACTGACGGGACTCCCATGGGAGAGATGCCCTCCCTGGTCAAGCCTCATGCCGAGAATGGTGTCACCCGGCTTCACAAAGGAAAAATACACAGCCATGTTCGCCTGCACGCCGCTGTGTGGCTGCACGTTCGCATGCTCCATCCCGAACAGCTTCGTAAGGCGGTCCCGGGCAAGTTCCTCCACAACGTCCGCGAATTCGCATCCCGCGTAATACCGACGTCCGGGATACCCCTCCGCGTATTTCTCCGTCAGCGCGGAACCCTGCGCCTCCATCACCGCCCGGCTCGTGTAGTTCTCGGAAGCGATGAGGATAATGGAGTCCCTCTGGCGCGCCTCCTCGCCCTCGATGGCGGCAAATACCTCGGGATCAGACTGTGACAACAGCGACATGAAAGCTCCTTAATCTACCCCTCGTTTCAGTATAGCAACGGGGCATCCCCGCCGCCCCTCCGTCATTCCCGCTCCTCCCCCCGTCATTCCCGCACCCCCGTGTCATTCCGAGCGCAGTCGAGGAATCTAAAGCCTCCATTACCCCAACCAAACCCCGTAACGCCTAACCCCGTCATCCCTCCGTTCACCCTAACCCTGTCGCCCCCCCGTTCACCCTGAGCCTGTCGAAGGGCGAACATCCCACACCAGCGCCCGCCCGTCCGTCCTCAGTGTCACCGTCCCATGCTTGTCCGTCCGCAGAACCGTCGGCGCGGACGGCAGCGACTCCAACCGCTCAAGCGTCTCGGGATGCGGATGCCCAAACCTGTTGTCCTCGCCTGCGCTGATGACCGCAACGCGCGGCGACACGGCCTGCAAAAACTCCTCGCTCGAAGAATAGCGGCTCCCCTGGTGTGCGACCTTCAGAACCGTCGCATCCAGATCGACGCCGGAATCCAGCAGAAACTTCTCGCCGGGACTGTAGATGTCAGCCGTGAACAGGAATGAAACGTCCTCGTAGGACAGTTTCGCAACCACGGAATTGTCATCGTGTTCCGTGGCCGTGTCGAATGGTCTATCAGGCGGCGGATGCAATAGCTCCAGCCGCGCCCCTCCTCCCAGGTCCAAAGCCGTTCCACGTTCCGCCCGTACCACGGTCAAATCCGCGCGTTCCCTCAGCGCCGCCGCCCACTGCCGGCCATAAATAGTGCTTGATTCCAGCTGCGGGTCCATCACAAATCCCACGTCATAGCGCCGTAGACTTTCTGTCAGACCGATCAGGTGATCCGCGCTGGGATGCGTCAAAATAACGACGTCGATGCGCCGCGACCACCACGGCAGTTGCTCTGCAAGCCGCTGTTGCAGCAGTGTCCCATTCGGCCCTCCGTCGATGAGGACCCGCCGACCTGTCGGCGACTCAATCAGAATGGAGTCGCCCTGTCCCACGTCCAGGACGTGAACCGTCAACTGCTCTTCATGCGAGATGTAGGGAGCCGCCGCCCCAATCCCCGCGGTCGCAGTCATGATGACCAGTCCGACCACCACCGGCCACGAGGTCAGCATTCGCCGCCCGCTTGGCATGGACATGCTCGGCAGAGATACCACCGGCCCCAGCAGCCCGGAGGGACTCCGCAAGAGTGGTATGAGGAACAAACCGGCGATGCCAATGTAGATCAGGATGACTGCCTGCACGCTCAGCGGCGCTATCGTGATCGCGGCGAAGGTGGGCGACGAAAACACCGACGACAGCCCAAGCAGGAACGTCAGGAACGGCCATGCTAGCCACGCCGTTGCGGATGCAAGCGCCCCGTCCGTAAACACCCCCACCACGCCTGTTGCCGCGGACGCAAGCAGGACGGCAGGCAGGGCCGTTGTTCCCAACAAACTCGCCGGTATCGTGAACAGCGAAGCCGCGCCGAAATAGTGCAGCAACAGCGGTTTGATTCCGATTACCGCGCCCAACGACGCCGCGACTCCTGTCGCGCCAACCTGCCGCCAACTGCCGGCCGGATTTGCGTCCGTGGCGGCGGTGTTTCCGCCCATAAGTCGCCGCAGCGGGTCTGTGAGAAAGACGATTCCTGCCATCGCCGCCACAGTCATCTGGAACGACGCCGTCGCCATTACCCGTGGATCCCAGAGGGCGATGACCGTTGCTGCGAGAACCAGCGCCAACCCCCCGCTCGGCTGCCGTCCGGAGGCAATCGCTCCCAGGTAAACGCTTCCCATAATCGCTGCTCGAACCACAGGCGGATTCAGCCCTGAAAGGATCGCGTATGCCCAGACGATTCCAAGCGGCAGCAGCACGTACAGCCCACGCCGCCGTCCTAGGATCATCACGCCTGTAACGAGCGCCACGCCCAACACGACGCTCACGTGCAGACCGGAAATCGCCAGCAAGTGTGCCGTCCCCGCCCGCCGCCACTCCTCGCTTAGCTCTGACGGCAGATCATCCCGCTGCCCCAAAAGCAGCGCCCGCGCCAGTTCCGCCTGGGGCGAGGGCAGGTTCCGCTCCAATGACGCGCTGAGGCGGCTGCGTATGGAGTTCAGCACGACCATTGGCGGAGGCGCGCGCTCGATCAACCGAAGATCGGGCCGCATCAGGATGACAAGATCGTCCGGCCAGGACGCGACCGCCTGCTGATTTCCCGATGTAACGCTCTCGGCATCGTCATCCGGTATCGGCAGGCTCGGAATCCCCGTCAACGTCACATGGTCACCGGCGCTGAGCTCGTACCTCGGAGGATAAACCCATACCAGTGCATCACCCTCTACGCCAAATGCCTCCACCTTGGTCTGGTCAAGCACCTGCGCGTTTTCAAGCGTCACTCGAACACGCGTCAGCTGCCCACGACGCGATGGAGCATCCCGCACGATTCCTTCCAGAGAGACCTCTCGTTCGGCAAGGTTCCCCACAGGAATTGCCGTCGGGTTCGTATCCGGCAAGGCTCCACGCGCCATTCCCGCCAGAACTCCCACAGTGAATAGACAAGCCAACAAAAGCCCGCCTCGACGTGAGAGCAAGGAGGCCGCCATCCCCACCGCTATGAGCGCAAAGATGATTGGGAACGGTAGTTGAATCACAAGCGATAGCGCGAGACCGCACAGCGCTCCAACGGCAAGGGCGAAGAGGCGCATCGTGAACTAGTTCACTGACACGAATGGACGAATCGCCGCCAGCGTCGAAGGACCAATGCCGGAAACATCCAGCAGCTGGTCCACCTCCGTGAACGCGCCGGATGCCTCCCGGTAATTCACTATCGCCTGCGCCACGTTTCGACTGATGCCCGGCACGGACTCAAGTTCACTCGCACTGGCGATATTGACGTTGACTGTTGCTCTCAGCCTCGGAACGGCGTACCGCGTTCCATCTTGAATCTGTTGAGCAAGGTTTAGCGTGTGCATGTCTGCTGTCGAAAGCGTGCCGCCCGCGGCTGTGATCGCATCAATGAGCCGGGATCCGGTCGGCAGCGTATACAGCCCCGGCTTGACCACCGCGCCGGCGACGTGAACTGTCACGTCGCCCACGGCTTCCTCGCCCACGTAAGGCACGTAGTAGCGCTGACCGTCCTCCAGCTTGAGTGCAAGGTCGACGGCATCCGTATCCGCGCCGGCTGAGATTCCGCCTGCCACATCAATAACGTCAGTTAGCCGGGCTCCGTAAGTCAGCGTGTATGTTCCCGGTTGCTCAATTGCGCCCACAACGTGAACGAATACGGTCCCAGTCTCCGAATCAGCCAGAACCGGCACGGCATAGCGCGCGCCATCCTCGAGCACTTCGGCAAGGTTTAGACCGGAAAGATCGCTCTGCTCCGTCGAGCCGCCTGCCGCCGCCAATGCGTCTGTAAACCGTGAGCCTTGAGGTAATTCATAGAGGCCCGGCTCTTGCACTTCGCCCCAGACATGCACAACCACCGGGTTGTTCTCGAGCGGAGTGTCCTCTTGCAGGGGAACGACATAACTTGTGCCGTCCTCCAACTCCTCCGCCATGCTTACGGCGTCTGTATCCGCCCCTTGAAGCATCCCCCCGGCCAGTTCCACGGCATCAACAACTCGTGAACGCGTCGGAAGTGAATACACGCCGGGGCTCATGACCGCGCCTCCAACGTGAACGGTTACCGTGCTTGCCGCCGGTTCAGGCGGTGGAAGTTGAATCTCAACCGGAGCCGGCGCAAGGGCCCACTCGCGAGCGATCAGGATGACAAATGCCGCCGCAACGACAACCAGGAGTGCCGTCGCAAGTATTGGCTTCAACCGCGATGAACGAGTTTCCTCTACAGCGGCAGGGGTATCAATAGGAGTCCGCCGATCCATCCAATCCAATCCGCACAGTAGCTGACTGGCCGCATCAAGGCGGCCAGCGAACCTGAATTGTTGAAACCGGCAAACAATCTGGGGGGAAGATTGTAAGGACTTGCTAACCAGTAACAGATACATACTAGTGCATCGGTATCGGTAATCAAGACCTGACTTGGTCGTGGGCCGATTCCTGCCGCCCTCCCTCTCCCCATATACTCAAGAGGAACCTCAAGTGCCCTGAAGATAACGATTTCCAATAACCTGCAGTCCCTGGGAGGTGCAACCGGTTTGTCGTCAATGAGTCGTACTGACGGTCGTGCCGCCGACGAATTGCGCGTGATCTCTATCACACCTGGCTACCTCGACCACGCCGAGGGATCGGCGCTGATCGTGCAGGGCAGCACCAGGGTGCTCTGCGCCGCCTCCATCGAAGACCGCATACCCGGCTGGCTGCGCGGTCAACAGAGCGGATGGGTCACGGCGGAATACGCCATGCTCCCGCGCTCCACCCATACCCGCACCGCCCGCGCCCGTGCGCAGGGCAGGGATGTCGGACGCTCTCAGGAGATTCAGAGATTGATTGGCCGCTCCCTCCGCGCCGTCACTGACCTTGGCGCGCTCGGAGAGCGCAGCATCACCGTCGACTGCGATGTCATCCAGGCTGATGGAGGAACTCGCACAGCCGCCATCACCGGTGCGTATGTCGCGCTGTACCAGGCGCTGAGATGGGCGCAGCGCGCGGCAATGGAAGCCGGCGGCGAAGACCCCTTCCCGGACTTTCCCCTAAAAGAAGCCGTCGCCGCCGTCTCAGTCGGCATCGTGGCCGGCGTATCCGGGAACCAAATGCTCCTCGACCTCTGCTACGAAGAAGACTCTGAGGCCGGGGCCGATTTCAACATCGTCGCAACAGAATCCGGCAGGCTCGTGGAAGTGCAGGGCACAGCCGAAGGCTCAACGTACACCCGCGCCCAACTCGATACCGTCCTCGACCTCGCGATGCAGGGCATCACAGAACTAATCACCGCCCAAAAGACCGCCATCGCTGCCCTCACGTAGCCCTCGCCGCAACCCCACTCTGCCCAACATGCTCCGCGATACAATGCACTCACCATGACCCAACGCAACGCCCCAGACCCCGGCAAGCCCTTGGATGGCCGCGTCGCCCTCATTACCGGCGGCTCCCGTGGCATCGGACGAGCCATCACCCTCGAACTCGCCTCTTTGGGCGCGGACGTAGCCGTCAATTTCTTCCGCAACCCCAAACAGGCCGCAGAAACCGTCGCGACTGTGAAAGAGCGACATGGCGTCCGGGCGGAATCGTTTAAGGCCCATGTCGGCGAGCCGGATCAGGTCGAGGAACTGATTTCCAATGTCATCGAGTCCTTCGGCCGGCTCGACATCCTGGTCAACAACGCCGCCTCCGGCATCCAGCGTGCCGCCACGGAGCTGGAGCCGAAGCACTGGGACTGGACAATGGGCATCAACGCCCGCGCCCCCTGGCTCGCCGCCAAGCTGGCCGCCCCGCACATGATTACTCAAGGCGGCGGCGCAATCATCAACATCTCCAGCCTTGGCTCCACCCGCGTCATGGCCGACTACACAAGTGTCGGCGTCTCCAAGGCGGCGCTTGAGTCCCTCACCCGTTATCTCGCAGTGGAACTCGCCCCGCAGGGCATCCGCGTGAACACCGTCTCCGGCGGCCTCGTTAAGACCGATGCCCTCGACCACTTTGAAGATCGTGAGAACATGATCGCCAAGGCAACAAGCGAAACCCCTGCCGGTCGCATGGTTGAACCGGAGGATATCGCCCGTGCCGTCGCGTTCCTTTGCCTGCCGGAGTCGCAGATGATAATCGGCCAGACCATCGTCGTCGATGGCGGAATGACGCTCACATGGCGAACGACGTAACAAACGGGCAGGGCGAGACCCCGTCCACCGACGAACTCCGCGCCATGGCGCAGTCAGCGCGTGAGCAGGACAAGCCGCTGACCGCGTGGGAACATCTGCAAAAGGCGCTTGAAATCGACCGCCGTGACCATGGTGAGACCCACCCCAATGTCATCCAGGACCTCAATAATCTCGCCACCGTATTTCAGGAATTGGGAGACATGGGCGGCGCGCGCCAGCATTATGAGCAGGCGCTTGCCAGCGCCCGCCAACACTACGGCGATGAAGATGAGGCTGTCGCGATTGTCCACAACAATCTCGGCGGCGTCCTGCAGGAACTTGGACACTTCAAAGACGCAAAGCGCCATCTGGAAACCGCGCTGGAAATATTGACCGCCATCCACGGCGACGAGCACGCCATCGTCGCCTCTATCATCAACAACCTCGGCGGCCTCGCCCACGAATCCGGCGACCTCAACGGCGCGAAAGAATACTACGAACGCGCGCTTGCCATCGATGAGCAACAGCGCGGCCCGCACGATCCCGTCGTGGCTGCGGAGATCAACAATATCGCAGGCGTCCTGCGTGACCTCGGTGATCTGGAAGGAGCTCGTGAGGGCTACCAGCGAGCCATGGAGATTGATGAAGCGGCCTATGGCACAGACCACCCGCTCGTCGCCATCCGCGCCAACAACCTTGCGGGCATCCTGCAATACATGGGTGATATGGACGCCGCCAGGGAACTCTTTGAGCGAGCAAGCCGCGTCCTGGAGCAGACCCGCGGCGAGGCCCACCCCGCCACCCAACTCGTCCAAAACAACCTCGACTCCATGCCAACCACGGAGCGTCCTCAGTGATCCGTTTCCTTGACGCCTCAAACACCCGTCGCATAATTGACGCATAACCACCCATGTCGTTTCGATGGCATGGCGAGACCGCCTCCGGGCGGTCTCGGTACTTTCAAGGTGGTGTGTTGTAAGGCTCGGCGCTTCTATACCCCTCGTTTACAGGCTTGACACGAAGGAACCTGATCAGCACCATAGCTTTTAGCCATCCATGTCGTTTCGATGGCATGGCGAGACCGCCTCCGGGCGGTCTCGGTACTTAAGCAATTGAAGGTCCTGCGAGCCATATGGCAATTGAACCCCGACTTACCGATGTCTTTATTGACGGGCTGAACTTCTATAATGCGGCCGTTAGGGACTCCCCCTATAGGTGGCTTGACGTCCGTCGGCTGGTTGAGAACACTCTGCCCGAGCACACCATAGGCCGAATCTATTACTTCACTGCTGTTGTTCTGGGACGGCCGCCGCACCATCCGGAACCAATCCGACAGATGGTGTATATGCGGGCGCTTGCTACCATCCCCGGGCTTGAAATCCATTACGGCTCCTTTAGATCGGAGAAACGCAGAATGCCTGCCGCCGACAGTCCGGGGGACACTCCGAATCTCATCCCGGTTATACGAGTTGAAGAAAAACAGACCGACGTTAATCTGACGACGTACTTAGTCGCTCGGGCAGTGAATCATGACTATGAGCAGGCGGCCCTGATTTCATCTGATACGGATTTTGTCGGTGCAATCAGATATGTACGTGACACGGTTGGCATCCCGGTTGTTGTGCTGAATCCTAATGTGATGCGCGGACGTGGCCTCAGTAGAGGACTTCAAGGCGCTGCCACCTACGTCCGCAATATCAGGGAGGAACACCTCGCTCAAAGCCAACTCCCCCATCAACTGACAGACCGGCACGGTATTATCACCAAGCCCGAATCCTGGTGAATCTCCGTGACCCCCTCCCCGCTATAATGACCGCAAGGGGTAGCAGGGCGACGCGGGACTGATCCGAGTGGCGTCCCCGGGTGGGAGTCGAATGGCGAGGCAAACGCGAAAGCCGTCCGCCGCAGCCGGGCCCGATATGTTTGAACAGCAGCGGGAGGAACGCCTCTCCCATGAGGCGCCCCTAGCTGCCCGCATGCGCCCCACAACCCTCGATGAATTCGTCGGCCAACAGCACATCGTCGGTGAGGGCCACGTCCTCCGCCGCTCCATAGAGGCCGATCAGGTTCCCTCAATCGTCCTGTGGGGCCCGCCGGGCACCGGAAAAACCACGCTTGCCCGAATCATCGCCCACATGACGCAGTCCCACTTTGAGCCGGTCAGCGCCGTTGAATCCGGCGTCGCGGACCTCCGCCGCGTCCTGACCGACGCCCGCCAGCGCCGCGGCCTCACCGGCCAGCGCACCATCCTCTTCATCGATGAGATTCATAGGTTCAACAAAGCACAGCAGGATGTTGTCCTGCCCCACGTCGAGGACGGCTCCGTCACCCTCATCGGCGCAACAACGGAGAACCCGGCGTTTGAGATCGTCGCGCCGCTCCTCTCCCGCTCCCGCGTCTACACCCTCAACGCCTTGACCGAGGATGAGATAAGAGAACTTGTCGACCGCGCCCTTACCGATCCTGAGCGCGGCCTTGGCAATCTCAACGCGCGTCTGGACGACAATGCGGAGAGTGCCCTGATTGCAATGGCAGATGGCGATGCCCGCGCGGCTCTTACCACGCTTGAGGTCGCCGTCAGCGCCACGCCACCGGAAGCAGACGGCAGCCGGTTGGTTGACCTCTCCACCATTGAGGACGCCATGCAGCACCGCGCCGTCCGCTACGACAAGGGCGGTGAGGAGCACTACAACATCATCTCCGCGTTCATCAAGTCGATGCGCGCCTCAGACCCGGACGCCGCGATTTACTGGATGGCGCGAATGCTGGAGGGCGGGGAGGATCCGCTGTTCATCGTGCGGCGCATGGTCATCTTTGCCGCCGAGGACATCGGCCTTGCCGATCCGATGGCCCTCAGCGTCGCCACCGCCTGCCAGCAGGCCGTCCACTTCGTCGGGATGCCGGAGGGCTACCTGCCCATGGCGGAAGCGTGCCTGTACCTCGCCGCCGCCCCCAAGAGCAACTCCGCCTACAAGGCTTATCTCGCTGCCCAGCAGGACGTCCGCAACACCGGCGCGCTGCCCGTTCCGCTGCACCTCCGCAACGCCCCCCATCCCCTCATGAGCCGCATGGGCTACGCCAACGGATACAAGTACCCGCACGACTTCCCCGGCCACGTCGTTGACCAACAGATGCGGCCTGACTCCGTTCAAGGCCACCGCTACTTTGAACCGACGGAGCAAGGTCTCGAAGCCGAAATCAAAGCCCGCATCGCCGACTACGAAAAACGCCGCCGCGATAGTGCAGAGCACACTACCGAGGACGATGGCTAGACTTGTGCTTGGAGTAGTCTGGCGTACATTCCTTGATGAACGAACTGGGCAACCCTAAACTGGAGCATTAGTGTTGTCTCATGGTGCTGCAAGGAATCAATGCCGATGAGCCAACCGGCGCAGGATGGAGTGAATAATGGTCGCGCGGACAAAGTTTTCCAGCCGGGTTTCCCCTGAGGTTCTGTCCCGTATGAGGGAAATCGCCCGCCGGGACGGGCGGGATTTTCAGTCTGTCTTGGAAGAGGCCATGAGCGCCTACATCGAAAACCGTGAGGCCAAGAACGTCAGGCCGGAAGTCATGAGGCACTTCGAGAAGAGCGTCGAGAAGAATCGGCGCCTCATGGAGTTACTGGCAGACTAGACAGCTGCGTTCCTGCCGCCCTCCGTTCACCCTGAGCCTGTCGAAGGGTGCCCCCTCCGTCATTCCCACCCCCCTCCGTCATTCCCGCGAAAGCGGGAATCCAGAACTAGGAACACAACCAAATCCCGTAACGCCACCCACCCTCATATGCATGTCATTCTGAGCGCAGCGCAGCGGAGTCGAAGAATCTAAAGCCTCAATTGCGCTCGCCAATCCCCCGTTCACCCTGAGCCTGTCGAAAGGTGACCCCCTTCCGTCATTCCCGCCCTCACCCGTCATTCCCGCGAAAGCGGGAATCCAGTGCCGCCCCCCCAACTTGTCACCTTGATGCGAATTGGCACCAACGGCGTCAATCAGGCCGTATCTAGCCGACAGTTACAAGTTCTAACACTAATTCGTCCCAATAGTTACATAACGGTGATTTCTCGCTGGTAGAATCCTCTTGAGTTCTGGGCTAAAAGGCGATGGTGAAGACAAGACACACCCTGTAGCCATGCCTCGACTGATTGTTCAGCACTGGCGAATCGCCTCGAACGTTCACTATCGAATAACCCTGAACCGGAGGATCGAACACCTATGAATACAGACTGGCCTCTCAGAGAGATGTGGGAAGCGATACTCTTGGTCTTTACAGGGATAACTGTTTTGGGCGGATTGGTCTCTATTCCTAGTGGACTTGGCTCTGTACTTACCCTGCTATTCATGGCCGCAGTCGGCGTTGTCTTGACTCCGTTCCAATCACGCCTCAATACGCTGGTAGCCGACGCGGACCATCAGCGCCGTTTCGTTTGCCTACGCTTCCTAATTCCCTGGGCGCATCTGCTGCCTATTTCGGCTTCCGCACGCTTACCTATAGACCGTCCCGCGTCTCAGGAGACAGGCCTGCATGTTCTTTGGTTTTTGGGAGCGGTCACCCTTCCAGGCACCGTTGCATTGTTCATTCTCTTCTCCGTTGTAGATAACGTACGCTCTGAACCCATTGCAGCGTTGATAGCTGGAGCATTCACAGTCTTTGCCTTTCGCGCATGGCTATTCTCATTCCGACAAACGAAAAACGCCTACAAAAGCGCTGAGAGCCGACCGGCTTATTCAACGCCGTCGGCATATGCATCCCCGTTTAGGCGTGCCATCCTGTGGGCTTGCGGAAGTATTGCAGTGATTATTGTGGCAGCGACGATGCCGTTCTGGACCATCATTTCAGATCGATTCTAGTCAAGAGTGCAGCTGACAGGCCTCAGATTCTTCACTCCGCTCACCCTGAGCCTGTCGAAGGGCGAGCGGGGAATTACCCCAAATATGCCACCACACCCATTTGCCCCATACAAAACACCTGTCCTAAAGTCACCCACAACGAGCCATACCCCGGCGGCGAGGAACGTCGACAACCCCGCCGTCACCTTTCCCCGGGAGCGCATAAAAGGAGGGCGCTCCCTGCAAGGAACGCATCCGCTTTCGAAGTACCGGATACCCCTGCGGGTCAACGCCGCTGCGCAAACGCCGAAAGGCCCAGCGTGGCAGCGCCCCGTGCAGTTGCCTCCATCGCCTCTAGGCCACGCCGCGACCCGAGCAGGGACGATGAGAGAGACGCGCGCTCCACACGGGTCGAGACCCAACAGGTCTCAGGCAAGTGGAGCGTATGGCGCTCGATGACGACGTGGCAGAGTCAGCGGGCGAGCACGGATCAACCGCGTGGCATGCCCCTGTTGTCACGCGTGGGACGAATCTCACGGCCTGCGCTTTTGGCGTGGCCGAGAGCAGACGCGCGACCGGTGCCACCATGCTGATCGCGCCGCCGACCGGGCGAGTCTATGTTTGGCGCAGCGCAACCCGCCCAGCGCAGGGCCGTCCCCCTGGCGCGAACAGGACCCGAGCTCGAAACCGCGCCGCCCCGTCGAGCAGCCCTGGAAACGATAACGGATGCGTTCCCCCAAGACCAAACAGAAAGTTCCACACCACCGGAAGGAGCCACAGCCCCCTGTTCACCCTGAGCCTGTCGAAGGACGAATCCCAAACCGAAAGGAGTCCATGAGGCCAAAGTGATACGCAAAAGACGCCCCCGCTCTCGTCCCCGCATGTCGGCGAGCACCAGGATCCTTATTGCCAAGGCCAAGTACAATAGTCCACACAATGTGCGGGTTCGCAGAAACCTGGCAGTCAGTGGAATTATACGGAGCATCCTGAGAGTGCACCCGGACGAGAAAGAAAACGCGCGCACCGGCCCGGAGCTTGCCCGCTCCCTGGCGGAGTTGAGCCGCGTTGGCATGACCGAAGAGGAGATCGAGGCGTTCGGCGGCCAGCTTGACGCCATCATCGAGAGCGTGTCCGCGCTGCAGGAAGTCGACACCGAGGGCGTCGAGCCGACAGGCCACGCCATTGATGTCACCAACGTCTACCGGGAAGACTCCGACCGCGAATCCTACGGTCGGGATGAGATGCTGTCCAACGCCCCCGCCGCCCAGGAAGGCTACGTCCGCGTACGCTACGTCTTCGGCGAGGACGAAACCGAGCCGTAGCCCGGAAGTGCGCGCAGTCCGTAACCAACGGCTCAGCCCACGTCCAGGATGGATTCGTCCAGTGTTCACGAAACCGCCTCTCGCCCCTTGCGCCGACGAGGCTATGCGGTCGTGCAGTTCGATTGATTAGAGTGTGACTGGTGCGGAAATGACTGCGACGATCTTCGAGATTCTTGAGAATGCGCCATATGGGGCATATGGCATAGACCTGAGCCAGACCATCGTGTACTGGAATCCGCAGGCGGAGGCCATTCTGGGCTATGCGCCCCGGGATGTGCTTGGGAAGAAGTGCTATGAGACGATGCAGAACCTCTCAATCGATGACACGGAACCGGTCTGCAAGCAGAACTGCCCCGCCATTGTTGCCACCAAGAGTGGGCGCATTCCGCCGGTTGCCGATGTGCGAATGTTGAGCGCCTCCGGTGCCCGCAAGAGAGTCACGATGTTCTCGATTATCGCCACCGACGACAATGATCAGGTTGTGCTGATCCACATGTTTCACGAACCCGCTGTGGTCGCGCCGGACGAAAATGAATCGCCGCCGCCCCGCCTGTCAGCGCGTGAAGCGGAGATTCTCAGCATGCTCGCTCTTGGCCTTCGTCCCGTGGAAATAGCTGAACGGCTCTTCATTAGCGTTCTCACCGTCCGGAAACACATCAGCAACGCGGGTGACAAGCTCCACACGCACAGCATGATGGCAGCCGTTCTGGCAGCGCAGCATCGCCACCTGATTTAACCTCGTCTGATCCATCGCACGGCTGGAAATACTGCATCTGTAGTATTTCCTCCCACAGGCCGTGTCCTTAGATTTATCCCAGACAATCCTGCGGCAGCGCGCAGGCGTGCTGTCACGGTATTAGGAAGGATGTGTCAGAAATGAAGATTCGTAAGAAAGCGCTTTGGCTTCTGGTGCTCATGGCAATGATCCTGGCTGTTTCTACCGTGGCCTGTGAGAGTGATAACTCGACGAACGCTGATGGTGCCGCCGTGGATGCTTATTGGAGCGGCCCGGAGGCATGGGATCCTGAGGACGTGGAGGATCTTGAGCGGATTACCCAGGAACTTGTGGCTCCCCCCTTCCTGCCCGAACACGATCAGACGTATTCGGGCGACCCCCGGGTTGTCGAAGTGCGGATGGTCGTTGAGGAAAAGGAAATTGAAATCGCGCCCGGCGTCTTCATCTGGGCATTCACCTTTGACGGCTCAGTGCCGGGACCGCTGGTCGTCGTGCATGAGGGAGATTACGTTGAACTGACCCTCGTCAATCCGGCGAACAACCTCCTGGTGCACAATATCGATTTTCACGCGGCAATTGGCGCATTGGGCGGCGGCGCGCTTTCCGTAGTAGCGCCCGGCCAGGAGGTGGTCCTGCGATTCCGCGCGGTCAAGCCGGGTGTTTTCGTTTATCACTGTGCCCCCGGCGGCCCAATGGTTCCATGGCACGTGGTCCACGGAATGAATGGAGCCATCATGGTTCTGCCGAGGGACGGCCTGAAGGACCCCCTCAGCAATCCCATTCGCTATGACCGCGCCTACTACATTGGAGAGCAGGACTATTACATACCTCGCGACGAGAACGGCGAGTGGAAGCGCTACGCCTCATCACCTGACTCGCTGGAGGATGATCTGGAAGTCATGGAGACGTTGGCTCCCACGCACGTCGTTTTCAATGGCGCAACCGGGGCGCTCCAGGGAGATGGACAACTGACCGCAGAAGTTGGAGAGCATGTGCTCATCATCCACTCGCAATCAAACCGGCAGTCCTACCCGCATCTCATCGGAGGACATGGTGACTATGTTCGGGAACGAGGATCATTCGGCACTCCGCCTGAGGTTGACCTGGAAACGTGGATCATAGCCGCGGGCTCTGCCGGCGCATCCATCCACCATTTGCAACAGCCGGGAACGTACGTCTACCTCTCTCATAACCTCAATGAGGCCTTTCTCTACGATGCGAAGGCCATACTCGAGGTGGAGGGCGATTGGAATGATGACCTGATGGAACAGCTGTCGGCGGCAGGCCCAATCAATTAACTGCCTATCCCCGCTCCCCCTGAGCCTGTCGAAGGGTCATTCCCGCCCCCCTCCGTCATTCCCGCCCCCCTCCGTCATTCCCGCGAAAGCGGGAATCCAAAATACCCTCCCCCCCTTGTGGGGGAGGGTTAGGGTGAGGGGGTGCTTCCCGACGGCCCCACCACGTCAACCAGCCAACCCTCAAGCTTTTCCTTTAGCTCGTCCTTTGCCTCCCGCAGGCCATGATTCGCGCCCGGGTACAGGATCAGCTCCTTCGGCTCCCCGGCCCACTCATAGATGCGCTCGGCGTCCGTGTAGGGCAGAACGTCATCCTCGCGACCATGCACCACAAGCAGCCGCCGAGGCGCTATCTCTGCCACGTCCTGCGCGCCGAAAGTCTGGCCGGAGAGTGATGCAACCGCAACGACATCCGGTGAGAAAGCCGCCGACTTTATCGCCACCGCGCCGTTGGATGAATGGCCAACGAGCGCAAGACGCCGTGCCCCGATGCCGCGCATGAATGAGATGCCCGCCAATGCGTCCGCAACTGCCTCGATGAACACCTCCGGTCGCCGTTGTCCAAGCCGCAGCGATGTCACACCCTGCTCGGTGAGTTCCGTGGCCAGTTCCTCGTAGATGCCGTCCGCCGGGCCCTTGAGTTCTCGCCCGCCGCCGACAAAGATCACGGCCCCGTCATGCCCCTCTTTCGGATGCAGGATCGCTCGAATCTCGCCGCGGTTCGTCCCGATAATGAGATCGATAGTGCCGTCTTCGTTCGGCTTGGCCGAAACGCCGGTGAACGTGACGACCAGATCGTCGTCCTGTGGTGGCTCGCCCGGCCCGTTTGCGGTCGGTGGATCCCCGTGGCCGTTTGACCCCTGCTCGACCATCAGTTACCCCTTCCCCGGAGCGTTAGCCTGCCTTCGTATGACGCTCCACAAATCGGCCCATGCGCGTGAGCGCCTCTTCAATGTCGTCCACGCTCGCAGCGTAGCAGCACCGGACGAAACCCTCGCCGGAGGGCCCGAACGCGCTCCCCGGCACGACGGCGACCCCCTCTTCCTTCAGCAGCCGTTCCGCGAAATCCTCGGATGACATGCCCGTTGGCATGATGGATGGGAAAGCATAGAACGCCCCGCGCGGCTCCACGCATGGCAGGCCGATGCGCCGCAGCCCCTCGACAAGCAGCCGCCGTCGCTGATCATACGCCTCGCGCATCTCCGCAACGTCGCGGTCGCCGTCCCGCAAGGCTTCCAGCGCTGCCGCCTGCGCCGCCGTTGGCGCGGACATCATCGTGTACTGGTGGACCTTCATCATGGCCGAGATGAGGTCCGACGGCCCGGCAGCGTAGCCCACGCGCCACCCGGTCATCGCGTGCGACTTCGAGAATCCGCCCAGCACCAGCGTCTGATCGCTGCGTCCCGTGAGCGATGCGAACGACGTGAACGGCTCATCCGGCGAATACACAAGGCGGTCGTAGATCTCATCGGCAATGATGAGCAGATCGTGGCGGGCGGCCATCTCAGAGAGTTCCTCAGTGGTTGCCCTGTCCAGCACCGCGCCTGTCGGATTGGACGGATTGTTGATCAACAGCGCCCGCGTCCTCGGCGTGATGAGCTTTTCAACTTCTTCAGCCCGCAGCCGGAACTCATCCTCCATCGTCGTCGGTGCGGTGATAAGCGCCCCGCCAGCCATATGCACAACGGGGAAGTACGCCACGTAGCACGGGTCGCCCGTGATGACTTCATCGCCCGGGTCAAGCGTGGCCCGCAGCGCAAGGTCCAGCGCCTCTGACACCCCCACTGTGATGAGCAGCTCGGACTGTGGATCGTAGTGAGCGCCGTACAGCCGCTCCAGGTACGCTGACAACTCTTTGCGAAGTTCCAGCGTGCCGTAGTTGGACGTGTAGTGTGTATGCCCCCGCTCCAGCGAATCGATAGCCGCCTCGCGGATATGCCACGGCGTGACGAAATCTGGCTCGCCAACGCCCAGTGAAATGATGCCCTCTTGCCCGGCAATCAGGTCGAAGAACTTGCGGATGCCGGACGGCGGAATATCCTCTACCCGCTGCGCGATGCGCCGACGAGCGGTCTGCTTCTCTGGCGGTGGGGCAGTATCGTGCTGTGTTGAATTGGTCATAGAAACCCGCCTACATGGACACCGGCAAGCGCTGCGGAGAATCGTCCTGTGTATCGAACAGTGAGCCGTCCTCCTTGTACCGCTTGAGGACAAAGTGCGTCACCGTGCCCTGCACGGCGTCCAGCACAGACAGCTTGCTCGCCACGAAATTTGAGATTGCGTAGATGCTCTCGCCCGTCACCTGCACGGCGAGGTCGTAGTCGCCGGACACAAGATGCATGGAGCGCACCTCCGGGAACCGCGCAATGCGTGTCGCAACCGAATCGAACCCAACCTCGCGCTGCGGCGCAACGCGCACCTCGATGATCGCGTGCACGTCGCCGCGGCCCAGCGCGTCCCAGTTCACCTGTGACCGGTACGACAGGATGATGCCGTCTCGCTCAGCCTTGACGATAGCCTCGCGCACGTCATCGATTGACCGCCCGGTCATCTCAGCGATGCGTTCCGGCGGCGTCCGCGCGTCCTGTTCAAGAATCCGAAGAATGTCATCCATGACTATTGAATGATAACGACTCTGCAAGAAGGGCGTCGTCAGATCGGAATTGCCGCTAAATGTCGAATGGGTTGACTAACCTGACGCCGGTCGGCCCAAAATCACTGACGTTACGTGTCACCACTGTGAGGCCATGCTCTAGAGCCGTCGCGGCTATGAGCAGGTCGGCATTCTTGTTTCCAATCGTGGCTGATACGCCTCCCCACCTCAGGGCGATGGCAGTATCAATGAAGAGCGTCCTGTTCCGCCACTCCTCCATTACGTTGGCAAGCCATGCAATCAGTTCCTGGGCGAAAACCGCATCCGTGCGTTGTACAGCGTCAATCCCCCGTTTCAATTCTCCAAAGGTGATTACGCTCACAAAGAATCTCTCTGTACTAAACGAACCGAACCACGCCGCGACCTGAGGATGTCGTTCAGGCCTTCGAAGCACAGAAATGACATCCGTATCGACCAGATACATCAGAACTCGACGTCGCGAGGCTCTATCGGTATGCGCTCAAACAAGTCGTCTGGACCGCCTTGCGGTATAGCAAGGAGCATCTCAACGAATCGCTTGTTTTCCATCCTCTTCAGACGTTCGTACGCGTCGCATGACAACACAACCACGGCAGGCTTGCCGCGTCGTGTCACGCGCTGCGGCTCGCCGCCCAACGCCGCGTCAACCACGGCGCTGAACTGATTCTTCGCGTCCTGCAGTTTCCACTCGCCCATGCTATCTAATTTGCTGCCCATTGTTGCTCTCCCGTCTAGCCGGTCTGTCCAGATTATATCTGCACAAACTGTCCCCGGCGTGACTATCCGCGGGAAACCCTCACCCCAACTCCGGCCGCATCGTGTGCCAATTCGTCGCCTGCTCATACGTATACGCCGCGCGGATGATGGCCTCCTCCCCGAGAGACGGCCCGATAAGCTGCAACCCCACCGGCAGCCCGTCGACGAACCCGCACGGCAGGCTGATGGCCGGCACTCCGGCGATATTCACGGGAATCGTGCAGATGTCCGCCAGGTACATGGCAAGAGGATCGTCAGTGCGCTCTCCCAACCCGAACGGCTGCGTTGGCGATGTGGGAGTCAACAGGACGTCAAACCGTGTGAAAGCGTCCTCGTACTCACGGCGAATCAGCGTCCGAACCTGTTGCGCCTTGCGGTAGTACGCATCGTAATAACCGGACGAGAGCGCGTATGCGCCAAGAAGAATACGCCGTTTCACCTCAGGCCCGAACCCGTGCTGCCGCGTCCGCTCCATCCCCTCCCACATGTCCGCCGCGCCGTCCCATGAATAGCCGTACTTGACGCCGTCATAACGCGCAAGGTTGGACGACGCCTCCGACGGCGCGAGGATGTAGTAGACGGGCAGGGCATACTCCGTAAGACTCAGCGAGACCTCCCAATCGACAATCGCCCCGGCCTGTTCCAGTACGCGCGCCGCTTCCAGCACGGTATCCCGCACCTGCGGCTCCACGCCCTCCCCGAACAACTCCTTGACCACGCCAATCTTCATGCCGCGTACGTCTGGCACAAGCGCCTGGGTATAGTCGGGCGTGTCCCGTTGGATGGATGTTGAGTCCATCGAGTCGTAACCGGAGATGGTGTTGAGAGTCTGCGCCGCGTCCGTCACGTTCGACGCAAGAGGCCCGATCTGGTCCAGCGATGATGCAAACGCGATGAGCCCATAACGGCTCACGGTTCCGTAGGTCGGCTTGATGCCAACCACCCCGCAGAATGACGCCGGCTGCCTGATGGAACCACCTGTGTCTGAACCCAACGCGATGAGTGTCTCACCCGCCGCCACAGTCGCCGCGGAGCCGCCCGACGACCCGCCCGGCACACGACTCGCATCCCACGGGTTATGCGTCGGAAAGAACGCGGAGTTCTCGGTCGATGACCCCATCGCGAACTCGTCCATGTTGGACTTGCCCACCAGCACCGCGCCCGCATCGAGCAGCTTCTGTGCCGCCGTCGCAGTGTAGGGCGGCACAAAGCCCTCCAACATGCGGGATGAGCACGTCGTCGAGATTCCCGCCGTGCACATGTTGTCCTTGAGCACGAGCGGGATGCCGGTGAGCGGCGTCGTGTTGCCCTCACGGATGCGTTTGTCTGCCTCCTGCGCCGCTTGACGCGCCTGCTCCGCCGTCACCGTCACAAGACCGCGCACCTGCGGCTCGACTGCCTCAATGCGGCTCAGCACCGCCTCAGTCAACTCAACGGCGCTGATATCGCCCGTAGCCAGTAGTCGTGAAGCCTCGTGCGCGGATAGATGGTGCAGATTGTCGGAAGACGTCATGGTTGTTTGAGGTCCTTAGAGAAGTCTTTGTGCGGCTTCGGGACGCAATAACCGCTCGACGTGGTTCCAGATTTCTGACTGCAACTCCCCAGCGGGCTGCGTGGCATCAAGCTTTAGAAAGCGGTCGGCGTCTCCCTTTGCGATTTCCAGGTACCCATCCCGCACCCGCCGATGAAAATCCCGCGCCTGCTTCTCCATGCGGTCCTTCTTCTCCGGCACGCGGGCAAGTCCGTCCTCCGGTGAGATGTCCAGCAGGATAGTAAGGTCAGGTTTCAAGCCGCCCGTCGCGACTTCATTCATCTTGTTGACCTGCTCGATCGACAGTTCGCGACCATAGCCTTGGTATGCTGCAGTCGAGTCTGCAAAGCGGTCACAGATGACCACGTGTCCCTGCTCAAGAGCAGGCCGAATCACCTCAGACACAAGTTGCGCCCGCGCCGCCGCAAAGAGAAACAACTCTGCAATCGGGTCCACCCGCGCATCAAAATCTTTCATGCCATCGAATTGGGCTTGCTCAACGGCGGCCTCATTGATCTCGCCGGAACCGTGGCTCCGCACGTATGAATGGACAAGCTCCCCCAGTGAAGTGCCCCCCGGCTCATAGAGCGACAGCACGTCGCGCGTCTGTCCGACTTTCGTGGCAAGCAGCTTCGCCTGCGTCGTCTTGCCGGCGCCGTCACATCCCTCAAACGTGATGAAGATACCCACGGCAGCGTTAGCGCCCGGCCCCGACGGCTTCTCTCGCCCGATAGACCCGAACACGCCGGTTCGGCTCCCGACCGTTTGAATGTGATTGCAGGCTCGCCTCCTGCGCCATTTGGTGCTGAAGCCTGCGGATGTACGCGTTCTGTGGCCTCAATTCGATCTCATCCATGTCCCCCGCCACGACGCGCTGCAGGGATTCCTCCGTGTCCTCCAAGATCGACTCGATGTCCTCTGTCATGCCGCGTGAATGCGCGATGGCCTGCAGCGCCTGCTCGAGCTGTACCGGCGTATTCTTCCTCAGCACGTAGACGGGAACGTGGTTCTCCTCCGCCGCCCTCACCGCCGGTGTGCGCCTCCGGTACAACTGCTTCGTCGTCAGCATCACGTCTGCGGAACTGATCGAATCAACCACGCGGAACGGCAGCCTAAGGGCGTACAAAGTCTCCTCGAGCTTTCCGCGCCCAATGCCGTGCGCAAAGACATCCGCAGATGTCCGCCGATAGTCTGCCTCACGAGTCTCGTCTAACTCCCGTTCCTCGTCCATCTGGTAGGCTGGCTGGCCTGCGCCGATTATCCCAAACGATTCCTGGTCGCCCTCGGTTTCCTCAACCGCCCCCTCGTCGCTGATCTTTCTGGACTGCGGCCGCGGTGGCGCGCCGCGCAGCATCATGTCCACTGTCCGCGCCACGTCGGCATGTACCGCAACCTCTGTGCGGCTGCGAATCTCCACCACCACGTTGAACGTCGGCGGCGCCTTGCGTTCCAGGGCCGTCTTGCGTGTCCGCCGCCGCCGCGCTTCCTCATCCCCAAGCGTCACGGCCTGTATCCCGCCCACCAGGTCCGCGAGCGTCGGGTTCTGAACGAGATTATCCAGCCGGTTGCCATGAGCCGTCCCGATGAGCTGCACGCCTCGTTCTGCTATCGTGCGCGCCGCCGCAGCCTCCGCTTCCGTCCCGATCTCATCGATGATGATGACCTCCGGCATGTGGTTCTCCACCGCCTCGATCATCACCCGGTGCTGTTGATGCGGCTGCGGCACCTGCATCCGTCGTGCGTGGCCCAATGACGCGTGTGGAATATCACCGTCACCGGCAATCTCATTTGACGTATCGACGATGATGACACGCCGCAGCGCATCGTCCGCCAGAACGCGGGCTACCTCGCGGAGCATCGTCGTCTTGCCGATGCCCGGACGCCCAAGCAGCAGGATATTTCCGCCGTCCGTGATGAGGTCCTCGATGATCTTGATTGTCCCGAAGATTGCCCGCCCCACGCGGCACGTGATTCCCACCACGCGCCCCTGCCGGTTCTTGATCGCTGAAATCCGATGCAGCGTTCGCTCGATCCCGGCGCGGTTATCGTCGTTGAACTCGCCGATGCGCTCGACAATATAATCGAGGTCCTCTGACGTGATCTCCGCGTCGCTCAACTCCATCTCGGAATCAAGGAAGCGGGCCTCCGGCTTGCGGCCAAGGTCCAGCACGATCTCGAGGAGTTGGTCCGCGTTGCCGTGGGCGCGAAGCGGGGCTGAGATGCGCGGCGGAAGAGCGGAGAACAGTGCCTCCATATCGTCGATTTCCGACTCGCTGGCAACGTAGACC
The DNA here is from genome assembly GCA_964653005.1 of uncultured Dehalococcoidia bacterium. Taxonomy (GTDB): domain Bacteria; phylum Chloroflexota; class Dehalococcoidia; order UBA6926; family UBA6926; genus VXMO01. Next base: position 224,809 of record CAZZAN010000003.1, on the reverse strand, counting down.
TGCTGCTCCAAATGCGTACCCCTTTCGCGTTTGAAGATCCTGCTTTGAGCTTACCGCACGCGCGCCAGAAATTCTGCTGTTTGGACTAAAGGCCAACGGGCGCAAATGCGCCTTCAAGTACCCGCTGCCCCATTTGGCACGCGAAACTCTTGTACGTCGCCTCTGAGCGGAATCCACGGGACGCCAATGCCCGGGCAGTGGCCGCATCGTGTGTGGGAGTCAGGAACATGATCGTCCGCGAGCGGCTGGATGACTGAATGACCGACTCAATCAGTGCCTCAACGGCCTCGGGTTGCTCCGATGCTGCCGCCAATCTGGCTATCACCGCGTTGGAGCCCACCTGTCCAAATCTCACCCACCCAATCTGTCCGCCATTTACGGATGCCACAATATCTGTCGTATGTCGCACGTCGATCCATCGCGTCGCCAGGGATTCCTGCCACTCGCGTACGGTCATCCCGTCCGCGGCGCGCATCTCAACGGGCGCCCATGCTGTATGGAGACGGAACAATCGAAAATCTGCAGGTTCTGTCAGTACCCTGATGCTGACGTCGGCCGGAATCTCACGCGGCTCTCGGTCCCCGGCGGGCCGTACGTAAAGCTCTTCCTCCGCGTATCCCCGAAAACCGGCGCTGCCTACCGACTCCAGGATTGGGCTATCATCCGAAACGCGAAGAAAGATAGTCGTCCCCTTCTTTGGACGCAGCATCCTGTCGAGCTGTGGCAGCAGGTTCTCGCACAGTCCTTCTGCGTCCGGTGGCACCAGCAGATGCTCGATTTCCCAGGAAGAATCGCCCTCCGCGCCCCGGACGACGGCCAGTCCTCCCGGCGTCTTGCCATCCTTCAGAAGGAGGCCGAGCGTCTCACCCTTTCTTGGCAGCGACACTGTTCCCACAATTCGCGCGATTGACCGCTCAACCCCCCTGTCTTTCCCCACTTGTGTATACGGGAAAGCGTGGTCTGTTGTGGGGCGTGATGCCAACCCGACAAGGCCGGCAATATCAGTTGGTCGGGCTCCCTTGAACATGTCTTAAACCGCGTGCAGCATGGTCACGTGCGCTCCGTCCATTACCGATTATTCTAACGATTTGGCGAGACACTGGGGCCGGTGTTGGACAGCGTCCGTGATGGAATGTATACTTCGCGCCAGTAACAACTGAATAGGGTCTTGCGGGAGCTGGGTATGCCCGGCTGAGAGGCCTCGACAATGGAATCGGGGCGACCGTCGGAACCTGAGCTGGGTAATGCCAGCGGAGGGAAGAGGCTGCGGAGATGCCTGTGCATCTCCCAATTCCAATGAGCGCCGCTGACATGTTCAGCGGCTTTGTTTTTTGGATAGGGAGTGTGTCAAATGCGTTTGTTGCAGCATGAGAAGGCAGGGTCTATTGGGTGGGCGCACAGGAGCCGGCTGCTTTTCCCGGTCGTCGGTATTCTCGCCATTATTCTGTTGACGGCTTTTTCCATCGCCTGTGAATCAGAAGAATCGGAGACCACTGAAGCAACGGCGACGATTGCGCCGCCAACAAGTGAGGCTCTCCATGAGGAGCCCCGGGAACTGACCATCGCGTCCCATGACAGCTTCAATATCGGCGAAGACGTGATTGCTGAATTTGAAGAACAGCACAACGTCACGGTCACTATTCTCAAGTCCGGTGACGCCGGCGAGGCGCTCACCAAGGCCATCCTGGCCAAGGACGCGCCCACTGCCGACCTGCTCTACGGCATCGACAACTCATTCCTCGGACGAGCGCTTGATGAGGATATATTCATCGAATACCGCTCGCCCATGTTGGACAACGTCCCCGAGCAATACCGTCTGGACCCCACAAATCACGTCATGCCCGTCGACTATGGCTTCGTGGCGCTCAACTACGACATCGCGTGGATGGAAGAGAACAGTGTCGAGCCGCCGGCCGATCTGCGTGATCTCACTGATTCGCGATTCAGCGGGAGGGTGGTTGTGCAGAACCCGGCAACCTCGTCCCCCGGCCTGTCATTCCTGCTTGCCACCGTCGCCGCTTTCGGCGAATCGGGCAGCTACGCCTGGCAGGACTTCTGGCAAGACATGATCGCCAATGATGTCCTCGTCACGGACGGCTGGACGGACGCCTACTACACCGCGTTCTCTCTCTATGACGGCGATCGGCCCGTTGTGGTCAGCTATACAACCAGCCCCGCCGCGGAGGTCTTCTACTCCGAGGGCGCGTATACGACGCCACCAACCGGTAACGTGCTTGGCGACAACTCTGCGTTTCTCCAGATTGAGGGCATCGGCATCTTGAACGGAACCGAAAACGAGGGACTTGCCCGGCAATTCGTTGATTTTGTGATGGATCGCAGCTTCCAGGAGGACTTTCCCACGATGATGTGGGTCTATCCGGCCAACGAACAGGCCGCGCTGCCGGACGTGTTTGAATTCGCGCCCATCCCGCAGCAGCCAGCCTCCCTCGACTCCGAAGTCATTGCCGAGAACCGCGAACGCTGGATTGATGAATGGACCGCATTGATGAGAAACTAAATGCCGCTGCAGTACAGTTGGTCAATTTCATGCAGGCTTAACACGTGGGGGGTCGCTTAATGGGGGGTTGGAGAGCGGCCCCCCGCCCATTTTTTGCTCGTCTGACGAGTGCAAGCCATCCCTGCCGGATAGACGACTGGCCTCTAAAGGGTGCGCCAATTCGTAGAACGCGCTGCTGATATGAAGGACAGTCACGTGAATGTCTGGCGTACTGCGCGGATTGCTTTGCCGCTGATTTTCCTGTTGATAGCTTTCGCCTGGCCCCTTGTCAGCATCATGCGTGTCGGCCTCGGGTGGGACGGGCAGGGTATGCTCGCGCCGTTCGTTGATGCCGCGAGTGATCCCTATCTCAGAGGGCGCTTCATCTTTACGGCGTGGCAGGCGGCCCTCTCCACCATCCTTGCGCTCGCGTTTGGCCTCCCGTCTGCGTATGTCTTCGCCCGCCACCGATTCCGGGGACGAAGTGTGCTTCTTGCCGCGATAACGATTCCGTTCATCCTCCCCCCCATCGTGATGGCGCTCGGGCTGCTCTCCCTGCTCGGCCCGTCGGGTCTGGTTAACGACGCGCTAACAGGCCTGCTCGGACTGAATGAGGGGCCCATCAAACTCCTGAACACCTTTGCCATCATCCTGATTGCCCACGTCGTCTACGAATACGCGATCGTCGTGCGGCTTATCTCCACCTTCTGGGCAAATATGGACCCCGCGGTGCAGGAGGCCGCCTCAATGCTGGGCGCATCGCCCCGCCGTGTTTTCTTCAACGTGACGCTGCCGCTCCTGTTGCCGGCCATAGCAGCGGCTGCTGCGTTGATTTTCCTGTTCACCTTCACGAGCTTCGGGATCATCCTGATCCTCGGCGCGCCGCAGCACGCAACGTTGGAAGTCGAAATCTACACCCTCATGACAAAGCTGTTCAGGCCCCATATCGCCGCCGCGCTCGCCCTCACCCAGCTCATCGCGACGTTCGGGATGCTCTGGGCGTACGTCAAGCTACAGTCAACCGCTGTGACCCGCATCCGTCTCCGCGCTCAGGGCTCGACGGCGTCTACAGGCCGCTCCCCGGCGGACTACATCATGCGGCTTGGGGCGCTGGCATCCGTGTTCCTCGTCCTGTCTCCGCCTCTCGCGCTGCTCCTGCGCTCATTCATCACCCCCGACGGTCTGGGGCTGGACGGCTACACCGCCATCATGTCCAACGACCGCAATGAATACTTCTATATCTCTCCGATAGCGGCCATTCGCAACTCGCTGGCGTTCGCCGCCGTGACGGTTATTCTCGCCGTGCCGCTCGGCGTTCTTGCGGCCTACGGGTTGCGGAATCCGCGGGCGTGGTGGCGAAACCCCCTCGACGCCCTTTACATGCTTCCTCTCGGAGTCTCCGCCGTCACGCTCGGCCTCGGCTACCTGCTCAGTCTGAAAATCGGCGCATTCGATGTTCGAACCACCGTCGTGCCCATCATCCTTGCCCACACCCTGATTGCGTATCCGTTTGTTATCCGCGTCGTCCTCTCCACCATGCGAGCCATACGACCGCACCTGCGAGAGGCCGCCCACGTTCTGGGCACGGGGCCGCTCGCTGCCGCCATGCGTGTCGATCTCCCCATCCTTTCTCGCGCCATCCTCGTCGGCAGCGTCTTTGCGTTCGCGGTCTCCCTCGGTGAATTCGGCGCGACTCTCCTCCTGAACCGTCCTGAATACACGACCATGCCCGTCGCCATCCTCAATTACCTGACCCGCCCGGGCGCAATCAACCTTGCAAGCGCTCTTGCTATGAGCACGGTACTGATGGTGGTCGCTGGTGCAGGATTCTTCCTCATCGAGCGCGCCCGCTACCGCGGCTGGGGAGATTTTTGAAGTTGGTCATCGTGATAAGCGTCACTGGGCCCCCTATCCGTCATTCCGGCGCAGGCCGGAATCCATCCAATTCCCTCTCCCTGGGGAGAGGGTTAGGGTGAGGGGAAGGTGAAGGAACAAACCAAATGGAGCCCTACTTGCTGCAAATAAAGAAACTTACCAAGAGTTACGACGGCGGCCGCACCCAGGCCCTGTCCAATGTTTCCTTTGACCTGGACGAAGGGAAATCACTGGCCGTCCTGGGGCCGAGCGGCTGTGGCAAGAGCACGCTCCTCCGTCTCATCGCCGGTCTTGAAACACCGGATGCCGGGGAAGCCGCAATGAATGGCGAATCACTGAACGACGTGCTGCCCCACCGCCGCGGCTTTGGACTCATGCACCAGGACCTCGCCTTGTTCCCCCATCTCAACGTCCGTGACAACATCGCCTTCGGCCTCCGTAGCCAAAGGTGGGAAGTGCAAGCCATAGGCCGGCGCGTTGATGAACTCCTTGAACTGATGCGCATCGAAACCCTTGCCGACCGCTCCGTCGACGCCATTTCCGGCGGCGAACAACAGCGCGTAGCCCTCGCCCGATCTCTAGCCCCCCGCCCCCGGCTTCTCATGCTCGACGAGCCGCTCGGCGCGCTCGACCGCCGTCTGAGGGAGGAGCTTTCTCAGGAAATCCGCCATATCCGCGACCACGAGGGTGTGACCCTCATCTATGTCACCCACGACCACGATGAAGCGTTTGCCGTCGCAGACGATATTCTCGTGCTGGAACATGGCGAAGCAGTTCAGCACGGTCCGCCGGAGGACGTGTGGCTCAACCCTGCCACCCCGTTCGTCGCCCGATTCCTTGGCCATGAGAACCTCTTTAGATGCGAGGTCTCCATCAAAGATGACGGAACGAAAGAGGCTCACTGCGCGCTCGGCGCATGGCAGCCTGATAGCATCCCCGCAGTCTCGGACTGCACGGCCCTCATCCCGCCGGAGTCTGTAACTCTTGTCTCCACCGATCAGGACGGCACAGCGGCAACCATCGTGGATGTCACCCTCCAGGGCGGCAGCTATGACGTATCGCTGGTCATCCACGGTGAGCAACTCCGCGCCCGCGTCCCCGTCACAGCCGCGAGTAATCGCCCCCACCCAAACACAGCCGTCTCAGTCACCATCGACTGGAGTCGGGTCCGCCTGCTGGACTGGATTGAGTAACCTCGCCCGCTTCTAAGCCCGTCGAACCCGCTCACCCTGAGCCCGCCAAACCCGCTCACCCTGAGCATGTCGAAGGGTCATCCCCTCACCCGCCAGATCCCACCCGCTCCTGCATCACTAACACCCGCCCATCCTCCACAGTGATATTCGCCTGCTGCCACGCCAGCTCATTGCTGACCCCGCGTGTCGCGCCATAGCTGAGTTGTATGCCCAGCAGGTCGTACTTTAAGCCCCACGTCGTGACTGTTGCCCCTGTCTCGGTAAGGGGCAGCAGCGTCACATAATCCCCGCGTTGTCCCGCAACGGTTGCCGACTCGCCTTTCTGAATCATGAACGCCTCGCGCCTCTCGTCGATGAGGCGGATATCCACGCCGTTCAGGTCATCCCTCGTCAGCAAGAGCAAGTTGGCGATGCCATGGTCGAAACGGTCGATGCCGGTCAGCGCCCCAAGCACCCGGATTCTCTCCGCGCCTCTCGCGATCGCCTCATTCAGTGCCAGTTCGCCATCCGTGGCGGCCTTCTCCGATGGGTATTCCAGCACCTGCCACCCACGCTCACGCGCCGTCCGAAGGGCATCCTCTGACGCGGAGTCGAAATCACCGATGCACAGCGTCGGCGTAATCCCCAGTTCCAGGCAGGTGTTAAGCCCGCGGTCGGCGGCAATGACGATATCGCTCTCCCGCAGCACGGCCATCACGCGATCGCCGGGCGTGATGTCGCCTCCCGCGACGATGCAGGCGGCCAGCGGCTCGTTCGATGGTGAATCGTGGGTGCTCATCGGCTTGCTGTGGTATTGTCGGTTGATTGTGCGGGCGTTGGGCGCTTATGCCCGTCACCCTATACTAGTATCAGTCGCAGGGTAGGGAACCGGCTGGGGGTAGACATTGGTAGCGACGGTTGACCGCGCGCGCGAAGTTGTCGACAAGACACTGGAGAACGTCGAACGGGTGATAGTAGGGAAGCGCGCGGCAGCGGAGCTTGCCCTGACGGCGGTGCTGGGTGGAGGCCACTTCCTGATTGAGGATGTGCCCGGTGTCGGCAAGACTATGCTGGCCCGCAGCGTCGCAATCTCGCTCGGCGCATCATTCAAGCGCGTGCAATTCACCCCCGATTTGCTGCCCACGGACGTCATCGGCGTCAATCTCTACAACCAGCGCACCGGCGAGTTCGAGTTCCGCGCCGGCCCCGTTCTCGCCCATATCCTCCTCGCCGATGAGATCAACCGCGGCACCCCAAAGACCCAATCCGCGCTGCTTGAGGCGATGGAAGAGGGGCAGGTAACGGTGGACGGCGTGACCCATCCTCTCCCGAATCCCTTCCACGTCATCGCCACGCAGAATCCACTGGAGCATGAAGGAACATTCCTGTTGCCCGAGGCGCAGCGTGACCGCTTCTTCTTACGCTTGTCTCTGGGCTACCCGACGATCGATTCCGAGATGGAAATCATGGATCGGACCCGCCTTGAACATCCCATCGATAGTATTGGGCCCGTTACCACACCGGAAGAGGCGCTGGATCTCCAACAGACGGTGCGGCAGGTCTATGTGGACGACCTCATCAAGCGATACATCGTCGATATCGTGGACGGCACGCGGGAACACGGCTCCGTCTACGTCGGCGCGTCGCCGCGCGGCGCGTTGACACTGTTCCGTGGCGGGCAGGCCCGCGCCGTCATGGACGGGCGCGACTATGTCCTCCCGGACGACATCAAATTCCTGGTTAGCCCAATCTTGGGACATCGCATTATCCTCAACCCGAACGCCCGGATGCAGGGAATTGCCCCGGAGGACGTTCTGGCCCAGGTGTTGGAGCGTGTCCCTGTGCCGGGAGCCGTGCCGCGAGGGTGGCTGCGGAACTGAGGGAACACCGTGCGGAGTCGCCGCGTCTACCTCGGAGTGCTGATTCTGATGGCGCTGTTCCTGACCCTCGGGTCGGGATTCTACGTCATGTCCTATCTTCTCAGCTCCGTCATCGGAGTGTCCATACTGGCGTGGCTCTGGACCAGGCTAAGCATGAGAGGCATCTCCACCGGCGCCGATGATCAACCCTCGCTCGCCCAGGTGGGAGAGCGTGTTGAAGAGACTGTCTGGCTTGAGAACTCATCCCTCCTTCCCCGCCCCTGGCTGCATGTTGAGGACATCGGTGACGTTCCCGGACTTGCCTCAGAGGTTATGGGCGTACCCACTCGCGGCTCGCGGAACTGGACCAGGCTGGGAACTCGCGCGGACAAGCGCGGCCGTTTTCACTGGGGGCCGTTGCGCGTCACCGCCTCCGACCCATTCGGCCTTTTTGAAACCACAAGAGTCATCGGTGACAAACGTGAGTTAGTTGTCTACCCGGCCCCGTTCCCACTGGACGACTTTGTCATCTCCAGCGCAGAGGAGACAGGCGACGCGCCTGACTACCGCGCAACATCACAATTCACCCCCAACGTCGTCTCCGTTCGACGCTACACGGTCGGAGACAGCCTCAACCGCATCCACTGGAAGAGCAGCGCCAAGCTCAACCGTCTCATGGTCAAGGAGTTCGAGACGGAGGTGCAGTCGGATCTCGCCATCCTGCTCGACCTTAACGCCTCCGTGCAGGTGGGTGAGGGCTTGGCCGGGACAGAAGAGGTTGCCGTCACGGTCGCTGCCTCTCTCGCGCGATATCTGCTTGAGTTTGACAACGGCGTTGGATTCTCTGCGATTGGCGATACCGAATACACCATCCCCAACGGCACTGGTGACAAGCACATGTGGCGCATCCTGGAAGCGCTGGCGCTCTGCAAAGCCGAGGGCAGGGTGAGTCTAAGCGAGTTGCTTGGCATCCATGAGGCCCGTTTCAGCCGGCGAACGGGCGTTATTGCCATCACTCCCTCTGTGGAGGACGCCATGGCCGCCGCCGGGATTCTGCAGGAGCGAAACTCGCCGGGAGCAGTCGTCCTCCTGGAACCGACGAGTTTTGGCGCGTCCGGGGACTACACCGCGGAGCTGGCGAGCCTCTACTCCATGGGCATCGCCGCTTACGTCGTTCGGCTTGGTGATGATATCGCCAGAGCGCTGAGCTTCAATGCCCTTGGGCCCACCGCCATGCAGCCCGGTAATCGCCGAAGCTTTACACGGCCTGAAAGGTGGGGAGCATGAGCACGGCAGAGCAGCGTATGCCGCCCACCCAGCCCGTCGCGATGCCGCAGTGGCTGACCCGCGCGTGGCATCGCCTGCTGACGTACCCGGACACGGGATGGCTGACAGTCTTTCTTGCGCTTTTGGTCACCGCCACCGTCGTTTGGAGTGTCGAGGATGCCCACTGGGTGCCGGTGATTCCGGGTGTGGCATTTGCTGTTCTGGTTGGTGGCGCGGCGGGCTTGATCAACGCGAGGCATCGCCGAAGTTACGTGGCCCAACACGCGGTGGCCCTGTTCATCGCGCTGGCGCAGTCGTTCGCGCAAACTCTCACGGTCGTTACCTCCGCCAGCCTTGAGGGTAGGGCGCTCAGCGCCGTCTACCGCATAAGCCTGTGGACGCAGGCCCTCCTGGAAGGTGGCGCAAGCACGGATCGACTGACCTTCGTATTCCTCCTCCTGCTTGGTGCATGGGCTGTCGCCTATCTCACGGTCTACCTAACGCTCATTCTGCGAAACATCTGGGCCACCCTGCCGGCGGGATTTGCCATCGTCACCAACCTCACATACCTGCCGCCGAGCACCCTGCCATTCTTCATGGCGTTCCTGTTGGCATCCGCGCTGCTCATCGTCCGCCTCGTGCATCTTGAGCGCCGCCGCAAATGGAATGAAACGACAACCATGCAGGGATCATGGCTGCCAGTCCACGTCATGCACGCCGGCATCTGGTTCGCGCTCATCGTGTTCCTCATCGTTACCGTGACCCCGTCGCTCGGCTCAGGCCCGCGAGTCATCCGTTCACTGTGGACGGAAGTTAGATCTCCCATCGGAGACGCCGAAGGCACGTTCACCCGCATCTTTGCCTCACTGCCCGCCCGCCGCTCAATGGGCCTCTTCGGCTTCACGGATGAGCTGCCGTTCAGGGGCAATATCAACCTTCCTACGGATGTATTGATGCACGTTGAGAGTGATGAGCGGCTGTACTGGCGTGCGCGTACCTACGACCGTTACGCGGGCTGGGGCTGGAGCAACAGCCCGCTCGTCATCGCTGAACGACGTGGCCTGGAAGACATCGCCGGGAGCAGCTACACCGGCTGTGCCGAGTGCGTCAGGAATGTGACCTTTGAACTCAAGGCCCCGGCGAGTACGGTCTTTACTGCCGCCACGCCGCTCCGCACGACGCTGCCCGTCGAGGCCCAATTTACCAACCTTGACGTCGACGAGGGTCATCGACTGGTCAAGCTGGAGAGCCAGGATGTCCTGCAACCCAACCAGCGATATACCGTTCAAAGCTATGTCCCGCAGGTGACCGTTGAGGATATCAGCACCCTCACGCCCCAATATGAAGGCTGGGTGGAAGAGAGGTATCTGCAGCTGCCGGAGAATCTCCCGCCGCGCGTCCGGCTGCTGGCCGAATCACTGGCCCGAAATGCCGATACGCCGTACCTGAAGGCCATCACGATTCGTGAGTACTTGCGAACGCTCGAATACTCGAAGAACATCAACGCGCCTCCTCCCGGTGCTGATGGCCTTGAGCATTTCCTCTTTGGTGAGCAGGCTGGCTACAGTGAATACTTCGGGTCCGCCATGACCGTCATGTTGCGCGCCGTGGGCGTGCCGGCGCGTATGGCGGTCGGCTATCTGCCCGGCGAGTACAACGACGAGCTGGGCGTGTTTGTTGTCCGCGAATCCGATCTCCATTCTTGGGCAGAGGCCTACTTCCCGGGATACGGATGGATCCCGTTCGAGCCGACGCCGAACGTTGAGCCGGACGCTCCCGGCGGCCCGACGGGCACTTTCTCCGCCCTTGTTCCTGACGTTGGCCTCGAACTCGTCGGTGACCTTGGCGCATTCGCATTTGAAGAGGCAGATCTGCTTCAAGAGGATACTTTCTTCGAATTCGGTGACGAAGAATTTGAAATCACTGGAGGCGGCCTGATCCCTGGTGTGGGAGGCATTGATCCAAGAGTGTGGTACGGGGCCGGCGCCGCGCTTGGCGTCACCGCTCTGGCAGCTCTCGTATTCTTGTGGTGGCAGGCCCTGGCGCGGCCGCGCACGGCGGGGAGGGCATACGCGCAAACCGTCCGCCTCGGACGGCTGGCTGGCATCAAGACAAGGCCTGACGAAACACCGGCGGAATATATTAGCCGCGTCTCCGCCGCGTGGCCTCGCGCAACATGGGCGCTCTATGGTGTGGTTCAATGGTACGACCATGTCCTGTACGGCCCTGATAAGGACGCCCCGCCGGACCGACCGTTCTCGTGGCGCGCCATCGTTTTTGGGCTGCTGGCGCTGACACTCTTGAGACTGGTGCCGCGGGGACGCGCCCGAGTGAGAAGGAGAACTGCAGATGCAAGCTGACGGCTACAGGGTTATTTCAACACCGCTTGGATTCCTCGGCCTCGTCGCCTCTCCAAAAGGCCTGAAAGCCGTATTGGGGCCGCATGACGATCGGGAACTTGTCGAGCAGGAACGCGCCGATATCCTTGCGCCGCTGAGTGACGATCCCGCCGGCGAGATTCTCAATCACTGGGCGGATGTCCTCTCACGTTACACAAACGGGGAGGCGATGGACCTCTCCGGCCCGCTGGATCTGGACGGCGGCACGGATTTTCAACGTGCCGTTTGGCAGACCCTCATGGAGATTCCCGCCGGCGCCGTGTGGACATACGGCGATGTGGCTCACGCCATCGGCAGGCCAAAAGCGGCTCGCGCTGTGGGGCAGGCCGTTGGCTCCAACCCGCTCGGAATAGTCGTCCCTTGACATCGTGTTGTGGGCGCGGACGGCGCCCTCACCGGATTCGGCGGCGGACTTGCCATCAAGGAGAGGCTCTTGCTGCATGAGGGTTGGGCGGACGCACCGAAACAACGAGAGCGAACGGAGTCGCGGACCGGATTTAGGCTGACACGCCGCGAGCGGGGGCTGCGTCCCCGCATCGGCGTCATCGACTAGCTCTATTCCTCTTCGAGGGTTTCGTCCTCTACCGGTGCGCGTGGGCTGGAGCGGGCGCGTTCCAGGTACGTCGGATCTCGCAGCGTTTCCTCAATCATCTCTGATGCGCGCTCGCCCGCCGCTTCAAATGGGAGCAACACGAGCGTCGCCCCAAGATCTTCCAGTCGATGGGCCGTTGCAGCGGACTGGCTTGTCAGCAGGACGGGCCGACTGAAGTTGTTTTCCCGCAGCGCTTCAAGCAGTCCTACCTCAATATCGGGAGCGCGAATGGTTGACACGGCGATACGCGCCGATGACAAGGGGAGCCCCTGTAGGAATTCCGGGGCTTCAACGTCGGCAAACCTCATGTGGAACCCGAGATCTTGCAGGCGGCGCACAGCGACGGGATCGAAATCAACTCCCATGGCCTCAACACCGATTTCGCGCAGCCGGGACAGGATGACCGTTCCGAGCCTGCCCGTTCCGAAGACGAGGACCTCAACGGGTTGATCGGCCTCGTCGAGAATCTCGTCTTCCCTGTGCGAGACAGGGCGCTCAATCCTGTTCATGACGGGCTGCAGGAACCGGTAAATCTGGTTGGCGTACGTGATCATGTAAGTGGATGCGGCGAACGTTATCAAGCCGACAAGAGTGACGAGCGCGAGGTGGGATTCGTCCACGTGACCCAGGTCAAGACCGAGCGCCATGAGGATGAAGGAGAACTCACTGATCTGCGCGAGCGCCATACCTGCAACGAGGCCGGTGCGTGCCCGGAATCCCATGGCGATGGCAATGGCCATCACGATGAGCGGATTGCCAACCAGCACGAACAGGGACAGCCCAATGGCCGGAAGGAGTTGACTCTGCAAGTCTGAGAGATGTAGATGGACGCCCAGGCTCACGAAGAAGAACAGGAGCAGAAAGTCGCGCACGGTCGTCAGACGGGCGGCAACCAGTTGTCGCGGCCTCTTGGTTGCCAACACAACTCCGGCCACGAATGCGCCCATCTCCGGACTGAAACCGGCCCACGTTGCGCCTGCCGCCATGAGCACAGCCCATGCGATGCCGCCTAGGACAAGAACTTCAGGCGTGGTTATGAGGCGCGGCTCAATTATGGGGAAGATGAACCGCGCAACGATAATCATGCCGACGAGTAGGGCGGTACCGCGAAGCAGGCTCAGGCCCAATTGCTCCAGCGTCCCCTCGGAGCCTTCCGCGCCGGCAAGGCCGGAAAGGATGGTAAGGGCGACTATGACGACAATGTCCTGGACAATCAGGATGCCGAGCGCTATGCGGCCGTGAAGAGAGTCGATTTCCCGCCGGTCTGACAGAACCTTGACGATGATGACGGTGCTCGAGAAGGTCAGCGCGAGGGAAATGTAGAATGCTGCCAAGAGGTCAACGCCGAAGACTAGGGTGATGAGGAATCCAACGACAGTGGTGATGATTACCTGTCCCAGGCCTGAGACAACGGCAACGAATCCGGCTGTGCGGATGAGCGCAGGATCAAGTTTGAGGCCCACCACGAAGAGGAGCAGCGCAATGCCTACCCGCCCAAAGAGGTCCACAAACTCGGAATCTGCAGGCACAAGGGCGATGCCGGCCGGGCCGACGATGAGCCCTACAAAAATGAACGCAACGACGATTGGCTGACGCAGCACTGTCGCCGCTACGGCCGCGATAGTGGCGACACCGAGAATTTGTATCAGATCAACGAATTCGGCAGACGGAGTCATATTCCTCGCCCCAGTGAGCAAAAACCGCGGGCGCGCGCGTATTCCTATTCAATGATAGCGGCAAGATTTGCCGTGTGTTTGTACCCGTGAGAGGGCAAAGTGGCGAGGAGTAGAAGACTGCCAGTCCCGCGCTTACTCTCGCTGTTGGATGGCCTCCGGCATCATGCCTCGCACGATGTCAACGCGCATCAACACGGCGGTCCCGATTCTCTCGGGGTCTCGCGCCTGCTCCGGCTCCACCACGCGCTCCCACACCTGCTCCCAGAGAGGATCGCCCTTTGGATGGAACGTGACCTCGCCGTAGAACCGCCATCCGATGTTGAGTTCATTGTTGCGGAAGACAACGGCTGCCTTGGGATTCTCCTCCATGTTGCCCATCTGGTTGCGCCGCCCCCGCTCCCACCACGCGATGTGCTCGTCATCCCAGATCATTAGACTGCCTCGAAAGCCCAGGCCGGGCTCGCCGTCCTTTGATGCGGTGGAAATAATGCATGGATAACCCTTCTCTAGGGCTGAGTTCACATGCTCGCGCATCTCATCCGTCAACTTGATCATGCAGTCGAATCCTCCGTGTCCTGTGTAGTGCGAAAGTTCCGAGACGCCCCGGTCAAACCGTACGCGCCAACCCTCTTCGTAGTGTAAACTCTAGTCTCATCAACGCGCATGGTGAATATCATGTGGATTGGGGGTGAGTCATGACGATGCGAGGCGCCGCCGCAATTGTGGGATTCGCGGAGATGCCGACGCGGCGTACATACGAGGGCCGCACGGCCCTCGGACTCATGGCAGAGGCGTCACGAGACGCCATGGCCGACGCCGGCATCCGCAAGGAAGAAATCGATGGCCTTGTCGTCGAGGGTGGCAGCTTCTATCCCGCGCCAATCGGCGAATACATGGGCCTCAACCCCAACTTCGTAACGGGCGTCAGCACGATGGGCGCGAGCGGGGCGACGGCAACGTCCGTCGCGGCAATGGCCATCTATTCCGGGCTCGCCACCACTGTTCTCGTCACATTGTCTGAGGCGCGGCAGGCAGGCAGCCCGTGGGGCAGTCCTCCGTCACCGGGCCTGAGGACCGAATTCGAAGACCCGTATGGACCGGCCGTGGCGGCCAACACGGGTTACGGCCTCATGTATTCCCGCCACATGGCCGAATACGGCACGACGCAAGAGCAGTTGGCCAACATCTCCGTGAACCAGCGCTTCAACGCGCTGGAAAATGAGAACGCGGTGTTTCGCGGCCAGCCCATCACCATCGACGACGTGCTCAATTCGCGATACATCAACTATCCCATCCGGCTGTTGGAATCAGTCATGCCATGTGCCGGTGGATCGGCCATCATCCTCACGTCGGCGGAGAGAGCCAAATCACTGAAGAACAAACCGGTCTACATCCTGGGCGCGGGCATCGCATGTGATCCACTCTCGGGTTGGCAGCGCGAGCGCCTGACTCGCTCCGTCGTCACCCGCTCGGCCCCCATCGCGCTTGGGATGGCCGGGTACGGACCGTCTGACATCCAGTTCGCTCAGTTCTACGACTGCTACACCATCCTGCACGCCGTCTGCCTTGAAGACGCGGGCCTCGTGCCCAAGGGCGACATCGGCCCGTTCTTTGCATCGACGGACACCACCTACAAGGGTGAGTTCCCGATCAATACGGACGGCGGCCAGTTGTCGTGTGGCCAGCCCGGCGACGCCGGTGGGTTCCGCCATGTAATCGAGGCGACGCGGCAGATCATGGGACGCGGGGGCGTACGGCAGGTGGAGCGCAACGACCTCTGCTTGGTGAACGGTTGAGGCGGCACGGTGTCCAGTATGGCCACCTTGGTCCTCGGGTCCGAGGCCACGCTCTAGAGGAAACGGAGTATCGCGGCGGGATGTTCTCGTTCGCGTCTGAGTGAGATACAGCGATGACAACCGAATACACAAAGCCCCTGCCAATCCCCGGCGGCCTGCACGGCACAACGCTGGGCGATTTCACCAAGCCCTTCTGGGAGGCGACGAAGCGGCACGAGTTGGTAATCCAGCGTTGCCGCACGCATGACGGGTTCTTCTTCTACCCCCGCGAGCTCTGCCCTGTCTGCCTGTCCGACGATCTTGAGTGGGCTCCGGTCTCTGGGCGCGGACGTGTCCACGCCTTTACTATCGTCTACCAGCCCAATGATCCACGATTCAACGAGGACGTGCCCTATGTGTACGCGGTCATCCAACTTGATGAGGGCGCGCGCATGATCTCGAACGTCATCGGCATTGAGCCGCACGATGTTGAGGTAAACATGCGCGTTACTGCCGTCTTTGACGACATCACACCTGAGTGGACGCTGGTGAAGTTCAAGCCTGCGTGACTCTTCGATGAGCGGCCAACCGGCCGCCGGGCTGTCTACGCCATCCACCGGGAATCGCACCGGATGGGTTGTCATGTCCGCCCTCTGGGCGGTCGACGGCACGTCCACGGTGATGATCTTCTTGATCGGGCTGACGCTGCCGGAAATCCGTAACGAATTCAACATCAGCCCTGTCCAAGAGGGATACCTCGGTTCGGCATTCTTTGTCGCCCTGACGACCCTCTCCCTGCCGTCGGCGATCTGGATGTCCAGGTTCAGCCCGCGCCTTGTGACGCTGCTGGCCCTGATTGGCATGACCGTCACGGCGGTGCTGCAGGGCATCGCGCCGAACTATTGGATCCTGCTGGCAGCAAGGCTCATGTTCATGTACGCGCTTGTGTCCAGGACGCAGGCGGAGGTCATGCTGATCCAGCAGTGGTTCAGCGGCCCGCGCATTGCCACCCTGAACTCAATAACAGTCGCGAGCTTCGGCATCGGCCAGCTGGCGGCAATCGGCCTCGTGCCGATTCTCATGCCGCACGTTGGGGGGTGGCGTGGCATTCATCTGATCCTCGCCGTTGTTTACGCTGCCGTCGCAATCATCTGGTTCATCGTCGGGCGTGAGCGGCCGTATCAGGATTCTTCTGCCGGCGCCCCTCCCACCGCTCTGCGGGCCGATGGCACCCCGGTCGGCCCTGCGGGCGTGCTCAAGCGGCATCCAATTCTATTTGTCATTGCCTCAACCCAATTCGGTGGGGCGATGGCGTGGGCGACGTTCGTCACGTTCTTCCCAACCTTTGCGCAGGAGGAACACGGTCTATCGCTCATCACGGTGGGCTTGCTGTTCTCGGCTTTCCCCATCGGCGGCACGATAGGGTCTCTCAGCGTTGGCCCGTTATCGAATTGGATTCGACGACGAAAGCCCTTCATCTTCACCCAGGGCTTTATCATGCCCGTCCTGTATCTGACGATTCTGTCTATGGGCCCTAACAATCCACTGATATCATGGCTGCCCGATAGTTTCTTATCGTCCGATTCGTGGACGCTGGCATTACTGCCGTTCCTGGTTCTCCAGGGAATGATGACGTCCTCCGTCGTGCCGATGATCATGACGGTGCCGTTCGACATGCAGTTCAGACCGCGTGAGGTGGCCGTCGCCGTCGGCCTCATCAGGACCATCACGCCGCTCGGCTCCACGATCGGCCCGGTACTTGCGGGCGTGCTTCAGGAGGGGACGGGTTCACTGGCAACGGCGCTGTTCATCGTGCTGCCCGTCTCGGTCACGGTGGGACTCATCGGCATACTACTGCCGGAATCGCACCCGTCACGGCGAACTGCATAGAGGCAAGCTACTGCAAAGGCAGCCCCCGCATCCGTCACTCCGAGAGGAGCGCTCCTACCAACTGTCATTCTGAACGGAGCGCAGCGGAGTGAAGAATCCAAGAACTCGTCTGCTGAGCATATAGGGCTTTAGATTCTTCACTCCGTTGCCCCCGCTCACCCTGAGCTTGTCGAAGGGCTGACAGTCGCAGCTACCGTCCCTTCCACTCCGGGGTGCGTCGCTCCGCAAAGGCGGCAGGCCCAACCGCGGCGTCCTCGCTGCCGAGAACCTTGGCGCTCAGCTCCTGCGCGAACCGGTACGAATACTCCGGCGGCATACTGCGGCCCACGTACGCAATCTGCTTGATCGCCTGCACGGCCATCGGCGCGCATAGCTTGACCTCCTCGGCGATGCCCTCAGCCGCCTCCATCAACGCGTCGCGATCCGGATAGACCTCTTGGATCAGGCCGTTGCGCAGGGCAACTTCAGTGTTGATGCGGCTGCCGGTGAGCATCATGCGTAGGGCGTTGCCCGTTGGGATCATGCGCATCATGTGGTGGAGGCCATAGGCGGGCATGATGCTCCACCGCGGCTCGGGAAGGCCGAACTGCGACTTCTCCGTCGCGATGCGTATATCGGTCTGCATGGCGAGTTCAAGCCCGCCTGCAACGCAATACCCGTCAATGGCTGAGATGATCGGCTTCCAGACGTTGAGATCCGGGATGAATCGCGATCCGGGCCCTCTTTCCTCGAACTGGGACTTCCCCTCCGCCTGCCTGCCGCTCACCTCCTTGAGGTCTGCGCCGGCGGAGAATGCCCGGCCGCCCGCGCCGGTGAGAATGGCGACGAGCAGGTCGTCATCGTCGCGGAAATCGCTCCAGATTTCATAGAGGCGCGCGCCCACTGCTGAGTTCAGCGCGTTCATCGCCTCCGGTCGATTCAACGTCACATAAGCAATGCGATTCCGCTTCTCGTACAGGACAACGTCCGATGAACCTGTCATGACTATCTGCTCCTTTCGGCTTTGCAGCCGCTCCCCATTTATCCCTCACGTGGGACGGTACCTAGCCGCCTGCCAACCGTCAACCACAGTTTGATGCCGTATTGTAGATGGTGCGATGGTCTTCTTGTTGCAATCTTTATTCAGCCGTGGCCCGCTGCGATCCTTCCAGACAGGCGACTATACCCTGTTTTGGTTGTCGTCCGTCGCGGCCATCATCTCTCACATGATGCTCCTCCTCTTCCGGGGATGGGTCGTGCTTGAAATGACAGACTCCCCGGAACTTGTCGCCGCCGCCGCGACTGCAGGCGAATTGCCGTCATTGATTTCCCTCTTCGGCGGTGTTCTGGCAGACCGGTTCAGCCGCAAGTGGGTCCTCGTTCTTACAGAAATCGTAACAATCCTCGCGTTGCTCGGCTTCGTCGTCTTGCTTGCCACCGACCAAATTGAGCTATGGAGCATCTTCGTGCTGAGCGTTATCGCCGGCATCGCATTCGCCGTTGCTCTCCCGTCTCGTATGGCCATCGTGCCGAACCTTGTCAGCCGCGAGAACATGGCCAATGGCATTGCCTTGTCCTCCATCATGTTTAGTGGCGGCATGTTCATCGGCAGCTTTATCGGCGGGCGCATCTTTGACGAATTCGGCGGAGCGGCCGCGTTTGGCACTGCCGCCGCCCTCTCAGTTGTATCGATTGTTTTTCTTGTGCCCGTCAACACGCGACAGGGCGCCCGCGCGGGCAACAAGACGTTGAAGACGGTCTGGACGGACACCGTTGAGGGTGCCGCGTTTGTATGGCGCCACAAGGTGATCCTCGGTCTGATGACGGTCGCCGGCGCGGCAATCATCTTTGGGTCGCCGTATCAAACGCAGCTGGTCGTGTTTGCGCGTGATGTCCTCAACCAGGGCGCCACGGTTGCCGGTGATCTTGGCGCGGCGGCAGGGGCCGGATCAATGACGGGATCCATCGTCCTCGCGACCTTTAGCAGCCCCCGCGCCATCCGAAATTTGATCGTGATGGGTGGTATTGGATTTGCCCTTGCCCTTATAGCCTTTAGCTTCTCCGAAATACTCACGCTGTCACTGCTCTTCGCGTACCTTGCCGGTTTTGGATTCCAGTCCTGCCTTGTGGCGACCACCGCGCGGGTGCAATTCCTCATCAGTGACTCCATGCGCGGGCGGCTGTCTGCAATCCGTACAACCACGTGGGGAGCGTCGCCAATCGGATTCACGATGATTGGACGGTTGGCAGAAGAATGGGGAGCGCCGACGGCCACTGCGATTATGGGCGCGGTCACCCTCAGCCTCGTTATCGTCATCCTGCTGATATTCCGGTCGCTGCGCAGCACGTCCGTGCCTGATCGACTCTTGGGTGACGAAGAGAAAACCGGAGAAGCAGGTATGGCGTCCTATTCCCGGGAGGCCACCTAAACCTCCGCTACGTCAAAATCTCTCGCCTCAGCACTCCTTGAATGGTTGCCGTCGTCATCTCGGCAACCTCTTCAATCAGGACACCCTTTAGTTCCGCCACCTTTGCCGCAACCATCGGCACGTCACGCGGTTCAGTCCAGTTGTTGCGGTTCTTCTTGTACGGCTGCGGATACGAATCCGTTTCAAGAACGATGGATTCCAAAGGCGCATGATTGGCGATGATCTCTTGCAGGTCCGGCAGCCGTAGCAGGGGCTTGGCCAGCGAAAGGTAGACGCCCTGTTCCATGCAGGCGAGGGCATAGTCGAGCGGCCCCTGGAAATAATGGGCGACGGTAGGCACTTTGTCGCCAACCTCCTCTCGGATGATTCTCAGCGGTTCCATACCGGCTTCGCGATTGTGGAAAATCACAGGCAGATTCAACTCAACGGCCAGTCGCAGCTGCGTCCGAAAAGCCTGTTCCTGTGCCCCTCTATCAGGCCGCCCCGGCTCCCAGTCGAGCCCGACCTCACTGATGCAGACCACCCGCTCATGCGAGGCCAATTCACGCAGCCGCCCGATGTCACTATCTGAAAGTGGACCGGAGATATCCATCGGATGGACGCCCACGCCTGCCCACACGGTTCCGGGAAATTGCTCCGCCAACTGCACACAACGCTCTGACGATTCGATCGTCACGCCTGCCGCAATGATGGCCTCAACGCCCGCTTCCCGAGCACGCGCCACAATGTCCGGCCACTCATCGGCGTCGTGCTGGTCAATATGTGTATGCGTGTCAATGAAAGTCGACATCAGCCCCCATCCCGTTGCAAACAAGTATAATTCGCTGAATTGCAGTTCATGGGGAGGGTGTGGCGCGTGTCGCCATGGCGGCTGGCGTGGAGACAGACGAGGGGTAAGAGGGCGCTGGCGCTCGTAGCATCCCTTGGAATCCTGCTGACCGTCACCCTTTCCGTTCTCGGCCCCCTTTATCTCAGCACCGTTGAGCGCCTTGCGTTCCAGGACTACCTCGAACGCAATTCATACAACCTGGATGCCACCGTCGCAACAAACTTCTCGACGTTCGAGCCTGAGCAATTCAACGGCACACGCAACGTCATTCTCAGCGCCGCACAGGATACCCTCGGCGACGCGCTGGATCGCCGCGGTGTCTACTCCACTGTCTTTCCCATCCGCACCGCGCTCACAGGCTCGGATGAGCAGGACGTGGTTTCGACGTTGTTTTCTCGAACCGGTTTTGACGATAAGGTCAGCATCGTAGAAGGCCGCCGCGCGCAGTTTGTCGCCAGCGGGCCGATCGAGGTGATGCTCGGCAGGCAGGCCGCGGAGAAGACAGGGCTGCAGGTTGGCCAGCAATTCCGTCTCAACTCCCGGCTCCCGCCGCCTGCAATGCCCTATGACGCGGTCCTCGTGGGCATCGTTGAGCCGGTGGACGCAGAGGAGCGGTACTGGTTCCAGGGCGGCGGCCTTTTCTATGAACGGTTGGACGCTGAGCGCAACCAGGCCGGTTTATGGACAATAAGCCTCTTTGTGCCTGAACAAACCCTCGTTGACCGCATCGGTGCGGAGACCCCCTCACTCCTCGGCGCCGTTACGGACACCCTGTATATCAACCCGGACGGTCTGCTGGACATGGGCCTTGCCAACGCCGATGTGGCTGTCGCGAATCTGCAAGGCCGACTCACCGCGGATGCGCCTCGCAGCATCTTCATATCCCTGCTCGGGAACAGGCTGCCCGATTTCCGTGATGAAGTCGCTCGAAATCAGATGCCGCTCACCATCGTCCTCGTCATTGTCGGCGCGATTCTGCTCTACGCCCTGACGATGATTGCGTTCACCGTCGGTCGAACGACAGAGGGAGTTGTCGGCCTCCTGCGGAGCAGGGGAGCGGGAGGACGGCGCACGGTCACGCTCATACTTGCCTGGGCGCTCGGCGCAATAATCGTTTCGACGGTTCTGGCACCCCTGATTGCCTACGGCGCAATTCTTGGACTGGGCGAGCTTGGCGCGTGGAGAGCTGCACTCGACGGCGCGACTCTGATGCCGGCCCCAATCGTTCCCGCTTTGCCGTGGCTCGCCGCCGGCGTCGCCGTCACCATCATCATCATGGCTGTGCCGGTCATCGGTGTCTCGCGTGTCCCGGTCTCCACCCTCCAGAGTGAAAGGTCCCGCCCGACAAACCTCCCCTGGTTCCGCCGCCTTCACCTGGATATCGTTCTCCTTGTGATCGCCGCGGCCATCCTGTGGCAGGTGGAGCTCCGGGGCGTCGAAGAAGGCGTCGCCGTCGCGCAAACGGATGGCACGTCACAGATTGACCGGACGGTGCTCATCGTTCCGATTGCGATGACACTTGCCGCATTGCTGCTCCTCTACCGTCTCTTGCCGTTTGGCATTCGGGTTGCCGCGGCCATCGCTCGCGCCATCGGGCGGCTGCCGATTGACATGGCGCTCGAGCGCATTAATCGCGCCTCCACACCCGCTGCCGCCCTCGCCGGCCTGCTCTTGCTGTTTGGCGTGCTCGGAGTCTTCGTTGCAACTTTTGGCGGGACGCTGGATAGAGCGGCGGCAGACCAGGCAACCTTTCAGGCGGGTGTCGATGTTCGGATTGATCGATCCCGGGCGTTCTCTGAGAAGTCATTCTCAGAAGTAACGGATGATTATCGAGGTATTGACGGCGTACAGGACGCATCCGCCGCCTATTCAAGCCAGGCCGGTCTGGGATCAAACCAGGTGGGGACCCTTGTGCCGCTGATCGGCATCGACCCGTCCACTATCGGCGGCCTGTTGGAATTCCGTGAGGATTTCGCTGAAGTCCCCATGGAGCGGCTGCTCATCGACCTTGCCCTCACGGATGAGTCGCCCACGCCTCCCCGCGCCATTCCCGATGGCACACAGCGCGTGGGCGTCTGGGTGAATCCGGAACTGCCCCAGGCCAATCGATTCCTGTGGCTCCAGATCATCGATGGGCTTGGGAGACCGGACACGTACAGCCTCGGCGCGTTGGACTTTTCCGGCTGGCGATTCCTTGAAACGAGGCTTGCCCGAGGCAATCAGCCGCCGCCCCCCGGCCCCTACACGCTCAACAGCATCATGCTCTATGAACCTGTCGAAGGAGCAAATGGAGCGCCCGGATCTTTTGAACTTGATGACTTTGTTGCGATTGATGCCTCAGGAACACAAACACTCGTCGAGGACTTTGACCAGGCTGCCGACTGGCTCCCTATTCTCCTGACGGGAGAGCGGCGTGACGTCATCGAGGCCGGCGCATCCGCGGGAGAACGCGGGGGTACGCTGAAATTCGTCTGGGGACGAGATACGCGAGATGGCGTGCGCGGCATCTACGTTTCGCCCGGCGCGTCATCCATACCCATGCTTGCTTCCGGCGATCTTTTGCTGAACCGCGGCTGGCAGGTGGGCAGCCTGGCGGCGGTGCATGTGGCGGATCGACTCGTCCCCATCCGCATCGTCGGTACCCTCACGAGTTTTCCCACAATTGAGCCCGGATCCGCCGGATTCCTCGTCGCCAATGGGCAATCACTCATCGACCACGTCAACGCCGTTAGCGTGACCAAGAAGCTCTGGCCGAATCGCGTCTTCCTCTCGCTGCCTGACGTGCCGGAGCAAAGAACGGCTATTGTGGACACGATCGTGAATGACGAACGATACACAGGCGAAGTGGTGGATCGCATCGCCATCCAGGAAGAGACTCAGCAGAGCCCGCTCGCGTCCGCCGGGTGGCGTGGCATGACAATCATCGCCGTGTTCGCGGGCATAGGCGCCCTGCTGATTGGCGTCGCAGCTCATGCTGCCGGTGCTGCGTCGGATCGAGCGCGTGACAACGCCGTGCTGCGCGCGCTGGGCGTGCCGCGATTCACTGCCCTATTCTCCTTTGCCGTGGAATACGCGTCGATCGTCCTGCCGGCCGGCGCAGGCGCAATAGCCGTCGGCGCTTACCTGAGTTGGATTCTTGTGCCAAGATTCCAGGGCCTTGCAGGAACAGAGCCTGTGCCCAGCCTGATTCTCTCTCCGGATTGGCAGGTGGCCGGGCTGGTCATTGGACTGATATGCGCCACAGGCCTTGGGTTAGCCGCAGCCTTATGGCGCGCATATGTGTCGCAGCCCATCGCATGGGTCCTGCGTGGGGCGGAGGCGTAGCGTGGGCCTGAGACTCCTGCCACTCGTGTTTCGGCGACTGCGTACGTACGCGCCCCTGTTGCTGCCCGTTCTGCTTGGTGCCACCGTTGCCGCCGCCACCATGGCCAGCATCGTCATCTATACGCAGGCCCTCCGTGACTTGGGCCTGAGCCACGCCATCAATAACGCCGACGAGAAATCACTCGATCTCGAGGTTCATTTCCAGACATCCGGTGTTGATCGAGAAGTCTATGACCGCGCAACAGACCGCGTTCATTCGAGCGTGACAAACGCGCTTGAAGGCTTGGCCGAACGGGAGATCTTCAGCTTGCGGTCCTCCACATTCCTCGTCCCCACTGACGGTTCAGACGGAATCGACCTCGACGTAACCCCACGTGCCACCTTCCACGTCCTCGAATCGAATCAGAAACTCCTCGGCCTGGAGGGCAGGATGCCGGAGCCGGGCATCGTTGAGACAGTCGATGGCATCACGACTGTCGAAGCCGTCGCCATGCGGCAGGGCGCGGAGTATCTCAACCTTTCTATCGGTGACACCGTGCCCTTTGTCCCGTTCTGGGAGGACAGGACGAGCAAGATTAACGTCCGCCTAACCGGCATCGCCTCTCCCGTCGATCCTGAAGCTCATTACTGGGTTGCCCCTCCGCTGCAGAGAATCGTGCGTGAGCCAACCCTCCTGAGCACGCTTCCTGTCATCGTTCCTGAATCCACGGTCGTGGACATCGTCGGAGCGATGTTCGTCAAAGCGGACGGCTCATATTACTCACGGTATTTGACGAATCCCACCGAGATTCGCGCAGCGGATTCCGAACGTTTCGCGAGGGCGATTGCCGGCCTTAACGGTTTCCTCGGCGGCTCAGTGGACGGCTACAGGCAGAACACGCAGCTCGATGACGTGCTGAATACGTACGACACGCGCATCCGGTTCATTGAAGCGCCCATTGCCATCATGCTCTTCCTCGTGACCGCGATGGTTCTGTACGCCATCGTCTTCCTCGCCGGCCTTGTGACGGACAGGCAGAGGGCGGACGCTGCGCTCCTCCGCAGCCGCGGCGCGCGCACTCCGCAAGTGCTTCAGATTTACGCAGTCCAGGGCCTCCTGGTGACTGCTGCCGCCTCCGCTGCCGCCCCGTTCATCGCCGCCGGCCTCATCGCGAGCATCGGCTACTTGCCCGTCTTTGCATCGCTGGGTGACGGTGGTCCCCTGCGTGTTTCCATCTCGCCGCTGGCCTTTGGCCTGGCGGGCATTGGAGGCCTGCTTGCCTTCGCCGTCCTTCTCGTTCCCACCCTCCGCCTTGCCCGCCGAAACCTCCTGGAGGAACGTCGTCTCAT
This sequence comes from uncultured Dehalococcoidia bacterium, assembly GCA_964653005.1. Taxonomy (GTDB): domain Bacteria; phylum Chloroflexota; class Dehalococcoidia; order UBA6926; family UBA6926; genus VXMO01. The sequence goes on along the minus strand of CAZZAN010000003.1, from coordinate 199,918 downwards.
CGTCCGTCCCAACCAGGTCGGTTTCGTCCAGCGCTATTACCTGGATGTTGGATTAGCCGCAGCCGGGCTCATTTTCCTGTGGCAATTGGGTCAGCAGGGATCGCTCGTCGCAGACGCCCTTTCCGGCCAGCAGGGCGCGGATCTCTTCTTGCTGCTCATACCGACGCTGTTCCTGCTGTCAGCTGGTCTGCTCTTGTTGCGTGTTCTTCCGATTATTGGCGGCCTCGTCGCCCGTATCGCCGCCCCTGCCTCCCCAACCTGGCTCGCGCTTGGTCTCTGGCAAGTCGGGCGCAATCCGCTGTCGGTCACGAGATTAGTGCTTCTTCTCGTGCTTGCTGCAGGACTTGGAGCCTTCGCGGCGAGCTTCGGCGGCACACTTGACCGGAGCTACGAGGAGCGCGCTCGTTATGACGCAGGCGCGGACGTACGAATTGCGAGCGCCGCTATCGCCCACAACGATGGGCCAACGCAGGACATGCAGGCTCTCGTAGAGGCGCCCGACGGCGTGGCCGCCGCTGCGCGCGTGTTCCGATCCGACGGCGGCTTCGCCGCAGGTTCATCGACAGATCGCTTTGAGGTGTTGGCCGTTGACGCCCCCACCCTCAAGAACGTGACATGGTGGCGCGACGACTTCGCGTCCAACTCACTGGACGAAACACTTGACGCTGTTGATGCTCACGCGATCGAAAACTGGGGAATCAGGCTGCCGGATGATGCCCGCCACCTGGGTCTGTGGGTACGCAGCGCTGAGCAGCCCGATCCCCGCTCCAATCTGGCCGCACTGGTTGAAGACGGCAACGGCCGCTATTTCACCATGTTCATGGGCAACCTGGAAAGCACGGAATGGACGTATAGAGAAGCCCCGCTCGAGCCGATTAGCCGGTTCTCATTCCGCCGCGCCGTCCCCACAATTGAACCCACTGGACCATTCACGCTTGTCTCGCTCCAGATCGTGCAGCGCTCTCGCTCTGAAGGCATGTCCGCCGGGGCCTTCTACGTCGACGAGATTATGACCCGAACTGCTGCGGAAGGTTCTGAGCCGGTTTCCGTTCGACGATTCACAAGCAAGGATGACCTGGCCGTCATAAGCATCGGCCCGCTTACGCGTACGGATTCTCTGCAACTGCTTGGCGGTGCGGGACGTGACGGCGGCTCCTCTCTGCTCTTCAGTTGGGGCGCGACTACGGCATTTGTCCAGCGCGGGTTCTATGCAGGTCCGCAGACCTATGAACTGCCAATGCTCGTAAGCCCCGGCATCCTGCGCGCGTCCGGCCTCCGTGTCGGCGACACCCTCGATATCGGTGTCGGCAGCGCCCGTGTCCCCGGCACAATTGTTGATGTGGTCGACTTCTTCCCCACCATGAATCCCACTGAAGGCGCGGGCTATGTCATAACGGAGATGCAGGGCCTCTTGCGCCACCAGAATCTCGTCGGGCAGGGGCAGGAAGTGCAGGCCAACGAGGTTTGGTACAGGCTCGATGAGGGGCTGGCAGGCGAGGAACGAACCACGGCACTGCAGGGCATCATGCAGTCCGTCAGCGCAAATCAGATCATCGACCGCGAGGAACTAATCGCCACCTCGCAGGCGGACCCGCTCGTGGCGGCAGGGTGGGGCGCCCTGCTATTGGTCGCCTATGGCGCAGTGCTCTTCCTGGGCGGAACGTGCTTTGTGGCGCACTCCATCCTGACAGTCGGTGAGCGGGGCAGACAATTCGCCTTGCTCCGCACCTTGGGTCTCAACGGCCCGCAGATTCGCGCCGTCGTCTGGTTTGAACACATGCTGGTAGTCGGCATCGGTATCGGAGCCGGATTCCTGCTCGGCCAGAGAACGGGCGCACTTTTGATGCCATTCCTTGATCGCACGCAGGACGGCGTCGCGGTGCTGCCTCCCTATATCATTGAAACGAGCGCCGTCTCCGTCGGCATCGTTTACGCGCTCATGGCCGCGGTATTCATCGCCGCCACGGCATTCGTTGTGCGGATGTACAATACGCTAGCCCTCGGTCAAACACTCCGAATCGGGGAAGACTGAGGAACAGTCATACTGATGACAATGTCCAATCACAATAGCCCGCGCGATGTCCACATCGTTTGTAGAGACCTGTTCAAGATTTACAAGGCGCAGGACCTCGAGGTTGTCGCCCTTCGCGGGCTTGATTTTCAGGCGGCGCGCGGTGAAATCGTCGCGATCGTCGGCGCGAGCGGAAGCGGAAAATCCACCCTGCTGAACATCCTCGCCGGCTATGACGCTCCTTCCGCCGGGGATATTCGGGTCGGTGACCGTGATCTGCTCGTCATGCGTGGAAGAGCCGTGGAATCCTACCGCCTCCGTGAAGTGGGATTCGTGTGGCAGCAGACGGGGCGCAATCTCGTTCCGTATCTCACTGCCCGAGAAAACGTAGAACTTCCCATGTTGCTGGCAGGCGTCGGCGGCTCGGAACGCCGTGCCAGGGCAGAGGAACTATTGGACGCCGTCAGCCTTGCCGAAAGAGAAACGCACCGCGCCAATGAACTGTCCGGCGGTGAACAGCAGCGCGTCGCCATCGCCATCGCGCTGGCGAATCAGCCCGACCTCCTTTTGGCGGATGAGCCGACCGGCGAACTCGATACGGAAACGGCGCGAACAATCCTGAACCTCTTCCAGTCCCTGCGAGACCGCTACGGCACAACGATCGTTATCGTGAGCCACGACCCGGAGATTTCCAACTTTGTCGACCGTGTCATCATCATCCGTGATGGCCGCGCAAGCGCCGAGATCGTTTCATTGCATTCGTTTAGGCCTGCCGAGGGGAACGGCGCTTCAGAACCCCCGCGCGAATACATCCTTGTGGACAGCATGGGGCGACTACAACTCCCGCGAGAACTGATGGATCGGGTACGCCTCCGTGAGAGGGCGGTCGTGACCGTTGACGGAGACCGCGTCGTTGTGACCCCCTCAGAGTCGGGTGAGATGTAGGCCCATGACGAACGAGTCACGAGACGGAGCAGGGCCGGCTGTTCTTGCCGAGACACGCGGTGTCGAGCGTGTTTACACGCTGGGAGCAGAGCGCCTGCACGCCCTGCGCGGCGTTGATATGCAGGGCTCGGCAGGAGAGTTTATTGCGCTCATCGGACGTTCGGGCTCCGGGAAAACCACGCTCTTGAACATCCTCGTCGGACTTGACCGCGCCACCACTGGCGAGGCGTTTCTGGCCGGCCAACAGTTGAACAGACTCTCGGAAGAAGGCCGTGCCGCCTTGCGGCGTCAGCACGTTGGCATTGTCTTCCAGTCGTCGTCACTCATGCCGCTGCTCACGGCTGCCGAGAATGTGGAGCTGCCGCTCCGCATCTCCGGTTGGTCGCGCAGAGACCGTGAAGAACGCGCCCGGGAAGTACTGGATCGGGTGGGGCTATTGCACCGGATGCGGCACCGGCCCTACGAGCTTTCCGGTGGTGAGCAGCAGCGTGTCGGCATCGCCCGCGCCATTGCGTCCCGCCCCTCCGTCCTCATTGCCGACGAGCCAACCGGAGAATTGGATTCCGTTTCGGCTCAGACAGTCTTCTCCCTCTTCAGGAGCTTGGTAGAGGAGGAGAAAGTCCTTATCATCACCGCCACGCATGACCGCGCAATCATGTCCGCGGCAGACCGCGTCCTCGAACTCAGGGACGGCCTCCTCACCCGGGAATCAACCCCCGAACGAGAGCCTGTCTCAGAGTAACGTTCGTCTACCCCCGCGCCGCCGCCACCATCTCTGCGATTACGGGTAGATCCTCCGCCCGGCGGTACGCAATCATCAACTCATCCACGCCGAACGACTCTATTCGCTGCAGGTGGTCCCGCAGGCTTGCCGCATCCGTGAAAACCAGCTCGGCTGCCAACTCCTCATAGCTCGCCGTGTTCGGTTCCCGTCCGCAGAGCTGCTGCAAGTTGAAATTGCGCCCGAAATTCGTCACCCACCACTCGCGCACCTCTGCAGGCTCCACGTAGCCGAGCGTCGTCGTGACCTCAAAGTCGGGGTTCTTCGCGGCCTTTTTCGCCTCCTGCGCAGTGCCAAGCAGGGTGGGATTGCTCGTGTAGAGATGAACGCCGTCCGCCGTGTCGCGGGAAATATCGAGCCAATAGCGGCTCATGGACGCGATGGCGATAGAGATGTGCTCCTGCACCGGCTGCACGCGCTGCGAGACCTCTCTGAACGTGAACGCCGTCCCCTCCATGCTGACAGTCTCGCCCGCGAGAAGGCCGTTGATGATCGTGATTGCCTCCGTTACCGCTTCGTCAGGTCGATCAGCATCGATGCTTGCGATATACGGACGTGAACCCCGGCCAATGGAAAGATCAACCCGTCCCCCGGAGAGCTGATCAAGCGTCGCAGCCCCGTGCGCGATAACAGCGGGATTCCGATGATACGGTGCCATCACGCCGATGCCGATACGCGCGTTTGTCGTATACACCGCTGCCAGCGCCGCCGTTGTCCAGACTTCCCACTGTGAAAATGCCGCGTCCGGAACCCATATCCGCTCGAAGCCATAGGAATCGTAGTCCTTGATGTAATTCACCAGGTCGGTGACGGGTGTTCGGACGGCAAGCTCAACACCGATGCGCATATGCGTGAACCTCATTTCTTGGCGCTCTCTGATTAGCGTGTGCCCTGCACATTGGGGCGTCAAGCACGGGGCGTCTATGATTAAGGTGAGTAGTTTCGCGTAGCAGGAGGAAATGCGCGGGTGATTGAGGATATTCTGTCCGACTTTCAAACGATCCTGGAAGACCCTGGGCCGTTCTTGCAGTTCATGATCGTGTGGGGTGGCGGCGCAGTGGCCCTGATGCTGGCCGTTTGGTTGGTGTTGCCGCCGCTGGTGCGCGGGTTTCTGCGGTCGCTGGATCGGGTCTTCCCGGGTGGATTCGAGTGGTTGCAGGCGGATCTGAGTTCAATAGTGGTGCGGGTCGCATGGATCCTCATCGTGATTGCAACAATCGAAATAGGGGCGTCGTTCGCACTCGGCTATTCGTCGCTCGCCAGGGGGTCGATGGCCGCTGCGGGGCAATGGGTTCTGGAATCGGCCCTCGAAAATGCGCTTCCGGTGGTGCTCATCGTCATTGGCGGCGTCATCGCCATGCGCATCGTCACCTTCAGCGTGCCGCGCCTCGTCGAATCCAACATCCGCGCCCGTGCCAACGTCACCCTTGAAGAGGAGATCCAGAAGAATATTCACACCCTCTCGGACATCGTCGTCGATACGTCCCGTGCGGCCATCGTGCTGCTGACCATCTTTCTTGCTCTCAGCCAGATTGGTGTCGATCTCGCGCCCCTCCTTGTCGCCGCGGGCGCAATCGCCGTCGGTGTCGGCTTTGCCGTCCAGAACCTCATCCGGGATGTTCTCGGCGGCATCTTTATCACGCTCGAAAATCAATATCGCGTCGGTGATGTTGTCAGCATCGCCGGCATTGCCGGACTGGTTGAAGACATCAATCTCCGCCGTACCCTCCTCCGCGACCTTGACTACCGGCAGCACACCATCCCCAACGGACAAATCACCACCACCACCAACTACACGAAGGACATGTCCCGCGTGAACATGAACATTGGCGTCGCCTACAAGACAGACATTGAGCATGCCTTTGAAGTGCTGAACCGGATAGGGCAGGAGATGGCCGACGAAGAGGAATGGGGGCCGATAATCCTTGACCCCATCAAGGCGCTCCGCATCGATAACTTCGGAGACTCTGCCATTGACATCAAGGTCCTCGGTGAGGTTCTCCCCATCCGCCAGTGGGACGTTTCCGGCGAATATCGTCTTCGCGTCAAGAAGGCCTTCGATGCAGAGGGGATTGAGATACCCTTCCCCCACCGCACGCTCTACATGGGTGATGCCTCTCCGGAAACCATCGGCCTGCAGGGCGCCATCATGGAGGCTCAGCAGGGCGTGTCACGCGCGACCCCTCCCGAGAGCAATGCCACGGACTCGTAGCGCAATCCCAAAGGGATAGGCACGGAATCAAGCGCATGGCAGAGCCCCTGGCTAATCACTGGTCGGCCATAGAAGCCCGCATTCGGGCTGTCGACCACGTCCTGATCGCATGCGACTTTGATGGAACCCTGTCACCCATCGTGCCCCGCCCTGAGGACGCCTACATTCTTCCGGAATGCGCGGACGCCCTCAGGCAGCTGACCGAGCAGCCCGGATATGCAATTGCGATCGTGAGCGGACGTGCGCTTGAGGATGTTCGTGAGCGTGCTGGTCTCCCAAATGCCATCTATTCCGGAAACCACGGCATTGAGATCGCCGCGCCCGGTCTGGCCTTTGAGGACGATGCCGCGGAACGAGCCCGTCTCCTGATGGCGGATCTGCGCCAAGCCCTTGAACCTGCCGTCAGCCAAATCAGCGGCGCTTTCGTCGAAGACAAGGGTGTGAGCCTCAGTGTCCATTCCCGCATGACTCCCGAAGAGTTGGAACCGAAAGTGCGGGAGATTGTCCATGGTGCAACAGCGGACGCAGTCGCTGAAGGCTCAATCACCGTCGTGCAGGGCAAGAGAGTCCTGGATATCCGTCCCGCCTCCGCCCGTGACAAAGGCGCGGCGCTGCGATTCATCATGGACACGCTGTTGCGAATGTCAGAAACCCAACTCTTCCCCATCTACATCGGCGACGACACAACAGACGAAGACGCCTTTCGGGAAGTCAATCTCTCGGGCGGACTCTCAATTCTTGTTGGCGAACCTGACCGCGATACCGCGGCAAAGTACCGCTTGGATTCTCCCGTCGATGTAGCCGCGTTTCTCAGGGGTCTGGCTAGCACGTAATTGGGCGTCACGTTCAGCGATTCGCTATGATTGACCTCTAGGGGTAAGGGAAAAGGCAAAGGGCAGGATTGTGCTATGAACGCATCAGAAATCATGTCGAGCCGTGTGTACACCATTCGGGCCGAGGCAACGGTAGTCGATGCTGCCAACGTGATGCTGGATCACAACATAAGCGCGCTGCCTGTGGTGAATGACCGCGATAACCTCGTTGGCATCATGAGCCACTCAGACTTCTTCCTGACGCCTATTCGTGACCCGGGGATGCAGGGAACGGTCTTTGAGATGTTTGGCCACGTTTTCGTCAACAGGGACAACATAGGGAATCTGCATTCCGTCCTCTCCAGGACTCTCGTCTCGGATGTAATGTCCACGCCCGTCGTGACCGTCAAGGAAGACACGTCCGTGGAGGAAATCGTTCGCATCATGCACCAACGGCGGCTCAAGCGACTCCCGGTCGTCCGTGACGACAAGCTCGTCGGCATCATTACGCGCCACGACTTCGTTCGCCTGGCTGCGACAATCGTTCCCTAGCACTCAGTGAACGTCGTCCACCTCGTGCCCCGCGTTTCGACGCAAACGAGCGCGCAAGGTCCCCTGGCGATAAGCTGAACAAGCTCCAACATAGGAGGAGAAATGACTACCACCATCACGCGCGGCAAGTACGTCCTCGTCCGAGCCGATCTGGCAGGTGACAGCGCCGTCCTGGCTGATGGCGCAGTAGCCCAGACCGACGGTCAGATTGTTGCAGTCGGCACATATGACGACTTGCGAACGCAATTCCCGGACGCCGAAATCGTTGGCAATGGTCGCCAATTCCTCATGCCCGGCATGGTCAACGCCCACCACCACGGCCGCGGCCTCTCCGGTCTCCTCCTCGGCCAACCGGACGGAGGCCTTGAGACGTGGATCAACCACGCGTGGGGGCGTCGCTCTGTTGAGCCGTACAACATGATGTTGATCACGCTGCTGAACCTGATTAGGTCCGGTACTACCACGATTATGTTCAACCAGTCCGCGACGGCGCGGCACATGGTCTGGGATGAGGCACAGGCCAACCTGCGCGCATTTGAGCAAGCCGGTCTGAGAGCGGCCTTCTCACTCGCGTTCAAGAACCAGTGCTACCTCGTCTACGGCAACGATGATGATGTGTTGAATAAAATGCCGGAAGACCTTGCAAGCGGCGTTCGCGGCGTGATTGAAGGCTCCATCCTCTCCGATGAAGACTACTTCGCCATGACGGCGGACCTGATCCGCGACTACCCCGTTGATTCAACCAACATGGTGCGCGTTCTCTATAGCCCCCAGAGCTATCACTGGGCTGACGAGGATACGCTGGCCCACATCGCGGAACTGGCCCGCGCCGCGGACGTCGGCATCCATACCCATTGCGTCGAGAGCTACTACCAGCGGCTCTATGCTGAGCGCCTGCACGGGCAGGGGCAGACCCCAACGCGCCGCCTCTATGACCTCGGTTTTCTGGGACCCAAGACATCCTTCGCCCATGGCGTCTGGCTCACGGAGGATGACATCGCGTTGATGGCTGAAACGGGCACCAGCATCAGTCACAACCCAAGCTCCAACCTGCGCCTCCGCAGCGGTATCGCGCCTGTCCTTGATATGCACCGGCAGGGCGTCCACGTCGCGCTTGGCACGGACAGCACGTCTATCAACGATGACGATGACCTCTTCCAGGAGATGGCGCTTGCCATGCGCCTGCACCGTCCACCGGGACTTGACGTTCCCCACCTCACATCCCACCAGGTCCTCCACATGGCCACACTCGGAGGCGCATATGAGACCACGTTCGGAGAGGACATGGTCGGCTCCCTCGAAGTTGGCAAACGCGCCGACATGGTTCTGCTGGACTGGGATCGCATCTCCACCCCGTACGTCGCCGAGAACCTCGACGTGCTGGATGTGCTTGTGTCACGTGCCCGCGCTGCGGACGTCGAATCCGTCATCGTCGAAGGCAAGACCATCTTCGAAGACAAGCAATTCAAGACAATCGATGCTGCCGGGGTGGTGCAGGCCGTCCGCGAAGAGTTGAGCACCCCCGCCCCTGATGACCTCACCAACCGCCGTGACCTCGCCGCCCGCCTCGAACCCTACCTCCGCGAATACTACGCAGACTGGGCCGTCCCCGAACAGCCCATGTACCACTACCAGAGCCTCAGCTAAGTAGCCGTCCGATTAACCCCCTCTCCCTGAGGGAGAGGGCTGGGGTGAGGGGGTGGCATAGAATAAGCCATGTCCCGTACTGAAATCTCCCGTCGCCTCCGCGCCAATTCCACTGACGCTGAGCGTGCCATGTGGAGACTCTTGCGAAACCGGAATCTGGCCAATTACAAGTTCCGCAGGCAGCAACCCATCGGCCCCTTCGTCGTGGACTTCTATTGCCACACTGCACGCCTAGTGGTTGAGCTTGACGGAGGGCATCACGCGGACCAGGTTGACCGCGACAGAAGACGTACTCAGTGGATGGAAAATCGCGGATACGTTGTCCTGCGATTCTGGGACAATGACGTGCTTCGGGATAGTCAAGCAGTGCTTGAGGTAATCGCCAGCCACTTGGAGTCCCCCTCACCCTAACCCTCTCCCTCAGGGAGAGGGGACATACGAAATGCAGTATCATGTGATTATCAACAGAACCCATGTGCAGGGATCCGTTTTGTGAATGTCGGGGAAAGAGGTACAAGAATCATGGTTTTCGGTGGTTTGTTTGAAGAGCCAAGAAGAAGAAAGTCCTTCGGGAAGAAGGAAAGGGACGCGCTATTTGCCTTGCAAAAGGGTAGGTGCATGTACTGCGGTAAGAAAGAGCGCGAAGCGACATATTTCGATATTGACCACAAGACACCAATGGCGCGAAACGGTTCTGATGCACTGTCCAACCTACAGTTGCTGTGCCGACCCTGTAACACCCGCAAAGGCGCCCAGACGGACGGTCAATTTCGTAAGGCATTCGGTTTGCCTGCGGCATCTAAGGCCAAAGAGCCTCCAACTAAGGTGATTCCCCAGAGTTACTTCGAGAAGATTGCAAAGGAAATCGCCGGGAAGAAATCCACGAAGCGAAGACGGGAAGCCCAGAGAGAGAGAAGCATTTGGGACTGGTAGGTTGTAGCTGAATAAAGTCGGACCATCCAGCCCCACACCTCCACAAAGAAATCGGATAGACCCTGGAATCACCAACTGCAATCATGTCCCTATAGTCATTAGTGAGAAGCACTTTGGGGTAGGGACATGACCGCAACAATCGAGCGAAGCACTGAAGCGCAATCCTTGGCGGACGAACGCTGGCAGGCCATCCAAAACCATGACCCTGCCTACGAAACCGCGTTCACCTTTGGCGTCAAGACCACCGGCGTCTACTGCCGGACAACATGCCGTGGAGCGCCCGTCCTGCGCAAGAACATCGAGTTCTTTGATGAGATCGCCGAAGCCCGCGCCGCCGGCTACCGCCCCTGCAAGCGTTGCCGACCTGACGAGGGCGGCCCACACGTCCGCGCCGTCAACGTTGTTACGCAAACCTGTGAACTCATCGATGCGAACCCCGATGAGTTGCTGACTGTTGCTTCTCTGGCGAGGCATACCGGCGTCACTGATCACGCGCTCCGCCGCTCCTTTGAAAGCGTGCTCGGCATCACCCCGCGCCAATACGCGGAACAGCGGCGGCTTGAGCGATTCAAGGATGACGTTCGCAACGGGCACGATGTCACATCGGCGCTCTACAACAGCGGATTTGGCTCCTCCAGCAGGCTCTATGAGTCCTCAGACGCGCATCTCGGCATGACGCCCGGCCAGTACAGGCGGGGCGGCGTCGGCGCGCAGATTACCTACGCGATTGCAGATAGCGCGTTGGGGCGGCTGCTGGTCGCGGCGACTCAGAAAGGCGTTTGTCGCATATCCCTTGCAGACGACGATGAATCGTTGGAAGCCGCGCTCATGAAAGAGTTTCCTCAGGCGGAGCGATCCAGAGACTCCGGCCCGCTGAGCGAGTGGGTGGGAATCGTAACCCGCGTTGTGGATGGCGGGTCGCCGAACAACTATGTCCAACTTCCGCTGGACGTGCGCGGCACTGCGTTCCAACGTCGCGTCTGGGAAGCTCTCAGGCAGATTCCCCGAGGCGAAACCCGCACGTATTCAGAAGTCGCACGGGAAATCGGCCAACCGACCGCAACGCGCGCCGTCGCCAACGCCTGTGCCAAGAACCCGACGCCTATAGTCGTCCCCTGCCACCGCGTCGTGCGAAATGACGGTGGCCTCGGCGGCTACGCCCTCGGCATCGAACGCAAGAAAAAGCTGCTGAGGCAGGAGGCGGCGGAGTAGCGGGTAGCCTAGTTGCGCCTGATGACCCCGCACGCTACCCGGTCGCCGGCCCCCGGGTCCGCTCCGTATGAGTCGGGCCTTTCGTGGACGATGATGGCCGATCCGTCGTCATCAAAGAGTGACGTATCTGCGCCGTCTGCCAAAGTGATAGCCGTGTGAAAGTAATCGGCCCGTGCTGTGCCGTCCATCCCTGCGTAGATATTGGGCATGTCGCCGGCATGCTGCCCCTCGGCGTCCATAAACCCGTGTCCGATGCCCTCCGGATTGAAATGGCCGCTCGCAGCCGTAAAGTCTGGTTCACACGCGCCGACTGCGTGGATGTGGAATCCATGAAAGCCCGGCGTCAGGCCGCGTACATCCGCAGATACCAGAACTCCGTTCGGCCCTTGAGTAAAGCTGACGGTCCCCATATCCGCGCCATCCGGCCCTGCCAATTGTGCGCTGGCCGTTGACCCCACGCCTTCAGGCGTATCCTGTTGGCAGCCGGCAAGAGCCACGACGAACAAGGCCAACACGATCAGGGTTGCAATGAACCTTGGCATCGAAAGAATCCTCCTAACACATATGCTGGGCCACTGTGCCTAAAGTCCTCTATCTTATCGCGGTTGCCCCCGCAGCTCCGGCAGCATAAACCGCAGCGCCATAATCACCACGAACCCCGTCCCTGTCAGCACCGCCAGCGCCATCTGAGGGCCCAGATTCTCCGGCTCAGCCATCCACCCGACTGTCAGCATCCCCAACGGACTCGCCCCAATCCCCAACGCAATCGCGCCCATCGCCCGTCCACGCATCTCCGGCCCCACCGCCCGCAGAGCAATCGTCGGCTGCATCGTCGCAAAGCCTGACATCCCCAGCCCCGCAATGATTAGGAGAGCAAGCGACACCCCATACCACTCTGAAAGCGAGAAAAGAACCAGCACCGCCAGCATGAACGCAGACCCCAGTGAATAGACCTGCCCGTGGTTTCGTATCTGCCGCGACGCAATGATGATTGCCCCCGTCAGTGAACCGATTCCCGCCGCGCCCGCCAATATCCCATAGAGAAATGCGTTCGCGCCCAGCACGTCCCGCCCAATCACAGGAACCATCGTCAGGAAGGGAAAGCCAAAGAAGTTCAGGCTAACCGTTATGGTCAGCGCGGCCAGGAGTGCCCTGTTGGCAGCCAATGCCGTCACGGACTCCTTCAACTGACGCAGCACCGGTGTCTTTTCTGTGCCCATCGACTCAGTCCTCGGAATGGTGAACAGGACCCAACCCGCCGCTAGGTACAGGCCGAACATCAGCCCATACGAACCCGAGAAATCAATCAACTCGATGATCGTCCCCGCAAACAGCGGCCCGACGATGCTGCTGCCGGTTAATGCAACAACATCCAATGAGATGGCATTCGTCAGTGCGTCCCCCCGAAAGATCTCCGCGAAATAGGCGCGCCTCGCTGAAAAGTCCACTGCCCACGCCGAGCCTGTCAGGAACGTAGCGAGATATGCGTGCCACGGCTCCACATCCCCGCGAACCAACACCGCAAGCATCCCGCCAACCACCACGACGTTGACGATCTGTGTCGAGATCATCACGTACTTTCGCGGAAAGCGATCGGAGACGCTGCCGGCCACAAGCCCCAGCAGGAACATGGGGGCCATTCGGAAAACGCCGACGAGTGCCACTTGTGATGGCGAGTCTGTCAGTTCCAGCACAAGCCATGACAGAACCGCCATCTCCATCATGCGGTTCACATACCACACCCACCCCGCCATCCAGAGGCGACGGTAGACAGGGTTGCGGAGCGAGCGGAACGTGCGGAAACGCGACGTTGCTTCGGTTTCGTCCTCAGCTATTGAATATGGTGGAGTGCTGCTCAAGCGCTGCAGCTCTTGAGAAACTCGTCAAGCTCTTGGTTGTACTGCTCGGGGCGTGCTGCGCGCATGCCATGTCCCACGTCCGGCCACAGGCGGAAATCCAGATCAGGTGTGGCGATGCTGCGGTAGTATTCAAGCTCCTCCGGCATCATGTAGCCACCCGCTGCGATGTCCGCTACCAACACCAGTGTCGGCACGGAAATCCGCCGCATGTGGTCCTCGCACCGGAACGCCCACTGTCGGTTGTCAGTCAGGAGCCGCGTGACGGCGTGCGGCGAGAAGTGATGATGCCGATAGACCAGCTCATCCGCCTCCTGCTCGGACATGCCTTGCGCTTTGGCCTCGGCCCGAATCTCCGCCTCCGGCCGGTTGTGGCGGGCCAGCGCCTGCTGAAGGCTCGTCACGTGCACGTTCACCATCTTCCAGTACACCGGGTCCTCGAGGAACGCGCAGCAGATCTTGTCCGCGTAGTCGGACGCCATGATCGTGCCGATGTTTCCGCCCCATGAGTGGCCCACGTACGCGGGCTTTTCAAGGCCCAGTGTGTCGATCAACTCCACGATGTCCGTCGCGAAATCGCGCAGCATGTAACCCGTCACGGGCTTGTCCGTCTGCCCATGGCCGCGGTTGTCCGGCGCGATGACGTGATACCTGTCCTCGAAAGCCTCGGCGACCGCCTGCCAGGACGACGCCAACCCTGTCCATCCATGCACAAGCAGCAGGTCTGGATTCGAGGGATCGCCCCATTCGAGATAGTGCATATTGAGGCCCTGGATATCGACGAACTTGCTCTCCGGCATGGTGTTTCCCCCGTCACGCGCGGCGTCGTCGCCGCGTCTGCGTCCTACTCAGAGCAAAAGTGTAGCACGCCGTTCCTCCACACCCCGCTCGCACCCATCTCCTCCCTATTTGACCAGTTACAGGCTGACGGCTAGGGTTAATGCACGTTGCGAGACTCTTTTTGTACCGTGCAGCCGTTAGTTGAGATTGCCGGGTGGGGCTAGGGGGCAAGGCGATGCAACAGATACAGCGTCTTGTCGTCGTGTCCAATAGATTGCCGTCATCGACACTTCCCGACGCGTCACGAGACCAGAGGAATCAACCTGTGGGTGGGCTGGTATCGGCTGTACAGACAGCCCTTGAGCAGCACGGTGGCCTATGGTTCGGATGGAGCGGCGCCGCAACGGAGCGCCGCCTGGCCGTGGAACCGTCTGTCGTGCGCAGCAGCGGCATCGACGTTGGCGCGATGAATCTGACCGCTGATGAGGTCAATCTCTTTTATTCCGTATTCGCCAATCGCACTCTCTGGCCCTTGCTCCACGCATTCCCCAACTTCGTCCATTTGCGACATGACGCATACCGCGGCTATCGACGTGTCAATCGCAGATTCGCAGAAGGTCTCTATCCTCTCCTGAGGAACGGCGATGTCATCTGGGTTCAGGACTATCACCTGATTCCGCTGGGTTCGGAACTGCGTCGGATGGGATGGCAAGGCAAGATTGGTTTCTTCCTCCACACTCCGTTCCCCGCCGCAGAAGTCTTCTCCATCCTCCCGTGGGCAAGACAGCTCCTTGAAGAGTTTGTCAGCTATGATCTCGTTGGATTCCACACTAACCGCTACGCCCATAACTTCCTTGATACCCTGCAAGTGGAAATTGGAGGTGCTGTTGACGCGGGTGTATTCAATGGCCGGTCAGGCGCAGTCGGAGCCGGGGTCTATCCCATCGGAACGGACCCGGAGCAATTCCAGAAATGGACGCGTGAATCAGGTGATACGGAGACGACAGGTCTGCTGCAGCGACTCTTGCCGCGCCGCCCCGTTGAACGCAAGAAAGTCGTACTGGGTGTCGACAGGCTTGATTACTCAAAGGGAATCCCGCAAAGACTCAGAGCGTTTGAGACGATGCTTGACCGGTTCCCGGCTGTGCGTGGCAAGGTCACCATGATTCAAATCTCCGCCCCCTCACGTAGCCGTGTGCCGGAATATGTCCAGGAACGCGAGCGCGTGGATGGACTGGTCGGGCGCATCAACGGTCGATTCGCCGAGGCGGACTGGGTGCCTGTTCACTATCTCTATCGCTCCTACAACCAGGAGGAATTGGCCGGCTTCTTCCGTGAGGCAGACGTCTGCCTCGTGACCCCGCTCCGGGATGGTATGAACCTTATCGCCAAGGAATTCGTCGCGGCCCAGGGCGCTGATCCCGGCGTTCTGGTGTTGTCCCGTTTCTGCGGCGCCGCTGAGACGATGCGGGAAGCCTTAATCGTCAACCCTTACGATCTTGAGGGTACCGCGGAAGCCATGCATACCGCGCTCGCCATGGGGCATCGTGAGCGAATCCGTCGGTGGAAGGCCCTGAATGAGGACGTTCAGTTAAACACCGCCAAGGCCTGGGCCGACAACTTCCTTGCGGATCTTTCTGCAGGCCGCAACACGTACGTCCCCCAGTCCGCAATATAATGTCAGATGCAATCGAGATACTGTTGCGATGCGAACCCTGATTGTTTCGGATATTCACTCAAACATCGTCGCGTTTGACGCCGTCCTTCGCGATGCAAACGCGCGCGGCCCCGTCGACAACATCTGGTCGCTGGGGGATATGGTCGGATACGGGCCGCATCCCAACGAGTGTCTGGACACCCTGCGCGGCTTTGACCACGTGAGCGTGGCCGGCAACCACGACCTTGGGGCTATCGGAGCCATCTACCTGGGCACATTCAATGAAGAGGCAGCTGTTGCCTGTGAATGGAATGGCCAACAACTGACACCGGAGAATCGCGCCTACCTTGAAGGTCTGCCGAGAGTCGTGACTCAGGGCGAATTCACGCTGGCCCACGGCTCACTCCGGGACCCTGTCTGGGAATACCTCATACATGAGGAAGCGGCGCGCGCGTCATTCGATCTGCTGGAGACGCCATTCCTCCTGGTGGGGCACTCCCATCTCCCCCTGATCTTTGAGGAAATTTTCGCCGGACCGAACTCCCCGCATCGTGTTCATGCCATGGGTCGTCTCAACCATGGTTCCCTCATCCACCTGCCCAATGATCTTCGCCTTATCATCAATCCCGGCAGCGTGGGGCAGCCCCGTGACAGGGATCCTCGCGCTGCCTACCTCATGCTCGATTCGGACGCCCGAACGCTCACACAGTTCCGCGTCGAATATGATATGGAATCCGCGCAGAAACACTTCACGGACGCCGGTCTGCCTATCAGCCTGGCTGAGCGTCTCGCATACGGTCTCTAGGGCGCGACGCGTGAGGCAGACGGCCCTAAACTTCTTTTCTACTGATGCCCTCACCCTGGAGGGCATCATCGCCGAGCCGTCCGGCGAAGAGATTCCCGAAGGTGGCGGTGATCTGCCCGGTGTCGTCTTCTGCTCCCCTGAACCGCACCTGGGGGGCACGATGCTTAGCTCTGTGGTCGAGGCGCTGACACGAGAAGTCACTCCCCGCGGTTTTGTATCGGTTCGATTCAACTACCGCGGTGTTGGCGAATCCCAGGGCGAGAACGCCTTGGGGGAGGGGCAGGTGGCAGATGCCCTCGCGGCAGTTGACATGCTGAGAGAGTGGCCGGGTGTTGATGGGCAGCGGCTTGGCATCGTCGGCTATTCATACGGCGCAAGCATCGCGTTGCGCGCCGCTGCCCGACAGCCGGAGGGCGTGCGAGCCGTTGTCGCGGTGTCGCCGATTCTGGACATTCCCCTCATCGGCATCCCAACCGAGGGTGGCCTGGAAAAGGTGCAAGTGCCCGTGAGTTTCCTGATAGGAGGCAACGACGGGCTTACAACGCCGGAGAAATTGGGCGCGTGGGTTGATGGCATTGGGCGCGACGATGTGACAGCCATGGCGCTCGAGGGCGCGGACCGCGCTTGGCAGACCAGCCGCCCCGCCCTTGCCGCCGCCACCGCCGAATTCCTGTCTCAAACCATGGCTCTCCGTTGACACGGAACGCGCTCGTACCTACGATTCTGACTTGAGACATCCACAAAGAGAGAACCCGGACAAACACAAGCAGGGAGGCAAACTAGATGGCGACGTACGTGTTGCTGAGCACGCTGACGGATGAGGGGCGCAAGACTGTAAAGCATCGCCCGGAGCGCATCCAGGAAGTCAATCGCGAGATCGAGTCATGGGGCGCGCAGGTTATGGCCCAGTACGCCGTGCTCGGCAACTATGATTTCGTCAACATCGTGGAGGCTCCCGACAACGAGACAATTGCGAGGGTCTCCCTGGAACTGGGTGCGCGCGGAACTATCCAGATAGTCTCGCTGCCGGCATTCCCCATCGAGCAATTCATCGCTCAACTCGCCAAAACCCGCGACAACTAGGCCACAACGTCCCTAACGTAGGACACGTAGTCCGAAAAGCGACGCGGCGCAAACCCGAACGCCTGCTCAACGGAATCCAGCGCCGTGACGTTGTCCACACGCAGTTGGCTTAGCTCCGCCGCCGTAATCGGCGGGTCTTTCAGCACGCGCCCCATCAGCGACGCCCCAAACTGAATGGCGAAGCGAGGCAGGGGCAGGCTGTAGACGCGCCTGATGCCCAGCTCCGCCGCAAAAGCCCGCGCAATGTCCACAAGTGCGATCTGCTCTGGCCCGCCGATCTCGTAAACCTGCCCCGTCCGTTCCGGCTCAGTCACGCACAACGTCAGCGCCGTGGCAAGATCACTCACGTACAGTGGCTGCAGCAGCGTCCGTCCGCCGTCCGGGAACGGCAGCAGTGCCACCGGCCCTGTCCGCAGCAGCTTGACCGTCCGACGTGAAACCGCGTCGGACACGCCAAGCACCAGCGACGGCTTGACCACCGTCCACTCCAACCCGCTCCCCGTCACCGCCGCCTCTGCCTGCCAGCGCGACCGCCCGTATGGCATCTCCGGATCATCGGATGCTCCAAGAATCCCCATGTAGACCAGGCGGTTTGTTCCCACGTCCTTCATGGCATCGATGAGCGACTGCGTCGTGCCCACGTTCGTATCGCCAAACGAACGCCCCTCGGTCTCGCGGATAATCCCCACAGCGTGAACAACGGCATCCGCGCCGGACACTGCGTCACGCACGGCGTTCCAATCGCGCGCATCCCCCTCGATAACCTCAACCGCCTCACGCAGCACTGCTTCTCCCTGATCGGCTCGGTCGCGCGCAGCCACCACATCATCTCGAGTCAGCTTGCCGATGCCGGCCAGCGTCTCCACTGCCTCAAACGCAACCGCCAGAGAGCGCCGCGCATCACTGAAAACCCTCTCCGGTGAGCGGGAAAGGACGCGTATCGGGCCGTGGCCCGCAGCCACGAGTGTTGCCACAAGGTGCCGTCCCACAAATCCCGACCCACCCAGAACCGTCACCTGCATAGATTGTCTCTCCCGGCAAACGCCACTACACTCCACGCCCAGTCTACGCCCCGCCGCTCCCTTGCCCCGTGTATTCGCCGAATGCTATTCTCGCCGCGTGTGTCTGACACGTTTCAGACATACATGAACAGGGATAAACGGGGGAGGGTGCCAACTATGGCCAACTATGAAAATGTCCTGTACGAAAAGCAGCGAAACGGTGTTCTGATAACCCTCAACAGGCCGGAGCGGCTCAACGCCATCAGCCCCGACCTTGAGCGCGAGCTGCACGAGGCGCTGGATGAAGCCGAGGCCGATCCCGAAGTCCGCGCCATCGTGCTGACCGGAGCGGGCAGGGCATTCTCCTCCGGATATGACATCTCCGGCGAGGCCGAGTTCGAGTGGCCCTACGCCCTTCCCAAGAACACCAGCGTCGCCGCGCACCTCGACCACTGGCGAATGTCGGATCGCAGGAACATGCGTTATTTCCTGCATCTGTGGGAACTCACAAAGCCCGTTATCGCGGCGGTGAACGGGTGGTGCATGGGCGGCGGCTCTTGGTATGCCAACGCGGCCCACATGACTCTTGCGGCAGATAACGCAGTCTTCGCTCAGCCGGAAGTCCGCCACATGGACAACACCAGCTTCTTCTGGGTGCTCAACGCAGGCTATAAGAACGCCCTGCGCTACGCCCTGACAGGCGACCACATCGACGCCGAGGAGGCCCTCCGCATCGGCATCGTGAACACGATTGTGCCCGCAGACGACCTGCTGGATGAGGCGTTCAAGATCGTCGAGCGCATCGCCCTCGTCTCACCGGAGACGGTGAAGATCAACCTGTACGTCGCGACGATGGGCCTTGAGATGATGGGCCTCCACAACGCCCTCAACCTCAACGCGGAACTGTCCGCCCTCGCCCACTCGTCCGTAAGCGAAGAGGGCAGGCGTTCGTTCGTTGAGGCGCAGGAAAAGGGTGGCCTGCGCGGCTATCTTGAAGCCCGTGACGGCCCATTCCAGCCGGAGCCCTTTGGCCCCCGCTCCCGCCCCCGCGACTAAAACGTCAAAAACCCGAAAGGAGAACCAACAGCAGTGCCCAACTACGAATACGTCCTATACGAGAAGCAGCGCAAGGGCGCGCTCATCACACTGAACCGCCCGGAGGCCCTCAACGCAATCAGCCCGCAGATGGAGGATGAACTCCACTTGGCGCTTGATGAGGCTGAGGCGGATCCTGAGGTTCGCGCCGTCGTGCTCACCGGAGCGGGCAGGGCATTCTCCGCCGGCTACGACCTCGGCGCGCCGGACGCCCCCATGCGAGATTTCGTCTGGCCCTATGGGCTCGCGCCCGGCCAGAGCGTCGCGGAACTGTTGGACTCATGGCGCACAAACGACAATGGCGGAGTTCGCAAGCTGCTCCACATGTGGGAGCTGACCAAGCCCGTCATCGGCGCTATCAACGGCTGGTGCATGGGCGGCGCGTCCTGGTATGCCACCGCAACCCACATGACGCTCGCCTCGGATCAGGCGGTCTTCGGTCAGCCGGAGGTGCGCCACATCTCCAACACCAGCTTCTTCTGGGTGCTGTCTGCAGGCTACAAGAACGCGCTGCGTTATTCACTGACCGGCGACCACATCGACGCCGAAGAGGCCCTCCGCATCGGCATCGTCAACAAGATCGTCCCGCACGACGACCTGCTTGATGAAGCTTTTCAGTTGGTGGAGCGCATCGCGTTAGTATCCCCGGAGACGGTCAAGATCAATCTGTACGTCGCCACGATGGGTCTTGAGATGATGGGACTCGCCAACGCGCTCAAACTCAACGGCGAGCTGTCCGCGCTCGCTCACTCGTCCAGCCGTGAGGACTACCGAAAGGAAATGTTCGACGGCCTCACGCAGGGCGGACTCCGCTCGTTCCTCACCACCCGCGACGGCCCATTCCAGCCGGAGCCCTTCGGCCCCCGCTCAAAGGTGAGAGACTAACCCCAACACGTCATTCCAAGAAGACAGAGCAGAAGAGAAGAAAGGAAAAGAAAGTGGGCAGCTACGAAAATATCCTGTATGACAAGCAGCGCAAGGGCGTCCTCATCACCCTTAACCGCCCTGAGGCGCTGAACGCCCTCAGCCGCGACCTTGAGGATGAACTGCACGTCGCGCTGGACGAGGCAGAGGCGGATCCTGAAGTCCGCTACATCATCCTGACCGGTGCAGGCCGTGCCTTCTCTGCCGGCTATGACATCGCCGGTGGCCGCGCCCCAACCGTCTGGCCCTATGGCCTGCCGGAGGGCACAAGCGTCGCCGAAATGCTGGACGGCTGGCGCACACGCGACAAGCCGGATCGATTCATGCACATGTGGGAACTCACCAAGCCTATCATCGCCGCTGTCAACGGCTGGTGCATGGGCGGCGGCTCCTGGTACGCCCTGTTCTCGCACATGACCTACGCCTCCGAGGCCGCCGTCTTCTCGCAGCCCGAGGTCCGCATGATCTCCAACACCAGCTTCATCTGGACCCTCAACGCGGGCTACAAGCACGCGCTGCGCTACGGCCTCACCGGTGACCACATCGACGCCGAAGAGGCGCTGCGGATCGGCATCGTCAACCAGGTGCTGCCTGCTGACGATCTAATCGAAGAGTGCTTCAAGGTTGGCGAGCGTATCGCCCTCGTCTCCCCGGAGACGGTCAAGATCAACCTGTACGTCGCGACGATGGGCCTTGAGATGATGGGTCTCCGCAACGCGCTGATCCTGAACGGCGAACTCTCCGCTCTGGCCCACTCCTCCCGCCGGGAGGACGTCCTGCGTCCCCTCGAGGAGGCGCGTGAGGCTGGTGGCATGCGCGGCTTCCTCCAGCAGCGTGATGGCCCATTCCAGCCGGAGCCCTTCGGTCCACGCTCCGCCGCCGCACGCGGCAACTAACGCTGAAGCGCCAATACGGTGAACAGGGTAGGGGCGGCCAACTGGCCGCCCCTACCTCTACACATAAACCATGAACCTCTCCATTGACCCCAAGACCACCGCCCTCATCGTCGTGGATATGCAGAACGACTTCTGCCACGCGGACGGCTTCTACGCGAAGGCGGCGGAGCGCATTGAGCCGCTGGGACTTGATCCCCAGCTCGTGATTGATGGCATCCCGCCTATGCAGTCGCTCCTTGAGGCAGCCCGCGCCGCCGGCCTCTTCATTGTCCACACCCGCATCGAACGTGATGACTCCCCTGATGCCGTCGACCTCATCCACAGCGTCGTGGCTCAGACCTTTGGCGCGGTGGCCGATGCCCCCGGCGGCCCCGCCCTGATGCCCGACACATGGGGATCAGAGATACACGATGCCCTTGCGCCGCAAGATGACGAATACGTCGTCACCAAGCGCAGCTTCTCCGCATTCTTTGGTACCGACCTTGAAACCGCACTGCGCCGCCGCGGTATCCGCACCGTCATCCTCGCGGGCACGATCACCTACGCCTGCGTCCTCCACACCGCCTTCGATGCGAACGTCCGAGACCTTGATGTCATCGTCGCCTCAGACGGAACCGCCTCATGGGCGCCGGACCTCCAGGCCCCAACGCTTCGCATCGTTGATCTCATCCTCGGCGGCACAGCCGCCACCGGAGAAATCATCGAAGCCCTCGCCCTTGCTACCCACCCCCGCTCGCCCTGAGCCTGTCGAAGGGTCGCCCGTCCCTCGCCTCCCTTTGCTACCATGTTCACAACAATCTCGTAACAGAAAGCGAGCGAACCCATGGCCAACTATGAAACCGTCCTTTACGAGAAACAGCGTAACGGCGTCCTGATCACGCTGAACCGCCCTGAAACACTAAACGCAATCAGCCGCCAATTGGAGCACGATGTCTCCGAAGCGTTGACTGAGGCCGAAAACGACCCCGAGGTGCGCGCCATCGTGCTCACAGGCGCAGGCCGCGCCTTCTCCTCCGGTTACGACATCGGCGCAGGCCGCGGCGAAACAGTCTGGCCCTATGGCCTGCCGGAGAACACGAGTGTCGCCGCCGTCCTCGATGATTGGCGCGACCGCTCCCGTGGTGAAACGGAAAAACTCCTCCAAATCTGGGAACTCACCAAGCCCGTCATCGCCGCCGTCAACGGCTGGTGCATGGGCGGAGGCTCCTGGTACGCCCTCGCCTCCCACATGACCTACGCCGCTGAGGAGGCAGTCTTCGCCCAGCCTGAGATCCGCATGATCTCCAACACTAACTTCTTCTGGACGCTCAACGCCGGCTACAAGCACGCCCTACGCTACGGCCTCACAGGCGACCACATCGACGCCCAGGAAGCCCTCCGCATCGGCCTGGTGAACGATGTTGTTCCCGGTGACGACCTGCTCGAGCATTGCTTCCGCGTCGTGGAACGCATCGCCCTCGTCTCACCGGAGACGGTCAAGATCAATCTCTATGTCGCCACCATGGGCCTTGAGATGATGGGACTCCGCAACGCACTGATCCTGAACGATGAGCTGTCAGCCCACGTCCAGAGTTCACAGCGTGAAGACTTCAAGCGCGAAATGATGGAGGCCCAAAAAGAGGGCGGCCTGCGAGCATTCCTCCAACTCCGCGACGGCCCCTTCCAGCCCGAACCCTTCGGTCCCCGTTCCCGGGTCAGAGAGTAGCCGCCCCTCCGTCATTCCCGCGAAGGCGGGAATCTAGATCGCAATAAGCACGCTAAGCTGGTAAGCAGACCGGAGCGGGCGAGGGTAACCGCCCCTCCGTCATTCCCGCGAAGGCGGGAATCTAGATCGCAATAAGCACGCTAAGCTGGTAAGCAGACTGGAGCGGGCGGGGGTAGCTCAGTGGTAGAGCTCCTGCCTTCCAAGCAGGTTGTCGCGGGTTCAATTCCCGTCCCCCGCTCCACCAACCACTTATGAATTGATGACCCGGCGCAAGGCGTCGTTAAGGCGCGTTTGCCAGCCCTTTCCACCCTCTCGAAAATGGGCAACGATGTCCGAGTCCAGCCGCACGGTGACCTTTTCCTTTGTCGGGGCCTTCTGCTTGCCGCGCCTGCGAAGCGACCACTCCACTAACTCAGGGTGAACCTCAATGGCAGGGCGGGCGTTCGCCCAGTCCTCAGCCGTCCATTCCGGCGCGTCCGGATCCTCGGCGATATGCCGCTGAATCTCCGCCTCTTCTTCGTCCGTGATGTTGATGTGCTCCGGCTTAAGCCTCGGCATAATCTCTCTCCTCCTGCTTACTCGCCCGTCGCAGGCTTATCACGCGTACCCTCTCACTTCGCATGGTGTAGACCAGGTGGTACAGGCGGTTTCCGATATATCCGACAGCGACCCAGCGAGACTCACCGTGCCGATCGCTGGACCTAATCACCGCTGTCTCCCATTCAAAACTTTCAATTACCTCGAAACCCGGACGACCCGCCAGGATGTTAGCGGCATTTTCGCCGCATCCCATTCATACTCCACAGCTATATTGTACAGACAATTTGACTAATGTCTACCAGCGGGGCGGGCGGGATGCGCGCCCGCTATTCTACGGTGACGGACTTCGCCAGGTTGCGCGGCTGGTCGATGTCTGCCCCCCGCAGCAGCCCAATCTCGTACGCCAGCATCTGCAGCGGCGCCGTCGCCGCAATCGGAACCAGGTGAGCGGGCGTTTCCGGCACGAAGATCGCCTCATCAACCTGCCCGCCAAGCTCATCGTCTCCGTCTGACAGCAGCCCGATAACGTGCCCCGCCCGCGCCTTGATCTCAGAGATATTGATCGCCATCCGATCCCGCAAGCCCCCCTCCGGTGCAAGCGCAATCGTCGGCATCGACTGATCGATCAGCGCGATGGGCCCGTGCTTCATCTCGCCCCCCGCGCTGCCCTCCGCGTGGATATATGCCACTTCTTTGAGCTTCAGCGCCCCCTCCAGCGCGATGGGGTACAGCGGCCCGCGTGCCAGCAGCAGGCAGTTATCATTGGCCGTCAGCTGCTCCGCCACGGCCCGAATCGCGTCCCGTCGCTCCAGCGACTCGCTCACGATGCCCGGCAGCCGCTCCAGGTCCAGCAGGTGACGACTCACTTCATCCTCGTCCATCGCCCCCCGACCCGCCGCTGCGTCGATCGCCAGCAGATACAGGCAGATGATCGCCGACGTAAAACTCTTCGTCGCCGCAACCCCCACCTCGAGCCCGGATCGCATGTCCATGGTCTCGCACGCGATGCGTGCTGCCTCGCTGTCCAGCGCATTCGTCACCGCCACGCAGTCCGCGCCAAGGCCGGATGCGTGTTCAAGCGCCGCGAGCGTATCCAGCGTCTCCCCTGACTGCGTGATGGCGATAAGAAGGTCACCCTTTCCGATAGGCGCATTCCGATGCCGCAGCTCGGACGCCACCTCCGCCTCCACCGGCACGCCGGCCAGCGTCTCGAAATAGTGCCGCCCCACAAGCGCCGCGTGATAGCTTGAGCCGCACCCCGTCAGGATGATTCGGCGAGCCTTTGCCAGCCGCTCGGACAGCCCGGCCCCGTAATCCGGCTCCAGCCGCCCCGACTCTAAATCAACCCGCCCCCGCAGCGCGTCCGTTAGCGCCTGCGGCTGCTCCATGATCTCCTTCAGCATGAAGTGCTTGTACATTCCCTTCGCCGCCCGCAGCGGGTCGCGCGTCACCTCCGTGAACTCCCGCGTCACCGGCTCTCCGTCCAGCGTTGAAACCTCTACGCCGCCCGGCCGCAGCACCGCAATCTCGCCATTGTTCAGTGGCATCGCCCGACGTGTGAGCGGTACAAGGGCAGGGAGGTCGCTTGCGGCGTACGTCTCGCCGTCGCCCACGCCGACCACCAGCCCCCCGGCGTTGCCAGCCCGAACCGCGATCAGTGTCTCCGGCTCCTGCGCGCACGCCACCAGGAACACCAGCGCCCCGTGCATGTCCGGCATGATCGACTTCACCGCATCGACAGGATCGAGACCGCGATCGAGCGCCTCTTCGATTAGGTGCGGCAGCACCTCCGTGTCCGTCTGTGACATGAACCGGTGCCCGCGCGAAACCAACTGCGCCGCGAGCGCGCTGTAATTCTCGACGATCCCGTTCTGCACCACGGATACCCGGCCCGTGCAATCCATGTGCGGATGAGCGTTGGCCAGGGAGGGCGCGCCGTGCGTCGCCCATCGTGTATGCCCGAGCCCCAACGACCCTGAGACGAAAGCCCCCTCGAGATCGGCGCGCAGGGCATCCAGCTTCCCGACGGCCTTGTTCGTCCCAAACACGCCGGACGGGCCGAGGATCGCGATGCCCGCGCTGTCATACCCTCGGTACTCGATGCGAGACAGCCCATCAAGCACAATCGGCATCGCCTGCCGATGCCCCGTATACCCCATAATCCCGCACATCACTCAATAATCCCGTAGATCCCCGTCCCGTTCACCCTGAGCACCCCTTCCGTTCTCCTCAGTTTCGCTCCCGCTTACCCTGAGCGCTCTTTCCGTTCACCCTGAGCCTGTCGAAGGGCCACTCCCCCAAATCATACCCCGCCTGAACCCCCACCCCCCTACAATCAACACACTAGGGGGTCCACGTGTCCGAACTGTCCGCCTTGCTGCTTGGCATCATCCAGGGAATCACCGAGTGGATTCCCGTCAGCTCGCAGGGCGTCATCGCCCTCGTGTCCACGTGGATTGACGACGCCTCGCCCTCGGACGCCATCGCCATCGCCCTGTGGCTCCAC
This sequence comes from uncultured Dehalococcoidia bacterium, assembly GCA_964653005.1. Lineage (GTDB taxonomy): Bacteria > Chloroflexota > Dehalococcoidia > UBA6926 > UBA6926 > VXMO01. The sequence continues at coordinate 173,965 of CAZZAN010000003.1, read as the reverse complement.
GTCGGAACGGCCCTGTCCGCAGCTATAGCCATGAGAGGCGAGATCACATCGATGATCCGTGAGTCAGCAGGCGCGCCGCGCCACCTCTCCGCCCCCATCAGATTCCTCGGTCTCAGCACACTCGTCACTGCGATCCTCGGCGTGCCACTCTTTCTGATCCTGGGCGAGATCGCGAACCTGCTGGGAAGCGCCGCGATGTTGCTCATCGGCCTCGCCATGATCGCCATCGCGTTCACCATCCGTTGTGGGCTGTGGGAGGGCGAACGGGGCAGGGATGATGTCACCCCTGCGGACGCAGTCATCGCCGGTGTCGCCCAAGCGCTGGCCGTTGTACCGGGCCTCAGCCGCACAGGGCTGACCGTCGCAGTACTGCTCGCGCGAGATTGCAGTCACCGCGAGGCCGTCGTTCTCAGCGTCCTTATGGGTATACCGGCGAGCATCGGCGCGGGCCTGCTGGCCGTCAGCACATCCGACATAATCGGCGGCTGGACTGCTATCGTGGCGCTGATAACAGCAGCAATCGTTGGAACCGTCGCCATCCGTGCCATCCTCGCATGGGCGAGCCGAGTCACCCTCGCGCGATTCGCCGCCGCCGCCGGAATCGTCGTGACCCTCGGTGCCCTGATCGGCCTCTTGGCATAATCCGTTCGCCCTGAGCCTGTCGAAGGGTCACTCCCTCGTCATTCCCGTGAAAACGGGAATCCAGTGCGGCGTGTAGCGCCGCTTCATGTCATTCCGAGCGCAGTCGAGGAACCGAAAACCTAAATTGTCCCGTTCACCCTAAGTGCAGTCGAAGAGTTACCCCGCCACCTCACCGCCTGAGCGCCTCCGCCGGGACGCCGGCAACCGTCGTGCCCTCCGCCACGTTGCGCGTTACGACGGAGCCCGCCGCCGTATAAGCCTTGCCCCCAATCTCCACTGGCGCAACCAACATGGAACCGCTCCCGATGAACACGCCGTCCCCAACGACCGTCCGATGCTTGTCCTGGCCGTCGAAATTGCACGTCACCGCGCCAGCGCCGATGTTCACGTCCTCCCCGATTTCGGCGTCGCCCACGTACCCGAAATGGCCCATCGCCGTCCGACTGCCGATCCGACTCGCCTTGACCTCGCCAAAGCTGCCAATATGCGCGTCCGACCCGATATGTGTCCCCGGCCGCAGCCGCGCGAATGGCCCCACGGAAACGCCGTCCTCCAGCGTGACCTCATCAAGCCACGACCCTCGCACGACACACCGCTCGCCAATCGCCGAATCGACGATGTGCGTGTCGGGCCCGATCTCACACTCCGCGCCGATTGCCGTTGCGCCTGAGATATGCGTATTGGGTCGAACGACCGTATCCGGCGCGATGTGCACCGTCGCGTCGATGTACGTCGAAGCCGGATCGACGATCGTGACGCCGGACAACATCAGCGACTCCAGCGTCCGCCGACGCGCCACCCGCTCCGCCTCCGCCAGGTCAACCAACGTGTTCACCCCGATCGCCTCCTCGGAGTTAATCTCCAGCGTCTCCACGCTCCGCCCGTCTGCCACCGCCAGCTTGACCAGGCCCGTGATGTAATACTCGCCGTTCTCGTGCAAGGGCAGGCGGTCCACCGCCGTCCGCGCCCACGCAAGGTCGAGGGCATAAACCCCTGCGTTCCCCTCCGGCGGTGCGTCCTCATATCGCGGGTCGCCGGCCTCCATGATTTCCGCCACCGTTCCGTCCGTATTTCGTAGAATTCGTCCGTAACCCGCACTATTCGATGTCCACATTGTGAAAAAAGTAACAGCCGCGCTGCCGCTTGATTCATGAGCTTTCTTGAGAATCACCAAGGATTCAGCAGTAATCAATGGCAGGTCACCGTTAACAATGAGCAGACTTCCTGAATCAAGGTTGCTGTCAGCCAGCGCTGCCCGGAGCGCGCCGCCGGTGCCGTCCGGCTGGGACTGCACAACGAATCGATGCGTGATACCCAGGGCCTCCAGCAAAGCGGGTGACGGGTCCCGCACAATGACAGGCTGTGTGGAACCCGTCTCGGCGAGCGCATCCAGGATTCGTTGAATCATTGACACTCCGCCTACCTGGTGCAGAACCTTCGGAAATGTGGTTCGCATCCGTGATCCCTTGCCCGCTGCGAGCACCACACATTCCCACGTCTCAGTTGTGGTGCTGCCTTGTGAATTCGTCATCAGTCCCCCGACATGCCTTGTGCCAAATATCGTCTACGTGACAGGATGGATGATACACAGGGGGAGCGTCAGGGGGCGGCAGCATGTCGAGCGCGGGAAGTGTAACGAGCTACGAGCACCTCATTCGGGAGATTCCTGATTTTCCCGAAGAAGGAATCCTGTTTCGCGACATCACACCGCTCCTGCTTGATCCTGAAGCGTTCGCATGGGCCATCGACAGGATGACGCAGGCCGCCGGAACCATGCCTCTTGACGTCATCGTCGCCGTGGAAGCGCGCGGTTACCTGTTCGGCGCGCCAATGGCGCGAGCTCTGGACGTGCCCCTTATCCCCGTTCGCAAAGTGGGCAAACTTCCCTATAAGACGGTCAGCATCGAATACGCGTTGGAATACGGATCAGCCACAGTTGAGATTCATGAGGATGGCATTCAGCCGGGACAGCGCGCAGTCTTGGTGGATGATCTGCTCGCGACCGGTGGGACATTGAAAGCGGCAGAAGGCCTTGTTCACAAGGCGGGTGGTGTGACGGTCGGAGCGACAGTCCTTATTGAACTGGCCGAGCTCTCGGGGCGTGGGCTTTTGGGAGACTATCCCGTCCACACGGTCATGCACCTCTGACCGACTTGTTGTCCGCTAATACGTCCGCTACAACGTCATATCGTCCAAATGACGGAATCATGTAGACGCCGGCAATCATTTCGCGTGTTTCCTCAATAAGTTCACGAGCGATAGCCGCTCCTTCCGCGCGGCCGTTGTCACCCGCCGCATGCAGCCGCCGCCGTATCGGTTCAGGAATCACCATGCCCGGGACATTGTTATGGAGAAACTCCGCGTGGCGTGCGCTCTGCAGCGGCAGCACTCCGAGCACTACGGGGAGCGGAAATCCGCCGAGCTGATCGTGGAGTCGGTGCACCGGCGCAGGATCAAAAACCGTTTGCGTCATGATGTAGTGCGCTCCTGCCTCAACCTTGCGCTTCAGGCTCGCAATCTCCTCGTCGATGTGCGGTGCGTTGGGACTAAGGGCGCAGGCGATTGCGAATGACGTTGGCTCCTGAAGCGTGTGCCCCGCAACCTCTTCGCCCGAGTTCAGACGGCTAAGAGCGCTAATCAACTGGGAGGATGTCACGTCGGAGAGGCTGCTCGCCTGCGGATAATCGCCAATGGTTGGATTGTCTCCCCAGAAGACGAACGTATTGCGCACATTCAGCGCGTGCGCGCCGATGAGGTCGGCATGTATCGCCAGCACATTGCGATTCCTTGTGGCGGTGTGCAGGATTGCCTCCACTCCCGTCTGCCGCTGCAAGAGGACACTCAACGCGACTGCGCTCATACGGGCCTGTGCCAGCGGCACATCAGTCGCGTTGAACGCGTCAATGCGGACCTTTTCCATGAGCGTTTTGAGACTGGCCAAGGTTCGATCAAGCGAGAATCCGCGCGGTGGATGAACTTCCACCGTTGTCACGAACTCGCCATCACGCAGCTTCCGTAAGAGGGCAGTGGGCTGCCCGGCCGGCGGGATAGATGAAGACATGTCAGTTGAAGTACTCAAATCTCAAAATCGGTGGGCGCGACGGCTCTTGTGTGTGATTCACGATATAGCTTTCCGCTTTCGTGGGAAAGGCGGGCGAGGTGACCCTTCGACTACGCTGAGGGTCAACGGGGATTGTGGCGGAGGGAGGCGACGGCTCGATTGATGCCCTCGCGTAAGTCGATCTCCGGCGTCCAGCCGAGTTCATGGCGTGCCTTGGAAGTGTCCAGGTAAATCCGATGGACATCGCCCGGCCGTTCTGGGGCGTGGACGGGCGCACGTTCATAGCCTGTTTCAGCCGCAAGCAGGGCAAAGATCTCGTTGACGGATGTTGGTGCGCCGCTTCCTATGTTGTAGACGCCTGCTGCGGGAGCATCAGGTCGGATGGCGGCGAAGGCTGCTGTCACAACGTCATCAACGTAAACGTAATCACGTTCCTGCTCGCCGTTGCCATAGATGGTGACCTCTTCACCGGCCAGCATTTTCAAGCCGAAGATCGCAACGACACCGGCCTCACCGTGCGGGTTCTGGCCGGGGCCGTACACGTTGCCCGGGCGCAGGACCATGTAGTCAATGCCGTTATTCTCTGCGATGACGCGTGTGTACTGTTCCAGCACTTGCTTACTCGCTCCATAGACGGAGAGCGGTTTGATAGGGTGCGCCTCATCGCAGGGCAAGTACTCGGGCTCACCGTAAAGCGCGCCTCCGGTTGAGAACAAGACGACGCGCTTAACGCCGAAGCGGACGGATTGTTGGAGAAGGTTGATGCCGCCAACGATGTTGGTGTGAACGTCCAACTCCGGTTCGCGCATGGAGCGCGCAACTGAAATCTGCGCGGCGAGATGAAAGACGACCTCCGGTCGTTCTTCCGCGAAAATATCTGCGAGGGCAGGATCGGCGATATCAAGTTTGTGCAGAGTGGCGCTCGACTCTTCCTGGTCATTCGTCCGCGAAGATGAAAGATCGTCAACGATGGTCACGTACCAGCCGTCACTGAGAAGGCGCTTGACCAAATGCGAGCCGATGAATCCGGCCCCGCCCGTCACCAGTGCTCGTGGCTGACCGGAATCGTGCTCTGAAGTAATGCTGAACCTCCCGTGCTCCGGCAATCTCTATGGCTGCCCGGCCAGGATTCGAACCTGGGTCAGAGGATCCAAAGTCCCCTGTGCTACCACTGCACCACCGGGCAAAGCCGATGTGCCAGCCAATTAACTCCGAGAGTAGACGGTGGCACGCTCAGACTATCTCACTTGGTGCCGAAGGTCGGAGTCGAACCGACACGGGGTTGCCCCCAACGGTGTTTGAGACCGTCGCGTCTGCCATTCCGCCACTTCGGCATGGAACCGGTTAGTTCATTATGCGACAGTTTGAACCTGTCGGGCGAATCTGAACCCACTCGATTTGCAGCAAGCGTCAAGTAGCGGCATTATTAGGCCTCAGTGGTAGGGAGGACGTGAATGGTAAGATTGCTAGTCGAGTAGTCTGCGGTATGGCATACTACCGATAATCCATATGGGTACCGTGGGAGGTTACCGTGCTGAAAGTCGATGCTGAAAGAGATCAGGTAACCGTCGTCGCCAAGACGGAGGGTAGGATAGACAGTGGAAGCGCGCAGGAGTTCCAGGCCGCGCTGGAGAATGTAATTCAGCCCGAGGATAAGGCTCTGATTATCGACTTCGAGAATGTGTCGTATATCAGCAGTGCTGGGATGCGAGTGATCTTGCTTACTGCCAAGACTCTTCAGCGTCAGGGAGGGCAATTGGCTTTGTGCTCACTGACAGAGCCTATTCGCGAAGTCTTCAAGATCAGTGGATTCGACAACATCATCGCGATCCACGAGACACGTGCCGAGGCAGCCGCAGCCATCTCGAAGTGAATTGAGTGGGGCCGCGGGCCCATGCAGTGTTGGTCCGGCGTTGGTCCGGCCTGTTCTCAGTTCACTGGGAGCTCCTTGAGGGAGGCTCATGACCACTGACGTTTCCAGCGAAAACACCGAGCAGACTGAAGAACTGCAGGACGATCAACCAGGCTACAAAATTCTCGTCGTTGATGACGAGCCTGATCTTGAGCCGCTCGTCCGTCAGCGCATGCGTCGGGAGATTCGATCCGGTCGGTATAGCTTCGTATTCGCTCACAACGGTGTTGAAGCCCTGAAGGAATTGGAAGACGACGACGACATCGATATGGTGTTGTCCGACATCAATATGCCGCAGATGGACGGGCTTACCCTGCTGCAGGAAATTCCGAAAGCAAAGCCCAATGTCCGCTCTGTCATCATCTCCGCCTACGGAGACATGCAGAATATCCGCACCGCGATGAATCGTGGGGCGTTCGACTTCATTACCAAGCCGGTGGACTTCGATGATCTACGGGTTACCATTGACCGAACACTGCGGCATATCCAGGAATTGCGCGATGCGCTCAGTGTTCGGGATCGCCTGGTTGCCATCCAAAATGAGTTGGATGTCGCAAAGAATATGCAGCAGTCCATCCTGCCAACCGTTTTCCCCACCGGCGCCGGATATTCGGTCTACGGCACCATGCGCCCCGCGAGGAACATCGGAGGCGATTTCTTCGATTTGATGCGCCTCCAGTTCGACCGCATCGGACTGGTGGTTGCAGACGTGTCCGACAAAGGAGTTGCCGCGGGACTCTTCATGATGTCCTCGCGCACCTTGCTCAAAGGTGCCGCCGTGGGCAAAGGGCATCCCGGTGAAGTCCTGACCGAGGTCAACAGCCTCCTGGTCGAAGACAATGAGACGGGTATGTTCGTTACGGTTCTCTACTCTGTCTTCGACCCCCGGTCGGGCCGACTGACCTATGCCAGCGGCGGTGAGAATCCGCCTGTGCTCATACGAGCAGACGGTACATCGGAAGAGCTTCCCCTCACGCAAGGGATTGTTCTGGGTGTTGCGCCGGACTATGACTACATGGAAAACAGTGTGGACCTTGCCCCCGGTGACAGCGTAATTTTCGTGACAGACGGCGTCACCGAGGCCATGAACGAAGCTCAGGAGCCGATGGGCATACAAAGGGTTCGCGATCACTTTGCTCAATCGCCGCCCAAAGACCCGGAAAGCACGGCTCTTGCTGTCATTGATGTGATCAAGGAGTTTGCAGGCACCGCAGCGCAGCATGATGATATTACCTGTCTCGTTTTGCGCAGGGATGACTAGGACTGCACTGTGGACATCTCCATGACCATTGAGTCCAAGCACGATGAGTTGGACCGGATTACTGCTGCCATAGAAGAGCTCGGTGAAGAGAGCGGATGGCCGCTTGATTTGACCTACAAGATCAACCTTGTTCTTGAAGAGCTAACCCTGAATATCATGAACTATGGCTACACTGATGAAGAAACACACTATATCGATTTGTCCGTGAAGACAGAAGACGCCACAGTTACAATAGAGATCGTCGATGATGGGCGGCCTTTCAACCCAATCAATGACGCGCCTCACCCAGATCTCGATGGACCAATGATGGATCGTCGAATCGGAGGATGGGGCATCCACATCGTACGGACAATCATGGATGATGTTTCCTACGTGCGGGCAGACAACAAGAACAGGATGAAGTTGGTCGCCAAACTTTAGCGGCGAGGCTGGAATGGTGAAGCCCAAGCTGGCCCGGATTGCGTTTGCCGTAGCTGTCGGAGCCATGTTGCTGCTGATTGGCTGCCTGCCGGAAATCAGCTTACCCGGAGAGGATGAAGTTCCAACCCCGGAGCCTGATACCACCCAAGATCAAGATGCGGTGACTCCTGGCGTCACACCTGATCAGGTTCTGTTTGGGCAATCTGTCGATTTCGGCGAGATCGGTACAAGCCTTCAAATAGGGATTGAGGCCGCATTCAACGAGATCAATTCTCGAGGTGGAGTAAACGGACGCAAACTGAGCCTCATTACACTGGACGACGACTACGATCCGGCCAAAGCGCTCAGAAATACGGACCGTTTCATCGAAGAAGACCAGGTCTTTGCGATCCTTGGTTCAGCCGGCACTCCAACAGTCCGCGCCGTTTTGCCCATAGCGGCAGAGCAGGGAGTCCCGGTTATCGCCGCATACACGGGCGCGGAATTCCTCCGGGATGGCGCTCCGGACAACGTGGTAAACCTTCGTGCCTCCTATAAGCAGGAAACACAGGCGGTCATCGACTATCTCATTAACAGGCGCGGAATAACACGCATTGGCTTGCTTTACCAGGACGACGCCTTTGGGCGGAGTGGTTACGCGGGAGCGCGGGAAGCCCTGAGAACACACGAGATGGAGCCCGTTGCTGTGGGACTCTATACTCCGAATACGAATGCGATTAAGTCAGCCCTGCTGGACATTGTGCCGGCCCACCCGGAGGCGGTATTGCTGATTGGTACGTTCGAGCCTGCCGTGACAATGATCAAGTGGGCCAACCGAACCGGTATGCATACGCAGTTCTACACGGTTTCCGTGGCGGGTAACAGACGGCTGCTGGAACAGTTGGGGAACGTTGGCGCAGGAGTGTATGCAACACAGGTCATGCCCCTGGTAACCGAGCAAACTGAACAGATTGTCGTGACTTTTGAGAACGCACTTCGCGCCTACGACGAGAATGCGGAAGCGAATGTCTATTCTCTTGAAGGGTATATTGCAGGCAGGCTTGCTGCCGTGGGCATTGCCGCCTGCCGCCTGGAACTGAACCGAGAATGCTTCCTGCGCTCATTGCAGAACGCCCGTTTACTCAGTATCGACGGGTTCAGGCTGCAGTTCGGGGAGAATGACAATCAGGGCTCGGACGCCGTATATCTCACTGTGATCGGCGCTGATGGAACTTATCACCCCGTTGAAACGCTGGTGGAGTCAGCATCATGAAGATTCCGTTGGTCGGAGCAATTCGCGGAGTGTTGCCTGGGGGTCGCGGACAGTCAGTTGCAGGTGACGGTGGCGGACAGGACACTGAGTCCGAAGAATGGCATGCCCCGCCCGTAAGCGGAATTCGGGGAAGGATCCTGGGGCGCATTCGCATTGCGACTCAGCTGTATCTCAGTATCGGCGGCGCAGTTATGCTTACCCTGCTGGCCAGCTTGGTGGCGTGGTTCTCATTCAACAGCATTAACGATGCGCAGGATCAGGTAAATGAGGGCAGCGTGCCGGAACTGGCGTCCGCATTCGGCATCGCCCAATATGGACAGACCCTCGTCGCCGCCGCGCCAAGTCTGACGGCGGCTGACAACAGGCAGGAATTTCTCCGGGTCGTTGGGGAAATCGACTCTGCCTATGACGAGTTCGAGAGCCAGATGGCAGCACTGGAGGCTCAGCCCGGTGTTGATCCTGAGCGCATCCGCGTAATCAGAGATTACGCAAACACCCTTCTCTCAAACATCGACTCCATTGCTGCGCAGACAGACGGCACCTTTGAATTGATTGATTTGCGCAGTACGCATCAAATCAAACTCACCAATCTTGGGATCGAGCTCAACGGAGTCCTCGTCCCGGCCATTGATGACCAGTTTTTCTTCATCATGACGGGCTTCCCCAGCATCGATCAGAATCAGGCCCAAAGGCTCGAACATTTTTCGGAGGAGCAGGTCGAGAGGTATCGGCGCCTTGTTGAGATTCAGTCTGAAGTCAAGATTGGCGGCGAGCAGTTGGCTAGCGCGTTTACCGCAACAGACCCCAGGCTAGTGGATTCCCTGAGGGCCGAGTTTGAAGCGGCGACGAGCAGAATTGACCGCAATATGGACTTTCTCCTGGGTACGGAGATCCATGAACAGGCCCAACCTATCCTGAACGAATTCTTTGCCCTGGGCCTGAGCGAGAACGGAATCTATGATGTCGTCCTCCAATCACTCCAGATCGCGGGCGCTCAGCGACAACTCCTTGAGAGCAACCGTGCTCTTTCGATTGAGTTGTTGGCTGAAGTGGACGGCCTTGTCATAGCGTCACAGGAAGGAACTGTGACGGCTACGGCGGCCTCTGCCCAGGCAATACGCACCGGGCGGATCCTCTTGGTCGTGATTACGGCGCTGAGCGTGATCGGGGCGCTGTTGGTGATTTGGCTATTCATCGGCCGCATTTTGCTCCGCCGCCTGAACACACTATCCAACCGCATGCAGAGCATGGCTGAGGGTGATCTGGAATCCTCTGTCGATATTGGCGGCCAGGATGAAGTCGCCGTTATGGCGTCCGCGCTTGAGGTATTTCGGAGGCACGCGCTGGAGGTGCAGCGCCTGAATCTCGTGGAGCAGCTCGCCAATGAATTGCAGGACAAGAATGAGGAACTTGAAGGAGTACTGGGTGAGCTGCGGCAGGCGCAGGGGCAGATCGTCCTTAGAGAGAAACTGGCCGCGCTGGGTGAGTTGACGGCCGGCGTCGCCCATGAAATCCGCAATCCGCTCAACTTCATGAACAACTTCTCAGAAGCGTCACAGGAACTCGTCGATGAACTCAAGGAAATCCTCGAGGATCCGAAGTTCGAGTTGTCGGACGATCAGCGTTCCTATGTGGACGAAGTTGTTGGAGACCTCCACGACAACCTCGGCCGGATCAAGTCCCACGGTGACAGGGCCAATCGCATCGTCCATGACATGCTCCAGATTGGCCGCGATACCGGTGAATGGGAGCAAGTCGATATGAACATCCTTGTTGACCAGCAGTACCGCCTCGCCTATCACAGCCAACGTGCGACTGACGCTGACTTCAACCTGACTACAGAAGAGGACTACGATCCAAACATCGGGACAGTGGAAGTGATTCCGCAGGAGTTGGGCCGTGTATTCCTCAATATGGTGGCGAACGCGTGCTATGCCACGGATCTTCGCCGCAAGAACCTGGCTGCCGAAGGCAGCACCGGCGGCTATACTCCGATGCTATGGCTGAAGACGCGCCGTGAAGAGGACAAGATACGCGTCACCATTCGCGACAATGGGGTCGGAATGCCGGACGACGTGAAGGAGAAGATCTTCAATCCATTCTTCACTACGAAGCCACCGGAAAAGGGGACGGGCCTGGGTCTTGCAATATCCAATGACATCGTCCGGCGGCATGGCGGTTCAATCTCGGTGGAATCGTCGCCGAATGAGTTTACAGAGATGCACATTGATATCCCGTTGCAATCAGGGAAGGACCTCATGGCGGAAGAAACGGGTGAGACGCAGGGAGATGATTCCCAACAGGCAGAGACCGCGGTTGCCGCAGAGGACTAGACTTGTGGTCTTCCATATGAGGCACTGTCAGTAAATCAGGTCGAGGACGGCGCAACGCGCCACCCCGTATATCGTTGCTTGGGCCCTGTTTGCTAGGACTTGGGACCCGTGCTGTTCTGGGAAACTGCGGGCATCGCTGAATCATCATCCGCGGTCGGTACGGATATCGTCTTGAACGTGCCCACGAGTTCCGAGACTCGATGCTCCTCCAGGTCCATGGAAAGGCGAGCAAGATTCACAGTATCCGGGAGTACGATGCCCCCTGAGAACACGAGCCTCATGGCATCGTCGGGATTCAGGTTCGTCTCTATGACGTCATCCTCAAATACGAACGCCATGTTGCCGGAGGTAGGGTTGGGAATCGTTGGGATATAGACGCTCACCATAGTCGCATTTGTCTCTGGCGAATAGATGCGCCCGGTAACAAAACCGAGTGCCATCATTCCTTCCCGGGGCCACTCAACAAAGACAACGCGACTGAAATTCGTTTGGGTTCCCCTGATAGAGGTCATCGCCTTCTTCATCATGCCAAAAATCAGCTTCACGATAGGCAGCGCAGACAGAAAACCACTGAAGCCGTTCATGATCTTGCGGCCAACAGCGAATGAAAGGAGAATGCCGACCAAATAGAAGATAATCAGAAGAATAATTGCGCCTACTCCCCAGAAATCAGCGCTCAAACTGATGGCAATCCCCCCGATTGTGAATTCAAGTGTCGGTAGCCCCAGCAGTCGAATAATGGGCCGGATTAGGGCATCTGCGTAGCTAACCAGGAAGGCGATGGCAGCAACTGTAACAAGCAAAGGAACGAGCTCAAAGAACCCGTCCATGACATGTTTCCGGACGTGCTCCTCCACAAACGAAACCCCATGTTTCGTGCGGGGTTGCTTCTCCCCAACCGCCGCTTTTCGGTCGGTGGCTCTTTCCATACCACCGTTATCCGTACTCAACGGCCCACCCCCTTGTGTTCAAATATCCACAAGTCCCGCCAACCACGCTGATGCGAGAGGCAAGCACAGTTACTGGCTGCGAACGTACTCTAGCATATGCCTGCCTGACTGGGATGGACCGCAACGGTACTTGAAGCATGGCAATTAGCTCATGGCTATTGAGAAAAGTTGGGCGAGAATGCCCCCTGAATTCGTCCGGAAGAATCTTAACTGAATCCATACACGTCATTTTCTGACCGTTAATCCCCGCGCCGTAGCGTAGGAGTCAGGAAGGGAACGCGGGCGGCACTGTCATTCATGCACAGCGTCGCGGGGATTAAGTGGGAATGGCACGAATGGCCGCAGAGCAGTGCTGCGGCACAAACAAGGGGGAAGCACTATGATGCAGGACACTCAAGAGAAGATTCTGGATGAGGCTACAGACACCACCCAGGAGAACGAAGCCGAGTCTGAGTTCGAGCAAGAAGAGACCACAGAAGACGACGCCGAGGAATCTGAAGAGCAAGCCTCGGAATAACAAGCATTCGGCCGCTCCGGAGATCTGAGGACAGATCGCGTTCCCGGGACTCACAAGGCAGGTTGCTGTATCTCCGGAGAGGACGACCCAAAGCAGACGAGCCGCGCTTTTGGCGCGGCTCGTTCTCTTTGTAATGTGGAGCCAGCGATCGGATTTGAACCGATGGCCTGCGGTTTACGAAACCGCTGCTCTACCCCTGAGCTACGCTGGCTTGAAATATATCCACGATAGGGGAATACAATACGCGAATCCTGACTCAATTCTACCAAATGAGACCTGTATCCTTGACTGAATGGGTACTCGCTCGATTACTGTTCTTGGCGTCATTGCGGCCTTCTTTGTATTCACCCTTGGAGCGTGTAGTCCCTTTGGCGCTTCAACGCCTATTCCGTCCCCCGATTCTCCGCGTCCGGATATTCGTGTTCTCCCGCCGACAGTCACTGCAGCACCCTCTGCGACCCCGACACTCACCGCAACAGCCACATCGTCACCACTTGAGGAAGGATTTCTGGTCATTGAGGACGTGCAGGATAAGGCATCAATCGGGGAGGTATCCCTCGAGGGTCACGTCTTCGTACTGGAAATCGCGCACACGCCTGCTGAACGTGCGCTCGGCCTGATGCATCGGGAAAGCCTCGCAGAAAACGCGGGAATGTTGTTCGTCTTTTCACAAGAATCACCCCTCAACTTCTGGATGAAGAACACCCTGATTCCCCTGGACATCCTCTATATGGATTCCGCCGGTATAGTCGTGGATATCCAGACCATGCACCCGCAACCGGGCGTGCCGGATTCTGAACTGAGGAATTATCCAAGTGCCGCACCGGCACAGTACGCGTTGGAGATTAACGCCGGCCTTGCGGAGTCGCGTGGTTTCGCGGTAGGAGATCAGGCGCTGTTTCGCTAGGAGAGCGCTACGCGGGCTGCCCGCCACGGGCAAACCTGGCAGCTTCGCGGGCGAGCGCGGCGATGCCGCTGGTAGGGGCCGTGATTGTGTGGCTGCTCTTGCTGTAGAGATTCGACACGCGATGAGGTAGTGGGGTTGTCGCCCATATGACGACCACGTGGCCCCACTGGAGGTCGCTTGAGGCGTTACGTTCATTGATATTTCTCAATCCATCAACGAATCGCCACTCGATTGAGTCCGGTGATATTTCCCGAATACGCGCTGCCTTTTGGTCTGTTCCGCCAACAACGACTATCCGAGAGAGGCCTCCCTCCCGCATCGCGCTCGCCATTTCATTCAGAGCACGCCGATCAGTAGAGCCGCCGCACACCTCGCATGCGTCCCGCTCTACCAGGATCAGAGCGCGGGGCTCAGAGACGTGTCGCTCCTGCTCATGAAGGTTCTCCCGACACATGGCATCAGAGCAATGGAACGCGAGGTGGGCTTCAAGCGATTCCTCTGCGGCAGGCTCCTTATGGACGGCCATGTTGGTCCTGCCGGCGCGCGTGAAACCTCCATCCTCCAGGACTGCGCGAGCAATGGCTTGCTGCTCCACGCCGGAGATGCCAAGGGAGTTCAGAAAGACCGTTATGGGTCGATTCTTCATGCATCCATTATCAGGGATTCCGCAACGATGTCAGTGGCAGCGGATGGCGCAGAGGGTGTGTGTTACGGCTATAGTGGAGTAGGCGAAGGTGCCATGCCCCCATCGTCTAGTGGCCTAGGACTGCGGCCCTTCAAGCCGCCGACAGGGGTTCGAGTCCCCTTGGGGGCACCAACTAAAGTGCTCTAATTCGGGAAATCGGCGAGGCCGGGGCCCTCCTCCATGTCCGCAACCATGTCCGCCGTCGTGACGGCTTTGGCCCATTCAAGCAGCCCAATCTGCTCATAGCCGTTCACACCGCGGGATTCCATGCTCATCACCGGCTCGTGCGTGGGATCCTCGTGTTCGCACAGCATCTTTCGGATCAGCACGAAGCCCATGAGATCCTGATCCAGGATTGTTCCGTGTTCCTGCGTCGAAATCGTAATGCGATACATCCCGAGCCTCCCGCGAGAGTGCCTCTATTACGTACAGCCTAACTGATTCGTCCACCTTGCGCCCCACACTGTTGCCATGCTGTCTGGAAACCGAATCTTGCCCCAAGTCAGAGGATCGCCCGCCCTGAAATGAGACCCTCCTGTTCGCCTATAGTCATGGCGTTCCTGTAGAATGCAAGGGCTGAAATCTCATCATGAAATTGGATCTCCACGTACACACAAACTTTGGCTCATCCGACAGCGGCCTCTCGCCTCAGGACCTTGTGACGGCCGCCAAGGCCGTTGGATTGGACGGTGTGTGCGTTACTGAGCACGGAACGGTCTGGGATAGTTATCAGCTCGAACGATTCTCCGCCGAGCATGACTTCCTTGTGATTCCCGGCATGGAAGTTGCCACGGACCTGGGGCACATCACCTGTTTTGGCCTGACGGGATATTCGTCCGGTATTCACCGCGCGGAGATCCTGCGGAGAGTCGTACAGGCATCGGACGGCATCATGATTGCTGCGCACCCCTTTCGCCGCATGTTTGATGATCCGCGGATCAATGGCTGGTCGAAGTTGTACAGCGTGGAGGAGGCAGCCGATCTCCCCATCTTTAAACTGACGGACGAATTGGAAGTCGTGAACGGGGCGAATAACGCGCAGGAGAATCTCTTTGCCCTACAGGTTGCCCGGGAGCTTGGACGTATTGGCGTCGGAGGCGGGGATGCCCATTCCACATCAGGCATCGGCTCCGGGGCCATCGTAACGGAACGGCATGTCTCGAATGTGGAGGAATTCATCGAGGAAATCCGGGCAGGCCGCTACTATCCCACCGGCGCGCTGCTCAAGGGCAGCGATATTTCCTATTGGGACGAGCGGGCCGCTGACCTTTCCGCGGTAGGCGTGAGATGACTGCCGCAAGCGTGTCGGACAGCACACCGTTCCCACTGACGTTCGTCTCGCTTGACCTGGAAACCACGGGGTTGAATGCAGAGAGTGATCGCATCATCGAAGTCGGCGCGGTCATACTTGAAGCAGGGAGGGTCGTCGACAGCTTCCAGGGACTCGTCAATCCGGGCCATGCCCTCCCTGATTTCGTCTCGGTGTTGACCGGCATCACGGACGCTGATCTTGTTGGCGCTCCCCCGTTCACCGAGATAGCGGACGAGCTTACCGCATTCATCGGCGACCTGCCCATGGTGGGGCAAAACTATCAGTTCGACCTGGGATTCCTAAATGCGAATGGCGTAAAGCCGACCGGGCCAGTTTTCGATACTCTGGACCTCTCGCGAATCTTGCGTCCCTCAGCGAACAGCCACTCGCTTGGATGGCTCATCGAAGAGATGGGAATCGTCAATGACAGTCCACACAGGGCCCTTGCAGACGCGGAAGCGACTGCGCAGGTCTTCCTCAGGTTCTGGGACATGATTCTTGCCCTCGACCCGGCCACGCTGGCGATGATTCGTTCACTCTCCGACCGCGCGACGGGTGACTGGCGAGCGGGTCCGGTTTTCGAGTTAGCTGCACAACAGCAGGAAATTGCCGGCGACGGGCCTGAACGGGTTATCCAACGGTTGACCGAAAGGCTTGGCAAACCAAGCGTCGAGTCCGAGACCCGCCAGCGGAAACTGCCCACAACGCAGGATGGGATGGCGGCTATTGAGGCGGTGTTTGAAACCGATGGTAGGCTCGCCCAGGCGCTTGGAGACTCGTATGAGCCACGCACGCAACAACTGGAGATGGCACAGGCGGTGACGGAAATCCAGGAAACGGAACGAACACTCCTCCTGGAGGCCCCGCCTGGGACAGGAAAATCTCTTGGCTATCTGATTCCGGCCATCTGGCGTGCAGAGGCTACGGAAGAGCAGGTCGTTGTTGCTACATCCACGCGCGGCCTGCAGGAACAGCTCGCCGCCAAGGATGTCCCAATCGCCCTGCAGGCGCTCGGTCTGACACCGGACGAGGTGCGAGTAGCCGTGCTCAAGGGCAGGGGAAACTACTTGTGCATATCGCGGCTGCTCTCACGGCTTGGCAGTCTTGAGGTGACGTCCGGCGAGGCCGCGTTCTTTGCCCGGTTGATGGTTTGGCTGGAATCGACCGAAAGCGGTGACTTGGGCGAGCTGCCGATGGGTGAACAGGAGGCGGCGCGTTGGTCAACCCTGTCCGCAGGATCGGAAGAGGGACATGGCAACTGCGCCTATGAGCGTGAGGGGCTGTGCTTCATCGGTCGGGCGCGGCGGGCTGCGCAAGCCGCCCACCTTGTTATCACGAATCACGCGCTTCTCATGGCGGACTCATCGTCCGGTGGCAACGTCCTGGGTGAAATCCCTCACGTGATCCTCGATGAGGCGCACAACCTTGAGCGTGAGGCCACCGACCACTACAGCCGCAGCATCTCGCACAGCGAGGTTAATGAGTTGCTGAACTCGCTTGGGGCAGATTCAGAAGAAGGCCGGCCACGGATTGTGACGGCGGCGATGGGCTCAGCGGGTTCATCTGCAGCAACAGCTCAAGGGATGGAGGCCGCGGGCGTTGAGGTTGGTGCGGCAGCTCGCAGCGCGGCTACTCGGGTGGGTCAGTTCTTCAGCGCTGTGGGCGCCATTGCCGCCGGGTCGCGCTCTGACAGGGGCGGTGATTCCCAGATACGGCTCATTCAGCGCGTCCGGGAAACTGATGAGTGGCGTGAGGCCGCGAAGGCATGGGAAGACCTGGACGCGACCCTTGCCGGAGTCGCCGATTTGGTCGATTCACGGCTGAGGTCTGCGCTGCAAGCACAGCAGGCTCGGCAAGGCGCATCCACGGACGTGGACGACATTGTGAGGCGGGTCGCTGACCTTCGAGCACGTTTGATAAACGTGATGAGAGATGTAAATCCAGATGACGACATCACGTGGCTTGAAACTCCGCGTGATCAACGAGGGAGTATCTCGTTGCACTGGGCGCCGATGTCCGTTGCGCCGCACCTCGCGACCGGCCCTTTCGCTGACCGCAAGTCGATCGTCCTCTCCAGCGCGACGCTGACGACGGATGATTCCTTTGGATTTATTACTGACCGATTGGGACTCGAAGAACCGGAGACGCTGCAAGTAAGGCTCACTTTGGGGCCGGAGGACGCGGCGGCGGCAATGGTTCCTACTGACGTGCCGGACCCGAACAACAACGCCTATGGCAAGGCTGTTCAACAGGCCATCGCTGATGTTGCCACGGCGACGGGCGGCGGTGTGCTGGCGTTGTTCACCTCACACGCTTCTTTGCGCCAGACGTACACGAAAGTGAGTTCCGAACTGCGCGAGCGCGGTATCAACGTCCTGGGGCAGGGGATTGATGGCGCGCCGGACCGGCTGGCGGAAATCGCTCGACTCCGCAAAGGGATCGTCATTTTGGGCGCAGCAGCGTTCTGGGAAGGTGTCGATTTGCCGGGTGACGCGCTGAAAGCGCTCATCGTCACCCGCCTCCCGTTTGATGTGCCGTCCGATCCGATAATTGCGGCGCGCGGCGAAACGTATGAGAACTCCTTCAACGAGTTCCAGATTCCGCGGTCGCTCCTGCGTTTCAAGCAGGGTGTGGGGCGGTTGCTTCGGAGTACAAAAGACCAGGGCGTGATTATCATCCTGGATTCACGAGTCTTGAACCGTGCGTACGGGGCGGCGTTCATTGATGCGCTCCCCACGTCCACAGTGCAGACGCCAACGCTGGATCGACTGGGCGATGAGGTACGGGACTGGTTCAATGGCGACGACGAATGAAACGGTGCGAACGGAGACGGCCCGCATCGAGCTAACATCTCCGCTTGACCTGCCGGCGTCACTGGATGAGGGACAGGCTTTTGGCTGGACGGCGCCCCAGGGCGAGGCTGATGGCTGGTGGATTGGAACCATCTACGGCCACGCAGTTCGCCTTCGGCATACTGATACAAAGGCTGACAGCCTCGGTGTTCTGGAAGTTTCTGCACACGATGCCCATGTGCCAAACGACGCTGCTGAAGAAATGGTAACCCGCTACCTGCGCCTTGATGACGACCACCCGCGAATCAGGAATGCGCTGTCCGAAGATTCTGTGCTCACGGAAATAATGGGGCGTTGGCCCGGCCTGACTCTATTGCGCCAGGAGCCATGGGAGTGCCTGGCGAGTTTCATCATCAGCGCGCAATGTCACCTGCCACGCATCAAGAGGAATATGCAGAACCTGGCTGAGGCGTGCGGAGTCAGTGGTACGGCATGGGGCGAGAGGGTGTATCGCGTTCCAGAACCGGCGGCGGTAGCGCGCTTGGGAGAATCGGAACTCCGCCATATTGGACTGGGCTTTCGCGCGCCTTTTCTCGCTTCTGCCGCCATCCGCATTGCGGATGGCGACGTTGAACTCGACGAATTGCGAACGCTGCCGTACGAAGACGCCAAAAACGTGCTGCTGACTTTCAAGGGCATTGGGCCCAAAATCGCCGACTGTATCCTCGCGTTTTCACTGGACCACACCGAAGCGTTCGCAGTGGACAGATGGGTGAGCCGAGCCGTGACGCGCTTGTACCTGGCTGGGAAAAAGACTCCGGAGGACAAGATTGCCGCGTGGGGGCGAGAGCGTTTCGGCAGTTATGCCGCCTATGCGCAACAACTGCTGTTTCAGGAGGAGCGTGAGGTGGCCATGCGGGAGCGTGCCCTGCCGGGTAGCATCATGATTCGTCAGAGGCGGCAGAATCGCGCCCCATCCATTGCTTGACCAGCTGCACCTCGCCATCCCTGTTCAAGACGAGGTTGTCGAGCCGCGCCTTTCGCAGTTGATCAAGGAACTTTCCGACGAGGGGACCTTGCCGCACGCCCATCTCTAGCAGGTCATTCCCATTCAATTCCGGTTCCACGTGTCTCCACGTTCCGAGATACGAGGCGATTGCTCGAGCTTCAGGGGCGTTTCCGGTGAGGTAAAGGGCCTCAAGGGCCGCCGGCTCAAATAGTGAAAGAACTTCCGCAAAGTGGCTTGGGCGGCCTATTTCTGAGGCGTCACGAAATGCCGCCGATCCGCTCTCCTTCCACAGGCGGATGTCGTCGACTGCCCGACGAGATCTGCCTGCAAGATTAAAGGTATCCATGAGTGTCTCGAACTCTGTGCCCACCGTCGTTGCAATAAGAGCCCAATGCACATCGGCATCGTCGGCGTCGTCAGGTCTGGCCGCCTCCTCCCGATCGGACATCGAGAAACTGTATAGTCCGCCCACCCAATCGGATGCCGTAGGCAGGTGATCCAAAACCCCCCAGGACTGCAGCATGTAGAGTCCTTCCATGGGCTTCTTCTCTCGCCAGAGCCGGTTGAATTCGTTGCGCAGGCGGTCTGGACCTACGGTGCTGATATAGGAAGCGTCGCTCTTCAGCCAAGCCTCGGTTTCCGCATGCACTTTGAACTGGAGACGGGAGGCGTAGCGCGCGGCGCGAATCATTCGGGTGGCATCATCTCGGAACGACCCCGCATGCAGCGCGCGGAGTACTCCTGCCTGTACATCGTTGACGCCGCGATGAGGATCGATGACACGCCCGAAATCCATCGAACCGATGGAGACGGCGATTGCGTTTGCCGCAAAGTCGCGGCGCCCCAGGTCTGTCTCAATATCTGATGGCGCAACATCAGGCAGCGCGCCGGGCGACGTGTATGTTTCACTGCGGGCTGTCGCGATATCCATCTCGCGCGTGCCAACAGTCAGCTTGACCGTCATGAACTGTGAGGCGGTGGTTCTCAGGGCTAGCCGAAACTGAACGGCTCTCTGCGCCAGTTCATCAGCGCTCCCCTGGACAACGAGGTCAACCTCAACGGGGTCCTGTCCCAGCAGAATGTCCCGCACCGCCCCCCCGACGATGAAGAGCGTGCCCTGTTCCGCAATGTCGCCAAGACTTCGGCATGTTTCCAGCAGATCGGGCTCAAGCCGCTGCCCCAATTCCAGCGCAATGCTATTGGACATCATGGTGTATCTATCATCGCATGACCAGGAATGGAGCGTTTTGACTCACCGAGGCGGGACTGTAGAATCATAAAGAGAGTCAATGCTCGTGATTCTGCGAGATTGAATGGAGGTTTTTGGTGGCAACACAAGTAGGAACAAAGCCAATTGTCTACACGTTGACGACGTGCCCTGCGTGCGTCGTGATGAAAGAGGATTGGACGAAACAGGGCATTGAGTTTGAAGAGCGCCAGGTCGATGAGAACCAGGCGTGGCTTGACGAGGCGCGAATCTATGGCGACGTCGTCCCCATCGTCGTTTACCCGGATGGGAAGGTCACCATGGGTTACAAGGACATGATCAGTTGTAACATAGGCTGAACAACCGGGACTCGCGCTGAGGAGAACCGGTATTGAGAGCATTGGGGGAATGGAAAATGGCTGAGAAGACGACAGTTGTCACTCCCGAACGATTTGGTTCGGGTTTCACATATGACGACTACATTGAGCAGATCAAGGTCAACAAAGACAGGTTTGAGCAGTACTACAACAGCGCCCAGCTCTCGGAAGATGACGTGGCATTTTTCCGCCGCGCGAAGGACGCCGGCGCGACAAAGATGTTGATTCTTGGCGAGGACTGGTGCCCGGACGTTTTCCGCGGGATGCCGGTTCTCGCAAAGATCGCCGAAGCGGCAGGCATGGACGTCAGCGTGTTCCCGAGAGATGAGAATCTCGACATCATGAATGAGTTCCTCAAGAACGGTGAATTCATGTCCATCCCCGTGCCCGTGTTCTATACGGACGATCTCGAAGAGATTGCGCATTGGCACGAGCGGCCTGAATCCGCCAATGAAGAAATGCCGAAGATCACTGAAGACGTGAAGGCTGAGATTGGCGACGAGGATGAGCAGGAATTCCGCCGCACCGTGCGTGATCGAATGCAGGCTCGCTACCCTGCATGGCAGGTGGAGACTGTCAGGGAGCTGCGAGAGTTGCTCGCGGAGAAGCTGTCACTCTAATTCTTGATCCAATTGCCTGAGATGGAAGGGACGGCCCCCAGGCCCCGTCCCTTCTTTTTTGATTCCGCTGCTAACGTTCGTGGGCGCGCCGGCGTTCGAATATACAGCGTGTTGTAGCGGCGCGGCGGCGTTTCATGGTTGGTAACACCCGCCCCGGCTGTGATTCAAAATGCCCCTAAGGGCAATTGAGGTGTGATGGATGGCGACGATCAAGCGTCTGCAGCTGTGGCAGATCATTGTAATCATCGGCGTAATGATTGTTGGTTTCGGCGGCGGCGCATACGTCATCACTGCACAGTTGTCAGGCGATCAAGCCGCCGGCGGCCTCACGGAGAATGAGCAGCTTGTGGCGGTGACGCGCGGGGATCTGATCAACCAGGTACAGACAGGCGGCACGCTTACGCTGCCTCATCGGGAATCCATACGCCTGGGCGTTGGCTCCATCGTCAAGGATGTATTGGTTGAAGAGGGGCAAGCTGTTATAGAAGGCCAGGCCCTCTTCACGTTGGATGACGCAACCGTCGTGGAGCATGACATGGAAGTCGCGAAGGCGCAGATTGCGCTGCGTGACGCGCAGGATGCTCTTGCGAATCTGCTTCCGGATGCGCAAGCGGATTTGGTTGCTGCAGAGGATGACGTCGCGGACGCGGAGCGGGCACTGGAGGATCTCCGTACGGAACACCGGGAGAAAATCGAGACGGCCCAGGATGATGTTGATGAACGGCAGAAAGAGTATGAGGACACCTTCATGGCGTGGCTGGGAGTCACGCTCGAACAGCATGAATTAGCCCTGCCTCCAAACGACTTGCTGACGAGATGGGGAGCCGACCTGGAGGAACTGCTCATCGAGACTGTTGGCGCCGACAGCGCGAGGGGTATCTATTCCCGCGGCGCTCCGCCAGACGATCCGGCCACCAGGTGGTCTGAAACCGTCGTCTACGGCATCGTCAATTTCTACCCGGGTGAGATTGTCGCTACGTGTGAGAGCACTGACTCTCATCCCCTCAACGGGCACTGCCTTCAAAAGGGGTTTGATGACGCTTGGGATGCGCTGACGACGGCTCGCGACGTGTTCGGTGACGCGGTTACGGCTAGGGATACCGCGATAAGAGAAGCGCAGACCAAGCTCGACGTGGCGCGAGAGAAGCACAATCAGGCGTTGCTCGCCGTGCGTGACGCGAGCGAAGGGGACGAGGGATACGCTTATCAACTTAAAGAGGCTGAACTTGCGACCGCGCAGGTTGCGCTGCAGGACGCGCTGCAAAAGCGTGAGGAAGCGACCGTCCGGGCGCCAATCGACGGCATTGTCGCCGTCCTCAATGCGGTTCCGGGCGAAGAGCTTGACGTGGAATCGCGGGTTGCGGTTGAGATCATTGACACGTCAATCGTGGAGCTTTCAGGGCAGGTGGATGAGACCGACGTTCTGCGAATCAGTTACGGGGATCCGGCCGAAATCACCCTGGACGCAATGCCCGGGCAGGTATTCACCGGCTCAATATCTTCGATTTCGTCTGCGGCTCAGCTTCAACAGGGCATTGCGGTCTTCACGGTGTTAGTACGCATTGATGTCCCGCCGGGTGTTGACCTGCGGGAGGGTATGAACGCGAACGCCCGCATGGCCGTGGAGGAAGAGTTCAACGTCTTGCTGGTTCCCGTGCAATCGATTTACGGCACGTTCCAGGAGCCAATCCTCCGTGTCATGTCGGATGGTGAGACAGCGTCGCGCTCGGTGACGCTCGGGGACAACGACGGTTTCTGGGTTGTTGTCGAGAGCGGCGTGAGTGAAGGCGAAGAGGTCATCATGCACGTGTCCGAAGCAGATGAATTTGGCGTGTTCGGGGGCGGTCCGGGATTCCAGCGTCAGACAACCCGAACTGTCCGGGCGGTCAACTAGCAGCGTTTGAGCGGCAGGCAGGCCGGAGCGGCGATGTGATTGAACTGGTCAACGTCACCAAGACCTATCGGATGGGTGAGGTCGAGATTGGCGCCCTGCGTGGTGTCAATCTGACCGTCAATGATGGCGAAATGGTCGCCATCATGGGGGCCTCGGGCTCCGGCAAATCGACCTTGATGAACATTCTTGGCTGCCTTGACATTCCCACGTCCGGCCAGTATTCGCTTGACGGCGTCAGCATTGGCCGGCTGTCTGATTCGCGACTGGCGTCGATTCGGAACCGCAAGATCGGGTTTGTGTTTCAGAGCTACAACCTGTTGCCACGCCTCACAGCGGAGTCGAATGTTGAATTGCCGCTGTTGTATGCGCGGAAGGGCGGCAGCGCGCGTTTGGCGCGGGAAGCGCTGGGGCTGGTCGGACTTGCAGAGAGGACGAGGCATCGTCCGACGGAGATGTCTGGAGGCCAGCAGCAGAGGGTGGCCATCGCGCGGGCGCTGGTCAATGAGCCGTCCATCCTGCTTGCCGACGAGCCAACGGGCAACCTGGATTCCCACTCCAGCCTGGAGATTATCGAACTGCTCAAAGATCTCAATCGGACATCCGGGATTACAGTCATCATCGTCACCCATGAGGAGGAAATCGCGCGTTTCGCTCAGCGAAGAATCCTGATGCGGGACGGCGAAGTGGTCAGTGACGAGAAAGCGGGGGCAGAGTGAGTCCGCAGCGCACGCTCCTCTCCGCCTTACAGTCGGTCAGCAGCAACAAGCTTCGAAGCCTGCTCACGCTGCTCGGCATCGTGATCGGCGTGGCGGCGGTGATTTCGCTCATGTCCATCGGGCGCGGTGTGCAGGAGTCTGTGACGTCGTTCATCCAGGAATTGGGCACCAACATCCTCTTCGTCAGTCCGTCCGGGGGATCACTGACGCTGGATGACGCGTACGCGCTTGTGGATCCGCTGCTCGCCCCCTCGGTTGACCAGGTTGCTCCGGAGATTAACTCATTTGGCGATGTGATTACGATTGATGACTTTGGAGCGCGCAGCCTTTCCGGCGAGATAACGGGCGTGACGCCGGAGTACCTGGATGTGCGAGATTTCAAGGTGGCTGCCGGGAGCTTCATTAGCATTCCTCATGTTTCTGCCGCGTCCGACGTGGCAGTCCTCGGCTCGCAGGCTGCGGTGGACCTCTTCTTGGGGCGTAATCCGATTGGGCAGAGCATCACCATCAATGGTCGCCAGATGACCGTTATCGGCGTGCTGGAGAGCAGGGGAGGAGGGGCGTTTGGTTTTGAAGACAACCGCGTCCTCATTCCAATCACAACTGCCTATCGCCGCATCAGCGCGGATCGGACCGTTGAGGGCGCTGTAGGCGTCGATACCATCAGCGTACTGGTCGGCGACGCCGACAACATGGAACGAGCTGAGGGTGAAGTTAGCCGGATTTTACGTCTGCGCCATAGGGTGACCGAAGAGGATGACTTTGAAATACGGAATCAGCAACAGGCGCTGGAAGCATTCCAGGAAACCACGCAAGCCTTTGTGCTCTTCTTGGGTTCGATTGCGGGCATCTCCCTCATTGTTGGCGGGATCGGCATCATGAACATCATGCTGGTCTCCGTCACGGAGCGGACAAGAGAAATCGGCATCCGCAAGGCAGTGGGAGCCCGGCGCTGGGATATCCTTTCGCAGTTCGTCTTGGAGGCCGTGCTGCTGAGCCTGGGCGGCGGAATCATCGGCGTTCTTTTGGGAATGCTCGTCGCGCAGGGAATGAATATCACACTGCTGGCTGAAGAGGATATCCGCACGGTTGTCAGTACAGATATCACCGTCCTGGCCTTAGCCGTTTCAATGCTAATAGGGCTCGTTTTCGGCATCTATCCGGCGATGCGGGCCGCAGCCCTGCATCCGATTGATGCCTTGCGTTATGAATAGGAGACGACATGGCAATGGACAATCAACCGATCGAATCGAATGAAGAAGAGCACTCCGGCGGGCTGGGCGTACGCGTATTCGCGGGAATCGCCGTGCTCGTGTTGGTAGTCGGACTGAGCATCGGCGGAGCGTTCGGGATCGGCGTGCAGGTGGGACAATCGCAAACGGAGGATTTGGAAGACGTTCCGCCGTTGGCTATCACGGCGGAGGAGCCGCTGGATGCCCCGGAGATAGACGACGAGATCGATCCGGAGGTTGTGACGTTTGGGCCGGGCGACGGCGAGATCCCTCCCGCCGCCATTGAGCGGATGCGGGCTGAAGGCGCATCGGATGAAGATATTGCGGCTATCCGCGCGCAATTTGCGCAGTTCCAGGGCGCCGCTCAGCAGGGTTTCCGGCAAAATCGCGCAGGTTTTGCGGTTGGAACGGGCGATGCGGGTAGCGAGGAAATCGGGACGCGCATGAACGGAACAATTGAGTCCATAGACGGGAACACGATTGCCTTGATGACACCAACGGGATTGCAGCGCATCTCGACGATTGCCGGAACCCGAATCACCGTCACCCAGTCGGGTGAGATTGATGATCTCGACATCGGTGATCGGGTCACAGTCGCCGTTGTCCCTGGTCCTGAGCAAGATGTATTGGAGGCTGCGAGCATCACCGCGGTTTCTGTCGACGAATAAGTCGCATGCAATAATAGAGACGCTATGACAGCACAGCGCACGCGCCTATCTGTTCCGCTTCTTGACCGACTCGTGCCCCGCTACCGGGACATGAAACCGTATGAGCCTGTCGCGCCGCCGGAGCGTCTTCAAGCGGAGAGCGATGCAGGTGAAGAGGGAATCGTTCGGCTGAACGCAAATGAGAATCCCTACGGCCCGCCTCCTCGTGTTCAGGCGCTCATAGAATCTTTCGACGCCGCCAACATCTACCCGGATCCGGACCATGCTGCGCTGCGAGCCCGCCTTGCGGAGTACACAGGTTTCGATGCCGAGCGCATCGTTGCGGGGTCCGGCAGCGACGAGCTCATTGCCTTGCTGGCTCGCCTATTCGTGGGGCCGGATGCCACTATCGTCGCTGCGACGCCGACCTTTGGCATGTACGCAGTCGAGACCGATCTTGCCGGCGCCCGCTTTGTTGGTGTGCCGCGCAGCCAGGATGATTTCTCCATTGACCTGTCCGCTCTCGTGGACGCGGCGCGCGACGCATCGATTGTGTTTTTCTCGACGCCGAACAACCCGACCGGCAACAGCGTGACGGAGGAAGAGATTCGCGCCGTCGCGGAGACTGAAGTCCTCACGATTGTTGATGAGGCGTACGCAGAATTTTCCGGAAAGTCACTCATGCACCTGGTGGATGAGTACCCCAACGTTATCTTCTTGCGAACATTCAGCAAGTGGGCCGGGCTGGCGGGGCTGCGCGTCGGCTATGGTATCTTCCCCGCTGACCTGGCCGGCATCCTCATGACGGTCAAGCCGCCGTATAACGTCAACACATTGGCGCAGGCGGCGGCCATCGCCGCCATCGAAGACTTGGATAACGCTTTGGCCTCGGTGAACCTCATCGTGCAAGAGCGCGCCGTGTTGGAAGAGGGCCTCCGTTCACTGCCAAGCGTTCGTGTCTTCCCTTCAGATGCCAATTTCCTGCTTGTGCGGTTCTTGGAACATGACGCCAAGAAGCTGCACGCCTCATTGCTGAAGCGTGGTATCGCCCTGCGGCATTTCAATACGCCTGAACTGCGCGACTGTATCCGTATATCTGTCGGCCGGCCGCGAGATCATGAGCGGCTGCTTGAAGCCATGCGCGAGGAAATGGAGGCTCAGAAGTGACAGGGGAGGGAACGGCTGCGCCCCGTCAGGCCACCCTTAGGCGTGAGACACGGGAAACGATTGTCGAGGTATCAATCAACCTTGACGGACGCGCGCAACACGATGTGAGCACCGGCTCACTGATGCTCAACCATCTGATAGACCAACTTGGGCGGCACAGTGGGTTTGATCTTACGGTGCGTGCCGAAGGCCTGAACGACCCTGATGGTCATCACACGGCGGAGGACACGGGCATCGTGATTGGGCGGGCGCTTGGCGAGGCCCTGGGAGACCGCACCGGCATTCGCCGCATGGCTCATGAGACGGTCCCGCTGGATGACGCACTGATGACGTCGGTAGTGGATCTGGGCGGGCGCGGTTATGCGGCCATCGGCCTCCAGTTCAGCACGGGGATAATGGGTGATCTGCGCACGGAGCTGGTCGCCCACGTGCTGGAGTCCATCGCGCGGGAAGGGCGCATCAACCTGCATGTTGTCCAGCACGCCGGAGTCAATGACCACCACATCGCTGAAGCAACGTTCAAGGCGCTGGCCAAAGCACTGGATACCGCCACACGTCGTGATGAGCGGTTTACGGGCATCGCGCCCTCCACTAAGGGCACGCTGACCGGGTAACTGCGTTACACACCCCTCATTCCCCCGCCATCCCGTCATTCCCGCGAAAGCGGGAATCTGAATCTCAATGCGCCGCGCTCTTATGGTGCTTCTACTACCTCGAACCGGTAATCCTCAATCACGGGGTTCGCAAGCAGTTGCCGGCACATTTCCGTCGTTCTTGACTCGGCCGCCTCATATGACGGGGCCTCCCCAAGCTGCACCTCAAGGTAACGACCGGCCCGCACGGCCGAGACGGAGTCGTATCCCAGATTCTTCAGACCGCCCAGGATTGATAGTCCCTGTGGGTCGACGACGCCCGGCTTGGGCGTCACATAGATGCGAGCTAGATAGTTCGGCATTCCGCGCGTGATCGATGCGTCTGCAAGCTCAGTTCTGCGCGGAACTGTCTGCAGCGTCCGAATGCCTGCGGCTGCGAACGCGCTGAACGGCCATCACCCCAAGCGTTCCGGCAAGCGTCACGAATATCACTGGCAGGAAGAGCTTGACAGTGATCGGCATTTCATCGAATTGCGCCACGCCCCACACGGTGTTAACCGCGCCAACGATGGTGTAGAGCATGATCGCCGCCGCGACCGCAATAAGCGCGCCTCCAACAACCCGCCCAATGCTCACAGCGTGAGTTCCTTTTGCGTCAGCCGCTGGTAAACATCGCGGTACTTGTCGATTGTCTGCTGTACGATGTCGTCCGGCAGTTCCGGCGCCGGCGGCTCGCGATCCCAACCAGATTCCGTCAGCCAATCGCGGATAATCTGCTTGTCAAAGCTCGGTTGTGACTTGCCGGCCTCATAGATATTGGCGTCCCAATAGCGAGACGAGTCCGGGGTCAACAGTTCATCGATCACTGAGATCTTGCCGTCGATGATACCGAACTCAAACTTGGTATCCGCGAGAATCACGCCCATCGCCCTGGCATACTCGGACGCCATCCGATAGAGCGCGAGGCTGTGCTCTTCAAGCGGCCAGGCGATGTTGCCGCCCACCTGCTTCCACAACTCGTCCACCGTCAACGGGAGATCGTGTCCTGTCTCCTCCTTGGTGGTCGGCGTGAAAAGGGCCGACTCAAAGGCTTGCGAATTGACCATGTCCGCGGGCAGCTCATAGCCCTGAACCGTGCTGGACTTCTGGTACTCCGCCCACGCGGAGCCGGTGATGTACCCGCGGACCACGCACTCGATGTCGATGCGCTCGGCCTTTTTTACGACCATCGCGCGGCGAGCAACCGCCTCATCCAGATCGCCAAGTTTGTATTGATTGGCGACCTCCGGCTCGTACGCCATGCCGATGAAGTGGTTGGGAAACTCATAGCCGGAGCGGCGGAACCAGAACGCGGAAATCTCGGAAAGAACGATGCCGCGCCCAGGGACACCCGTCGGCAGTACAACATCAAACGCTGAGACCCGATCTGTGGCGACGAGCAACAGCGTGTCGTCGCCCAGGTCATACGTATCGCGGACCTTGCCGCGATGGATCATGGGGAAGTCGAGTTGGGTTTCAATCAACGCGTCCATCATGGCCTCATTGTAGCGCACGGGATGGGGTTGGCGGGCGATGTTATGTTGCGTTGTGCCGTAGAATTAACGAGTGGCATTGATGGCCGTTGGCCTAAGGCCACAGATAGTGATACAGCGCGGGAGAATTGCCCGGACGGGCAGGAGGCGAAGAGATGCTATTGAGCTGGTATATCGGTCTGATAGTACGGCCGATTCACACACTCCAGCAGATTGTGGACGCGAAGCCGGTAGGGCTGGGCCTGTTGACGCTGCTGATTGTGGCTATTGCCAACGGAGTTGTGTCATTCGGCCTGGGGATTGACACAACGACATTTGAAGAATTCGCCGATGAGGAAATCAACGTTGGCATTGGATTCGTCGTCATCGGAACCCTCCTGTTCGTCGCTTACGTCGCGGTGAACCTGGGCTTTTTCTCCCTGATCGTGCATCTCATCTCGAGACTATTCGGCGGTGACGGGGCATACACAGGGATGCTGGCCGGTCTGATGATGCTCTCTGTCCTGAGCCTGATTCCGGTGATTCCGGGTCTGCTTGATGCATTGGCTAGCGGAATTGGAGAGGCGGCGGAGGGAGAAACGTCCCCGTTTGAGGCGATAAGCGTCATCGTCAGCCTTGTCGTGGCTATCTGGTCGATCGTGCTGGCTATTCTCCTCATCCGCGAAAATTATGGGCTGAGCACGGGGATGGCCGTTTTGAGCGGCATCGCGTCATTCTTCGCCGCAATCGTCGTTGGTGTAATCCTGTTCATCCTGCTGATCATCGTCCTGTTCGTGATTGTCGTGGGGCTGGGAATCGCCGCGGGTTAGCACGTTTGATAAGCGGCATATTGCCGCACGGAACGAGATTCGTGGGCGGCGCGACAGCGCCGCCCACACCATTTCATGTCGCCGAACGTGCCGAATCCATTTGCGAGTAAACTACTCGACTAAGAGAGCGATGCAATGAGCCAGCCTGATACCGCGCCTCCAAGCGGCCCTATCACCTACGACCCAAACGAATTCTGGCTGCGAACCCTGTTCCGCTGGTATATCGGTCTCATCATTCATCCCACACCGACAATCCGGGAGATTGTGGAGCGAGAGCAGTTTCTCGTGGGTCTGTTGACCACGTGTGCAGCAGCCGTGCTATGGATAGGACTCTTGGTCTCTTATCGACTGCTGTACCTGCCGATTTCAGACTTTGTTCAAGGTGTGTTCGTATTAGGGCCCATCTCGGCAGGAATTCTCGTGATTCTTACGATTGCCATAGCTGTTGCCATTCACGTGATGGCACAGTTACTGCGATCTGCGGGCACCTTGGACGGAACGTTGGCAACCTTACTAATGGCGAACGTTGTTGGTCTATTCACTGCGATGGTAGGCCTGCTTCTCTTTCTAGTAGACAGCTTTGTGGTTTCTGGACAGAACCTTCTGTCCCTGAACAGTGCCTACGAATGGCTGATTCTTGGCACTTTGGCGTGGCTCATTTTAATGCTGATCATCGTCATACGAGAGAACTACCATGCAAGCTGGAGCCGAATAACGATAATAGCAATCGGTGGGCTGGCAGTCGGTGTTCCGGTGGGAACATTGCTAAACGTACCGTTGATAGCTGTTTTTGTTTTTGTCGATATTCTGCTATCAACGTAAGTTTTGATGCGTTTCGTTGAGAGGCTTGCCACCCGCGTAGTATGGATTGATGTTCATTGATCCGTCGGCGGGGGGAGATGTCCAGAGCGTGGGCGTGCAGGGGCCGCAGAAACGCAAGCGGCCCGTGACGTTCTATCTGCGCGGCATCGTGCGCACGCCGACGTACTCGTTCAGCGATATCGCCATCGACCAGCCGATATGGCGTGGGACGGCCTTGCTGCTTGTTGGTCTGCTTGTGGCGGGCGCGTTGTTCGGCCTCGGCGGTCTGATTGCGGACTACGAGGGCGTAACGGGAGCGGCCATTGGCGCGGTGGGTTTCGTCTTGGGCGGGTACACAGGGTTCCTGTTTTTCATGCTGTTGCTGCACGTCATCGGCAAGGCGTTCGAGGGCGAGGCGAGCATCGCGGAAGAGCATTCGGCGATGACCTACGCTGCCTTGTCGCTGTGGCTGCTCGTCCCGACGGCGCTGCTGTGGCTGGTTGCAGCCGACGCGCGACCGTGGGTCATGACGCTGGGAGTCCTCCTGACGTCATTGGCCGCTGTCCGCCTGACGTACATCGCCATCCGTGAGGCCAATCGATTTGTCGGCACGCAGGCCATCCTGACAATGTTGACGGTGCCTCTTGGCGCCGGGCTGCTGGCCATTGCAACATTCTTTGTCTTCGCGTTCGGCACGCTAATCCGGGCGTAGGGCGGCAAGAGTAGACCCATCGCGTATACTGTGGGCAGAGGCAGGGAGGTAGCATGACGATTCCAAGCGGACTTGAATTAATCCTGATTCTGGCGATCATCCTGTTGATATTTGGAGGCGCCAAACTTCCTGGCCTTGCCCGCTCCATGGGAAGCTCGATTCGGGAATTCCGCAAGGGAGCCGAACTGGAAGAGAACAAGCCGTCTGAGGACGCAAAAGAAAGTTCGGAATCGGACTCAACGACCGCGAAAACCTAGCTTCTTAAAACCGAACTCAGGGTTCACAGAGACGCCGCCTACGGGCGGCGCTTTCTTGTTTCGTTTACTTCACAGCGTCCTCGCCCTGAGGGCGAAGGCTAACCGGATTCTGACCTTCTCCGCTGCCAGGCGGCAAAGCGCGCCATGAGCAGGCCGATTTCATAGAGCACCCATATCGGGACGCCCCAGATGACCATGTTGATGGGGTCGCCGGTTGGCGTGATGATCGCGGCGGCGACGAATGACAGTAGGATTGCACCCTTGCGTTTTGTCCGCAGGCTGGCCGGGTCGATGATGTCGATGCGGGCGAGCAGGTACATAATCACGGGCAACTCGAAGAGCAGTCCCATAGCAAAGATGAGCCAGACCGTTGTGCCGACGATGCTGTCGATGCGTATCTGCGGTTCAATATCCTCACCAAGGAATTGGGGCAGGATCTGCATCATCACGGGGATCGGCACGAAGAAGGCGAACAGGATTCCCGCGGCGAACAGCACGCTCACGATTGGCAGGGCGATATAGACAAAGCGTTTCTCGGAGCCGGTCAGCGCGGGACGGACGAACATGATGGCCTGATAGAGGATCATCGGGAATGCGACGATGATTCCACCTAGAAGGGCAATCTTCATGCGAACGCGTACGCCCTCAAGAACATCAATCTGCACGACTTCAATGTCGTTTGGGAACGGAATCAGCAGCACGTCCACCAGACGATTTCCGATGGCAAACGCGCCAACGGCGCCAATACCCACCACGATGAACGTCCACATGAGCCGCGTGCGCAGTTCCCGCAGGTGCGCGGACAGGGGCATCTTTGATGCGGACACGCCCTCCGGCTCAGGTGTCGTCACCGACGGTCCTCCGGCCGGGGCTCGTCGCTAGGCTGCTCACTCTCTTCGGACGGAGCCGTTTCCTCCGTTGATGGCTCGGCCCGCCCTGAATTCGAACGGCCTTCCCCTAGATCAAGAGGACGCCGCAATTTCGATTCCACATCACGGATAGACTCACGGGCTGAGCGAAGCGGCTCAGTCTCCTCTCGCGCCTGCGTCTGCAGATCATCCGTCATGGAGTTGATGGTGCGGCGGGCGCGGGCGATAAGGCGGCCAATCTCGCCTGCCATCTCCGCGGCCCGCGAGGGACCGACGATGATGATAGCGATGCCGGCGAGAAAGAGAAGCTCAAGCCCCCCAACGTTCAAGAAGTCCATAGGGCAAGTCTAACTGAGGGACTGTTATGATTGGCGGGTAGAGGCCGCTGACCCGGTGCCGTCGGAGGAGTGTGGGTGACTGAAGCGGACGAACTGGTCTTAAGCCTGTTGGTTCTCTTGCCGTTCGTGGGCGGCTTGGCGCTTATTCTCGTTCCGGGCCGTCAGCCCAACACCATCCGCGGCATCGCCACCGCCGTCACCGGCATCACATTCGCCCTATCCATATACCTGACCCTCCGCCATTACCTCAGCGCGCCGGCAGGAGCGGAGTTCTGGCCACTCACCCGTGTCGAGTGGCTGCCAAGCCTCGGGATCGGATTCACGCTGGGCGTGGACGGCATCTCCGTGCTCATGGTGCTGCTAAACGGGGTTGTTGCCTTTGCCGGAACCCTGGTCGCCTGGCGTCTTCCTGACAGAACCAAGGAATTCTTCGTCCTCTTCCTGCTGCTCATCGCGGGCGTTTACGGCGTCTTTGTCGCGCTCGACCTGTTTTTCTTCTTCTTCTTCTACGAATTGGCCGTCATCCCCATGTACCTGCTGATTGGCGTGTGGGGCAGCTCGACTGACTTCCGCTCCTATGTGCCGCCGCTGCTGTTCAGCCGCACCAAGGAATACAGCGCGATGAAGCTGACCATCATGCTCAGCCTCGGCAGCGTCCTGGTTTGGGTGGCGCTGATTGCGCTCTATATCTTCGCGGACAACCCGACGTTCGACTTCCTCAGCCTGCGCGACAACGAGGAATACTCCCGCGAATTCCAGTTGCTCTTCTTCCCGATTGTCGCCGTTGGATTCGGCGTGCTGGCGGGACTGTGGCCGTTCCACACATGGTCGCCGGACGGACACGTCGCCGCGCCCACCTCCGTCAGCATGCTGCACGCCGGCGTGCTCATGAAGCTGGGCGCGTACGGCATCCTCCGCATCGGCATGGACCTGTTCCCGGAGGGCGCGCAGGCGTGGATGCCCGTCCTGATCATCTTGGCGACAATCAATGTCGTCTACGGCGCGATATCCGCCCTTGGACAGCGCGACCTCAAGTACGTCATCGGATATTCCAGTGTCAGCCACATGGGCTACGTGATTATGGGTCTCGCGACACTCGACCCGTTAGGCGTGAACGGCGCGGTCCTGCAGATGTTCTCCCACGGCGTTATGACAGCCCTCTTCTTCGTGCTCGTCGGCGCAGTCTATGACCGCGCTCACATCCGTGACATCGGCGTGCTGGAGGGGTTGGCCAAACGGATGGGCGGCACGGCCACGTTCTTCGCCATAGCAGGCTTAGCCTCGCTGGGGCTTCCGGGCCTCAGCGGATTCGTCGCGGAGCTGCTGGTCTTCATCGGCGCGTTCAATACGTATCCGCTTGTTGGTGTGCTCGGCGTGTTTGCGGCGGCGATAACGGCGGTCTATGTGCTGCGGTTGCTGGGCAAGGTGTTCTTTGGCCCGGTCAGTGAACGATGGCAAGGACTGACGGACGCATCGCGTGTGGAACTCGCGGCCGGCGGGCTGCTCATCGCATTCATCGTTGCCATTGGTATCTGGCCGTTTCCGTGGCTCGAATTGATTGACGGCGATGTAACGGCTCTACTGGGGCGGATCGGATGAGTACCCGGAGTTTCGTTGACACTATGTTTGAGGCGCACATAGACTGGCCGACAGGAGTGCAGGGGAATGCCAGCTGAGTATGCGTTCAACTGGGCCGCTGTGGGAATTGCCGCCATTTTCGGTTTCGGCGGTGTTGCATCCTTCTTTGTCATCTCATGGATTCTCGCGCCGCGCCGCGCCACAAGCCTGAGCGGCATTGCCTATGAGTGCGGCATCCTGCCAACGGGTGAGGGCAACACCCGGTACAACGTGCGCTACTACCTGTTTGCCCTCTTCTTCCTGATCTTTGCGGTGGAAACTGTTTTCCTTTTCCCGTGGGCGTTCGTGTTCCTTGATCTGCCCGCTGCCGCGTTCTATTCAATGGTTATCTTTCTTGTCGTGTTGTTCTTCGGCTTGGTGTACGCATGGCGTAAGGGGGTGCTTTCCTGGCGATGAATATTGAACCCGCAGGCGGACAGAGCGGCATGGGGCAGGGCCCCGTCGTCTCGACGCCCGAATCCCGTATGGCGCTGCAGAACATTGCGGCGCATCAGAAGAGCGGCCTCTCCGGCGTGATCACGCTAAAGACGGAAGAGTTGTTCGCGATGGCGCGAAAATCCTCACTGTGGCCGCTCACCTTTGGCTTGGCGTGCTGTGCAATCGAGATGATCTCCGCCTATATGCCAAAGCATGATTTCGACCGCTACGGCGTCGTCACGTGGCCCTCGCCGCGGCAATCCGACGTCATGATTGTGGCGGGAACGGTCGTCAAGAAGATGGCCGAGCCGATCAAGCTCCTGTATGAGCAGATGCCCGCGCCCAAGTGGGTTGTTGCGATGGGATCCTGCGCGACCTGTGGCGGTCCGTATGTCCGATCGTATTCGGTCGTGATGGGAGTGGACCAGATCATTCCCGTGGATGTGTATGTGCCGGGGTGCCCGCCGCGGCCGGAGGCCCTGCAGCACGGAATCCTTGAACTCCAGCGCAAGATTCAGGATGAGCCGCGGCTCAAGAGGGGACTGTAAGTGACGTCGGGAGACCGGCCTGAGGACTCCCCCGCGCCCTCACCGATCGAGGCGCGCGTGCGGGAGATTACTGGGGACAACGCGCAGTCTATTGACTACTCGTTTGATGAACTTGAACTGCGCGTTTCCCGCGAGTCCGTCGTTGGCGTGTGCGCAGCCCTAAAGTCTGACCCGGAACTGAACTTCAATTACCTCCGCTGCCTGTCGGTTGTTGATTGGCAGGACGAGCTGGAGGCGGTCTACCACCTCACCTCGTTAAGCCATCCCCACAAGGTGGTGGTCAAGACGCGCGCCCCCATCGATGACCCGTGGATTCCAACGATGATCGGCGTCTGGAAGGGCGCAGACTGGCACGAACGTGAGGGGCACGACCTATTTGGCCTGGAGTTTCGCGGCCACCCGGATCTGTCGCCGCTGATCCTGTATGAGGGATTCGAGGGTTTTCCCGGCCGCAAGAGCTATGACATTCCGGAACAGGTGACGTTCTATGGCGACTGATACCGGAATGTCGGCTAACATCGTGCGCGACCCCGTCACGGAGCAGGCGGAGTTGAGCATCAACATGGGACCGCAGCACCCCGCCACGCACGGCGTGTTCCGCATGGTTCTCACGCTCGATGGTGAGCGGGTGGTTGATGTGTATCCGCACATCGGCTACCTGCATCGCGGCTCCGAGCGGTTGGCGGAGGGCGAGAATTTCCAACAGATAACAACACTCTTCGACCGCCTCGACTATGTGGCTAATTTCAACAATGAATGGGTCTATGTGCGAGCGGTTGAGAAGGCGATGGGAGTGGAGGTGCCGGAGCGCGCCGACTACATCAGGCTGATCCTTTCCGAACTCAACCGCATCGCGAGTCACTTGCTGTTCTACGGCACATACGGGTTGGACACCGGCGCAATGAACCCTGTGATGCTCGGGTTTAGGGATCGGGAGCGGATTCAACAGATATTTGAGGGCGTCACGGGCGCGCGCATGATGCACAACTACTTCCGCATTGGAGGCGTCAAGGAAGACCTGCCGGATGGGTTCGTCCCCGCCGTTCGCGCCCTGCTGGATCAACTCAAGGTTGGCTATGAGGAAGCGCGGGGCACGCTCACGGAGAGCGAGATATTCATCGAGCGCACCGCCGGCATAGGAGCGATACCGCCGGAGGATCTGCTTGATTACGGCGTGACAGGCCCTCTGCTGCGGGCGGCGGGCATCGACTATGACATTCGGAAGGCCGATCCCTACTCCGTCTACGAAGAACTGGATTTCCGTGTTCCGATCGGTCAAACGGGAGATTGCTACGACCGCTATATGGTGCGGATGCTGGAGATTGAACAGTCGATTTCCATCGTCGATCAAGCGCTGAACAAACTCCCGGACGGTCCGTTCATGGGTCGTGTGCCACGCATCCTCCGCCCGGAGGAGGGAGACGTGTACGTGCATGGCGAGAACCCGCGCGGCGATCTGGGCGTCTATCTCGTTTCGTCAGGCGGCACTGTTCGGCCGTACCGCCTCAAGATTCGAGGGCCGAGCTTCTGCAATCTCATGGCACTGCCCGCCATGATTCGCGGCTCGTATCTTGCCGACGCCACCGTGATTCTCGGCTCCATGGATATCGTTCTTGGCGAGGTGGACCGATGAGCCTGCTGGACCTCATCACCATCGCCATAGTCGTGTTCGTGCTGTTCAACGGCATCCTGACCGCCGTGCTCGGCGTGATCTGGGCGGAACGCAAGGCGCTGGCGCGGCTGCAGCAGCGTGTGGGGCCGTCACGGACAGGCCCGTCAGGCATCCTGCAGACGGCGGCGGACGCGATCAAGCTGATGCTCAAGGAGGACGTGCGTCCCGGGAGCGTCAACATCGTTATCTTCTATGTCGCCCCCCTCCTCATCTTCACTCCGATCTTCATGATCTGGATGGTGTTGCCGTTCGGCCCCGACTGGGTACTGAGCGATCTCGATATTGGCCTGTTCTACATCATCGCCATCCTCGGACTGTCCGTCGTGGGTCATGTGCTGGCCGGATGGGCCTCCAACAACAAGTACGCGCTGCTTGGGAGTGCCCGCAACGCCGCGCAGTTGATCAGCTATGAGCTGCCGCTCGTGTTTGCTGTGCTGGCCGTCGGACTTCTGGCGCAAACAGCGACGGACAGACCATTCAGTCTCGCCGGAATCGTTGAGGCTCAGGGCAGTGTGCCGTACCTGGTGATCATGCCGTTGGGGTTCATTCTCTTCCTTGTGGGCGCGTTGGCGGAGACGGCGCGGATCCCGTTTGATATTCCTCACGCGGAAGAAGAGATCGTTGGCGGCGCGTTTGTCGAATACTCCGGCATCCGATGGGGCGTGTTCTTCCTGACTGAGTACGCCGGGCTGGCGACGATGGCGTTCCTAGCAACAATCCTGTTCCTGGGTGGTTGGACGGGGCCGTTCTCCGATCAAGTCCCGATCCTGCAGCCCTTCTACCTGTTGGTCAAAATGGCTGCCATCATTCTCATCGTGTTCTGGATACGCGCGCCATTGCCCCGACTCCGCATCGACCAACTCATGGCGTTCGCGTGGAAACTGGCGATTCCAGCATCACTCGTGAATCTTATGGTCGTGGCAACAGTCGTCTGGGTTCAGCACCAGAACGGTTGGGAGCTGTGGCTGACAAGTGTGACAATCAGTGTGGTGAGCATCGTGCTGGCCGCTGCAGCCGGCATCTTCATACAGCGGCGTAGAGAACAGAGACTCCGGCAATTCAGGCAAAGGTGGGCTCAATAGTCATGTTAGGCACGTTCAAGAGTTTGCTTACAACGATGAAGCTGGCGCTCAAGCCGCCCGTCACGGCGGAATATCCATCGGTTGCGCCCACACTCGCGCCCCGATTCATGGCGCATCCTGTGCTCACCTGGGATAAGGATGTGCCGGAGCCGTACTGTACGGGTTGCTTGGTCTGTATGCGCATCTGCCCCACGGACTGTATCGATGTCGCAATGATGGACAATCCCAAGCACGCAGAAGGCGACAGCACTCGCCGCAAGATCGTTGATTATTTTGACTTGAACGTCGCCGACTGCATCATGTGTGGTCTCTGTGTCGAGTACTGCAACTTCGACGCAATCATCATGTCGGATAACTTCGACGCCAGCCAATATGCGCGCCCGAATCTCGTTTTCGACCTGGAGCAACTGCTTGAAGCGGGTAAGGAGCAAGAGGCCAAGGGCCGGTGGTCTCCGCCCGAGGCCAAGAAGTCGCAGCGCCGTGCCGCCGCTCAGGGTGGTGGAACCCCGGCGGCAGGAGCGGAAGCATCGAGTGAAGATCGTGTAGCTGTTGCCCGTGCCAAGGCCGCTGAACTCCGTGCCCAACGCGCGGCAGAACGCGGGGAGGCCCCGCCCACAGAGGCTCCAATCGCCGCTCCTGAACCGCCTACTGGCGATGCGCTTGCAGTAGATCCTCGTGTAGCTGCAGCCCGCGCCAAGGCCGCTGAACTCCGCGCCCAACGCGCCGCAGAACGCGGTGAAACTCCGCCGACAGAGGCTAGCGCGCCTGCATCCGAAGCTGACAGTGCAGAGGCCAAACCCGTTGATCCTCGTGTGGCCGCCGCTCGTGCCAAGGCCGCTGAACTCCGCGCGCAACGCGCGGCAGAACGTGCGGCGCAGGAGGCAGCCAATACAGATTCCTCTAATGGCGAATCCGAATCGGACGAATCCAAACCCGGGACAGACGCCGAATGATCGAGACCGCGATACTGGGGGCAATCGGAATAATCACCGTCGCAGCAGCCGTCGGCGTCGTCGCAACACGGAGCGTCGTTTATGCTGCTGTGTTTCTGCTAATCTCGCTGGTCGGCGTGGCGGCTCTGTTCCTGATGATGCTGGCGGAGTTCATCGCGCTCGCGCAGGTGCTCATCTACGGCGGCGCGATTACGATCGTTCTCCTGTTCGCCATCATGCTGACCCGCGCGCCGGAACAGACCAATGTGCAAGACAATGCGCAGCGTCCGCTGGCGGCGATGGCCTGCGTGGGACTGTTCGCTCTGCTCGTGGCGGCTGCGTTGGCGACACCATGGCGCACCCGCGAACCGGGCGCCGATCCGATGGCAGAATTCACGGCCCTAAGCGAGTTGCTATTCAGCGATTTCCTCATTCCGTTTGAGATTGCATCGCTGGTGCTGCTGGTGGCGCTGGTTGGCGCGGTTGTGCTGACGCGGAGCGGGAGAGAGGGCGCATGACAGTCCTCGAATTCATGCTCATCCTGGGCGCTGCACTGTTCTGCCTGGGCCTGTACGGCGTGCTGGCGCGGCGCAATGCCGTTCTTGTCCTTATGTCCATCGAGTTGATGTTGAACGCCGTCAACGTCCATCTCATCGGTTTTGCCCGCTATGTGGTCGGGACTGAGGCCATCGCCCACGTGCTGATCATCTTTGTGATCACCATTGCGGCGGCGGAAGTCGGCCTTGCACTCGCCATCGTTCTGCGCATGTTTAGAAATTGGGAGACGGTCAATTTGGACCGCATCTCCACCTTGCAGCAGTAGGGGATCCAAAGAGTGACCGCCCTGCTGGACGCAATCCCGATCGGCGCTGAACAGGCGTGGCTCGTTGCCGCGCTGCCTTTTGCCGCATTCGTGATTCTCGCCATCGGGCGGCTCCAGATCCTGCCGCAGGCCGCGTCATGGGTCAGCGTCGCGGCCATCGGCATCGCATTCATAGGATCACTGGGTGTCTTGGGCGATTACCTTGCCAACGGCGAATACGTCGGGACCGTGGTCTGGTTGTCTGCGGGAGGCTCCGAGTTTGGGCTGAGCTACATCGTCGACAGCCTCTCGGTGATGATGATCATCCTCGTCACGTCCGTCTCGCTCGCTGTCCAGGTCTACTCGCTGGAGTACATGAAAGGCGATGAGCGGTTTGGGTGGTACTTCGCCGCGCATTCGCTGTTCGCCGCGTCCATGCTTGCCCTCGTTCTCACCGGCAGCCTGCTGCTGCTCTATATCTCATGGGAACTGGTGGGATTGTGCTCGTTCCTGCTCATCGGCTTCTACTGGGAGAGGCGCTCGGCGGCTGAGGCGGCCAAAAAGGCGTTCATAACAACCCGATTTGGCGACGTTGGCCTTCTGATCGGCATCATCGTTGCGTACCTCAACACTGGCACGTTCGATATCCGGGAGGTCATCGCAGCGTTGAGCGGCGGAGAGGCGGCGCTGGTGGCGTTCCTGCTCTTCCTGGGAGCAATGGGCAAGAGCGCGCAGTTCCCGTTCCATATCTGGCTGCCGGACGCCATGGAGGGCCCGACGCCCGTCAGCGCGCTGATCCACGCCGCGACGATGGTCGCTGCGGGCGTGTTCCTCGTTGCGCGTATGTTTGACCTTTTCGTGGAGGCCCCCGGCGTGCTCTGGTTCGTGGCCGTGATCGGGCTGGTGACTGCCGTCATTGCCGGGCTGCTCGCGCTGGGCGAGATTGATTTCAAGCGCATCCTCGCGTACTCGACAGTGAGCCAACTTGGCCTGATGATGCTGGCGCTTGGCGCTGCCGGCTTGGCGCATGACCCCTCCCACCGCGACCCGAGCGGAGGCATGTTCCACCTGCTGACACACGGCTATTTCAAGGCCCTACTCTTCCTGACAGCAGGAGTGGCGCTCCACGCCATTCACGCCTCCGCTGCCTCGATCTACGAGGTGCGCGGGCTTCGAATTGCCGCCCCGCTCACCGCAGCCGCGCTCGTTGTCGGCAGTCTGTCTCTGGCTGGGATTCCGTTTTTGAGCGGCTTCTTCTCCAAGGAGGGCATTCTCGCCCCTGCTCTTGAGATCGAGACGCTGCCCGGCTACCTGCTCTTCTTTGGGGCAGTCATCGCCTCATTCCTCAGCGCCCTGTATATGACCAGGCTCGCGCTGGTTGTCGCTCAGGGAGAGCCGGCACAGGCCTCTGGCGGCCAGGATGGAGAAGGAGGCCACACAGCCGGGCTCCATGACCCACCGCCGCTTATGGCTATCCCCCTTGTGTTACTGGGGGCGCTGGCAGTATTCCTTGGCATCGTGCTCTCGTTCGGCTGGGACTTTATTGAGTTTCTGACGGACGGCCACCGTGAATTCCACTTCAACTCACTGTTGGCGCTGGCATCCACCCTGACCGCGGTCGCCGGCATCGGCGTCGGGCTGAACTATTGGAACAACAAGGAGCGCGTTGACGACACCGTTCTTGAGTCGGTTGCGGGGCCGCTCAAGCTCATCCAAAACCGGTTCTACATCGACATTGCGGCGCAGTGGATCATCGACCGTATCGTGCTGGTCTTTGCCGGCTTCATCCGTGAGGTTGACCGAAGGGTCGTCAATGATGCGGGTGTGGATGGGCCTGCGGCGCGCACGGTGGATGCCGGGCATCTGCTCCGTGGTATCCAGACCGGCTACGTGTTCAACTACGCCCTTATCTTCACAATCGCGGCAGTAATCATCGTGGCCGTGGCCGTGCTGGCGGAAACAGTGTAGGGGCTGGTGAAGCGATGAACTGGGCGCTGCTGTTGCCGGGCTACCTCGTCACCGGCCTCGCATTCGGGGCTTTCACGCTCGACCTCATCGTGCCGCGCCTCTCGCGGACCCTCCTGGTGTACGGCGGCGCGGCGGTCATGGCCGCCATCGCTGCTTTCATCATCATCACAAGCGACGGCGATTCAAGCCGCTTCGCAGGCGGCATCCTCATCTTTGACACCTACTCTGCGTTCTTCTTCGCCTTATTCGTGATTCTCGCGGCGGTGACCATACTTGGTTCCTCGCAGTTCGTGTCGTCCATCGACAGCCCCGGGGAGTTCGTTGCCCTCCTGATGATGTCCGCAGTCGGCGCGATGGGTATGGCGGCGGCGGGAGAACTGATCACCGCCTACATCTCATTGGAACTGCTGAGTTTCTCCCTGTATATCCTCGCGTCGTACACATGGAAAGAACGGAGGACGAACGAGGCAGGGATGAAGTACATCCTGCTTGGCGCAATTGCCTCCGCGTTCCTCTTGCTGGGCATCACGTACATCTACGGCCTGACAGGTGATACCCGCTACGACCAGGTGGCTAGCGGTCTTAGCGAACTCTCGCCAAGCCCCGGACTGATTATCGCGCTCGCCATGCTGACAGCAGGACTTGGTTTCAAGGTCGCCGCGGTCCCGTTCCACATGTGGACGCCGGACGTATACGAAGGCGCGCCCATTCCAATCACTGCCTATCTTGCAGCAGCGTCCAAGGCGGCCGGGTTCGCCCTGTTGATCCGTCTGGTTGCCGTGGCGCTGGAACCGGTAGCGCTCTTCTGGGACTGGGTGTTCATCCTCCTGGCGGTGCTGAGCATGATGCTCGGCAACCTCGTCGCCATCCTGCAGTCGAATCTCAAGAGGCTGATGGCGTATTCAAGTATCGGGCAGGTGGGTTATCTCTTACTCGGCATTGCGGCGTTAGGCGCTGACGATCCCACGAAACCGATTG
Source organism: uncultured Dehalococcoidia bacterium (assembly GCA_964653005.1). Lineage (GTDB taxonomy): Bacteria > Chloroflexota > Dehalococcoidia > UBA6926 > UBA6926 > VXMO01. Next base: position 131,104 of record CAZZAN010000003.1, on the reverse strand, counting down.
CGGGAATGCTGCTCCACAGCGTCAGTTACGCCGCCTCAACGATGGTTGCGTTCATGGTGCTGCTTGCCGTCTGGCAACAGACGGGCAAGGAGGGCGTGCGGGACCTGGCCGGCTTGGCGCGTCGCAACCCGTTCCTCGCGCTCGCGCTGACAGGGGCGCTCTTCAGCCTCGCCGGATTCCCGTTCTTTGTTGGGTTTGCCTCCAAGTTCTACTTGTTCACGGTGGTTGCCACAGCGGGAGCGCGATTCCTTGTACCGGTCGCCATTGCCATATTCGCAAGCCTGATTTCCCTGTACTACTATCTGAATATCGTGAGGCAAATGTATATTGAGCAGCCGGAAGACGGCGCACAGCCGATAAGCGTTTCGCGGACCATGTGGCTATTGATTCTTGGTCTGCTCATAGCGATTGTGGCGGGCGGTCTGTATGTGAGACCGTTGGCAGAGGCGGCCGAGTCCGCCGCGGCGTCGATATTGGCGGGCGCATAAAGACGAGGAGAAGAAATGGCGCCATCGTATACGGCGGTTCTGTTGCCCAATGAGGACGGATCGTATCGCGGACTGATTCCCGCGATGACAGGTGTGACGGGACAGGGCCCAACACGCGCTGCGGCTCTTGAAAACGTCACTGACAATGCAGGCATCGCGCTGGGGGAGATTTTTGCTGAGGGCGGCGAGGCCCCGCGCGAAGAATGGCCTCCCGTTCGCACCGTTTGGGTACGGAATCCGCGGCGGGGCGACACATCGCCCTATATCGTCATGATCCAGCGCACGGACGAAGGAGAATACCGCGCGACGCCCGTCGCCTTCCTGGACGTGTCCACCGTTTCAGCCGATCTGGAAGACGCTGTATCCCAGGTGGGCCCGTTGCTCTTCCAGCGTCTGACGGAAATGTTCGCGCAGGGACGCCACTTTCCCACGCAGGATGATCCGCAGAACTACGTCATACGTGTGACAGCCCGCCACCCTGTAGCCGAAGAAGCTTAAGGCTGTCCCGCTAGCCGAGCGCGGCCAGCTTTTCGTTCAGTTCCGCCACTTCTTCCGCCGTCAGCGTCCAATCTGCGGCCTTGGCGTTCGCCTCCACTTGCTCAGGTCGTGTCGCTCCTGCGATGACACTCGATACCTGCGGCTGCGCCAACAGCCACGCGATGGCGAGTTCGACGGTCGTGTGGCCCCGCTCCTCCGCAAACTTCGTAGCCACGTCCGCGATGGCAAATGTCCGCTCGTTCATGAAGCGGCCGCGGAAGTTGGCAGGCGTGGTGGACATGCGCGTGCCCTCCGGCGGTTCCTGACCCTGCGTGTACTTGCCGGTGAGCACCCCGCCCGCGAGCGGGAAATAGGGAATTATCCCGATGTTGTATTTCACGGAGAAGGGGATCAACTCCCGCTCCACGTCGCGGTTGATGAGGCTGTATTCCGGCTGGGTGCTAACGAAGCTGTTGAGGCCCAGATGCCGGCTCGTCCACGCGGCCTCCGCCTCCTGCCACACGGCGAAGTTAGAACTGCCGATGTACAGGATCTTTCCCGCGCGGATCAGGTCATCGAGCGTCCGCAGCGTCTCCTCGATGGGTGTGTCGTTGTCGGGGAAGTGAATCTGGTACAGATCGATGTAATCAGTCTGAAGCCGCTTAAGGCTCGCCTCTACCTCGCTGGTGATGTGCTTGCGGGAGTTGCCGCTGCCGTGTGGGCCCTGCTGCATTTGCCCGCCGCCCTTGGTGGCAATCACCGCCGCCTCGCGATTCCCTACGAGCGCCCTGCCGATGTGCTCCTCAGACTCGCCCATGCTGTAGATGTTGGCCGTGTCAATGAAGTTGATTCCGTTATCCAGCGACGCCTTGATGACGATTTCGCTCCGTTCATATTCGAGGCGCCTGCCGAAGTTGTTCGTCCCAAGACCAACGGTTGAAACCTGCAGGCCCGAATTGCCCAATCGACGATATTCCATGAAATCCTACTCCCCTAACCCGTGAGCCACGTTGATATGCATCATTATAGAGTGGACATATGTCTGCTGACGCACATCGAGTGAGGAAGTGCCGCCACATGCCCGACGTCCTGAATGAATCTGAGGTCAAGCAACGCCTTGCAACGCGCATTATCGGCGCTGAATACAGGCATCTGCCGGTCACGCATTCCACGCAGGACGACGTGTCCGTGGCGGGGCGGGAAGGGTCTGCTGAGGGACTGACGATCACGGCAGACGAGCAAACGCGGGGTAGGGGACGTTTCCGTCGCTCGTGGATGTCGCCCCCCGGAGCGTCCCTGCTCGTCTCAATATTGCTGCGACCGGACCCAAACCTGCTCCCGACGCTGTCCATGATCTGCGCCCTTGCCGTTCCACGGGCCATCCGCCGCGTTTGCCCCCAACTCAATCCGCAGATCAAGTGGCCGAACGATATCCTAATCGGCGGTCGCAAGGTCTGTGGCATCCTCGTTGAGGTCGTGCGTGGGGAGTCCAAAGAGGATCAATTTGCCGTCGCAGGCATCGGAGTCAACGTCAATTGGGACACGGCGTCGATTCCGGAGATCGCGGAAGCGTCCACGAGCCTCAGCAGGGAGACGGGCGGCGAGGTCTCCCGCGTTGATCTGCTCTGCGCGCTGTTGGAGGAGATGGATGCGCTGTATGTGGACGCGCGAGAGGGCGGCGACGTGTTCGGCCAATGGCGCTCGTCACTCGTCAACCTCGGTAAACGGGTGAACGTGTCTGGAAGCGACTCAACCTTTGAGGGTGTGGCGCTGGATGTTGAACCGAGCGGGGGGCTGGTTGTTCAAACCGATGACGGGCAGCGCAGAGTCGTTCATGCCGGCGACGTGACGTTGAGTTGATGGATACCACGGCGGCGTCTCCGGGCGCTCAGCGGCGAGAGAATCGCCTGGTTGCAGCGTTCCAACTTGGTGGCGCTCTCGTTGTTTCGCTCGCAGTCGTTGTTCTGCTTATTCGCTACGCGAACTTCGTTGAAGCACTTGGCGACTGGGGGTATTTCGGTGTCTTCTTATTCCAACTTATCAACAGCGCCACCGTCGTCTTGTTCCCTGTTCCCGGGCATGCGGTCATTTTCGCTGTGTCCGGCACACTCAACCCTCTGTTGATCGGAATCTTCGGCGCGGCCGGTGCGGCGCTGGGCGAGATTACTGCCTATATGGCAGGGCGGGGCGGCTCATCGATGGTTGACGAGAGCAGGTGGTACAAGCGGCTTGAATCGATGGGGACACGCTGGCGCGGCTGGGCGATATTCGTCTTCGCAGCAACGCCCCTCCCGTTTGACTTTGCAGGTGTGTGGGCAGGCGCGATTCGCTACCCGCTGCGGCGTTTCTTGCTCGTCGTGGCGGCGGGCAAGCTAATCCTCGTAACTGCAATTGCTATTGCGGGCTACTATGGCGTGGACTTTATCGAGAACCTCCCCTTTGTAGGTGACGCTTTGTTCTGAGTTTGGCCTACGTTAGAATCTACAAGAACGAACGCATGATGATTTGTCGTGCCGCGACTACGTGACAGCTGCGGCACGCATGGATAGAGGCGAGATAAAAGTGCTGCGGCTGGCTCTTCCCAGTAACAATCGATTGGCAAACGACACGATGTCGATGCTCAACGCGTGCGGCATCCACGTGTCCCGTCGTGGGACCGGCCTTGTCGAAGAGGTGCGCGACATTCCCGAGTGCGAGGCCGTTTTTCTCAGGCCGGATGATATTCCGTCCATCGTTGCCGAGGGCGGGGCGCATCTGGGCATCACCGGGCGTGACTGGTTTGAGGAGAAAAGCCTCTCCGGCCTGGAGAACGTTTCGTGCCTCATCCCGGACCTGGGGTTCGGACACAGTAGGCTCATGCTGGCCGCGCCAAGCCGTCGGTTTGGCGATTCCGGTGATATTCCGGTCGGCGATCTAACGGGATGGTCCCGGCAGCTCGGTCGGGATCTGCGCGTCGCCACCAAATACCCCGGCCTCACGCAGAATTACATGGAGACTCACGGTATCTCTGGCAAGGGAGTGAGACTGTTCCAGGGTTCGCACGAGTTGCTGCCGCACCTGGGCGCGGCTGATCTCATAGCAGATGTTGTCGTCACGGGGTCGACACTCTCGGCCCATTCGCTGACCGGTCTGCGGCTCGGCAATCCACCCCGGCCGATACTGCACTCCAGCGCCGCGCTTGTTGCCTGTGTAAACAAGGAAGTCTATGACGATCAGGCCGTGCAGTCTGCCTGGCTAGTGCTTGAATACATCCACGCCAATCTCAACGCAGAGGGGCGCTATGTAGTCATGGCCAACGTCCCGGGCGATACGCCTCAAGAAGTTGCTCGCAAGCTTTTCGATCTGCCGTCTTTGGGCAGTGTAGGACTGAAGGGGCCCACGATAGCCCCGGTGGTCACGCGTGAGAGCCTCGACAGCGAAAATGGCCAACAGTGGTTTTCTGTGTCGTTCGTCATCAATCATCAGCAGACCGAGCAACTCGTCGCGACTGAATCGCTGCGGACGATTGGGGCGACGGACGTCATCGCTTTTCCCCTCACCCAGCACTTCGGCGAGCCGCCGGAACTGCCCCTCCGCTAACGGGTATCGATGCCATGCCGATGCTGGCGGTACACCTGAGCATTGTTCAAGACCTTGTGGACGAACTGGGTATCGACGAGCTTCAGGAGCACATTGGCGCGGCCCTCCTGGGTTCCACCGCGCCCGACCGGCGTGTGTTGACTCGCGAGCCTCGTGAGGAGACCCACTATTTTCACCTGACCGAAAGCGGAACGGGAGACGGCTTTCGTGGCATGAAGAAGGCACTGCCTGACCTTGTTACCCGTTCACCGGAAGATGATTGGGCATTGACTGCATTTCTTGTTGGTTATGCGAGCCATCTTGCTGCGGACGAGGCATGGATCGTCAACGTCTATCGCCCCTTTTTTGAAGATGATGAGTATCTTGGCGCTGAGCCAACGAAGAATATCTTGGATAGAGCAATGCAGTACGAGTTGGAGGTTGGCATCCGCGGCGACCGCGGACAGCTGATGGATTGGCAGAAAACGATTATCGCGTCGAATCGCGTCATCGATGCCGTGCCTGGACCGTTTATCAAAAAGAATATTCTGCGCGACTGGAGCGAATTTGTGGCCGGGCGCGTACTGACACTGCCCGGCACGTGGGCCGAATTCCCACGTTTCATCTCGCGTTACCTGGATGATCCGGATCTTGACGGCGTGGAAGTTGAGCAGTTGATGGCCGATCCGGAGGGGATGCTTGACCGTGTATATGACCGTGTCCCCCGGGAGATCATTCCGCAGCACCGTTCCATCACTATGGAGCAATCGCTCAAGCACGCGGAGGAAATCCTCGCATGAGAATCTTTCGTGGACTTGAAGAAGGCAAGACCGGGCTGATCGCAGCCAACCCGTGGCTCAATCCGCAGGCGTCGGAATCCACCCTCTCTTTTCTTGAGCGGGCGTTCGGCGAGCAGATTTCTCCCGAGGAAGCTGTGCGACGCGTCATTGAGGTGGTGCGTGTGGACGGCGACGAGGGCATCCGTGAACTCGCGCGCAAGTTCGACGATGTAGAGCTCTCCGCGCTGGAGGTGACGCAGGAGGAAATCGCCCGGGCCTACGACAGCGTGGATACCCACGTCATTGACGCGATGCACAAGGCAACGGAAGAGATCGAGGCCTTTCACGCGCAGCAGTCACGGACCGGCTGGATGGACTTTGAGCGTGGCGTTGGCCAACTCATCCGCCCCGTGCAGCGCGCCGGAATCTACGTGCCCGGCGGCCGAGCTGCGTACCCCTCAACCGTCTTGATGATTGGCATCCCTGCCCGCGTGGCCAATGTACCGGAGATCTTCGTAACAACACCCGCGCGCGCCAATGGCGTCGTTGCTCCAGTCACGCTGGTCGCGTGCAGCATCGCGCGCATCAACCGCGTGTTTCGTGTTGGCGGGCCTCAGGGTGTCGCCGCGTTCGCGCTTGGCACGGAATCCGTTCCGCAAGTGGACAAGATCTTCGGCCCGGGCAATCTTCTCGTACAGTTGGCCAAGAAGGCTGTCTATGGCGTCGTGGGTGTTGATTCTTTGCAGGGCGCGACGGAGACGCTGGTGATAGCGGACGACCGCTCCGATCCGGCGCTGTGCGCGGCGGACTTGCTCGCGCAGGCTGAGCACGACCCCGAGGCGCGTGTTGTCATGGTGACGACGTCAGAGCGAATGGCAACACGGACGGGCAGGGAACTGGAACGCCAACTGCGAGACTTGCCGGAGAATTCACCCGCCCACCTTTCCACGCAGACGGGCGGGTTTGTCATTGTCGACACAGATGATGACGTCGCTGATTTCTGCAACGCCTTTGCTCCAGAGCACCTGTGCATCATGACCCAAGACCCGCACGCGCTGATCCCTCGCCTGCGCAACGCGGGCGGCATCTTTGTGGGTGAGCATTCGCCGGAAGTGTTGGCGGACTACATCGCGGGGCCGAGCCACTCCATGCCTACTGGCGGCGCGGCGCGGTACAGTTCCCCCGTCAACGTCTTTGAGTTCCTTAAGGTGACTAGCCTCGTCGCCGTGCCGGAGGAGCGATTGCAAGACTTGGGGCCGAGTGGAATCGCCATAGCGCGCGCAGAGGGTCTTGTTGCGCACGCCAACGCGCTTGAGATTCGTATGGAGGCGGAGTCTGCCATCGATCCGGTGGACTAGCTGAGAGCCAGTGGCATCATCAATCGAAAAGGGCGTTGACAGGACCAAGCGGGCGTGGTTTGGCCGCGTCACAAGCATCTTTGGCAGAAACTCGATACCGGCGGAGACGTGGGATGAACTCGAAGAAGCGCTGATCGGCGCGGATGTTGGTCTCGATCTCAGCGAAGAACTAATCTCACGCACGCGTGACCGTGTTGAGAAGATACGCGGGGCAAAGCCGGGTGATCTCCGTGATGCGCTCGCTGCCGAATTGGTCGATGTTGCCGTCAACGGTTCATCTCCTGCCTCATCTGAACAGGATAAGGGCACGCCGCGCGTCATCCTTGTGGTGGGTGTAAATGGCAGTGGCAAGACGACAAGCATTGCCAAGCTGGCGCGACGCGAGATGACTGAAAATCGGCGTGTCTTGTTGGTAGCAGGGGACACTTTCCGGGCCGCGGCCATTGAGCAGCTGCAGATATGGGGTGAGCGACTCGGCGCGCCCGTTATCGCTCAGCAGCACGGCGCAGACCCCGGAGCAGTGGCCTTTGATGGTGTTGCGGCGGCCAAATCTCGCGACGTCGACACCGTCATCATCGACACGGCTGGACGCCTGCAGACCAGGACATCCCTGATGGATGAGTTGCGCAAGGTGCGGCGGGTTGTAGAGCGGACCGTCGACGCGGCGGACATCACTGTTCTGCTCGTGTTGGATGCCACGACGGGACAGAACGGCCTCTCACAGGCGCGTGAGTTCATGGACGCTGTGGGCGTGGATGGTGTGATTCTCACCAAGGTGGACGGCACATCCAAGGGCGGAATTGCCATTGCCATACGCCGCGAGTTCGGTGTCCCTGTGACGTACATCGGAACGGGCGAAGGCATCGACGACCTTGAACCGTTCGACGCCCGCGCGTTCGTGACGGCGCTGCTCGCGTAAAGGCGCGAGCAGCCCGAGTATTCTCCCATGCTCCACCTGGTTCTCTGGCTCGTTCTGCTTCAGGTTATCGGGGCGGCGGGATTTGCATGGGCGTTCCCGTTCTTCCGTGACCTGCCGGACCGCGGCTACGGCGTCTCCAAGGTACTGGGCATCCTTGTGCTGGCCTACGCGTACTGGGCGCTCGTTACCGCGCGTGTCCTTGACAATGGACTGCTTTCACTGCTGGCCGTCTTTGCCCTGCTGCTCGGCGCGAGTGTAGTGCTGGCTCGGCAAAACCGGGAGGAGATGGTCGATTTTGTCCGCAGCCGTTGGCGGCTGCTGGCAGCGAGCGAAGCCGTGTTCTTGGCAGCGTTCGCGCTGTTCGCCGTTTTCCGTGTCCTCGCGCCGGACATCACCATTTCAACGGCCATCACCGGTCTCACCACTGAGCAGCCGATGGATCTTGCCTTTCTCGCAAGCTCGCTCAGCAGCCCGATGTTCCCCGCGGCCGATCCCTGGCTGGCGGGTCATTCCATCAGCTATTACCACTTTGGCTATCTGATCTTCAGCATCCCGGCTCAACTCACGGGCGCTGCGGCAACTGTCGGCTACAACCTTGCATTCGTCACGCTTTTCGCCCTTACGGCGGTCGCTGCCTTTTCCTTGACGATGAACGCGGTTTTACGGGCCGGAATCGCGCGTGTTCAGCCACCGAGGCTGGACATCGTGGCAGTATTTGGCGGTGTCGCCGCGGTCGTTGCACTGTTGATTGCCGGCAACCTGAGTGGCGGGATACGGGCACTTACGGAGGCGCTGTCACTGGAAGGCGCGACGGGATTCAGCTTCTCGTGGTGGGACTCTACACGCATCATTGAGGATCCGGGAGTGCTTTCCCCCATCGATGAGTTCCCTGCGTTCAGCTTCCTGTTGGGTGATCTCCACCCACATGTGATGTCGCTGCCTTTTGTCCTGCTCGCCCTCACCGTGACGCTCGCGTGGCTGTGCAAGCCGGACGCCCCGGATATGACATGGCCGAGACAGCGTGCCGGTGAACTCTTCCTCACTGCTCTAATTGTCGGAGCGCTTGGCTTCATCAACACTTGGGACTGGTTGGCCTATATGTTGTTGTTGCTCGTGGCCATCATAGCCCTCCGACTGCGCGAAGAAGGCCTGGGGAAGACCTTGTTGAGCAAGCAAACGGCCCTCGACATCGTTGTCCCCGTCGCATCAATCGCTGTCCTGTCGTTGGCACTCTTCTCCCCGTTCTACCTGACGGTGAGCAGCGGCGTGCAGGGAGTCTTGCCCGTTCACGCCTCCGGCACTGAACTCAGCCACTACGCGCGCATCTGGGGCCCGATGGCGCTAGCCATACTGCCCCCGACGACATTCGCTGTCATGCGTTTGAGGAACAAAGACGTATCGAATCTGCACCTTGGCGGCGTCACGCTCCTTGCTGCTCTCCCTCTTATTCTCTGGACCCTCGTGGTGATCGGGTGGAGTCTCCTCCCCCACGACGCGCCCATTCCGGTTGACCCGCCAACAGTGGCCGATATCGGTGTTCGTTGGCTTGTGGCCGCGCCCGCGATGGTGTTGACGGCAATTGGATTCCTCGCGGTGCTGCCAACCGGACGAGAAGACGGCCCGCTGCCACAGGGGATTCAGTTCGCGTGTCTGCTGGTGGCCACCGCGGCGATGGGCATCGTGATCACGGAGGTCTTCTACGTATGGGACTCCTTCGGTGTTCGCATGAACACCGTCTTCAAGGTGCATTACCAGGTGTGGACCCTGCTGGCAGTCGCGACGGGCATCGGCGCGGCGTGGGTCATTGCGCAGCGCCCGGCTCGCTTCTCGCCGCTGCAGGGCGGGCTCATCGTGACAGGAGCAGGCGGCCTAGTCTTGCTGCTGGTCGGTGCGGCCTATGGCCCTCTCGGCGCAACCGAACGTATTGAGGATTCACCGTCAACCAGCATTGAGCTGGATGGGCTCGCAACGTACCGAGAGCGATTCCCCGACGACGCGGCTGCCATCGACTGGCTGCTGAATAATGCGGATCGAGGCGACTACATTCTTGAAGCGCACGGCGACGATTATTCGGATTACGGCCGCGTTTCCGCGATCACCGGATTGCCGACGCCTATGGGTTGGCAGGGGCATGAGCTGCAATGGCGGGGCGGCACCGAACTATTTGGACCGCGAATTGAGTACACCGAAGAGATCTATCGCGGACAATCTGTTACAGAGAGCGAAGACCTTAGTGAGGATCAGTTGAAACTCAGGCTGGAGTTCTACGGCATCAACTATATCTTCGTCGGCTCATTGGAACGGAATGACTTTGGAGAGGACACAGCGGGCAGGCTGCTTGCTTCCATGCCAAACCGCCTTGAAGTGGCTTTTGAGTCGGGAAACACAACGATCCTCCGATACGTGCCCATCATCTGATACCAGTCTCGGTATAGTTAGATTTGACCATGAATCAATCTCAGCGCAGGCGAAACCGCCGCCGTTCGGCAACCAGGGCCAACCCGGCGGCTGATGCCGGACAAGATATCCAATCGATGGACGGGGTTGAAAATGCCGCCTCCGATTCCACCGGTGCTCCTGCGGTAAAGCGGGAGCACCGAACGTTGATATCACGCATGGCGTGGCAACAGGCGTTTGACGATGTCAAAGCGTGGGCACGGCGGCCTGAAGCCGCCATCCTCGTGGCCATCGTGGTCGTGGCTGCCGTCCTGCGTTTCTGGGATCTGGGGACACGGGCAGTTCACCACGATGAGAGCCTGCACGGTTACTATTCCTGGTTCATGGCGGAGGGCGGTGGATTTGTTCACAACCCCCTCCTGCACGGCACTGTTCAGTTCATTGCGACGAACTTTGTGTTTCGGCTATTTGGCGCCTCTGACGCGACCTTACGCCTGCTGCCGGCCCTGCTCGGCACAATCGTGGTTGCGCTGCCGTATCTCCTCTTCCGTCACCGGATGGGCACACTTGGCGCTCTCGCAGCGTCGACCCTGCTGGCAATTTCGCCCGGCATCCTGTACTTCAGCCGATTCGCCCGCAACGACATCTATATGGTTCTCATCACGCTCGTCCTCTTCTGGACGATGTGGGCATACATGGACTCGCGGCGACTGCGTTACCTCGTCATCGCATCGGCGACGTTGGCGATCGGTTTTGCCACCAAGGAGATAATGTACCTTCTCGTATTGGTGCCGCTAACCTTTCTTATCCTCGCCCACATAGGCGATGCCAAACGGCTCCTTCGCACGCCTCTGCGCGAATGGCCGCCTGCAGCCGTGTTTGGCCTGATTCTGACAACCCTCGTGCTGCCAATGGGCGCGGCAGGCGTCGCGCTCTTTCAGAACATTCTCGGGATTCACTTAGCGAATCCCGATTCAGGAGTGACTGTCGGGGAGGGCGCGCTGGCGAATCTTCCCGGACCGGTGGGCGCGCCGATTTCTCAAGGACCGGGAATGACGACGTGGATCATCGAGAAGCTATCCGGCTTGCCGGGCATCGGATTCGACCTGGCAAACCTGGATGAAATCCAGAACCCTGCCGCGGGCACGCTGTTCGGTATCCAGGCGCTGGACGTCGCCGTCTTCGTACTGTTGGCCCTTTTTGGTGTTGGTGCGGCGCTGGGCATCATCTGGCACGGACGGCATTGGCTGATCATCGCCGGCGTGTTCTGGCTCCTTATCGCCGTACTCTTTACAACATTGCTCACGAACGGTATCGGGTTTGGCAGCGGCGTCTGGCAGTCGCTGGGGTATTGGGTGGCGCAGCAGGAGGTTGGGCGGGGGAGTCAGCCCTGGTACTACTACTTCATGGTTCTGTCCGTGTACGAACTCCTGCCTCTCATCGCGGCCCTCGTTACGGGCTTCTTTATCCTCCGCCGACGACCTGCATTTATGACGTTTGACGTCTTTCTCATCTACTGGTTCGTGCTTGCGCTCGTGCTTCTGCTCATGGCCGGTGAGAAGATGCCGTGGTTGTCCATTCATCTGACGTTGCCGATCATCATGATTGCGGGACGTGGTCTGGGAGAATACCTGCCGCAGGCCGTCAATCAGATTCGCCAAATATCCCAACAAGCCGATGCCCGCCGCGTGGGCCACGCGGTAGCCGTTGGTGGATTGGCCGTGCTCCTGATCCTCACAGCTCGGTCCTCGCTCCGCGCCAGCTTTGAGAACGGCGACGTTCCCGTGGAGATGCTTGTGTACACGCAGACCTCGCCCGCGCTTGAGCAGGCCGTCGATGAGATTGATCGCTACGCCGCTGCCACGGGCAATGGGCAGCATTTGCCGCTCACGATCGATACTGCGCACGGGTATTCATGGCCATGGCACTGGTATCTGCGTGACTATTCGAATGTTGAGTACCGGTGCATGGGCGGCGAGAGTGTGTGTGGGGAAGGGTCGCCTGTCGTGACCGATGAGAATCCTCCGCGCGGCCTCATCATGGCTCTCAACACGGACAGCGCCTCCAACATTCAGACCGCTGAATGGGGATCAGGCACGGCGAATCGTGTCCGCATTCCGCTTCGATGGTGGTTCCCGGAGGGTGTCTACCGGGGCGACCAATATTACGAAGGGCTGGGAGTTGGTGACATTGTGCGAGGTGTGATCGACCCGGGCGCGTGGTCGACCATCTGGACCTACTGGACGCTGCGGGAGCCACCGTGGCGACTTGGCAGTTCTGACATCTACGTCTATTTCCCGTCCGACTATACGCCGGAGCTGAGCACGCCGCCTGATCCGGTCTACGGGCCTGCCTAGGTTCGCGCCCTAATGCTCGTCAACAGGCGCACCCTTTTCGGACTCGCCGTAAGCGTGGCCTTCCTTGCCCTTGTCTTCTGGAGCATCGATTTCGATGAGTTTTTCGACGCGTTCGCGGAGGCAAATTATCTCTGGCTGATTCCGGCGGTGATTGTCTATTTCCTGGCATTCACCCTGCGCGCGTGGCGCTGGCAGAGCCTGCTGGTACACTTGGGCGGCGTGACCCTCGGACGCTCGTATTTCGTAGCGACTATCGGTTACGCGGCGAACAATGTCCTACCGCTTCGATTGGGCGAGTTTGTAAGGGCCTATCTGCTGCGCCGCAACCCCGGATTGGACATGACCGCCAGCTTGGCGACAATCGCCGTGGAGCGCATCCTTGACGGCTTGACCCTCCTCCTATGGCTCGGCATCGGCCTGCTGTTTTTTGCCTCCATGTGGACACTTTCACCGCTGCTGACGCTCGCCGCGCAGGTGGCTGCCGTGGTGTTCATCGGTGCTGCCGTGACGGTCATTTTGGCGGTGCTGTTTCCGGACGCTGCGCTCCGCGGAGGCCGTACCGTTACACGGCCTCTTCCGGACCGCTATACCGCACGCTTGATGGGAATTCTGGAATCCTTGCTCCATGGTTTCGCGGCTCTCAAAGACGCGCGCAAGATACCGTTCTGGTTCGTGGTCTCCAACGCGGTATGGGCGGGCGAAGCCTTGGTCTATATCCTCGTGGCCGTGGCCATGGATGTGGATACGCCAATCGTCGTGTTGTGTGTGGCAGTTGCCGCCTCCAATCTCGCCACTGCCGTGCCCTCGTCATCCGGCGGCATCGGCCCGTTTGAACTCTTGGCGAAGGAGACGCTTGTCCGCGCCGGCGTGGGAGCGGGGCTTGCCACGGCATACGCAGTCGTCATCCACGCCACGCTGTGGGTTCCCGTTACGATAGCTGGAGCGATCCTACTCGTCCTGGAGGGAGTGCCGCTGCGCGAAGTGCTGCGCCCCACGAGCGGCATGAACGCATCGGACGCCGAGCAACTAAAGGCAACTGAATGAAGATTGGAATCATCGGCGGCGGGGTTGGCGGACTTGCCGCAGGTTATGAGTTCGCCAAGGCCGGTCACACTGTTGAGTTGTTCGAGCGCGCGCCGTTCCTGGGCGGGCTGGCGTCCACGTTCGACGTTGGCGGCGGCCGGCTGGAGCGTTTCTACCACCACCTCTTCCTGTCCGATGTCACGATTATCGGCCTACTGGACGAACTCGGCTTGAAAGACCGCCTCATCTGGGAAGACTCGAAAGTCGGCTATTTCACACATGGGCGCATCTTTCCGTTCGCCACAGCAACGGACCTTCTGCGCTTCAGCCCCGTGGGCTTCTTCGACCGCATCCGCATGGGCTTGGTCACGCTCTACATCCAACGCATCAAGAACTGGAAGAGACTGGAAGACACCACGGCCGCGGCATTCATGCGCAAGTGGGCAGGGCGGCGCAATTACGAGGAGATATGGGAGCCGTTGCTGCGCGGCAAGTTCGGGCGCTATGCAGAACAGATCGCCATGCCGTGGATGTGGAGCAAGTTCGCAACGCGCGTCGCCTCCCGCAAGGGCCTGCTTGGGCGTGAGCAGCTCGGTTATATCGAGGGCAGTTGGCAAATACTGATTGACGCCCTTGAGCAGCGCATCACGGAGATGGGCGGTGAGGTGCGGACAGGCGTCGGCGTGTCCCGCATCGAAACGGCGGACAACCGCGTGACGGGGCTGACCATTGCCGACTCGAATGGTAACGAAGAAAAACGCGACTATGATGCAGTTCTCGCCACTGTCCCGAGTTTCCTCCTGCCGCGTCTTGTGGATTTGCCCGAAGACTATCTAAATAAAGTCAGCACTATCGAGTACGAGGGCGCGATTGCCGTGATCTGGGTGATGGATCGCAGCCTCTCGCCCATCTATTGGCTCAACATCGCGGATGCGGACATCCCGTTCCTGCTAGCGTTGGAGCAGACCAACCTCGTCCCACCTGATGTCTATGGCGGCAAACACATCCTCTACACGGCGGACTATGTGACGTCCGACGATCCTCGTTGGTCGCTCTCAGATGAGGAGCTTATCGATAGCTACGTCGAGCACCTAAAGAAGATTAACCCGGAGTTCGACCTGTCATGGGTGGAGCGGACGTACGTCCACCGTGAAGGTGCGGCGCAGCCAATCATGACCACGCACTTCAGCGACAAGATTCCACCCAATAAGACGCCCGTTGACGGCCTCTGGCTCGCGGCCATGAGCCAGATTTACCCGGAGGATCGGGGAACTAACTACAGCATCCGCCAGGGACAGGATGTTGCCCGGATGATGATGGGGGAGTCGGCTACCGAACTTTGAAGTTCGTTTCCACCTCGACGCAGGAGCCGCGTGGCAGGGATCCCATACCGATGGCATTGCGGGCGTGTCGTCCGGCCTCACCCAGAACGGCAACGAGCAAGTCTGATGCGCCGTTCGCAACGATCGAGTGCTGATCAAAATCCGGAACAGCATTCACGAATACGGTAATCCGCGTCACTGACTCAACGGCGTCAAGGCCGCCGTCAAGGGCGTTCTCCACTGCTGAAAGCGCATTGAGCGTCGCGATTCGTGCTGCCTCTGCCGCTTGCTCAACGGTCACGTCCGCGCCGACCTTGCCAGGCGAGATTAGCTCGCCGTCCTGCGTGGGAAGCTGTCCGGCCACGTAAAGTGTATTGTGGACGCGATTGGCGGGCGTGTAGTTGCCGCCGGGTGTGGCGGGCGGAGGAAGAGTGATTCCGAGTTCCTTTAGCCTGTCCGCTACTGTCATTGTTGGTTGCCTCCTATACGAATTTGCTGAGCGTTCGGTCGTTGAGTTTCGGGCCAGATGTTGTCAAGTTCAGAATACTGCGGATAGCGCCCGGCGAGCAGCGGCATATGGTCAGGTGTCAGTAGAACGGGCGGGAGGTCGCCCAACCCGCCACGCGCGCGGCTGATGACGATCTCATCCACGCCAAATGGCTTGCCTGCCTCCGTGCCCGTGCTGTGAATGAGGACGCCGAACCCGCCGAACCCGCTCGACTTGGTGAGTTCAAGGATGGCCATGCGGTTGGCCATGACATCCTGCGGCGGTAGATCAAGCTCGCGCAGCGCATCGATGAACGCCTGCGATCCGAGCTTCTTGAGATACCGCTGCTGCGTCAACAGCCCCTCCGTTCGCAGCCCTGCCTCTTCTCCGGCCCGGGCCAGTGACGTGAAATCCACGTGCGCCGTGATGTCCTGCTTACCCAGCCTGATGTACGGGTTGGTTGAGGACGTATGGCGGTGGTAGCAGAGCAGGGTGCCCTCCCGTCGCGAGCCGTCATACAGCGTGGCGGCGGGATAGCCATAATCAATCGTGAACACGAATCCCCGTTGCAGCCGGGACGCACTTTCTCTCAGATGCTCGATTCCCTGAAGGTCGATCTCCGCCTTGCTGCCGCTTGGCAGCGTGACGTCCAACTGCCGCAGTCGTTCTGCCAACGCGGGCGTCAACGGTTCCGCGACAGTCTCGATGAACCCCGCGTCGGTTGCGTCCACCAGCAACTCGTAAAGAGTTTCACCCTGTTGAATCACACGATGACGCGGCATGGCGTCATATAACTCATTGGATATGATCGCGCCTGCCTCTATTTCGTCCGGCAGGGTGTTCCCATCCCAGTTGATGTCGATTGTCGCGTCGTCGCTCTGCGAGGACGTCACGCGCCCATTTCGCCCAAACTCAACGATGTGGTAATCAACGGCCTGACAGAAATCCGCCGCCAAATGACGGATGTAGTTTAAAACATCCTCAGCGAGACGTCCCTTACCGCCGCCTTCTTCCACAACCGTGAAGGTCTCCGGCTCGCCCAGCAGTTCCCAGCAGCGCTCAAGCTGTAAGGCGAGCAACGCCCCAAACGCCGGGTGCGTGGCGGGCGCGGTGTAGAAATCACCCGCCGGTCCGATGTGCTCCTCGAGGCTGCTGTAGTAGCCGCCGTCCGGGTCGTAGAGGACGACGCGCATGAAATCGGCGAAGGGGATTGGACCCCTTCGCCGTATTTCGTCTCTAAGCCGGGCCTCCAGCGTCTGCGGGGCCATGGGCGTATGTGTTCCGCGTCTACTGGATTGCGAAGGACGCGATCATCTCGTCCACGTCCCGGGAGCGCAGGCGAGCGTTGAGGTTGCTGTAGCGCTCGTCCAGAGGCTCGGAGTTGTCTGCCGCGTACAGGACGCCGAGGGGAATACCGGGATCCTGTGCAACCCTCAGCGCCTCGCTGAAGTCCGTCGGATCGTGGCTCTCCGGGAGGTCATAGGTCAGCGGATCAATGCCCTTCTTGGCGTTGCCTCGGAGGATGTCGTAGTTGTCGTTATAGGTGGTGCAGGGAGACTGCACGTGAACGATGGAGAAGCCGGGGTAGTCCATGCCTTCTCGAATCATCTGCGCCATCTCTCGCGGCTTGCTGGAGAACGCCGATGCGACAAACGATGCGCCCAGTGACAGGTAGTACTGGAACGGCTTGACTTCTCCTTCGATCTTGCCGCCCGGCGTGGTGCTGGTCACGACGCCGAACTGTGTGGTGGGCGAACTCTGTCCCTTCGTCAGACCGTACACGCCGTTGTCCATGATGACGCACGTTACGTTCAGGTTGCGCTGTGCGGCGGGGCCGATATGCTCCGCGCCGATGCTCAGGAAATCGCCGTCACCGGCGACAACCATGACCTCAAGACTGGGGTTGCCGCTCTTGATGCCGAACGCGACGGGCAGGGTGCGCCCATGGATGCCGTGGAAACCGAACGGCTGCGGGCCGTCCGTCAGGTGAACCAGGTTGCCCGAGCAACCGATTCCGGCGACGATCACGTTGTTCTCGAACGGGATGTCCATTTCGGTCGTGCGTGCTGCGATCGTCAACTCAATGGCGCGCTTGACGCCGAAGTCGCCGCAGCCGGGGCACCACTTGAAATCGTACTCGGGATTCCGCTTCGTCATTGTCTGCTACCTCTCTCTTTCGACTTGGCCCATGCTCAGGGCGCTAGACTCCGACCTTGCTGCCCGCCATGGCCTCAACCTCGGCGGTGACTCTCTCAACCAGGTCTGCAACCTTGAACGGCAGGCCTGTGTACTGGGTAAGGGACTTCGCGTTGACGCCGTGCTGGCGCAGGATGGAGGACAACTGACCAAGGTAGTTGAGCTCAGGAACCAGCACGAGCTTCTTGGATCGCAGCTCATCCAGCAGCTTGGGATTGAGCGGTGAGACGAACATGGTGTAATACCAGCCCACCGGCACGCCGTTCTCCATCATCTGCTCATACGCCTCGTGGGCCGGGCCCTTGGAGCCGCCCCACGGCAGGATAACCACGTCGTTGTCCGTGTTGCGGGACTCGTACGGTGTGTCCTCAAGGAGCTTCAACTTGGCAAACCGGCGCTCCGTGCCGCGGACGTGATGAACCGGCAGGTGGGTTGTATCCCCGATTGTATCGTGCTCGCTCGCGTTGGCGACGTAGGCGCCCGGGCCGCCGGGCAGCGGCATGGGTGTAACGGTATCGCCCTCGTAGCGCTTGTACCCGTTCGTGCCTGTGTAGATCTGCCTCGCCTCCACTTCGACGAGGGATGGATCAGGCTTGCGGATGTTCTGGACTCGCTCGGAGAGCATGTGCTCAGAGAGCACAATCACAGGTCCCTGGTAGCGCTCCGCCCAGTTAAGGGCGTGCATCGCTGCATAGAAGCATTCCTCGATGGTGCCGGGCGCAATAACCGGCAACTGTGAGTCGCCGTGCGCCGGGTGCATCGCCATGTACAGGTCGGACTGCTCCGATTTGGTGGGCAGTCCGGTGGCGGGGCCGCCGCGCTGAACGTCGACGATGACGCATGGGATCTCCATCATCCACGCCATGCCGAGCCCCTCACTCATTAGGGAGAAGCCTGGGCCGGCGGTGGAGGTCATCGCCTTCTTGCCAACGAATCCTGCGCCGACGATTGTGCTGATTGACTCGATCTCAGAGCTTGCCTGGTAGACGAATGTCCCCTCGCCACGGAGGTTCTGCTCCATGAACACGAGGATGGACGTTGCTGGTGAAATCGGGTAGCCGACGAAGAAGTTGACGCCGCCGGCCAGAGCGCCGAGTCCGAAGCTCTCGTTGCCCTTGATGATGATCTGCTCGTAGTCGGGCGGGTCAGGGGCGGCCAACTCGCCGAGCGAGAATCCGCTCTCCCTTGCCGCGTCGCGCCCAAGCCCGAGGCCCATGCTATTGGCCGCAACGACTTCGGCGTCGTTCGGGCGGCCTCGTGTGAACCGCTTGACGTTGAAGTCCTCGAGGTATTGCTCAGGCCACTGGACGAACTGCGCAACTGCGCCAAGGATAACCATGTTGGCGGCGCGCGGGTTGCCGGTCGACTTTCCAAGCTCCTCGTAGGGCAGGGCCACGATGTTCATCGCACCCTTATCTTCCTCCGGCACTTCAAAGACTGCGGAGTCATAGACGAGGATGCCACCATCACGAAGCTCTTCCTTGTGAACCTCGTAGGCTTCCTCATTGAACGCGACGAGCACGTCAAGCGTGTCGCCGTTGCTGAGCGCCGGTGTCACGGAGATGCGACACTGGCTCCACGTGGGCCCGCCCATGATCTGGGACGGGAACGTCACGAACGTCATCACGTGGTATCCAACCTGCGCGGCTGCGGCGGCGAGGGCTTCGGATGCGGTCACCATGCCCTGTCCGCCTTCGCCCGCGAAGCGGATTACAAAGTCTCGTGTGGCTGCCACTAATTTCCCCCTTGCGACTTCAATTCTCGGCAGGCCAGCAGTGCATGGCGATTGCCTGAAAGGCTGCAATTACCGAGCCCCCGTAAAGCGGCCGCCATAAACCTGCCCCGTGCATTATGACGCAACAGATTTGAGTATAACAAACGTTTGGATTGCGCGGCGCATTTATCGGCCAAGATTATGGAACGTTGAGAGACAGAGTTAGCGGGGCTAGACAGCACGTCGGCTGATATAATCGGCGGCAACATGGCATGAGATGCGCTAAAGCGCATGAGGGTACTTGCGTAATGTCTGAATCCGTCAATGAAGTAGCTCCCGGCATCTTCCAGATGCGAATCCCGATGCCGGAAAATCCTCTGGGCTACACTCTCCCGTATCTCGTCACCGGCCCGGACAAACCCATCCTCATTGACACAGGCCTCCGTTCCGAGGAGGGCATTGAAGCTCTTGAAGACCAGTTGGTAGGGCAGTTGGGAATCAAGCCCGGCCAGATCGATTTCATCCTTATTACGCACAATCACCCCGACCACTACGGCCTTGCTATCGACGCCAAGAAACTCACCGGCGGCCGCACGGCCATGCACCGCATCGACTGGGAGCAGAGCCCGTTCCGAGAGGCGATGGAGGCGATCAAACGCAATCCCAAGTCGGCGCGAACAGATGGCAGCGAGCGCATGAAGGAGTGGTATCGCCGACACGGCGTGCCGGAAGAGGAACTGCAGGGTGAATTATTTGGAGGAAGACGCGGACGCCGGGCAATAGATGAAGAAGAGCGGCGGCAAGAGCACCCGGAAGGTATCCCGTCTCATGGCGATTCAGCAGAACGCGGCGCAGGAGAAGAGCGCGAGGCGCGGAGTTGGGCGTTGTTCCGCGAGTTTGAGCCCCCGGATCTGCTGCTAGACGGCTCAGAGGTCTACAAAACCGGCAATCACAACCTGCGAGCGTTCTGGACACCCGGCCACACCCCGGGTCATCTCTGCTGGGTGGATGAGGAAGCCCGGATGGTCTTCACGGGCGACCACATCCTGCCCATCATCACGTCCAATGTCTCTGTCCGAATGACATCGGACGGCGATCCCCTGGGCGATTATCTTGACTCAGTCGCCAAAGTGGGCGAACTGGATGTCGATCTCGTTCTGCCCGCACACGAACATCACTTCACCGACCTCAAGGGGCGCGTGAATGAACTCCATAAACACCACGACGCTCGCCTCAATGCCGTACTCAAAGCGGCGGACGGCCCTCCGCGTACGGCTTATGAGGTCGCGGCAGGCGTGCCGTGGGACGTTGGTTCGTGGGAAGAGATGGACGAGTTCCTGCGCCGGGCCGCTGTTGGGGAGGCACTTTCGCACCTGGAGCACCTGAGCCGTAAGGGAGCAGCACGGCGTATCCGTGAAGAGGGATCGCCTGTTGTGAGGTGGCAGACAGTGCAGTAACCGGCAAAGAGAGTACAATCGAGACGAAAGAGCGCGGGGAGATGACATGGCGGACGTAGAGACTGCCGTACAGGCTCTCAAAGAAACGGCGTCGGCGCATGAAGGGCGAAATATCGTCGACCGCGCTTTCGCTCGTAAAGTCGATACCCTCCTTGACGGCTTCTACGCGGACATCACGCAGCTCAAGCGAATTGAACTGCAGAGCTTGTTCGATCTCTTCCTACTCAAATCGCTCTATATCGACCGGCAAAGCACCAGCATTGCCACACTTGACTATCTTGGAGGCTTGCTCGCGCGCCATGTACGGATGAGGGAGATCTTTCCGATACCTGACCTTGCCGCCCACTTCGGCAACCTGCTGGAAAGCCTCATGGAAGAGGCGGAGCATGGCGCGGCGCGGGAGGCGCAGAACCTCTTTGAGGCCAACCGCAACATCGCGGATAGCACACTCTTCCTGATAGGCATCTTTCCCGCGAGCCTGACCGGCCGCCGCAGCAGGTGGCGCCGACGGCGCAATCCCGCAATGCAGGCCATCCCGCGGCTGGACATCAGCTACTACACGCGGCTGGGGCGGAGCCACTACGCGCTTGCCTCCGAACATGAATTGGCGCGGTGGACGGGTCTGGATGGCGTGCTCAGCCGTCTGTCCAACAACTTCGACATCTACGCGGAAGTCCTCGCAGAAGTTGCTCAGACATTCATCCATGGCGTGGACGTGCAGCGCGTGACAAATCTCATGCTGGACAGCTATAACGCGTGGCGGCGGACGGGCGATCCACAAAAGATGGAAGAGTTGCGCAAGTATGCGGCATTGCTCGCCCTGGATCCGCGGCGGGCATTCTCACGTTTGCGCCGTCGTCAACGTTACGTCCTGCTTGACCCGGCCGGCCAATAGATTTTCAGACTTGCGGCTAAGGCAGCGTAAATTCGCGGCGCAGCCGTTCTTCGTTCTCCGGCGTCTCTGGCTTCGCCTCATCTGCCCATAGGCTGCCTGCAATTTCGGTGACAACCAGGACGGGCAGGGGGCTGCCGGCAGGTCCGGCGATTAATTCGCCAAGTCGGTTGAAAATTGAAGCGTCACGGGAACAGTAGAAACGGCCAATTTCGGCCAAAACGTCCTCAGATTGATCATCGCTGCGCCATTCGATAAGTGCCCCGTCGTTTGGGCAGCGGGAACGCAGGGCGAGAATGCCGGTTGTTGTGCGGACGGCGTGGATGTCGGCACGACGAGGCGACGTGACAACCTCGCCGACCGGCAAATCACCCAGGCTCGCGGTAGTGCCCAGTAGGACGAGATTGTCGGCGGTCGCGGCGCGTGACGGCTCTGTTCGCGTGTTGGGATCGTCCCGCCGCCATGACATGGTGAGAAAGGCGCGGCGGCTAAGTTCGTTCTCGTCGTTGCCAGTCATTTCAATCTCGTGCGCGTCATTCCGGCTGAATCTTTGGCCTTTCCTGCAACCGTTGTATCATGGTGAACGCAGTGTAAACGAGGACAATGGCCTCAGAACACGGCAATTCGCGGAGGGATCGCATAGCCAGGTCTAGTGCGGCCGCCTGCTAAGCGGTTTGTCCTTTAATCGGGACACATGGGTTCGAATCCCATTCCCTCCGCCATCGCATATAATCCGCCCGCAACGGGCAATCAAACGAGGATGTCGAGGGACGGGAATGGCGAGTTATCACCTGTGGACGGTTGGCTGTCAGATGAACGTGGCCGACTCAGATCGTCTCGGCCTCTCTCTTAACGAGCTGGGGTACGAGTCCGTCCAAAAGGCAGAGGATGCCGACATTGTCGTCCTCAACAGCTGCGTCGTGCGGCAAGGTGCAGAGGACAAGGTCGTTGGCAGGTTGGATTCCCTCAAGTCGTACAAGAAAAACAATCCTGATGCGACCATTGCCCTGATGGGTTGTATGGTCGGCCCGCGAACCGACGCGCTTCGTGAAAGATTTCCCCATGTAGATTTCTTCCTGCGACCGCAGGATTTCACGGCGCTTGTCGAGTTTGCTGCAGACCGGCAGGGCCTCTCCTGCGACACTGACCAGGCATTCCTTGTTCCGTCGCGTCCCACGGTGAGCACTTTCGTGCCCATCATCCAGGGCTGTGATGAGTTCTGCACGTACTGCATCGTGCCGTATCGGCGTGGTAGGGAAACAAGCCGCCCCGTTGATGAGCTGGTACGGGAGGCCGAGATGCTGGCGGCGCGGGGTGCGAAGGAGATTACTCTCCTCGGCCAGATCGTCGACCGCTACGGCCATGATTTGCCGGACAAGCCTGACCTTGCCGATTTACTTCGAGCCATCCATCCGGTGGATGGGCTGGAGCGCATCCGATTCCTGACATCCCACCCGCGCGATATGACGCAGCGAATCCTCGATGCCGTTGCAGAGCTGCCTAGGGCGTGTGAGCACCTCAACCTGCCGTTCCAGGCCGGTTCGGACGAGGTCCTGGAGCGAATGCGCCGTCCGTACACCATCGCGCAATACATGGAACTTATTGAGCGTGCCCGCAAGACGATTCCGGGCGTGGCCATCAGCACGGACGTAATCGTCGGTTTCTGTGGCGAGACGGACGAAGAGTTCCAGAAGACGATGGACGTGTTGGAGCAGGTGAAGTTCGACATCGTGCATGTCGCGCCATATTCAACGCGCCCCGGAACCATCGCGGACCGCAAACTCGTGGATGATGTGCCACCCAAGGTAAAGATCGAGCGGCGCAAGGCTGTGGAGGAACTGCAGGAGAGCATTGTCACGGAGTTGAACGCCCCGCTGGCCGGTACCCGGCAGGAGATTCTTATTGAGCGGCGTGTGAAGGATGTGTGGACGGGACGGACACGGACGAACAAGATTGTCCATGTGCAGGGTTCCGATGCCAACCTCGAGGGTCATGTCGTGGATGTTGACATCGTGCGCGCCGGGCCGTGGTCCCTGACGGCGGTTCTTCCTGATTCGGATATAACCGATACAGTCAGCGAACCATCGCGTGAGATTGAGTTAATACGCGCCTAGCCTTTAATCGCAACCTGGACCCGAAAGAGAAGGGGCGGCCATTTGGCCGCCCCTTCTGTTTTCTGCGAAGTGGGTCGCTTGGCGCGATTACTCCATGCTCTCGACTTCGATGTCCTTGATGGTGATCTCACCCGCCACCATTGTTCCGGTGAACGTGAATTCCGGCCCGAACACGGCGTGATTGAAGGGTGCTGTATTCGGGTCGAAGAACGTCGTGAACTCGAAGCTGTCACCGGCGCCTCCGCCGCCCATGCCGCCGTCGACGGCCGTCACCCGATAGCTGGCAGGCTCACCGGCCGAACGGCTGCCGTGAACCGCCTTGAACTCGTCGGGCACCAAGGCATTCTCGGTGAGGTCGACTTCCGTGAAACAATCCAGGGTGCCTGTTAGGACGATCTGGGTCGAGCCATCGGAATTTGTGGAGATTTCATAGCTGTCGACACTGTTGGACGCCATGGCCATGTAGAACGTGTGGGCATCAATCGGGAGCTCACCCAGCGCGTTCGTCGGCATCACGAAGTCCGTGAAATTGGTATCCACACGGCACATTGCGTATTCCGTGCTGAATGAGAAGACCTCGTCCATGACGTGGGAAACGTCCCCTGTCAGTGTGGGCATCGACTTCTCATTGACACCTCCGCCGAACGCGGTAATGGCCGCCAACTCCTCAACCTGTCCCGAAAGCACGCTCTTATCGCTCTCAAGCGCTGCATTGTCGTCTTCAAGGCCGCTGATGGTTCCCTGCTGCGAGAAATACACCGCGCCGCCAGCGATGATTGCAAGCACCAATGCCGCAACCGCCGCAATAGAAAGTGGAACATTATTGTTCACGTGAACTGTCCTCCCCGGGAAAAGCCCCATTAACGTGTGGCTAACATTTGCCGTTTACTGTATCCCACTATTGCGAAACGGGAAAGCAAATCTATAAATACGCATATGCGTATTTATAGCAGAACATCTTGGAGTCGTTTAAGAATCTTGTATGGGCTCAAGCATCCATGCCGCCCACGCCCGGAGCTGCTCTTCAATGTCATTGCCGCAGCGAGGGCACTCGTAGTCGCCGTAGCGGATGCGGGTCTTGCACTCGGGGCAGGAGATCGTTGCACTGCTCATTGCCTGCACAACGTGGCTGATCTGGTCTTCGGTGGCACTCATCTGCTGAATCGGCATCATCCCTTCGTAATGGTTGCCTACCGATGCTAGCACGATGCAGGGAGTTTCGACGCACGTTTAGGGCAGTTGAAACTGCGGTCTCCCCCCTCTGGGCCGAACCGCACGCGGCGGGTCATTTCACCGGTAACCCCGGTGATAGAAGCGGAAAACGACTAGACGTCCCGCTCCGGTACGAACTTCGCAAGCCGATGAATACCCGTTGCACCGCTCGGACGATTCCCCATCTGGGCCTCGATTTGCGGCGTGCCATCGGCCTCATAGCAGCGTACCCGCATGCTGTGATTGCCCGCCTCGAACGGCCAGTCGTATCGCCAGATTACCCAGGTTGTGTCTGAAAGCGGCTCGCGAAGCTGCGCCGGCTGCCATGCTCCACTGTCCACGCTGACCTCAACTCTCGAGATGCCTCGCGCTCCTGCATAGGCGATGCCGCCAACCGGCACCAGTGTCTGGCCGTCCTGCTCGAAGACATCTTGGCTGGAGATCGTGTCCACGACGGACGTGGCGCGCACTCGTGCGACCTCATCCCAACGCCGCGATACCCAATACCCTTCTGTGTATTCTTCCTGCACCGTCATCTTCGTTATCCACTTCGGTTGCTTCATGCCGTAGCGGTCCGGCAGCCAGATGCGTAGCGGGAAACCGTGCTCGACGGGTATCGGCCTTTCATCCCACGCATACGCGAGCATGATTCGCTCATCCTGGTCGATGAGTTCGAGATCGACGATCTCGTGGAAGCCGTCGCCGCTCTCGATGTTCACGTACCGCGCCCCCGGCAGCGGCTGAACATCCGCCAGGATGTCCTTGAAGCTCGCCCCCGTCCACTGCGTCGTGCTAATCAGCGGCCCGCCGACGCGGTTCGATATGCAGGAGAGCGTGATGAATTGGCTGCGAGGCTCATAATTGTTGCGGATATCCTCAATCGACAATTCCACGGGATTCGCCACAAGGCCGCTGATTGGAAGCACCCATGAGGCCCCGTCGAGAACCGTGGGAGTCGTTCGGATGAAGATTCGATAATGATCCTCGACAGCGGTGTACTCGGCCCGCGTGCCCGGCGCAGGAACAAGGGGATCGCCATCGTTCGGGAACGACGTAACGCCCCCCATCATTAGCTCCTCATCCATCCCTTCAGGCATGGTGATTGTGGAGCCGCCGCTGCCCGTATTGCCGATGAGATTTCCTGTCACTGATCCCGCGACCGTGATAACCGCCGCGGCCCCCCCGACACGGACGATGAACTCACGGCGGTTCATCCCGCCGTTCATCCCCCACGTCGGCTGCGCCGAGGCCTCCTGGTATTGTCGTGTGTGAACGACCGGATCGGGTTCTGCGGCACCCTCCATGCCCTCGGGCGCCGTGGGTTCAACCGGTGAATCTAGGCTGGTAGCCATCGGCGAGGGCAGGGGTTCTTCCACCGTTCTTGGCAGCACGCCCTCCAGCACATGGCCGGCTGCGTAGCCCCACAACGCATACGCCCCGGTAATCCAGACCACGCTGACGAATGCCGGCAACGTTGACCCGCCAATAGCAATGGACACGAAGGTCAGGGCAAGGCCATTGGCAATGCCCACATAAAAGGCAGCGCGGCGGATATCAAGAGTGAGGACAGGGACGATAATCGCCACGAGTGTGATAAGCGCCACGCCCATGCCGAAGAACTGCAGCAGGGCGATGGCCAACTCCGCCGTCTTCGCCGTATCCGCCACATCCAACCCGACAAGAATCATCCCGTCGATGAATAGATCCAGCCCGAATGTGACAAGCGGCCCCGGCAGGACGCGCGTTATCCAGTCGAAGAGATCATAAGGAGGGAAGGGAAGTTCGAAGAGCTTGTTCGCCAAATAAAATAGCGCCATCAATGGCGCCGTTACGATGGCTCCAGCCGCTGCTCCGCCGACTATCCGTGACCAGGGCATGACAGACTCCTAATCCTCACCCCCCATAATACTCACTCAGCCAACCTATGCGGCCAGGCGCCGATCCTCCTCCAACGCTCCTTCTAGTGCCTTAATCGCTACCTCAATCTGATCATCATCCGGTTGGCGTGTCGTTAGTGACTGAAGCAGCAGATTCGGCCAGATGATTGCCTTCACGAGGATGTTGTTGGCATGGAACCCGCTGAATCTGATGATCTCATAACTCAGCCCCGCAATGAGAGGCAGTACAACGACCCTCGAGATGACACGGTCCACCAGCCCGGGCGGCGTCCAAAACACGTGAACGATGATCGCGACTACCAGCACAACGAGGATGAAAGCCGTGCCGCATCGTGGATGAGCCGTGTCGAATTGGCGAATCGAGCCCACATCGAGTGGCTGCCCATGCTCCCGCGCATGGATCGTCATATGCTCCGCGCCGTGGTATGCGAATACGCGCCGTATGTCCGGCATCAGCCCGATCAGCCCGATGTACCCCACAAACATGAGAAGACGAATCGCGCCTTCAATCACGTTGCTCCAGATGTTGGTCGTGTCCAGCCACGAATCAAGCAGCCGCGTCGCGAAGACCGGCGTAGCAAAGAAGATTGCGATGGCGAGCAGCAGACTGACCGTCACGGAACTGGCGACTGCCCACGATGACAAGCCACCCGGCCCCTTATCCGTGTTCGCCTCGCCATCTGCAGAGAGAGAGTCCGGGTTGGGGTCAGGAGACTCCTTGTTTTCCTCCTCGGAGGCAACATTGGCGGAGAAAATCAGCGCCCGTGTGCCCACCACAAGCATTTCGCTGAGGACGATCACGCCCCGAACGAATGGGATGCGGCGAATTGTCCGCGCCCAGCGCCAACCGATGGGCTGCGTTTCGACAAGGATCTCACCGTTGGGGCGGCGCACAGCCATACTCACGCATGTTTGACCGCGGATCATCACGCCCTCAATGAGCGCCTGACCTCCATACGTGCTTGCCGTTGGTCGGCCCGCCTCAGTCATCGCTGCGCGGCGACCGTGTAACGAAAGTTAACCCTGGCCCTCTTGTCGGCCCTGACGCTGCGAAGCCTGCGCGTACCGGCGGCGCAGCCGCTCAACGCGACCAAGCGTATCGACAATGCGCTGCTGTCCCGTGAAGAACGGATGGCATTTGTTGCAAACGTCCACGCGAATCTCGGGCGTCGTTGCGCCCGTCGTCCACGAGTTTCCGCACGCGCACGTCACTTGTGTCTGGTAGTACTCAGGATGGATTCCGGGCTTCATGGCTATGCTCTCCGCACGTGAAATGCGCTGCTAGGCTTCGACGGGATAGACGCTGACGCGCTTCTTGGCGCGAGTCTGATGCTCGAACTTGACGGTGCCGTCGATCAGGGAATACAGCGTGAAATCACGACCGCGCCCGACGTTGGTTCCCTCAAAGATCTTTGTTCCACGCTGCCGCAGGATGATTGTCCCTGCCCGCACGGTCTCGCCGTCGTAACGCTTTACGCCCAGCCGCTGCCCCTGGCTGTCACGGCCGTTTCGAGTGGTTCCGCCGCCCTTCTTATGCGCCATTGCTGTCTATCCCTTTTCTCTTTAACCGGGCTAGGCGGGAATGATCTCCCGCACGAGCAGCTCCGTGATTCGCTGTCGATGTCCACGCTTGCGTCGATACCGCACCTTGGACTTGTACTTGAAGACGACGATCTTCTTGTCCTTGCCCTGCTTCTCGACCTCCGCGATTACCTTCGCTCCTTCGATTGTCGGTGTCCCAACGGCGATGTCGTCATCGTTGGTGATCAGCAGGACCTGGTCAAGCTCAATGAGCTCCCCTTCCTCGGCCTCGAGTTTCTCTACCGAAACCCTCTGGCCGGGGGACACGCGATATTGCTTGCCGCCCGTCTGGACGATTGCGTAATTGATGGAAACACCTCGTGGATTGTATGGCGAAAGTGGCATCAATCATACGTGCCACCCTCGTCTTCGGTCAAGGAGACGGCTCGATTATTCCTACCTAACGCTCCACCACTTAACGGGGTTGTCCATGTCCAACTCCTCCAGCGTTTCAAGCCGGATGATGCGGACTTTTGGCTCCTCCCCGCGATTCACCTCAAGCAGCCCCACAGTTCCAACAAGATGATCAAGGTTGTGGGGCAGGGTGGGGCTTCCGGGATTCACACACAACACGTCCTTGACGGTAACGACCTCCTCCGTATGCGTGTCTCCAAAGATGATGATGTCTACGGCCCGCCCGAACTCGTGCCCCATGACGGACTCAATGGTGCGATGCGGCGGAAACTCCGGAATTGCCAGCCCATGAGTTAGTCCGATGGAAAACCCCTCGACCTCCATCACCCGCGTCCGTTCGATGCGTGGATCCGTGATTTTCCGAAAGAAATCGCCGTTCCCCTCGCACGCGTATACGGGCGCAGCGCGCTCCAAATCATCGAGGCATGACGGGCTGTAGATGTCGCCCGCATGGAGGATGAACTCTGCGCCTGCGCCGGAAAAAATCTCTAACGCGCTCTCCGGCAGCGCCAACGGCGCCTCAGGCACGTGCGTATCGGAAATCAGGCCGATGATCAAAAGGGTGTCTCGGTTACTTCCTGAGGGTGACGCGCGCGTCCTTCTCGCCGACGACTATCCGTGATACGCCCAACAGCACCACATCACGCAGCAGGGAGTGAAGCGCCATGTCCTCATCCGCCAATTGCAGTAGAGATTCGATTGCCGCCGATGCGCTCCCGTGCGTTCGCGTCGCGTCCCGCAGTCGACCCGCCTCGTGGAACAGCAGCTGGGCAGCCGACCGGATATCCTGTGCCGGAATTCGACCCTTCGCCGCCTCTCTCGCCAGGCTGCTAATCCGTAGATCGACTGCTGACTCGATTCGTGAGGCAATCCCGTCAAGGCCGACCCGTGCCAATACCGCCGCGTCCAACTCTCGCGAACGTCGGGTGTGGTATGAGCAGCGCCCCTGATTCGTAGCGGCCTCGCACTGGTAATAGCGGTAGGTGTTGGACCCTGACGACCCGTCGTTGCGTGTCCATGATTGGCGGCGTGTCACGCCCACCATGTTGCTGCCGCATGAGCCGCAGATTGCGGTGCCGGACAGGAGGTAGGGCCTGCCAGCCCCGTATCCCGCTCGCTTTGCCCGCTCATCGAGCCGCTCCTGGATCTCCTTGAACAGCGGGGATGCAACAAGAGCAGGGTGGTTTCCGGCAACGCGCGCGCCAAAACGATTGTAGGCACCCGTGTAGACACGGTTGCGCAGCATGTCACGGATTGTGACAATGCTCCACGCGCCTCCGCGGCGAGTGCGCAGTCCACGGGAATTCAGGTCCGCCGCGATGGCGCGAATGCCCTTGCCCTGTGCGGCAAGCCCAAAGATGATCTTGACGACAGTCGCTTCCTCAGGGTGTTCTTCCAGCTGACCGCGGTCTCCGGTCTTGTATCCATATGGAATCCGGCCCAAAACGACGCCGCGCAGCGCCTTGCGCGCCATGCTCTGTCGGATCATTTCTCCCCGGTCTGAAGGCGCTGCGCCATTCTCCGGCGTCAGGGCGATCTCAAGCGGATGCCCCTTCGCCTCCGCAGAGATCAACTCGACGCCCATCGCCTCCAAACGCAGCAGCTCTTCAATGAGCCGGACACGAGCAATACGATCCCCCGGTGAAATCATCACGGAGACTCCGGCCGTTTCTTTTTCCTCGATGAGGCGCTGGCGCAGAGCCCAAAAGCCGTCTTCCGTCGCCGCGTACATCCCGTCGAACGGCGCATTGCCTTCTTGGGCCACGCGATCAAGATCACGGCGGTCGCCCACGCCAAATAAGATACTTGCCACGGATCGCTGCTCCCCACCTTAATCCGCCGCTTTGTGCTTCGTAAATGTTAGCACACTGTGGAAAGTTCCACGTCGCCTCCCCTTCCTTGCCCGCCCCTTTGTGTGGCCGCTACCCTAATTCCGAGACTATGAAAGCCAGCAGAAAGAAACACCGCCGCTTTCCTCCGCGAAGCGGCAAATCTCCCACTCCCGGGGGGCCGCCGCAGCGACTTACGCTTGAGCTTGAGCGCCCGGGCCATCAGGGTGAAGCTGTTGGGCGACGTGACGATGGCAAGATCGTCCTGGCTGCCTATGGCATTGCAGGAGAGCGTGTCGTCGTTGAAGTACGTGAGGAGCATCCGACATACATCGTTGCCGAAGTGGTGGAAGTCTTGCGACCGTCGCCGGAGCGTGTAGAGCCCCGCTGCCCGCATTTTGGCGCGTGCGGAGGCTGCCAGTTCCAACACATCTCGTATGAAGAGCAAGGCAGAATCAAGAGTGCTGTTGTAACGGATCAACTCCGACGAATCGGCCACATTGTGGAACCGCCGGTTTCAGAAATCCTTGCGGCTGAAAACCCGTGGAATTACCGCAACAACGCCCGCTTTACCGTCCGACGCGAAGGCGTGACCGGGTTCACGCACTGGCATACTCATCGGTTCGAGCCCATCGATGAGTGCTTGATTATGGATCCGCGCATCAACGACATCAAACACAAGCTGGATGGCGCGCTCACCAATCGCGAGCGTCAGCTTGCCGTCCGCATTGGCCGCAACACGGGAGACACGCTTGTCCATCCCGCGCTCAACGGACGCGGCGATGAGAGTGGTGTCGAAACAGGCCAGAGATCTTATGAAGAGCGACTGTTCAACGTGCCGTTCAAGGTGTCTGCCGCCTCTTTCTTCCAGGTCAACACCGCCCAGGCCGAGCGTATGATGGCCCTCGTTCGCGACCGCCTCCAGCCCACGGCCTCTGACACCATCGTTGACGCCTACGCCGGCGTCGGCACGATTGCCGCTCTTATTGCGCCGATGGTCGGGCGCGTCATCGCCATCGAAGAGTCCGCTGCCGCCGTCCGCGACGCTGAGGTCAATCTCGCGCTCTTTCCCAACGTGGAGATGGTCCTGGCCAAGACGGAAGAGGCCCTGCCGGAACTTGATGAGCGCGTCGACGCCGTTATCCTCGATCCACCGCGCGCCGGCTGCTACCCCGAAGTCATCGATGCCTTACGCCGACTCCAACCTCGCCGCATTGTCTATGTTTCCTGCGACCCTGCCACCCTCGCCCGTGACCTAAACCGCCTGATTCTCTACGGCTATATTCTGACCGACGTCACACCCGTCGATATGTTTCCTCACACCTACCACATTGAAAGCGTTTCGACGCTGGAGCGAATGCCGCTGGATGCCTTCGTCCTTGCCTCTACGTCGGCCCGCCGCCGCGAAATCCTCACGCACCAAAACACCCCCTTCACCGCCCTTGCTCCCGCCTCCAACATCGAAAACGCGACAGACTCCGTCATTCCCTCCCCCCAACATTCCACGCCGGTGGTCATTCCGAGCGCAGCCGAGGAATCTGGAATCTTAATTTCACAACCAAACCCGGAAATGCCCACAGACCCCATCGCCTATGCCCAGAACCTCGCCGTCAGAAAAGCCCAATCCGTGGCGGATGAAAGTGCAACAGTCCCTGTCATTGGTGCAGACACGGTCGTCGTCGCCCCGGATGGCCGCATCCTCAACAAACCACAAGACGTGGACGAGGCCCGCCGGATGCTCATGGCGCTTAGAGAGGGAGATCATCAGGTCATCACCGCAATCGCCATCATTCCACCCGGCGACAACCTCAATCCCATCGTCGGCCATGAAGTCACGGTGGGCCGAATGCGCGACTATACAGACGAGGAGATTGAGGACTACATCGCCACCGGCGACCCGTTCGATAAGGCAGGCGCCTACGGCATCCAACACCCGGAATTCCGCCCCGTCGCAGAACTCAACGGCTGCTATCTGAACGTCGTCGGCCTTCCTCTCTGCCTACTGGATCGATTACTGACCCAAGCGCGTACCACCGGCAACGCCGTCATTCTGGCCGCAAGGCCAGAATCTGAGGCTAACTTGCGGACCGACCGCTCCTCAATCGGAACCTGCGCCTACTGCGCCCAGCGCACGCCGCCGCACCTTAGGATGCCCTGACAGAAATACTCTGAGAGCCCGGTTTAGCGTCGGGCGCGAGGGCCGAAGGGCTCCGGCTGGAATGGGGCGTCTCGCGTCTCGATGTAGCTGCGGAGGCCGCCCTTTTCATTGGCATCGTCAAGGTGCCGCTTGAAGTCCTCGCGCTGGGACGTATGGGCGAGCGCGGCAAGCTCGGCGTTCAGGCTCCACGCCTTGTCCAGCCCCATCATCTCCAGGCCCATCGTCGCGACGTGCAGGTTGATCTTGACGGTCTCCGGGGAGACGAGGGCAATGCGCTCGCCGATGTAGAAGCACTCCTCCAGCAGGTCATCATGCGGGACAACCTTGTTGACGAGGCCGATGCGCAGCGCCTCCTCAGCGTCGATGTGGTCGCCGGTGAGGGCGTATCGCAGGGCGTTCTTGTAGCCCGCCAGCAGCACCCAGATGAAGTTGGTGTTGGAGATGTGGCGCACCTCAGGCTGGCCGAAGACGGCGTTCTCAGAGGCGATGGTGATGTGGGTTGTGAGCGCGAGCCACGAGGCCGCGCCCAACGCCCAGCCGTTGATTGCGCCGATGATGGGCTTGGGGTACTCCCAGCGACGCATCTGGTCGCGGATGCCATTGCGGTCGCCGTCGCGCCACGAGTCCAGGAACTCTGCGACGGATTGCCCTTCGCGCAGGCCATAGGGCCAGACAACGGGCGGGAGGGAGCCGTCGCGAGAGCCGCGCATGTTGGCGCCGGCGGAGAAAGCGCGGCCCGCTCCGGTCAGGATGATGTAGCGCACCTCATCGTCCTGCTCGGCGTCATCGAGCGCGGCGTTAAGATCAGCCCGCAACTCGACGCTGAGAGAGTTCATCGCCTCGGGCCGATTGAGGGTGATCAGAGCGCCCTTCCGCTGCTTCTCATACAGGATGTTTTCATATGTGGTCACTTGGGCTCCTCGCTTTCAATGCCTGTTTCCGCTCCGAGTTTTCTTGCCAAATGGGTTTTTAGATTCTTCGCTTCGCACAGAATGACACGCTCTACACCAACGCCCCGCTCTCAGTGAGAGTCTTGATTTCCGCCTCCGTCAAGCCAATCACGTTGCGGTAGATATCGTCGTTGTGTTGGCCGGAGGTGGGGGCGGGGATGTCTGACTGACCGGGGGTTTCGGACAGGCGCGCAGTGAGAGCGGGGTGCGTGAGCGGCGGCGACGCGTCCCACGGTGCGGGCGGCGGAACAGTGACGACGGAGCCGCGTTCTCGCAGATGCGGGTCCCACACCAGCTTGTCAGGGCCCTGATCCATTCCCGCCGGAACGCCATGGCGATGAAGCCGATCAAAGACCTGCTGCGGATTCATTCCGGCCGTCCATTCACCGATGCGGCGGTCAAGTTCTTCCTTGTTTGCTAAGCGGCCCTCCAGTGTGTCCCACTTGGCGTCTTGCGACCATGCAGGTGACTCCATGACAACAACAAGCCGCCGCCAATCGTCGTCGTCGCGGCAGACGATGGCGCACCAGGAATCGTGGCCGATGCAGGCATAGACCTCATGCGGCGCGAACCGCTCTGAGTTGTTGCCGTTCGCGACGGCATCGACGCCGTTGATCGTGTAGTCCATGTAGAGCACGCCCAGCGTGGAAGCAAGTCCCTCAAGTTGGGCCACTTCAATGAACTGTCCTTCGCCGGTCTGCGTTCGGTGTTCAAGCGCGGTCAGAATCGCGCCAACCGTCGCGGAACCGGCGACGTAGTCCGTGTATCCAAGCTTGGGGCGGGTGTTTAGTGGGGCATCGGCGTGGCCCCAGATGTAACCGAGCCCGCAGAAGCCGAAGATCATCTGGCCGTAGGTGATGTAATGGTGCGCCGGACCGGTGAGGCCAAGACCGGGCATCTGGACGGCGATGATGTCTGACTTCACCTTTCGCAGGTCATCGTATCCGAGCCCCATGCGATCCATGACACCCGCGCGCCAGTTGTCGATTACAACGTCTGATTGCGCGATCAAACGTTTGGCAATTTCCAGTCCCTCGGGGTGCTGAGCGTTGATGGTGACGCTGCGCTTGCCGCGGTTGAGCTCGGCAAAGCCGGGGTTTTCGGGGCGACGGGCCTGCGGGTGGGCGTCCGTTTCTATCTTGATGACGTCCGCGCCCAGGAAGGCGAGGAATCCGGTGGCAACGGGCCCCGCGACGGCCTGCGTGAAATCAACGACGCGTACGCCGTCGAGCGGCTTGATTCGAGTAGTGGCTGGATCGCCGCTTGCCCCGTTCATCGCAGCACCGGCCGGGACGGGTGGGCGCATTTCGGAAAGAACCTCATCCGTGTGTTGCCCGATCGAAGGGGCAGGGCGGCGGACGCTCCACGGCGTGCGGGACATGCGGAATGGCGCACCGGCTGTGCGGTATTTCCCAATGACAGGATGCTCAAGATCCTCGAACCAGTTGCGGAAGTTCGGGTGCGGGTGATTGACGAAATCAGAGACCTTGTGGATCGCAGTGGAAGGGATGCCGCGCCGCTGACCCTCGTCCACGAAATCTTCGCTGTCCAGCTGGGCGATGAAGTCCACCATCAGGGCGTCGATTAGGTCGATGTTCTCACGCCGCCAGACGGGATCGAGCATGTTCTCCGCTGTCATGTCATCAGAGCCGATCCAGTCCGCAAGGCGCGTGTAATGACGATCCATATAGGTAGAGGTCTGGACAAAGTTGCCGTCGCGCGTTTCAAAGATGGACACGCCGGGGTTGCTGGGCGCAGAGCCGGCGCGCCGCCTGATGAATTGGGAGAACGAGTAGTCTCCCAGCACGATCATCAGTTGCCACAGCCCCACATCCTGCAATGACACATCCAACTGCTGCCCACGTTCTGTCAGGTGGCGGGCGCGCACGGCAGCCATAACGCCCAGAACCGTATGGAATCCGGCTACGCGATAGAGCTGCTCCACCGGAACGAGGCACGGGCGCGCCTCGCTGTCGCCGTGGATGTACATCACGCCAGTCATGGCCTGTACGGTCAGCTCCGTGCCGACGTGATCCTTGCGTGGTCCGGTGCGGCCATAGGGGCTTATCGCTGCGTGAATCAGGCGGGGATTGGCGGCTGAGAGATCCGCGTAGCCAATCCCAAGGTCATCGAGGTAGGTTCTGTCGAAGCACTCAACGATGACATCCGCTGTGGCGGCAAGGCGTCGGAGGGAATCGCGGCCATCGTCCGTTTCGAGGTCGAGGATAACGCTGCGCTTGTTGTGATTGTCGGAAATGAACGGGATGCTCCGCTCAGGATCAGGCGTGTTGCCGGCAAACGGGGCCTGGTTGCGGAGGGGATCGCCGCCGGGCGGCTCTATCTTGATAACGTCCGCGCCGAGATCGCCGAGCAGGCGAGTGGCGAACTGCGGCGTCGGGCCGCCAAGGTCAAGGACGCGCAGATGCCCGAGCGCTGCCCCATCGCTTTCATTCTGGTCAGTCATGACAGCCTCCCCCTGTT
Organism: uncultured Dehalococcoidia bacterium; assembly: GCA_964653005.1. Lineage (GTDB taxonomy): Bacteria > Chloroflexota > Dehalococcoidia > UBA6926 > UBA6926 > VXMO01. Next base: position 95,043 of record CAZZAN010000003.1, on the reverse strand, counting down.
CTGCCACATCTGCCGATTGTGCGCGTATCATCCCGCGCTGGGAATAATCTGTCTAGTGTTGGGGCGTCAATCGGCGATAAACCTCAACAGCAGGCCCAGGAGGATAACTATCGGGCCGAGGATGAAGAGGACGTTGGTCGGGGAGGCGAGGCGGGCCAGCGATGATCCGGCATCCGCAACGAGGCGTGCGAGAGGCCCGGGCAGGATCTCACTCCACAGGCCCTCAACGGGGGATGAGCGACGACGAGGTCCTCTTCTACTAAGCGAGATTGCAATGAGGAACATGGCGGCCGAGAGCGCAATCTTGATGCCCAGAATCACCGCGTAGCCAAGTCCGATTTCCTGCGTAAGGCGGTCGTAAATCAGCAGCGCGCCGGTGATAATCAGCACCCACATCGAGAGATCAACCGTCTGTTTGAACCGCTCGCCTATGAGGCGTGGAAGATCAGGAGAACCGCCACCGCTCTGGCGCATGGCGGGCCGCAACGCAGCGAGGTAGAAGATGTTCCCGCCCACCCACGCGACGGTGGCGATGACATGCGCCCACCGCGTAATCAGGACGGTTACTTCAAGAGGAGTCATGGGGATAGTGTACGGGGCGGCTTGGAGGGACGCGCTCCCCCATTCTTTCCTACAATTGCACCATGCCGAGCGTTGAGATCATTACAGGCGGGGCGGGCAGCGGAAAGACGCGCGAAATAGTCGCGCGCCTTGCAAGCCTATATCACTCAGACCCGTTCGCCTACGCGCTCGTGCTTGTGCCGACCATTCGCCACGCGGATCAATTTCGGCGACGCCTCGTACAGGAATGTGACGTCGCCATGAACCTTCGCGTAGAAACGCTAACGATGTTCGGCCGCGGTCTGACGAAGGGCTCGCCAATCCTGAGTGCGGCGAAGGCGACAGACAAGTTGGCGCGCGTGGCGCGCAGAACTGTTGCCCGCGGTGGGGATGCCGACTATTTCGGACGCATCGCCGGCATGGCCGGTTTTGTGCCAATGATTGGGGAAGCCGTCGGCAGCCTGCTGGAAGAAGGAATCGAACCGGAAGCACTGCAAGATGCTGCAGCACGAATTACCTCTGAACCGGCCCGCGCACTGGCAGATATCTATGCCGCCTATGTTGATGAATTGGAACAGCTGAAGCGGGTACATCCGGTGCAGGTCAACCAATGGGCTGCGATGGCTGTACGAAACGGCGCAAATGTGCCGGGCGTCGTGATGGTGGACGGCTTCCAGCGATTTACGGCAAGCGAGTTGGGGCTGCTCACGGCAGTTTCTGAGCGAGCGGACATGACTGTCAGCTTCGATCCTGCCGCCTCGGAACGCTCCAAATTTGATTTCAAACGTCTACAAGAGCGATGGCCCGCAGCTTCACTCACTGAGCTCACTCTCCCACAAGGCGATTTCGCTGCCACGACGAAGGGAGAGGCGGCGAACCCCGAGCAGCATGCACGGGAGATTGCCCGGCAGATCAAGCAGAAGATGACAGATGATCCGACGCTGAGACCGTCCGACTGCGCCGTCACGTTCCGTCAGGTCACGCCGTATCTCGCCATGATGCGCCGCATCTTCACGGAATACGACATCCCGCTTGACCCTGCGGCGGGTGCTCGCCTGCGGGATACCCCGCTCGGCTCTTGGCTGAATCGGCTGCTCGGCGTCAAAGACAACGGATGGCGCGTCAAGGACGTCATCGCCATTCTCCGCAGCGGCGTCGTCAACCTCAATCGTTGGGGGCTCACGGACGCCGACCTCGCTCACATCACCCAAACGGCGCGCGAACACAACTTCTGGTCGGGCCAAGAGGCACTTGAGGGACTGGCCGACCAAGCCCCCTCCGGTTTCGACGTCGCACTGAATGACATTACTGAACTGCATCGGCTCATGGACTTGGATGACGGTGACCGGGCACAAGTCTTGGCTGACACGCTGTACGGCGAGAATGGCTGGCTGCGAGATTCCCGGGAGCTTGATGATGAAACGGCGCAAAGTGTTGAGCAACTGCGATCCTATCTGACCGAGATGGCGAATCCGCCGGGTGAGGTTGATGATGACGGCAATGACGAAGAGTCGTTCGAACGTTTTCGGGAACGCCTGGATCGCCGACTTGCCATGCCGATTCTCATGCGACGGACGCCCGGCGGCGTGCTCCTCGCCCCGATGCACACCATGCACGGCCTGCGGTTCAAACATGTCATGGTAGGCGGCCTTTCCGAGGGCGAGTTCCCGGCCGGCCGACGCTATGGCGACCTTCTGAACGATGCATTGCGCCAGGGCCTGATTGATGCCGGCCTTCCACTCCCTCCTGCCCCACGTTCAACCGAGGAAGAACTCTGGCACTCCGTCACGTCCCGCGCCGAAGACTCGACGAATCTATGGCGCTACCGCCTCAATGCCTCGGGGAAGGAGGCAACACCGGCATGGGTGTTCCAGAGCGATTTGTCTGAAACGGAGAATCGCCCGCCCATGCAGGAACTTGTTGAATCGGCGTCGAATAGAGAACTTGCCATCGCTAGTTCGATTGGGTGGGTGAGTGGGCAATCTTTCCGCCCGCCGCCTTTGGGGGAGATTGACCCGTGGGCTACGGTGCGCCGTGCCGCCCACGCTGAACAAACCCGGCGCTCATTCCAGTTCGCCGGGGAATATGAGGGGCGTGTCTCAAGCGGTCTCGTTGCGTGGTCGACGCAGGAGGGCGCGAGATGGAGCGCGTCGTCCCTGGATTCATATCTCACGTGCTCGTTCCAATTCTTCGGTCACCGTGTTCTGGGGTTGAGAGAGTTGGATGATGAGCCGGACGAAGGTGACGGCGCGATGCGGGGCACGATCGTCCATGAGATCCTGGAAGAGGCATTCAAGCCCCTTGTCGAGGACGGCCTGCCGCTTTCTGAAGACACTATCGGCACCGTGATTGACTTTATCGACACTAAAGGCAAAGAGAAGTGGGACAGCGCTCCGGACGAGAAACACTTTGGGCAGGCGGCGCTGTGGCGACTCGAATGGCCACGCTATCGAGATCGCATTGTTAGGATGCTGAAAGACCAGGTGCTGGCGGTTGGTCAGGACGACGGCTACCGTGTGCTGGCCGTGGAGCATCCCTTCGACGTAATAGTGGGCACGAAGCCCAAATTGAGAATCGCCGGAAAGATCGACCGCATTGATGAGACGCCGAATGACCTAACCGTCATCGACTACAAGACAGGATCGATACCCTCACAAAAGGACGTCCGGGACGGCAAGAACACGCAATTGCTCATATATGCCCACGCTCTGAGCGATTTACGTGAAGCAAACGGTAAGGAACTTCGCCTGCAGTTTGCGAAACTGCCTGCTCGCGGCGACCGAAGGTCGTGGGCGTTGGACAGTGGCAACGACGACGATGCTGAGGTTATCGGTAATGTACCTCGCATCCTCCAGGTGAACCGGGACAAGGTGGAGACCGGAGATTTCCGCGTCAAACCCACGCCGGATACATGCCCGTCCTATTGCGCCATGAAGCACGTTTGCCGTGTTAATGCGTTCAGTCGGTATAAGCGCGAATGAACCTCACACCGGAACAGCAAAAGGCGGTAACCGAGCGCGGGCGTCACGTCATCGTCACGGCGGGAGCAGGCAGCGGAAAAACCCGTGTCCTCGTTGAGCGCTACGTAAGCCTGCTTGAGGACTATGAGATTGATCAGCTCGTCGCCGTGACATTCACGGATGCGGCGGCGGCGGAGATGCGTGGGCGTGTCCGTGAGGCCGTCATGGATCGCCCGGAGTTGGAGCGTCATCAACAACACCTTGATCGAGCTATCATCGGCACCATCCACTCCCTCTGCCTCCAACTCCTGCGTGAGAATCCCGTGGAGGCTGGCATCGATCCCGGCGCAACGGTGCTGGACGAAAACGTAGCGCAGGCTGAGATCCTGGCCGCCTGCCGTACCGCCATTGAGTCCGCTGCTGCCGGAGAGGGGCCGGGCAGGGAGGCTCTCCTTGGCCTCGGCGTTTATCAGGCGCAGAGCGCGTTGCCGCGAATGGTAGCGCGGCGCGATGAGGTTGACCGCGCATATGTGGCCATGGGTGGAGGCTCGCCCGAGCATTGGGGGCCGCACATCAAGCAGGTGCTTGAGCGCTTTGCTGAGCCACTCATTGGCGAATGCCGGTCAAGACTCGCCGAGCACCGGGACTTCCTTACAGACGCGCAGATTCCTGAGCAGACCGACGCGCTCACACAAACTGTCGAGCGTGTCCTCTCAGCGCTGGGCGACCCATCAACAGGAACGACACAAGACCTTATTGAACGGTTGTATTCCGCTTCCATGATTCCCAGCCCCGGCAATAGAGGATCGCAAAGTGCCTGGCGCTTTACCCCCAAGGAAGTGCGCGATTCAGTAAAAGTCATTCGAGAGGCATACGATGAGATCGCCCCGTTCATTTGGAACACGGCAGATGTGAACTCCTTGCCCGTGCTCGAATCCCTGCGAGATTTATTTCTCAGCGCCTCCGAACGGTATGAGACAAGGAAGCGGGAGTTGTCGGCCCTTGATTTTCTTGATCTCGAACTGAAGGCTATCGAGTTGCTCGGCAACGAGCCTGTGGCTGCTGCCTACCGCGAACGCTTTCGGCACATACTCGTCGACGAAGCACAGGATCTCAACCCGCCGCAGTATGAACTCCTGGACCTCTTGGCAGGCAGGAAAGCAGCCGGGGACGTCGGCGCGCGCAAGCTCGAGCGATTCTTCGTCGGCGACATCAAACAGTCCATCTATCGATTCCGGCGCAGCGATGTCCGCAAGCTCAGCCAGCTTAGAACGGAAATAGAGACTACGAATGGCTCAAGCATCCCGCTCGACACCTCATTCCGTTCCCATGAGCGCCTCGTCGATGCAATCAACGATGTCATGACCGGTGTGTTTGGAGAAGCACAAGAGGATTTTGAGGCGCCGATGGAGCGCATGTCAGCGGTGCGCCCTTCAACAACGAATGCTCCACCTGTTCAGGTCATCCAGGTCGCCCGAGACCATAGAGAACCGGAAGGCAAGAACGCGCCAACAGCGAGAGAGCTGCGGCGCATGGAAGCTTACCTCGTTGCTCAACGCATCAAGAGCCTTATCGATAGCGGATACAAGGTGTGGGACAAGGACACCGGCAAATCTCGCGCCGCCGAAACGAAAGATATTGTGGTTCTCCTGAGAAGCATGAATCACGTCAATGAATATGAGCGCGCGCTTGAGAACACCGGCGTCGCGTATCGAACTGCGTCAACGGGCGACTTTTACACCCGGTCGGAGATTATCGACCTGACGAACCTGCTTGAATGGCTGGCCGAACCGGCCGACTCTATCTCCCTGGTCGGACTCCTCCGCTCCCCGTTCTTTGCTATCGACGATGAGTCGTTGATCGCCCTTACGGAATCTGCCCGGGCTGCTCGCAATGAATCACGAGACGCCCTGGATAGCGAACACATCATGGCGTCCCTTGCCAACCCACCCGTGGGTGTTCTTCCCCAAACCCGTCCACTTTGTGTCCATGCTGCCCGCGTCCTTGATCAACTACGCGAAGAATCGCGCCTCGCCACGCCGGAGCAACTCTTGGAGCGCGCGCTGATACTAACAAGCTATGAGGCGTCATGGGCGCCGCTGCGAGGCGGCGACCAGGTGCTCGCCAATATCCGACAGTTTGTGGGTATGGCGCGGGAGTTGGCGGATAAATCGGTGGATGAATTCGTCGAGTATATCCACCTCCTGCGGGATGATCTGAATACCCGCGCTCCTCAGGCAGCGCTCGACGCTGTCGATGCCGTCAGGCTAATGACCATTCACTCCGCCAAAGGCCTTGAATCTCCGATTGTTATCCTTGCCGAAGCAGGAGCGACGCAGAGCGGGTCGCGCTCGCCGAGTGTGCTCTGGCAGGCTGATAAAGGCATCTCGCTCACGTTGGAGCGAGAAGTCGAGGAAATAAACGAAGCCCGAAGCAAGTCCGGCTTCTACAGTTATCTCGCGGAACGTGAGAAACGTGAAGAAGAGGCAGAGAGCAAACGCCTGCTCTATGTGGCTGCTACCCGCGCAGCGGACCTGCTTGTTGTCACTGGGATAGAGCCGACGGGTAGCACGCCCACGTGGCTGGGAGATTTCATCGAATTCGGCAGCGCGCCCAGCGTCCGGATGGAGGAACCTGTGCCGGTTGATCTGGAAGCCATGCGAAGCCGGGCTCCAAAGCAGCCATTTGTGGTGCCCTCATCCGAAACTGAACCGCCCATCACCCCGCTGCTTGGCAAGCGAGGCGCGATCCCCATTCGCTCAAGCACGCCCGCGACCGCGTTGGAGCACGGCGCTGGCGCAGGGTTCGACGGGAGGCCCGATCCGCTGGCCCTCGTTCGCGGAACGTTGACCCATGCGGCAATCGAGGAATGGTTCAAGAGCGGCACCCGGCCGGACCTTCGTGATCTTGCTCAGCGCACCGGTGCGCGGCTAAGCGACGAAGACATGGCAGATGTTGAGGCAGACGTGAATGTGATGCTCGACGACTTTGACACGTCTGAACTGGCGGCCACACTCCGTAATCCGGCCACGAGAAATCACTTTGAATTGCCGTTCTCGTGGGAGTGGGGTGGTGTGGCCGTCCATGGCAGCATCGACCTCGCTTATGAATCTGGTGGCGAATGGCACGTGGTGGATTTCAAGACGGATCGTGTGGAAAAGGGCAGGGAGGCCGATCGTGCAGCCTCCTACCTCACGCAGCTTGGCGTCTACGCCGGCGCAATTGAAGCCGCCACGGGACGTCGGCCTAGGGCCGGATTGATGTTTCTTCGAACCAGGAGGCTCTATTGGGCCGACCCAGCTGAACTAGATGCTGCGCTAGACAAGACTCACCAAAAGATTGATCAGAGCGAGATTGCGCATCCTGAAATCGATGAGTCCGGAGAATTCGCCGACGAACTGCTAAGCGTGTAGGGAAGGAAGCAAAGCGCTAAACACCAAGTGGACGTTGGGCGTGCTCTAGGTGACCGACGTGGTGGCTTTCCTCGCCGCATTGGATGGCGGACCGTTCCAGCTGGATGGTGACGTGCTCGATGTTATAGCGCAGCTTGATGATTCCCTGCATCTGGTCCAGCAGGTTCTGGTTCGAGCCGGTAAATTCAGGGTCGACCAGTACGTGGGCGGTCAGCACCTCATTGCCGGAAGTAATCGTCCACACGTGCACGTCATGAATGACGGTCACTCCTGGCAGTTCTTCGATATCGGCGCAGAGTTTGTAGACATCGATGTGCTCCGGCACTCCTTCCAGCAGCACGCGGAATACCTGCATCACCAGGCTCCATGAGCTATAGAGAATGAGTAGGCCGATGACCACACTGAGGATCGGGTCAATCAGTGTCCAGCCGGTGGTGAGGATAACGATGGCTGAGATGACAACGCCGACTGAGCCCATCAGGTCTGCCAGAACGTGCTGGAACGCGCCCTCCACGTTGATGCTGTGACCGGATGAGCGATGGAGAATCCATGCCGCGGCAATGTTGATCAACAGGCCACCGATGCCGACAATCAGTACAGGTAGGCCGTCAACGTGGTGCTCACCACGGGCGAATCTGTGGTAGGCCTCCCAGAGTATCCACCCGACGATCAGCCACAGCGCGAGGGCGTTCATGAATGCCGCGAGAATCTCTGTACGGTAATATCCGTACGTTCGCTCGATTGTGGCGCTGCGCTCCGCGATCCACATGGCGAATAGCGCCATACCGATTGCAGCGGCATCCGTGAGCATGTGCCCGGCATCAGCGATGAGGGCCAGGCTTCCTGAGATGACGCCTCCAATGACCTCCGCGACCATGTAGGTCGAAATAAGGACAAGCGCCAGTATCAGATTGCGGCGACTTGTTCCTCGGAGATCATGTGCGTGATCGTGGCCCGCGTGGCCGTGTCCATGGTCATCATGGTCATGCCCACCGTGGTCATCATGGTCATGCCCATCGTGGGTGTCATGGTCATGCCCATCGTGGGTGTCATGGTCATGCCCATCGTGGGTGTCATGGTCATGCCCATCGTGAGCGTCGTGGTCGTGGCTGTCGTGGGCGTTGTGGTCATGTCCATCGTGAGCGCCATGATCATGATCTGCGTCTCGATGGTTTTCGTGGTCACTGCGAGCCATGGCGCTTCCGTTTCCTCTGACAGGACATCAAGTCCAAAACTGTCCGATTAAGTATAGCGTCCCAGGGGTTCTTCCTTGTCATCCGGTAGACTTTGGGCTGGATGGGAAAACACCCGCCGCTTTGTTGGCATGATAGGTCGGACTGAACGGGTCGCCAAAAATACGAATAGCCACCCGAATCGGCGGCTATTCGCTCAATCAGCGGATGAAACTAGTTGCCGTCCGCGTGGTGCTCGTGATCATCGCATTCGTGGGGATCATGCACGTGATTCGGCTCGTCTCCGTGATGTTCGTGCTCGTCGCATTCGTGCTGATCATGCTCATGTGCTGCGCTCGTCATTGCAACCTCCTGTTTGGTCACTGCTGTCGATTGCTCTGAGTCCACTCTGTGCAAGGTCCAGGTATGTGGCAAGGGTTTCTTGATACTCAGTATCGTGATTTTCATGGACTGATATAAGGTATCCGTAACTCGGGAGAGCAGTAATTCGGCTCGCGAAGAGTCTGCTGAAGGGCGGCTTTGTGTGTAGGCTTGAAACACATCTCGGGAGCACAAAGAGCGAATTGACGGAGGTAGTGCACATGGCAGAGGCAAAGGGCATCAGCCCCTTTCTCTGGTTTGACAACAAGGCGAAAGAAGCAGCTGAGTACTACGTGTCCGTCTTTCCGAATTCCCGAATTATCAACATGACCGAGATTTCTGCAGGCCCGGCAAAAGGGGCGGCTCAGATTGAGTTTGAGCTGGACGGCCTCAGATTCACCGCCATCAATGGCGGGCCGATGTTTGCAATGACGCCCGCAATCTCCTTTGTTGTCCCCTGCGAATCACAGGAAGAGATTGATTACTATTGGGACAAGCTGGCTGAGGGCGGCACGCAGGGCTTCGCCGGTTGGCTTACGGACCCCTTTGGCCTCTCCTGGCAAATTGTGCCGGCTAACTTGGATGAATTGATGGCACGCGCGCCCACGGCCGTTATGGAGAGCATGCTAACCATGACGAAGATCAATATTGAGCAGTTGATTGAGGCAGGCCGCGGCACAGCGTAGCTCCGACGACGGTACGTCTCTTATCGCATTGCTGTGACTACCGTCTCCGCTACATCGGCGAGAGGCCTTGCACGTACTCCCGCACCGACGTGGCGCACTCGTCCGGTCTCTCAAAGATCATGAAATGGGAAGCTTCGGGCATGAAATCGTAGTCGATGCTAAGGATGTTGCTGAGATCCATCGTTGGTAGGTATGAGTATGGCAGGGTGGGGTCAGCCCCCACGACCTTGACCGGGCACACGATTTTGTCAAAGTCCACAGACACGGCAAAAACACCGGCATATTCAACGACCTGCGCTTCATACTCGCGGGGGCAGCGGAGTTCAAAGCCTTCCCCATCTGCTGACTCTCCAAGAGTGGTTTCTGCCACAAGGGTTGCGATTCCTGGGACAACATTCTTGAATGTCGGCATAAATGGCAGGACTTCCGCAAACTCGGAACGCGTCTTGTAGCGCTCAGTGCGCGTCCTGGTCAAATTGGCGGCGCGTGTCGCCGCAACTTCAAATTCTTCGTACGACACACCGGGTCTGCATACAGGAGGATCGAACAGATACAGGCCGGACAACCCTTCCCCTTTTTGAGCGGATAACAGGGCAACCAGTGCCGAGATAGAGTGGAAAACGCCAAAAGTAGGCTTATCCCCATACTCTTCGCGGATTGCTTCCAGCACACGGTCGTAATCGCGGATAAACGTCGGGAGGTTGTGACTCTTAATGTCTCCCACGGGATTCCATCCGTGATTTCTTAGGTCGTAGATGACGAGGTCAAAGTCGTCCAGCAGGTTCGACCAGAAAGGATAATACAGGTCAATAGCCAGACCGTTGCCATGGCTCATGATGAGCCGCGGCCCTCGAGGATTGCCGTGGCGTCTCAGCCGGATGACTGTCTGCTCATCTATGGTCACGTCGTGAATGGAATTCGGCTCGGGTACGTTCCAAACGGACTGAGGTTCTGCGGTCACTTGAACGCATCCTTAACTTGGGACGGTGGCACGGCTTCAACGGCGAGCGCGCCGACGAAATCGCTCGCATTGAACCTGTGCAGCTGCCAGCACACATCCGGAAACTCGGGCAGCTGAATTTGACCTGTGGCTGCGCCTTCGCGCATGGCAGCCGGCGTTTCTATGCCTTGCAGGTTCGCGGAGAGTCCCATGCCGGTGGCCTTGATGATTGCCTCTTTGAGAGTCCATATCTCAAAGAATGCTCTTGCTGCGCAGCCTTTGTCCGCGGTCGAAACTGCAGCCTGCTCATTCGGGCTGAAAGTTGATTCGATGATTGCGTCAAGCCGGAATCTTTGATTGATTTCCTCAATGTCGATGCCGACCTGATGATCCGGCGAAGTCGCGAGCATCCCGTTGTCGCCGCTATGGCTCACATTGAAATGTAGTGGAGCGAGCACGCCATCCACGTACGCCCGGGGCTTGCCTCGTTCCACCCAGCCAAACTCAAGCTCGTCATTGTCGCAATTGAGAGCTTCGCAAAGAACCGCCCGAAGCGCCGCCCGGCTGAGTGCAAAGCGACGCCTTGGAGGTCCGGGGTGATAGCGTGTCCATCGCTCACGTTCCCAGTCGTTCAGGAACTCTAGAGCTTGAGATTCTCGCGTCGCGTTTGGCGATAAATCGACATGAACGACATCGACGCCGTCAATCTGCGCGAAGCAAGACCACCACTGATTGGCTATATCGGTGCCCATCGATTCAATTGTACGCGAACAACTGTGGCCCCAACTAATCGGCAACGGGAGGGGCAGTCTTGCTGCTCCCTCCCGTTTTGTTGCCCTTACTTCAAGTGGCCGCGACCCGAAGGTGTGGGGCGTACTACGCTGCCTTCGAATCGATGTAGCCGATTAGATCACCGACATTGGAGAAGTTGGCAAAATCCTCAGGCGCAAGTGTTATGTTGAACTCGTCAGCCACGAGCTTGGCGAACGCGACCACCTGCGCCGACGCTACACCCGCGTCCGCAAAATTCAATCCCATGTCAACAGGGCTGTTTGCTTCTCGCCCCTCAATCTCCAGATTCTCGTCGATCAGCTTGCGGACTCTCTCTTCGGTTGTTGCCATTTTCAGGCTCCTTTCTCGTATGTGAACCGCGGCCAATTCTCAACCAATAATTATTTAGAGTCTATAATGTTCGGGCTTTCTTCTCCACCCAGAATCGCCGACGCTGGAACGGATAGCCGGGAAGCCTGATCTTGCGGCGTTCCTCTCCGGCGAATAGTTCGCTGAAGTCCACGTCATTCCCCGCCTCATAGGCCCGAGCCGCGGTCTCCACAGCGTCAGCATTACTGTCGCCTGAGTTGGCATCCGACAATGTCGCAGTACTTCCAGCGTCGGACTCCTGCCCAGCGTCGCCGGACAGAGAATCGACATCTACGAGGCGCTTGAGGCCTGCCCGCAACTCATCCAGGTCTCTGAAAATCACAGTCGCGCGGTGGGGGAAGTGGCTTCGACCTATGGATGCCGTCCATGCCATGTCTGCGAGCATGTCAGCGGTAGAGGTGGCGTCTTGACTGCCATTGTCCAACCAATCCAGGTAATTCGCAGCGAGGTCGCTCAACACGGCCGGTTCCTTGGCAGAAAGAGGCAGGAGGCGTGTTTCGGAGTTCGCGTTAGCCTGTTGCTCGTCGGGGTTTAAACCGTTCTCAGCCTGGTAGCCCTCCACAATGACGTGGGCATTCGCTCCCGTCATCCCGAAGGTATTGATACCCGCAACAGGGAGGCGCTTGCCGTTGCTCGGCCATTCTCCCGCTTCCAGGGCAATGCGCAGGGGGATCTTCTCCCAATCGATCTCCGGGCTTGGGCTGTTGAAATGGAGATGCTTGGGAATAAGATTGCGATTCATGGACAGTACGATCTTGATAAGGCCGGCCATGCCGGATGCCGCTTCAAGGTGGCCCATATTCGTCTTGACCGACCCAAGCGTCAAAGGCCTGTCGTCAGCTCTGTCCTTCCCGTACACGTTTGCAATGGCATTCGCTTCAATCGAATCGCCAAGCGGCGTCCCTGTCCCGTGAGCCTCAAGGTAATCAACGTCAGATGCGGAGATACCGGATCGTTCCAGCGCCTCACACATGACCTTTTCCTGCGCCACACCGTTGGGGCTGGTGAAACTGAATCCCGCGCCGTTCTGGTTCACTGCGGAACCCCGTACGACGCCCCAGATTCGATCCCCGTCTCTCTCCGCGTCGCTAAGACGCTTGAGTATGACAAACCCGCAACCCTCGCCACGAACGTAGCCGTCACCTGACGCATCAAAGCTCGCCGTCTTGCCGCTCAATGACAGCACGCCCAGTTCTGCAAGGAATGTGGATGTCGACTGTGACAGCGCGATATTGACGCCCCCTGCCAGAGCGAGATCGGTCTCACCACGCTGCAGTGCGACAACACCCTGGTGCACAGCTGCGAGAGAGGAGGCGCATGCAAGGTCAATCGGAATTGCAGGCCCTTGCAGCCCAAGCGCGAATGAGACGCGCCCTACGGCCACACTCGGCGCCGATCCCAGGATGTCGGTGGCGCCCCGCCGTGATATGAGACCGCGGTATTCTGACCCGCTGATGCCCGCGTAGACGCCGGTCTCGCTTCCCCGAAGCTTCTCCGGATCGATTCCGGCATCTTCAAGCGCCTGCCACGCCGTTTCGAGGAGCAGGCGCTGCTGCGGGTCCATGGTGCGCGCTTCGATAGGCGCGATGCGGAAGAATCGGGCGTCGAATTCGTCGATATGATCCAGGAATGCACCAAGACGCTCATAGGAGTTCTCCGCGGCGGGGTCACCAAAGACACCATCGTGGTCACCGCCATCCGTTCGTCCGTCCGTAACGGCCGACTCGCCGTTCTCAAGCAGACGCCAAAAGGCATCAAGATCCTCGGACCCCGGAAAACGACACGCCATGCCGATGATGGCGATGGCATCCTCTGCTGGACGCGGGCGCGGAGGCAACTCCGGCGCCTGCTCATCTACGGAGGAAACCGTTGCTGTGCTCCTGTCAACCGCTCCTATTTCACCGACTTCTTCGGCTAGGTAGGCCGCCAGTCGCGTGATGCTCGGGTAGTCAAAGACCACAGTGTTGGGGGCGACATATATCCCTTTGAGAGCGCTGTTGATGTTGTTTCTCAAAGCCACCGCCATGAGCGAGTCCATACCAAGGTCGGAGAACTCCGCTCCCGGGTTGGGCAGGGAAGGCATACGCATAATGGCCTGCAATTCATGCTGCAAAAACTCGGCGAACACAGCTTCGCGCTCCTCCAACGGAATGCCGCTGAGACGAGCAGGCAAGTCGTCCATGGAGTCAATTGCGGCGGAGGATTCGGATTCGTCGGCAGCTGTGAATCTCTGCAGCATCGCCGGCGGACTCTGCATGTTTGACCGTATTGATTCCCAATCGATGGCTACGGCGACCGAATTTGTCCAGTCCTGCTTGATCAGGAACTCCAGGGTTTCAATGCCGCGTTCCGGCGTGATCCAGCGGGAACCTCTCTCTGCAAGCAGTTCGCCGATTCTCTCTCGTTGCTCCTCCGCCTCGCCAACCTCAGACCATGCGCCCCACGCTATTGCCTGTCCGGCCAGGCCTAGTGCACGGCGATGTCGCGCCAACTGGTCAAGGAACGTGTTTGCCGCGGCGTGATTCGACTGTCCCGGATTCCCGAGAACCCCTGCCGCGCTTGAGAACAACACAAAGAGATCGAGGTCTCGATCCATCGTGGCTCGATGCAGATGCCACGCGCCCAACACCTTTGGCCGGAGGATTTGCTCGAATCGCTCCCATGTCTGATTGCCGACCACGCCGTCCGAAAGCACGCCAACGCTATGGATGACACCTGCGAGCGGCGGCAGTGATTGGTCGATGCGCTTGAGCATAGCGTCGATTGCAGAACTGTTCGTCACGTCCGCAATCTCAACCTGCACAGTGGCGCCGCCGGCGCGCAGTTCGTCTATCGCATCCTGCGCCTCCGGGTCCGGATCACGCCGCCCATTGAGCACGATCGCTCCTGCGCCCTTGTCCGCCAGCCAGCGCGCGACGGTGATTCCAATGCCGCCCAGTCCGCCGGTAATGAGGTATGTTCCGTCCTCTCGCAGGCGGTCAGTCTGGAGAGGAGAGTTGGCCAGCGCGATCTTGCCGATGTGCCGAGTGTCACGCATGTACGTGATTGCGGCCGGGGCTTCAGACAATGACCACCGGGTGTGAGAGATAGGGGCGAGTTTACCTTCCTCCATGTCACGCAGCACTGTCTTGAGTGCCGCGCCGGGTATTTCCGGTTCTTCTCTCTTCAGTCGATCGAGCATGATGATGTGGTAATCGACGTCGGGCCGTTGTTCGGCCATCTCCTCTTCGGTCAAAATGCCCTCGCGGGCCAACTCGATGAAGCGGCCATTCTGCGCGAGACATGACAAGCTCGCGTTGATGAATCCCTCGCCGGTCAGGCTGTTGAGTACGACGTCGACACCTTTGCCGCCGGTGTCGCGGAGAATTTCTCCTGCAAACTCTGTAGAGCGACTGTTGTAGACATGTGTGATTCCGAGCGACCTCAGATAAGGCTGCTTGCCGATGCTTGCCGTCGTGTAAATCTCCGCCCCCACCGATTTCGCCATTTCGATGGCCGCCAATCCCACGCCCCCGGAACCCGCGTGGATGAGTACTTTGTCGCCGGCCGTGAGGCGTGCCAGGTCATAGGAAAGAGCGACGGTCACAAATGCGGTTGGTGCGGCGCCAAGACCCGTCTTCGATATGTTTGGCGGGGCGGAAGCGACAAGAGCCTCCTTGGTAATCACCTCGGGTCCAAACGTGCTGAATCCAATACCGGCGACGCGATCTCCAACTGAGACGGAAGAAACACCAGACCCGATTTCAATAATCTTGCCGACAAACTCCAATCCGAGGTTGTCCTCACGTTCTATGCCAACGCTGATGAGAACGTCACGGAAATTGACGCCCACGGCCTCCATCGAGGCACGAACCTCATCTGGTTCGAGCTCACGATATGACTGAGTCTCCGGATGGACCCGCCCGGGATCGCCCGCTTCATCAGGCATGAGGAACCATCCGCTCTCGTTGGGCAGAGTGAGCCTTTCCGGCACGTCATTTGCCCGCGCTAAACGAGCGGCAAGTCGGTAGCCGGAACGGAGCGCGATGTGATTTTCGCCATCGGGCCGCAGTAGTTCATCAACAAGGTCAGCCAGCCGTGAACTCTCGCCATCCAGGTCGACGACCCGGGGCTGAAGGTCCGCAAGCTCCCTGATGATGACCCTGCCAAACCCCCAGAGGATCGCGCCGGCGGGCTGTGCAAACTGCTCTCGTCGAGTATCTTGCGCGCCTCGTGTCACAAGCCAGATGCCGCTCTTTGGCTTTGAATCAGAGTCCAGGATGCCCTGGACCATGGCGAGCGCGCTCGAACCAACTCGTCGGACGTCATCAGCGAGCTCTTCAGCCTCGATATCTGACCCATTTCCGCTTGTGGCAGCCAGGTGAACAACTCCCCGGAGCAGAATGTCCGCTGGCAGGCTCGTAAAGACTGACCGCCACTCGTCGCGTTCACCTCTGTCAATGGCTATGCGCGAAACACCGTCAACATTGTTATCCTCTCGTGCCGTGCCGCCTCCGGTTTGGGTCACGATTAGAATCTGTTGGCCTCGCGACGCCAATTCGCTGGCCAACTCGTCGGCCATGCCGTCGTCATCCGCAGCAATGACCCAGGAGCCCGGCTGCTCGACGATTTCAGCAGGGGCGGCAGCGATGATAACCGCACGGTCAGGACGGGTAGGGGAGTCAGCCGGCCCGAGGCCGAGAACCTGTGGGTCCTCAAAAGCCGTGTCCAGCAGCGCCTGTTCCCAAACTGCTGCGCCGGCAACACCGTGATTAGGCCGATAGTGATCGGCAAAGCGCCACCACCCGTCCAACGTTCCGAACGTTACGTCCTGCCAACCCTGGCCTTCGATCGACTCAATCGCGACCAGATGGCCGGACGGCGCCAGAAGGGTCATGCAGTTCTGCAGCGTCTCGCTCAGCGAGATGGTGTCATGGAGAACATTGGAGGCGATGACAAGGTCATAGCGATGTGCGTCAAATCCCTGCTCGGCAGGATCGACCTCAATATTGAGAGGCAAGTACTTTATCGCTCCGTCGGCAGTCCCAAATTGTGATTCGGCTTCCGCGAAGAACCCGGCGGAGATATCCGTGTACGTGTACTCAAAACGGCCCTCAGGGAGATGTGGCCACACAGAGACTGTGGCTGATCCCGTGCCCGCGCCCACCTCAATGATCCTCAATTGTCGTCCCTCTGGCATGTCTTTGAGGAGCGCGGCAATCGTATCGCCAAGCATGTTGTTAACTGCGCGAGACGCGGCTGTGCTGATAAAGAGGTCGGCGGGCGTGGGATCGCCGCTCCCGAATAGAACGGTCAACGGATCGGCTTGCCCCCGCAGAATATCCGCCAACTGCCCGGCTGCTCGACGGCATAACGCCACCTCAATGGAGCCGTGAGGATAACGCTCCAACATCCCCGCGGCGAACGCGTCAGGATCAGGCGGTAGCTCACTCGGCAAGGAACCCTCTGATCCGATCAGAACGCGGAAAGTATCATCAGACTGCTGCAAAACGCCCGCGCGTCCAAGCAATTCAAGAACTCGCACAAAGAGCTTGCTGTGCTCATCTGTAACGCCCAATTCCTGCCTCAAAGTTTCCGTATCGATGACGTTGCCTGCCGTCTGTTGCCAGCCGAGCTTGTTGAGAGTGTCAAGCGCGAATGACCACGAAAGCCTTTCAAGATCGCGCAATAGCGCGGTTCGATCATTCCAGTCCACGCCTTCCCGAGAAATGTACTCCACAAACGTGGGCGTAGTGTCCTGGATTGAGGACGGTTCCGGCAGGAAATCAGCAGACTCCAGGGGAGGCAGAGGGCGGTCTTCCCAGACGATGTCATACAGGAGATCCTGCACACTCTCCTCTGTTGAGAGCACGGTGTCACGGCTTGCCCGCTTAGCTGTGAACCCCGTAATTCCTCCGAGCTGCTCCCCACCCGTCGAATAGATCTCAAGATCCGCTGCGATGACCTCCGGCACAGTCTGCGCGCCGGTGGCGTTTTCTTGCTTGGTGGCTCTCAAGGTTGCGCGGCAGACAACCTTTTCGGGCAAGCCGCCGCTGAGCCACAGTCGGTCCCATGCAAAGGGGAGATATGTCACGTCGTTTGCCGTCTCATGTGTGGCGCGAGCCGCCGACACGACCTGTAAGCATGCGTCAAGAAGAATGGGGTGAACGGCAAGGCCGGCGTTGCTCAGTCCTTCCGGTAAGCTGACCTCTCCCACCGCTGTGCCGTTGCCCGTGAACGCCGAATCCACCGTACGGAACAGAGGGCCGAAATCCAGGTTTGCCTCGCGCTTTGCCCGATAGAACTCCGCAATATCAAGCGATTCCAGGCCGGCTTTCAGGTCTCCAATAGCTGCATGCTCTGCAGCATCAGCCTTTTCGATTGCCGACGATAGCTTGCCCCGCGCGTGCAATGTCCACGACTCTTCGCTGCTTCCCTTGCTGTAGATTTCAAACTCACGAGCGCTCTCGCCGTCCGGAGCCTGCAATAGAAGCTGCACGGCACGCGCCGCATCGTCGGGTGTCCCGTCCTCATCGATTTCGCTGAACAGTAGCGGAGCCTGCATCTGCATGTCTTCTATGACGACTCCGCCTGACTCTTCCGCCCGGAACGCCTCCACAGCCATGACGCCATAGAGAGCCCCCGGCGCGATTACCCGGCCATACACACGGTGGTCGCTCAGCCAGGCGGGATCGTCCGGCAATAGCTCGGTCTCGAAATAAATCTCACCGCGCGGCGACTCATGGCGCGTTCCGAGCAATGGATGATCCGTCGAGGCTCTCTGCCGGCGAGGCTCTTCGACCCAATGGCGATACCGCTGGAACGGATACTCCGGCACGGGAACTCGTCGGCGTGTCTCGCCCGCGTAGAGGTCACGGAAATCGATGGAAAGTCCGGCCTCGTATGCAGCCTTAACCGCGGAAATGAAGCCGCGGGTCAAATCGATTGGTGGCCCCGTCTCGTCGTGCGGCGGCCTGACCATGCTGGAAATGACCGTCGGATCCTTGACCGGAGCGCCCGGCGGCCAGCACATGGAAACAATCGCCCCAAGGACTGCGCCTGGTCCAATCTCGATGACAAGATCCACTCCAAGCTCCGCCAGCGATTCAACACTGGTTCGATATAGAACCTTCTCTCGTGAATGGCGCATCCAATAGGCGGCATCGAGGAGAGTATCCTGCTCAATCGGCCTTCCTGTCGCGCCGCATATGAACTGAATTTGCGGCGCTCGCGGCTCGTCGACAATTTCCTGAACCCGTTGCCCCAGAGGTTCGAGCATCGGCTCCAGCAGACTGCTATGGAATGCCGGGCTGGGTGGCATTCGCCTAACCCGAACCTCCTTAGCCTCGAATTTCTGGAGTACTGCTTCTACATCTGGTTCAGGTCCGCTGACGACGTGATTGATGCCGTTGTCTACGGCAATCGTCAACCGGTTGTCGCCGGAAATCTGCTGTTGTTCATTGATGGCTTCTTGTACCGCGGCCTCAGGCGCGAATACCACGCCCATCGCCGCGCCCAGCGGGAGTCCGCTCATCAACTCTCCGCGCGCAGCCGTGAGGCGGATACCCTCTTCTAGGGTGAACACACCGGCTGCTTGCGCCGCTGCGTATTCACCGAGGCTGTGTCCGGCGACCACGGCGGGTGTTACGCCAACACTCTTCCAAAGGGCCGTGAGCGCGCATTCCACGGCGTAGATGGTCGGCATGGCCCATCTCGAATCATCAAGGTCGTCAGCTTTGCCGAAAATGACATCGAGCAGGGAGACACCGCGCTCTTCGTTAATGATGCGATCACATCGATCGAGCACGTCTCGCACGACCGGCTCCGTCTCATAGAGCCCCTGCGCCATGCCGATCCACTGAGAGCCCTGTCCTGTGTAGACGAAGCCGATTCTGGCGGGACTCCTGGTAGGAGATTTAGGAGTCGATTCAACGATATTGGTGAGGCCATCCCTGAGGGAAGCGGCCTCCCGGAACGGAATGGCGGCACGGTATCGGAAATGGCTGCGGCCAATGCTCGCGGTCCAGGACATGTCAGATAGGGCAGGGTCTGAGGCGCTGACGTCATCCGCAGGGCCGCCGGAGACTTCATCAAGTCGGCTGAGATACCGTTCTGCCAGCTCGCCCAGCGCCTCAGATGACCGGGCGGAAAGCGGCAGTAATCGCGTTGGACGCGGCGTGACATCTGCAACATCATCAGAAACTTGAGGGTCCACCTCTTGTGCAGCGCCCACAGGCCACATCGTTGCCCCGGGTGCTGCCGGTGCGCTAACAGGCGCGCCGTAACCTTCCACGATGACGTGCGCGTTCGTGCCGGACCATCCGAAACCGCTGACACCGGCTCGCGGCGGTCTGCCGTCAACTTTCGGCCACTCGGTTGCTTCAGTGGGCACGCGCAGGTTGGCGCTATCCCAGTCAATGGCTGTCGTTGGATTCTCAAAGTTCAGGTGCTTGGGGATCACTCCGCGCCGCATTCCCAGCACGACTTTCATGACGCCCGCGGCTCCCGACGCCGGCTCAAGGTGCCCGAAGTTTGTCTTGACGGAGCCGATGAGCATTGGTTGGTCGGGTGGCCGTTGGCTGCCGTACGCAGCGGCGGCGGCGTTCAACTCCGCCGGGTCGCCAACCGGCGTCGCGGTTCCGTGCGCTTCCAGGTAGTCCACGTCCATTGCCGTAAGACCGGCGCTGGACAGCGCATCGTAGATGACATTCTCTTGTGATGACGCACTCGGCACGGTGATGCCCTGGCTTGCGCCGTCCTGGTTGATGGCGGAGCCACGAATGACGCCCCAGATACGGTCGCCGTCCCGCTCGGCGTCACTCAGTCGCTTTAGGGCAAGAACCCCGCAGCCTTCGCCGCGCAGGTAGCCGTCTGCTGCTTCGTCAAAAGTTTTGCATACGCCGTTCGGCGAGAGCATTCCTGCTTGTCTGCGGAGGTTCATTACTCTTGCGGAGAGGATGGCGTTGACGCCTCCGGCGAGGGCTAAATCGGCTTCTCCGCGATTGAGGGCGACTACAGCCTGGTGCATGGCAACCAGAGACGATGAGCAGGCTGTATCAACGGCAATCGCCGGTCCTTCAAGGCCTAGCGCGTAAGAGACGCGGCCAATGGCGGTGTTTAAGCTGCTTCCGCTGGCCGCATAGAGGCTTGTGGCGGGATCGTCCGCTTCGATGGACGCGATGGCCGCATATCGGTATTCCGCATTGCTTATCCCGCCATATACGCCCGTGCGGGTGCCTTTGAGGGTGTCGGGATCGATGCCGGCGTCCTCGAGGGCGCGCCAGCTTGTTTCGAGCATTAAACGCTGCTGCGGGTCCAGCAGTTGGGCCTCTACCGGGGAGATCCTGAAGAATTCCGAATCGAATTTATCGATATCCTCGATGAATGCTGCATAGTGAATTAAATCACTATCTACGGGCGGAAGTTCGAGAAACTGACCCATTCGGCCGGGGCTGCCGGAGCTGATTTGGCCCTCCGTCCGCACCATCGTCCCGGAGGCCAGCAAACGCCAGTAGGCGTCGTAGTCCTCTGCCCCGGGAAAACGGCAGGCCATGCCGATGATAGCGACGGGTTCATTCGCTGTCATACCGCCTCCGCGTTCCAGTCGGGCTGACATTCCTAGCTACACTATAGTCACTTTAATCCATCGCCTGCGGCCTGAACGAAGCGGGGTGCACGATCAGAACAGCATTGACCGGCCGGCTTAGCTACAGTTGGGGCCAACTTCGGGGCGATGTCTTTGGGGGGCTTACCTCAGGCAGCATCGTTCTTCCTGCGGCGATTGGCTACGGTGTAATCTCCGGGCTTGGCCCCGTTGCGGGTTTGTACGGCGCGATCGCCGTCAGTTTCTTCGGAGCCATCTTTGGCGGAACGCGCGGCATGATTTCGGGTCCGAACATCCTGGTGACGCTGACAATGGCGGTGACTGTATCGCATTACGCGACGAGCCTCGCCGAAGCCTTTTTGGCCGCGATCCTGGCGGGGGTTATCCAGATTGGCTTCGGCGCTCTGAAGTTCGGTCGGTATGTGTCCTACATTCCATACTCGCTTATTGCGGGTTTCTTCACGGCCTTCGGCATCATATTGATCTTGAAACAGTTCTTGCTTGGGCTTGGCGCAGAAGTGGCCGGCAGCGCTCTGGACAACATCCGCGCATTGCCGGATGCGTTTAGAGAGCCCAATGTGGAAGCCGTTATCGTCACCGTCCTCAGTATTGCGCTGGGCCTGGCGTGGCGAGGAAAACTCCTGAAAATCGCCCCCTCGCAATTCGCCATTTTGGTCTGCGGAACGCTCGCGGCGCTTCTTCTCTTTGAGGGAGCGCCGACGATCGGAGAGATCCCCCGAGAGCTCCCTTCGCCGGAATTACCCGCGCCTGATATGGACGCGTTTCTGCGGATTGCCCAGCCCGCCTTTGCCATGGCGCTACTCAGTTCCCTGTCCACACTCATCGTTGCGCTGCCCCTGGACACCATCACCGGCACGCAACACAAACCAAACAGGGAACTGATCGCCCAAGGCATGGGCAATATCGGCGCGGGACTCATCGGCGGTTTACCGGGCGGCGTGTCCTCCGGCACGTTCGCCGGCGCCTTTAGCGGGGCGCGTACCCAGGTAGCCGGACTGACCGTCACGGCGCTCATCGTCTCCACCATCTTCGTCTTTGGGCCGGTTGTGGAACGCATCCCCCTTGCGGTTCTTGCGGGCATCCTCATCATCAACGGCTGGAACATCATCGATTGGCGATTCATCAAGCGCCTGCATCGCGTGCCTGCCGACTACACGATCGTCATGGCTCTGACGTGCTTCCTTGTGCTCTTCGTGGACATCACTCTCGCCGTGGTCGTTGGCTTTGTTGTGTCATCCCTGGCCGGCGCCCGGCGACGTGGAGAACTGGAAACCGAGACCCTCATCTCTGTCCCAGTCCTTGACAGCCTGTCGCTTGACGGCGAGGATGCAGACCCGTTTGAGGCGCGCGCCGGCATTGTCATTTTCCCCGATCGCGTGACGGTGGCCTCAACCCGTGAAGTGAGCCGCATCGTCCGTTCGGACATCCTTGGGCACCAGATCGTCATCCTTGATATGTCTCGTACGTACTTCATTGACGATTCCGCAGCTGTGGCGATAGCGGACCTCATCAAGGTCGCGGTCGTTCGCCGTCAGGACCGAGTTGTCATCGCGGGATTGACGGAGCCGGTCACGGACACTCTTGATGCGTTCGGTCTGCGGGCCGCCCTGCCGGAGGGGTTGATTGTTGCGGACATGGCCGCCGCACGAGCCAGAGTACGCGAACTGCTGATGAGCAGTTGACCCTTCGGCAAGCTCAGGGCGAACGGGAGACAGGCTCAGGGCGACCCTTCGACGGGCTCAGGGTGAACGGGGATTACCCCCCTAACCCTCCCCGCAAGGAGGGAGGGATTTTTTGGTTGGCGTTACGAGGTTTGGTTGCGAAATGGAGTCTTTAGATTCCTCGACTGCGCTCGGAATGACATATGAGTAGTGTTACCCCCAGAGGTTTTGAGCGGTCTCGGCGACTAGCCGGAGCTTTGCGTTTTGCTCTTCGATGGTGAGGCGATTGCCTACGATGGACGTGCCAAACCCGCACTGTGGGCTGATGGCAAGCTGCTCATGAGGGAAGTGGCGGGCGGCCTCGGAAATTCTCGCCGCAAGTTCTGACAGTGTTTCCGGGCGCGGCGACTTGGTGGTGACCAGCCCAAGCGCCACTGTTTTGTCGTTAGGCACACCGCGCAGAGGCTCGAATGAGCCTGAGCGTTCGTCGTCGTACTCCAGCATGAGACGGTGCGCGTTGACGCGTTGGAGCACCGGCTCGACGATCCGGTCGTAGCCGCCCTCGGCCAGCCAACGGCTGCCCTGGTTGCCTCGTCAAAGGTGGAACGCGAACGTCACCTGCGAGAAGCCGTCCATCACGGCGTTGTCCAGTTCAATGCCCTGGGCGATCCAGTCCTCCCCGGTCCGACCCTGGGACTCATAGAACGCCGCCCAGGTCGGATCGAGTATGAGCGGGTAGTGCGGGGCGTCGAGCTGGATATAGGTCGCGCCAAGCCTGATCAGCTCCTCGATCTCCTCGCGGATGATCTGCGCGACATCGGCCAGGAACGCATCAAGCGTGGGATATGCCGCGGCGGATTTGCCTGGCGACCAGAAATTGGCGAACAGGCTTGGACTCGGCAGCGTCACCTTCGGCATGCGCGTTGTTCGGCTGCGGAGGTATGTGAATTCCTCTGCCGACAGGTGACGTTTGCGCCGGAGTTTGCCGACAACACCAAGGGTCGCGGGTCTCTCCTTAAGTGAGTCCCCGACGCGCTCGTCGCCACGCCAATCGCCCCAGAGGAATGCGTCGATATCGAACTCACCGAAACCTTCGACCGCCTCAGGCATCTGACTTTGGAACGATAAGCGCCGCATTTCGCCGTCCGTGAGAACCTCGAAACCGGCGTCTTCCTGGGCGGCCACCGCGCTATCGACGGCGGCATCCTCGATGTGTTTGAACTCCGAGGGCGTGATTCGTCCCGCTGCGACATTCTCGCGCGCGGCGAGCAACTCCGGCGGCCTTATCAGGCTTCCAACCACGTCGGCATGAGGCAAGTTCGACATGGTGGGGAGTGTTGCATACCGCCGGGGCCTGGGCAAGCGCAGGGGCCTGCTACAAGAGAGAGTTCCATTGAGGCAGGAAATCAATGGACTCTGTCAGCCCCCGTGTCGGGATGCGGGAGCTGCAGGTCTATAGAGCGGGTGACAAAGTTGGGCGCACCAGGGCGCAGCAATTGTGGGACGTCTCAGCCGGGGCGGTTGCCGCCGACTTTGACGCTGTTGGAGGCAAAAGCTTTCGCAGCACAAGGGCCAAGAACGACACCTCCCGACATTGCTGCTGCGAACCAAGCTGCGTGGTACTATACCACTCAGATATAACCATTCCGTAACTATCCGATTGATTCCTTGTGACTTCTTGTAACCATTCAGAGAACTCGATAGATGTTGTCGTTAGCGCCACATGGGGGCGACTGAGAAGGAGGGAGAACGAGTGCCTGCCGATTCGCATCCAGGTGACGAGTTGAATCGACAAGACGAGTTGATGCGAGAGGTGGCGGAGCTGCGGGAACGCCTCTCCAGGCTGAGTGAGGCCGGCCTTCGCATCACTGAAGACCTCGATTTCAACACCGTGCTACAGGGTGTGCTCGACTCCGCCCGCTCTCTTACCGGAGCCCGCTACGGTGTCATCACCCTGTACGGAAATGACACAGTGCCGGAGGACTTCCTTTCCTCGGGGATGACCCCGGACGAGGCAGGCAGGTTGTGGGCACTACCAGGATCGCCAAGCCACTTCGAGTACCTGAGCAGGCTTCCGGGCCCCTTGCGCGTTCCCGACCTGATCGACCACATCAGATCCCAGGGTCTTCCAGAGCTGGTTCTCCCGGTAGAGGTGAGCGAGAATGTGTCTTTCATGGCGACCCCCGTCATGCACCGGGGAGAGCGGGTCGGCAGCATCTTCCTCGCCGAGAAGGAGCGCCGACAAGAGTTCACACGAGAGGACGAAGAGACGCTCGTTCTGTTCGCCTCCCAGGCGACCATGGCCATCGCCAACGCTCGGAGGCACCGGGAGGAACGGCTGGCCAGGGCCGATCTAGAGACCCTCATAGACACTTCTCCCGTTGGAGTGGTCGTTTTCGATGCCTTGACGGGAGCCCCAAAGTCCTTCAACCAGGAAGCCCGGAGGATCGTCGACAGTCTGCGGAATGTCGACCAGTCGCCGGAACAGTTGTTAGAGGAGTTGAATTTCAAGCGAGCTGATGGGCGGGAGGTCTCTCTGCAGGAGTTCCCGATGTCCGAACTCCTCAGTTTCGGAGAGACTGTACGAGCCGAGGAAATCGTTATGCGCGTCCCTGATGGGCGGAGCATCACGGTGCTGCTCAACGCCACTCCCATCCACTCCGATGATGGAACGGTGGAATCGGTCGTCGTCACTCTGCAGGATATGGCCGACGTGGAGGAACTGGAGCGGCTGCGGGCAGAATTCCTGGCGATGGTGAGCCACGAACTGAGAACTCCTCTGACGTCCATCAAAGGCTCGGTCGCGACGATCATGGATGCAGGAGCGGACCTCGATCCTGCCGTGATGCGCCAGTTCGTCCGGATCATCAGTGACCAGGCCGATCACATGAACGCCCTGGTTGCAGACTTGCTCGACGTGGCCCGTATCGAGACAGGCACACTGCCGGTCGATCCGGAACCCGCAGAGGTTGGTGTGCTGGTGAATAGGGCGCGGAGCACCTTCGGCAGCACAGAGGGCAGGAACGATCTTGCGATTGACGTCGAGCCGGACCTGCCCCTGGTGATGGCAGATAGGCGGCGCATCATCCAAGTGCTGGGCAACCTGCTGGCTAACGCGGCACGCAACTCCCCGGAGTCAGCCGTCATCCGGGTGACCGCAGTACGGGAAGGCGTTCATGTTGCAGTCTCTGTAGCCGATGAGGGGCGCGGCATCCCGGCGGAAAGCCTGCCGTACCTGTTTCGCAAGTTCTATGGGGCGCAATCTGAGGACCAGGGAGGGGACACGGGGCTGGGTCTTGCCATCTGCAAGGGCATCGTAGAAGCGCATGGAGGCCGCATCTGGGCCGAGAGTGACGGGCCCGGAACGGGGGCGCGCTTCACGTTCACCCTCCCCACTGTTGAGGATGCGAAGATTGCAGCCGACCCTCTGCCGGCCTCGACCCGGCAGGAGTTGAAGGATGCGGGGGAACGGCTGCGCGTCCTGGCAGTGGACGACGACCCCAACGACCTCCGTTACATCCGCGACACTCTTGCCAGATCAGGGTACGCCCCGGTCCTGACCGGGGACCCGGAGGAGGCGCTCCGTCTTGTAGAGGAGGATAGCCCAGACCTCGTGCTGCTGGACCTGATGCTCCCGGGAACGGACGGCATCGAACTGATGAAAGACATCCTCGAGGTGGTTGATGTGCCGGTTATCTTCCTGTCCGCCTATGGACGGGAGGAGCTCATCGCCCGAGCTTTCGACATGGGGGCCACCGATTACGTTGTAAAGCCCTTCTCCCCCACGGAACTCTCAGCGAGAATCAGGGCGGCACTGCGCAGACGGTCGGCCGCGGAGCCGACGGAACCCTACGTGCTGGGCAGCCTGACCATTGATTACACCGGGCGCAGGGTGACCCTCGCCGGCCGTCCCGTCCATGTCACTCCGACTGAATATCGGGTGCTGGCCGAGCTCTCGACCAATGCAGGGCAGGTGGTGACCTATGAGCGCCTCCTGGCTCGGGTCTGGAGCGAGAAGGGCGATGCTGACGTGCGGCCCATACGTACGATTGTGAACAAGCTCCGTCGCAAGCTGGGAAGGGACGCCCAAAACCCCGCCTATATCCTGACTGAACCCCGTGTGGGATACCAGATGCTGAAGGGGGAGTAGGCATCGACCAATGAAGCTGGTCTGCCTATTGCTCAGCCGATGAGTTTTTGGATTCTTCGGCTCCACTACGTTTCGCCTAAATTCTAGAAGGAGCCCATCCCGACGAATCGGCCTTCCATCAGACTTCGAATTGACACTGCGAACATGTCATCACCGAATCCGGCGCTGACATCGCCGTCATAGACCACGACTCCTGCCCTGAAGCGAGAGCCCACAGCTCTCTGTAGTTTCCGGAGTCCGCGAAAGTCGGATCGCGTTACGGTACTTGAAGCCTTCACCTCAACGCCCGCCACTTCCCGGCCTCCTCGCTCAATGACAATGTCAACCTCTACCTGATCTTTATCGCGGTAATGGAAGAACTCCGGAGGCGTCTCCTGGACGATGGACTGTCTCTTCAATTCCTGCAGGACAAACGATTCCAGAAGCTGTCCAAGAATCTCGCGATTCTGTACGAGATCATGTGGACCCAATCCGAGCAGGGCACACCCAAGGCCAGTGTCTCCAATATGGAGCTTTGGCGTTTTGATGAGGCGGCGTAGTTGATTAGTGTGCCACGGTGGCAACTGCTCAATGAGAAATAGCCGTTCGAGAAGCGCCACGTAGTCGCCAATAGTGGGGCGGCTCACCTGAAAGTGGGTTGCCAGGTTTGAGAGGTTGTACAGTCGAGCGGTCTGTGACGCCGCCGCCGTGAGTAGACGAGGCAATATATCAAGCCCCCTGATTTTTGCCATGTCACGCACGTCCCGCTGGAGTTGTGTGTCAATGAAGTTCCGGTACCAGTTTGAGCGCCGTCGCGGTGTTGAGCGGGCGAGCGCGGCGGGATAACCGCCTGCCGCAATCTTTGTTGCCAAATCATCGCCAAGCGGAGTGACACTCGACGTGGAGAAAGCTCCACGAAACAGGTCATCAAGAAAGGTGGGGACACCACCATGGATTTCACCTTGGGAAAGCGGATGCAGCCGTAGGATTTCCAGGCGGCCTGCCAGAGATTCGGAGAGATGCGGAACCAGCAGAACTTGCGATGAGCCTGTGAGCAGGAATCGCCCGGGCGCGCGGCGCGCATCGATTTCCTGTTTCAATGCCGTGAAGAGAGAGGGGACGCGCTGCACCTCATCAAGAACCGCCTTTTCCCCCAGGCGACGAACGAATCCGGTCGGATCGGACTCGGCAGCGGTACGGGCAACATCATCATCAAAGCTGACGTAGTCGTACCCGTGTTGGCCTCCCACAAGACGGGCCAGTGTGGTCTTGCCAGATTGTCTCGGCCCGTGGATCAGGACCGCCGGTGAATCAGCGAGAGCTTCAAGCAGCGGTCCCTCAGCATATCGGGAATAAAGCGGAGGTTTCTGCATCGTCCGATTGTAAACATGGACAGCGTCTAATTGCAAGGTAAACTTACGGCAATGTGCAATATTCAAGAGCGTCCATGTGCAAGGTAATGACCCGTACGATTGCAATGATAGAGGCTTCCAACTCCGAGGAGACCATCTTTGGTGAACGGGAAAAGAGTGGCAAGAGATCCCTGTAAGGCCAAAGAAATCCTCAACGAAAGCACAGCACACCCGCCCAGTACACGATGAGGTTGTTAACAAAAGTCAAACAGTTGTGAATACCCCTGCCGGGACTGTAGTGCGAACCTTCCTATTGGTGGTGAGGCTGAAAACGGTTGTTCGAGGCAGACACGGGTGGATGTGGTTGGTGACTAGGGGGATGAGGCCGTGGTCTGGCCAGGTTCACACGTGTGCGCCGCCAACATGACTTCAAAGATGGTGTTTGGATCGTCTTGCCCTTCCGCAAGGGCAAGCAGCAGCGCCTCCGTTCCACCGAGCTGCGCGGCGAGGCATCGCAGGGCCGATGGCGGGGGCAATTCATTTTCACCGTCCAGCGCCAGCGCGGCCGCCTCCTCATCGGAGAGACACAACTGCATCATGAGGGCGCCGATGACGATTTCCTGCGGGTTACCCGGCGGCGGTCCGAGTCCCAGCGCGGACGGGTTCGACGCAGCGGCATCGCGTACGCAGCTGCGCGTCTCCGCATCCAGCCCTCCCGCGTCTCGGGAGAGGAACGCCACGCTCATGCCGATTACGTTCTCGTCGGACAGGCACTCGGTCGGAATCTGCCCGACATCCTGCGGCAGCGCGCTCAACGGAACGTCGAGCAGCACGTTGAATGCTTCCGCCCCGATCATGCCCTGCACGCAGCGCACCTCATCATCCGAGAGCGCCGCGATGACGTGGCGCAACGTTGCGCCTTCCGTGATTTCAAGCTCATCAATTGAGATTGGCGTGCGAGCGGGGACGGGTATCGTTGTTGACGCGGGCAGTTGTGTGGACGCAGCCATGGTGGGGACGGTAGTTGGCGCCGCCGTGTCTATGGGAGCGACAGCGAGGGTTGTTGCCTCCGGCAGGCCGGTCAGGGGCGGCGGAAGAGGGTCTTCATCGGAGTCGCAGGCGACGACTGCCACCACTACGGCGATGGCGACTATTAGAGTCGCGATGTGCCGCAAGCCAAACCTGCTCACCGCGTGAAGACTCCTTCTCCCCGCCTGTCCGCGCCCACGTTCCATCACGCTTAATCGCTATCCGTCGCAAGGACGCGGAGGCCGGAGGACTCGTTGTCATAGCCGCCGCCGGTGGCGAGCAGCGTGACGCGGTGCCAGCCGTTCACACTGTTGTCATCCTCGGCGACGCTGATGGTGAGCGTCTGCTCCGTACTCCAGTTGGTTGTTGTGAAGGTCAGCAGACTCACATCGAACGTCACGTTGCTGGTCGGGTATACCGAGGGTTCAACGGTGACATCAGCGGTTGGCGCTGAGGAAAGCTTGATCTTGACGGTTCCGCTGCTGCCTTCCGGGAACTTGAGCTCAGACTTGCTCAAGACGAGATTCGTGGTGTCCTCGGCGGCATCCGCCTCCGTGGAATTATTCGTAACGGACTTCCCGGAGAACAGCGCCAGCGTGTTGCCGGCCGTGTCCCGGAAAAGTCCCTTGGAGTCCGATGCGAAGTTGTTGTTGTAATTGACCTCGACGTCCTGCCCCTCCGTGATAGCTGTACCCAAACTCAGGACGATCGTGTTGCCGGACAGAGTGGCTCCGGTCTCCTCGGTGAACTCGTCATCGTCGACAACAACGTCCAGCACTGCTCTGAAGAAGAGATCAAGGTTAACGTCGAAGAGGGTGCTGAGCGTCTGAAGCATCGACGACACCTCGATATTTTCGCTGAAGGTCAAAGTCACTTCAGTGCCGTTTTCGGACGTCTCAGCGCTGCTGAACGCGGGCGGAACCGCGTCAACCAACTGCGTGTCATCCGCGGCTACGGCAGCGTGTGTGGTGGCTGCTACCAGGCCGGAGTTGGACGCCACGCTGCCGGAGAATGCATCGGCAGCGATCTCGATGCCGTCGTCATCGTAGTCGTTGTGCGAGACAATGTATGTGAGGTACATCAGATCCCCGGCGGATCGGCTGAAATTCGCCTGGGCGGTCCCACTGTCCAGAGTGAGCTCAATTGTTGGCAGATCCGTGTGGTCCACGCGCACGTTGTACGTGCTGAATGTGACAAGAATCTCGATCCTGTCGCCGTCCTTGTAGTATTCACCGGCCGGCTCTGAATTGAAGGAAACGCTCTCGATCTCGGGCTGGATTCCGACCTTGTGGTCGGGGTCGTCCGGCACCGCGTTATGTTCCAGGTAGGCGGGGTTTCCACCCACGTCTTCTATTGCGCCATTATTTGTACGGAGCGAGTTCGAATGGATGGAAACTCCATCGGTATCGGCCAGGCTGCCCGACATCCACATTTTGAATTCGACCGTCGAACCCAAGACAACGTCGCTGAACCCGCTGACTTCAGTGCCTCCGACATCCACGACCATCCACACTCCGTGAACCGCCTTGATGTCCTTGTCGAAGTCGACGGTCACGATGAGATATTCATCGGAGTACACGCCATCGTCCCCGGGGTCTGACGTAATCGTGAGGAACAAAATGCGAGCCGAATCTTGGCCCTGCACGGGCTTGGGGCCAACCTCAGAGGTGGTGGTGACCTCGCTGTGGTCCAGATTAATATCGTTGCCGGAAATGTCCTGGATGGTGCCGCCGTTCAGGCTGAGGGAATTCGCCGGGATGCTGAAGCCGTCATCGTCAACATCACCCTCTTGAACCGTGTACTTAAACGTGAGGCTGGTGGAGTGATTAAGGTTGAGGTCAGCGGTCTTTGTTTCGCCCCCGATATCCAGCGAGATCTGCGGCTCGCCCGTCACGGTGACGTGACCAGTGAATCTAACAGCGATTTGTATATCATCGTCGGGCGAGTAGCCGTACCAATAGCCATCTGAGAAAACGGACACGTTCGCCACCGTGATGGCGTCGTCCTCGTTAGTCTGCGCTGAGGCTGCAGGAACTGCGAGCGCGGCAATAGTGACGGCAGCGATCAGGGCGACAACTATGATCCTGTCCGGCAGCCACCTGATTCCCAGGAGCGTTCTCAGTGATGACATGCTCTCGATCCTTCCTGTTTGGCCGGTCTTGGGTCTGTCCGTTTCGGGACGTATTCTTCAGGCCGCGCCTGAGGTTCAAGGCTGCAAACGCGAGCCATACCGTAATGCTACAGGAGAGATATAAACTAGACGTAAGAATATGGCAGTGCCAAGGCCAATTGTTGTGAGATTTGTGTTAGAACTGC
Organism: uncultured Dehalococcoidia bacterium; assembly: GCA_964653005.1. Classification (GTDB taxonomy): domain Bacteria; phylum Chloroflexota; class Dehalococcoidia; order UBA6926; family UBA6926; genus VXMO01. The sequence goes on along the minus strand of CAZZAN010000003.1, from coordinate 63,678 downwards.
TCTAAGAGTTCGAGATTCAGTACACGTTAGTCCCTGAGAGCAGCCCCCGTGCGGGGTGACTCCAGACGCGAATCTCTGTTCAAAGTCCCCCGGAACGTCCGCACATCGCATACGCCGGTATAGGGAAGACAGGGCCTTTGTATGAGCCAGCTGCCTTAAGTTTGGAGAATTGCAGGGTGAAGGCCAGGAATCCGCGACACTCTTGGCACGGTGACGTTAACCGAGGTCGGTCCGGAATAAGACCAGCGATATCAACCGAAGCAAAATACCCCTGCCGGGACTCGAACCCGGGCCACCAGCTCCGGAGGCTGGTGCTCTATCCGCTGAGCTACAGGGGCATGATTACGCGCTGCGGCGCTTCTCCATCATATCCGCTCAGTTCGCTATACCTGGCTCTCAGCTGTCTGCCTCTTGCGCAAGCCGGGGGCGTTGTTGCGGAACGCGCGTACCAGGAAGACGGGCGCAACGAGAGTCGTTGCAATCGTCATCAGGATCGCCACGCCGAAAAGGTCTTGCCCAATCAACCCCTCCGATACGCCGATGCCCGCCACAATCAGCCCCACCTCACCGCGCGGCGCCATTCCCACGCCGACGCGCCATGCGCCGATGCGGCTGAATCCAGCGGCCAGGGCAGGCAGTCCTGATCCCGCCACCTTGCCGATAATGGCCAGCACGACGACGATCAGTCCGAATCCCAGAGCATCAGCCATGGCCTGAATGTCGACCATCGTGCCCATCACCACGAAGAAGATTGGCACCATGGCGTGGTAGAGGCCCTGCAACGGCTGATGGAGTTGATTGCGGAGTTCGGTCTGTGACAGGGCCAGACCCACGGAATACGCGCCGATGATCATGGCTAGCCCGAACATCTCCGCCAGCGCTGCCGCGAACAGCCCGATGCCGAACACGATCGCGATCGCTGCGCCCTCCACACGAATACTGTTGATTGCGCGGACGATGTACTTCGCGCCCAATATTCCACCCACCGTCAGCACCAGCCAGAAGCCAATGGCCTTGGCGCCAACGATAGCCACCTCGCTCCACTCGAACGAAACCGCCTCGGTGGCCGCCCCAATGGACTCGCCTGCCGTCACGCCCACGACAACAGTCAGAATCAGGATTCCGAGCACGTCGTCCACAACGGCAGCGCCCAGGATGGTCACACCCTCCGGCTCATCCAGCCTTCTCAAATCGTCCAGCACGCGGGCGGTAATTCCAACGGATGTGGCAGTCATGATGGTGCCCACGAACAGTGCAGGGGCTGAGAAGAAGGAGTCGGCAAAGCCGAACAGGACCGTTGAGTATGCGCCGAGCGCGAACGGGACAACGACTCCGCCGATAGCGACAAGACTCGCTTGCGGCACGAATCGCAGGAATGCCTTGAGATCGGTATTCAGGCCGGTTTCAAGCAGCAGGATGATGGCCGCCACCTGCCCGAATATAAAGAGGGTCTTGGGGACGGGGATGACCGCCCCTTCCTCCGGTGGCTCAAATATCTCTTCAAAAAGCCCGATGGGTTCATAGCCGAGCGGCTCGAATCCATGGATCGCCACCGTTCCGATGATGATGCCCGCGACCAACTCACCAATGACTGCCGGCTGACGGAGGAAACGTTCGGTAATCTCGCCTGCAAGCTTGGCGGCTACCAGGATAATGCCCACCTGCATGGCGAGAATGACAGCCGAATGGGTAAAATCTTCGCCCAATATTTCCTCCTGGCCGAATACGGCGCAATGGCCACATTAGTATAAGGGATACGCATAGGACTAAGCCGTGCAGAACAAGGATCGACAGACAGGACCAACTATCCGTTCCAGGCGCGGGCTGCACGCCCAAAGCCTTGCTCGCCGCCGCCTCGAATCCGAAGGTTTTCACGTTTTGACGGAGAACGTCCGGTACCGCGCGGGGGAGCTTGATATCGTTGGCGTCATCGACGAGACGCTTGTGGCCGTCGAGGTTCGCAGCCGCTCAACGCCAAACGTTGGCACCCCGGAGGAATCCGTCACTCCCCAAAAGGCTGAACGCCTCGCTCGCCTCATTGAGATGTATCGGCAGGATCATGAAATGGAGGATCTGCCGGAACATACGCGCATCGATGTCGTTGCCGTCGTCTTTGACCGGCGAGGCAGGGTGATGCGGCTCACCTGGCACAAGAACGCCGTTGAGGATGCAGGGAGGTGACAGGCCGCTCCCTATGCCCCTCTGTTAGACTGACCACGCTATGCCGATCTATGAATTCATGTGCGAAGACTGCAGCCGAGACACGAGCGTGTTTACACGCTCCGTCTCCGCCCCCATCGGCGACCCCACATGCCGCCACTGCGGCGGCGCGTCCCTCCGGCGGAAAGTCTCACGCGTTGCCGTCGTTCGCTCTCGGCAGGACCTCTACCGGGACTATGACCGCCTCTCCGCGTTTGATGACGCGCCGAGTGATGATGACTACGATGGCATGGATGACGGCTACTTTGATGACGGGTACGATTAACGGTGTTATGAAGGCACGGCAGAGAGGGCGGTGACACGATGCCCATTTACGAGTACACCTGCAACGAGTGCGGCAAACGCTCCAGCACCTTCTATAAGGTCATGCCGGAAGAACTGCCCACGGAGCAGGAATGCGCCCACTGCGGCTCCACCAAGACCGAGAAGGTCATGTCTCGCGCCGCATACGTCCGCTCGACAGCTTCCCGCCATGAGGCCTCCGGCGACCCCGACGCCCCCGGCTACGACTACTGGCGCGATCCGTCGAACATCGGTCGATGGGCGGAGAAGCGCATGGACGAGGCGGGCATCGAGATGCCTGACCGCGTGAAAGAGATGATCGGGCAGGCCCGCGAAGGAGAAGTCGACAAGATTCTCGACAAACGCGGCCTGGACTAAGCCCTCCGTCATTCCGGCATAGGCCGGAATCCATCGCGTGGCCTGTGAGGGCCACAACGCCTACACGCTCTCATTCCGCCGCAAGCAGCCCTCACTGCGATTCTGCTATCAGGCATCAGGCTAACTCTTGCTACCCCTTGCGATAATTGATAGTAGAAATACCCGCCTCGGATTGATGAGGAGAAACCAGAATGTCCTTGATTCCGCCCGCATTCATGGACAAGGTCGTCGCGCTTGGCACACCGGACAAGGACGGAAATATACGGTACGCCGCCTCCGGCTTCTTGTACGGGCAGCCTTCAGGGAATCAGGGCCGATACTACGTTTACCTGGTTACTAATCGACACGTTGTGAAGGGGATACGCAGCCCGCAAATACGCTTCAACGCGCTTGCCGGGACTGCTCCCAAGATACTGCCCCTGCCTCCCAATGATGGAGGGCCGAACGATCACTGGATCTTTCATCCTGACCCGGACGTGGACGTTGCTGTTCTGCTCATAGACTCACTTGGGCAAGGCCTGAAAGACGTGAAGATGGCATTCTTCACCGGAAACGCGCAGACCGAACACCTGGAGTCCATGAAGAGCGGTTCCGTCTCAGAGGGAGACGAAATCTATGTGCTCGGCTTTCCACTTGGCCTGGCCGGCGCTGAACAGAACTACGTGATCGTGCGGCAGGGAGTTATCGCCCGCATTCAAGACTGCTATGAGCGCCGCTCCAAGGAATTCCTGATAGATTCGTTTGTCTTCCCGGGCAATAGCGGAGGCCCGGTCATTCTCAAGCCGACCATGTTCTCGTACGGCCAGACGCGACCGGATCCCAAATTGATTGGCGTTGTGGCCGCCTATCAGCCGTTCGTTGACGTTGCTCTGAGTGAGCAGACCGGAACTCCCAGGCTGATTGTGCAAGAAAACTCCGGACTAGCCACGGTGATTCCCGTCGATCTAATCCAGGAGACCGTTGAATTGGCGGCGGAACGGTATGGAATTACCCAGCCATCCCCATCGGTCATTCCCGCGTAGGCGGGAATCTGATACGCATTGCCTAACCCAACCCGCCTCACCACCCTCCCTCCTGTATCCTTATAGCTGAGCGTCGTTGGCACTACCGACGCCGCTTGGCGCACAGTATATTCACCCAGATTCCGATGGAGGCTTCGCCACGTGACCATTGAGCCGACGCTGACTGATATGAACACGATTGTGTCGCTCGCCAAGCGGCGTGGATTCGTGTTCCCCGCCAGCGAGATCTACGGCGGAATCGGCTCGTCGTGGGACTATGGCCCCCTCGGCGTGGAACTCAAGCGCAACGTGCGCGACGCATGGTGGCGCGCGATGGTGCAGGAGCGCAATGACGTTGTCGGTCTTGACAGCGCCATCATCCAGAGCCCCCTCGTGTGGGAGGCGAGCGGCCACGTCGCCGGCTTCACGGACCCGCTTGTCGAGTGCCGCAGCTGCCATCGCCGCCAACGCGCCGACCACATTGAGAACGATACATGCCCGGATTGTGGAACTGTTGGCGAATTCACGGAACCGCGGCAGTTCAATCTCATGTTCAAGACGTTCCTTGGGCCGGTGGAGGAGGACGCGGCGGTCGCTTTCTTGCGGCCGGAGACGGCGCAGGGCATCTTCACGAATTTTGAGAACGTGCGAACGGCCACGCGCAAGAAAATCCCGTTCGGCATTGCGCAGACAGGAAAATCGTTCCGCAATGAAATTACAACGGGGAACTTCATATTCCGCACCCGTGAATTTGAACAAATGGAGATGGAATATTTTGTACGGCCTGAGAACGGCTTTGCGTCCCTGGAGTACTGGCGCAATGAACGGATGAAGTGGTACACGGACCTTGGCATCAACGCGGAGCGGCTGCGCTTTCGTCAGCACGAACAGGATGAGCTGGCCCACTACGCCGCCGCCGTCTATGACATTGAGTACCTTTTCCCAATTGGATGGTCAGAGTTAGAGGGCATTGCATACCGCGGCGACTTTGATCTCCGCCAGCACCAGGACAGTTCCGGGCGCAAGCTGGAGTACTTTGACGACGAGCGGCAAGAGCGCTTCATACCGCACGTTGTGGAGCCCGCCAGCGGCGTTGATCGCTGCCTGCTCGCCTTTCTCGTTGACGGCTACACGGAAGAGGAGGTGAACGGGGAGAGCCGCACCGTGCTCAAGCTGCACCGCGATCTTGCTCCATATAAGGTTGCCGTGCTCCCTCTCTCCCGCAACGAGAAGCTGCTGCCGAAGTCGCGGGAGGTCTATGACATCGTCCGCAAGCGATGGATGACCGACTATGACGACTCCCAGTCCATCGGCCGCCGTTACCGCCGGCAGGACGAGATTGGCACGCCGTACTGCGTCACTATCGATTTCCAGACCGTCGAAGAGGATGATGCCGTGACCATCCGCGACCGCGACACGATGGAGCAGGTGCGCGTCTCCATCGCTGAACTTGGCGCGCTCCTTGAGGACCGCCTAACGGGCTAAGCGCCCATGCGAATCATCCACTTTGCCGACGCGCATATCGGCGTAGAGACACACAGCCGCCCCGTCACATCGGACGAACTCAACGCCCTGCCGGAGTCGTTCGCTCCGGGCGTCAACCGCGCCGCCACGTATACGGGGATGCCGTCTCGCCTCATCGATGCACTCCGCGCCCTTGACGAACTCGTCGACTTTGCCCTGACCGAACCCTGCGCCGATCTCGTTGTCTTTTCCGGCGACGCCTATCGCTCCCGAGACCCCTCCCAAACGCACCAACGGGAGTTCGCCCGCCGCGTCAGCCGTCTTGCGCTCGCCGGCATCCCTGTCTTTCTGCTGACCGGCAACCATGACGTGCCCAACACGGAGGGCAGGGCGACCGCGCTGGACATATTTGACGCCCTGGCAGTCGATAACGTTACGGTTGCATCGCGTCCCAGTGTTCACCGCATTGAGACCGCCGCCGGTCCCGTGCAGATCGTGGCCGTCCCGTGGCTGCGGCGCAGTGCGGCCGCCGCGCGCGCTGAGCTGCACGGCAAGAGCTCCGCTGAGGTTAACGAGTGGATGCAGAGTTTCCTCAGCAATGAGATCAACCGCATGGCGGGAGAACTTGACCCTAACGTGCCGTCCATTCTATCTGCGCACGCAACCGCCACCACAGCCACCGTCGGGCACGAACGCAGCATGATGATGGGCAACGACTACCTGTTGCTGCCGAGCGCGTTCCAAACGCACCCCGTCGACTACGCTGCGCTCGGACATATTCACCGCTACCAAGTGATTGCGGATGCCCCGCCCGCCGTCTATCCCGGCAGTCTCCACCGCGTCGATTTTTCCGAAGAGAATGACGCCAAGGGATTCTGTGTGGTGGACATTGATTCCGGCTTGCCTCCCGGACGCCGCGCCGCCTCGTGGTCGTTCCATCCTGTGTGGACTCGCCCGTTCAAGACGGTCAAGATTGCCGTTCACGCAGGCGAACAGGACGTGATGGGAACAATTGCCGGTCGGCTTGCCGCTGCGGACGTAAGCGATGCCGTAGTCCGCGCGGAGATACAGGCTCCCGCCGAACTTGCGGGTGATGTTGACCGTATCCGCATTCGAAACGCGTTGCGGCAGGCCGGAGCGCACGTCGTTTCGGGAGTCACGGTGCAGGTCGACGCGCCGGACAGAACACGAACCCGCCTTGACCGCGGCATGGCAATTGAGTCGCTTGAGCCTGAACAAGCCCTCAACCTGTATATGGAGAAATCATCCGTTGCCACTGAGCGTCGTGCAGTGCTCATGCAGGCGGCCCGTGAGATCATCGACGCGGATCAGATGGGGCAGGGGGCTGACGTGGATGATGAGACAGACGTATTGGTCCGCATTGCCGGAGCAGAGGACATGGAGGCGATCTTTGCCCTCCGCCGCGTCGTCTTCATCGATGAACAAAACGTGGACCCCGACGAGGAATGGGACGGACGCGATGAGGACGCCATCCATGCCGTTGCGATTATTGAGGAAGAGGTTGTTGGAACGGGCCGCCTGCTAACGGACGAAAGTGAGGAAATGTGCCGTATTGGCCGCATGGCAGTCCGGCAGGACCTCAGGCGGAACGGAATTGGGGACAGGATTCTGACAGTACTAGAAGGCGCCGCCCAGGAACGGGGCTTTGCGCAGGTCCTTCTCCACGCCCAGACTTACGTCAAAGACTTTTACGCGCAAGCGGGCTACGCGGAGCAGGGTGACGTTTTTATGGAAGCCGACATTGAGCACGTAGCCATGGTAAAAAGCCTCGTCTAGACAAAGCTGCCGCCTCATGCGCGCTTGACATGGCCCCATCAACACAATAATATTGTTGTGTTGTGATACCTGAGTTTGGAGAGAACGGCCTCTTACCGCAAGGGGTTCATTGGAGCAGTTGGGAGCAATTGATGGATCGTTATGGCTACAACGTGCACAGACGGATGCTGTTGGCGGGGCTTTGGGCCGCGCTCGATAACCTCAAGGCAGCCGGATGCAGAACGGTGTGGCTCAATGGGAGTTTCGTCACCGCGAAGGAAGAACCCAATGACTTCGATGCCTGTTGGGATGAAGCCGGAGTAGATCCCACAGCCCTTGATCCGGTGCTCTTGACGTTTGATTCGGGGCGCAGAACCCAAAAGGCGAAGTACAGAGGGGAGATGTTTCCATCGGCCACCATCGCCAATTTGGGTGGATGGTCTTTCCTGGACTTCTTTCAGACGGATATGGAAACGGGCAACCGGAAAGGAATCATCGCAATAGATTTGGGAGGCCTGGGATGATCAAGAATGAGCGGCAATACAGGATCACCAAGGCACAGGCGGAGGGATTTGCCAGGACGCTTGCAGGCCTTAAGCAGAATTCTCCAGAAGTCCACCCTCTCATTGCCAAGGCGCAGGAAGATGCCATCCGCAGCCAGTTGGCTGACCTGGAGGACCAACTGCAGGAGTATGAGTCCCTAAAGGCTGGCAACTTCGAGTCTGTTCAGCTCAACTTCATCTCGCAATTGCCGGATGTGTTGATAAAGGCCCGCATTGCTCGCGGCCTAAGCCAAAGAGATCTGGCCGAAAAGATTCACGTCAAGGAACAGCAGATTCAGAGATATGAGGCTACCGATTACGCATCCGCCAGCCTGTCCCGTATTCGGGAAGTCGCCTCGGTTCTCTATGAGGCGAGTAGTGATAAGGGAAGGGAAACCCTATCCGGCGCCCCGTAGCCACTCGGAACCGCCGTCCCACACCTCGCGTTTCCAGACCGGCGCCAATGCCTTAACCTTTTCCACTGCCTCCCGGCAGGCGTCGAATGCGGCGCGCCGGTGCGGCGAGGCTACGGCAACAACCAGCGAGGTCTCTCCAATCTCAAGCCGTCCTGTTCGATGCCATAACGCGATGCTGCCAACGTCAAAATCCTCGAGCGTCTCACGTCCAATCTTCCGCAGTACGCTCTCTGCCATGTCCGGGTATGCCTCGTATTCAAGGAACAAAACGTTCCGCCCGAGATTGTTGTCCCGCACGATGCCCTCAAACGTAAGGACCGCCCCATCGGATGAAGCCTTGAGCGACTCCGCGATCTTCATGGCGTCAAGTGGATCAGGCGTCACACCAACCTGCACGGCCTCCGCCTCAGAGACGGCCCCTCCGCTCACGGGCGGGATCAGGGCGACCTCGTCTCCTGCGGAGATGGTGGTTGACTGATCGACATACTCCTGGTTGACGGCGACAACAACGCCCTCACAGCGATTCGCCAGAGCCGGATGCTGCCGCTGCGCCTCGCCCAGCAGGCGCGAGACCGGCTCGCCCTCGGGAATCTCAACGCTGATTTCCGAAGCGCCCACCGCCTCTCGCAACGCCGCAAACAGCCTCACACGAACGTCCATGCGGCCATTATAGGCGTCCGTTCTCGTCGTTTGTGACGCTTGACACAAATTCGGGCAGACAGATAGACTCGCACGGTAGCGGCTGCGGCCCAATACTATGCGCTGAGGTATTGCTCTGAACAGGCTCAACCGAATGGGGAAAGGGACTCAACTAATCGGAGTATTGACGGTTTTTATGGCCGTCGTTCTCCTCTCAGGCTGCCAGTTGGCGTTGCCGCAGAGCACGCTCCATCCGGCAGGTGACGTAGCCCAGAGCCAGCAGGATCTCTTCGTCTTTATCTTCTGGATCGCCGTCATCATCTTTATCGGCGTCCAGGGTTTCCTGATCATCGCGGTACTCAAATACCGTTCGAGGCGCGGCCATGAGAATGACATCCCGCCGCAGACGCATGGCAATACTCCCCTTGAGATTGGTTGGACAATTGCCCCTTCGTTGATCGTTATCGCCATCACTATCCCGACGGTTGCAGGCATCGGCGCGACATATGACCCGCCGTCGCAATATGCCGATGACCCCTCCCTCACTATCGAGGTCGTTGGCCACCAATGGTGGTGGGAATACCGCTATCTCGATGAGAACGGCGACCTTGATTTCATTACTGCTAATGAATTGCACATCCCTGTCGATACCGTCATCAACCTCAAGTTGTCATCGAATGACGTCATCCACAGCTTCTCCGTCCCACGCCTCGCCGGCAGCCGTGATGTCGTTCCCGGCCGCGTCAACCGTATGTGGCTGAACGCAACGGAAACCGGCGTCTACGCGGGGCAGTGCAAGGAGTTCTGTGGAGATTCCCACGCCTTGATGCGTACTGTCGCCTTTGCGCGCGAGCTCGATGACTACGAGGCATGGGCCAAAAATGAGCGTGCGCCGGCGGTGGACAGGACGGCGGCGATGGAAGCGGGCTGGGTCGTTTTCCAGGAGAATGCCTGCCGCGGCTGCCACACGATTGAGGGCTCGACCGAGGACGAGTATGAGTTGGCCATCGGCGTGACCGGTCCAAACCTCTCGCACTTCGGTTCCCGTGTCACCATCGCGGCGAACACGCTGCACAAGGGCCCGGCGGATATGAACATGGGCGCTTTCTTCGATGACGTGCCCACTGATCCGGACTTCATGCAGCGTGATCCGGACGCTGAGAACCTCAAGCGGTGGCTGAACAACGCGCCGGACGTCAAGCCCGGCACGGAGATGCCAGACCTTAACCTCACTGACCAGCAGCTTGATGATCTCGTATTCTTCCTGGAGAGCCTGAAGTAACGGGCGGCAGGCTGAAGGAGTAGATGACGATGGCTATGCTAGGGGGCTTGCTCGAGAGACCCACCGGGACAACCGGTATCTGGAGTTGGCTGACGACGATCGATCACAAGAGGATCGGCACGCTCTACCTTGTCACGGCCTTCTTCTTCTTCCTTGTCGGCGGCATTGAGGCAAGCCTCATGCGGCTGCAGTTGGCGGTGCCGGATTCGGCGATTATAAGCGCGAACGTGTTCAGCCAGCTGTTCACGATGCACGCGCTTACCATGATCTTCCTGGCAATCATGCCGCTCAGCGTCGCGTTCTTTAACTGGATCGTTCCGTTGCAGATTGGCGCGCGGGACGTCGCATTCCCACGCCTGAACGCCCTCAGCTACTGGGTGTTCCTCTTTGGCGCGATCATCCTCAACCTCGGCTGGTTCACCATGACCGCCCCGGCGGCCGGCTGGTTTGCCTATGCCAACCTGACCAACACCACCTTCTCGCCGACCAGCGGCATGGACTTCTATGTCCTCGGCCTGCTCGTGCTGGGAACCTCCTCATTGCTGGGCGCGTTCAACTTTGTTGTGACCATCATCAACCTGCGCGCACCCGGCATGTCCCTCATGCGGATGCCGATCTTCACATGGATGGCGTTCATCACGTCCTTCCTGCTGGCCCTGGCCATGCCCGTCATCACGATAGGCCTGATCGAGTTGGGCTTTGACCGCTTCTTTGGCACCAACTTCTTCGTGTTTGAGCGCGGCGGCGACGTGCTCCTCTGGCAGCACCTCTTCTGGGTGTTCGGCCATCCCGAGGTGTACATTCTTATCCTGCCGGCGATGGGAATCATCTCCGAGATTCTGCCGACGTTCTCCCGCAAGCCGCTCTTCGGCTTCCCGGTCGTCGTCTTCTCCGGCCTGACCATCGCATTCCTCGGATGGTCCGTGTGGGCGCACCACATGTTCGCCGCCGGTCTCGGCCCTGTGCCGGACGCCGTTTTCGCGACGACAACAATGGCAATCGCCATCCCCACCGGCGTCAAGGTGTTCAACTGGTTGGCCACGTTATGGGGGGGCAATATACAGCTCAAGACGCCGATGTACTTTGCGATTGGATTCATCGCCCTGTTTACCATCGGCGGACTGAGCGGCATGACGCACGCTGCGGCTCCGTCCGACCTGCAGCAGACGGACACCTATTACATCGTTGCCCACATTCACTACGTCCTCTTTGGTGGTTCGATCATGGCCATCCTGGGTGGAATCTTCTACTGGTTCCCCAAGATGTCCGGCCGCATGATGAGCGAGTACCTGGGTAAGTGGAGCTTCTGGCTTGTCTTCATCGGTATGAACATGACGTTCGGCCCGATGCACTACCTGGGCCTTGTTGGAATGCCGCGGCGGAACTTCACGTTCCCCGAGGGCATGGGATGGGACGTGTGGAACCTGGTAGCGTCGCTCAGCGTGTTGTTCATGATTTTCGGAGTTGGGTTGTTTGTATACAACGCTCTCCGCAGCGCGCGCAGCGGCGAAGTGGCCGGTGACGACCCGTGGGACGCCCGCACACTTGAGTGGGCGATGTCATCCCCGCCGCCGCACTACAACTTTGTCGAGATTCCGGTCGTTCATGGCCGTGACGCCCTCTGGGAGCAGAAGTACCCGGATGAGGAGCATGCCGCTCCGCGACCCGTTCCCGCCGGTGGGGCGGATGAGGCGGACGAGCACCATGACATCCACATGCCGAGCCCGTCCTATTTCCCGCTCATTTGCGCGCTGGGCATCTTCGCGCTGGGCATCACACTGCTGCTCTATCAGGCCTCTCCCATCGCCGGCTATGTCGCAGGCGCAATCGGCCTGATCCTGCTGCTCTGGGGCTCTTACGGCTGGATCTTTGAGCCGACGGACTGATAACGAGACAACGAGACTGATCAAGAAACGCTAAAGGACATCGCACGTGGCACACGACGCGACAATGGGACAGGCTGAGGCTCATTACACCACAACGGGCCTTGACCATCGGAAGATCCTCATGTGGGTCTTCCTGGCATCCGACTGTCTCTTCTTCGGCGCGCTGATCTCCACATACATGGTCTACCGGAGCAACGTGCCCGTCGGCCCGGGGCCGGAAGAGCTGTTCGACATCCCGTACACCTCCGTCAGTGCCTTCGTGCTGTTGATGAGTTCCTTGACGATGGTGTTGGCTCTCGCCGCTCTACAGCGGGGCAACTCGAGGCAGGCGCGACTGTGGCTGCTGGCGACAGCGCTGCAGGGCACCGTCTTCCTCGGTGGCCAGTTCTACGAGTTCAACCTGTTCGTTGACCAGGGACTGACAATCACGACGAGCGTCTTCGGCACCAGCTTCTTCGTGTTGACTGGCTTCCACGGGACGCACGTGGCGATTGGCGTGTTCATGCTGCTGACCCTTGTTGGCGCGTCCTACATGGGGCGGCTCAAGCCCAAGCATGACCTGACGGTCGAGCTTGTTGGACTCTATTGGCACTTCGTCGATATCGTCTGGATTGTGATCTTTACGGTGGTGTATCTCATCCCGTCATAGGACGGATTAGCGGCACACGCAAAGCGAGGAACGGCAACATGGCGGCAGCAGACCATCAGGCGCACACGGAAGACCATCCGACTCCGCGTACGTACGTCAACGTCGCGATCCTCCTCACGGTCATCACGATCGTTGAGGTGGCTATCGTCATCGTGGACGTGCCCGCTGTCATCCTGATCTCATCGTTGCTTGCGCTGTCCGCCGTCAAATTCGCTTTCGTCGTCGGCTGGTTCATGCATCTCAAGTTCGACGCAAAACTGTACCAGGCCCTTTTCCTCGGCGGCCTCTTCCTGGCGATAGCCGTCCTGTTGGCACTGGTCGCGCTCTTCGAGAACTTCACGCTCCCATGAGAGACGGCACGAGAGACTATTAGAGGAACCGAGAAAGAGGCAGGACAAGCATGGCGGCGGACCACGACGAACACACAGGAACGAACAACGTAATGGATCGGCTTATTGTTCCGATTCTGTTGCCGGTTGTCGCCCTCATCGTTACCGTTGTGCTGATCGTTGCCATCGGCCAACTCCTGTATGCCGTCGTCCCACATGACTATGTGAAGCTTGCCGGTGAAAAGGTCTACTACTCAGTTCCAGTCGCGCTCGGCCTTGCGCTCATCTTTCTCATCGGATTCGCTTTTCTGGCGTCCCGCGCGCGAGACGACGACCGCGGCGACTCCCAGTAGTTTGACGCCGCTGATTTCCGGCGGCCCAACTGCTTTGGCACATTCAGCGCACTTCTACATTCGCAACGCGCCGAAAAGGGCGTAGGATTGCGGCATGAATGAGCTTGGGGATTACCTGCTCGCGTGGTCGTGGGAGCCGCTGACACTTTTCTTTGTCGGCCTGCTCGGGTTCACTTATTTTCGCGGACTGTGGGGTCTGAAGCCCCTCAAGGTTCGTGTGGTTACGAACTGGCGCGCCGCATCGTTCGCCGCCGGCCTGCTGTTGCTCCTGCTTGCGCTCATCTCTCCAATCGACGAGCTCGGCGGCCGACTCTTCGCGTTCCACATGGCACAGCACATGCTCCTGATGCACGTCGCGGTGCCGTTGATTCTTCTCGGCGCGCCGGTCCTGCCCGTCGCCCGCGGAATGGGATACGGAATCCGCCGCCTGACGGTTATCAAGCTCGCCCGGGCGCCTCAGGTGCGCTACGTCTTCCACATTCTGATCCATCCGCTCTTCAGCCTGGCCGTCTTCGTCACCGCCATCTGGGCATGGCATGTTCCGGGGGCGTACGCGGCCGCCGTCACCAATGATTTCGCCCACATCGGCCAACACGCCAGCTTCATCACCGCCGCAACGATCTTCTGGTGGGCCATCATCGACCCGACACCCATCCAGGGCAAAGTTCCGTACCTGGGCAGGCTCGTCGTTGTCGTTATGGCGCTGTCCCTGACGTTCCCGTTGGCCGCGATGCTGACATTCGCAGCCGCTCCATGGTATGAGCCCTATATCGGTCAGGAGCCGCTGTGGGGTATCGATGCGATGACCGATCAACAGATTGGCGGACTCATCATGTGGGTTGGCGGCATCGCGCCGTACTTCCTCGCGATTGCCGGGCTGTTCATCGTCGCGGTCCGCCGTGATGAAGAGGACACGCGCCGCTCGCGTGCCGCTCTCTACAGGAACCCGCCTAATCACGCCCCGCAGGGACAGGCGACCACATGATGTCCAACACGTCTTACAGCGCTGACCTGCGCTACCGCAAGACTCTGCTGGGCCTTGCGCTGGCGGCGGCAATTGCAACCGTTTTTCTGATCAGCCTCGGCAGCTTCGTGCGCGTCACGGGCTCCGGGCTCGCCTGCCCGGACTGGCCGCTGTGCCACGGCAGCATCATTCCGCCGTTTGAGTACCACGTCCTTATCGAATACTCCCACCGCCTGACGGCGGCCATCGTTGGACTGCTTGTCATGGCCATGTTTGTCGTGGCTTTCCTCGCGTCACGCGCCGATGAGCAGCCAACCCGACGGGCGCTTATCCCTGCCGCGATTACGCTCGTTGTCATGCTCATTCAGGCAGGGTTGGGCGGCGTGGCCGTGATCACGGAGCTCCCGCCGCCAATTGTCACGCTGCACCTATTCCTTGCAGAAGCCATCCTCGCGCTGCTCATCGTGACTATGATGGCCGCCGCGCCCGGCCGAACGGCCCCCGCAGAAGGGCAGGGCGTGCCATATAGGGATGCGAGGCGACTCTACCTGTGGGCTGTCATCGCTGCCGCCATGACATTGGTGATGATCCTCTCCGGTTCCTACGTCGTGGCCGAGGAGGCGACACTTGCGTGCGGCAGTGGATTCTCCGCGTGGCCGCTGTGCGACGGCGCAATTATGCCGAGTGGATTCGATCCGAATATCCACATGGGACATCGCTGGATGGTTGTCATCGGAACTCTCACCACCGGGTACGTCGCATTCCTTGCGTGGCGGCAGAAAAAGAATGACCGAATGATCAGCCGGGTGGGGCAGGCGACGCTTCACCTGCTCGCCGTGCAGATCATCATTGGCGCGCTCGTGCCGTGGACGGAGTTTCACCATGCCGCGCGCGTCGCGCACATCACGCTTGCCTCGCTAACATGGGCTGCCGCAGTGCTGCTGGTGATTCTCGCCGCGCGTGCTCGCGCTGACGCGGCTGAGGATGATGAGACAGATCGACAAGCGCAGATGCCGCCCGCGCCGGCAGGAGGATCAGGCCTCACGGCGACATCTACGTTTAGAGCGACTGCGTCCGATTTCTTCTGGCTGACGAAGCCGCGCGTCATGGTGCTGCTGCTGCTAACTGCGCTGGGAGGAATGGTACTGGCGGCACAGGGGTTGCCGACGCTGACTGTTGCCGTGGCGGTCTTGCTAGGCGGCGCGTTGGCATCGGGCGGCGCGGGGGCCATCAATCATGGCCTTGAGGGGAACATCGACTCCGCAATGATGAGGACACGCCACCGTCCGGTCGCAAGCGGCCGTGTTAGTCCCCGCATGGCGATTGGCTACGGCATCGCCCTCAACGTGCTGGCCTTTGCCGTGCTGGCAGGCGGGGCGAACGTGCTAGCCGCGTCTATCACGCTGAGCGGGTCGCTCTTCTACGTCTTTGTCTACACACTGTGGCTCAAGCAGACCACGGTGCAGAACATCGTCATCGGTGGAGCGGCGGGCGCGGTGCCGCCGCTTGTGGGTTGGGCAGGCGTGACAGGCGACCTCAGCCTCCCTGCGATATATCTGTTCCTGATCATCTTCTTCTGGACGCCGCCGCATTTCTGGGCGCTCTCCCTGATGATCAAGGACGACTATGAGCGGGCCAGCGTGCCGATGATGCCGGTCATCCTCGGGGAAGAGAGCACGCGAACCAGCATCTTTCTCTACACGATCCTGGTGAATATCCTCGCCCTGCTGCTGTACATATCGACGGCGAGCCTTGGCGCGGTCTATCTCGCAGGCGCAATCGCGCTTGGAGGAATGTTCACGTACTACGCCTACCGACTTCTCAAGGAAAAGGACCGGGCCGCCGCCCTGCGCCTCTACAAGTACTCTCTGCTGTACCTGGCGTTGCTATTCCTCGCCGTGATGGTTGATCAGATTGTGTAGATAAATCAGTCGTCGTTTCCCGCGAAAGCGGGACTCCGATACTCCCGGCTACGCGTTGCCTGAATCGGATTCGCCCTTTCCGTCTTGCCCGGACTCCTTGAGCGCATCGATTTGAGAGCGAATATCGGACTGCCGTCTGGCCATGTAGTAGAGGTAGGCGAAGAACACAATCCACACCGCGGCATAGGCCACGAAGACAAAGATTGGACTGAAGTCGCCGAAATCGTTCTCCACTTCTTACTGTCCCTCCCTAAGAGACCTCGTGAGCTGCCCGCAGTTCGTTCAGTTCACGCTGTGATTCCTCAACGCGCATGCGGAATGACATCAGGTAAACGTACAGGAGCGTGAAGGCCAGCATTCCGAACAGGAACGGCACCAATATTGAACCTTCCGGCCTGTCAGTTGACGATTGCAGCGTTGGCACAGGGTGAAGGATGTTCGTCCACAGCCAGATGGAGAAGTAGGAGAGGGGCACGCTGACGAAGCCCAGGATGCCGATAACCGCCGCTGAACGGTATGTCCCGGGGCCGGGCTCGCCGAGTGAGCGGAACATCAGGTAGGCGATGTAGACCAGCCACATGACCAATGAGGTGACCAGCCGCGCGTCCGACCAGTCCCACCATGCGCCCCATGTTGGCCGCCCCCAGATTGAACCCGTTGCCAGCATGAGCGTCGTGAAGAGAACGCCCAACTCCGCCGAAGCGAGAGCAACCCGGTCCCAGCGGTCTGTCCGCTTCCAGACATACATGATGCTGGCGAATGCGACCACGGCGAATGCCAGGTAACCGACGAGGGCTGTCGGCACATGAATGTAGAAAATCTTGTGGTGGATGCCCTGCACGCGCTCAATCGGCGACTCGACTATTGCCAGATAAAGGGCAATAAGCATTGCCAGGAAAGCGGCTATGCCAATGGCGTCGGTAACTGTGAATCGTCGGCCGGTGAGGTTCACTTTTCAACCGTAACATAGAAGAGGAGCGAGGACACGAAGAGGAAAACAAGATCGTATGCCGCCAGTATGGCCAGCCAGGGTTGTATGTCCTCCCAGGGCCCGTTGTCGATGGCGAGCGCCGTTGCGCGCACAGCCCCGATGATGACCGGCACAAGCAGGGGCAGCAGCATGATTGGCAGCAGCGCCTCACGCGCCCGGGACCGCGCGCTAATCGCGGCCAGGATCGTCCCCACACTCGCGATTCCCATGTTGCCAAGCAGCAGTGTCAGGAGCAAAGCCGGCTGGAAGAGCTGCAGGTTGAACAGAATCGCCGCCAGCGGAATAATGATGGCCTCCAGCGCCACCAGCAGGATGACGTTGGCGGCCACCTTGGCAAGGTAGAGCGCCCCTGGATCGATAGGACTTGCAAGCAGACCGTCCAGAGAGCCGCGCTCCACTTCCCGCGAAAAAGAGCGGCCCAACGCCAACAGGCTTGCAAAGATGATTGCCACCCACAGGACTCCGGGCGCAACGAGATTAAGCGTGCCGCCACGCAGGTCGAACGAGAATTGAAATGCGATGAGCGCCGCGGCAGCAAAGACGGCCATCGGGATGGCAGTCTCGCGCGACCTGAACTCAACGGTGATTTCCTTGGCCAGCAGAATCCGTATCTGACCCAGGTAGCCGGGGGGCGAGGCTTGTTGGAGGCGGCTCATAACAACCTGCCTCAGCGTGCCCGTGAACCGAGGAGGCTGATTACCTCGTCGCGCCGACGGTCGGCATTTGCTGCCTGCTCACCCAGCGATGCGGAGTCATGGATGATTTCCCCGTCTCGCAGCACGATATCGCGTGTCGTCAACCCAACGCCCATCTCGACGTTGTGGGTCGCCAGGACGACCGTTACGCCAGCGCCCTGCTCGGTGATGTGCTGGGCCAACATCTGTCGAGACGTGGCGTCGAGGCCTGTTTCCGGCTCGTCCAGCAGCAACAGCGTCGGATGATGGATCAACGCCCGCATCAGGGACACGCGCTGTGTCATGCCGCGTGACAGTGTTCGAACAGGGTCGACACGCCGCCCTGACAGGCCAAATTCTGAGATGAGCGCGTCCGCCCGGGATTGAGGATCCGCCACGCCATAGAGCCTGCCGTACAGCGCCAGGTTCTCTCGTGCGGACAGTTCTTCATACAGGTGGCTTTGGTGGCTGAGAGTGCCGATCTGCGCACGCGCGCGGGCCCCCTCACTCCCCCACGGCTGCCCCCCGAATACGCGAATGCCGCCTCTGCTTGGGCGCAAGAGGCCTGAGATAAGTTGCAGCAGCGTGGACTTTCCGGCTCCGTTGTCGCCGAATAGTGCGATGCGTTCACCAACGTTGATCGTCAGATCCAGATTCCGAATCGCCGGGCGCTGTCCGTAGGATTTCTCCAGGCCCGCGCATCGTACGACGGCCTGTGATGAGGAGCCGGGGCTCTCGGCGGTCATTGCGTGCGTTCCTCTTCGAGTATTCGGCGCAGGAGTTCGCGATGGGGCGCAGAGGCCTCCGTATACTCGTCCTCGGAAATATCGCCCGCCTCTCGCGCGTCCTCCAGCCGTGCCAATTCCGCGACGGCGGCATCGCGCTGCGATTGCGCCAACTCCCGGTCGGCGGGAGAGGCTGCCGAGCCGCGTCTCCGGTTCCGGAATCGTCCCCACCAGAGCGCAAAGCCCGCCGCCATGATGAGCGCGACCACGACGACTCCAAGCGCGACGTCGCGCAAGGTACGCTCGAGGCTGCGGCTGCGTGAGCCGGCGCTCTGCGGAAGGTCGGCGACGTTGCCGCTGAGGGTTTCGCCCGCGATGATTGACCTCATTTCATAGCGAGCATACGTTACGCCGGACACCTCTGAGTCCTGCATCTGCACCCATTCGGAGCCGGGACGGAACGAGATCTCCTTTGGGACCAACAGGCGAGCAATTTCAGTAGGGTAGGGATAGTCCTTGCTCCAAGCGAACACGTCGGTTGTATACAGCAGCCCGTATGTGACGATGTATTCCTCAATGCCCGGCATGAGGGGGATGATTGAATAAACGTCGCGGCTGTCCGGCGCAAGCACAAGGCTGCCGGGGCTGTGGACGGACTCAAGATCGAACGCCATAACGGGCAGCGGCAGCTGAACGGTGAGCCGCGTGTTGAGAGGATCGTTGCCCACGTAGGCGCGGTCGCTGGTGTTCTCAAAGGTGGTCACTTGCAGGATGCGCAGCACACCTGAATCCCCTTCGGGCGGCGTGATGGCGGAACTATCCCCGGTGATGCGAATCACGGACGGATCGGACGTGGGCTCGAAGATCGTGAGGTGAATTGGCCCATCGCGGTCGATTGTGGAGATGTATGAGTTGCTGAAGAAACGGATGTCGTTATAGGCAGCTGAGAGAGTGTAGCTGACCTCCTCGTCGGCGATCACTCCGCCGAATGACACGCCCCCGCCCGCCTCGGTCTCCGCCTCCAACCGCTGCAACTCATTGTTGCCAAGGTCAAACACCTGAAGCGTGACGATCAGGCCTTCCGGCACCGACGCCTCCGCAGTGCCGTTCCTGACCTCTGCTTCAAGAGTGATCGGCGCATCTGAGGTGAGTGTCTGCTGGGTAGTTTCCTGCGCGCCAACAGACGAAAGCCCCACCAACAGCGCGGCCACCGCCCCCACCGTCATTCCCGCGAGAGTGGGAATCCGGCTTCTCATTCCTGCCGCCGTTCCCGGCTCAATTGGACGGCGCGCTCGATTTCTTCATCGAGGATGAGTTCCCGTCCTTCTATCTCGCGGATCAGGTCGGCGGCGCGGCGCACCAACAGGACTCTCGCTGTGCGGTGGTCGCCCTCAGAAACGTTGCCGCGTTCCAGTTCATCATCCAGGTCCATGATGGCTGTCAGCGCCTCGTTGCGCGCCTCCCTCATGCGTCCCAGGTCGGAGAGTTCGTCCGCCGTGGCCGTCCCGTTATCCACGCCACGCGCTCGAATAAGGGGAAATGCTATTCCCACGACCGTCACAATGACGGCCAGGAGAGTCAATCCAACGGGAACCAGATCCACCCGCGCCTCAATCCGTGTTTCTCGTCATGCGCCCGATTTCTCGCGCAACGATCTCATCATCGTCCGCCGTCGAGCGTGGGGCGGGTCGTGCCGGCTGGGGCTGCGAGCGCGGTCTGCCGCCGCTGCGGAGGCCGAAGAAAACAATCAGGAGGCCGAACAGGGCGATGATGGGCGGGGCGAGCCAGACACCCCATCCGATGCCCTCGGGACGCGGCTCGCGCAGAACTTCGGGGCCATAACGCTCAACAAAGAAGTCCAATATCTCTTCTTCAGTCACGCCGTCATCTACCTGTTGTTGTACGTTGGCTTTCATTTGGCGGGCTATCGTCGCGTTTGATTCAGTGATCGGCTGGCCGTCGCAAACGGGACATTGGAGCTTCTGCGCTATCGCGCGTGCCTGCGGGGAAAGCGCCAACAGTTCAAGTTCCTGCCGTGAGAACTCGCCAGAGTCACTCTCCTGAGCGAGCGTCGGCAGGGGCATCATCGACAGGATCAAGAGGCTCAGCGTGATGGCGAGCGTGTAGATGCCGGTACGCAGCGTTCTTTGGCGTGACGTCAGTTGAGTCATAGCGATCCGTTGCGGCCTCCGGTCAGGACCGCCGTGGGGCGGCGGTGCCCGTAGAACCCAGCGGCTCCCAAACAGGTCGTAGGGCCGGAGCGCGGCCCGGCCACGCTGTGATGAGCAAAGCCAGGAAGATCATCACACTGCCTGTCCACACAAGGGTCATCAATGGGTTGATGAAGATGGCGAATGTCGCAGACTCGTCGTCGAATCCCGCCTGGAAAACGTACAGGTCGTGCCGCCACGTAGAGAGCACGGCGACGCGATTCGTTGGCTGCGTCTCAAAGTTGGGGTAGATCTGCGTCTTGGGGAAGAGTTGTCCCACGTCCGTCCCATCCTCTTCAACGATTAACTGCGAACTGAATACCTGCCGGTTCGGCTCCTGGATGGACGCCGTCCCCGCATACGTAATCGTGTAGTCGTCGATGGTCACTGACTCTCCGCGCAGCAGGTTAACCTCCGTCGCGGACTGAAACGCCGTTGAGGCAATCAGGCCGATGCCAAGCACGACGATGGCAACGTGGATGAGATATCCGCCATAGCGGCGTCGGTCGCGGGAGACGAGGCCAGTTACGGCAGACGGGTAGGACTCTCGTGTTGTGTTCCGTCGTATGCGAATGCCCCGAGCGTATTCCTGTGCCACGGTCGTTAGAACGAACACGCAAGCGCCGAACGCGATGGGAGTTATAGCGTCGCGCAGCAGAGGCGCAAGCAGTGCCGCCGTCAGCGCTCCAACTGCTATGGGAATGCGGAGGTTCCGCCACAGGGATTGACCGGTTGATTTCCGCCACGCCAGCAGCGGACCGACGCCCATCAATAGAATCAGGGCGAGAAACAGCGGGCCGTTCACCTTGAGATAGAAGGGCGCGCTCACTGTCAGCCGCTGATTGCCAAGAGCCTCGGACACCATCGGGTACACGGTGCCCCAGAACGTGGCGAAGGCGATGCTGAACAGCAGCACATTGTTGAAGAGAAAGCCGGACTCCCGTGAGAGAACGGCCTCGAATCCCTCCTCATCGCGGATGCGCGGCAGCCGCCAGAAAAGGAAAATAAGCGGCAACGCCATCGCTCCGACAAAGTAGCCGAGGAACAGGCCGCCAACATCCGACTCCGCGAAATTGTGGACGGAGCTCAGGATGCCGCTGCGAACAATGAATGTGCCGAAAATAGCCAGCAGATACGTGGCGAAAACAAGGCTCAGCGTCCAGACCTTGAGCTTGCCTCGCCGCTCTACAACCATGACGGAGTGCAGGAAGGCGGTGCCTGTGAGCCATGGCAGGAACGCGACGTTCTCCACCGGGTCCCAACCCCAGTAGCCGCCCCATCCCAGCACATGGTACGCCCACCACCCGCCAAGGATGAGACCGGCGGTTTGAATGCTCCAGGCAATCAGGGTCGGTGTCCGCAGCGCTCGCGTCCACTCAACTCCCACGCGGCCTGTCGCCAGCGCGGCGATGCCGATGGCAAAGGGCAGCGTCCAGCTCATGTATCCGGCCAGCAGCATTGGAGGGTGCACCAGCATTCCCGGGTCCTGGAGCAGGGGATTCAGTCCCACGCCGTCAGGCATCGTGGCGGGGAGTCGCGCCATCGGATTCGCGAAGAACACCAGCACCATCAGGAAAAAGGACAGGTTCGCAAGAATCACGGCATTCGCGTAACCCATCAGCGCCGCGTATCGCCTGCGCATGACGTAGATCATCACGCTCCCGAATACCGCCAAAAGCGTTGACCAGTAGAGCAGGGAGCCTTCTTGTCCCGCGTAGAAAGCCGACAGGGTGTAGTACCACGGCATGGCCGTGCTGGAGTGGAGTGTCACGTAGCGTAGGCCAAAGTCCTGTGTGATAAAGGAATACACAAGGATGGAGGCCGTCATGACCAGCAAGAGCGCCACGACATAGATGGCGTTCCGCCCGCTCGCTGTCAGTGGAGCGATGGACAAACGCGCTCCCAACGCGGACGCGGCGCTGCCGTACAGCGCGGCGCCAAGCGCGAGAATCAGCGCGATGTACCCGGCGTCTGAAAGCTGCATCGTGGCGTAGATCGCCTAGCCGTATGTTGGTTCGTAGTTGGGAGCGGTTGCGCCGCTGGGGAGGGGTTCCATGGTGTCCGGGTGGCGCGTCAACAAAACGTCGGCAGTGAATGTGCCGCCGGGAGTGTAGTAGCCCTCAACAAAGACAACGGCGTTGTCCCCAAAGATGTCCGGCGGCGCTCCCTCGTAGACGACGGGAATCGCTGCTTCTTCTCCATGCACCTCGAATTCATAGATGAGGTCCTCGCCGCGGACGATGGAACCGGCGGTTACCGTTCCGCCTATCCTGAGTCGGCGATCATCCGTGATATCCGGCGTGGCGGCTAGTTCGTCCACGTTCATGTAGGCGGCGGCAGTCGCATCGAGCGAAAGGAAGATCAGATAAGCGACCACGAGGGCGACCACGCCGGCGCCAATGAGCAAACGGACGTTGAATCGTCCGCGCCGTGGATGATCCTGTTCATCAAAGATGGAATCGTGCGCAGTCAATGGTACCTCTATGCCGGCCGACACACCCTTGCCGCGTTGATCAGGCAAGAGCGTGGTAGAACAATCGTATTGAGGCGTGAAAGTTCCGTCAACGATAGTGGCAATTACACCCGCGTAACGGTCATATTGTTAGGTGGTGTCCGGCGCCTCGAACAGTGTGCATAGGGCTTCTTGAGTAGGCGGACATTTGCCCTATGGGGCTATACTGTGGTTTAGTATTGTCGCGACGACTAATTCCAACCCTCCATACATCGTGATGCTGCAAAGGTAAAGGAACACATGCTGCGAATTCGCCTTACTCGAAAGGGCTTCCGTAAGCAACCGCACTATCGTGTCGTGGTGGCCGATCAACGGGCGCCGCGAGACGGAGCGTTTGTCGAGATTATAGGGCATTACAACCCGCGCACCGGCCCTGATTCTCTTCACATCGACCACGATAAAGCTCGGGAATGGTTGAGCAGGGGCGCTCAGCCAAGTGAAGCTGTCACTAAGCTCTTTCGGCGCCAGGGGATTATCGCCTCGGCATGAAAAATGCGCCAGCAATGGCAGTTGGGACGTGATCGTGAAGGAGCTTGTTGAATTTATCGCTATGAGCATTGTTGAAGACAAGGACGCAGTTCGCGTGACCGAGAGCGTCGCTGAGGACGGCCGGATCCTGATTAGCCTTGTTGTCGCAGAGGGTGACAAGGGCAAGGTGATTGGTCGTGGAGGCCGCGTTGCTGAAGCCATCCGTACAGTGCTTAGGATTGCCGCGATCAGGCGTGGCGTGAGAGCCAGTTTGGAGATCGTCTAGAGTCATCAAGACCGTGGATCGACGCTTTACCCCATCACCCTACATAGCGGTTGGTCGCATCAGTGGCCCTTTTGGCGTCAAGGGTGAACTCAAGATTGAAGTCCTGACGGACTTTCCTCAACGCTTTGAACCGGGTAGCAGGCTCTTCCTCACGGAAGAGCCTGTAACCATTGCAAGCGCCCGCGCCAGCGGCATGGATCGACTTATCGTTCAGCTTGATGAGGTCCGCTCCCGCACACAGGCTGAAACAATTCCCCGCGGCGCAACGCTTGATATCCGAGAAGAGGACGTCATCCCATTGCCGGACGGCGCCTACTATCGATTTCAGTTGATCGGCCTGGCGGTCGTCACGGAGACTGACGGCGAACCCATGGGAACGGTTGAAGACATTATCGAGACCGGTGTGAATGACGTGCTGGTCGTCCGGGCAGAGGGCCGGCCGGAAACGCTGATTCCGAATACGGACGAAGTCGCCACGATTGACCTTGAGAACGCCGTCATCCGGGTGAAGCCCATAGAGGGGCTGATACCTGCGGCAGAGCCGGAGGAGCCACAGGACCAACCGACACAGCAGCGCCGCCGCCGGCGCAGGCGACGGCGCTAGCCCGAGGCGCGGCATCTCACCGGCCACGTTGAGAAACCCTGCGTGCTTGACACCGGTCAATTCCGCATGACGTAGAATAAAGTCATGTCCGGACACTCTCATTGGTCGACGATTCAGCGGCAGAAAGGCGCTAATGACGCCAAACGCGCCAAGCTGTTCACCAAGCTGTCTCGCGAGATTTCTACCGCGGCCAGGGATGGCGGCGTCAACCCTGAGTTCAACCCCCGCCTGCGTCTTGCCGTTCAGCGCGCCAAAGACTCAGGCATGCCCAACGACAATATCGACCGCACCCTCAAGAAGATTGCCGGCGGCGACAATGGTGATTCGCTGGAGGAAATCTGGTATGAGGGCTATGGCGCAGGCGGCGCGGCGGTTCTGGTGCAGACGCTGACGGATAACCGCAACCGGACCTCAAACGAGGTGCGCTCCACCTTCAGCAGGCAGGGCGGCAACATCGGCGAAGTCGGAAGCGTCAACTGGATCTTCGACAACACCGGTACGATCGTCGTTGAAGGTAATGACGAGGAGCTTGAAGAGGTTGCGCTGTCCGCCATTGATGCGGGCGCGGAGGATGTGGGCGACCCGTACAGTGGGCAGTTGGAGGTCTATACGGCTCCCGGCCAGCTTGAGGCGGTTCGCGCGGCAATGGCCGAGCAGGGCGCAAATGTCGTCCAGGCGGAAATCACCATGCGTCCCAAGACACAGGTTGACCTTGAAGTGTCAGCTGCGAAGCAGAATCTCCGCCTGTTGGAGCGGCTCGATGAGCTCGATGACGTTCAACAGGTCTACACAAACGCCAATTTCCCCGCGGAAGTGCTGGAAGACGCGGCGGCCGTCTAGGCCCGCGTGACACGGCGGCCTGTGATGGCTCGCGTCCTCGGTATCGATCCCGGAACACACGTCGCGGGTTATGGCGCGCTCGACACGCGAGATGATGGCAGCTCCCATTCATTTGTGGAGTGCGGTGTCGTTCGCCTCAAGCGGGATGATCCCCTAGAGATAAGGCTCTTACGGCTGCGGGAAAGGCTTCTGGATGTTGTCGGTCGGCTGAGCCCTGACGCAATCGCGATTGAGAGCCCGTTCGTCGGACGGAACGTCAAGGCGGCCTTTTCAGTAGGGGAGGCGCGGGGTGTCGCTCTCGTCATCGCAGCGGAGCGCGGCATCCCTGTCCGTCAGTATGCGCCCGCGGAAATCAAAAGCACTGTTGCCGGTCATGGACGAGCGACCAAACAGGACGTTGATCGGCTCTTGAGGCTGCAAGTGAAGATGCCGGACGGCAAAGTTCCGGCGGACGCCACGGACGCGCTCGCCGTCGCAATGTGTGACGCGGTTCACTTGTCGTCACTTCAATCACAGGCGGGCAGTTTGTTACGCTAACTGAAAGGCCACTGCGTCTGACACGCATCCTCTCTTCCTGAGGGAGAGGGTTGAGGTGAGGGGGAAAACTCATGGACTTCAGACTATCGCCGGAGGCGGAGCAGTTCCGCAATGAGGTTCGGGCGTTCTTAAAGGAGAACTGGGATCCTCGCAGCTTTGAGGCTCACTCCATCAACGTTCGCTCAATGGACTTCGCGAACGCAGAATCACGGCAGAACGACCATGAATTTATCAAGAAGCTCGTCGATAAGGGCTGGTACACGATGCACTGGCCGGAGGAATTCGGCGGCGCGAATGCCCCCTTTGACAATCAATTCGTCTACATGGAGGAGCTTGGGTACGCCGACGCTCCCGAGGGCACGCCGAGCGCCAACATCACCGGCGCAATCATGTTCCATGGCTCCGATTGGCTCAAGGAACAATTCCTCCCCAAGATGGCTACTGCGGATATCGATTGGTCGCAGGGCTACAGCGAGCCGAATGCGGGAACGGACCTTGCCAGCCTGCAGACACGCGGCGTGGAAGACGGCGACGACATCGTCGTGACAGGCCAGAAAATCTGGTCGTCCGGGTCGCATTTCTCCAACTGGTATCACATCCTGGTACGCACAGACCCGAGCGCGCCGAAGCATCGCGGCATCACGTACCTGGCAATGCAGCTGAAGGATGACGATGGGAACATGATGCCCGGCATCACACTGCGGCCTCTATACGACTTCTTCGGCACACGCCGATGGAATGAAGTCTTCATGGATGAGGTGCGTGTGCCAAAGCGTTATCTCATCGGCGAGATGAATCGCGGCTGGTATGCGGCCATGACGACGCTCAATTTCGAGCGGACGGGCATCGACAACGCTGCGCGGCAGATCGGGGTCTTCGACCGGTTCATCGCCATGGCGCGCGACCTGAACTTCAACGGGGAGTCGATACTGAATAATGGCGTCACACGGCACCAGTTGGCGGATCTGCGTGTGACGCTTGAGATTGACCGGATGCTGGCGTATCGCGTGGCGGCGATGCAGGCGGCAGGGGAGGTTCCGCAGGCAGAGGGCGCGATGTCCGGTTGGCGCGTGCTCCACACATCCAAGTATTGGCTCTGGCCGACATTCGCGCGAGCCCTGGGGCCGTACGTTGCGCTGCACAAGGGCGAGCATCGCGCGCCCGGCGACGGCATCTATGGCACGCACTACATGCTTTCCCAGAACGAGTCGGGTGGTGGCGGCGGCATCGCCTTGGGCGCCAACATCATCGCCTGGCGCGGCCTCGGCCTGCCGAGGTAAGGAACGGGCTACCTACTGCCTGCGAAACGCCTCCGCGCCCCGCAGCTCCGGGAAATATGAAGAGAAGAATCCTCTGTCTCGCGTGAGGAAAGTGTCTGCGGCTTGCAGGGCGTGAGCGCCTATCAGAAAGTCCGTGATGATGCGTTCCCTTGGGCCTCCGGCGGCTCGGTACCGGGCCCAGCGGACTCCTGCTTCATAGGCCACGTTGGGCGAGAGCGGCGCCGGTGTCGCCCCCATGTCCTGCAGCGCCTGATTTAGCGCGTCGCGGCTCCTGAAGACAGGAACAAGCTCCGCGTAGACGACATCGCAGACCAGGATTGCGCCGGCATCATACGCAGACCGTATCCAATTCCTGGACTGCTCATGGTGCTCCGAATCGTTGCGGAAGAGGTCGATGAGGACATTGGTGTCCAGAGCCGTTATCACCGCCCGCGAATCTCCTCGATGTACTCATCAATATCGAAGTCCGTGTCATCCAGGATGCCCGCCACGCGATCCACAGGATGATTCGCACCGGCCCTCTTCTTGATGAGCAGCCCATCCTCAGTGGCGCTGATTTCCACCTCAACGGTGCTATACAGCCCAAGTTGATCACGCAGCACCTTTGGAATGGTAATCTGCCCCCGCTCGGAAATTTTCATGGCTCACCTCACATGTAATTCATATTCATATTATCATATTCATACCTACAGTAACCTACACAACGTAGCCACATCCAAAGTCTATGCAGGCCGGCCACGGATGACAAGTTCGCGTGCGGCGCAGGGCGTTGCCCTCTGTTACGCTTGCAATGATGATTTCCAGCATCCAGGGCATTCTTGAGGCGCGCGGCGAGGACTGGGCCGATGTTGCCATCGGCGGTGTGAGCGTCCGCGCCCAGGTTCCGTCGTCTGCCCTGTCCGGCCTCGGGCCCATCGGCTCGCCCGTGCGCCTCTTCACCCATCTCATGGTCCGTGACGAGAACATCACTCTCTACGGCTTCCGCAGCGCCGAGGAGAAGGCGGCATTCACGGCGCTCCTCGGCGTCTCCGGCATCGGGCCGCGTCTTGGACTGGTCATTCTGTCGGTGCTGTCACCCGCAGACCTGGTGGAAGCGATAGAGCAGGGGGATGCCGGGGCGTTGTCACGCGCGCCCGGCGTCGGCAAGCGCAGCGCCTCGCGTGTCATCGTGGAACTAAAGGGCAAGCTGGATGAGTTGGATATCGCCGGACTGACGGCCGGCCCAACTCGTGCCCCCACCGTGCTGGATGCGGAATTGACCGCCGTGCTGCAGTCATTGGGTTATACCGCGCAGGAGATTCGCGTGGCCGTCTCGGCGGTTGTAAACCCGGAATTGGAGGAGCCGCCGCCACTGGATGAGCGTGTGCGGCTGGCATTGGCCACTCTAAGCGAAGGCGGAACCTAGAGACATGCTTGAGAGCTTTTTTGTTGTTCTGGCGCTGATCAGTGTGTTCTGCGCGTGGGTTTTATACACCGGCGGGCGCTACGGGATGGCGGTATCAAATCCGTGGTGGTCCGTTATCGGTCTCATGGCAGTTCTGATCAACATGCACGTCATCGGGCTGCTGCTGCCGTCAGTCACAATCATCGTCTGGGTGCTGATTGCCATTGCCATCGGCGCAAGCCTCTTCGCGGCCTTTCGGGAGATTTCATTCTGGAACGCCGGGCTTCTCAAGCGTCCCGGCAACCGGGAACTGTTCATGGAAATCATCCTCATCGTCGTGAGCATCTACGCCGCAATCAACGTCGACCCGCAACTGCCGGACGTTGATCGGGGGCCCATAATTGCCGCCATCATCACGCCATTGCTCATGGTCAGGTGGGCCATCACGCGCTTCATGGTTCAGCGACCCGATAAGTATCAATAAGGTCGTAATCCTCTGTGGAGTGAGGCTGTTCCTCCACGCATGGAGTTCCGGTGAGGGCAATCATCGATACCAATCTCCTTGTGGGCGCGCTGGCGCGGCGTGGCGGCTCCGCGAGTCGCATACTGGACCTGTGGCGCGCCGGTAGATTTGAGCATGTGGCCTCCCAGGAGACGCTGCGGGAGGCAGAACTGGTAGTCGGCGCGCGGTGGATTGAAAGACTTAGCAGTAGAGAAGAACGGGATGAACTGCTGACGGAACTGAGAGAGAGATCAATCCTGGTTGAAGCGCCCTTTCTGGAAGAGTTGACCTTGAAGGATGCGGGAGACCGACGGCTGGTTGAGGCCGCGCACGCGGGCAATGCGCGCTATCTTGTGACGGCGGACAGGGAAGTGCTGCGAATGTGGGGGTATGGCGGCGTGGAGTTTGTAACGTCCGCAGAGTTCTTGCAGGCGTTGTTGAACGAACAAGCCGACCAAACATAGAGATTGCGCGACTCTCAACGCAAACCCTAGTTATACTAGGGTGTTGGGTGAACCGGGGAAGCCCGGAGTCAGGATCAGTTGATGGCGATTGCAGAATACCCGGCGACGGATCAGAAGTTTGAGCTTGTCTCGCCGTTTGGCATGATGGGAGACCAGCCTGACGCCGTCGGCACAATCGTGGATGGTCTTGGGGACGGTCGCCGCTATCAGACGCTCAAAGGTGTCACGGGCAGCGGCAAGACGTTTACCATGGCCAACATCATTGCCCAGGCTCAACGTCCCGCTCTCGTTATCGCGCACAACAAGACTCTCGCCGCGCAGTTGGCGATGGAGTTCCGCGACTTCTTCCCCAACAACGCTGTCGAGTATTTTGTCTCCTATTACGACTACTACCAGCCGGAGGCGTACGTTCCGCGGTCGGACACTTATATCGAGAAAGACGCCCAGATCAATGATGAGATTGATCGGCTGCGCCACGCCGCCACAAAGGCTCTGTGGGAGCGCCGCGACACGCTCATTGTTGCCTCCGTCTCCTGCATCTACGGCCTCGGCGCTCCTGACGAATATGCCGCGTTCATTCTCGTGCTGGAGCGCGGGTCGCGGCACCGACGAGACGACGTTATTCGCCGCCTTATCGATATGCAGTACGCGCGAAACGACTTTGATTTCACGCGTGGGCGGTTCCGCGTCAACGGCGACACCATTGAACTTCAGCCCGCATACGAGGAGACCGCCGTCCGCATCGAGTTCTTTGGCGACGAGATCGAGCGAATCGTCACCGTCGATACGGCTACCGGGCAACTCCTGGGCGAACGCTCAAAGGTGGCCATCTATCCCGCCAAGCACTGGGTAACCGGTGAGGAGAAGCTGCGCTCTGCCATCATCGATATCGAAGAGGAGTTGCACGAGCGCGTTTCATGGTTCCGGGAGCAGGGCAAGCTTGTTGAGGCGCAGCGCCTTGAACAGCGCACCCGCTACGACCTTGAGATGCTGCGTGAAGCGGGCTATTGCGCCGGTGTTGAGAACTACTCACGCCATCTGCAGAGGCGCGAGGCGGGCAGCCGACCGTGGACGCTGCTCGACTACTTCCCGAAGGACTACCTCATCTTTATCGATGAGTCGCACATGACCATCCCGCAACTGCGGGGTATGTTCCACGGGGACGTCGCCCGCAAGCAGGTGCTCGTTGATTATGGTTTCCGGCTGCCGTCCGCCCTGGATAACCGCCCGCTCAACTACACGGAGTTTGAGCAGCTCTTCGGGCAGATTGTCTTCGTGTCAGCTACGCCGGCCCCCTATGAGCACGAGGTCAGCAACAGCGTTGTTGAACAGGTTATTCGCCCGACGGGTCTCCTTGATCCGACGGTGGAGGTCAAACCCACTCGTGGGCAGGTTGACGACCTGCTTGCTCAGATCAAGGAGCGGGTGGATCGCGGTGAGCGCGCGCTGGTTACCACTCTCACAAAGCGCATGGCCGAGCAGCTTGCAGATTACCTGCAGGAGATGGGCGTCAAGACCCATTACATCCACGCGGACGTGAAGACGCTGGACCGCAGCGAGATACTGCGTGATCTCCGGCTCGGCGTCTATGACGTTATCGTGGGCATCAACCTCCTGCGTGAAGGCCTGGACCTGCCCGAGGTCAGCCTTGTCGCCATCCTTGATGCCGATAAAGAGGGATACCTCCGTTCCGGAACGTCGCTCATCCAGACCGTTGGCCGCGCCGCGCGGCACGTGAACGGCCACGTAATCATGTACGCCGACCGCGTGACGGATTCCATGCGAAACACCATTGAAGAAACGTATCGGCGTCGTGATCTGCAGGAGGAGTACAACACGGATCACGGCGTTATACCGCAGGGCATCCAGAAGGCCGTGCATGACATCACGGAGCGTGTGAGGCAGGTGGCGGAATCTCGCGCCGTGTATGAAACGGTCCCCAGCGAAATATCGCAGGAGAACGTCGCCACCACCGTCCGCGAGCTTGAGAAGCAGATGAAGCAAGCCGCGCGCAACCTGGAGTTCGAAAAAGCCGCTGCCCTGCGAGACCAGATGGTTGAGCTGCGTCGGCTGATGATCGACTGAGTCATGTGTGTGCTGCGCACGCTCCTCGGATTGGGCTGGCTGATGCCGGCTGCCCTCTTAACCCTAAGCGCTGTCGCCCTCACTGGGTGCGTTGAGCGCCTATCCGTCGATGGCGAGCCCGGCGTTCCTGAGGGCTTCGGTGAACGAGTTCCCGACGTGCCCCTTGGCGGCTATATCTTTGTGAAGCCGCCCGGCGATGATTCAACCGTCAGCATCACTGCTAACCTCAGGCAACGCGACGGTTCCACTATTCCGTGGCAGGCGGAAGCCCGCTCGATCTCCCTTTGGCTGAGTCCGGCCAGCGCGGATCAGCAAGAAATTACCACAACGATTCGATTCTCATTTGGAAGCGAGAGTGATGCAATCTCGGCACACAATGTACTCTCCCGCGTTGATGCGGGCGTGCCAACATGGACCACCAGGAATGGGCGAGACGCAGAGGTCGTTCTTGGTGATCGGGCGCAGGTCTGGTCCATGCGCGACGTGCTGAACGGAAGCCACTTCGTCCCCGATGAGCAACTGTCCCGAACAAGAATCTGGCGCGATGCCCTCAACCTGCCACAGGCTCCGCCAAAGCCGGTGCTTGCCGCGGGATTCACGCAGGTTCCTCCCGAGCGCATGAGCGAAATCTTCGAATGGCTTGCAGGGCAGGGCATCATCGACCTCACGCAGTTCGGTGAAATGCTTGAGACGCTCCAGCTAGACAACGCCGTCTTTGCGGTTTACGGCGACTCTCTCCCCGAGCTGAGCGTCAACATTGCCCCGGAAGAGTTGGCGTCTCATGGTATCA
Organism: uncultured Dehalococcoidia bacterium; assembly: GCA_964653005.1. Taxonomy (GTDB): domain Bacteria; phylum Chloroflexota; class Dehalococcoidia; order UBA6926; family UBA6926; genus VXMO01. The sequence goes on along the minus strand of CAZZAN010000003.1, from coordinate 31,223 downwards.
CCGGGCTCGCCATCGCCCGAACCGGGGTTCCGGCTCCCCTCGTTTCGTGGGGATTCAACGTGGGGGCGCTGCGAGCCGGACTGGACAGGGTCGAATCTCGAACCGGCCGCTATTATCGCTACGAAGGTGACGGCGCAGTCGTGCTCGCACAGGTCAGACAGGGCGATATACAGGTTGCGGCATCGTCAAGTCCTGAAGACGCCGCGCAGATACTCGAACTGATACCGAACTGATACGCGCCCGACGTTCACAGTTCCCAAGCCGTCGGAATTAACCCGCTAGAATGTAGGGGTTGGCGGTGCAGCGGTCACAAACGCGCCGCCGTACAGCACGGAGAGGGGAAGACAGTGACTCAACCAGGAATGAATGATCAGGCCCGCGCGCGACTCGGCTCCATGATGAAGACATGGGAGCGCCGCAAGAAGATCGCTGAGCACCTCAATCAGATCCAATATCGCGTCGCCGTCTACAGCGGCAAGGGTGGAGTTGGCAAAACGACAGTCGCCGTCAACCTTGCGGTCGCGCTCTCGCAGATGGGGCATTCCGTTGGCCTGCTTGACGCCGACATCGACTGCCCGAACGCGGACAAACTGCTCGGTGTGACGGAGCGGCCGCGCTATGTGGATGGGGTACTCCATCCGCCGCAGCGCGCCGGCGTCAAGACCATCTCCATGGCGTCGTTCCAGGAAAACGAGGACGAGGCTATCATCTGGCGCGGCCCGATGGTCACCAACGCGATCAACCAGTTCCTCGAACTAACCGAGTGGGGTGATCTTGAATACCTCGTCGTCGACTTGCCGCCCGGCACGTCCGACGCTCCGCTGACCATCATGCAGACGCTTCAACTGCACGGCTTCGTCGTGGTGACCACCCCACAGGATCTTGCCGTCCTCGACGCCAAGCGTTCCATCAACATGATCAAGAAGATGAACATTGACATCCTTGGTGTCGTCGAGAACATGTCCGGCGACATCTTCGGCAAGGGCGGCGGCGAGGTTCTCGCAAAAGATCTTGATGTGCCGTTCCTTGGGCGGCTGGAACTGTCGCGGGACTTCAGCGACATCGGCCCCGACCTCGCGGTCATCAAGCACAAGAAGGCACAGAAGCGCTATCGGGAAATCGCCGAGGGAATGATCGACCGTGTCCAGGAAGTGACACCGGCCGCCCAGATCGCATCCTGAGTAGGGCAGGGGAGCGGCTCTACTCGTCGCCGGTTTCTTCTTCTACGACTGCGGCCGCTTCGCGGGTGCGCCTGATTCCGCGGCCCCCCGTCTCTGCCGGGGCGTTGGGAATCTCGGCTCCGGCCACACCCTCTTCCACAAGCCGGTCACGCAACCGAGCCGCGCGCGGATAACCGATGCCCAGCCGCCGTTGCAGCAGCGAGGTTGAGACCTTGCCGTTGTAGATGTCAGCAAGTTCGCGCGCCTGCTCCATGATGTCGTCCTCACCGGAGCCGTTGCGCCGAGACCCGTTCCCGTTCATATCGTCCGTGCTGCCATTCCGGCCGCGTGACTGCAGGCCGATATCCTCTGGTTGAACCAGGTCAGGGAGCTCCGGCGGCACATAGCCTTTGGATTGGGCGCGCCACGCGTCGACCACAGCGTCCGATTCGTGCGATGAAATAAACGCGCTCTGGATACGGATGGGTCGGGAGGCGTCCTGCGGCAGATAGAGCATGTCGCCGCGTCCCAGCAGCTTCTCTGCGCCCGCTCCGTCCAGGATCGTCCGTGAATCGACCAACGACGTAACCATGAAGCTGATCCGTGTTGGGAAGTTGGCTTTGATGAGTCCGGTGATGACGTTGACGGACGGACGCTGGGTTGCAACGACAAGGTGGATGCCCGTTGCGCGTCCCATCTGGGCGAGTCGAACGAGGCCGTTTTCAACAGCCTTGCCTGCCGTCATCATCAGGTCTGCCAACTCATCAACGATGAGGACGAGATAGGGCATGCGCTTGCCGTCACCGACCTTCTCGTTGTAGGAGGCGATGTCGCGCGCGCCCTGTTGGGCGAGCATTTCAAGCCGATCCTCCATCTGCTGCATCATCCACTGCAGGGCGTTGACGACCTTCTGCGTGTCGACGATGACAGGCGTGATGAGGTGGGGAATGCCGTTATAGATGGTCAACTCGACTCGCTTCGGATCGATCATCACGAAGCGGAGGTCTTCCGGTGTTGCGCGTGTGATGAGGCTTGTGATCAGGCTGTTGATGAAGACGCTCTTTCCGCTGCCGGTTGAACCGGCCACCAACAGGTGGGGCATACGGGCAAGGTCTGCAACCACCGGCTCGCCGCCGCTGCCCTTGCCGAGCGGGAACGCCAGCATGCTCTTGCCCCGCGCCTTGTGGTAGGCATCACTCTCCATCTGCGGGCGCATGTAGACGGTCTCCGCCGTCGTGTTCGGTACCTCGACCCCCACCAGGTTCGTGCCCTGAATGGTCTCAATACGCACGCTTGCGGCCTTAAGCTGGAGCGCGAGGTCGTCATCGAGCTTGGATATCGCGTCAACCTTGACGCGCGTCCGTCCCACTTCCTGGCGCCGGGCGACTATCTGGCCGTCCTCGTTCCGTTCCCGGACGGTTCGGTAACGCCTGTCCCACCCGGGGCGCACTCCATAGAGCGTGACAGTGGGGCCGGGGCGAACCTCAGTCACCTCAACCTCAATGCCATACTCCTGCAGGGTTTCCTGGATGGCCTCTGCCGTTTCCATGTGGGATTCGGTGTCGATTTCCGCCGGAGGCTGCTCGTCAAACAACGTGACGGAAGGGTATTTCCACCCCACCCTGGGCAGGCCGGCAAACGGATCGAGCGAGTCCAGAAGCTCCCGGTCGCTGCGGGCGACAGCGATGGCTTCCTCCTCGTCATCTTCCGTATCCAGTTCCTCCGGCTCCTCGACATCCGACACTGCTATCTCGTCTAATCCCTCCGGTTCGCCGTCAGCCGCCTCTAATCCCTCGTCCTCCATCAGGACAAATCCCTGGTCATCGGAATCTAATTTGTTGATATCGTCTATGTTCTCGAACGACTCAGCGGTTGAGCCTTCGCTGGGCGTCTCGACATGCTCCTCAGGATTCCAGCTAATCTCCTGGTATTCCGCATCATGGTCGGTGAAAGCCAGCGGGTCCCTCCGCCCCATCTCATCAACTTCGTCCGGATTCATGCCGAATCCTTCACCCTGCACGTCGGAATGCGGCGAAGGCTCAGTCCTTAGTTCATCGGCTTTGCTGAGACCGGGAGGCGGGATGAACAGAGGCTTCTCCTCTATTGCCGCCGAATCCCCCCGGTTGGCGGGTTCTTCGATAGTCCCTGTTTCCCTGGGAGGTAGGTACCGGTCACGAAGCGCTTGTGCGGCGTCATCCGCATCGTTGTTGCCGGGGACGTCGGGTAAGACGATGCGAGGGCGCTGCTCTTGTGTTGATTCTCCGCCCCTGGCCGACTCTATCTCCTGTTGCACCCGTCGTTGCTGGTCACGGACAATGCCGACCGCCTCCGGATACCGCGGCCTCATTGTGTTGCGCGCAGGCTCGGGCACGACGATCCGCGTGCGCGGAATAGGAGCCTCATCCAGCTCGGATGTCGTCTGGCTCTCATCCGTGTACGTCCGGGCTGCCCGCACATCCTGCACCCTGCGCCTGGCAGCTGCGCCACCGGCGGCCGCAGCGCTCGCGCTCGCCACGCCTGCTGCGCGGCCTGCGCGCCCGGATGCTCTCGCGGCCCTGAATGTGCCGATAGGCGCAAGGAGAACGATCGTCATGAGAGCGAGCCCGGCGAGAATGCCGTAGACGGCAAGATCCGAAAAATCAACTAGATATAAGGAGAGGCTGTTCTCGATAGGGACGCCCCACATCTCCGTGTAGCCGACAAAATGCATGGTGGTCAGAATCGCTGCCGTACCGAGCAGTGCCGCGGCTGCCCACCGCCAGACTCGCGTGTTGGTAAACCCGAAGATGCGAAGGGCAACATAGGTCGCAACGAGGAGAACGGGCCCGGCAATCAGCCACGGACCCGCGTACGTCCACGCCGGAGCCAGCCATTCCGTCAGTTCCGCAGGCTGCAATATTGCGACCGCGATTGAACCGCCGATGATGCCCAGCAATAAAAGGATACCGATGGTGCGCAGTTTCGAGGATCCGCGGCCGACGGCAGCATTTTCAACGTCGGCTACAGTCGCTCGCCTGGGCGCACGCCGAGTGGCAGTTGACTCAGCCATAGCGCCGTTATTTTAGACTAATTTCAAAACCACGTCCAATTTGGCACGCATGGGGTAGTCTCTACTCCGCTTGCGAGAGCGTTTCCTCCAGGATTGCCCGGGCCTGCTCTGAGGTGTCGGGCCGCGCAAGCGCAAAGGATGTGGCTGCGCGCAAATGACCCAGGGGATTGCCTGCGTCGTAGCGGACGCCGTCAAAGGCAAACGCGAACGTGGGCGTGCCCTCCTGACGCAGGATTTCCATCGCGTCCGTAATCTGGATTTCATTCTTCGCGCCGGGCGGCGTCCGTCGAATCGCGTCAAAGATCGCGCCGGGAAATATGTATCGTCCAACAATCCCAAGATCGGAGGGCGCGTCGGCAGGCTCCGGTTTCTCAACCATTCCCGTCACCCGATGCACGTGCTCGTTTTCACCTCCAACCGGTTCAACGGCGACGACGCCGTACGCTGAGATGGCATCGCCCGGCACATGCTCAACTCCCACGTGGATGCCGGGATGATCATGATATGCGGCCAGCATCTGCGCGAGGACGGGCGTCTCCGCGGCGACAATATCGTCGGGCAGGATGACGGCAAACGGCTCATCTCCCACGGCATCGGCCGCTTGCAGGATGGCGTGGCCGAGACCGAGCGGCTCGTTCTGGTGGACGATGGTGACCGACAGCGAGTCCATGAGCTTCTGAACGCCCGGCGCGCTCGAATGCTCTCCCAGGGCTTTCGCCAGCGCCTCCCCGCGCAGCGTCACGTAGTTCTCCATCACCGCCTTGCCGGGCGCGCTAATGAGGATAATCTCCGTGAGGCCTGAGTTGGCCGCCTCTTCAAGCGCATAAAACAGCATGGGGCGGTCGAAGATCGGCAGGATTTCCTTGGGGATGGCGAGAGTTGCCGGCAGGAATCGCGTTCCGCGACCTCCCGCCACGATGACCACCTTGCTTACCCCATCTTGTCGTTCGTTCACTCGCCCACCCCCGGTCATTCGCCCCTCCTGTCATTCTGCGCTCCATCCAGAATGACATTGTTCGTCCCTGTTCACGAATAAAAACAAGGGGGCTCAGCCGAAGCCGAGCCCCCTTCTCCCAGTCGCCAAGTCAACATCATGGCGCCTGGCGCTGGGTTAGCCTTTGCTCACCTCTTCTGTTGAAATAAGCTCTGGCTGTCTAGGTAAAGACATGCGCCAAACCACCTCCTTCCTTCTCAAGATGAGTCAAGTATATAACACGTTGCCGTCGGCGCTCGTCAGGCCGCTGGGTCAGTCTATGAAACTGACTGAGCGTCGTCCTTGCTTCCAGTGAATCGCAGGAGCGCGTATCCGATGACGGCCGCTGCAATGGACGCGACGAATATGCCCATCTTTGCCTGGTCGACGAGGGCGGGGTCATCGAAGGCGATGCCGGAGATGAAGATCGCCACTGTGAAACCGATGCCGGCCAGGAATCCCACGCCCAGCACGTGCATCAATGTCATTGTGGAGGGCAGTTGGCCGATGCCAAAACGAATGGCAAGCCACGTGATGCCAAAGATGCCTATTGCCTTGCCCGCAAGCAGTCCCGCCGCAATCCCGATCGTGATGCTGCTTCCGGCGGCGTCGGACAGCGTCTCGGTCGTGATGACAATACCCGCATTCGCCAGCGCGAACAGCGGCAGAATGGCGAGGCTCACCCACGGATGAATCATGTGCTCCAGGCTCTCCAACGGCCCCTCTGTGCTTCGGCTGAGCTTCTCGATTTCCTCAAGGACGATTTCCGCGTGCTCCTCGTCCCCATTGGACATCGCAAGGCGATAGTCGTGCAGGAGATCGTCCAGGACCGCAGCGTAGTCATCGCGGCCCCGCGCCGATCCGGCAGGGACAATTGCCGCAAGAAGCACGCCTGCCAGGGTCGCGTGGACTCCGGATTCCAGGAAGAAATACCACATGGAAAAACCCAGGGTGATGTAGAAGACTATGGAACGAATCCCGAGCCGGACGCTCACCGCCCCCGCCGCGAGAATAGCCAGCGAAATCCAGAGACTCGACCACTCGATTGTGTCCGTATAGAAGAGGGCGATGACCGTGATTGCGCCCAGATCGTCGACCACCGCCAGCCCCAGCAGAAACACCCGCAGCTCCACCGGAATCCGTCGCCCCAATAGCGCCAGCACACCGATGGCGAATGCAATGTCCGTCGCCATGGGTATGCCCCAGCCAACAGCCGCGTCGCCGGAGCTGTTGAATGCCAAATAGGTGAACGCGGGCACGACCATGCCGCCAACCGCGGCGAGCACGGGCAGTGACGCCTTCCTGACGCTGGACAGTTCCCCGTGCAGGAGTTCGCGTTTGATTTCCAGGCCCACCACAAAGAAGAAGACGGCCATCAGGCCATCATTGACCAGGTGCTTTAGGTCCTCATGGATCGAGATGATGGGCGTCTCGAATGTGATGTAGGTATGCCAGAAACTGTCATAGGAATCCGCCCATGGTGAGTTGGCCCAGATAACAGCCGCCGCCGCCGCGGCCAACAGGATGAGCGCGCCAACCTCTTCCGTGTGGATGAAGCTCTGGACGGGCGCGCGCAGGCCTCTGACGCGATAGATCGCGTTCCGGGATTGTTCTGGAGCGCTGTCTTGGCTGTCGTTCAATTGCTTCCGTCGCTTGGGTGTAGATTTCTGATGCCCTACTATAGTGCCACTTGCCGGACGAATGATGAGTGTAGGCTCAACAAAAAATTGAACTCCAAACAGATTGATGATTCTCCCAGGGCACGGTGCGTCGCGTCAGTGCTGATCAGGGACGGCAAGGTCTTGCTGGTGAAGAGGCTGCCGCGGCGGAAGGTCTACCCCAACCTCTGGGACCTGCCCGGAGGTCACATCGAAGGCGACGAATCACCTGAAGAGGCGCTGCGCCGGGAAGCTTACGAAGAACTCGGCATTGACGTGGGGGAATACCGACCGCTGGGGACTGTCCTTGACCCTGTCGAGCCGGCTGACATCGATGTATTCGCCATCTCAAAGTGGCGTGGCGAACCCACAAACGCCGCCCCGGATGAACACAGCGAGATCGGCTGGTTTACAGCGGACAGTCTGCCCGAATCCGCCGCCCTCGACTGCTATCGCAAGGAAGTCATAGAGGCAATGGCCACGGCCGCGGGATAATCTCTCCGATAACGTAAAGATCAACCGTGGCGCGGCGCTGTCTCATCTCCTGCGGAGGTAGACGCCGCCATTGTGACCTTTGCGGATGGCGTTCACCCGCCAGGCCAGTATGGGGTGGCCCGCCATGAAGTTGACGAGCGTGGCCCACAGGCCGCCTTGTTCCACCGTTTCCTGTATGTGCTCTGCCGTGTTCAGATTGTTGTAGAGATGCTTCCCTGCTGTGAGCAGCAGCAGACCCTTGCACTCAGCGTCCTGCGTCAGGGCATACCCCACTTTGTCGCAGCTGTACTCTTTGGCGCGGCTGAGCGGCAGCGCGATGATGAAATTGAGAAAGGGAGAATTGAAGATGAATGTGGTGACGAGATACCACCATTTGACATGGCCCAGCCGTATGTGGGCGGCCTCGTGCCCAAGGATGAACGTCAGGCTGTCCCAGTCCTCGTTCCGCAGGCAGGTCTCCAGGATGTCCGAGTACACGGCGCTGAATGACCGGAATCCCGGAACGCAGCTCGCGTAGGCGTTCAGCAGACCGTTCCCATTGATGGTGTACAGGTCTGGGACCTGCGGTATGCCCAGGTCGCGCGCCACTCTTTCCCAGAGCGCGTAGACATCCGGAAACTGCTGCGGCGTGATGCGAACGGCGTTTGCCCGCAGCCGCCCGTACTCCCTGCCCGTGCTGAACACTATCAGCGCCAGTAACCCCGCCGGAGCCAGTATGAAGTACACGGGGTGTACCAGGTCGGACTCTCCCGCAAGCGGCGTGCTCTCCGGTTGCAGCAGCCCTACGATCCCTCCCACGACGAGAGAGACAAGCAACAGAATGCTGCCCAGTATGCAGATGGCCAGCAGGCGCCGCTCGACAGGGTGCCTGAGCCTGCCTGTGTCTATCCCTCGGTTCTCCACGTTGCCCTCCTCTCCACCACCCAACCCACCCGTTCACCCTGGGCGCCACACGGTCACGCTGAGCCTGTCGAAGCGGCGCGATGCGCCCATTCCAACAGGCTGGAAGGCAAGTGGTTACTCAGCTACTCACGGATCGTGGCGGTGAAGGGGTTTTCCTTCTGGCCCGTCCTGCCGCTCGGATACCACCACTTGAGCCGCGCAAGACATCGGTATTGGCCTGTTCTATTCGAGTTGACGTGCGTTGTTGAGTCTAGTTGGTTCGCATACCCGTCAATAATCTCCTGCCTGGTTGGCGGGGTAACAGGATTGACTATGCTTCTACCTTCTGAATTGAAGAATTGTCCTAAGTAAACGCGCCAGTCATGGTGGTCAATGTTGCCTGAACCGTCATTATAAGGCTCCATATTCATATTGTGCCCAGTCACTTCTTGTACGCACCCTAACTGAACCGTGTGGACAGGTTCGTCACCAACTCCAGTGCCGTGCTTCCACTGCCCTCCGCGAGTGTTCACGTCCGTATGAATGATGCCCCAACAATGATGCCAGCGAGAGTCGCCGGGTTCGCCTATATGCCCTGTGAGCCATTGGCTGCATAGCGGAACATCAGTAACAGAACGGGACCATCCTAGAATCCTACCGTCCCAATCAGGCGGCTCCAGGGTCTCCGGCGGCAGTGGCACAGACGTCGCGGTTGGCGTGGCCGTTGGCTCAGGCGGATACGTCTTGCATACCAGGCCGTCTCCATCGAAATCAGTCTCCGATGGCACAAGCTCCTGCGGGAATCCGCTGCCGTTATCAACACTGCTCCGTTCACGCCGCTCTCCGGCGTCCTCGGCTGCTTGACACGAGGCATAGGTGGTCGGCTCAGGCCCAGGGCCTACCACGGGTGGACGTGGCGAGGAATCAATGTCCATATCACAGACGATGCCATCCCCGTCCCCGTCTGGTTCATTTGGCACCAGGTCTGGGAGGAACCCTACCTGGGTGCCGTCTGCGTTCTGGTCAGACGGAATCAATGCCGCGAGAGCATCATCACACGTCTCGTAAACAACGACCTCACGCGGTATTGCCGTCGCCGTTGGCGTGGGAGTCGGTTCTACAACCCCATCAGGGAACAGCGCGTCGCGTGCCGCCCCTGCCCCCGAAACATTCCAGTCCAGAACGTCGAGGAGATTGCAGAACTGCTCGGCAGTCCACGGCGTGTCAAACTCCTGGGACTGAATCCAATAGAGCAGCGCGTTATCGTACCGATTCCAGTCTTCGGGACAGACATCAGCCGGCCCGGGTATCGGTGTCGGGGTTGGACGTGGCGTCGGTGGCGGTGTCGGTTCGGGACTCGGCGTCGGCGCCGGTGTTGGCCTCGGAGTCGCTGTCGGTGTGGCAGTTACGACCACCACCTCAGGAGTTGCCTGCAGGCGTTCTATCTCCTGCCATACCTCAGCCAGGAGTTCAGCCGGATCAATCGGCGTGGGTGTGGGCGCCGGAGTCGGAATCGGTGAAGGCGAAGGTGAAGGTGAAGGTTCCACCTCTGCGGCGAATCGGGAGTCAGGCTCGGCGGGCGCATTGGGAGCGAGTGTGAACGCAGCAAGGAGCACGGCGAATAACGCCATTGCGATAAATGCAATCGCAACAGCTATGATAGCCCCCACCCTAAGCTGCGCTTTGCTATCCATAAGCGGATCGGTAACAGCCTGATTGCCAGACAGCACCGTCTTAGGCCTTTGCCTAAGAACCTCCTGCTATCTACATACCAGATTAATGTAACTTTTATATGATTAATTACTGAATTTTCATCACCTTTTGTAACTTTTCAGAAAATATCGTCAAAACTCTGCGGTCACCCTTCCCATTCGAGCACCATGCGCCTCTGTGCGTCCGTCTCCGGAGACGACGCCCAGGAGTTCAAGATTCCCTTCCTCAGGTTCCGTATCTCGTCCAGGGCTTGCTCGCCCGTCATGCCCTGGCGCACCAGGTAGCAGCCGACGACCAAGCCCGTCCGCCCTATCCCACGCATGCAGTGAACGTAAACCGTGCCTCCGGAATCCAGAACACGGTCAATGGCATCGAGGGCTTCTGCCATCTGTTCGCCGGTGGCCGTCGTCTGATCCTTCACGGGCACGCGCTGGTACTCCACCGATGCGCCCAGCCTCCGGGCTTCTTCACGGAGAAGGCGCTCGTAAGAGGGCAACTCTCCCTCTTGTGTGAGATCAAGGAACAGGGTGGCGCCCGCTTCGATCAACGAGCGAAGCTTTCGCCGATTGCCCTTGAGGCCACTACGACCGTGGACCAGAAACGCAAGGACGGCGTCGAGTATCGTCCGAACGGTCCGTTTCGGCCGCAGGGTTATCAGAGAACCGGGGTACTCGCCGGCGATGAACCGTTGCGGTATTACCCAGTAGGAGTAGGGAGTGGGCCTTGGAGGCACGATGCTGACTCTCTCATAGAATTCCTCAGTATTCCAGTTTGGCTTCCCAGCCGCCTGCGCCGTCCGCGAGCAGGTCGAACAGGTGCCAGACGCCGCAGTACAGGTCCCCCGGGCCAAAAAAATCCTTCGCGATGCGGTCGATCGTCCCGTCGGCATTCTTGCGAAAAGTAGATACCCCCGGCATCGCGTTGGAGTTATATGAGACCCCGTCCGACTCGAAGCCCATGTCCTTGATGAACGAGGTGCCCTCAGCCGAGTACATCTCGAACGCCCACCCCCGCTTCTCCCGCACCGCCTGCTGCACGTCCACGCTGTTTGGAGATACCACGACGAACGCCGCCCGGTCCTGCAAGTGCTGGAGTACGCCGTTGAACTCGTCGGCCCACATCGTACAGTACGGGCACTCCGATCCCATGTTGTGTATCAGGATAAGGTCCTGCTTGTCCCCGAACATCTCGGACAGTCTCACGCCGCCCTCGCGCCCCTGCAGTTCGTAGTCCTCCACCCGGTCCGGCCCGATCCGCCGGCTCACCTCAACCAACTTCTGCTTGGCCTCTTGCAGGTTCGCCCACGCCTCCGCGTACTCCGCCTGCAGGTCCTGTGTCGTGGTCATTGAACGTCCTCCGCCTCCGAGTTACGAGTTCTGATCGCCTCTCAATAGGGCAACGAAGCCTGCTTGCTCGAAATCGCGGTCGTAGGCCAAGGCCCTGGTTATGCCTCTTTCCTCCATCACAAGAAAGCTCAAGCAGTCAGTGAGCCCCCATGTTTGGTCACTCCGTAAGGCGTAACGCTCTAGAGCAGCATGGAAATCAGCGGTGGAGTGGGGAACGACTTCGACGTCGGGATCATCTTCCAACTCACGTACCATCTGTGCGGCGAGTCTGCGGCGAAACTCGCCACGGCCGGACATGTAATCGAGTGATTCGATCAACACCCACTGAGTCGTTACAATCGTGTCGGTTCCCACGTCTGTGGCAATGGCTGCGGCGCGCTGATTGAGCGAATCTTCCGGGTCCCAAAGCGCGATCCAATAACCGGCATCTGCGAAAACCGGCGGCATCAGCCCTCAACCCTGGGATGGCCGTAAAGGTAGTGCTTGTAGTTCTTTGCGCCATCGGAGGGCGCACCGTCCAACTGTTCGGGAGGCATCGACTTTTGGAGTTCTTTCACCCGTTCGACGATGCCAGGCAGCCCTCGCGAGTTCTTTGGCGAGCCGGACATCAGTGTAGGGGATTCCTCAACCGACACCACCACCTCTTTGCCCTCTTCAAGGTTTAGAGGCTCCAGCGGCGTGAGAACACCCTTCTCGAACCTGGCGCGCACGGTGGCCATATCATCCGCTCCCTCAAGGTGTTTCCGGGCGCCGATCAATCATTGAGGCTGCCCTTATTAGCCATTATAGGCATTTGAGCGGCCGCCCCCCATCACTACTCAAGCGATGCCAGGAACCCCTGCAGACGGCTGTTGAAGGCCTCAGGATCCTCTCTGTGCGCCTCGTGCCCCACGCCCGGCAACACGTCAAGCTCCGCTCCGCGGATGGAATCCCGGATCATACGGGCGTGCCTGACACCGGCCCAATCATCATCCTCCCCCTGCACGATCAGCGTTGGACAGGTGATGGATTCCAGCCGGTCGCCGACGATGCGGGGCTCGGTCTGATAGATGCGCTCCGCGCTCGCCACGTAGTCGTCGACCATCCCCTCCCAATGGGGACCGTGGCTGCGGGCGAGGGCTTGCTGAAAGCCATCCGGGAGGTCGCTGGCGGGTGACAGCTGCCGCGTCGTCTCCATCGTCTGCTCGTCCAGGATCGCCTGCCCGGAGATCAGCGTCAGTGACTGCAGCCGGTCGGGATTGTCGCCGGCAACCATCATCGCGACGATAGCGCCGTCGCTGAACCCGCACAGATGGACGGGCGGCAGCTCCAGGTTCTCAATCAGGGCCACAATGTCCTCAGTGTCCCTCTGGTAGAAATCGTCGAACGATTCACGAGGGTCCGATCCGCCGTGGCCCAGGAAATTCGGCACGATCACGCGGTAGTCGGAGGCGAACTCGTTTATCTGCCCCCGAAAGTGGGCGCGGCCGGTGCCAAGCGCGCCGTGCAGGAACAGCAGCGGCGGCCCATTCCCGTGCACGATGCAGCGGAGACGGCCATGCTGCGCCATAACATCTATCTCTTGCGGTTGTTCATTGTCATACGCCATAGGTCGTCTGCACCCCCTCCCCATGCGATACGCGGAAAACGACTGATTATACCAAGTCCGGGGAATCGCCTCTTGACATGCAACCGCACGGTTGCGTATTATCCATGTGCATGGACAACGACTTGATCTTCGATGCCCTCGCGGATCCGACACGAAGATTGATGCTGGATGAGCTCTCTGAGCGCAAAGAGCAGACGCTCTACGAGCTCACGGCGCGCTTGATCATGCGGCATGAAGTCGCCATATCCCGGCAGGCCCTGGCCAAGCATATCGATCTCCTGGAAAGGGCAGGGCTCGTCAGCTCAGAGAAGCGTGGCAAGTATCGGTTGCTTGTCTTCAACGATGAACCCCTCAGGACTGTCATGGATCGGTGGCGCAAGTGACACGATGAGAAGAAAAGGAGACCCGATATGCGCATCACGCTCAGCGGCGTTTTCGTAGAAGACCAGGACCACGCGCTGACGTTCTACACGGAGACCCTCGGCTTTGTGAAGAAGAACGACGTGCCGGCAGGGGAGTTCAGGTGGCTGACCGTCGTCTCGCCCGAAGACCCGGATGGGACCGAGCTTCTGCTTGAACCGAATGAGAACCCGGTCGCGCAGGACTATCAGAAAGGGCTATTCGGCCAGGGCATCCCGGCCATGTCCTTCAGCGTTACCGACGTCCACGCAGAGTATGAAAGGCTGACGTCACTGGGCGTAGCGTTCACGGTGGAGCCGACAGAAATGCCCGGCGTCACTATCGCAGTCTTCGACGACACCTGCGGCAACCTGGTCCAGCTAATGCAGACGTAACGGCGATTTGCCGGGCTGCCTTGGTGGGGTGGCGTTCCGCTGTCTACTAACCCAACCTAACCGCTTGACACCTTATGTTGTCATCAATAAAGTTGGGTGTAGTTCTAACAGCAAAGGTTCCCTCCCGATGATAAGAGCCCAAGGGGCTCTCTCCGGAAACGGAGTAGTCGGGGGGGTCATTATTTTTTGGCACCTTGGCTAGTAGTAATGTGTCGTCCCGCTTCGGAAAATGTCGAATTCGCTCACGATAGCGGAATTGATCTGGCCGTAGGCGGCTTCGTCGGCCCTCTCATGTTTCCGGTATATGGCCCAACAGAGGTAGTCCGCGACCTGTAGGCCGTAGTGGGAGCGGGATTCGTGGTGCAATACCCGATACCTTGCACCGGGCGGCAGCATTGCTGCCAAGGTAGTCTTGATGACTTTTTCGATGGCTCGCCGCTTCCTATTCAATGGAAGACTGTCAGTGATAATGATGACCTCCTGAGCATTTCGGTGCGACGGTCTGTTCAGCACATACTTGAGAAGATATCCCAACATCTCAGGATAGAAACGCTCATCTGCTGTTAAGGCCGGTCCCGTCTTACTTTTCTCGACGATGACACTATCAACCTGTATCTCAGTCAAGCCCTCGGAAATGATATCGAACACGCTTGCTTTTACACGAGAGTTGTCTTCAGCGCAGTGAAAGTATTCTTGCTCCAGGCCGTGCTCCAGCAGATCGTACTTGTAGGCTTCGAGCGCCTCGTTTAGCGGGAAGGGCCGGTTCATGCTGACGCTGGTCAGCACAAAGAAGCGAGTACCGCTTGGGCTGAAGTCAAGATTGCCCGATTCGTCCAGGAAGACGTAGATGACATTGCTCACACGGTGTTAGTCTCCCCGAAAACCATCTCTATCTTGCCAGCCCATGATTTCCTGATAGCTGAAGGCTCGCGATCAAAGAACGTGACTGTGAATCCCAACTTCTCGTAGAAGTACTTGAGCTTGTCGAAATGGTCTGCGTCTACGCCGCTCAGGTCGCCTTCCATGCCCTTGTGGCCACGTCGCTTACATTCCTCGATAGCTCGTTGAACCAGCATCGATCCGACGCCTCGGTTCTCAGCCCACTTTTCAACTTCTACATCGGTCAGGTGCGCCATGGGCAACATTTCAAGTGAACTAAAGTCATGGGTCTTGACGTAAATCACATGGCGTCCTTCGTAGCCTTCGGGCCTCACACGCCACGTAAGCATGGCCGGATCCTCTTCCATGTGGCCGGACCAAAGCCGCCCGTGCTTGTCTTCCCACTGGAATTGCCCGGAAATCGTGTAAGTGGTCATGAACAGCCTCCTTGTAGCCGGGTCATTGTGTGTGGGATGTCGTTCCCCATTGACGGGCTAGTTGCCCTGTGTCTGTGGGCTGAATATGTCATCCTTCAGTTCCTTGTAAATCTGCATGCCGGGTTTCACGAGTGGAGCGAGGGTATCGCGCATAAATGTCTTCGCGTTACTCCCGGGATTCGTAAGTTCCAGTACGGACTTACATGCGTTGTAAATGGCACCACTGGCTGGTTTGAGATCATCGGCTGCTCCACTGGGGGAATTAGCAAGCGCGGCATTCTTTGCTGCTAAGAGTTCGTTTGCTTTGTCAGGCCTGCCGACAGAGTCGGCGAGCGCTTTTAGAACTTCGTCGTCGAATAAGTAGGTCTCTAGATTCCGCCGGGACAATACACGTACACCGTTCCTCTTGAGTTCATCAACTTCCTGTGATGACCTAGCATCGCGGTCGATGAGCTTGACAGCTTCAGTGCCCTGGGTTAAGAGACCAAGCGCATAGGTCATACCGCGCCGGTCATCGATAATTTCGAACGCGTTGCCCCCGGGGATGAACTGGGTTTCTGGAAATTCAGCTTCAAAGATTTTCTGGTAGCAGCGGGCGTCATGGGAGTAGTTCTGCCCCGAGTTCTTATTCTGTGGCTCCCCCTCACAGATTACGACGCGTTCAGGCGCGACGAGGGCTCCGAGGTCAGCTAGGGCAACATCGTAAGCTCTCTGCCAGAATGCTCGGTCAGGGATCGTCGGCTCAATCACAACCGGTTCATCGAAGTTCTTCTCGTCAAAGTCGAGGAAAACCACGCTTCCCGGTGATTCCTTCTCTATCTCCCTCGCTCGTCGCATCATCCCTATGGAGTGAGTTGCCAGCATCAGTTGACAAGTCTCAGGAACTAGCCCGTAGAGCACAGAAAGCAAATCCGCTTGAAGGCGGGCATTCATGTGAGATTCAGGTTCGTCGATACAGTACATTGTGTCATCGTAAGCACGTCTGGCCACCACAAGGTCTAGGATCAAGTCGAACACTGCCTTTTCCCCTCCAGATAAGTTCTTGAAGGAGAAGCCTTTACTTGCGCCCTTATTGAATCGAAATGTCCCATCTTCCAGTGGATTACCAAGGCTATTGAGCTCAATGTCTGGGAATAGCCTGGAGAAGGCTACTCGGATATCTCCGATAACCGATTCCTTGAATTCATCCAAAGTCACTGATCCCTCTCTGGGATCGAACACGTCTTCAATCGCTTGGCTAACCAGTCGCTGAAAGTTCCCTGCCACAGCTCCGTCATTGTCAATCATGCGGGGCGCTCTTATTTCGTTCAGTGGATCGCCAACTTGTTGGAGACTGTAGACCTGAAACTCAGGATCATTCCTGTATGCCGACCTTATGAAGAAGGTCTTCTTAGGATCAGAGAAGGGGGCATGAAATTCCACCTGGACATCATTCCGCCATTGGTCATGGCCAATGGAACCGGCTTTACCGTGGTAATCAGCTTCCCATGCCGGATGTTTTCGTGAGTTCCATCCATGCCAGGTCAAGAGCGCATCGAAGAAAGACGATTTGCCACTACCATTTGGTCCGGCCAGCATGATCAGGCGGGACGAATCAGGAATGTCCTGAACAGTTAGATCCGTGAAGCGCTTGAAGCCCTTGATAGAAACGCTCTTGAGTTTCATAGATCATCCCCCCACGCTTCCTCTTCCATCAGTAGTTGATGGAAGAACGACTTGGGCAACTCAGCATGACTCCCACCTAGCGGATACTACATATATCATTATATGGAAAAAGTCGCTAGCAGGCGTACAAACTGTTAGTGATTTAATTCCGCACAGCGGAATGAGACAACACCGATAGCAGCGTGGGCCTAACGGGATGATACTGCGAACGTTCAGGTGGGAGGTGAGGTTGTAGGAGGCGGCGAAACGACGACTCGCTCGGCCTCCGGCGCAAGGACGGTGCATGCCCACGATGCTCCACCCATGTCGCTCTCGCGAAAGCGCGCATCCACATGTGGCCCTCGGGGCCACAACTCCTCCCCTGTTCATCCTGAGCCCGGCGAAGCCCTCACCAACAATGACAACGACCCGCTCGGTGCTCATAAGCGCGGCTCCCCTCCTGGAACTCTCCCTTTGCTACAAGGTCGAGTTGGTCCGCATGCGAATCTTCTTAACTGGCACCACCGTCTCAACTTTGCTGGACGGTCAGCAGGAATGTTGAGCCACGAGAGATGTAGGATGGGGACACAGGCGTGACTTGTTGGGAGGATCAATTGGCATTACAGCAGAATTCGATTACGGAAGTCACTAGGAGAGCCATTGTCGACATGCTCCTCCTGCGCAGTGAGCCCTATCATGGACGACTCGACTATATGGACTTTTTGAGGCGCGTCTGGCCGATAGATGAAATGCCGTCACAGGATGGCCGATTCAAGTATGCAACAAGGGATATCGCGACGCATATGGGCTTCGGTGATTGGGACGATTCGTACTTACTTTTGGTGCGCTTGAATCTTTCCAGTGGACCTGACGATGATTTCCTGCGATTCCTTTCAGAAGTCGTACACCCACTGGTCATTCCCGTTGTATCGGAGGCAGCTGACCTAGTTGATGAGATAAACCAGTTACTCAAGCATGACGGCTTGCGACTTGTTGAAACTAGCCGGACATCAGGCAGGCCATTGTATGGCACCAAACCGATTGACTATGTTCGTGAAGCTCCTGAGCCAACCCCTTGGGAAAAGGTTAACCGACAAGTCACCTCTATGCGAGCACAGCTTCTTAGCGCTACGTCGGGGGAAGACTATCAGACTGTCGGCCACCTTGGGCGTGAGGTGATGATTTCGCTCGCCCAGGCTGTCATCGATCCCGCCGAGGTTGTCAGTGAAGATGGGGTGCAGCCAAGCGATACTGACGCCGCTCGATTACTGGACGCCTACATTAGAGAGGCGCTCCCCGGGAGTGGTAATGAAGCACTTCGCGGTGCGGTTAGAAAGTCTGTCAAAGCAACGAGTGCGGTTCTCCATGATCGGAAAGCCACCTCGCAGGATGCCTCGCTGATTGCAGAACTCGTGTCCTCTTCTGTTCAGTTGATGCATATACTCACAGTGGGGCCACGATAACTACACAGATCGACAGAACCATGCACCAATCACGAAGAGACGGCGGTGGCACTATATGAAACCTGAAGAAAGGAAGCGTTCTTAGGAGTATGACCACACGACCCCTCTCATCTGCGGCATTGGACGAGGTGGCAACTTATCTGGTAAGCGAGCGCAACACTCATAGAGTGCTAGACCGCAAGTTTGCCGAACTCAGCATTGAGGAGCCAGTCCCCGAGCCGTCCCAACAAGAAAAGGCCTTCAAGGCGATGGGATTGAGGCGTGGTGTCGATTATAGAGTTCCGAGGCCATCCAAGAGAGACAGACTGCGTTATGCCTTGGACTTCCAATATAAGCACAGCCGCAACGAAGGTGTGCTGCAATTGATCAAGGCACTTAATGAACCAGTGGCTTATTCCGACGAACCTGAAGAG
The DNA here is from genome assembly GCA_964653005.1 of uncultured Dehalococcoidia bacterium. Classification (GTDB taxonomy): domain Bacteria; phylum Chloroflexota; class Dehalococcoidia; order UBA6926; family UBA6926; genus VXMO01. Next base: position 12,729 of record CAZZAN010000003.1, on the reverse strand, counting down.
TTCCGGACATTCTGCGCTGGCCTGAACCGTATTCTCCGCTTCTACGGAATGGAATACCGAGACGATGGAGAGTTCCACTACGTTAATCGAACTCGCACTCTCTCTGAAACTGAACAAAGGGCTGTTGCGCTGGAAAACAAGCTAAAGTTCCGCCGAATACACAATGAGGTCCACAAGTATTGTAAGGCAGAATACATGGAGGAGAACTACTTCCACGCCGTTGTTGAAGCATACAAAGGGCTGGCGGAACGCATCCGTGGATTGACTGGCTATGCCACTGATGGCTTGGAATTAATGAAGCAGTCCTTCGAACGTCCCTCGGCAAGACAAGGTGGGTACCCCAGATTGGCCTTCAACACGCTTTCTACGGTCAATGAAACGAACGAACATGATGGCCTACTAGATTTCTTGAATGGCTGCACAAGGTTCTTCCGCAACCCTATGTCACACACCCCGAAACTGAATTGGCATCGAGACGTTGAAGATGCAGTTGATTGCCTGACGCTTATCTCGCTGTTGCATTTTGTTCTTGACGGTTGCTATCCGACTACCCCGATCCAACGATAGTCATTCTTGCTAGCGCCAGTTTTGTCGAGCCCGGTGGGCAGAAAGGGTGGGCGATACGGGTCAATACTGCGAACTACTTTCAAGCTGGTGGTGAGGTGCTGAGTGGCGTAGGCCAAGTAGCCTCAAGGGCAATCACCTGTCCTGACACGCTACTCTCAGGTCAGCACAAAACGCTGCGTGCGATCCAGCCCAAGAATCGGTTAACTTGTAGGAGACGAATCGACCAGGGTAGGGAAGCACAGTAGTTAGGAACCGTTACCAGTGACGACCAGAGGACGACGGCGCAGGAACTCTGAAGACGCAAACAAGAACTCGACTGGGGACTACAGGTCAACGTTGTGGCAGGCGGCAGACGCACTCCGCGGCAGCATGGACGCTGCGGAATACAAGCATGTTGTTCTCGGCCTCGTCTTCCTGAAGTACATCTCCGACGCTTTTGAGGAGCGACACGCTGAGGTACTCGCCGAATGGGGCAAAGACGCCGCAGAGGATCGGGATGAGTACATCATGGAGAAGATCTTCTGGGTGCCGCCCGAGAGCCGCTGGTCTTATCTCAGCAACCAGGCGCGACAATCAAACATTGGGCGCCTGATCGATGATGCGATGACCGCCATTGAGCGGGACAATGTTTCGCTCTCCGGTGTGCTTCCAAAGGATTATGCCCGCCCCGCGCTGAACAGCGACACGCTTGGTCGCGTTGTGGACCTCATCAGCAACATTAGGGTTGGAGGGCAGGAACAGCAGGCGAGGGATGTCCTCGGGGAGGTCTATGAGTACTTCCTGGAGCAGTTCGCGCTCGCCGAGGGGCGTAAGGGAGGCGAGTTTTACACCCCGCGCAGCGTTGTGCGGCTCCTCGTCAACATGCTTGAGCCGTATCGAGGCCGCGTCTATGACCCGTGCTGCGGCTCATCCGGCATGTTTGTGCAGTCGGTGGAGTTCATCAGGGCTCACGCCACCGGCAACGGTAACGGCGGCAAGGCCACGGCCGACCCACCGATCTATGGGCAGGAGTCCAATTACACCACTTGGCGCATGGCCAAGATGAACCTCGCCATTCGCGGCATTGAGGGGATGATTGAGCACGGAGACAGTTTTCACAATGACCGCCACCCGGACCTGAAAGCCGACTACATCCTCGCCAACCCTCCCTTTAACGTGTCCGACTGGGGAGGTGAGCGGCTGCGTGAGGACAAGCGCTGGCAGTACGGAGTGCCGCCCGTTGGCAATGCGAACTTTGCGTGGGTTCAGCACTTTCTGCACCACCTTGCGCCGCGCGGGACTGCCGGCTTTGTGCTAGCCAACGGCTCGATGTCCTCGGCACAGTCCGGCGAGGGAGAGATCAGGCGGAGTATCGTCGAGGCCAACCTTGTGGACTGCATCATTGCGCTGCCGGGCCAACTGTTCCGATCCACACAGATACCCGCGTGCCTGTGGTTTCTGCGGAGAGGACGGGAGAGCGGCAAGCGCAGCGGCGAGACCCTATTCATCGACGCCCGCAAGATGGGGCACATGGTCGATCGGACCCGACGTGACCTGTCCGCTGAGGACATCGCTCGGATTGCGGACACGTATCACGCGTGGCAGAGCAAGGATGGCTCGGGCGATTACGAAGACGTGCCCGGGTTCTGCAAGAGCGCGTCGTTGGAGGAGATCCAGCGGCATGACCACGTGCTCACGCCCGGCCGGTACGTCGGCGCCGCGCCGCAGGAGGACGACGGGGAGCCGTTCGCGGAGAAGATGGAGCGGCTGTCCACGCAGTGGCGCGATCAGCAGGCGGAGGGTCAACGTCTTGACGACGCCATCGCTGAGAACCTGAAGCGGTTGGGGTTTGGGGGAGGGGGATAGGTGACTAAACGGCGTAACAGGAGGGCAAGGCGGGAGACGCAGACTCATGCCAGCGAATGGCAATAGTATTCCAGAACTCTTTGCGAAGTGGTTCGTAAAACACCCCCGCCGCATGGGCGTATTGTCTCTATTTGGCAGGGCTGTTATGGGGACATTGGTTGGGCTCGTGATCGGACTAATCATCCCTGCCGCGGCGTCAAACTTCGATGACGAGTTGTTTCTATTCGTGGTTAGTCTGGCGATACTAATTGGGTCTAAGGTCTTAGGACAGCTATTTTGGATAACTAAGCTACGACCTTGGGCGCCACGACTCATACTCCCGGTGTTGGATCGACTACGAATACCGCACGACAAGAACCTTGAAGTGCCGTTAGAACTGTCCAGCAAGTTGTCGCTAACTGTGACAGTCGTTTCCACGACCGGCATCGCTACGATCTTGGCCACCGAATATGTCCCAAGTGGATGGTTCTCCGGCTTTTCCTATGGCCCATGGATCCCGGCAATGGCGGGGGCGATGATAGCTCCGCTGCAAACGCTATCCTCGCCCTCAATGCTGTTTGTTCTTTGGCGGAACAGTTATCCTCTCCAACAAGACAAGCGCTCCTGAATAACCCCATGACCTCCCCATCATCCCTTCCCACCGGCTGGCGCGAGATGACGCTTGGCGACGTGTGCACAAAGATCGGCAGTGGTGCGACGCCTCGCGGGGGCAAAGAGTCCTATGTCCACGACGGGCCATTCGCACTAATACGCAGTCAGAACATTTACAACGATGGGTTTAGGCGCGAAGGACTAGCATTCATAAGTGATGCGCAGGCTGAGGCATTAGATCACGTTGACGTTCTCGAAGGCGATGTGCTGTTGAATATCACCGGTGACTCGGTCGCCCGTGTATGCCAAGTTGACTCATCCATTCTTCCGGCGCGGGTGAACCAGCATGTCGCGATTGTGCGGACTAACCCAGACCTTGTAGATGGTTCGTATCTTCGCTACTACATGGTCAGCTCGCAATTCCAAGCGATGATGCTCTCATGGGCCGGTTCTGGCGGAACGCGGAATGCCCTGACTAAGCAGATGATTGAGGCTTTCACAATAGCGGCACCCCCGCCGGAGGAGCAGCAGGAGATTGCGGGGGTATTGGGCGCGCTCGATGACAAGATTGAGTTGAACCGTCGAATGAGTGAGACGCTGGAGTCGATAGCAAGGGCGCTGTTCAAATCGTGGTTCGTCGATTTCGAGCCGGTGCGGGCCAAGATGGAGGGTCGATGGCATCAAGGGGAATCGCTGCCCGGCCTCCCCGCCGAGTATTTTGACCTTTTCCCGGACCGCCTCGTCCCTTCCCAACTCGGAGACATCCCGGAGGGGTGGCAGGTGAAGCCGCTGGGGGAGGTCTTTGACCTTACGATGGGACAGTCGCCACCTGGAAGCACCTACAACGGGAGAGGAGACGGCTTGCCATTTTTTCAGGGCAATGCAGACTTTGGCTTCCGCTTTCCCGGAATGAGAAGGTTCTGTACCGAGCCAAGCCGAATTGCTAAAGCGGATGACACATTGGTCAGCGTAAGGGCACCTGTCGGGGCCATCAATATGGCGTGGGAGGAATGCTGCATTGGGCGGGGTGTTGCCGCACTCCGACACCGCTCCAGCTCACCTACTTACACCTACTATTCCCTGTGGGCGAATCAGGGTGCCGTGCAGGAATACGAGCATAGCGGCACGGTGTTTGGCGCGATCACAGGCAAGCAATTCAAAGCACTTGAGGTGGTTGAACCGGTAGCCGAAGTCGTCCAAGCATTTGCCAGTTCTGTGCGATCCAACGATGAAAAGATTCGCAGAAACGCTGCTGAATCCCGGTCCTTGGCCGCACAGCGGGATGCGCTGCTGCCGCGGCTGTTGAGCGGAGAAGTGAGGGTGTAAGGGGGAGTCAGCCAGAATGGTGAGGAAAGCCCTTTCATTACGTGACTTGAAGGCCGCATCTGACGAAGACCTAGAGTCTTGGCATGATCAAGAGGCAAAGTACCTCAATGTATCCGCACCATACTATTTGGACGAAATTGCTAGGCGCCGACAGAACCTGCAGACGGCCGCGGTTCTCCGTTACACGAGATGGATCGCCATCATGACAGTTGTTGTCACAGCAGCAACTGTCATAAATGTCGGGATAGCTGGATGGGTCATTCTAAGCCGTTGAAAGATAAAGTGTGATTCTGTATGCCGCTGATTGCAGCTTTGGTCTAATTGAGAATGAGAGGTAAGATTTAGAATCATGGCATTGCTCCTGCCTCACTATCTAGATACAGTCGCTGCCCTTGGAACACGGCAAGATGATGGCGATGTAACTTATTTTGCGACAGGTTTTCTTGTTGGATGGCCTAACGAGCCAACAAACGATGGCAGGAACCAACGTCAATGGCTGTTCCTCGTGACGAATCGGCACGTAGCAGATCGAGCCGACGATCTTGTCGTTCGATTGAATCGCAGCGATCCTCTAGATTCCTACATTCTGCCTTTGCCAAAGCACGGGACACAACTCGCTCTGCCTTGGACTGTTCACCCAGACCAGAAGTCTGACATTGCCGTCTGTTTACTCAATGTACCGGGACTGCAGGCTCAAGGATCGCAGTTAGCTAACATCCACGGGGTACGCCATGTGCTAACGCAAGATGAAGCTAGGGACATTGGGATAGGTGAGGGTGACGGGGTCTTCGTTCTAGGCTTCCCATTGGGCATTGTCGGAGAGGATCGCAATCAAGCGATTGTAAGGCAAGGTGTCATTGCGAGAATGCAGGGATGGCTGAATGGTAACGAGGATACCTTCCTTATTGATGCGTCCATATATCCTGGAAATAGCGGTGGGCCAGTCTTCACGAAACCAGAGAGCGCAGCCATTGTCGGAACAAAATCCATTGACCGGTGTGCTCTAATTGGGATGGTTTCCTCTTATCTACCTTATCGAGAAGAAGCAGTGAGCCGACAGACAGGCGTGACTAGGATGCTCTTTGAAGAAAACTCCGGACTTGGGGTCGTGGTTCCGATTAACCTTATCGCAGAAACTATCGAAGCAGCTCTTGCCAGCGCTTTCTCAGAACATGGAGTAAGGCCTCCTACTAGTAGCGATTCGAAATCGCGGGATTCCCGATGACCACCCTTACCGAAGCTGACGTTGAAGAGGTTGCGCTTGAGTGGCTGGTTGAGCTTGGATGGGACACTCAGATGCCGGGGTTGATGAGCGGAGAAGCGCGGGAATAGAAGTAGGACGCAGGGAGTAATGCTCTTGAAGGTTATGTTTCTTGACGAGTCGGGCGATCACAGCCTGTCATTCATTGACCCTCAGTATCCCGTCTTTGTGCTTGGCGGAGTCATCATGGACAAGGACTACGCTGACGGCCCACTGACGGACAGGCTCAACCGGTTCAAGTCCGAGCTTTTTGGAACGACTGAGATTGTCCTGCACACTGCTGATATTGCCCGCAACCGCAATGGATTCGAGAACCTGAAGGAGCCTGCGTTTCGAGAGTTGTTCTACGAGCGCCTTAACGAACTGATGGACAGTCTGCCGTACTCGGTGGTTGCTTGCGCTGTCAGGAAGACTGAACACCTTGCTCGCTACGAGCTGGCAGCGCTTGATCCGTATTTGCTTAGCCTCGGCATTCTAGTGGAGCGCTTCTGTTTCGAGATCGGCAACATCCGAGACGGTGGATCTATCGTGGCGGAAAGCCGAAACAGGGTGCTGGACTCCAGTCTGACGGCCGGATGGCGGAATCTACGGGAAGACGGTACATACTATCTTGAGGCAGAGACAATAGAAAACCGTATATCGGCGTTGGAATTCCAAAGTAAGTCTGAGAATATTGCCGGCCTGCAACTGGCCGACTTGGTTGTCAGCCCAGTCGGACGACATATTATCGGCAAGCCTGACAAACTCGACTGGGAGATCATCCAGCGGAAATTCCGTAGAAGCTATGCGGGGCGAATTGACGGATATGGTCTGATTGTCTTGCCAAAAGACGCGGGGCCAGCCCCCGCTACGCAGTGACTGACCCACGCGTTGCTATGCTACATATGTGCGCCAATAGTGTCAAGGAAAGTAATTCCCGTCTAGTGCCCCCTTTAGAGCATGATACCGAGGAAATCGGGACCAGGAGGTAACCGATTGATCAGCCCAAAGCCAACCTTTGAAATCCTGCGTGCTCTTGGCTTCGAGGACTGGCCACCGGTGACCCAGGTTTCACCTTCTACGAGTTCGATGGTTCCTCAAGTCCATCGGTCTCCATCAGCGAGCTTCTGTTACAGGTTCGCTGAGTTCGACTTGGTTGCCAGCTCAACGTTGAATAGCGGCATTGTGCCCGCAATAGAACTGACCGGCTTTCTTGAGGATGGGAGCGACCTAGTGATAATACAAGGTCAAATCCCCATTGACTTAAAGACCCCGTTGGAAGCCGCGGCCTGGATAAGTTTCGTCCTCAGGTCTGACAGGCGCTATCTGAACCCCTTGCCGGACTGGTTCATCGAAGGGGAGAGTAACTGGGACCTGGCGCCGCCTGCACGGGATTGGCTCGAAGCTAAAAGGACACGGGAAGCATACAAGGCCGGCCCAAAGTGCTTTATCGACAGGGACTACGCTCGGCCCTTGCGGCGAAATCTGATGGAAGAGATCTCCCGGCTGCGGGAAGGTGAAGAAGCCGACATGACGTTCAGCTTCGACGGGCGTGTGCTCAGCGTGGACTTTCGCGGTCAGGTCCACGAAGTCGTGGCATCGGGGAAAGGTTGGCCCACCTCTTTCCGTGTACTCGTATCCTCGGAGACGCAATTTCCCGCCCGCTTTAAGCATTCCAGAGTCGAAGTTAGCGTGTTCGACGGGTATGTCAGATTGGACTGGCTTCGTTTCGGGTCATGCGAAGCGGTCCCAAACGCCGAATCCCCATGACCACCCTCACTGAAGCTGACGTTGAAGAGGTTGCACTTGAGTGGGTGGACGAGCCTAGTTGTCGTGTCGCGCGTTGGGTAATTATCGCAGCGGATGGACCAACTTGGAGGATGGCCTAAGAATGGCACCCACACGTGTATTCATGAGTTTTGACTATGACAACGATAGGGACTTGCGCGGCAACCTCGTCGCACAGGCCAGGAGAGCCGATTCCCCTTTCAGTATTGTGGACCAGTCGGTCGAAGCTCCTATCGACGAGAACTGGCGAGAGGAAGTGCGGCGCCGTATACGCAGCTCCGATCTCGTGATCGTCATCTGTGGGCAACATACACATCAGGCGTCCGGGGTAGCGGGTGAAGTCGCGATTGCACGAGAAGAGGGCATTCCATACTTTCTCTTGAAAGGGCGCAGACAAAGGCAATGTTCCCGACCAACGACTGCTCCAAAGAGGAAAGTAATGCATCCCTGGACATGGCCAACCTTGAGCGAGCTCATTGCGAATCCGAGGTAGGCATGGATGACCAAGCTCCCGCCCCCCTAATTCAAGAAACCGAAGACTCCTACGGAGAGGCATTCAAAGTTCACCTGTTTGAGCAGTACAAGCTCTACGTGCAGTCGGCAGAGAATGTAAGCGCACGGCGTGTTACCTCAAACCGTTATCTGCTGACTCTCAACGCCGCGCTGATTGCCCTTTATGGGCTTCAGTCAGCAGGTTTTGGTCAGGGCTATTGGACGCTGCTGATTCCGGTCATAGGGATTCCCGTATCCCTGCTCTGGCACTGGATCATTAAGTCACACGCCGACCTAAATCGCGTCAAGTTTGACGTGATTCACCAGCTTGAGCAGCATTTGCCTGCGGCGATGTACAAGTATGAATGGCAGTTGGCCGAGAAAGGGCAAGGCAAGACTTACCGAGCAGTGACCAGGATTGAAGGGTGGATACCCATCCTGTTCGCAGTGCTTCACGTAGCTCTGGGGATTATGATCATTCTGGCAATTACAGGCGTAGTGGATTGGACAGCATGACCACCCTCACCGAAGCTGACGTTGAAGAGGTTGCTCTTGAGTGGTTGAGTGATCTCGGGTGGCAGGTGGCGCATGGGCCGGACATCGCGCCGGACCAGCCTCGGGCGGAGCGCTACAGCTTTGAGCAGGTCGTGCTGGAGCGGCGGCTTAGAGACGCTATCGCGTTGCTCAACCCGCATCTGCCTGATTCCGCCATCGAGGATGCCTATCGCAAGTTGACCCTTCCCGAGGGTTCGACGCTTGAGGCTCGCAACCGCGCGTTTCATCGAATGCTCGCGAACGGCGTCACTATCGAGTACCGCGACCACGAGGGCAGAGTTCGCGGAGACCAAGCTCGCGTCATCGACTTTGATGCCCCGAGCGCCAACGATTGGCTGGCCGTCAATCAGTTCACCGTCACGGAGAATCGCAACACGCGCAGGCCGGACGTCGTGCTGTTCGTGAACGGCCTGCCGCTGGGCATCATCGAGCTAAAGAATCCCGCGGATGAGGACGCCACTATCTGGTCGGCGTGGCGGCAGCTGCAGACCTATAAGGCGGAACTGTCCAGCCTATTCAGCATGAATGAGGCGCTGGTGGTGTCAGACGGCACGTCGGCGCGTATCGGCACCATCACGGCGGGGCAAGAATGGTTCAAGCCGTGGCGCACCATTGGCGGGGAAGTCATCGCCAGCTCGAGCGTGACGGAGTTGGAGGTGCTCCTACGGGGAGTGTTCGACCAACCCCGGTTCCTCTCCATGCTGCGCGATTTCATCGTGTTCGATGACGATGGCGGTGGCGCTCTCGCTAAGAAGATGGCGGGTTATCACCAGTTCCACGCCGTGCGCGTTGCCGTGGGGGAGACTACCCGTGCCGCGCAGATGCAGCATCAACAGAGGCAGGTTGCGGCCCCGGAGGGTGGCTATGAGTCCGGCGCGAAGCCGGGCGGTGCGCCGGGAGACCGTCGAATCGGCGTCGTGTGGCACACGCAGGGCTCCGGCAAGAGCCTGACAATGGCGTTCTACACGGGCGCGATTGTGCGCGAGCCGGCGATGGAGAATCCAACCGTCGTCGTGCTGACAGACCGCAATGACCTGGACGATCAGCTCTATGGCACGTTCGCGCGCTGCCAGGACCTGCTGCGACAGCCGCCAACGCAGGCTGAGAGCAGGGCGGACCTGCGAAACAAGCTCTCCGTGAACGCGGGTGGGGTCGTCTTCACCACCATCCAGAAGTTCTTTCCGGAGGAAAGGGGCGACACGCACCCGATGCTTTCGGATCGGCGCAACATCGTTGTCATCGCGGATGAGGCGCACCGCAGCCAATACGACTTCATCGACGGTTTCGCACGGCATATGCGCGACGCGCTGCCCAAAGCGTCATTTATAGGCTTCACCGGTACACCGATAGAGCTGCAGGACGCCAACACTCGGGCCGTGTTTGGCGACTACATCAGCATCTATGACATTCAGCGGTCGGTTGAGGACAAGGCGACGGTGCCAATCTACTATGAGAGCCGATTGGCCAAGCTGACGCTGGATGAGTCCGAGCGGCCGCTTATAGATCCGGAGTTTGAGGAGGCGACCGAGGGCGAGGAGATCGAACGCAAGGAGAAACTCAAGACCAGGTGGGCGCAGCTTGAAGCGGTGGTGGGCGCGGAAAGGCGCGTCAAGCAGATAGCGGCAGACATCATTGAGCATTACGAACAGCGTCTTGAGGTAATGGACGGCAAGGCAATGATCGTCTGCATGAGCAGGCGCATCTGCATCGACCTTTATGAGGAACTCATCAAGCTGCGGCCGGACTGGCACGACGATGATGATGCCAAGGGCAGCATCAAGGTTGTCATGACCGGCTCTGCGACCGATCCCGTCGATTGGCAGAGACACATCGGCAACAAGGCGCGGCGCGAAGCGCTGGCCAAGCGATTCCGCAACCCGGATGATCCTCTACGCGTAGTGCTGGTGCGCGATATGTGGCTAACCGGTTTTGATGCGCCAAGCCTCCACACGATGTACGTCGACAAGCCGATGCGTGGCCACGGACTGGTGCAGGCCATCGCCCGAGTGAACCGTGTATTCAAGGACAAGCCGGGTGGGTTGGTCGTGGATTACCTCGGTCTTGCCCAGGATCTCAAGCGGGCGTTGGCGACGTATACGGAGAGCGGCGGGCAGGGCGAGACGGCGTTGGACAAGGAGCAGGCCGTCGCCCTCATGCTGGAGAAGTACGAGGTCTGCCTCGGCCTGTTCTATGGCTTCGATTGGTCAATATGGACGACCGGCACAGGGCAGGATCGCCTCAATCTCTTGCAAGCAGGCCAAGAGCATATCCTGGCGCTGGAAGATGGTAAAGAGCGCTGCCTGAACGCGGTTCGGGACCTCTCACATGCCTTTGCTCTCGCCGTACCACATGAGGAGACGAACCGCATCTTAAACGACGTGGCGTTCTTTCAGAATATTCGGGGCGCGCTGCTGAAGAGAGCAGACGTGGAGGCACGGACCGAGGAGGAACTGGATCTGGCCGTGCGGCAGATCATCTCGCGAGCCGTGGCGTCTGAGGGCGTCATGGACATCTTCGATGCGGCCGGATTGGACAAGCCGAACATCTCGGTGCTCTCAGACGAGTTCTTGGCAGAAGTTCGTGGGATGCCGCATCGCAATCTCGCGGTCGAACTGCTGCAGAAGCTTCTCAAGGGAGAGCTGACAACACGCCGCCGCAAGAACATTGTGCAGGCGCGGTCATTCTCCGAGATGTTGGAAAACACGCTGCGTCGATACCAGAATCGTGGGATCGAAGCGGCGCAGATTATTGAAGAGTTGATCGAACTGGCCAGGAACATGCGGGAGGCGAGCGAACGTGGCGAGCAGCTAGGCCTTACAGATGATGAATTGGCTTTCTATGATGCGCTGGAGACAAATGACAGCGCCGTCCAGGTATTGGGCGATGAGACACTGCGCGACATCGCACGGGAACTTGTCGAGAAGGTCCGGGCGAATGTCACGATTGACTGGACGGTGAGAGAAAGTGTGCGTGCCAAGCTGAGAATAATGGTCAAGCGCATCCTGCGAGCCCACGGTTACCCCCCGGATAAGCAGGAGAAGGCAACGATGACGGTCCTTGAGCAGGCGGAGGTTCTCTCAGAAGGTTGGGCGGTGGCATGACGCGCAGAACCGTTCCAATAACACGAGTGCAACAATGGAAGGCAGATTTTGTAAGGCAAAGATCACATGAATGGTGCAACTAGAGTGGAAAAGACCGATATATGATGTGAATAGTTGCCCGCACGCGTCGACCTAAAACAGGACCCACCGTTCCGCCGCGGGGGGCATAGGCGCCACCATTACGCTCCAAGACGGCCGCAGGCTGCGGGTGGTGCGCTAGGTCTTGACTCCTGCAGAATTCCCCCGCCCACGCGGGCATCTACCGCTTACAGCGATTGGCGACCTGCAGCCAACAGATTCTTGATGCGCATCCCGATAGATCCGTAAATATGACCCGCCACTTGTCACGAACCTAGTTCTTGCTGTTTCGATGCGTTGGAGCGGGTCATACTTACCTACCCACGATAACAGTGGCCAGTGGCGGGGTCATCAACATCCTCAGAGTATTCGGAAGAATCGCTGCAGACGACTGGCACGAGGAAGTGACATTTGCGGCCCCCCCCCGCCCACGCGAGGATAGAGAAAGGCGAAGCGGGCCCCGCAGCCAAGCTGTGGGGCCCGCGATTCTCTGATCCGACCTAACTAGGCGCGGGAGCCTTTAGGCTTGGCCGCAGATCCTCTACACCGGCTCCTCCCCTCACCGCGTCAGCAACGCTGAGCAGTCCCGCTGTATGACGTGGTGGACGTAGGTCTGGCCGGCGCCGTCGTAGCCTGTACGGTAGGCGAATTCGACGTTCGCTCCATGCGGCATCCGGCCTCCGACACGGGCGGTTTGGCCGTTGTTCTCGCGCACTACCATCCCGGCGCGCTCGCCCTTTCGCCAACCCAGCACCTTGACCTCCGCAGGCATCACGCGCAGCTCCGCCTTCGACGGCTGGAACAGCACGGCGTGCAGCTTCCTGAGCACCGTGGGTGACGCTCTGCGCTGGCCGGACACGATCTGCGACATGTGGGCCGAACTGATGCCCGCGCGCCGCGCCGCCTCGCTCTGGCTAATGCCGTGAGCGTCCAGGCGGTCCCAGAGTGCATGGATGTTGGTTTCTGCGCGTTCCGCCGACGCTGCCGTCACGGGCGCTTCCAGCGCCGCCTCCAGCCGCGCACGCGCGTTCACGGTCATGATCCTGTGCCCCCGCGACACCTGCGAGACGTAGGACTGCGACAACCCCGCGCGAGCCGCCACATCGCGAATCGTCAGTCCCAGCTCGCGGGCCCGCTCGCGGATGT
>CAZZAN010000002.1:176996-362959 GCA_964653005.1 uncultured Dehalococcoidia bacterium | reverse complement strand
TCATCGTTTAGGGCGTGGACTACCCGGGTATCTAATCCGGTTCGCTCCCCACGCTCTCGTGCCTCAGCGTCAGAAATAGCCCAGAAGGTCGCTTTCGCCACAGGTGTTCCTCCCGATATCTACGCATATCACCGCTACACCGGGAATTCCACCTTCCTCTGCTATCCTCAAGCCCGGCAGTATCCCGTGACCTCTCCCGGTTGGGCCGGGAGCTTTCACACGAGACTGACCGGGCCGCCTACGCACCCTTTACGCCCAATAATTCCGGACAACGCTTGGCCCCTACGTTTTACCGCGGCTGCTGGCACGTAGTTGGCCGGGCCTTATTCGCTGGGTACCGTCAGAACTTCTTCCCCAGCAAAAGGGGTTTACAATCCTAGAACCTTCATCCCCCACGCGGCGTCGCTGCGTCAGGCTTTCGCCCATTGCGCAAGATTCCCTGCTGCTGCCTCCCGTAGGAGTGGGGGCCGTGTCTCAGTCCCCCTCTGGCCGATCATCCTCTCAGACCGGCTACCCGTCATCGCCTTGGTGAGCTGTTACCTCACCAACTAGCTGATAGGCCGCGAGACTCTCCTCCGGCAACCGAAATCTTTGGTCACATCACTTATGTAACGTGACATCATGCGGTATTAGCCACGGTTTCCCGTGGTTGTCCCCCACCGGAGGGCAAGTTCCTCACGTGTTACTCAGCCGTCCGCCACTAGATCACGGGCCGAAGCCCGGTCTCTCGTTCGACTTGCATGCATGAAGCGCGCCGCCAGCGTTCATCCTGAGCCAGGATCAAACTCTTCGTACGAATTGAACGGAAGGCCTCTGCCTTCCTTTTCACTATCCAACTGTTAAGGCGCTTACACCCTTCCCTGAGGAAGGGCGCAACGTTCAGACTATGCGTCACGGCAAGCATTGTCAACCCATTAAACGCGCTCCCCACGCGGTAAACGGGGTGCGGAACACCGCTGGAATGATGGGCGGGGCGGCGTGCCACTCCCAGTATCATGGGGAAAGCGCGATGGCGCGGTGAGGGTGCCTATGAGAGTCGGCCGTTCTGTGCTCGTTGCGGTGGCGGTCTTCGCTGCGGGAACACCGGCGTCATTCGTTGCCACAATGATCCTCCTGGACTTTGCGCCGGAGGCGGTCGTGTGGTCGGCCATCAATTACCCCGCGTCGTTCCTGCGCATGCCCCTCACGTTCTTCATGCTGGCCGGTGTCGTCTTTGCCGTCCTGACGATTCGGCGCGTGAGATCAGGCGACCGCAACGCTATCCGGACCGCCCCCGATGCCGCCATGTACTTCCATGCGATCACCGTCGTCTACGTCACCATCGCGTTGGCCACGCCGTACTTCGACCTGCTTTCGTATGAGCCGACGCTCTATGCGCCGTTTGCAATCGCGCTGCTGGCAACGGTGCTCTCTGCCCGTCCTACAGGTCCGAGCGACGATGGTGACGACAGTGAATCACTCGGCGCTACTGACAACCGGCAGAACCGCGCCGTGATGCTTGCGTCTCTGGCCGCCGCCATGGCCATCGGCTCGAGTGTTGCCTACGGGCAGCAGTTGCTGGACGGAGACACGGCGGGCTGCACCAGGCCCTATTGCTCAACGGAGGCGACAATCGCTCTTGTTGGGGTGATGGTGATAGGGGCTATCGTGGCGTCCGGCATGATGTTGCGAGGCGTTTTCGGCGATGATTCCGCCACGAGGCAGAGCCATCTCGGCGTGACGGCTTTCGCGTGCCTAACGCTGCTCATCGCGCCGTTGGTGGTATTTCGGGTGCTGCCCTCTTACGTCTTCGTGCCAGGGCTGTTCTACGGGCTGTCCGCGACGGCGCTCCTGATCAGCATTTCACCAAAAGCAAATCCCACAGACGCTTCGGAACCGGTACGGGAGCTACCTCCACCGCCTGACCTGCCGATCTGAGTGGGATGAGAAGCAGAGGGCCGAACAGTTTGACAGGTAGTCAGGAGCGTGTACTCTTTGCGGCGAGAATGGGGGTGTCCTCCATCGGCAAGGAGAGATGTCCATGCTGAGAGGCGTACGGCTCAACATGGTAGCGGCATGGGCGGCGCATCTGTGGGCCTGGGGCGTCGGGCTGTTTCTGGCCCTTGTTCCTGTCTATAGCGGTCTGAGCAGTTCGTCCTCCGCACCTGGTGAATGGGTGGAGACGAGCAAAACATTGATTGAGCAGAACGGTCTATATGTTATCTGGATTTTGCTCTTTCCCATTCTGGTATCAGGCATCGTGCTGCTGGCTATTCACTTTATGGATGCCGGTCACAAGGGTCGCAAAGCGCTCTTGTGGACGATAGCGTTGGTTCTTCTGGCGCTCTGCATAGCGCTCTATATCTCCATTGGCTTGCTCTATCTGCCGATGGCGCTCGCGCTGTTGGTTGTGGCCATACGGGAGGGAGGGCTTACGGCTGTTCGGTGGCGATGAGCGCCATCTCCGCCTCCGGGTCTGAGATGCCGAATCGCGCCATGGCCGTCCGCTTTGAGCGCAGGCCGCTCCTGACGAGTTCGATCTCCTGTCTCGCGATCTGCGCCTGGTCCTGAGGCAGCACCGCGCCCCACTCGATGGACGTGCGGTAGGGGGCGAGTTGCTCGCCCGCCATCTGCTCATGGATGCGCAGGGCGATCTCATTGCGCTTTCGGTAAGCTGCGGCGCGGATCAGCCGCTTGCGCCGCAGCTTGTGCAGCAGCGGATGCAGTTCCATCTCCAGCGCGACGCCGGACAGCCCCTGCCGGTTATCGCCAAAGGCGATGCGCGGTGTTTCCGAGAGGTCGTGCAGGGCGCGATAGATGGCGTTCACATAGTCGATGTGCAACTGCACGCCGCCGCCCTGCAGCAGGTCAAGCAGATAGGCGCGCGCCCGGTCCGGCAGCTCCCACACCGCGCCGGGCTGAATGGCGATGTCCTGCGATTGATCCACGTTCTCCAACACGGCTATGGGGTTGCCGGAGAGTTCGAGAATCATAGAGAGTTGAGAGAGGGCGCGGTTGAGTTCACGAATCGGCTCCACCATCGCCGGAATGTCTGACACGCCCCAGAACTGCTTGGGGGCGCGGATGTTGGGATAGACGACGAACGGGATCAGGCCGTAGGGGTTGGCCTCGTCCCGCACGAGCGTGTCGCCCGCCCAGAGTTGGAACTTCTTGTCGTCCCACACCTCCGTGATGGTGACGTGGCTCTGCTTGGCGCCGCTGTGCGCCGGCGGGCGGACGCCATGCAGTTCGCGCGCCTCGTCGGCGTCCAGCGTGTAGCGCGAGGCGACGCGGCGGATGCGATTCACGTCATCCCCCACCCACCAGCAGTGGAGGCCCTGCACGTCCGGCGCGGTGATGCGCACGCTGCCGCGCTCCTCATCCCACGTGATCTTGTACGCGCCGTCGCCGAGCACCGCCGTGTCGATCTCTGAATCGAAGTCGAGCTGATCGAGGGAATTGGCCTCGGCGATGTCCGCGAGCAGTCGCTCTGCCCGCCGTGCTCGCTCCTGCTCCTCCGGCGACGAATCGACCGGCGGCACGGTGGAGCGGATATCGGCCATCAGGTAGGACGTGACCTTCTCGACGGCGGCCTTGGCGTAGTTGAACGTGAGGCGGCGCTCCCGGCCGCGCGTCCGCCCCGACCAGTGCTCCCCGTTATAGAAGGAGAGGTTGCGACGGTAGCGTTCGCGGCGCTCGGAGTCCCGCTTGTCCAGCGATGACGGCAGGAACGCCGCGCCGCTCTGTGTCCGCCCGTTCTGTGATGTGGTCATGGTGTGGCCTTTCTCTTCTCGGTGGCTGCAGATGGTGTTTCGCCACGGGCGGACCGCAGGACGCGGAAGACGGTGCGCGTTCCAACGTTGAACCTCTTGGCAATGACGGCGACAGGGAGCTTTTCCTTGAATCGGGCCGCTACGATGGCCTTGTCTCGCAGAATCAGCCTTCCGCGGCGTGTGAAAAGCGGCTCATCATAGCGGCAGCGCGGGTAGGGGCATTCAAGGGAGCGTGTGCAATCGTCGCCGCAGCCGCGGTCGATGTAGAGGGTGTCCTCCGGCAGCCTGTCTCCCTTACCCGCGCTGCGCCGACGCCGTGCAAGAGGAATCTCCAGTTGGTCGACGTTGTTGGGCTTGCGCGGGATGGGTGGCAGGGCGGTATGCCGTGGGGATTCAATTGTCATGTGTTGGCCTCCTCCGGGGTTGAAGTGAGTGGAATTCGTGGGGCGGAACGTTCTAGGTGGAGGAATGGCTGCGTCCGACGGCCTTGCGGGGACCTCCTTCCTGCATGCTTGCGTGCGCCAGCAGGGCGAGTGAGACCAGGTAATCGCCATGGCCTTCCCGCTCCGGTACATAGAAGTTCATGGTGCGGTTCGCGTTGTGCTCCGCCTGCGCGTGGCGCAGTTGGTGGCGTATAGCGGTGGATTCCGGTGATTGATCGTCGGCGTAGAGGCGCAGGCGGCCGGCGTTGGCGAGCGCAAGCAGCCCGAAGCCGAGCCGGGATTTCGACTGCTGCGTAAAGACGATGGGCTGTACGGTCTGACCCATGCGGCGATGGAGCGCGGCGGCCGTCGGCTCGCCGATTCCGGTGGCGTCGACGGCAACGCGCCGCACGCGCCACACGTTCTTCAAAAGGTCCATCAACTGCTCCGTGAGCGCCCCGTGCGGCATGCCGCGCCAGTGATAGTGCTGGACGACGCGGACCTGCGGCTCAGCGCCGTGCTCCGGGACAACGAGTTCACCGATGGTCAGCACGGTCTCGTCACGCGCCACAGAACCGGACGCGCCCCACTCCAACTCAGAGATAGCCACCGGCGCCCCTGCGAGATCGAGACCTGCAACGTAGACCGCTCCGGGGCGCGGGATTTCCTGCCGGGGATGATCGCCGTGCAGTTGCGCTATCTGCCCGCAGTTGAAGAGGCGGGTATTCTCATCCAGCGGGAGAAGCGCATATTGCGTGCGGAAGAGCGGGTGCTGTTCGCCGAGCCGCTGCCGCTCCGTCTCCACAAACGCGCCATAGGACGGGTTGTGTCGCGCGACGTCCTGCCAATCAAAGCGGAAATGGCGTTTCGCCGGGGCCGATTCATAAGATTGCTGTGACAGACCGTGCGGGGCGGAGACCTTGACCTGTTCAAGCAATGAGTCACTGCGCCATGCGGTGCCATAGAGAACGGTCGTCGCGTTCCGGGCAGCGGCCATCGGGCGGAAGTCACGGTTGAACTTGTCCGCGGACACGTCCTGCGCCTCATCAATCTCCAACAGGAGGTCCGCCGTCTGCCCGACGACATTCGACGTTGGATGCGCGCTGAGATAGGTGGCGCGACATCGTCCAACGTGGAGGATGTGCCCCTTATCAAGGCGGGAGATAGAACTCAGGCCGTTCTCGTCAAGACGCTGCATGATGCGCTGAATGGAGATCAGCGCCTGCGGTTGAAAGGTGGGAGCGGCCTTGACGATTGCGCCGCCGCGTGCAGCGTTGCGGAGCAGCAGCACCATCTGGAGATAGGCGGACAGCTCGTTCTTACCCGCCTGCCGCGCCATCTCCACCGTGAACGTCAGCCCGCGCCGGTTCAGCACGGAGTCAAGCACGGCGCGCGCCACCTCCGCCTGGTAGGGGCGCAGTCGGATGACCGGCGAGGGAGCGCCTCGCCTGGCCGGAATGGTTCGCGGCTCCATGATTGTCACGGCTACAGACCCGCCACCCGCAGGATCGCCTGCAGCGCCACCGTGCCGACAATCAGCAGGAACAGGTCATTGATGCGTCCCCGCAGGTCCTGCAGTTGCTGCTCGAGCGACTGCATCTGCTGTTGAAGCAGTGCCTCGAACGCGGTGCTCGGCTCCATGTCGAGCGTGGGCCTGGTATCGGGAGCGGGAGAGACTGCGACAGGCGCGGCGCGTCCGTGATTCCTGGTGGCGCGGCTCAGCAGTCCGCGCAGGGCGTCACGCAATTCCTCGGTTCGACGATGCGCCATCGTTCGCAATCTCCTTAGTGTTGGCTCAAGAGCGTTCTTTGTGGTCATAGTTCGATTTCCCCTTCCAGGCCGGGGAAGATCTGCTCCCCAAGCCCGTGCAGCGTGCCAACGAGGTTGTCGAAGAAGTCTTTCTCCTCCTTGCCCGCCAGGCGATGTTGCGCGGCTAGCGTGCGGGACAGCGTGCTGATGCCCTTCATCAGCAGAGGCAGATCGTCCGGCCTGTTTTCCAGCGCGGTGAGGATCTTGGCGCGGAGAACGGCGATCTCATCATTGAGGCCGTCCATGTTGGCAGCACGTTTCAGGTACTCCGACTCTGCCTCGGACATGGCGCGTTCGTAGAAGTTGGCCTTCGCCCTGCGGCGCGGCGATGCTGCGCGAGTTGGCGCTTTGACGGCCGTATCGATCTTTCTGGTCATCGGGCGATGTCATCCATTCCGGCGGGCGGCGTCTCGCTCGTTAGCTCATCGAGGAAGAAGTCGAGCGCGTCCGGCGGTGTTTCGGTTATCGCCCGCGCAAGGCCCCAGATGAGGGCAAGGGCGGAGAGTTCTGAGAGACCGGGTTCCTCCGGGTGCCGGATAGCCTTGAGAATGACCGGCGTTGCTGTCATCGTGCTGCCCTCCTGTCCCTGCGCTCGACTGTTGCCTCCATGCTCAGCGCGGTCTGCGGCGGAGACGCGAGAGGATGAGCGCCGCGAAGAGCAGCGTGCCGGCCAGGGCGATAACGCCCGCCAGCAGCCAGCCGCGCGCCTCCTGCCAGGTCAGTGGGTGGCTGCGCGGCAACAGGATCAGGCCGATGAAGATGCTCTGCATCGCCATACCCACGGAGATGACCGCAACGGCCCGTGCCGCGACGGTCGCCCGGCGGCTGTTCCATCGGCGTGTGAGCAGGTAGCCTGCGTTTGCTAGAGAGATGATTGCCGTGAGGGAATGCTCGACGGCGATGAGTATGGACCACGGCAGCGCTGGACCTCCTGTACGATTTCCCGCGTGGGCTGGTGCGTCGTTAGAACGGAAGAATAGAATAACTGTTCTAATTCGTCAATGGGCCATGACACACCGCAGACGCGGATGGCCGCCGTCCGGTTCACGTGACTCGGATACACTGGTATGAGGCGCGCATGGCGCGTCTCTTCACTTTCAGGCCGAAGCGAGGATGATTGACGGGTGAATTGCCGATGAGAGCCGTCAGAGCGGCGCTTGTGAGTATTGTTCTAACCGCGTTGGCGCTGTCAGGAGCCTGCGCGGCCATCGACAGCGCCATCCGCCAGCCGCTGCCGCCGTCCGAGACACTGAACCTGCAGGCGATGCTGATCGCAGGCGGCGGTGTTATGCCGGGCACACAGGTCGTCCGCCTGAGCTGGAGCCCTCCGGATGAGAACCTGGATATCGACTTCGTCGTCTTTGAGTATTCGGAGAACGAGAATGGGCCGTGGGAGGAAGTCGCCGCAAAGAACCCGAATGCGGGCCACCATGAGCACGGCGCAGTCTTCCGCAAGGGCAATTTCCACCATTACCGCGTGTTCATGGTACGGGGGCAGGAAGAGACGCCTCGGACTGAGCCGACGTCGGTGTGGATACCGGACGAGGGCGCGCTTGAACGAAACGCTGCCGGACAACCCATTCCGGCAAATGCGACACCGACGCCACTCCCGGGATCGGACGCAACCGCCACGCCGCTGCCGGCACTCTCCGGGGATACCAACTCGCCGTTCATCGTTGTCCCCCCGACGGCGACCCCAAGCGTGACGGCCACGCCGACCGCATCGCCCACGCGCACTCCAACACCGACGCCCGCCGGCTGACACGGAACGCAGCGCCACCCCGTTCACCCTGAGCGTGTCGAAGGGCGGCGCTCCGTATTGTGGATCGATACACTCACCACGAACGTGTATGCGACTTGACTAGGAACGTGGCCAATTCCTAGAATCTGAGCATCTTTCGAGTTCCGTCTGCGGCGTGTCTGTGTGTTCCACAGACGGGGCAGGCATATAGGTGGGGAGTGTATGCCGACGGATATCCCGGCTGTTGTGGTTGACAGGCTGCCGCACTATTTGCGGACGCTGCGTCTCATGCTCGACGACGGGATTGAAGTCGTCAGTTCACGCGAACTCGGTGAGGCGCTCGGGACGACCCCGGCGCAGATCCGCAAGGACCTCAGCTACTTTGGACGATTCGGCAAGCAGGGGCGCGGCTACGATGTCTCGGCCCTGCTTGGCGACCTGACGCGCATCCTGGGGCTGGAACGCTCGTGGCCGGTTGTACTGGTCGGCGTTGGGCGCCTGGGTCGCGCAATCATCACGTATCCCGGGCTGACCCCGGAGGGATTTCACGTGCGAGCGGCGTTTGATGCCGATCCCGGCATCGTGGGCAGCAACGTTGACAGCGTGCCCGTGCGCCCCGCAAGCGAGATGGAGAGTTTTATACGCAGCGAGGAAATCGAGATTGCTATTCTCGCAACGCCGGGGGACGTGGCGCAGGATGTGATAGACAGGCTCGTCGCATGCGGAATCCGCGGCATTCTGAACTACGCGCCCATGACGCCGCACGTGCCCAATGGCATCACCGTGCGGACGATTGACCCCGTGCAGGCCCTCCAAACGATGACGTTCTACCTGCGGGACTCCGAAGAAGAGGAAGACCTCCTCCCCAAGCGCAAGCGGGGCCGCCGAGGGAACGGACGGCGTTAGCGTATTCTCGCTGATTCTGATTTGAATCCCGGCAGAGTATCGTCACACTCACTGAACTCGGAATAGCATGAATACCGTGCTATCATGTCAGCGTGATCGTCTCGTTCAAGAATGCTGGGACAGAGGATGTCTTCAATGGGCGGGACTCTCGGATGGCGCGCCGAATCTGCCCCCTTACCATTTGGCGTACGGCTCGGCGCAAACTGGATCAACTCGATTCCGCGGTGAATCTGGGGGATCTCCGTGCGCCTCCCGGAAATCGACTGGAACAACTGGCCGGAGATCGAAGCGGGCAACACAGCATCCGAATAAACGACACATATCGTGTCTGTTTCGCGTGGACCGATGCAGGTCCGACCGAAGTCGAGATTACTGACTATCACTAATGAGGAGGCACAAAATGGTACGCATCCCCACCGATCGAGCCCCCACACATCCTGGTGAAATGCTGTTGGAAGAATTCCTGCAGCCGCTTGGCCTAACGCAGCGAGACCTTGCGGACGCTATCCATGTGCCTTTCCAGCGCGTTAACGAGGTGGTTCGAGGCCGTCGGGGGGTCACCCCCAGCACGGCGCTGCGTCTCTCTAGGTTTCTCGGCACAACACCCGATTACTGGATAAACCTGCAATTGCGGTGGGACTTATATCACGCCCAACGTGCTGAATCGGAGCAGATTGACAGCATCCGACCTCACGAACCTGCCGCACCTGCCTCGTAAAGGTCGCTGTTAGCTAGTCATCCCTTCGCGTGGGCTGCGGTGCCTGCCGGCGCCGCCGCGCCGCGATGCGCTCCGCGACCCTGATGCGGGCCATTGATCGCAGGAGTGCGGATTCCGCCCGCGCCAACTCCAGGTCCGGGGTGGCGCTTGGGTTGCTGATGCGCTCTTGAGCGCGGCGGCGCGCCTCCTCGGCGCGATCCATGTCGATGTCCTCCGCGTACTCTGCCGCGTCGGACAGAATCGTCACGCTGTCCGGGCCGATCTGGGCAAAGCCGCCGCTGATGGCCAGCGAGGTCTCCTCGCCGGACTTGCGCGTCAGCACCTCGCCCGGCTCCAGCAGCGTCACGATGCGCGCGTGCCGCGGCAGAACGCCAAGCTGCCCCTCCTCGCCGGGGAGGACGACGATATCGACGTCGTCCTCGTAGGCGATCCTGTCCAGCGCGATGATCTGCAGGTGGGTCGGCATCGTTTACCCCTCAGCCGCCATCTCCCGGGCCTTCTCCACGGCTTCCTCGATGCCGCCGACCATGTAGAAGGCCTGCTCCGGCAGCTCGTCGTGCATCCCGTCGAGAATCTCCTTGAAGCCGCGAACCGTCTCACGGATCGGCACGTACTTGCCGGCCTGTCCCGTGAACGCCTCCGCCACGAACATGGGCTGCGAGAGGAAGCGTTGGATCTTGCGGGCGCGGGACACCGTCAGCTTGTCATCATCGGACAGCTCCTCAAAGCCGAGAATGGCGATGATGTCCTGCAGGTCCTTGTAGCGCTGCAACACCTGCTGCACGCCGCGAGCCGCCTCGTAGTGTTCCTGCCCCACAACCTGGGGGTCAAGGATGCGGCTGTTGGACGTGAGCGGGTCAACCGCCGGATACAGGCCCTGCTCCGCGATAGCACGCTCCAGCGCGATGACGGCGTCAAGGTGTCCGAACGTGGTTGCCACGCCGGGGTCCGTGTAGTCGTCGGCGGGCACGTAGATGGCCTGGAAGGACGTGATGGAGCCCTTGTTGGTGGACGTAATCCGCTCTTCCAGCGCGCCCATCTCCGTCGCCAGCGTTGGCTGGTACCCCACTGCGGACGGCATGCGTCCCAGCAGCGCGGAGACTTCCATACCCGCGAGGATGTAGCGGTAGATGTTGTCGATGAAAATCAGGACGTCCTGCCCCTCAACATCGCGGAAGTACTCCGCCATGGTGAGGCCGGTCAGGGCGATGCGGGCGCGCACGCCGGGCGGCTCATTCATCTGCCCGAACACGAGCGCGATCTTGTCGATAACGCCGGAGTCACGCATCTCATGCCAGAGGTCGTTGCCTTCGCGGGAGCGCTCTCCCACGCCGGCGAACACGGAGAATCCGCCGTGCTCGGTGGCGATGTTGCGGATCAACTCAAGGATGACGACGGTCTTGCCGACGCCCGCGCCGCCGTATGCGCCGATCTTTCCGCCTCGTGTGAACGGAGTGATGAGGTCGATGACCTTGAGGCCGGTCTCCAGCATCTGCGTGCTGGTTTCCTGCTCGTCAAAGGGGGGCGGCTCACGGTGGATGGGCCACGTCTGCTCGGCGGACACGTCTCCGAGTCCGTCAAGCGGCTCGCCCAGCACGTTGAAGAGGCGTCCCAATGAGCCGCGCCCAACGGGGACGGCGATTGGGCGGCCGGTGTCGACGACCTCAACACCACGCTGCAAGCCCTCCGTCGCGCCCATGGCGAGGCATCGCACCCAGTTGTTGCCGATGTGCTGCTCCGCCTCGAGGACGATTTGCCCGCCCTCCATCTCAACCGTCAGCCCGTTGTAGATATCGGGGAGCTCCTGCGGCGGAAACTCCACGTCCACGACGGTTCCGATGACCTGTACTACCTGACCGTTGGCCATTTCCTCACCTCACCTAGCGTGCCGGGGCCAGCTCGGCCCCCTGTCCAAAGTAGCGATCCACGTCAAACTCGCGAAGGCTCTCGATGATCTCATCCGCCTTCGAAATATCAAGGTTTGTTGTCATGCCTGTTCGAAGTCCAATTGTCCGTATGCCCGCGCCCTTTGCGGACTTGATTCCCGCCGGAGAATCCTCGATCGCAATGGCATCCGCCGTGTCCAGCCCCATCAGTTCTGCCGCCTTGAGATAGATATCCGGCGCAGGCTTCGTCCGCCTCACGTCCGTGGAGCACACCGCGACGTCAAAGAACTCCGTCAGTCCCAACGTCTCGAGCTTTATTGTGAGCCACTTGCGGCGTGACGCCGTCGCAACGCCGCGCGGGATGCCGCGCCGCTCCACCAGGCCAAGCAGCTCCTCAGCCTCCGGCGTGAGTTTCAACTCACGCTTGAGCACACCCTCAATGACAGCCTCGTACCGGTCCTGGTAGTGCTGTGGCGGCTCCGGCAGGTTGTTCTCGCGTGTCAACGCTTCCCACGTCCTTGTGGCGGTTGAACCGATCCATCTCTCGTACTCGGCTGCCGTCAGCTCCTGTACGCCGCACTCCGCGAGGATGACGTTCACCGACTTCAAGTACAGCGGCTCGCTGTCGATGAGCACGCCGTCAAAGTCAAAGATGATGCCGCGGGCCCGGAAGGCGCTCATGTTGCTTTGCCTCCCGCCAGCAGCGCGTCTATATCGATTTCTCGTAGGGAATTGACAATGACGTGCGCGTAGGTCTGATCGACGGCGCCCATCCACTGCGTGCGGATGGCGATGGTGTACAGCCCCGCGTCTCGCGCAGCTCTGATCCCACTCGGCGAATCCTCGATGGCAATTGCCTCTCTGGGGTCAACACCCAACGCCTGCGTCGCCTGCAGATAAATCTCCGGGTTCGGCTTGTGCTCCGAAACCATATCGCCGGTCACGATTACATCAAATATGTCCGTGATGCCCATGATGTCCATCCGCGGACCTGCCCACGCCTGCCGCGCGTTCGTAACCAGCCCGAATGGGACGCCGGTCTGCTGAATCGCAGCAATCAGCTCCATCGCCCCGTCCGCAACCACCAACTCTGATGGAAACAACGCCGTGGCAATCACGTCCACGCGTCGAGTGTACTCATCAAGCGGGGTTCTCAGCGTGGGACGCAGTTCGCTGATGCGCCGCCACCACGAATCGTTATCGAGGCCGGTCATCGTTCGTGCTTCGTCATGAGCCAGTGGCTCCTGCCCCTCTTCGGTAAGGAAGCGGTTGATAGCAGCGACCAGCACGGTCTCCGTGTCGCATAGGGTGCCGTCCAGGTCCGTCACGACGGCAGTTAGACGCGCGGGCGCGTCTGCGAACTTCTCGCTCGTTGGCATGGCCACAGCCTGCATGGGCTACGCCTTCTCCAGCGCGGCAACGCCGCCGACGAGGTCGAGCAGTTCCTTGGTGATGGTCTCCTGCCGCGCCTTGTTGTATTCAAGCGTCAACGCGTCGATCATCTCTCCTGCCGCGTCAGTGGCGGCCCGCATGGCCACCATCCGCGCGGACTGCTCTGACGCCGCATTCTCCAGCGTGGCCTGGTAGATCTGCATCTCCACGTAACGGGGAAGCAGGCCACTCAGCACCGTCGCCGCGTCCGGCTCATATTCATAGTCGCCCAGGGATGCGCCCGCGCCGTCCTCGGACGCGGCGGGCGGCTCCACGGGCAGCAGTTGCCGTATGGTCGGCTCCTGCACGGCGGTGTTCACGAAATTGGCGTAGGCAAGATAAACGCGGTCAAGCCGTCCGGCCTCGTAGTCCTCCAGCACGATGCGCGCGATGGGCGAGGTATCGATAGGCTCCGGGAAATCTCCCAGATTCAGAAACTCCGCGCGAATATCGCGGCCCCGCCGCGAGAAGAAGTCATTACCCTTCTTGCCAACGGAGATTTGCGAGACGGGATGTTCCTGTTCCAGGCCGAAATTGTAGGCGGCGCGGTTCAGATTGGCATTGAGTCCGCCGCACAGCCCGCGGTCCGGCGTGATGAGGATTAGGCCGATGTTGTTCGGCTCCCTCACCTGCATCAGGGGGTGAATCTCGTCCCCGCTGCCGCTCTGCCGCGCGACGATGTCCGCAATGAGATCGAGCAGGCGCGTCGAATATGGGCGAGACGCCAACACGCGCTGTTGGGCGCGGCGCATCTTCGCCGCCGCGATGAGTTCCATCGCGCTCGTGATCCGCTGCGTGCTGGTGACGCTGCGGATGCGCTGTCGAATCTGCCGTGTATTTGGCACGACGCCCTATCCTCCCGGTACTGGCCGTTCTCGCCTAGTAGGTCCCGGTCTCCTTGAATTCGTTTATCGCGTTCCGCAGAGCCTCTTCGGTTTCCTCTGCGAGGTCGCCGGAGTCGCGGATCGTGGTCAGGATGTTCTCATGCGACGCGTCAAGGAACGCGAGGAGTGCGCTCTCGAATGCGCCCACGCGCTCAATGGGCACGTCATCCATCAGGCCCTGTGTCGCGGCGAAGAGGACTGCAACCTCCTTTTCGACGACCAGCGGCTCGTACTGCCCCTGCTTGAGGAGCTCTGTCAGGATCTGCCCGCGTTCCAGCTGTCGGCGTGTTGCGGCATCGAGGTCGCCGCTGCCGAACTGCGCGAATGCCTGCAGGTTGCGGAACTGCGCGAGGTCAAGCCGCAAGCGGCCTGCCACGCGACGAATGGCTCGTGTCTGCGCTGCGCCGCCCACGCGGGAAACGGACAACCCTGCGTTCACCGCCGGGCGGATGCCGGAGTTGAACAGGTCCGTCTCAAGATAGATCTGACCGTCCGTGATGGAGATGACGTTCGTCGGGATGTATGCGGATACGTCGCCGGCCTGCGTTTCAATGATCGGCAGCGCCGTCAGTGAGCCGCCGCCGTTCTCGTCACTCATGCGCGCCGCGCGCTCAAGCAGGCGGCTGTGCAGGTAGAAAACGTCGCCGGGGTACGCCTCGCGGCCTGGCGGACGGCGGAGCAAGAGCGACACCTCGCGGTATGCCCACGCGTGCTTCGAAAGATCGTCATAGACGATGAGCGCGTCCCTGCCCTCTTCCATGAACTGCTCGCCGATGGCGCAGCCCGCGTAGGGCGCAAGGTACTGCATGGCGGCGGAATCGGACGCGTTGGCCGTCACGACAACGGTGTGCTCCATCGCGCCGTTCTGCTCAAGCGTGGCCACCAACTGCGCCACCTTGGACGCCTTCTGGCCGATGGCGACGTAGATGCAGATGAGGTCGCCGCCGCGCTGGTTGATGATTGTGTCGATTGCGATGGCCGTCTTGCCCGTGGAGCGGTCGCCGATGATGAGCTCGCGCTGGCCCCGGCCGACGGGAATCATGGAGTCGACGGCCTTGATGCCGGTCTGCACCGGCTTGTTGACGGACTGGCGGGTCACGACGTTCGGCGCAACCCTCTCCAGCGGCCTGGACTGCGTGGTCTGGATGGGGCCCTTGCCGTCCACGGCAACGCCGAGCGCGTCCACGACGCGTCCCAACATGCCGTCACCGACGGGCACCTCTGCGATGCGCCCCGTCGTGCGGACCTCGGAGCCCTCCTGGATGCCGGCGTCTGAGCCGAGGATGACCGTTCCGACGGTCTCTTCCTCAAGGTTGAGCGCGATGCCGATAGCGCCTGTAGCGAACTCGATCAGCTCGCCGTAGCGCACTCCGGTAAGGCCGTGAACCGTCGCGATTCCGTCACCAACCTGGATGACCGAACCGACGTCGACGGTTTCAATCGAGACCCCAAAGTCCTCAATCTGACGCCGAATGATTGACGCAATATCCTGGCCGCGAACAGCCATGTTTCAGTCCCCTTGTCTCTACTTCCTTGTCGTTACAAGTTCCGGTCTACTCTCCGTCGGACGTGCTCAGGATGATGCCGCGCTCTCACGCAGCCACTCACGGAGATTGCGAAGGCGGGAGCGCGTGCTGCCGTCCAGAACGCGGTCTCCCACACGCGCGACGAATCCGCCAATGATCTCCGGATCCACGTCCACGGACAGCCGCAGTTCACGTCCCACCTGCCGGTTCAGCAGCTGGCGCACCTGGTCCTGCAGGTCGTCGTCCATCGGCTCCGCGGATGTCACGTTTGCCGCGACGATTCCGCGTTCCTCGTCCAGCATTTCCAGGTATCCGTCGAGGATTCCCTGGGCAAGGTGCGAACGGTTGCGCCGTATGAGAATCATGGCAAGGTTGCGCGCCAGCGGCGCAACGCTGCCAAGGTGCTGATCAAGCAGTTGATGCTTGTTTTCCACCGAGACGCGCGGCGATTCCATGAAAGTCTGCACATCCGGCAGGCCAAGAACGTCCGCTACCGTCTGGAGGTCGTCCCGCCACTGATCAAGCGTGTCCTGTTCTCGGGCGATGTCGAACACCGCCTGCGCGTATCGCCGGGCTGATCCACCTGAGGGCATCGGTTAGGAGCCTCCACCGCTGGTGACTTCTTCCGCCTCGCGCAGCACCTCTTCAACGAGGCCGCGATGCGTGTCATGGTCAAGCGACTGGTTGATGATGCGCTCGGCGGCCATGATCGAGAGATTGATGATCTCCTGCCTGCCTTGTTCGATTATCTCCGCGGCTTCGCGCCGTAGCTCTTCCCGTGACCGTTCAGCAACGGCCTCGGCATCGAGGCGCGCCTGCGCCAGCAGTTCCTCAGTCTGGCGTCGGCTTGTTTCCGTCGCCTGCTGGATGATCTGCTGCGCGCGATCCCTGGCCTCTGCAAGCGCCTGCTGGACCTCCTCGCCGCTGCGGGCGGATTCCTCACGAGCGCGCTCCGCTTCCGAGAGTGCCTCCCGGATGCGTTCCGCGCGCTGGTCAAGCATCCGCGTCACGGGCTTGTAGAGGATCAGCGACATCAGAACCAGGAATATCCCGAAGTTGATGAACTGGCTGATCAGCCCGGGGATGTTGAATCCGATGGCTTCCATCGACTCATTCCCCCTTCCGACCGGCTGCAAAAGTCTGCGCCGACATCACAATGTCCTGTCTTGCTCTCACCGTTCTAGACGAACTGGAGCAGGATTGCGACGACCAGCGCGTAGATCGCGATTGCCTCAGCGAAGGCGACACCGACGATCATGTTGGTCTGAACCTGTCCGGCGGCGTCCGGATTGCGGCCAATGGCCTCCATCGCCTTGGAAACCGCGATACCGATGCCGATGCCGGGGCCGATCGCGCCCAGTCCGATGGCGAGGCCTGCTCCGAGAAGCTTCAAGCCTTCTGTGGGTATGAACGGCGTGCTGTCCTGCGCGAACGCCACACCCGTCGTCAGGGCCATCAGGGCCCCGACAATCATCAGAACCAGGAGAATCCGGCTCCACCCGCTGTGCGAACCAATCATGCTACCTCCCACTCATCTTTCTCTTGCTCTGCTCGTTTGGTGAATACGTGCCTAGTGTGCTGCTGCTTCCTCGTGATGCTCCCCGCCGTGATCCTCGCCGCCGTGGTGTGTGACGGCAAGGATGGCGAAGATCAGGGTCAGGATGGCAAAGATGAATGCCTGGATGATACCGAAGAAGACTTCCATGAAGAATACGCCGACGACAAACGTCAACGGCACGAAGAAGGACATCATCAGGATGAGAATCTCACCGGCAAAGACGTTGCCGAAGAGACGGAATGTGAAGCTGAGGAGCCGCACAAGCTCAGACACCAGGTCCACAAACCCGACGAATATATCAATCAGCCCGAACGGGATGTTCCCCCGCAGAAGACGCCCGAAGTTGAAGAACTTGCCCAGATAGGCGAAGAGGCCGAGGCTCGTCACGCCCCAGAACTCCACGAAGATGAAGCTCCACACGGCGATCGCGAACGGCGTGTTCACGTCCGTGTTTGCAGGCCGCAGGAACGGGACGAGATGGCCGGCGTTCAGATCGGGGTTATTCGCGTGGAACTCTTCCCACTGGTCGCCGTAGATGTCGTACTGCGTCGTCGTCTCGCCGCCCAATTCATACTCAAAGCCGCCGATCGGATAATTGTTATTGGCATCCAGGACGTAGAGATGCAGGTCCTCGAGCTTCGATTCGAGCTCCGCCCCCGAGTATTTCTCCTCGTAGTGGTGGACCTCTTCCTCTGCCGACACGACGGTGTAGATGGTTCCCGTGCCGGGGATGAAACCGAGTAGATTGGCGCCCGCGACGAACAGGAAGATGGTCGCGACGACGGGGAAAAAGCGCCGCCCGTTAGCCGCGCCCGCCGCCCTCTGGCAGAGATTCAGAAGCCCCTCGACAACGGCCTCTGCCAGCGCCTGCATGCGGCCGGGGATGACCTCCATCTTGCGCGTGGCGAACCAGGCAAGGCCGAGGATGACAATCATCGCAATCCACTGCTGGATAACGGTGGCACGCAGGGGATAGCCGAACGGTTCGGCAACGGGATCAACCTGGAGGGGCGGAATCTCCAACGGGCCCTTCAGGAACAGGATTCCCAGGACTGTTAAAAGGAGCGCGGCGATGATGCTGAAAAGCACCCGAGGCCGCGCAAGCAGACTCACTCGTCGTTATCCTTTCGCGTGGGTCGTGGTGACAGCAGCGGCGCAGCCATTCGATATGCGCCCCAAGCCGCCACAATCAACGCTAACCCCACCCCCAGTAGTATGAACAGCGGCGTCACCCCAAGGCGATCATCCAGCCACACACCGCCCAGCACCCCTAGAACGATGCAGACGGATACGTACCATCCGAGGCCAAGCAGCCGCACTGCAACTTGCATGGCTCTGCTGCCAGTTAACCGCGACATGACACCGCTTGCGAAAGTTATCACACACGCATAGGCGCGTCAATAAAATCAGTCTTTCCGCTGCTCGCCCTCGAGATCCATGTTGATTTCTTCAACGGCGTCCGTGAATGCGGACATCCTCCGGGCCTCGTCGTCGGACACGCCCTTGTCGCCCTCGAGGTCCAGTTCCTCGACGAACTCTCTGAAGGCGGACAGCTTGCGCAGCTCCTCTTCGGTCACTTCCCGCTGCTCCGACCCGTCCGTGTCTCGCGCGAACACGTAGTCGCCGGTGTCCGCATTGACGAGCACGCCGGCCTCGTTCAGCACCTCGTCAGCGGCGTAGATGGGAACTTCCGCCCGGACCGCAAGCGCGACGGCATCGCTGGGACGGCTGTCAATCTCGATGTCTTTGTCGCCATGGCGCACGATGATTTGCGCGAAGAACGTGTCGTCCTTGAGGTCTGATATGAGGATGTGGCGAATCTCTCCGCCGAGTTGGGGGATGACGGTGTTTAGGAGATCATGCGTGAGAGGGCGCGGAACGCGAACGTTCTGCATCTTGATGGCGATGGATTCGGCCTCCGCGGGACCGATCCAGATGATGAGACGGCGCTCAGCCGCTTTCTCCTTGAGGATAACGACGCGCTGATAGCTGTTGAGGCTCACGCCGATTCGGTCGATTGTCATCTCGATCACGCGGCCACCTCCCTCGCTCCCTAGCTCACAATTGTACGCCCCTTCGCTAGGCGGGACAAACCGAAAAGAGCCTCAGGCGTCATGCGGAGATGCTGTAGCGCGAGCCGTTCTCCGTCTTGATGACGTCAATGCGTGTATCGAACTGGTTACGCACATCGTCGATGTGCGTGATGACCAGGATCAGGCCGTTGTGAAAGACGGGATCATTCCACAGTGTTGAGATGGCCTCGATGAGCCGCTCACGCCCCTCCGCGTCCTGGCTCCCGAAGCCCTCATCGATGAACAGGACGGGCACTTCTGAACCCGCCCGCCGCGCCAACAACTTGGACAGCGCGATACGCAGTGCAAAGTTGATGCGAAACGCCTCCCCGCCGCTGTACATCTCATAGGCGCGCGTCCCCTGGATGTCAGAGATGATGACCTCCAGCGTCTCGTTGATGTTGCCCGCCTGCGTCTGCCGTTGCGTTTCCAGCCGCAGCGTCATCGATCCGTTGGTCATCCGTCCCAGCAGATCGTTGGCGTCATCCTCCAGCTCCGGAAGCGCTGTCTCGATGAGCAGCGCCTGGACCCCGCGTGGACCGAACGCCTGCGCCAACTCATCATGAATGGCCGCTCGGGAGGCTGCCTCCCGTTCCTCCTGGTTCAGGCCCGCCTTCTCCTCCCGCTGTCGCTCGAGGCGTTGGAGGTCTGCTTGAACGAGAGCCTGCCGTCGATCGGCCCCTCGAATCTGATCCTCTAACTCATCAACGTCCGCTCCGGCCCTCTCCGACTCAGCGACGGCATCGTTCAGACCTTCGAGGCTCGTCTCAAGCTCCGCCGCGCGGGACTGTTCAGACTCAAGCGACGTTGTCGCTCGTTGCCAACGTTCGTTCACGTCCGCAAATGCTGCCCGGTCGGCACCCACCCGGGCGGACACGGCGTCCAACTCACGCCTTTTGCTCTCCCAGTGGCGCAAACTCGCCTCCCGCTCCTGCGCCGCAGTGTGCGCGTCCGCGTCATAGCCGAGTTCGTCGATCTTCTGCCGGACGGCATGCAGCTCATCAGACTCCTTCGGCATGGCGGCGAGCGCCGCGCGGGCCTCTCGAAGCGCCGTTTCCGCTTCAGGCAACTGACGCGCCGCCTCCTGCGCCAATCCCACGCGAGTCACGAGCGAACCGGCTTGCGACTCCAACCGCGATGTCTCGTCCCGCAGCGCGGTCTCGTCCTTCTGAATCGCTCCGTCGACGTCATCGTGCTGTGAGCGCAGGGCCTTGCCGTCAGATTCGATGCGGCGCATCTCCGCGGTCAGGTCTTTCTTGCGACTTTCGAAGTGTTGACGCAGTTGATCTGCGCCATGCTCACCGAGCTGCGTGCCGCAAACGGGACAATCCCCCAATTCTCCCTGCGCAATGAGAGCCATCGGAGCGTCAAGGCTGTCATGTTCTCGCTTGATGGAGCGGTGCAGGCCGCGCAATTCCGCGAGCTGCCCATTCATCTCGACTAGCTGCGCCCTCCGCGCAACGAGTTCTCGTTCACGTTCAGCAAGTTCATTGCGGGTAGCGTTAGCCTGCTCCAGGCCCCGCTGTAGCTGTGGCAGCTCGGCAACACTCTTGACCAGTTCCTCGTACTGGTGTTCCTTCAGAGCGACGTCGTTCTCCAACTGCCCACGCTGTGTAGTCGCCTCCTGCTCAAGCCGACTGCGCTCCGCAATCAGTTCCCCGTGTTGGCTAGCGCGCGTACCGAAATCGGAGAGTGCCGCCCGCGCGGCCTCCAATGCGCGCCAGCCCGCTTCGATCTCTTCAGCGCGCTCGAGCATCTGCTCCGAACTCGCGATGGTCTCCTGAAGCTCCTGGCGGCGCTTGTCCAAGCTGTCTGTTTCATTGGACAACTCGACGATGCGCTCTTTCGTCTGCCACAGCTGCCGTTGGCGATTCTGCATATCGGTGACGGCGGCGCTGAGTTCATCCCGGCGCGTCGTGGCAGATTCAAGCCGAGCTTTCAGGCCTGACAGGCTCTCGGTGATGTCCAGGGCCTGTTTCCTGAGTCCCTCTTCCCCCTCAAGCTCGCGGTCTATGGACTCGATGCGCCCCCGGGCGATGGTCTGCCGGTTGCGGTCATCCCGCGCCATATCCCGTGCCGTCTGCGCGTAACCGTCATAGACGGACAGGTTGAGAATCTCGCCGAGAATCCGCTTGCGCTCCGCCGGCCGCTGTGACACAAGCAGATCGGCCTTGCCCTGTACCAGGAAGGCGGAGTTGATGAACGTGTCATAGTCCAGGCGGATGGTGTCGACAAGCTTGCGGGTCGTGTCTCTGACCGTCCTCTCGTTCAATGAACGCCAGCGCGTGCCGTCGCGCATCTGGAAATCGAGAGTTGTGTTTCCGCCGCTCGCCCGCCGCCGGTGACGCCGTTCTACGCGGTAGTCCATGCCGTGCGACTGAAACTCAAGCTGCACGCCCATGTCTGACATCTGCGCGGCCACGAGTTGGTCCGCCGCCGCGCCTGCCCGGGAACGCCCCCACAGCGCCCACGTGATGGCGTCCAGCAGTGACGATTTCCCCGCGCCGTTGGGGCCGGAGAGGCAGGCAATGCCCAGTCCATCCAGGATCAGCGGCTCCTGCGCCCCCCGGTAGGGCATGAAATTCTCAACGGTCAGCTTGAGCGGCAGCATGAGCTGGGTAAATCGGACTCTACGCTATCTCGATGGCCCGTCCGCGCTCCGTCACCACGGTAATCGGCAAACTCGCTACCGCGTCCGTGAATACCTCGGTTTGCGCCGTATGGACGGGAATGAGGTGGCGGGGGACGATGCGGCGAATCATCGCGATTGTCTCGTCAAACGTTGCGTGGCCGGACGAGTGGAAATAGTTGGGGTCCTCCGCGTCTCGCCCGGCAATGTCGAGTCCCATGTCACGGACGCGATTGAGCACCGCGTCCTCGTTGCCTGTGGCCGCGCGCGAGCGAATGTAGACGCCTCGTGCCGGCTCCTCCGCCTCCAGCGCGCCCAACTCCGCAGGGGAACTTCGCACAATGTAGTCGCCGCCGTTCTTATGTAGCTCATCCGGCGAAACGAGAATCGCCTGGAACTGGTCTCGCAGCTCTGCCTCCCAACCGTTCGTAGGGTCATCGAGTTGAGGCGCGTCCAGGATGCGGAACGTGTTCACCGCGTCAAAGGCGGGAAACTGCCGCCAGACGATGGACATGGACTCGTACATGTGAACATCTCTCGGCGTGAGGATGAGAGAGCGGCGCGTCGCCTCGGCGACGTGATTGAACGTCAGCAGCCGCTCCATGTCCATCGCGTCAAAATCCGCCACGATCAAGCCGTCCCGCCCCGTGACGGTCTCCATCACGCGCTCGTACACGTCATTCTCGGTTGTGGGCGAAACGCCGGGCTGCGTGTTGGTGCCGTCCACGATCAACGCCAACGGTTTCAGGTCCATGAATCCCCGGACGAACTCCTCCATGAGGCCCGGCTGCTGGCCGTGGAAGCGTACATCCCCCGTGTAGCCGACCCATCCGTCTCGCGTCTCTATGGCGATGGCCGACGCGCCAAGGATCGAGTGATCGACGGGGTAGTGCCGCAGGGCGCGTCCGTTGAGAGCAGCCGGGGCGAACTGCGGCAGAACGGACGCCGGGCGCGACATGATGCTGTTCACTCCCACGGAATCCATCTGTCCGAGCCACCAACGATGAACGTCGGCAAACGTGTCGATTGGCTCCCCCTGTGGATTGGCGGAATCGTTCTGTGTCAGCAGAAAAGTGTAGGGGCGCTGTACAGCCTGTCGGGATGCCACAGGGCCGTCGTACCCGCCCGGGACTGCAAAAACCGTTTCGTTCTCTCGTGCGGGTTGGGAAATATCCTGCGTCGCCTTGAGAATGGCGGAGGTCATGACACTCGCGTAGATGGGGGTGTCGTGGGGCAGGTAGGGAATGCCCGCCGTGTGCCGTGGGTTGGCGTTGCTGATGAGCGCGCCGTCCAGACGCGGCAGTGCATCGTTCCACGACGGCGCGCCGCTATCGAACAGAAACGCGCCCCGGTCGTCTTCAACGAGAACCTGCGCCCTGCCGGGGTCGTTCATTCCGACCTGGACCGTTATTCGTACAGACACCCGGCTTCACCCCCTGTTACTGAGCGCCCAGACTGCCCGATCGCACGGGCGGGAAACGCGCCCACCTAATGAGTCTAGCGGCGAAAAGACGCGCGTGCGGGATGATTCCAACCTGCCTGCCCACACCCTTGCATAGCTATGCAGAGTTGGAGAACAAGAGTGAGCGGCGTATACTTTGCCCATCGCGGTCTGCCACCGATCGGTAGGGAGGAATGACGTGGACAGTCTTTCGCGATTTTTTGCTTTTGCGCTCCTGGTGCTCCTAGTCGCCTTTGGCATTGCTTGCGGCGCCAGTGAAGAAGATTCGGGCGAATTCTTTGAAGAAACCGACTTCTCTCAAGCAAGTTTCGATTCTGATGACATGTCTGACGACGTTGGAGACGTTGTATCCAACGAGCGGGCCACGTCGTCTGAGCCTTCCAACCAAACAACAAGCGATTCCGCTGTTGATAGTGACGGCGGCTCGGATACGGAACAGCTCGAAACCGGCTACCCGCCCGTGTCCGCCCAAGACCGCCTCATCGTCCGCATAGTCGATATGACCATTGAGGTTGTTGATGTCCCGAGGCACATTGAGGCTGTGTCCGGCATCGCCCTGCAGCGCGGAGGGTGGGTCGTCAGCGAGCAACGCTCCAGCCAGCATGTGGGGCACATCTCCGTCCGCGTGCCCAGCGCCCAGTTGGATGACGCCGTCCGCGCCATTTCCGACCTCGGCCTCGATGTGCTGTCCCTCATATCTACCAGTGATGACGTAACAGAAGAGTATTTTGACGTGCAGGCGCGCATCCAAAACCTCAACGTCACACGCGACTCCCTCCGCGAATTGCTCAGCCGCGAGGGTGAGCTTGAGGACATTCTCGAAGTCCAGCGTGAGATCACCCGCGTTAGCGGAGAGATTGAGATCCTTGAGGGCCGCAAGCGCCTGCTTGAGCAGACATCCGCCACGTCGCTGATTAACGTGACTCTCGAACTCGCCCCCGGTGAAATGTCTGCCGACGCCGGCCCGGACCTGCAGGCCGTTGAAGGGCGCAGCGTCGCGTTCCGCGCCACGTTCAACGAGCCGCAGGGGATCGACTCGTACCTATATTGGTGGGAGTTCGGAGACGGGGCCGAGTCAGAGCGCCGCACGCGCACCGCCCTCACCGAGACTCCCGGCCAGCGTGTCACGGAAGTTGTCTGGTACACCTATCACTCAAGCGAGCAGTCCCCGTACTTCGTCACCTTCAAGATTCGCGGAACGGGTGATACCGGTGTCGTAGACGGCGAGGACTCCATCAAGGTCAATGTTGAGCGCGTGCCGACCATCATCGTCTCAACTGAGGACACGATTACTATCCGTGCGAACGACGAAGTCACGCTGACCGGCTCGTTCACGCGTCCTGAGAACGTATCGAATCTCACGTACGAATGGGATTTCGGCGACGGCCTGATTCCCGTCAGCGGCGATATTGGCGAAGGCGTGCAGGAAATCAGCGCCACGCATGAGTACACCATCGACCGATCCCAGCCCTATGAGGCCCGCTTCACGGTGGAGGGCGAGACGGACTTCGGCGCGCCACTGACCTCTTCATCGATAGTTGTGGTTTACGTTGAGCCAAGTTCCGAGTGGGTCGTTGGGATTATCGATATCCCGGAAACCGCCCGCGCCGCCACGCGCACCCTCGGCGCGATTGCCCAGGGGCTCGTCGTTCTCGGAATCTGGGTGGTTCTGTTGAGCCCGGTGTGGGGCGCAGTCGTCGCCCTGATCTGGTTCCTGCGCCGTCGAACGTCAATCAGCCTGCCGTCCCGCCCGCGCAGAGACCCTGACCCCGAGCCTGAGGGCGCTGACACGGACGATGCTCCCGATACGGAGGACGCGGAAGAAACCGAGACTCGCTAACCTCTAATTCGATGGCGTCCTTTTGCCGCTGTCATTCTGAGCGCAGCGAAGAATCCAAAGCGGTGACGTAAAAGGCGAGGTGGTCTGCGTTCCGCGTCCTTAGATTCCTCGACTCCGCTACGCTCCGCTCGGAATGGCAGGCCGGGATGCGCCCCTAGCGGAACGGCGCAATCGCCAGCGTGATGGCTATCGCCACCTGGATCACGGCAAACACCAGCCATATGAGGGTAAAGCTGACGCCTATGAAGATAGCTGCCAACGCCCATGAGAAGGCGGCGGATCCGCCTGCCACGTAACGCAGCACGGGAGCGCGGCTGCGATTGGCGGCAACATGGACGGCCTGCCCGATGAGAAAACCCGCCACCGCCCACATGATCAGGCCGAAAAAGCCGCTGAAAAGCGCCGATAGAACGGAGATGGCAATCGCAAGCAGAATGCCCGCCCCCAGTCCTGCGCCAACGGCCGTGAGCAGGCGCGAGTTGGCCACCTGGGCCACGGGATTCCGCTCCCATGTGACGCATGACGTGCAGATGTGTCCGACGGCGGCCTGCACCATGCACTCCGGGCAGATTGGGTCGTTGCAGCGGGCGCAGCGCAGGACGGTTTCCCTATCGCGGTGCCGCAGGCAAAAGACGGGTTCAATCGGGGCTGTCATTGGTCTCCGTGTTGGGTGTCAACGCGTTCACAAGCCAGTTTACCCACAGGCCGCGGATTGAGGCGCGGGCAAGCGGGGCGGCATGCCAGCCGCGCGGAACAATCATGAGCTCCTTGGGGCCGGTGAACTTCTGGTAGAGGATCTCACTCGCCATCACTGGCACGGACTTGTCGCCCTCGCAATGGAAGAAGAGCGCCGGGCGCTCCGGAACATCGAGAATCGCGACCCCCGCCTGCCCCGTCCCCCATGTCTGCAGAGTCTCACTCCAGCGCACGCGCAGGCTGTATCCGCGGAGCATGCTCCACGCGCGGGAAACTGCTCGCATTGGCAGTCCGTCGACCCACGGGAGCGCGCCATCGCGCGGATAGACACGCAAGTCGGACGGCTCCCCCGGTTTCGCAGGACTCTTGCTGCCCAGCGTCCGCCGGTAGAATCCCTCTGCCGCGCCTGGCTCCTCGCGAGGGATGATGCCCGCCGTCGATGAGCATACAAGTGCCGCATAGCCGTCCCAGTTGGCGCAGGCGATGATGGCGTCCCGCGCCCCGGAACTATGGCCGACAATGCCGACGCGCGAACCATCCACCCCGTCCCGTTCTGCAATGAACCGTGCGGCAGCGCGAACATCCCCGGATGAATCACCCGTATATGCCCCGCTGCTCTTGCCATGCCCGCGCTGGTCAAACGTGAGAGCGACAACACCATGCCGCGCAAGGTCCCGCGCCGCCCCTCTCATGGCTTTCTGACCTGAGCCGAGTCCATGTACCAGGACGGCGGCGGGGCGGCGTTTGCTGCTCTCAGAATTGGGCGGCAGGTGGATGTGGCCGGCAAGCGTTTCTTCGCCGCTCTGAAAGCTGACCTCTTCAGTCGCAATCCGCATAGAGTCATCGTACCCGTGCCATGCCGACCCTTTGGCGATTGGGACTAGAATAAGGGCAAGATAGAGCGGCGGTCACAAGGGGGAAGTTGTATGGAACTCGGAATGATCGGCCTGGGGCGAATGGGCGGCAACATGACCAGGCGGCTCCTCCGGAAGGGACACCGCGTCGTCGTCTTTGATTTCAGTCAGGAGGCCGTCAGCGCCGCCGCCAATGCCGGCGCGGTCGCCTCAACCTCCCTTGAAGACCTGGTCTCGCAACTCTCCGCTCCACGCGCCGTCTGGATCATGGTGCCTTCCGGAGACCCGACGGAGCAGACGATCAACGCCGTCGTAGAGCTGCTCAGCCCCGGGGACAGCATCATTGACGGAGGCAACTCCAACTACCATGAAACCCAACGCCGCGCCGCAACCGTCGCCGAAAAAGGCGTAACCATGCTCGATTGCGGTACCAGCGGCGGCATCTGGGGCCTCACCGAGGGCTACAGCCTGATGGTGGGCGGTGATGCGGACGCATACGCCCGCCTTGAACCGATTTTCCAGTCTCTGGCCCCGTCCGAGACGCAGGGCGTCGGCCATGTCGGGCCTGCAGGCTCGGGTCACTACGTCAAGATGGTCCACAACGGCATTGAATACGCCATGATGCAGGCGTTCGCGGAGGGCTTTGAGATTCTCAAGGCCAAGGAGGAGTTTGACCTTGACCTGCATGGCGTCGGCAAGATCTGGCAGCACGGCAGCGTCGTCCGCTCCTGGCTGCTTGACCTCGCCGTGTCAGCCCTTGATAAAGACCCCGGCCTCGATGAGATCATGGGTCACGTCTCCGACTCCGGCGAGGGACGATGGACAATCCAGGAGGCCATCGACCTCGACGTTCCCGCCCACGTCATCACAACCTCGCTCTTCACGCGTTTCCGCTCCCGCATGAGCAACACGTTCGCCGACCGCATGCTGGCGGCCCTGCGCAATGAGTTTGGAGGACACGCCGTCGTGAGGTCCGATTCCTGATGACCATGTATGCGCCGGCCTCCCCGGAGCATCCGGCCCACACCGACGATCCAATCACGACGATCGTCATTGCCGGCGCGACGGGAGACCTTGCCCAGCGCAAGCTGCTCCCGGCCCTCTACCATCTATGGATCAAGGGCAGGCTTGCTCCCAATGTCCCCATCGTTGGATTCTCCCGCGCAATGATGTCCACCGATGAGTTCCGCGAGTTCATGTGGCGCGGCATCCAGGAGATTGGCGGGATTGAACCCAACCGTGACCAATGGGAAGCCTTCGCCCCCCGGTTGAGCTACTTCGGCGGCGATCTCGGCAGCACGGATGACGTCGGCATGTTGGGTCGCCGTCTGGACGAAATTGAATCCGGTGAGCCGCGCGCGAACCGACTCTTTTACCTGTCCATCACTCCGGCCATCTTTGAGCCTGCCGTTTCCAGCCTCAGCGCCTGCGGGCTGGTGGAGGAGACTCCTGAGACCGGCTGGCGGCGGGTCGTCGTTGAAAAGCCGTTTGGCCGCGATCTGGCTACCGCAAATGCGCTGAATCAGACCATCCACCGCGTGTTTCGAGAAGAGCAGGTCTACCGCATCGATCACTACCTGGGCAAGGAGACCGTTCAGAATCTCCTGGTTCTGCGGTTCGCCAACGCCATCTTTGAGCCGATCTGGAACCGCAACTACGTGGACAACGTGCAGATTACGGTCGCGGAGTCCGTGGATGTTGGAGAGCGGGCGGGGTACTACGACCAATTCGGCGTCGTGCGAGACATGATCCAGAATCACCTGCTGCAGGTGCTCGCGCTGGTCACGATGGAGCCGCCGGTCACTCTTGAAGCTGATTCACTTCGGAACAAGAAGGTTGAGGCGCTGCGGGCCATCCGTCCCTGGACGGCGACGGAGGCGGCGCGCAATGCCGTCCGCGCCCAGTACATCGGTTACCGTGACGCCCACGGCGTCGATCCCCATTCCGCCACGCCCACGTACGCGGCCATGCGTCTCTACCTGGACAACTGGCGGTGGCAGGGCGTGCCGTTCTACTTGCGCTCCGGCAAGGCGATGGCGCGGAAGTCATCCGAGATTGCAATCGAGTTTCGCGCCCCGCCGCACCGCATCTTCCCCGCCAATCCCATGTGGGGCCCGCTGGCCAATATCCTGACGCTCCGCCTCCAACCGGATGAGGGCGTGCATCTGCGTTTCGCCGCCAAGCTGCCGGACGAGGGCATGGCCGTACGGCCGGTGGACATGGACTTCTTCTACGGAACGGAATTTGGCACTGAGGAACTGCCGGAGGCCTATGAACGACTCTTGAGTGACGCCCTTGATGGCGATGCCTCTCTCTTCATCCGCAGCGATCATATTGAAGAGGCGTGGAAGATCGTTGATCCGCTGTTGGAGGCATGGGAAGACTCCATCTCTCACCCCGTGCAATGGTATGAGCCCGGCTCGTGGGGGCCGGAGACTGCCGACGCGCTCCTGTCCCAGGACGGACGTGCATGGGCGTCCGTCGGTGAGCGGCATGGACGCATCAACGACTGAGATAGAGATCGCTATACTGCCGGACGCCGAGGCGGCTACTCGCGCGGCGGCGGACATCATCGCCGAAGCATCAGAGGCGTCGGCTGGCCGCTTTTCCATTGCCCTTGCAGGGGGACACACGCCCCGCGACCTCTATGAAACACTTGCCAGTGAACCCTATCTCTCGCGGATTGCATGGGACACGTGGAGCGTGTGGTGGGGCGATGAGCGCTGCGTATCGCCGACCGATGAGATGAGCAACTACGCGCTCGCCGCTGAAGCCCTGCTTGGCAGGGTTCCGATTCCCGCTGACCATGTGCATCGCATCCGTGGCGAGGCCGGGTCACAGGCGGCCGCCGCTGCGTATGAGAATGAACTCCGCGAGCATTTCGGCTCAGAAGTTCCGCAGCTTGATCTCATCCTGCTTGGCCTCGGGGAGGATGGGCATACCGCCTCCCTGTTCCAGGGAACGCAGGCGTTGCAAGAGACACGGCACGCCGTCGTTCCCAGTATTGCTCCCTGGCCTCCATATGACCGCGTGACTCTTTCCCTGCCTGTAATCAACGCTGCCCAGCGGGCGCTCTTCATGGTCGTTGGGCGGGAAAAAGCCCACATCTTGCGCACGGTAATTGCCGCAGATCAGGAAG
Source organism: uncultured Dehalococcoidia bacterium (assembly GCA_964653005.1). Lineage (GTDB taxonomy): Bacteria > Chloroflexota > Dehalococcoidia > UBA6926 > UBA6926 > VXMO01. The sequence goes on along the minus strand of CAZZAN010000002.1, from coordinate 333,634 downwards.
ATGCGCAGCAGCCTCCGGCAGCGTTGGTGCGTCCTCTGAGCGGCGCGGTGCAGTTCGTGGTGGATGAGGCGGCGGCGCTGTTGCTGACGGGTGCGCGGGCCCGCTAAATGAACACATCCGACTATAAGATTCCGCGTATAGTCCTAACATGACACTCAACTCGAACGGCTACAAAAACATCGGCGATTATGGCCTGATTGGAGACCGACACTCTGCAGCGCTCGTCGGCATCGACGGTTCAATCGATTGGTGTGCATTCCCCCGTTTCGACTCGGCAAGTGTGTTCGCCGCCATCCTTGATAACGAAAATGGCGGCCGTTTTGCCATCACCCCGTCGGAGCTTTACACGGGCGGGCAGCACTACCTGAAAGACTCCAATGTATTGGAGACGCAGTTCGTCACTCGCACCGGCTCCTGCACATTGACGGACTTCATGCCGTTCTTCCGCCGCCCGGACCTTTCATGGGTCGCCCACGGCTGCATCATCCGCATTCTGCGCTGCACATCCGGAACAATACCCATGCGCATCGCCTATGAGCCGCGGCCTGACTACGGGCGGTCGTCGGAGAAGCTGTGGGAACGCAACCGCACAGTGGTCGTCAAGGACGGTGATTACGAACTGATCCTGGAGACCACGCTGCCGCTTCAAATCAGTGAATCCGGCGACGGCGCATACGCCGAGGTCCTCCTGACCGAGGGGATGGAGGCCGTGTTCGTTGTGCGGCACGTGCTGGAGGGCAACGAGGAGGCCATTCCGTCTGCCCTCGCCTTCGTCATGTGGGATGACTTGCTGAATCTGACTGATTCCTACTGGCGCAACCTCTCGATGACCGTCAACTACGATGGGCCCTATCGCGACATCGTCGTGCGCTCGTATCTCGTCCTCCACCTGCTGGTCTATATCCCCACCGGCGCAATCGTCGCCGCGCCCACCACATCCTTACCTGAATGGATTGGAGGCGCCCGCAATTGGGACTACCGCTTTACGTGGCTGCGTGACGCGGCGTTCACTGTGGACGCTTTGATGCGCCTCGGCCACACGGAGGAAGCCGTTGAGTTCTTCGAATGGTTGGCGCAGGCATGCGGCCTTAGTGACGACTCACTCGAATGGGAAGAAGACGGAGAGGAAGAGCATATCCATATCCTCTACCGCATCGATGGTGAGACGGACTCCACGGAAGAGGAACTGCCCAACCTGGAGGGGTACAGGGCCTCAGGCCCCGTCCGCATCGGCAATGGCGCATATGACCAGATCCAGCAGGATGTCTACGGCGAACTCCTGGCCAGCGCGCACCTTCTGGCCACCCACGGCGAGGAGGTGACGGCAGCGCACTGGGACGTCGTCAAGACACTCGCCAACCTCGCCGCCAAGGAGTGGCGCGACCCGGACAGCGGCATCTGGGAGGTGCGCGGGGGGCCATTCCATTTCGTCACCTCGAACGCCCTCTGCTGGGTTGCGCTTGACCGCGCGATCAAGCTGGGCGAGATGTATGTCCCCGATGATCCGGATCTTGCCCGCTGGCGATCCGAAGCCGAGGCTATCAAGGACGACGTGCTGGAGAAGGGCTGGAGCAAGGACAAGAAGGCATTTGTCCAGCACTATGATTCCGACGCCATGGACGCCGCCACGCTCCTGCTGCCTCTGCTCGGTTTCATCGACTTCAACGATCCACGTTTCCTCTCCACCCTCGAACGGATCGAAACGGAGCTGCGCGACGGCCCCTTCGTCAGTCGGTACCGGACCGATGAAACGGATGACGGCGTGTTCGGCCCGGAGGGCGCTTTCACCCTATGCAGCTTCTGGCTTGTCCAGGTGCTCAGCCATGTTGGTCGGCGGGACGAGGCGAAGCGCATGTTCAATGAACTGCTGACCTACGCCAACCACCTGGGGCTGTTTGCGGAGATGATTGATCCGCGCAGCGGCCTCGCTTTGGGCAACTTCCCGCAGGCATTCACCCACATTGGCCTGATATTGGCGGCGCTGGAAAACACCTGGCACGAGGATGACCCGGAAGAAGCCGAACACCGGGAACACCACGACCACGCCGCCCACGCAGACCACGACCACCACGGAGATTAGGGGTCTACGCCACTGACGGATTCCGTTCAGGAAACCGCCGCCGTCATTCGGCGTCGGAGTTCTCCGTAGCCGGTTCCGGCTCCCTCTCGGGCACGGCTGGGGTCTCGCCGTTCCACTGTTGGCGGAAATAGATGATGATGTCCCGTCCCATTGCGACTAGTGGCGGCCCGAGGATCACTCCCCAGAGACCGAAGAAGTAGCTGCCAAGAACAAACACCAGGATGACCGCTATCGGGTGCATGTTTAGCGTTTTCGCCTGTATCCGGGGCGCAAGAAGAGTGTTCTCCACCAATTGAATAATCACGTAGAACAGCAGAACCCACAGCACCTTGTCGGGTTCTGTCGCCAGCGTTACGAGGACGCCGACGGCCCCGCCGATAAAAGGTCCGATAAGGGGAATCAGCTCGGTTAGGCCGGCAACAATACCCAGAAGCAGCGCGTAGGGGATGCCTAACAGCAGGAGTCCGACAGCAACAATGACCCCGATAATCACACCGAGGGTGAACTGGCCTCGCAAGTATCCACCCAACGTGCGGTCCGCTATCTCAAGCGTGTTGCGCAGATGGGGGCGGAGGGCTGCGGGGAAGGGAGCGTACAGGGATTCGCGGATCGACTCGGAATCCTTGATCAGGTAGAAGACCAGGATGGGAGCCGTCGCCAGGCTCAGGATGAAGCCAAGGGAACCCACGGCGGCTCCAAGCGTCTGCTGCGCAATGTTGCCGGCGGCGCTGCCTATGACGCCTCCCGAGTCGGACAGGAATTGCTCTAATGTGGCCCGCGTATCCTCCGGAACAGTGTCAACATATGATTCCACCCAGCCTTCTACCGTGACGCGGGCATTGCTGACCAACTCGGGGAATTCGTCGGCGAACTCCCGTCCCTGTTCGATGGTCGGTGGGACCACCAGGATCAAGCTGCCCGCAAATGCTGCCACGGCCGCAAGGAAGATTACCGCCACAGCGATAGCGCGCCCCCGTTCCGGACGGTTGCGCCACCAGGGAACTCTGCGCTCGATACCCCGGGCTGCAGGCATCAGCACGTAGGCAAGCACGGCGCTGAGGCCGAAAACCAGCAACGCCGTGCTGAGCCAGGCAAGAACCAGCAGAATGGCGATCAGGACAACGCCATACGCGATCAACCAGGGGCGGTCCCCCGATAAGACCCGACGCGCGCCGGCCTCAATTGCCATATGGCCTCACCATGTTGGTGGTGTATCGATTGTGGCCACATGGTACATCCGAACGCGGGTCAGAGCACACCGCGCGCCAGCACAATCCCCATGACGATGACGAATAGCGCGACGAGGGCAATCCCCTCCGCCCGCACAATGCGCCGGTTCGTCCATGCAACGAGGAAAAGCGCCGCCGTGTTCTGCGCAGTCATCGTGATGTCGTGATGCTATGATGTCGCCATGCGAACAACAATAAACATCGATGACGATGTCCTGGAAATGGCGCGAGACCTCGCTCGATTCAAGGGCTGCAGCTTGGGAAAGGCGGTCTCCGAACTGGCTCGCAAGGGATACGACACGCCCATGCCCCTGTTCGACCCTAACAGCGACCGTCCAAGGTTCTACGTCCCGCCGGGCACACCAACCTTTACAGGTGAAGACGTCAAGCGAGCTCTCGAAGAATTTCCGTGATCTCACTGCTTGACGTCAACGTTCTATTGGCAATCGTTTGGTCCAATAATTCGAACCACGTTGAGGCAACCGCGTGGTTCGAGAACGCTCGACAAGACGGCTGGGCCACATGCTTGATTACCGAATCAGGCTTCGTGCGTATTTCCTGTAACCCAACCGTGGTGAGGCGCCAGGTCATGCCAAGTGAAGCTATTCAGATTCTCAGTACACTTACCACCGATCCTCATCACACTTTTCTGCCTCTGGATCGCCCCTTGGCTGAAATCCCTGTGGAGATCCAAGACCACCTTTCCGGCTACAGGCAGATCACGGATGCCATTCTGCTGGCCACCGCCGCGCAAAACAACTGTCAACTGGCCACATTCGATGAGGGATTGGCGAACCTCGTGCCGCCGGCAATGCGAGAATCCGTACATCTCATACCCGGTTAACCACTGCGGCCGTCCGTCCGTTGACCGCGGGTCAGAGCACGCCCCGCGCCAGCACAATCCCCATGACGATGACGAATAGCGCGATGAGGGCAACCCCCTCCGCCCGCACAATGCGCCGATTCGTCCATGCAACGAGGAAAAGCGCCGCCGTGGCGGCAGCCAGCACCGGAATCTCAAAGGTGTAGAGTTCACTACCTATGGGCAGCGTCGAGACCGCTGCCGTCAGTCCCAACACACCCAGCAGGTTGAAGATGTTGGATCCAACCACATTCGCCACGGCTATCTCACGCTCGCCGTGGTAGGCGGCCACCGCGGTGGTCACGATCTCGGGGAGACTTGTCCCGATCGCCACGATGCTCAGACCGATCGCCACCTCGCTCAGGCCAAAGCGTTCCGCGATGCCACTCGCTCCGTTCACTGTCAATTCAGAACCGAGAGCGAGCGCCCCAATTCCCGCAAGCAGGAAGATGACTTCACGGACGATGCCCGCCTTGGAAAGTGGGTCTCGCGCTCTGGTGAACTCTTCACCTCCGTGAGGCACCTCTCTCTCCCGGTGCCGCAGCAGGGAGAGGCCTACAAAGGCGATGAGCCCGACAAACAGGATTGCGCCAACGACGTGCCCAATTATTCCCGTCAGTCCCGCCACGATGACCGCGACCGTGGCGATGCCCAGCGCGGGCATCTCCCAGCGCAGCAGGCTCGGATGCACGTCCATGGGGCGTATCAGCGCTGCGATGCCCAGCACCAGCAAGATGTTCGTGATGTTTGAGCCGAAAATGTTGCCGACTGCCAGCCCGCCGGCCCCCTCCAGCGCGGCCGCCATGCTCACCGACAACTCCGGGGATGACGTGCCGAGGGCGACGACCGTCGCGCCGACGATGAGCGGCGAGATGCCGAACGCCAATGACAACCGTGCCGCAGCCTTGACCAGCAGCCATCCTCCGGCGAGCAAGACAGCAAGCCCCGCCGCCGTCAGTGCAAGGTCGACGATCAGTGATGTCATCCTGCTCTTTCCTGCGCAGCCCGTGGCCGCTGCCGTGCCTCGCTGTGGATCGCCAGGTACACACCCACCATCAACAGCGCGCCGCCCGGAATCACAGTCCACGCCGGTATCTCTCCCAACACGGGGATGGCCACCAACGCCGCGAGAACGGGTTCCGCCCGCACTGCCAGCGTGATATTCACCGCCGGCCAGTACCCCAAAGCCCAATTCATCAGCGAATGCCCGATGACCTGCGGGACAAGGGCGGCCATCGCCATCCAGAAATACGACTCCATCGGCAGCCCTGTCATTTGTGAGCCGCTTCCCACGGCTCCGATGATGAGCGCCGCCGCCGCCACCGCGTACACAACCGCGATGTACGGCAGCGTCGGGATGCTGCTGCGAACACGCCGCCCCACCAGCAGGTACCCAGCGACCGCAACCGCGCCGGCGAGAGCCAGCGCATCCCCGTACAGACGCCGTTCGCCCTCCGCACAGTCGCCCGCCGCGATGATGAACCCGCCCGCGATGCTCACGATGACAGCGACCGTCGTCAGCCAGCCCAGCCTGTCAGATAAGTAGAAATGGCCGGCCACGGCAACGAATATCGGCGTGGTCGTCACCAGCAAGACCGAACTCGCGACGGACGTATGAGAGAGCGAGGTGATCCAGAGCGCGAAGTGCGCGGCAAGGCAGAGCCCGGACGCTGCCAGCAGGGTCAGGTCAGACCGGCGAACCGTGCTGAACTGGCTCCTCACAAACAGCGACGCCGCCCCCACGACGAGCGCGGCAATGCCCATGCGATACGCCGCCACCGTCAGCGGCGGCGCGTCCGCCAATCGGATGAAGATCGCCGCCATCGACATGCTCAGCACGCCAACACCGACGCCAAGATAAACCCTCACCGCAATAGAGTACGCGGGATTAGGAACCCCCGCCCCGTTCACCCTGAGCCCGTCGAAGGGTCGCCCCACACCGCGTCCGCTCTCAGGCGCTGAGGCCTGGGATACGGAGACAGGGAGGAAGGTGTCCAATGACCGGCAAGATCTGTAGTAGCATCAATCTGGCTGTAAGAACTCTATGGTCGATTAGGAGACTAGATTGCGCCTGACGCTCTATATCGAACCGCAAGCCTTCGCCAAGCAACTAGCTACAGAGGTTATGAGAGGCACTCTCTCCATTGCGGACACTATTGAGTCACTTACTGCAAGCTGGCTGGAAACATCTGTTGAACGGGGATACGGGGCTCGCCTAAAGAAGGCTCCACGAGCGACAGTTCATCCTCATTATTTTCGAGATCGATTCGTTACTCTCGATGCCCTGAGCAAGGGAGGCTATTCCACTTGGTACCCTGAGGTCCGCTTTGCAACAAATTTGGATGACGAGGCAGGCGTAACAGAGGTTGCTGCTCAAGGATTTGAGCACGGCTACATTCAGTATGGTGGTGGAATCTATCGTGACCATCAATATTTCCGTAAGGAGCTAAAGACACAGATAAGCCACACAGTCAGGCTTAACCAGGTGACCATTCCTCCGGCTGTATTTGCGGATTCAATTGACTTTGTCAAGAAAATGGGAACAATAGAGCAGCCGCTCATCGCAAACCTAACGGCGGCGGCAGATCTCCTGCGCATTCTTCAGCCAGCGCAACCCGTTAACAACCTTCGCACTGTGAACCCCAACCTAGGTGGACTCCCGGGCTTCCGCGTCGTTGCGTTTGATCATGTTGTAACAGGGGTACGGCGATTCTGTCTGTGCCATAGGCCTGCTCATAACGTCATGCTCTCGGCCGCCAAGGCAAAAGCGCCTTCTTATGCGCTTGGATCATGGCCTCATCGCGTGATCGATACACTAGAAGGTGCAGTCTATGAGCAAGGTCTTTGTCATTTTTGTGTAGGCCAGAGGCATGGAGCCGATGTCGCAAAGAAGTGGTATGGGAACAGTGTTCACACTCTCTTCGGGCCTTACGTCGACTTGCTGATGCTTGATACACAGATGGATATCCGGACTGCTACCGCCGAGACGAAACGGCGGTTATCAATCAACCGGTGGGTGCGAGAGGAAGAAGTGTACAATCTCGTACGCAAGATTTTTCCGACTCAGACGATACTGCGCCATGCATCTCCACAGTGGCTTGGGTTACAGAGCCTCGACATCTATCTGCCTGAGCTTTCTCTTGCTATTGAGCACCAAGGAGAACAACATTACGCCCCAGTAGAAGCATTCGGAGGCGAAGATGCGTTTGTCAAAGTGAAAGAGCGTGACGAACGTAAGCGCGAACTCTGCCGCCAGAATGGAATAAGCATTGTAGAGGTTCGTTTCGACCATCCCCTAACAATTCCAATCTTACGCTCCCGGCTTGGACGATGGCTCAATCCGTAATCGTTGCCTACACCCTCTCTGCTTACATGCAATCTCACAAGAGTTGATTGGACGCCGCCACCGTGAGCGGCGGCGCGTCCGCCAACCGGATGAAGATCGCCGCCATCGACATGCTCAGCACGCCAACGCCGACGCCAAGATAAACCCTCACCGCAATAGAGTACGCGTGATTAGGAACCCCCGCCCCCGTTTACCGGATTGTCATTCCGAGCGCCCCTCTGTCATTCTGAGCGCAGCGAAGAATCCAAAGCCTCACTTACGCCAACCAACCCGTTCACCCTGAGCCTGTCGAAGGGTCGCCCCACACCGCATCTGCTCTTAGGCGCTGAGGCCTGTGATACGGTTCAGCAGCTCCATATCCAGGTGTTCCCGGACGAATGCGGCCAGCTTGTCATACTCGGCGCTTTGGTCGATCTCGTGGCCGGAGTCGGGCAGGGACACACCCTTGCGCGCGGCAAGCCACGAGAGCATCGCGCGTCGCAGTTGCTTGTTGTGAAAAAGACCGTGCAGGTAGGCCCCGAATGTCAGCCCCTCCTCATCCAGCGCCCCGTCCGGCAGGGAAACGTCCTGCCCGGAGCGCGTTTCGATCATGAAGGGGCTCACTGCCGCTTCTCCCGCCGTGACGCCCATGTGTATCTCATAGGCGGTCAATGGAGCGCCCTCGCTGCCGCTCAGGATGCCGCGTCCGTCGACCACGCGCCCTGCCACCTGGTGAGTCGCCTTGCCCCCGAGAAACGTCGTTGTGACGGGAAGCAGGCCGAGGCCGCGCGCGAATGGACGCGGTGATTCGACGCCGCCCGGGTCAAGCAGGTCCATGCCCAGCATCTGGTAGCCGGCGCAGACGCCGATGACGGGCGTTCCCTCCTGCCGCGCCGCAATGATGTGACCGGCCAGCCCCTGCTCCCTGAGCCAATCGAGGTCCGCCATCGTCGTCTTGCTCCCGGGGATGATGATCAGGTCCGGCGCGCCGAACTGCTCGATCCGCTCCACGAAGCGCAGACGGACGGCACGCTCCTGGCGCAGCGGATCGAAATCGTCGAAATTGGCCAGGTGGGGCAGTCGCATGACGGCGATATCAAGAGCGTCGCCGCCGGAACCTGTCTCCGCCTCGGGCAGCCCCAGCGTGTCCTCCTCCGGGACGTGAATGTCAAAGAAATACGGCAGGACACCCGCCACCGGCACGCCCGTCAGCTCCCGCAGCTGCTCGCGCCCGGGGTCGAACAGAGACATATCCCCGCGGAACTTATTGACGACATGCGCCTTGACCAAAGCGCGCTCGTCCGGCTCAAGCAGCGCCATCGTGCCGACCAACTGCGCGAACACCCCTCCCCGCTCGATGTCCGCAACCAGCAACACCGGCGCGTCTGCATACAGCGCAATGCTCATGTTCACGATGTCGTATTGCCGCAGATTGATCTCTGCCGGGCTGCCCGCACCCTCCATCACAACGACGTCGTATTCCCGCCGCAGGGTATCCAACGACGATGTCACGGTGTCCCACAGCGCGGCCTTGCGGTCGTAATAGGAACGAGCGGAAAGCGTCATGTGGGGCCGACCCAGCACCACGACCTGTGATCGGCTGTCGGCCTCCGGCTTGAGCAGCACGGGATTCATCTCGACCCGCGGCTCGACCATCGCCGCCGCGGCCTGCACGGCTTGTGAACGCCCAATCTCGCCGCCGTCCGGCGTCGCGTACGAGTTCAGCGACATGTTCTGCGCCTTGAACGGCGCGACGCTGTAGCCCTCCTGCGCGAATATGCGGCACAGGGCCGCCGTCAAAACGGACTTTCCCGCATGGGACGATGTCCCCTGCACCATGATGACCTTGGCCAAACCGCCCCTACCCATGAAGCAGAGCATGCCTCAACTTGCCCATGACATGCACACCTCTACCGTTCACCCTGAGCCCGTCGAAGGGTCGCCTCCCCCTTGTCCGCCCGCGCTATCATCGTGGTGCAATCCCTGAGAGGAGGTGCGTGAGCCATGCGGAAGTATTCAGTCAGCAAAGTCGAGGCCGTAGCCCTCATGATCGGGCCCATCCTGGCCCTTGGGTTCTTCCTGCTGGAGCCGGGTGGCGTGCTCATCGACTCCGCGGCGTCGACCGATCACCTTGGCAAGGTGACCGCGTTCGCGGAGAACAGCACGCTCGCTCATGTCGTGGCGCTGGTGGTGCCATTGGGCTTGGTGCTGGCCTTGTACGGATTCGCCGGGCTTCACAGGGTGATTGACAAGAACGACCTGTTTGACGGCCTGGCGCGACTCGGAATCGCGAGCTTCATCATCGGCGGCGTCGGGTGGATCATGGTTCAGGGCCTCGCGCACGTCATGGCGAATACGGACCTTGGCTCGGAATCGGACGTTAGCGTAGCCCTGTCGTTGTCGTCGATCGATGCCGGCGTCACCCTCATCTCCAGCCTGGCAGTCTCGTTCGGTTTGATTGCTTTTACCGCGGGTGTGGCGATGGAGGAGCAGCCCGGAGTACACAGGATTATCGCGCTGGTGATTACCGCCGTCTCAGTCGTCTCCGTCGTGGCGCTCATAATCGGGCACACTCAAGCTGACGAGACGATGGTCGCCATCGGCCGCGCCTGCTACTTCCCCTGGGTCTTCTGGATGGTTCTCCTGGGCGCGCGGCTCCTGAACCCGGATGCCGAGGCAGCGCGCACATAGCCTGTTCCTCGCTCCCCCCTCTCGTCATTCCCGCGAAGGCGGGAATCTGAATCTCATTGCGCCAATCCACCCCCCACTTGACACCTGTATGAAGTGTTGTAAACTAGTTTGTAGTACAAACTACTAAAGGGAATCGACGGGTTGATTCAGCCCGAATCGGACGAGGAGGACGTGATGCAATCGGCAGCAGGAGACGGGGGACGAGAACTATCTCCCCAACAGGGCTGGGAGGACATCCACGCCACGATGGATCAATTCCGAAGCTCCATGTACGTGGCGGGCACGGCGACGATTCTGCTTGTGTGGGGAGCAATCATCTCGCTGGGCTATTTCGCGGAGTATTCGTTCACGACGTTCCTTGAAGACATGGCAGCTGACAGGCCATGGATCCGAGGGCCGCTGTGGTTCGGGCTGGTCGCGGTGGGCATGGTGGCCAGCGCGCTCATCGGGAGTCGAGCGGGACAAAAGACCGGCGCGGGAGAGGCGGCGCGGTCCGCCGGCATCCGCACGTTCCTGTTCTGGCTCACCATCGGCATCGCGGCCTTCGTGATGCCCGCCGCGCTCGGGCTCTGGGAGGAGGGCGACGCAGGAGCCAGTGCCGGGGTGTCCATCGGCATCGCTATGCTCGGCTTCATCCTCTTCGGCATCATGCACCGGCCGATCATCGCCGTCCTGGGTGTCGCATTCCTTGCGGCCTACTTTGTTCCGTACCTCGCCGCGGGTGACAACGCGCTGTTGATCTCGGCAGCCCTCACGGCGATAACGGCCGCCGCGGGCTGGGCGATCATCCGCCGGAGCGACGTTCCGTGACGACGAACGACACCCTCGAACTCGACGAGACCATCCACCAGCCGACGCGCCTGCGGATCATGACGCTGCTGGCCGCGCAAGGGGCCGATGACCGCATCGCCTACGGTTTCGTTCAGAAGGAACTGGGCCTGACGGGAGGCAACCTGACGGCCCACCTGCGCAAGCTGGAGGATGCGGGGTTTATAGCGATGTCCAAGGAGTTTATCGACGCCAAGCCGCGCACCTGGATCGAGGCGACGGACACCGGCCGCCAGGCCTACGCGCTCTACCTCAACAACCTCCGGCAGGCCCTAAACCTTAGATGAGGCCCGCGCCAGGCAACGTCGCCATCCTGCGGTCCAGCGTCAGCGTTTCGAGTCCGGAACGTGTGTAGTCGTCCGTGATTAGCCTGTCAAAGAGCCCAGGGCCGCCCGAGGCTTCGAGGATGTCTAAAACGGCACGGCCGCTCAATGGGGTCACCAAGCCGCTTGTGAGGGCGTTGATGAGTCCGGTACGAGCCTCCCGGTCAGTTACGTTGTAGTGATGAGTAAGAGTGACATGCGCTTCACCAATAACTTGGTTTGAAGCAAATATCTCGCGCCTCTCCAATTCAACAAGCTCACGCAAACGACTTATACAGCGTTCGTAATCCCGCTGGGGTTCTCGCACGACCAGCCGCACAAGAACCGATGTATCAATCCCGTAACTCAGGACCCGGGCCACGTCCGCTCTCCCTATCGTCCCGGAACTTCCGGATGTCTAGCGGTGGCGTGCCGGGCTTGATCTTGTCCTTCAACGTTCCCAGCTTCGAATAGTCGATTCGGCGCGGCTTGAGCAGGTAGCCGTCCGGCCCCTCCTGCAGCTCGATCTGGTCGCCGGGCTTCACGCCCAACTCGTCCAGCACCTTGGCCGGAAACGTAACCTGCCGCTTGGACGTGACTTTGATTAGCATCTCTTGGCTCCTTACCGACAGCCTATGAAAGTAAGGCACTCAGGTCAAATGACGGACGCTCACCCTTGCCTCGTCCCCGTTAACCGGAGCGCCGCCGCGTGAAATATCCCAGCATGCCCAGCGCCAACACTACCGCGAGCCCCCCAACCGTCAGCAGCAGCGCGAACGAAGATCCGCCCCCCGCCCCTTCGCTGACCGCCGTCGCAGTCGGCATGGGCGTCGCCGTCGGAGCCGCCGTGGGCGTTGGTTCCGGCGTCGATGCTGCTGTAGGCGCCGGCGTGGGCGCTGGAGTCGCCGTTGGAATGGGTATTGGCGTCGCCGTGGGTGTGGGAGTCGGGGTTGGAGTGGGTGTAGGCGTCGCCGTGGGTGTGGGAGTCGGGGTCGGAGTGGGTGTAGGCGTCGCCGTGGGTGTGGGAGTCGGGGTCGGAGTGGGTGTCGGCGTCACCGTGGGTGTCGGCGTAGGTGCCTGGCCTAGGATCGCGAACGGCGACGTGTCCGTCACCTCCGCGCAGATATAGTTCCTGTTCCAGACACGCTCGATGCGTGACTGCAGCGTCTCCCAGCGCCGACGGTCCCACCGCGCCAGCGTTCCCTCTGAACCCTCCAGGCAAACCGTGACCTCCTTATCGCCGTCCAACGGCGGATCAAACACGATCTCGATCGGCCCCAACTGGAACATCTGCCCCGGTGGCGGGGCCTGACTGCGGTGGCTCAACGGCACGCTGTCGAGAATCACATCTATCTCCCCGGGCACGCTCAGGGCAGCCACCCTGATCCCGTCCATAGACTCCCGAACATCCTTCGGTTCAGGCGTCGGTGTTGGCGCGGATCGTGACCGCCCACCGCCTCCGCCGCCTCCGCCGCCCGTACGCGGCTCCGGCGGGACCACGGCCGTGGCCGTGGGCGTGGCCGTGGGCGGTAGCGCAATCCGTTCTGTCACGGCGCTGCCGGAGACCCCCCGCGCTCTCCTGCCGGACCCCGTCCCATCGGAATAGTACGCAGTCGCCCGAAGGTAGAAGTCCTTATCGGTCACGGGTGGTCTGTAGGAGGCCCCGGCCACGCCGTCGATCACAGCCCAGCCGTCTGCCCCGTCCGGCGACCGATGCCACTCCCAGATAACGGGGCCCGAAACGGCGTCGCGGTCCGTCAGCGTGGCGGTCACCGCAACGCCGATCTGCGGCGGCGCCGGCGAAAGCGAGACCGTTCCCGCGTTGTCCTGCGTCCGCGCGCAGCTGAACACCCATGGCCGCGCCTGCTTGATCGCCAGCTTATCCGCGCTCGTGATCTTGAACTCGATCTCCATCGAGAACGGCTCGCCCTGCTTCGGCGCGTACAGGAGCTCGAACCTGTCGTGGATGTCTGAGAGGTGATTCCGCAGCTGATCTATCTGGTCATCGCTCATCAACAGCTCGCCCGGCGGCACCTGGTTCGAGTAACCGAGCACCGCGAAGCCCCAGGTGCTCAACCGGAGCTCCTCGGGGATTGAGCGCGCCTCCGGATTGGTTACCAGGTCCTCGCCGAGCTGCGTGTTCACGTAATACGAGTCGGGGCGCCCCAGGATGGGATCGTGGCTGACGGCCACGCCGTTGGCCAACTCGTCCTTGTAGTTGGGATGCACCAGGACCCCCATCGCCGCCTGCAGGTGGTCGATGCGATGGAAATCGCGCTCCACGAATGCGCGGAAGTTCCACAGGCTCGCCCACACCTCCTTGAGCGATTTGGCCAGGTCCTCCGCGTCTTCACTGGCCTTCTGCGTCTTGGAGTCATACAGACCCGCCCCACTGAAGCAGGGCAGATCCTCGTTATTGGTGCTTGACCGGTAGCGCGGCGTGGTTCCCTCGGGGAACCCATTGTTCATTTCGACCAGCGCGTCCAGTATCCACTGGGGTGTGTCCGCGTCGCGGATCGCCTTGCGCAGCTTCTTGAGCTCATCCTCCTGCGTGTCAAAATCCGTCCGGAACTCCTCGTCGGCCAACAACTCCCGAACGTCGTCATAGAACCCGTGATGCTTCATGAACTCATCGTAGAAATAGAACGGTATCGCGTACCCGTCGGGAACCGTGCCCGAAGGGAACTCCATCCGGCCCAGTTCCGCCACGTTCGCCGCCTTGACCCCGAACGCCCTCCAATCATCGAAAGACACATCCCGCAGCGGCGTGATCCTCCTGATCGACAGGTCCACCGGCGGATACTGCGTGCCCGGCGGACGCAGCGACTCGTAATGAGCGTTGACCTCCGCGAGAGTGGCCTCCCGCATCGTATGACCGTCGGACGTCACCTCGTAGCGCACGTGCTTCCCGATGAGCGCCTTGATCTCGTTGTCATCATTGAGAGCGTCGCGTATGTACGCGTTGGGGATGTTGTTCTGCACCGCGCGTAGAGCCACGTGCGCCAGCGGCGTCTGCGGCACGGTCGTCACGATGCCCGCCACCGCCAGGAGATTGTTCGGCAGCGTGTCGTAGATGACAATGTCACTGGGATCGGGCCGGTCGGAGGGTTCCAGGTTGCGCAGCAGACCGAAGCTCACACCCGTGTTCATAGCCAGGAACGGGAGGTCAGAGGGGAAGAAGACCTCATCGTTGAGAGCGCCGCCGGTTCGCAGCATTTGGTAGTCCGTCAGATCGTCTGGATATTGATATCTCAAGGAAGCGCGTATCGTGAAGACAAAATTGTTATCCAACAGCGGCATGCTTGCCGCGAGAATCGTCGCTATGCGATCCGCTTGCGCGGGAGTGTAGGCTTTACCCGCAGCGCGGGATGAGAATACATAGATGCCTTTTCGACCGTCCTCAGCGGTGAATTCCGGCGCATAGTACACGAAGCCGCCTTCAAAATCCTCCGTTTCCTCCTCCGTTATGTGGCCCTGGCTATGCAGCCAATCAGCAAAGAAATTGTGGCGCTGATGCTTGTTCACGTTCATGAAATACAACCGTGGTTCGGCAGTATCGGAGCCGAATACAACGAACGGGGCACGCAGTACTTCGTCGTAGTTCCAGGTTTCCTGTGATAACCCTTCCAAGGTCGTCTGGTTCGGTATGGCGACAACTCCGTCGCTCGAATCCAGAGAGCCTGCCCCATTCACCGGGTTCAAGCCCACCAGGTCGTCAAGCTCCGTGATGTCGTCGATGCAGTCGCCGTCCACGTCCGCCGGGCTGGCGATGAGGTACTTCTCCACACGGTACTGATCTGCCGGAAGCGCCTGGATATTCTCGCCCAGCGTCGTTGTGCCCGCCTCTCCTTTCTTCACCAGGACCGGCACGTCCGCCGCCGTTTCCACCCCAACCCGCGCGTACAGCACAAAATAATCCGCAGTCGTGGACTCAACTTCGATTGGCACGGATGTCACAGTCACCGCCGTGGGCGTTGGCGGCGTCGACGCCGCTGTGCACGACACCGGACTTTGGGCCTGGACAGCGCCCCCGTCACCCCCCGCGCACAGCAGCGCCGCCGCTGCGAGGAGAAAAATCAGACGTGGCGAGATGCGAAGACGTGCGAGAAGGGAATGCGAACGAATATTCTGAGGGGGGGGGGTGAGCGATTAAGAAGCGTGCATACTTAATTGGCGGCAACGCTGCATACCAACTTGCTATAGACATGTCCGCTCCGACAACTAACTCCGACAATTAGTCCCGACTATCAACTCCGACAACCGGTAACATCGCCAACTGGCTGAGTTTACACCCTAACCCGTTCCCATGTCTCCCTGCCGTATCTCGAAATCCCGCCGGTCCCGATACAGCGGCGCGCGATTGAGCACGTCATCATCCTTCTCAAGGTCGATGTCATCGACATCCGTCATCATCCAGTACTTGTACCCGCCGAGAAAGAGATACGGCCTCTTCTGGTGGAAGAACGAGCACTCGATCCCCTCACCCCGTTTGATTCTATCTACGAATGCGGCAAGCAGGCCCTCCTGCCCGTCTTTCTTGATGACGACGTACTCATGCGGCCACGTATCCCGATACGTCACCGCCTCCCGCCACGGCGCCCGGGCAATAAGAGTCATGATGTTGTCAGTGTTGTAGTCAGACATGAGCGTCGTTCCTTGATAGATTAGTTTCCCAAGTTTAGAGTGATTTAAAGCGATCGGGAAATGCTTAAACTCTTGCCATGATTAACTCCATAGGCCAACTATCTAGCCGCATGGCGCGCGCCGCCTTTGGTGACAAAGGACTCTATTGGGAGCTCGCGTTCGACGCAGGCGCGATTCGGCAGTCCCTCTTAGCTGTGCTTGTCGTCGCGGCTGCGTGGGGCGCAGGGTCGGCCATTCACGATGTTATGAGAGGCGCTGTCGGTGGGGCAGCTGGCGGGTTCACCCTGATGACGCTGTGGGGAATGTTCTACTGGCTCGTGTTCAGCGTGTCCGCATGGGCGCTCACGCGAGTGCTGGCCGTCTTGTTCGAAGTCGAGGTGGAGAGGGTGACCTACCTGCAGTTCGTCCGCAGGTTCGGCTTCGTGTTCGCGCCCGGCATCCTGCTGGTCCTGACACCCATTCCGCTCGTGGGCGAACCCGCCGTGTTCATGGCCTTCATCTGGACGATGCTAGCCGCGGTGGTCGCTATCCAATGGACGGCCGAGACTCCCATCGGACTGGCCGTCATGGCAGCATCGGGCGGAATGGTGGCAGCCCTCGTGCTCTCAGCATTCGCCCTCGCTTACATCCTGCTGTAGCAAGAGTCGCGCATCGTCACCAACTGCATGTCCGAACCGCAAATTCAGGAACCCATAGATGACCCGCCTAGTTCTGGTGGCACGAGATTAGTAGAATTCAGCACGGCTGGTTGGAGGCGGACGCCGTGACAAAATCCATGATGATGAGGGATGGTCCGTTCAAGAATGAATCACTAAGGGAGAATGCCTAATGACTTGGGGCGACCAACTGTTGCCGGAACAAAGGTCGGCAGCTTCACACGCAGGCAGCCACGCTAGGCTTCTGGCCGGGCCAGGAACAGGGAAAACTCTGACTCTAACGCGCCACATCTGCTATCTGGTTCTAGACAAGGAACTTTCACCGGAATCCATCTTGGCCATTACCTTTACAAGAGCAGCGGCGCGTGAACTCCGCCAGCGTGTCGCTGCAGCGCTGGGCGAGAACCAGAGCCCTCGTATCTCCACATTGCACTCTTTTGCGCTAAGGCAACTCCTGAAGAACGCAACGATAATCAACGATTTGCCTCAACCACTGCGCATAGCAGACGACTGGGAAGAACACAATATAGTGCTGCCAGATCTAAAGGACTTGAGTAAGCTTCAAAGAACAAGTGATGCCCAAGACCTGCTCAACCAGTTGTCCGCTGATTGGCAGAGCCTCACCGCGGATGAATCGGACTGGGACGAAAAGTTCCCTGATCCCGGCTTCTTGGGCTCTTGGCAGCAACACCGAAGCATCTATGGGTACACCCTGAGGGCAGAGCTCGTATACCAGTTGAAGAGGACTCTTGAGCAGAGAGGGGACTTTGAGCTCGAAAGCCCAATAGAACATCTAGTGATTGACGAGTATCAAGACTTGAATCGTTGCGACCTCGCTGTCGTGAACCAAATTGCTACGAGAGGAACTGAGCTGTTTGTGGCAGGAGATGATGACCAGAGCATTTATGGGTTCCGAAAAGCTGACCCTGAAGGCATACGACGATTCAATAAGGACTATTCGACCGCCACTAATCTCGAACTAAGTGTCTGCAAGAGATGTGACAAGCAGATTCTAGATCTAGGACTTTTTGTGGCTCGGCAGGACCCGAGACGCATTGAGAAAGATATCAAACCTGAGCCCGACAGGTCCGATGGCGAGGTCGCACTGCTAAGGTTTAGAGATCAAGATGAAGAAGCCGCTGGCATCGCAGATGTCTGCAGGGGCCTGATAAATAATCATGGGCTAGAGCCTGGCAAGATTCTTATTCTCTTGCGGTCCGACCGACATGCCGCTTTTTCTAAGCTTATTCGGCAAGCCCTTGAAGGTATTGGTATCCCGGTGGCAAGTGGTATTGGGGTGACGAACCCTCTAGCTGAGGATGCTGGGAGAGCATTCCTAGCATTCATGCGAATTGCCGTGCAAAGGGAAGATGGACTAGCTTGGCGGACCCTCTTGAAAGTCTGGTGTGAGGGTGTCGGGGATAAGTCAATCAGTGCCATATATAATCTCGCTTACGAACGCGGCGAGACCTTTGCGCAGACCCTCTTAGCTGCCCAAACCGACAAGGATATTTTGCCCTCGGCACATCGTTCACGCATATACAATGCGACCAAGGATGTACTTGGCAAGCTGAATGCCATGTTTCCCAAGAACATCGACTTGGAGTACTCGTCCCAAGAAGAGCTACACCAGTTGATTCGCGATGCCTCATCACACATAGATTTTAAAGATGAAACAAGGGGAGCAGTGTTGTCTGAGATTACCCAGAGTTCTGGGAGACTGGAAAAATTCTCAATCCCTGAATTGCTGCGGACTGTTGGAACTGCAGGAGATGAAATTGAGCAAGAGCTAGATGAGGACAAAGTCAATATTCTTACAATGCATCGCGCAAAGGGGCTAACAAGAGAGGCCGTCATAGTTGCCGCCGCCGAAGATCAATATATTCCTGGCAACAATATTGGCATACAGGAAGAAGACGAGAGACGCTTACTTTATGTGTCTCTTACGCGAGCCAGACATCATCTGTTCGTTACATATTGTGACAGGAGGACGGGCCGGCAGAGCCACACGGGAAGGGACCGCGGGAAAACTGCGAGATCACTAACCCGATTTCTTGCTGGTAGCCCCTATTCCCCCAAAAACGGCCAGGACTTCGCGTCAGATTATGGGAGACGAGTGGAAGAGTGATTCCCCAAGAATGTAAGCGCCTAGCCGAAGTAGCCATGTCGATTCGCTATGGGCATTCACCAGTCTCGTATCTCTGGTGATTGTGCCTGCTGCTGTGATCCATTACACCCTCCCCATGCCGGAGGACAGCCCGATAGGGGAGGCGGCTAACGCGGAACTGCCCCTGAGCGGTGAAGTTCGCAGTACTTTCCTAGTTGGTAGCGCGTACGGGATTCGAACCCGTGATCTCCGCCTTGAGAGGGCGGTGTCCTTGGCCACTAGACGAACGCGCCACACGACTGAACGTCCTCACAGTTTAACCGTCACAACACAGAATCGCCAACCGGGAAAGCAGAAGGCCGCAGCGCCGCCTACATCCCCTCCGCCGCGGCCCGCACATTCTCCATCAACGCCTCCGCAGGCGCGGAGATCGCTCGTCCCTGCAGCGTGATCAGTCCGGCCTGGTCCACCGGCATCATGTGGCCGAGATGCACGATTCCGAGCGTGTCCTCATCGCCCGGCTCTGCCACGACGCGCGGGATGATCGAAATGCCGTAACCGTCACTGACGTAGCGCTTTATCAGGTCCAGTGAGTCGGCCTCCATGATGATGTCGAAGTCCAGGCCCTTGCGCCGGAACTCGGACTCCACGGCGGAGCGTGTGTAGGTGCCCGGCCCCATCGTAATCAACGGGTATTTGGCGATCTGCTCGAATGACGTCAACGGCAATTCCTCGAGCAATGGGTGGTCGAGGGGTGTGATCAGAAGCCGCTGATAGGGAAACAACGGTCGGAATTCCAGCGCGGGGTCCGGGTCCCCTCCGGGCACGATGCCAAAATCCACCTCGCCCTGCGACACCAGCTCGATCACCTCCGACCGCAACCGCGACCGCAGCCGCAGGTGAACCCGTGGGTTCTCATCGCGAAACGCCTCCACGGCGCGCAGCAGAAAGTGTGTCAGGTTCGTTGTTGTCGCCACCGTCACCGGCCCCTCCGTCTGCGCCTGCTGCGTGTTTGAGGCCAGCCCTTCAATGCCCTCGACCAGTGGGCCGGCAAGTTCTAGCAGCTTTTCGCCCGCCAGCGTCAGCCGTATCGGCCGCCGGATGCGGTCAAACAGCTGCGTCCTCAGCTCCTGCTCCAACTTCTTGATGTGCGTGGACACCGTCGGCTGACCGATGTCCAGCAGCTCCGCCGCCCGCGAAATACTCCTCACACGGGCCGCGACGGTGAAGCTGCGTAGCTCACGTACATCCATGTCGTCCCCTCATCCCTTTACCCATCCCATTGTAACATCGTCAAAACAAATACTAACTATCTTAGAATATCCCTTGATGCAATCCTGCAGGAACGGCAGTATGGATACATGAGAAATAACGAAGACACAGAAAACAGAGAAAGAGGGAGGACCCCCATGGCACAGACCATTCAGATCGTCCGCCCGGTCAAGACCGGTAAGGTCGCAACCGAGGCAAGGGCCGGCGTCGACAAGATCGTCGCGCTGAACGCGAACCTGCTCGCAGCGGCATAAGGGGGTCAGCCCCAAAAACCTCCCCCCGTCAGCCCTGAAAAGGGCGGGGGGAACCAAAAACGAAATACCACCACCACACACCTCCTCCCCGGGAGAAGCTCCGCACCACACCGCGGGGCTTCTTTCTTTTTGGGAACAGTGGGGCGGCTGCGGAACCCGGCGACGTCACACGAAACCGCCGCCAATCAGGAAGCTATGGCAGTCCTGACCGCCGCCGCGTCCAGCGAAACGTCACTCTGCTCGCTTGTATCCAGATCGCGTAGCGCCGCCGTGCCCTTGGCGACCTCATCGTCGCCGATGATCAGGGCATAGCGCGCATTTGCCGCCCCTGCAGAGCGCAGCTGCGCCCGCAGGCTGCGGCTGCCCGTTGGAAGCGAAACGCTGAGGCCGTTCTGCCGTAGTTTGGCCGCCAGCCGCAGCGCGTGGCCGTGCGCCGTCTCGCCGAGATACACGATGTACAGGTCCGTCCGGGATGACAGCGCCTCTGGTGGCGTCAGCCCGGCCTCCCGCAGGTTCATGATGATCCGCTCGATGCCGGAACCGAAACCGACCCCCGGCGTCGGCGAGCCTCCAAGCTGCTCGATGAGACCGTCGTACCGCCCGCCCGCGCCGAGCGCCGTCTGCGAGCCCTCAACGGCGGGATGCACCTCGAACACGGTGCGCGTGTAGTAGTCGAGCCCGCGAACAAGCCGCGGCGTGATCGTATAGGGAATCTCCCAGAGATCCAGCAGGGAACGGAGCCGCGTGAAGTGGTCGGCGCAGTCTTGGCACAGGCTGTCCGCAGGCGTCGGCGCGCCGTCGATGATGGGCTGGCATCGCTCCTCCTTGCAGTCCAGCAGCCGCAAGGCATTCTTCTCGTACCGCGTGTGGCAGTCCTCGCAGGTGTCATCCAGCCGTGTCGAATAGTATTCCCGGAGCGACTCCAGGAACTGCGGCCTGCAATCGCCGTCGCCGATGGAGTTCACGTGCAGCGTCAGGTTCGTCAGGCCAAGCTCTTGCAACAGGCTCCACAGAACGTGGATGACCTCTGCGTCGATCTCCGGATTCGGATCGCCGATGGCCTCCACCCCGAACTGGTGATGCTGGCGCAGCCGACCCGACTGCGGCCTCTCATAGCGAAAGATCGGCGTGATGTAGAAGGCGCGCACCGGCTGCGGCAGAGTGTGCATCCCGTGCTGGATGTAGGCGCGGCAGACCGGCGCGGTGCCCTCGGGCCGCAGCGTGAGCATGTCGTCGCCGCGGTCCGTGAACGTGTACATCTCCTTCTCGACGATGTCCGTGCCCTCGCCGACCGTCCGCACAAAGAGCGCCGTCTCCTCGAACACGGGTGTGTCGATCCGCTTGAAGCCGAAACGATGCGCAACGCTCTGCGCTGCCGCGCGTACCCAATCCCAATACGGCTGATCGTCCGGCAGGGTATCGTTCGTGCCGCGAACCGTCTGGAATCGACGCCGATCAGTTTGTTCTGAACTCATGTTGGAATTGATGATGAAAAAGTTTCGTTCGACATTACATTGACACGCTGCCGAATGTGCCTGTCACCGGCAATAAAAGCCCAACCACACTGTGCATCTCAATAACGACCGATTCTGTCTGGCATCGTCAATAAGAACCCAACCACACTGTGCATCACAATAGAGATCGATGATTAAATCAAACGCCGGCGATCTGGTAGCCGCCGTCGATGGGCAGCACGTGGCCGGTGATGCCGCTTGAAAGATCGCTCAGCAGGAACAGCGCCGCCTTGGCAACCTCATCGTGCGTGATGTTGCGCTGCAGCGGCGAGCGCTCCGCCTGGATGCGTTTCATGTCCACATAGCCGTGAATGGCACGAGAGGACAGTGTATCCAAAGGCCCCGGTGAGAGCGCGTTCACGCGGATGCCGCGCGGCCCCAGCTCATACGCCAGCTGCCGCACCTCATTCTCCAGCGCCGCCTTTGCCGTGCCCATGATGTTGTAGCCGGGGAACACGCGGTCCGACGCCTGGAACGTCAACGTCACGATGGTGGAACCCTCCGGCATCAGCGGCGCGGCGTAGCGTGCGACAGGAATGAATGAATACGCGCTCACCTCCAGCGCGATGCGAAAGCCGTCGCGTCCGGTCTCAGAGAAATCGCCCCCCAGGTCATCCCGATTCGCAAAGGCGATGCTGTGGATTAGGAGATCGACGGACGCCCCCTCCGCCGCGATCTGCGCGAAAGCCGACTCAACATTCTCGTCCTCGGACACGTCGCACTCGATGAGCGTGACGTTCTTCATCTCGCCCGTCAGCTTGCGGATGCCGTCGCCGAGCCGCTCATTCTGGTAGGTCAGATACAGATTCGCGCCCGCGCTATGCAGCGCCTGCGCGATATGCCACGCGATGCTGCGGTGATTCGCCACTCCCAGCACAACCGCATTCTTCCCCGAAAGATCAATCGAATACATATCCCGGCATCGCCTTTCCGCCGCCTCTGCCTATAAGCTCCCGTTCACCCTGAGCCTGTCGAAGGGTGAACCCCGTCATTCCCGCGCCCTGTGCCATTCCCGCGCCTTATGTCATTCCGAGCGTAGTCGAGGAATCCAGAACTCCATGTCTACAGTGAGTCCTATTGTAGCGGGTTGAGGTCTATACTCGGTCGTTCTGGCGCAGGCCGGAATCCACCCCGTGGCCCGTAGAGCCTGCCCCGTACTTGATACGGGGGTCACAACCCCCCGTTCACCCTGGCCTGTCGAAGGGTGAACCTCGTCATCCCCACGAAAGCATGCCCCGTCCCCCAAATGGCACAACGGGTCTAGAATTGATGCATGGGCATGTTCAGTGTCCCGATACGAATCTCCAACCCGAGCGACGCAAGCGAGACTGAGTTCGACGCGCTCGTTGATACCGGCGCTTTCCTCACGATGGCCCCGGAGCCCGCACTGCGCAATCTTGGCCTAACGTCAACCAGAACCGTCGAGTTTGAGCTTGCCGACGGCAGCGTAGTCGCCTACGGCGTTGGCGAGGCGCGGGCTGCAATCAATGGCCTCAGCGTCACAACACAGGTCGTGTTCGGCCCGGACGACGCCGAGCCGGTCATTGGCGCACTAACCCTCAAAGGCCTCCGATTAGCCGTTGACCCCGTCAACGAAGCGCTTATGCCCGCCCCCCGCCGCCCACGGCTGTGACACGCGAACACACTCCTTGTCATTCTGAGCGCAGCGAAGAATCCAAAGACTCTGTGCCCGAACAAGCCTTGAATCAAACTCATGTGCTAAACTTGCAGAAACAACTCACCGTAGTTGCTGTGCGGCGCGGACAAAAGAACATGGACAGGCGATAATCTTGGCTTTGCAGTCGCAGCTCCTGGAAACTGAGTTCACCTCTCCTATTCCTGTGCTATCTGATCGGGTCGTTAATGTCGCATCGGTTCCACAGCGGAGCCCGTTGCGCTACCCGGGCGGCAAGACGTGGCTCGTTCCTGAAATTCGCAAATATTTGGAGCAACTCGACTTTCGCCCGGATGTCTTCATAGAACCGTTCGCAGGGGGCGCTAGCGCATCCCTCACGGCTGTCATGGATCACTATGTAGATAGAGCAGTGCTCTGCGAGAAGGATCCGGACATCTGCAACCTTTGGCAAAGCATGATTTATAGAGCTGAAGAATTTGCGTGCCGAGTCGAAACTTTCGTCCCCACCCGCAAGAACATTGATGACATATTCGCGGATACAGGAACAGCGGACATTGACGCTGCCTTTAGAACGTTGCTGCGAAACAGGGTGAACCGCGGGGGAATCATGGCCAAGGGAGCTTCGGTCATGAAGCAAGGAGAGAATGGCAATGGCATTGCCTCTCGCTGGTACGGCAAGACACTTGCCGCGCGTATTCGGGCCATAGGTAGCCATGCTCAAAAACTTGACATAGTTCGAGGAGACGGCATGGATCTCGTCGATCTGTGCAAGGACAACGAGGCGGCCGTGTTCTTTATTGACCCTCCTTACACCGCCGCTGGCAAACGGGCGGGAAGACGTCTGTATGAGTACAACGACATTGATCACGAGGACTTGTTTGAGCGGATTTCGCGAGTGCGAGGCGCCTTCATGATGACCTACGATGAGAGTCCTGAAATCGTCGAGATGGCGCGCCGGCACGGATTCTATGTGACCAAAGTCCCAATGAAGAACACGCATCATAATGTGATATACGAACTGCTGATTACATCGCATGAGCTAGCGTCGTGAGTCCAGCACGACGCTTCGGCATCGGCGAGTGGTACGGGCAATCCTTTGTAGGGCTGACCCAGGAAGAACGCCGCGAATACGCCTCTGATTCCAGCTCTCACCCGTGCCCATTTCGGATGAATGGCGGGTCGTGTACCAAGAAGGGCGGCGTGTGTTCATTCAGAGCATACGACGATGTCAACGGTGTAGCTGTGCCCGTTTCCGGCGATGAGGCGGGGTTGAGAGTGCTTTGCCCGCGCCGATTTGAAGAGGACATGACGATCTTTCAGTGGGTGGGCGAGACTGTCTTGGGTACGTCAACGCCCCGGATAGCTTCCGAGATTGGGTTCCTGCGGGCCGAGGATGGAAACACGAACGTTGGGCGGATCGACATGGTGCTGGCAAATCAAGAGGATGGAGGATCGGTGCTTGACTGGTGCGCCCTGGAGATTCAAGCCGTGTACTTTTCCGGCAGGAGCATGAACGAAGAGTTTCAGAACATCAGAGATTACGAGGGAGAGCGGGCTCCATTCCCGGGTCAGACACGTCGGCCGGATTACCGAAGCAGCGGACCCAAACGCCTGATGCCCCAGTTGCAAATCAAGGTTCCAACGCTCCGCCGATGGGGTAAGAAGATGGCTGTAGTGGTCGACAGGCACTTCTTTGAGTCACTTGGACATATGGAAGAGGTTGAAGATCTATCTAGTGGGGACATTGCTTGGTTTACCGTGGATTATGAGGAAGATGAGAGTGGCAGGCGCTTTCGCCTCGTCAGAGGCGATGTTCATGTCACTACGCTTGAGCGAGCAACAGAGGGCCTAACGGGCGGCTTTCCTGTCACACTGACCGAATTTGAGGAGAGCATACGGTCCAAGCTGGCAACATAGGGATTGCCCAACCACCGCATCACTACGCATGCACATCGCGTATCTCTAGGCAGCCGTCCGCGCCGCCACCCGCACGTCACGCCAGAAACTCGACCGCAGCGCGAGGGCAATAGCGAATACCACCGCGACACCTCCGCCAATCCCCACCGCCATCGGCGCGCCCAGCCACTCCGCCAGCGCGCCCACCTGCAGGCCGCCCAGCGGGATCAGGCTGTAGGTCAAACTGAACACGCCCATCACGCGGCCCCGCAGGTCTTCCGGCACCGCGCTCTGCAACAGCGTCAGATTCGTGATCTGCGAGAGTGAGTTGAACGTGCCGGACAGGAACAGCGCCGCCAACGACAGCCACAGCAGCTCGCTGAACGCGAACAGCATCACCATCGCCCCAAAGAGTCCGGCCCCGCCCAGCAGCAGGACCAGCGGCCATCGACCCTTCACCCAGAACGCCGCCATGCCCGTGCCGAGGAGCCCGCCCGCCGCCGATGCCCCCAACATCATCCCCATGCCGTCCGCGCCTACCCCAAGGATGTCCCGCGCGAACACCGGCATCACCTGGATGTATGCCACGCCAAAGAAGCTGTCCACGAACGTCAGCAAAATCAGGCTCGCGAAGAGGTTGCGCCGCGCGATGAACGTGATTCCCTCAAAAAGTTCCTTGAACACGTTGCCGGGCGTCCGATCCACGCGCGGAATCCGCACGAAGAAGAGCAGCAAAGTCCCCAGCCCATAGCCCAGCGTCACCGACCCGAATGTCATCGCGGAGCCGATGCGCTCGATCAGCACTCCGCCCAAACCCGGGCCAAACACCCGCGTCCCCTGCCACACGGACGAGCTGAGCGCCAGGGCGTTCATCAGCAGACGCCGATCGGGAATCAGCGCCGGGACCACCGCCGTCCGTGTTGGCTGGTCGATGCCCTGGATGATGCCGATGGCCGCAGACGCCGCCAGCAGGTGCCACGGCGCGAGAATCTCCCCGAACGTCAGCATCATCAGGACGGTCACCGTGATGGTCATGCAGACCTGCGTGGCGATAAGCAGTCCCAGCCTGCTTACGCGATCCGCCGCCACCCCGCCGATGAGGTTCACGCTGATCGTGCCCATCCCCATGACAAACCCCAGGTAGCCCAGGAAGATCTCGGAGTTGGTTAGCTCATATCCCTCCCACGCGATCACGATGCGCAGGATCTGCCAGCCCATCACGAATGAGACGGCGCTGAACCAGTAGTTGCGGAAGTTCGGAACGGCTAACGAGCCAAGCGGGGACGTAACGGCGCTGTGCGTCTGTTCGTGTTGCTGTTGTTCAGTATCTGTTTCGCGTGGCGTGGACATTGACGCCGCCGGCCTGTAAGGACGGATCCCGTAGGCGCATATAATACAGCGGATGCCGTCGTTGACGCCGCCGGAAAAGGCTTGTGGGAACCGCTAGACACCTCATCGCCGCCCTCATGATCATCATTGGGCTGGGCGGCTTCGCCATATCGGCCGTTCCGTTCCAGGAGGAGCGTTCAGGCGGACACGCCGCTCTTATCGAGATTGACGGCGTGATCGAACCCGTGACACTCCGCTATGTCACCCGCGCCATCAGCAGGGCGGAGGCGGACAACGCCGAGATTGTCATCATCCGGATCGATACTCCCGGCGGGCTGCTCGACTCCACCCGCGACATTGTTGAGGAGATATTCGCAAGCCGCGTGCCCGTGGTTGTGTATGTGGCCCCAAGCGGCGCGCAGGCCGCCTCGGCCGGCACGTTCATCACGGCGGCGGGGCACGTTGCGGCCATGTCCTCAGCCACAAACATAGGCGCGGCATCGCCGGTTGGCGGTGGAGGCGAGGACCTGCCCGACACGCTCGAATCCAAGGCAAGGCAAGACGCGGCAGCTTTCCTCAGGAGCATCGGCGAACGGACGGGGCGCAACCCGCAGGCGTTGGAGGCGACCGTCCTTGAAGCCCGCTCATACACCGCGTCCGAGGCGCTCGACGAGGGGATAATCGACTTTCTCGCCGATGATATTGACGAACTCTTGGCGAGTCTCGACGGACGCACTGTCACCATCGCCGGTGCTGAATCCGTCCTGGAAACTGCGGGCCTTGCCGTGCAGGACATTGAAAAGACGGCCCTTGAGACCTTCCTGGAGATAATCTCCAACCCCAACATCGCCTTCCTGCTGCTGACGGTGGGCGGGCTCGGAATCATCATTGAACTCATCAGCCCCGGCTTCCTCGGCCCCGGCATCGTTGGCCTCATCGCCCTCGGGTTGGCATTCGCCGCATTCGGCAACCTGCCCGTCAACTGGGTGGGTTTCGGCCTCATCGTGGCGGCGATGGTTCTCTTCTACATGGAGATGCAGGCCCCCGGAATCAGCGTCTTTGGGATCGGCGGCGCGTTCAGCTTCCTCGTTGGCGGCTTCCTGTTATTTGGCAGTTTTGAGGCCCCCGCAATAGACTCCCCCAGTTTCCGGGTGAGTTACTGGATGTTGGGCGCGGTCAGCGCCGGCCTCTTTGCCGGCCTCGCGTTGACCTTCTGGGCGCTTGGCGACTACAGGAAAGCCTCGTATGTATCGCCGGCGACAATACCGTTGGGAAAGTCCGGCAGGGTCATCAATCCTATCGATCCGCAGGGCACTGTTCGCCTTGCCGGAGAGGTCTGGACTGCCGAGTCTGCCACCGGCGAGCCGATTGAAGAGGGCGCAAGAATCGTCGTTGTCCAGGTGGAAGGATTGATTGTGACGGTGAAAAGAGAAGAGTGAACCGTTCGCCGAACGGTTGAAAGGAGCAGGGAAAATGATCCCCTATATCTCGATAGTCAAGCAGTACGAGCGCATGGCGGTCTTCAACCTCGGCAAGTATTCCGGGATGAGGCAGCCCGGACTCAATCTCCTCGTCTGGCCGTTTCAGTCCACCCAGCGGATCGATCTCCGCGAGAACGTCATCGATATTCCCCGCCAGACCAACATCACCCTTGACAACGCCCCCATCGACATCGATTTCCTCGTCTACATGCGGGTGCAGGAGAACGACGCCGAGAGGTCCGTGATTGAGGTTGTCGACTACCGATCCGCCGTCATCGGCATCGCCACCACCAACCTGAGGGCCGTCATCGGTGAGATGAACCTGGACGATGTCCTCTCACAGCGCGAACGCATCAACGAGTCCCTGCGGGCCAAGCTGGATGAAGTCACGGAACGCTGGGGCATCAAGGTCACCCAGGTTGAGATTCGTGAGGTGGAACCAAACCGAGAGATCCAGGAAGCCATGAACCGCCAGATGTCCGCGGAGAGGATTCGCCGCGCGGCAGTCACGGAGGCAGAGGGAACGCGGCAGGCGGCCATCACCGTCGCAGAGGGTGAGAAGCAGGCCGCCATCCTGCGCGCCGAGGGAGAGCGCCAGGCCGAGATTCTGAGTGCCGAGGGCGAACAGCAGGCGGCGCTCCTCCGCGCGGACGGCTTTGCGAACGCGCTTGACCGAATCTCCGGTGTCGCGCGCGGCATCGACACCAACACTCTCAGCCTGCAATACCTGGAAACGCTCAAAGACGTGGGCGCCGCGCCGTCGACCAAGTTCATCTTCCCCATGGAGTTCACAAGCCTGCTGCGTCCATTCACAAACATGGTGACCAACGACGACAACAACGAATAGGCCGAACACACCCCCGTTCACCCTGAGCCCGCCACCCCTCCGTTCACCCTGAGCCCGCCACCCGTCCGTTCACCCTGAGCCTGTCGAAGGGTGAACCCCGCGCCCGTCTGTCCATCGCCATTCCCGCCCCTCCTCCGTCATTCCCGCCCCGCCTCCGTCATTCCCGCGAAAGCGGGAATCTGGCACGTGGAATGCGTCCGATGCCTTGTGGAGTGCCCAATGACATTCTGACCTCTCCTATGTCATTCTGAGCGAAGCGAAGAATCACAACAGCGGAGGGAAGACTTGGCGGCATTCGATGATTTCACCGGGACCGTGCGTGGGACGCCCGTCGTCACCCGCGTCATGGAGAGCATGATGATTGAGGCCGCCCAGGCCTTGCGTGACATCTGCCGCACGTTCAAGGAAACGGGAGAGCCGATGGGCGGCCACCACCTCCCCGCCGGCGGCTACATGGGTGAGATGATCGTCCGCGCCCTCATCGAGGCCGACCTTATCGAGGAAGTCGAAGGGCAAGAGCGAGGCTTCATGCGACGCTACAAACCCACCAAAAACGGCGAAAAGACCTACGCCAAACTGGACAAGGAAGACGCCTTCTCCCGCCGCGCCACCTAACGCCCCGTCATTCCCGTGCTTGACACGGGAATCCAGTGCCGTCTGCAGGACGGCCAATCCCCTCCGCTCGCCCTGAGCCTGTCGAAGGGAAGAGCGGCCATGCTCCCCATCATTCCCGCTTACTCACTCGTCATTCCGGCGCCCCGTCCCGTCATTCCGGCGAAGGCCGGAATCCATCGCGTGACCCGCATGAGACTGCCCCGTACTTGATACGGGAGCCACAACGTCATGTCATTTCAGCGCCCCCACGATGTCATTCCGAGCGCAGTCGAGGAATCTAAAGACGCCCTGAACCACCCAAGCCGGAACGCGGCGGACCAACAACATGGAAAGCCCAAGCTAGATCACGAACCGAGAAAGAAAATCGGGGCGCCCGGATTTGAACCGGGGACCTCCGCGTCCCGAACGCGGCGCGCTGCCGAACTGCGCTACGCCCCGACCGACAAACAAACCGCGGGCAGCCGAACCGCCCGCTCGCTTAAGAGTATACGGGATAGGGGCGGTGCGAGGGGTACTACCCGATGTCCACGCGTGGGGATGTGGCGGCTGGAGGACCATCGCCCGGAATTGGCTTGGCATCACGGGGACGCGCCTTGCCACCATGGACGGACGGCTCGGCGCACCACTTCTGCGCTAATCGGCGCACTGCCAAGTAGGTGCCCTCATCGAATCCGAGCAGGTCAATGATGACGCGGCGGTCAAGCAGGTCACGGGAAGGGTCGGCGTCCGCAAGGTAGGCGGGCAGGAACTCCCTGTCTTGAAACTCTTCAAAGATGCGTTCAGCGGTTGCGAGCTGGCTACCCGTGAGAGCGCGGAAATCAAGGACGGGGAGCGATTCTATCGCGCTAATAGTTGTCCTTCCGCGCCCGCCTTGTTGCCTATTTGAGTGCCACCAGAAGAGAACCAGCCCCAAGGTCGAGTTGGCCCATAGGACAAATGCTCTCTCCGTAACGTCATTTTCAAAGGCGACATTTGGCCATGCAATTCCACCAATGGTCTTTGATTGTGTAAAGGCGGCAGTGAGAGGCTGCGAGTTGAACCGGAAGTCTCTGTTCACGTGCGCATGGCTAGCGGTTTCCCATGCGTCATGAGCCCGCGATTCCATGCCTCGCCTTACGATGAGTTGAGAATCAGGCTGACAGATCAGACGTGTCTCTCTCTTGGCGTCGTGATTCCAGAGCGACGGATACGTTGCCGTTGGAGTTGGCGGCATACGCGTGAATGGCCCGCTAGATCCAGCTAAATTGATGTCGTGCCAACCGCGTTGGGCGATGTCGTTCAAGTGAGTGATTGGTATGTCAACAGAAGAAGACACGCCGGGCAACCAGAGCCTTGAATCGGATAAAGCATGCGCGGTTTGGGCTACAGAGCCGTCGAGCAGTCTTACCGTTCCCCAGATGTCGCCATTCTGCGTCACGGGAAACTTCAACAGTTCTCCAACGGGCCGGTCACCAACAACAATGGGCGTGCCGCCGTAGGGGCCGTCATCGATTGAGCGCGGTTCCTCAATTTCACTGATTGTCTGCGCGAGGATGGCGGCCTGAATCATGTCTCGCGGGCGCCGTTCGAGCGAAATGAATCGCCCAGGACCGGTCTCATCTGAAGTCACATGCTTCTCAGCAATAATCAGGCATTCCGCAATATCAGTGTCGGCGGAGAATGACATTCCTCCTCCGTTGGACGTGATAGACAGGACTTCCAGATTCCCGTAGGAGCGGGCCAACAACTGCCGAAAGGCTTGCCAGGACATACCGGCCGCAGCAGAAATCGGTAAGACCAGTGCAAGCACACCGCCTGGCTTCAGCTTTTTGTCAGCCAAAGCAACGAACGCGGACGCAATGCCAGCGTAGCCATGATAAATCGTATTGCTGGAGAGGTTCTTCAGGCGGGCTGACATCTCCTTTTGTGTATCCAATGTTGTACTAAGACCTCTGAATTGCTTGATATAGTCTTCCGCCCGTTCAGCGCCTTCCCAATCAGAGCCCGCCCGCGTAAACGGCGGATTCATGATGACTAGGTCAAGACTCCCATCAGGAACGTCGGCAATAGCATTCTCTTGTCCCGCGGCGCCTCTCACCCGCCGCGCCGCGCCGCTCTCACGTGTACTTGTGGGGACGCTGTTAGCCCCCAAGAATTCCAGTGAGCCAATTCGTACTTCTTCATCAGTCTGGAGGCCATAGGGCATCGTATGAAGACGGGAATCATCGTAGGGGATATCCGGCTCTATTCCGGCGAGTGTGGAAGCCGTCAAATGGACTGCTGACGGCATAACATCGCAGCCAATCAAGACGTCTTCCATCATTGCTCGATGCAGGTCACGCGGGTCACCCCCGGCACGCTCGTAGAGACTTGCTATGTGTCCATAGGCCGCAGACAATAACGCGCCGGTGCCGCATGCCAGATCTGCAATCCTCAATTGACCAACTGACTCCGCACTCGACCAGTCAACGCCTTCTAACTTAGTCACAGCGAGTTGGGCGAGGAGTGCGGCAGACGCAGGTCGGGTATAGAATGTTGCGAGGTACTTCCTGTCGGAGATCAGGCGCTGGAAAACACGTCCGGTCAAATCGTGTGCGTTGTCGATTCCTGAGGAATTAACGTAGTTGCCGCTTTCTCCCAGGATGCGAATCAGACGGGCTGCGGGCTGCGCAGGCAAACACTCGATAATGCGCCGCGCTATGTCAAAAATTGGATGGTAGTTGATAACGAGGATCTTCCCCCAGCTTTCGAGTAAATCACCTTTAGGGTTCGCTGCCCCACGACCGGCAATCGTCTCCAACGTATTGATACCGGCGTTCGGATGCATGCCCGCGATGCGCTCATGGAATACCATCGCATTCGCGACGATCGCCGATGCCATACGCCGCGTCTGCTCGACGTTTTCCATTCCGAGAACATAGGCAACCTCGGCAGTGATTCCGGGTCTTGAAATTGCCATTTCCCCCAAGACGGTGGCGGCCATATCGATCCCGGATTGCAGATTCTCGGCAGCCTGATCAACGGCGCGCTGCGGGACAGACACGAGCCGCGCCAAAGTAGCAAGATCGCCGACATCTCCATCCAGCCATCCCGATTCGGGGAATCGCACAGCGCGAAGATTATTGACCGGACCCTCTTGGGTGAACACGGCGTAGGAGAAACGACTCTCCAGCAGCCCATCATTGATGTCTACATCGTCATTTCGGAGGCGCTCCGGATAACGGACTGCAATTGCGGCTTCGATGGTCTTGGCGTCTCGCCTCGCCGTCTTTCCGAGACGGGAAAGCGCGTCGTCTTCGACCGTTCGAGCCGGCAGGAACTCCGTTTCGATAGAGACGGGTGAGCGGCCCGGGGCAGTGATTAAGACATCGAGTTGGAGCGCCGGGTTTTCTGTAACGCCGCCCGTGTCCTCGCCCGCAACCGTCGCACGAGCGAACATGGGGCGAAGAATCTCAGCAAGAATCGTGTTTACGGATTTCTCAGTGTGGGGCATTGCAGAACGAGTGTAGCGCAGTCGGCTCCTAGTGCCGCATCACGCCGCCGTGCCCTGCCGTCTGGTAAATATCGCGAACTGCGAGCCCGATATCGTCCGGTCAACCCTCAGTCGTGCGGAAATAGGAGTCAACGTCACGGGAGTCCAGGGCATTGGCCGCCTCTGCGCCGAACAGCACCGTGGAAACGAATCGGTGCGCGCGTCTCCATGCGATGCCCATCCCCCGCGTCATGGCGGAGAGTACGCCAGCCACGCCGCGCTCAGTCGACGTAGCCGCGGGCGCGGAGCGCATCGTTGACGTTGACATCGCCCACCCACACCTCTGCTTTCAGCCTGCCGAGGCTGTCCGATTCAGTCGCCTCATAAAACACTATTGTATCCGCCACCAGCTCGGACAGGTACGCCTCCGCCTGCCCGCGTCGGTCGGGATCGCTCGGCAGCGTCACGCCCGCCAGCACCAGCCGCTCCGCGTCCTCCATGTAGATCACGCCGTCCTCGATAACGTCCGCAACGCGGCCCCACCGGCGCGGCGTCGGATAGTCAGCGGGGCTCGCGCCATCGTTGGTGGTCACCGCACTCTCGCAGATGCTCGACGCCGACCTACGTCAAAGGCCCAAAGAGAAGAACGACCGTCAGACCCGTGATGACCCGTCCGACAATCGTCCCAACAATCACCGCCACGGCTGCGAGCGGCATGCTGCAAGAAAGAGATTCGCGTGTCGCGATCATCATGGCCGTCGCAATCCAGAAAATCGCAGCGAGTGCGGCCGCGTCGCCGAGCACCGGCACCGGAACGAGAATCATGAGCAGGGCGGGCGACGCCGTGAAGCCCACGCTCCGTAGGAACTGCAAAAAACTTCCGCCCAGAAAACCCGCCGCGGACGTTCCCGCAATCACCGACACGATCATGTACGAGAACAGGGCTGACAGCGTCCACCCCAACCCCGTGAAGATGAATGAGGAGATGAATACGTTTGACGCCGTCAAGTCCCCCTCGGAGTAAAGCGTGCCTAGCGACGCCGCAATGCCGTGGATGATCGATACCACGACGACGACAAAAAGAGCCTGCCGGATGGCCCCTGGGTCTTGCGCCAATTCCTTGTAGAGCTGCGGATCCCCGAGGGCGCCTCGAGCCATGCGGACGTGAAGACTATCAGGCGCCCCTATCATCGTTCCTCATCCCCTCCATCCCCCCCGCCAAACCAATAACGTACCTTAGAGTATAGGAACAGGGCCGAACGAGTCGCAGGAGGGCATCGCGCCGATGAGCACAAATGATGTTGAAGTGCTGCGTGGAGAGATCATCTCCATCGGTACCGAGATCCTGCTTGGCGCGCTGATAGACACCAACGCGAATTATCTCGCGTCCCAACTCCCCGGCATCGGCATCGGAAATTATCGCGTGACCACCGTCGGCGACAATCTCGACCGGCTCGCCCGTGTCTTTGAAGAAGCGTGGAGCCGTTCGGACGTCGTCGTTGCCACCGGCGGCCTGGGCCCCACGGAGGACGACGTCACCCGCGAAGCCATCGCCAAATTCCTCGGCGAGGAGCTCTATCCCGACCCCGCGCTCGAGAAGGAGCTGCGTGAGTTCTTTGATCGGCGTGGCATCGCCATGGCGGAGCGCAACCTCAAGCAGACCATGCTCATCCCCTCCGCCGAGGCCATTCCCAACCCTCGCGGCACCGCCCCCGGGTGGTGGGTGCAGCGCGACAAAAAGATCGTCATCGTCATGCCGGGCGTCCCGCGTGAGATGTATGGCATGTGGGAGGAACAGGCCCTGCCGCGCTTGCGGCTCCAGCTCATGGGCAACGACGCCGTCATCCACTCCCGCACCATCAAGACGTTCGGCCTCAGCGAGGCGAGCGTCGACGAGCGGCTCGGCGAGTTGCTCCACGGCCTGAATCCCACAATCGGCGTCTATGCGAAGTCGGACGGTATCCACATCCGTCTCACCGCGCGCGCGTCCACGGAATTGGATGCGACGCAGCTCATCACGCCGGTCGCGGATGACGTGAGTGACCGCCTCGCCGCCCACCTCTGGGGACAGGACGACGACACCCTTGAGGGTGTTATCCGGCGTGTTTACACGGAACGAGGCCTCTCCGTTGCCACCATGGAGTCCTGCACCGGCGGCAACCTCGCCAACATCCTCACGGACGCCCCCGGCGCGTCCGCCTATTTCCGCGCCTCCTACGTCACCTACACCAACGAGATGAAGATAGCCATGGGCGTCCCCGCCGAGATCATTGAGAAGCACGACGCGGTCTCCGGCGAATGCGCCATCGCCATGGCGGACGCCGCCCGTGAACGCTCCGGCGCGACCATCGGTGTCGGCATCACCGGCGTTGCGGGGCCCGGCGAACTTGAGGGCAAGCCTGTCGGCCTCGCCTACATCGGCATCTCAGACGAGACCGGCCACAAGATGCGCGAGGGTCGATACCCCGCCCAACGCCTCGACTTCAAACTCCGCGTCGCCCGCACCGCCATGTTTGAACTCCGCGGCTGGGCCCTCGCCCGCGACTAATCTCCTCCCCACCCGTCATTCCCGCCCCCCGCCGTCATTCCGGCGAAGGCCGGAATCCACCTCGTGGCCCGATAGGGTCACATCACCCCTGTCATTCTGAGCGCAGTCGAAGAATCTAAAGCCTCGATTGACACAGCAGATGAATCACCCCTAACCATGTATGAACCACTTGATAAGGAGTGCACCGTGGATTTACTAAAAGCATGGAATGACTGGGAGCCGGGTGACAGCGCACCGTATGTCTTGGATGTGGATGCCGATGAATTGCATTCCCGCCGTTGGCAGCGAAGGACAGTCGCCTTCACACTAGAGCAGGCCAAAGAGATTGTCGGCATTTACGGGGAGGAGTTTAGCGACAGTCGGTTGCACTTGGGGTTGTACCCGGTTCCATTCGCCGGCAATCTCGAAAACGCCTCCATTTATGTGCTGCTGGCAAATCCGAGCGCCAACATTGGCAGTTACAAGGAGCAAGCCGAGTACCGGCGTCAAAGACAGATTGGACAGGAATCAACGGAAGACCTTTTGACTTTTTTGGGCAAGGGGCTCAAACGCTATGTGCGTAACAATCTGGGGCTGGGGAAAACGGCGAAAATCATTGCTGAGCATGGCGGGGTTTCTGACACAGACATTCTTGAGGATGTCGCCATCATCGAACTTTCACCTTACTGGAGCAGGAGCTTCATTGACGGCGCGCATAAGCTGCCGTCCGCGAATCTCGCGGTCAAATTCGTCGAAGAATCGATCGTGCCGCGTGTTAGGGATGGAGAGGCGATTCTCGTCGTCACGCGGCGCGTCAAAGACTGGGATCGGAATCAAGGTTTGCCGAGCGACCTTGTCGCTGCTGATCACATAGTGCGCTACGGGCCAGGCGAGTCCCGTTCGGCGTCGTTGAGCCCTCGCTCCCGCGGCGGCAAAGCCATCCTCCGCCACTTTGGCATCCCGACGAACTAAATAAGCCCCCACGTCCCTTGACCCCCCGTCTACAATGGGACGGACAAACCACTATGAGACAGATCGGCATTCTCACAAGCGGGGGAGACGCGTCCGGCATGAACGCGGCGATTAGAGCCGTCGTCCGTGCCGCCGCCTCTGTTGGCATTCGTTCTCTCGGCGTTCGCAACGGCTTTGATGGCCTGATGCGCGGAGACTTTCAGCGTCTAGGCCCCAAGTCCGTCGCTCACATCCTCCAGCGCGGCGGCACAATTCTCGGTACCGCTCGTGCCCCCGCCATCGAGACCGAGGACGGACGTTCCCGTGCCGCGGAGCAGATGGCAGCGTCCCGGCTCGACGGGCTCGTCGTCATCGGGGGGGAAGGCACACTGCGAGCCGGACTCAAGCTCCATGAGGAACAGGACTGCAAGATTGTCGCCATCCCGGCAACAATCGACAATGACATCCCCGGCGCGGACATGTGCATCGGCTTTGACACGGCCGTCAACGCTGCTGTTGAGGCGATGGATCGAATCCGTGACACCGCTGAATCGAGCGGCCGCATCTTCTTCGTCGAGGTCATGGGGCGAACACGGGGCTTGATAGCACTCTATGCCGGCCTCTCCGGTGGCGCGGACGCCATCGTCATCCCCGAAGAACATGAAGATGTCGATGTCCTGTGCCGCCGCCTGGTGGCGGCACACAGAGGCGGCAAACGCAGCCTGCTTGTTGTCGTGGCGGAGGGAGAAGAGGCGGGCGGCGCGTTCTCAGTGGCGGATCAGGTGCAGCAGCGGCTCAATGGCCGACTCCAGGTGGATTACCGCGTGACCGTGCTCGGTCACGTGCAGCGGGGCGGCGTGCCGACGGCGGCGGACAGGATCCTGGGCACTGTGCTCGGCTCTGCCGCTGTGGACTGCCTCAATGACGGCCTTGATCACCACATGGTGAGCGAGGTGGGCAGCAATCCCGTCTTTACCCCGCTTGAGGACGTCCTCTCAACAACCAAGGAACTACCGTCCGATTTGATGCACCTGCTCCACACCGTCGGCCAGTCATAGACCGGGCTGTTCGACCAGATCGCCCAAGATAACCGCGGGTAGCTCCGGCACTCGACGAAAATCAACATCGTTGGTCACAAAGAGTGTGCAGTCGGCCAGCAGGGCCGTGGCAGCGTGAAGAGCGTCCGGGGTTTCCAGCCGCCACTGTGCCCTAATCTTTGCGGCTTCTTCCCACGTCTGGAGAGTAGCCGGGATAATGTCCACTTCATCGGCCCCCAAGAGTGCAGTTCGAAACAGCTCGACTAGAGCCTGATTGGCTTCACGAAGCGGACGAACCAGAGTTTCCAGGATACTTAGCTCACTAGTAATGAGGCGATACCTGCCCATCCGTGCCTGTTCCCATAAAGGTTCTATCACGGACCGGAATGGCTCGACACGTTCAATCCCATAAATCAGGCTGGTTGCATCGAGGTAAATTGGGCCTCTCTCGGGAAAGGTCAGCGGTCCCAAGAAGCCCTTTCCTCCCTGATGTAATCGTCAACGTCTTTAGCCGACTTGAATAGCAGGTGCCCCGGTGCCTCTGCCATGATGTCTGCGATTGAACGCTTCTTCGGCGCAGTCTCGTCCGCCGAGGATGAAATCGTCACATCGACATCCTCACCCTCGGTCAACTCCGGGCTCTCAACCTCGATTTTTCCGCCGGGTTGGACCCTTGCCCTGATATGCAACTCTCGAACCATTGCCGCTCACCCTCCACCGTCAATGCTAACGCAATTGTGTGAACCCAGCGGCCAAAGCGAGCCAACGGGCTGGACAAAAACCGAAGCCTCGCCGTGAATAGGCGTATACTTATGTTCTTGATACGGACCCGCAAGACACTTCATCCATCTCGTTAGACAACAGGACACTTTCTCATGGCATCTCAGGCAGGGCAGAGGCCGGGCGGCGGCCCTCCCGCAGCAGGCGGCCCGCCAGGAAATGGCTCCGGCGGACCTCCCGGTGGATGGGGTGATAACACCGCGCAGGCGAAGACCGGCGGCCCGTTCCGCGCATTCGGCTCACGAAGCTACAGGTATTACTGGTTTGGCTCCATCCTCTCCATCACCTCGTTCTTCATGCTCATCATCGCGCGGGGATGGCTGACATTTGATCTCACAGACTCTGAACTGTGGGTGACGATTATCAGCGCAGCGTCGCTCCTTCCCGCGCTCCCCCTCTCCGTATTTGGTGGCGTTATTGCTGATCGATTCAACCGCAAGCACATCCTGATCGCCAGCGATGTCTCCAACTTCCTTACCCATATCACGCTGGCTCTGCTTGTCCTGACCGGACTCATCAATGAGTGGCATCTGCTTGTGCTCTCACTCATACACGGCATGATGTTCGCGCTCTCGTCGCCCGCGCGGTTCTCCATGGTGCCGAGTCTGGTTCCTCCGCAGCACATCGCAAACGCAACGGCCCTGTCCTCGATTATGTTCAGCGGCGGCGCGCTGATTGGGCCGGTCACCGCCGGATTCCTGCTGGACGTTGATCCGTCGCTCGCGTTCTTTGCAGGAGCCGCGCTTGTGGGCGTGTCTGTGCCGCTTTTCATGCTGATCCGCCTTTCTGCGGCCCCGGCCTGGGGGCAAGGACAGCCCCAGACCGGGGTGGTCGAGAACATCATGGAAGGGCTGCGGCATATACGACACAGCCGCATCCTGCTTGGACTCATCCTGCTTGGCATGATTGCCACGTTCTTTGGAATGCCCTATCAGGCGCTGCTGCCGGTCTTTGCCGAAGAAGTGTTGGAGGCGGGACCGGCCGGTCTTGGCTACCTCGGAATGGCGGGCGGCATCGGCGGAACCGTCGGCTCGCTCATCATTGCCACGTTCAGTTCCGTCAATCAACTCAAGATGTGGCTGTCCATCGGCGCGATTGGCGTTGGGCTGATGATCGCCGGATTCTCGCAGGCGACGGCCTTTGCGGAATTCCTCGGACTGGATCTGTCAGGCCCAACATCGGGAGCGTTCATTATCGCGCTCATCTTCGCGGCGATAGCAGGCTGGTTCTTCCAGCTTGTCATGACGGGGAATTTCTCACTGGTGCAGGTTTTAACGCCTGACCACCTCCGCGGACGCGTGATGAGCGTGCGCCTGATCGTGTTCGGATTTCAGCCGTTCGCCCTGCTCATCACCGGTGTCATTGCGGAACTCTACGGTGCCCCGCTTGCCGTCACGTTGACGGGCCTTGGCGCATTCTTCTGCTCCATCGTCCTGCTCACATTCTTCCCCCAGCTGCGCACACGCGGGACGGAGACCGTGCAGGGCGCCGGCGGCTGGGGCGGCCCGCCACCCGGCCGGGGAGGCCCCCCTAACGGTGCAGCTGGTGGTCACACAGGGCCGCCCGTTGACGGGCAAGCTCAGGATGGGCGGCCTCCGGCAGCAGTCGCCGAACGCCCCGCTGGACCACCCTCAACCGACTGACACCCGCAGCGCCGCAATAGTGCGATAAGAGTAACCGCCGCACCGCCGGTGCGTTCCTGGCTTGGCGCAGATTAGTTCGCGGGAAGGCCCTGCTCGACGAGACGGAGTGTGTCGGCGATGCGAGCTACTGCTTGGGCCAGCCGCACAATGGCGTCTGCCAGGTCACCATCATTCACATCCCGAATCATGAACGTCCCGCCGTCGTGCCCTATTCCAAGCGTCTGGCATGTGTCTGCAATGAGAGATCGCTGTAGCGCGGACGTATCGTGGCTGCCGGTCTGTAGCCATAGCCACCCTGTGGCGTCGCCTGAATCCGTCACAGTAAACCGCCCCTGTGCCTCCATGATTACAACGTCGATCATGTCGCCATCGGGCAAGAGCAGCGGCGTGCGAACCAGAACCCCGCCGTTGTCAATCTGCTTGCACACGAAGAGGGCCGGCAAGGATGAATTGAGCCGCTCAGACAGTATCTCAACGTTCATACTGGCCCCTCTCAACTTGTTGGCACAACCATCTTACCCAACTGTAGCACGCATGTTTGCAATTTCGCGGCCCACCCTCAACCGACTAACCGGCCCTTGGTAACTTCAGCTATGCGTTGTCGTCGATTGCGGCGGCGGCGGAATAATTGATCCACTGCGGGGGCGGACGATGCCCGGCCTTGGCAGGACCAGGTAAACGAGGATCAGGCCGATGGCGCTGAACGCGCCGAACATCAGGAATCCGTTCTGCATCCCGCCCAAACTGTTGTCGGCAAACGTGGCAACCGTTGGCGAGACCGAAACGGCCAACGCGGTGACCGTCCACAGGATCCCCTGCAGCACGCCAAAGGCGCGCCGGCCCAGATAGGTTGCCAGCAGCGCCGCCTGGAGGACGGTAATCATACCGAAGCCGGGCGAGAACGCGAGCAGGAAGAGGATGAGATACCAGTTCTGGTCCGGGTTGCTCAAGGCAAACGCGGATATGCCGACCGCTTGCAGAACGAATGCGAGGACCGCCGCCCGCCGCGGGTCCGTCGCGTCCGCCATCCAGCCTGCCAGCACGCGCCCGACCACGGTGATGATGGCCATCGCGCCGACCGCAAAGGCCGCGTCGGTCCTCGAATATCCGGCTGCCTCCATGAATGGTGACTGATGAACGGTGAGAGCGCCGATGCACCAGAAGGCCAGGAAGAAGAGGGTGCCGAGGAACCAGAACACGGGCGCGCGCAAAGCCTGCGTGAATGTGAGGCCGTACATGGGCTCGGCAAGCTCGGTGACCCCGCTCGCAGTGACCGTCGGCGCGTCCCCATCCGGCCGCATCCCATACTTCTCGGGTGTGCCTCGCAGGATGATTGTCATCAAGGGGACCAGTACGGCGATGACGGCTGCCATGACGAGAAACGTGTTCCGCCAACCGATCTGCTCAATGACGAAGAGAGTCGGGATTGTCAGGAACCCGCCAAGCCCCAGCCCCGCCATGCAGATGCCTAACGCGCGGCCCCGCATCCGGAAGAACCAGTTGACCACGGACGGTATGGCCGCGGAGAAGAAGACGATCGGGCCGAAGCCCGCGAGGCTGAATCCGATGTACAGATGCCACGGCTCCGTCATCACGCCCATGATGGCGAATCCAATCGCGCCGAGCGCGAGCCCTCCCCCCGCAA
Source organism: uncultured Dehalococcoidia bacterium (assembly GCA_964653005.1). Lineage (GTDB taxonomy): Bacteria > Chloroflexota > Dehalococcoidia > UBA6926 > UBA6926 > VXMO01. The sequence goes on along the minus strand of CAZZAN010000002.1, from coordinate 292,032 downwards.
CCATCTTCGGCCCGCGACGGTCGAAAATAGCGCCCAGAACAGGCGACATAATCGCCGAATTGATGCTGGTTGCAAAGAAGGCGCCGTTGATCGCGTTCCCAACCTCCGGCAGATCCTCACGGATCGGCGTCACGAATAGTGTGAAATCGTAGAAGAAGAAACCGCTGTAGATCGTCGCGAGGGTTAGCGCGCTCGCAACAATCCACCAGCCGTAGAAGACCGTCCTTGGCAAGGGTATGCGAAACCCGCTGCGTTGCTGCATTCCTGAAAGTCCTGCGTGTGAGTCCGAAAGACGCCGCACTGTGCCGATTGGGCGAACCGCGACTCTTAAAGCCTAGCATTTACGCCCAATGCCTCATCTCCCGTCTGCGGCCCCCAAGCCGGAACGCGGCAGACCAACCCTCGAACCGCCGCGCCGGATCGCGAACCGGGACATAAACAGGCGTACCATTGATGAATGGCCTCCCCCAACGGCGTGCAGCCGCCTGCTGGTTACATAACGCGAAAGAAGCCGCGCATCTTCTACGGCTGGTGGATCGTCATCGCCGCCGTCTTTCTCAACATCGTTTTCGGCGGAATCCTCTTCTACGGCTTCACGCTCGTCATTGATCCGATCACCGAAGAAATGAACTGGACCAAGACCCAGGTCACTGCCTCCTATCTCTTCATGGGTGTGCTTATCGGCGTCCTCGCCCCGTTCCTTGGCTGGTCGTTTGACAAGGTTGGCCCCAGGCCGCTCCTCGCCTTTGGCTTGTCCGGCCTCGGCATCAGCCTCATCATGCTTCACTCCATCGAGAGCCTCATCATGTTCTACGTGTGGTTCTCCCTGGCAAACGCCAGTTCCGTCGGCATGTGGATGGCCGTCGGCCCGGCCGTTGCCAACTGGTTCGTGCGAATGCGTGGCCGCGCTTTGGGCTTCTACTCCCTCGGCTTCGCTTTCGCGGGGTTCATGGCCCCGCCGTTCCTCTGGCTTGTCGATGGCGTCGACTACGGATGGCTCGTCTTTGCCGGTGTCGGCTGGCGGGACGCTTTCTTTGTCGCCGGCGTCGTGTTCCTCATCATGATGCCCATCGCGGTGCTCATCATCCGGCATCGCCCTGAGGACATGGGCCTGTACCCGGACGGCGCGGACGAGCCCCCGCCCGAGGCCGCCATGTCATCCGGCGCCGCCATTTCCGAAGACGTTGAGATCAATGCCACCGCGTGGCAGGCGCTCAAGACATGGGCGTTCTGGCTGCTTGCCGTCGCCTCGATGTTTGGCTTCCTGGCGATTGCCACCCTGCAGGTTCACTGGGTGCCGTATCTCGGCAGCGCAGGATTCTCACGAGAGACTGCGGCGTTGTACCTGACCCTGCTGCCCCTGAGCACGGTCATGGGAAGACTCACCTTCGGATTCCTGGCTGATTGGATGGATAAGCGGCGTGTGACGGCCCTCGCCTTCGGTGTCCAGGCCTGCGCCGTATTCACCCTCGCATGGGTTGACGTCTCTCGTGAGTGGACTGTATTCGCCTTTCTCATCTTCTGGGGTTTCGGCTTTGGCGGCACGGTTGTCACGAGGATGGCGTTGCAGGGATTCCTCTTTGGACGCAACTCCTTCGGAGCCCTGCAGGGAGCGCTCTCCATGACCAGCGAGGCCGGCTTCGCCCTGGCCCCCTTTCTCGCCAGCATCGCCTTCGAGGGCCTGGGCACCTACCGCCCCGCCTTCCTCGCCTTCGCCTTCCTCTGCTTCATGTCCGTCCCCCTCACCCTCCTGATACGCCGCCCCGGCCTCGCCGCAAGAGGTTTCGCACCCGCAATCCCCGCCCCCACCGAAATACCCGACGAACCGGCCACGCCCGCCAAAGAACCCGCCCCCCGCTCACCCTGAGCCTACCCCCGCTCACCCTGAGCCTGTCGAAGGGTGACCCCCGCCCCCAATCCTCGTACGGCGGTGAATAGGGGGCGTACCATAAGTAAATGACGACCCCCAACGGCATCCGCCCGCCCGCCGGTTACATAACGCGCAAAAAGCCGCGCATCTTCTACGGTTGGTGGATCGTCGTCGCCGCCGTCATCCTCAACATCCTGCAGGGCGGCATCCTCTTCTACGGCTTCACCCTTGTCCTGGATCCGGTGACGGACGAAATGGGATGGACCAAGACCGAGTTGACCATCGCGTATCCCATCATGGGCATTCTCATCGGAGTGTTCTCGCCGTTCCTGGGCGGGCTGTTCGACCGGATCGGACCTCGCCCGCTGATCGGCGGCGGCATGGTCATCGTCGCCGTGAGCATGATCATGCTCCATTACGTTCAGAGCCTTCCCATGTTCTATCTGTGGTTCTCGCTGCTGAACCTCGGCTCCATGGGAATCTGGCTTGCGGTCGGGCCCACGGTGGCCAACTGGTTCGTCCGCGCTCGAGGCCGCGCCCTCGGGACGTATTCACTGGGATTCGCGCTGGCCGGGCTCCTTGCCCCGCCGCTGTACTGGCTGATCGACGGCGGAATTATCCTCGGATTCGAGTTTGATGGCCTGGGATGGCGCGACGCCTTCTTCGTTCTCGGCGTCATGTTCCTGTGTCTGATACCGGTCACTCTTCTCATCTTTCGCCACCGGCCCGAGAACATGGGCCTGTACCCGGACGGCGCCGATTATCCCCCGCTGGAGGTCAGCCCCGGCGCGGAGATGTCGGACGACGCCGAGATGACCACCACGGCCATGCAGGCGCTGTGTACCCAGGCCTTCTGGTTGATGGCGATCTGTTCAGGCCTGACATTCCTGACGATTGCCACCTTGACCGTGCATTGGGTGCCCTACATGGGCAGCATCGGCATCGAGCGCGAGGCCGCGGCATTCTTCCTGCCCCTCCTGCCGCTCGGAACAATGCTTGGTCGAATCACGTTTGGGTTCCTCGCTGATATGTACAACAAGAAGCACATCACGGCGCTTGCGTTCTGCGTGCAGTCGGCGGCTGTGCTCATGCTCTCCCAGGTCGACGCCGCGCGCGAGTGGACGCTCTTCGTCTTCCTCGTGCTGTGGGGGTTCGGATTCGGAGGGACGATCGTCGCCCGGATGGCGCTTCAGGGTTATCTCTTTGGCCGCAACTCCTTCGGAGCTCTGGCGGGCATGCTGTCAATGACCACTGAGGCAGGGTTTGCCTTGTCGCCGCTCATCGCCAGCATCGTGTTTGAGGAACTGGGCACATATCGTCCGCTGTTCCTGGGATTCGCGTTGCTGGCCCTCTTGGCCGCGCCACTGACGATGCTAATCCGCCGCCCCACGCCCCAATTCGCTACCGCACACGCAACAGCTCAGCCCACTGACAGCGAACCGGAAACTCCCGCCCCGCTCCCACGATAACCGCCTGCTCGTCATTCCCGCGAAAGCGGGAATCCAGTACGGCGCGCAGCTCTGTCCCGTCCCCACCTCATCATTCCCGCTAACCGAGGGGCGTAACATAAACGAATGTCCTTGCCCAACGGCGCGCCACCCCTCCGCAGCAACATCGCCCGCAAGAAGCCGAAGGTCTTCTACGGCTGGTGGATCGTCATCACCGCCGTCTTCCTGAACATCTTCCAGGGCGGTGTTCTCTTTTACCGCTTTACTCTTGTCTTCGATCCCATGACCGAAGAGATGAGCTGGTCAAAGACGCAAGTCACCGCCACCTATCCCATCATTGGCCTGGTGATTGCCGCCCTTGCCCCGTTCGTCGGCTCGCTCTTTGACAGGATCGGCCCCAGGCCGCTCATTGCCGTCGGCATGAGTGTCGTCGGGACTGGCCTGATCATGCTCCATTCCGTCGACAGCCTGCCGATGTTCTACCTCTGGTTCTCCCTCGCCAACATCGGTTCCGTGGGCATGTTTCTCTCCGTCGGCCCAACCGTCGCCAACTGGTTTGTCAGGCAGCGAGGGCGCGCCCTGGGTATCTTCTCCATGGGCTTTGCCCTCGCCGGGATCATTGCCCCGCTGCTCTACGTGCTCATCGATGGCGCAAGCTGGGGTGGTTTTCAATTCGATGGTGTGGGATGGCGTAACTCTTTCCTCATCGTCGGTATCATCTTCCTGCTCCTCATGCCGATTGCCGTCTTTATCTTTCGGCATCGGCCCGAGGACATCGGTCTCTATCCGGACGGCGCTGAGCGCCCCCCGCTCGAAGCATCCGCCGCCGTGGAGTTCTCTCCCGATGCGGAGATGAACACAACGGCAAGACAAGCCCTGCGAACGCAGGCATTCTGGCTCATGGCATTTGGCTCGGCCTTCACTTTCCTTACCATCGCGGCACTTGAGGTGCACTGGGTTCCATACCTTGGCAGCGTTGGTTTCTCACGCGAGTCGGCGGCATTCTTCCTGCCGCTTCTCCCGCTGGGCACCCTTCTGGGTAGGCTTTCCTTCGGATTCCTGGCAGATCTGTGGGACACGAAGCGGGTGACCGCCCTTGCGTTCGTATTGCAGGCCGCTGCGGTCCTCATGCTTTCCCAGATCGATGCAACGCGAGAGTGGACCGTGTACTTGTTCCTGATCATGTGGGGCGTCGGATTCGGCGGGACGGTAGTCTCCCGTATGGCCTTGCAGGGCTACCTGTTTGGCCGCAATTCCTTTGGCGCGCTGCAGGGAATGCTCTCCATGACCAGCGAGGCAGGCTTTGCGTTCTCCCCCCTGATTGCCAGCGTCGTATTCGAGAGTCTCGGAACCTACCGGCCGCTCTTCATGGCATTCGCGACCCTCGCGCTTCTCGCTGCTCCCATCATTCTGTTGATACGGCGCCCGCGGCCGGCCCTGCCTGCCTTTGCCCCCGCGGCGCCACGCGCCGATGCCCTTGTGGAAGGTGAAATCGAATCGAGGGCGGAAACCCACAAAGACGCCTAGTAATGATCCTCGTAATGATCGTTGGCGAGTGCCCGCGTATGGCCCCACCTACGCGGCCGATTAGTGGCAGGGGCTTGGCAGTCTCACCGACCGGATTCAGGCCTCCTCTATCAGCACGCTGCCGCCCACTAGGACATTCATGGTGACCCTGCTCCCCTCTAGCAGCGACATGCCGAGCAAGGCTTCGCTGCTGGAATCGAGGACAATTGCGTTGCGCTGGCGCCCACGCCAATGCACCAGCGCGGCAAAGGCATTCGCAGCGCTCCGCTCACCGCTGGCCAGAATCACTGAACGACGGCCCACAAATCTCAGTCCGAGCCGCCCTATAGTGCTTCGCGGAAGAACCAGGTCGCCCGTGAACCCGGTATCCATAACTGTTTCAAGGAATTGGGCGGTTCCGGTGGCATCCTCGACATCGACCGCGATCACAACCTCAAGATTCTCGTTGACGCGCCCAGTGGTCATTGCGCTCAGGAGATGGATCGAGGTCCCATTCGATACGCCGCCGGTTGCCCCACGCGCACTGCGTAGGTGAGCGCGTCCGGGCAGCGCTCAAGCAACCGTGCGGTCGCGGACGCGTCATCGGAGTCGATCTCGAAGTCGCCGCTTTCCACGTCGATGACGACGATCTTTCCCTGCGCCGTTTCTTCTATCCGGCTCCGTATCGACTGCTCGTAGATGGCCTCGCCGCGGATTTCCACACTGCGGCCATCAGCAGCGCCGTCTACCACAGACACCACTACCTCCGCGCCGTCCTTGATTTCAAGCGGCTCCAGGGGCGTCAGCACGCCTTTCTCGTATTTCGCTCGTACAGTTGCCATCACGCCCAGTCTACCAACTAGTAATGGTCCTCGTAGTGATCGTTCGCCAACGCCCGCGTATGGCGGCGCGTGTCGTAGACATACCGCTGCGGATCATCAGGGCCCGACGCTAGCAGCATGAGCACCACCGCCGGCATTGATGACGTGACTTCAGTCGAGTGGATATCCATCTCAGGCGGCAGGATTGCCGTGACGTCGCCCGGCTTGAGCCGACGCCGCGTCGTGCGCTTGATCACGGAACCGTCGTCCGCCTTTTCCGGGTCCGGGGCATAGGACACCTCCTGCGCCGCCCCCTGGTAGATGCCCGCCAGTCCCCAGCGCGACCCGTGGTCGTGAATGGGAGTCTTGTGCTTGGGCGGGATCACGGAAACCAGCAGGCTCAACGAGCGGTCCGCTGAACGGAAGAGGATCCACCGGCTCACCTCGTTGGGTGGGGTATCCCGGTACTCATCCGGCAGAAAATTCTCCATCAGCAGGTGCCGGAACGGATCGATCGTCCTCCGGATCAGGTCCACGGGGTCCGCCACGCTCACGGCGACACCCCCCAGTTGCCCGAGGAACGTCCCCAAAGCGGGATGATCGACACGTAGATCAGAAGTCACGTTACGAACCTGTCCCGATGACTAAACTTCGCGGAACTCGCCTTCGACCGTCTCCGAATCGTCGGCGGAAGCCTCGCCGCTCGCGCCGTTCGCGCTGCCCCCGTCCGCGCCCTGTTGCGCGTACATGGACTGCCCGATTTCCTGCACGAGTCTGCTCAACTCCTCTGTCAGTGTACGCAGTTGCTCCGCAGGCGCATTCTGCTCCAACGCCTGCCGGACCTCCGTCACCTTGGCCTGCACGCGGTCCCGAACATCATCTGTGATGTTCTCCTTGTGCTCCTCCAGCAGACGTTCCGCGGCATAGGCTGCGGAGTCCGCCGTGTTGCGAATCTCCACTTCCTCGCGGCGTTGGGCGTCCTCCGCCGCATGCGCCTCCGCGTCCTTGGTCATCTGCTCAATCTCGTCGCTGCTCAGCCCGCTCCCGGCCTGGATGACGATCTTCTGCTCGCGATTCGTTGCCTGGTCCTTGGCGTTCACGTTCAGGATTCCGTTGGCGTCGATGTCGAACGTCACCTCGATCTGCGGCATCCCGCGCGGCGCGGGCGGAATCCCGTCCAGCATGAACCGACCGAGCGACTTGTCATCGCTGGCCATGCTGCGCTCACCCTGGAGAACGTGAATCTCCACGCTTGTCTGTCCGTCCGCCGCCGTTGAGAAGGTCTGGCTCTTGGACGTTGGGATTGTCGTGTTGCGCGGGATGATTGGCGTCGCCACCCCGCCCAGTGTCTCGATGCCCAGCGAAAGCGGCGTCACGTCCAGCAGCAGCAGGTCCTGCACGTCGCCGGTCAGCACACCGGCCTGGATGGCCGCGCCCGCCGCGACTGCCTCATCCGGATTCACGGAACGATTCGGCTCTCGCTGGAATATCTGTGAGACCTTCTCCTGGATGGCTGGCATCCGCGTCTGTCCGCCAACCAAAATCACCTCGTTCACTTGCCCCGCGGACAGCCCGGCGTCCTCAAGGGCCTGTCGGCACGGCCCGGCTGTCCGCTCAACCAACGCTGCGGTCAGGGATTCCAGCTGTGCGCGTGTCAGCGTCATCGCCAGGTGCTTGGGACCGGACGCGTCCGCCGTGATGAAGGGCAGGTTCAACTCGGTCTGTGTGACCGTGGACAACTCCAGCTTGCCGCGCTCCGCCGCCTCCCGGAGACGCTGCATCGCGCTCCGGTCTGACCGCAGGTCGATGCCCTCCTGCTTGCGAAACTCCTCGATCATCCAGTCGACGACGGCATTATCGAAATCGTCGCCGCCCAGGTGCGTGTCGCCTGCCGTCGAGCGGACGTGGAACGTCCCCTCTCCGATTTCGAGGATGGAGATGTCGAACGTCCCGCCGCCAAGGTCGAAGACGGCGATGATTTCCTCGCCCTTCTTGTCCAGACCATAGGCCAGCGAGGACGCGGTCGGCTCGTTGATGATTCGCAGGACGTTCAGTCCGGCGATGGTGCCCGCGTCCTTGGTCGCCTGCCGCTGGCTGTCATTGAAATACGCCGGGACGGTGATGACGGCGTCCGTCACTGTCTCGCCCAGGTACGCCTCCGCGTCAGCCTTCAGCTTCTGCAGGATCATCGCTGAGATTTCCTGCGGGCTGTACTGGTCATCCCCCATCGTCACGCGCACGTCCCCGTTCGGCGCGGCCGCAACGGGGTAGGGCACCAGCTTGGTGTCCTGCTGCACGTCCGCCTCATTGTGCTTGCGGCCAATGAACCGCTTGACGCTGAATATCGTCTGGTCGGGATTCGTCACTGCCTGCCGCTTTGCCACAAGGCCGACGAGTCGCTCTCCGTTCTTGTTTAGTGCCACCACCGAGGGCGTCAGCCGATTGCCCTCCGGCGTCGGGATCACCGTCCCCTCGCCGCCCTCCATGACCGCGACAACGCTGTTTGTCGTTCCCAGGTCGATTCCGATTGCCCGTGCCATTCTTTGCGTGTCTCCTTATGTGGTTTCTGTCTTGTCGCTATGACTCGTCAGTTGTCGTGTTGTCAGTATCAGATTCGCTGGTGCTTTCGCGGGAACCCGAGCCGTCTCCCACCTGCACCAGCGCCGGCCTTAACACGCGGTCGTGGAGCATGTATCCCTTTTGGAGCACCTCCACGATGCGCCCCTCAGGCCCCGGTACGCGTGAGATGGCCTCATGCAGGTTCGGATCAAATGCCGCGGATGCGGCCTCGATCTCAGTAACCCCGTTCGATTCCAGCGCCCCCTGCAGCTTTCGATAGATGAGCAGAATGCCCTCCACCCACGTCATTCGCAGCATCGTGTCCGGTATTGAGCCGAAAGCCCGCTCCAGGTCGTCCACGCTCGAAAGTAGCTGCGTCAGCACGGGCGCAGCCGCGTACTGCAGTTCTGCCGAATGCCGTTCTCCGGCGCGCCGCGAGAAGTCCACCGCGTCCGAATACGCGCGGTGATACCTGTCCTTCTCCGCTATCGCCTCATCCAGCTGCGCCTGCAGCGATTCGAGAGCCGACTCCCCATCGCCGCCGCCCTCCGCGGAGTCCGTCTCCGCGACTCCCGAAGCGTCGTCTTTTCTATCCTCAACCATGCCTAAACGTACTCCCTGTTCTGATAAACGGTGTCGAGCGTTCCCACCATGTTCGACAACAACTCTCCCAGGTACCGAACGGCCGGAATAGCCGCCGCGTAGTCCATCCGTGTTGGCCCCAGGGCCACAACAGCCCCTCGTTCCGCGTCATCCTCCGTAGGGCCGTACGTCGACATGATTGCCGCGTACGGGTGCAGGAACGGCTCATCGTGTTCATTTCCGATGACGACTCGTAGCCCGCTTGCGGGCAGATCGTCCGTATGGAGCGCGGGCGCAAGCCGACCGCTCTCAACTGCGTCCAGCAGCTCGCGCACCATGTCGATGCGGTCGATGAGTTCAGGCTGATTCACAACCTGGCTGATTCCGTACACCACCGGTTCGCCCATCCCGTGCTCAGTTCGGCCCGGCAGTGGCGTCACGATAGCGAGTGCCTCGGAAAGCCGCGCCAGCGTCGCCGCCGCGAGGCGCGCCCACAGGAAAACGTCCTCCGACTCGACCTGGTGGAACTGGTGGCGGATCGTTTGCTGCCGGTTGGGCGGTACCTCCGATGATTCCAGCAGGACCTCAACGTAGTACCGATAGGCCCGCCCTGTGGGCGTGGCGCCCGCGGATGAGTGCGTGCGCTGCACATAACCCTCAGACTCAAGCTCCGCGAACGCGTTCCGCACCGTCGCAGAACTCATGCCGAGATTATGCTGCTCAACCAGCCCGCCCGAACTCACGGGCGCCGCCGTGGCGATATATTGCTCCACCAGCAGCCGCAGCAACTCCGATTGCCGCTCTGCAAGCTCTTGTGTCATCCTTTTCACCGCTACATCGTGATTTAATTCACTTGACACCGGACGGGCGGCTGACCGCCGTTTTCGTGTTCGTCAGGTGCTTCAGACCCCCTTTAGCAGTCTCACCCATTGACTGCTAATTCCCGTTCAGCCTACTCACGCCAGCTACCCATGTCAACCCAATCCACCCCATCGTTGACCCCCAATCCGCGTCATTGCTACAGTTGTCAAGGCGCATGCGCCACCGGTAATCCCCGACAAAAATCCCAGAGGTGATAAATGGCTTCCACCCATATGACACGAACACCTACGCTATCTGAATACGCCTTGCGCGGCCTGATTCCGCAGTATCGGACGGCCTTTCTTGTCGTCGCTGGCGCATTGTTCGTCGCTGTCGCCGCCCAGGTCTCTTTCACGCCGCCGCAGTGGTACGCAACTATCTTTAGCTCCATCGGTCTGCCCATTGAGGGCACGCCGGTGCCGATTACGTTGCAGACCCTTGCAGTTGGCCTTACCGGCGCGGCGTTGGGCAGTCGACTTGGCGTTGCGAGTCTGTTGCTCTATCTGTGCGCCGGGATCGCGGGACTGCCCGTGTACGCTGGCGCCGTCGGAGATGTCCTCAGTGGAGAGGCTGCCTTCGGCGTGACGGATGGCGCGGTCTGGGGAGAGACACCCTTCTGGCAGTACGCGTCATTCGGCTACATCATCGGCTTTGTCATCGCCGCCACGCTCATTGGCCGCCTCGCCGAGCGTGGATGGGACCGAAATTTCTTCTTCACGGCGCTGGCCATGCTGGCAGGGAGCGTCGCCATATACGCTTTTGGACTCCCGTGGCTCCATTTGTCATTCGATAATATGACAGTTGGCCGCACCCTTGAATGGGGATTGTGGCCGTTCATTCCCGGAGACACTCTTAAACTCCTTATTGCGGCCGGGGTGTTGCCCGGCGCATGGGCGCTCCTACGCCGCGGGCCGAGACCAGAAGAAGCGGAAGGTGAATTCTAGTCGTGGACATAACCTATCTCGGTGGATCAGGTTTTCAGCTTCGTGGCAGGGACGCATCCCTCTTCGTTGACCCAACAGCTTCCCCTGACCGCCGCGCCAACGCCCGCGCCATCCTCATGAGTGGTTATGGCATGGAGCCGACTGTTGATGTAGGTGATGCTCGCGTGATTAGCCGTCCGGGCGAGTACGAGGTCTCCGGTATCCTCATTCGCGCCATCCGAACCAGCAGGGCCTCAGCGGACGACACCTCCAATCTTGGCGGCATGGCCTACGCTGTCTCCATCGATGGTGTTGACATCTGCCATCTTGGCCATCTGAGCCGCGTGCTCACCACCGCGGAAGTCTCGGAACTCGGCGAGGCTGACGTCCTCCTGTTGCCGGTGGGTGGCAAGGAAACCCTTGCTCCCAATCTTGCCGCACAAGTCGCTACGCAACTCGGCCCGAAGATCATTATTCCGATGCTTTGGCATGGCGAAGTCGAGCGTTCAATTACGGAAGCCCCTCCGGTTGCGCCTGCGCAGGACGAAACTGAAGACGGGGAGGGTGACGCTGAGGAAGCCGCCCCGCCCCCGGTTGAGACCGTCAACGTCCCGTCCCTTGAGCCGTTCCTCCGGGAACTGGGCATCCGTTCCCTGACTCCACATGAGCGACTCTCAGTCACGCCCACCAACCAGCCTCCAACCCAACAGGTCTCCCTGCTCCTGCCCCGCGCCTGATTAGTTGTCTGGGTCGGGCGCCAATCGACGACAGAGGCCGATCTCAATGGCAATTCAGATGCAGGGCGTGTGCGCTCCGCGTAACTGGCTAAATACGGTTAGTCGACCCGTTGCTCCACGTGGACCGTCACAATATCAAGCCCATAGTATTTGCTGTGGCGGACGGATGCCGCATAGTGCCGCAAAAGACGATAGGACAGTTCATTCTCGTCCGTGACCTCGGGAGACTCTCCTAAAACAGCGAGTCGATCCTCGAGATTGCCCTCCGCGGGCCCGGATACGAATTCCAGTTCGGCTGCAGTACCCGTGCGTCTGATGGACACCACCGTCCTCCGGTCTTCGTCAGGTTGTGTCCCGTCTTCCGCAACAAGCCCGGAAAGCGCTTCCTCACCCACCAGGGTCAGGCGGCGCGCGGCGTCATTCGGCCACTTGGAATTACTCGCAAACTCCTCTAGGAAGTCCCGCAACTGTGAGAATCCCGCCATTCCGCCTTCCAGGCGAAGTCGCTTCCGTCGCTGAGAGGTCAACTCAAGGAACAAGACCATGATGAGCGCCACAATCGCTCCGCCCGTCATGCCGTTCTCAAGAAGGAGACGCATGAATCCGTCTCCCAGTGATTCACCGAAAATCTGCGCGTTCGTAAAGCCCACGCCAGCCCAGAATGACAGTCCGATAATGGCGGCTTTCCGATGATCCACGCCGTCATTGATAACAATCTTCATCCCTTGCACAAACAGCAGGCCGATGAGCACAGTCATGTATGCGCCCGCCACTGGCGATGGTATCGCCACCAAGATCGCCGACACCTTTGGGAAAAACGCAAACAGGATGAACGTAAGGCCAATCACCACGCCTACACGCCGAGCCCCGACGCCTGTGATTTCCACCATGGCGACGCTGCTGGAATACGTCGTGTTCGGTACCGTGCCGGAGAGCCCCGATAGGAGATTGCCCACGCCGTCCGCGTTGATTGCCCCCTGCGCCACACGGAAATCCGGCGCGGGTGGGTTTCTGCGTGACACCTGTTGAATTGCCACGCCGTCCCCCAACGTTTCTATCGCCCCAACTGCTGTGACCATGGCGAAGGCGGGCAGCAGTGCCCAGAACTCCGCTCCGATATTCAGTGACAAGCCCGGCCACTCCTGGATTGGCGCACCTATCCAGGACGCTTCGGTGATGACGCTGGTGTCATACAGTCCGAACACCGCAGCCGTCGCCGTTCCCGCCGCAATGCCTATGACTGGCGACCACAGCCGCAGTGAAGGCGGCGCTCTGAGAATGAGCCCGACGGTGATCGCCAGCGTCACGCCGGCGGCCGCCATGGCCCCCTCAACGGGCTGCCCGGGTTCCACAACGTCCAGCAGACTGAAAGCGATGGGCATCACTGTCGCGGCGATGAGCATGATGACCGTGCCGGTCACGACGGGGGTGAAAATCCGCCTTGTCAGGGACAGCTTCATGCCGATCAGGAATTGCATGATGGACGATGCCACAATCAGCGTGGCCATAAGCGCAGGCCCGCCATTTGCTAGTGCGGCAACGCATGCGGCCAGGAATGCCCCGGATGTTCCCATGATCAGAATGTGACCGGAACCGAAGCGCCACAAGCGGACCGCCTGCAGGATTGTCGTGGACCCGCTTACCAGGAGCGCCGCGAATACTGCCCAGGAAATATAGTCCTGTGACTGCTCTCCAACGCGCATCACGATGACGACACCCAGAACAATGGCGCCAACGATGATCATTGCGCCCTGCACGCCGGCCCCCACGGTCATCAATAGGGGCGGATGGTCGTCAGGCTCGAACCGTACGTGTTGATTAGCTTGGGACATTTCTTAAGGTGATCCCGGGAATCCTCTGAAATGAGGGCGGGGGCGAACCAGCCGCCCCCGCTACTTGCATGTGTTTCAGCGCCGGTCTGCTGACCTACGCGGGATCCGTGATTGGCTCCGTGTAAATCTGCTTCAGATCGCGCTTCAGTACCTTGCCCAGCGGATTGCGAGGGAGGGGCTCCGTGGAGAACACCACGTGCTCAGGCCTCTTGAAACTTGCCAGCCGCTGGCGTGAGTACTCGATCAACTCATCCTGCGTCGCCTCCTGACCGGACTTGAGCACGACAACGGCGCGTACGCGCTCGCCCCATTGCTCGTCCGGGATGCCGATGATTGCCGCTTCATCCACTGCGGGGTGGGACATCAGCGTCTGCTCCACCTCTTCAGGGGAGATCATCTCACCGGCGCGCTTGATGAAGTCCTTGGCGCGGCCGGTCAGGAAAATGTAACCCTCATCATCCTGGTAGCCGAGGTCGCCCGTGAACAGCCAACCGTTCTTGATGGTCTCCGCCGTCACGTCGTCCTGCTGCCAGTAACCCTTCATGAGCTGAGGGCCGCTGGCGATGATCTCACCCTGCTCATTGGCGGGGACAACATTGCCGTCCTCATCCACGATGCGGATATCCACGCCGGGCAGCGGCTTGCCGATGGAACTCAGGCGCTCGAACTTCTTCTCGCGCTCCTCTTCAGACAGCCCCTTCACGTTGTGATCCTCTGGCATCAGCGCCGTGATTGTCGCCGAGGCCTCGGTCTGTCCAAACGCGTTGATGAACTGCGTGTCTTCCATCTCCATGATGGCGCGCTTGATGACCTCCTTGGGCATCGGCGCCGCGCCGTACGTCAGCACAGCGAGGCTGGAGAGATCGTAGTTCGGGCGCGCTTCATGGTCGAGCAGCATCTTGAGCATGGTCGGCACCATCATGGCGCGCGAGACTTGCTCATCCTGCACCAGCTTCATCCATGACTCCGCCTCGAACTGCCGCTGGATGACCAGCGTGCGGAAGCCCCAGACCGCGGAGATCACGGCCTGCATTCCCGCCACGTGATACAGCGGTACCGTGAGAATGTTCTTCTCAATCTCGTCGGGATCAAGCTGCGAGACGTTGTTCAGGCTATAGCTGCTGACGCTGCCGAACGTGAGCATCACGCCTTTGGGCAGGCCGGTCGTGCCTGCCGTAAACATCAGGATTGTGGTGTCCTCGTCATCAACGACGGCCACGTCAAACTCAGTGGACTGATCGGCGATGACGTCCTCATACGGCTCCCAGCCGTCACCCGTCCCCTCAAGCGAGACATAGTGCTCCACTGTGTTCAGCGAGGGCCGAAGCTCATCCACCATGCCCAGGTAACGCGAGCCTGCGATGACTACCTTGGACTCGGAGGCGTTGACCATGTGTCGAATCTCTTCGGCGCGGCCACGGAAGCTCAGCGGCACGAAAATCGCGCCGAGTTTGGCGCTGGCAAAGTAGGTCTCGATGACCTCGTTGCAGTTGACCTGCATGATGCCCACGCGGTCGCCCTGCGTAACACCCCATGATGCCAGCCGGTTCGCCAACTGGTTCACGCGCTGATCCAGTTCACCGTAGGTGTATCGCTTGTCTTCGAAAACGATGGCCTCTTTATCCGGCGAGACCAGGTTCGCGATTGTCAGAAACTCAGCAGTGTTCATCCGTGAAATCCCCTCCCCGTCATTGACACGAAACCCCTGTCATTCCCGCGAAAACGGAAACCGGAGCCCCCTCAAAAATGCCCCACCACATCGGCGAGTGTAGCCAGCAGATACTAGCAGAGCGCCGCCTTAATGTCACCATTTTTGAATACTGTCATGCCCAGCCGCATGCTCGCCTTTCGCATGAAAGACGAGCATCAGCAAGCGCACTGGTGATGGTGACCGTCAGCGCCGGAACGCGGAAGCCAAAGAGCACAGGCCATTTAGTGCGGAACGCGAAGCGGGAAAATCAGCCGGTTGGCGTCCCCTCCGGTTGGATAACCTCACCGCAAGCCATGGCTGCCGCAAAGATACCGAGTATTGCTTCTTCCCCGGCCTCCGGGTCAGTCAGTGACGCCATGAATGCTTCCTGTCCGCCGAACTGTTCTTCAAGACACCGCAGTGCCGAAGGCGACGGCAGTTCGGTTCCCTGCATGGCGGCAAATGCCTCAGCCTCTTCATCGGTCAGGCACAGCTGCATCTGAATTGCGCCTGCGAACAGGGCTGCTGGATTCTCCGGTGGCGGGCCCATGCCGAGAATGCTCGGATTCGCAATCCCGATATCGGTAATGCAACTGCGGGTCTCCGTGCTGAGGCCACCTGCCTCGGAGGACATGAAAGCGACGGTAAGCCCAATGCTGTTCTCGGTGGAGAGGCAGTGAATCGGGAAATCCGAGACCTCTCCCTGAAGTGACTGGAACGGAACGTTGTACATCATGTCAACGGCCTCGGAGCCAATGGTGCTTCGAATGCAATCGACCTCGTCAGGCGAGAAGGCAGCAAGCAATTCACCGACCGTAGTTGTATCGGTGAGCGCGAGTTCATTGATATCGATGGGGACAGGGGTTGGCGTCACCGTCGGAGGGGTGGGAGTTGGCGTGTGTGTTGGTGTCGCCGTAGGCTCGGGCGTTGGTGTGGGAGTCGGCTCCCCCTCGCACGCCGCGGCAAACAACAGAATGCCCGCGACAAATACAATTCCTATAGCGCTGATTACCAGACTTCTATTCTTCACGTATAAGACCTTTCCTGCCCCTAATACGTAAGGGACATGTAACCAGTCTAAGGTGAGTCCAAAGCCCACGGGCGTGAGAGCAGGAATCTAAAGAGTTGCCGCCAGCGCTGTCTCTATCCGCAAACCCTCTGCCAAGGTGACGTCCGCTCCCCGCCGCAATGCCGCTTTCATCGCCTCACGTGCCCCACGAGGCAGCCGCCGTGTCTCTGCCAGCAAGGTATGGACCTCTTCTGCCAGGCGCTCTGTGGGAACTACTCGATTGACTACGCCCATTCGCAGCGCCTCTTTCGCATCAAACCAACGGCTCGTCAGCAGAAGATCCAGCGCCCATGCTCGTCTGATTACACGGGGCAAGGACTGACTGCCTGTTGCGAACGGAATCATCCCCAGTGCCACCTCCGGCAGGCGGAATCGCGTGTTGTCAGCGGCAATGCGGAAATCGCAGCACAGCGCCATCTCCAACCCTGAGCCGATTGAGAACCCGTGCATAGCCGCAACAGTCGGCACGGGCAGCGACCGAAGCAGCGACCACACATCGCGCAGATAACGAGCCTCGCGAGCAATGACGCGTGATGGCGTGCTGCCGAACTCGGTCAGGTCCGCCCCGGAGCAGAAGGCCCTTTCTCCGGCCCCTGTGATGAGCACCGCATCCAGATCAGGATGCGCGTGCAGCTCTGTCAAAATGGCGAACAGGTCATCCCGCATCTGCACATTGAACGCGTTCAGTTGCGTAGGTCGGTTGAGCGTAATCCGCGCGAGGCCGGACTCGTCCACCTCGCACAGCGCCGCAGCTCCGCTTTCTTGCGCCACGCCGCAGCCACCTCACCTAAAAAACGGAATCGCGAGGATGTAGCCTGCGGTCTTGCCGCCACCGGCGCGCACTGCAGCGCGAATCATCATGATTGCCCAGAACAGGAAGCCGACTATTCCTAATCCGACTGCAATAAGAATGGGACGCAGGAAGACGCTGAGGATTTCCGAAAACTGCTCTTCGTCGGTCATCGTGCCTTCCGCTAGATCAGCGAGACGCTCGGAATTCGCTGCAGCTACGGCAATGAAAAAGATCACCATAGCGATGGCAAATACGATCTGGTAGAGGATTATGCTGATCTGAAAGTTGAGAGCCGCCTTGCCGTGGGCGTTCACCATCTCCCGGTTTGATCGGCTGACAAGCCATAGAATAAGCGGCGCAACGATCTGCAGGCCAAAGAAGAATAGCCCCGCAAAGCCGCTCAGGTGAATGAGGACGGCCCAAGTGGTCTGATCCCCACGAGTTGTTTCCTGCTGCTGATTTGCTATGTCTTCCGGGGGCAATCCTTCCTGATTCGGCTGCATAGTATTGCCCTCCTCACTTCAAAAACGGAATTGCCAGAACATACCCCGGCGGGTCTCCCCGACTGGCCCGAACGGCAGCGACTATCGTCCAAATGATCCAGGTGATGCCCAGGATGAGCATGAGGAACAACGACACGCCCAACAACGCAAGCGTTTCCCAGAATCCTGCGACGATTTCCTGCTCGATATCGGCAATAGTCCCGATGACAAAGAACGGGATCATCAGCGCGATCAGGATGATGTAGTAGATGAGGAAACTGATATTGAAATTGAGGGCCTTCTTGCCATGGAAGTTCACCATGTCCGACCTCCCCCGGAAGATGAGCCAAACGATTAGCGGCCCCAGGATGCCGCCAAGTCCGGACGTCACCAGCGAACTTAGGGCCGAGAGGTGCACCAGCATCGACCAGTTGCGCTCTTCCGGACTCCAGAGATCGCCATAGACCGGCCCGTTTGGCCTTTCAGGCGCAGGCGATTCGTTCTCCATGGCGTCCTCCGATGAACCCTCTACAGGAACAGTCTATCCCGGTAACAGGAGAAACTCCCTCAGTATTGCGAAGCCGGGTGCCTACTTCAGGAAACCGATGGACAGGATGTACCCCGGCGGATCACCCCGACTCGCCCTTACTCCGGCCACAATCGTCCAGATGAGCCATATGACAACGACAATCGGGAACAACGCGAAACCAATCACGACCAACATCAGCAGGGCCGACACAATGCTGTAAATGAAGAAGCTGATCTGGAAGTTCAGAGCTCGCTTGCCATGGTAGTCGACCATGTCCGACCGGGCTCGAAACAAGAGCCAGACGACTAGTGGAGCGATGATGTTTGCAAACGGGAAGATGATGCCACTCAGGGCGCTGAGGTGAATGAGCGTCGACCAACTGCGTTCTTCAGGGTTGCTCACAGGCCCGTAATATGCCCCGCCGTCCGTGTCTGATCCGGCCTGTTGCCTCATCCTCGGATCAGCTGCGGAGCCCGGCACGTAATTCGCGTGTTGACCTTCCTCCGTACGGCGCTCTTGCCCCTCGGATTCGTCCTCGGGCCGATCCATCTCACCCTGCGTCATGGCACACTCCGCTCTACTCAACCAACACCGCCAATTGTGGGGGTAGCAAAGGAGAGCGTCAAAGAAGCTGCTACTCTCCCGTGAACTCCGGATCCCGCCGTTCAAGAAATGACCGAATTCCCTCGTCGCGATCCTTCGTAGTCTGGAGGATCATGGTCAGGTCGGTCTCCAATAGGATGCCCTGGTCAAGCGTCATCTCAGAGCCCGACAGGATAACCTCCTTCGCATAACGCGCCGCGATTGGCCCGCCGGCAAGTATCTGTTCCGCTATCTCCTGCACGGTGTTGAGGACGTCGGTAGATGGCACAACTCGATTGATCAGCCCCATGCCCAGAGCCTCTTCGGCTCCTATGGTTCGGCCGGTCAGCAGGAGATCCGTCGCATGGGCGGGCCCAACGATGCGAGGCAATCGCTGCGTGCCGCCGTCCCACGGAATGATTCCCTGCAGCGCCTGGCCCATCCGGAACTGAGCAGTCTCGGCCGCCACGCGGATATCCGCTGCCAGTGCCAGCTCAAGCCCCTGGTCGTAAGCGTCTCCATTAATGGCGGCGATAACGGGAAACGGCAGAGAGGCTATGGCGCTCGCGCATCGATAGCTGTCGGACAGCGCTTGAGTCGCGTTTCCTGATGAGGCCTCCGCCGATTCAGAAAGGAAAGCCTCGCCTGTCCCTCGCGAGAAAGCAGCCGTGTCCCTCTCGCTCTGTCCCGCCGCCGCCTGATCGCCGGTGATGATCAGTACATCGAACGGGCTGTCCTCGCGCAGCGTCGCGCATAGCTCTTTCAAAGAGGAAGCCATTGCGCGGTCGATGAAGTTATCAGGAGGGCGACTGAGAACGGCAGTGAGCTGGCGGCCCTCAGGCCGAAGTGTTATCGGATCGTTGGTGCTCATGTATGCTGCGCGGCTGTCCATGCCGCGTAACACGATTGTAACCCTCGTGTAACTGAGGCGTCACAGAACGACCACAGGATTGATGGTGATACGCGGCCAAAGCCGTGTCGTTCGTTGTTCTGGAAGGAGGACAGGATGGGCGAGTTCAATAGCGGCGATACTGCCTGGATGTTGATGTCAACAGCACTTGTGCTGTTCATGACACCGGGCCTCGCTTTCTTCTATGGCGGACTGGTGCGTGGGCGAAACGCCATCAGCACCATTTCACTTAGCTTTGTGTCGATGGCAGTGGCCAGCATTGTCTGGGTGCTTTGGGGATACAGCCTGGCCTTTGGCGACGGCGGTGACCTTAACGCATTCGTAGGTGATTTCTCCTACATTGGCCTCTCCGGCATCGGCATCGATGACGGAGGCAACATACCTGACCTTCTCTTCGTTGCATTCCAGATGATGTTCGCCATCATCACACCCGCCCTTATCACGGGCGCGATCGTAGAGAGGTTCAAGTTCACCACGTACATCATCTTCCTTGTCCTCTGGCTGACCCTCGTTTACGCCCCCATTTGTCACTGGGTCTGGGCCGAGGGCGGCTGGCTCTTTGACATGGGCGCGCTTGACTTCGCGGGCGGCACCGTTGTTCACATCAACGCGGGCGTTGCGGCCCTCATTGCCGCCGTCCTTGTGGGACGCAGGCGCAGGCCGGCTCTTGAGCCGCACAACGTCCCCTATGTCGTGCTGGGCGCGGGCATCCTCTGGTTCGGCTGGTTCGGCTTCAACGCCGGTTCCGGCCTGGCGGCCAATGGACAGGGCGCAAACGCGCTGCTCGTTACCAACACGGCTGCTGCTGCAGCTGCGCTGACGTGGGGCATCCTCTCCTACATCCAGACCAAGCGCATAAGTGCCGTCGGCATCGCCACGGGCGCGGTGGCCGGCCTGGTCGCCATCACCCCGGCAGCCGGATTCGTCAATGTCATGGGCGCGCTTGTCCTTGGCATCGGCGCCGGGATCATCCCGTACTTCTTCGTGCTCTACAGGCCGCGAATGGGCTTTGATGATGCGCTTGACGTCTTCGGTGTACACGGTGTCGCCGGAATCTGGGGCGCGCTTGGTACAGGAATCTTCGCCGTTGAGGCCATTGGCGGCACGGCAGGACTGCTTGAAGGCAACCCGGAGCAGATGGGAGTGCAGGTGGTCGGTGTTGTCGCTACACTCGCCTACTCCGGTGTCGCCACCTTCGTCATCCTGAAGGTGCTGGACCTGATCCCCGGACTCGGACTCAGGGAGCCGGAGCCTGCCGAAGATGAGGGTCTTGACTTGGCCGCGCATGGTGAGCGCGCATACGTCGCAGACGGCGCGGACTAGACCTGCGCGCAGGAATGACTAGAATCGGGAGCAGCGCACGAGCGGGGAGCGATCCCGCGGCCCGGTGGACCAACACCGCCGGGCCGCGCAGAAGGAATAGGAGACGACGATGCTGAGTATAGAGGCGATTATCAGGCCTGAAACAATTGAGGACGTCGTAGGGGAATTGGAGGCAGTCGGCTGCCGCAAGTTCTACTACGCCAACGTCACCGGCACGGGTCGACAGGGCGGGGTTGAAGTGTTCGTTGGCCGCGCGGGGCAGATGACCCGTCGCCATGAGCGGCCAAGGACCATTGTCCGGGCCGTCATCGAAGACGGTATGAAAGATGACGTGATCAATGCCATCATCCGTGGCGCTCGCAGCCCGGGCGATGGTGAGGTTGGCGATGGCAAGATCTTTGTCACTCCTGTGGAGGATGTCATCCGCGTTCGGACGGGTGAAACCGGCGAGGCGGCCATCTGACGGGGAGAAAGGCGAGTGGGGGACGAATCTGCGGCGGGCAGCGCCCGCCGCAGATTCGCCTTTTTTGATGCCTCCCCCTATCACCGCGTCTCAAAAATCCCTATAGTTTGTAGGGACGATGAATCTTTCTGACGAATGGGAGACAGGCAACGATGACATCTCCGGCAGAGCCCTTTGAGCGAGTTGACATCAATAAGGCAAGAGAGCTTATCGACAGCGGCGACATTGCGCTAATTGATGTTCGTGAGCAAGAGGAATGGGACGAGGGGTACATCGAAGGCGCAACCCGCATCTCCGTGAACGACATCATCAACATGAGCGCCGTCGATGATTTGCCCAAGGATCAACCCATCGTCTTCTACTGCGCCGCCGGTGTCCGATCCGCCTTGGCCTCGGAACTTGCCGCCTCCGTCGGTGTCGCCGGTCCGCTCTACAGCATGGAGGGCGGCTTCGACGCCTGGAAAAAGGCCGGCCACCCCACCGCGCAGGACTGAGCCTGCGCCATCCGGTGACTACTGACCCGTACGAAGCCCAGCGTCCCATAATCGACGCCCTCAGTTCCCCTGCAACCTATCCCCCTCGCGATGGTGTCGACACCGTCGAAGTTCGTGAAACCCACTCCGCCGTCGTCTTCCTCGCCGGCAGCCGCGCTTACAAGATGAAGAAAGCTGTCGATTACGGCTTTCTGGATTTCACCACCCTCCAAAAGCGCCGCCACTTCTGCTATCAGGAACTCTTTCTCAACCAGCGCGCCGCCCCGGACATTTACCGCGAAGTCCGCGCCGTTATACCGAATGGACGAGGCGGCTATCGCATCGTCGCGGAGGAGAACCCTGCGGCCGTTGAATACCTCGTCCAGATGGTTCGCCTGCCGGAAGACATGATGCTGGATGCTCGGTTAGAGCGCGGCGAGGTTACTCCGGAGATGATGGCTGAACTTGGCCGCATTGTCGCTAATGTCCACGCTCATGAGCCGACAAGCGATAAGATTGCCGCCGCAGGCGATCTCGAAGGCGTCCGCTTCAATATTGAAGAGAACTTTGAGCAGACGGAGGCGTATATCGGCCGCACTATTTCCCAGGAAACGTACGACGCCGTCTCCCGATACGCCCGCCGTTTCATGAAGCAACGTGAAGCTCTGTTCCACTCCCGCTCACTGAACGGTTTTGTCCGTGACACACACGGAGATCTCCACGTCCAGCAGATCTGCATTGAAGCCGACGGACGAATCCATGTCCTCGACTGCATCGATTTCAACGAACGATTCAGATACGGGGATGTCGCGTGGGACGTTGGATTCATGGCGATGGACCTCGAAGCCCGCGGCCACGCAAACCTTGCCCGCGCCTTTGTTGATGGCTACTTGGAAAAGGCTGATGATCCCGGAATGCCTGAACTGTTGCCCTTCTATCAGTGCTACCGCGCCTACGTCCGCGGCAAAGTTGAAGGTTTTCGGCTGGATCAGCCCGGCCTCAGCGACCAGGAGGCAACAGAAGTCAGGGAGCGTGCGGAGGCTTATTTCCGTCTTGCAGAGCAATACGCCCGCACGATGATTGGCCCCAACATCGTCCTTATAGGCGGCCTCATGGGAACCGGAAAGAGCACGCTGGCAGAGGGACTCGCGCGGGAGCGCGGACATGCCTATTTCTCCAGCGATGTCGTCCGGAAGCAGCTTGCAGGCGTCCCGGAGGATGAACGCCACTTCGTTGAGTGGAATACCGAGATTTATTCGCCTGAGATGACGGAGCGAACCTACGATGAGACCGCTCGTCTCGCCGCCGAGGCCCTCTCGCAGGGCCGCTCCGTCGTCGTTGACGCCTCATTCTCCAACGCCCGGCAGCGCCAACGCTTCACGGACCTTTCGAACACCACAGGCGTCCCGCTCCTCATGGTTCTCTGCGAACTCCCTGAAGAGGAAACTCGTCAACGCCTTGATGCCCGTGTCGAGGAGCGCGGCGTCCCCACGGACGGCCGCTGGGAAATCTACGCGGCCCAGCGCGACTCATTCCAGCCGCCGGCGGAACTTCCCGCCGATACCGTCATACGCCTTGACACCTCCGAGCCGCCCGAAACTGTCGTTGATACCCTTGTCTCGCGTTTGGACGCTGACACGATAGAATGAACACTGTCCCTGCCGCCACCATCAATCAATAGGAGAACGTGCCGCCAATGACCGTTACTGATACCGCCCATGACATAGCCAACCTGGCTCTCGCTGATAGTGGCCAGCGCCGCATTGAGTGGGCCGCGCGGGAAATGCCCGTCGTCAAACTGATACAGGAGCGCTTCCGCGAGGAACGGCCGCTTGAGGGGCAGCGCATTGCCGCCTGCCTGCACGTCACGTCCGAAACAGCCAACCTCATGCTCGCCCTCAAAGAGGGTGGCGCGGAAGTGCGTCTGTGTGCCTCTAACCCCCTCTCCACGCAGGACGAAGTCGCAGCGGCACTCGTCGCCAATCACGGCATCTCCGTCTTTGCTATCCATGGTGAGGACACGGAGACGTATTACAAGCACATCAACCAGGCGCTTGACGGCAACCCCACCATCACGATGGACGACGGCGCAGACCTCGTGGCAACCATCCACGGCGAGCGGCAGGACCTTATCGAGGGGCTCCGGGGTGGGAGCGAGGAAACGACCACCGGCGTCATCCGTCTCCGCAGCCTCGCCCAGCAGGGCAAGCTCATGTATCCCGTCGTGGCCGTCAATGATGCGGACACCAAGCACCTCTTTGACAATCGCTACGGCACCGGCCAGAGCACGCTGGACGGCATCACGCGCGCCACCAACATCCTGTGGGCTGGCAAGACGGTGCTCGTTGCCGGATACGGCTGGTGCGGGCGCGGCGTTGCTATGCGGGCACGGGGCATGGGCGCGCAGGTCATCGTGAGTGAGATCGACCCCATCCGCGCCCTGGAAGCACTGATGGATGGCAACCGTGTGATGACAACTGCCGATGCCGTTCCGCAGGCCGATGTCATCATCACCGTCACGGGGGACATCCACGCCATTGGTCGCAGCCATATCCCCTTGCTCAAGGACGGCGTCGTGCTGACCAACTCGGGGCATTTCAACGTTGAGATCGACATACCGGCGCTTGAAGAGGCCAGCAACAGCTCTCGTGAACTCAGGCCGAACGTCATGGCCTACGCCATGAAAGACGGCCGCACGGTCAATCTCCTGGCTGAAGGCCGACTTATCAACCTGGCCGCGGCCGAAGGGCACCCGTCCGCCGTCATGGACCTCTCCTTCGCTGATCAGGCGCTCGCCGCCGAGTATCTGTCCGGCAGTGAAGGCTCAGACCTTTCCAACGATGTCCACACGCTCCCGCGAGAACTCGACGCAGAAGTCGCAAGGCTCAAGCTGCACTCCGTCGGCATTTCCATCGACAGCCCAACCGAAGAACAGACGAAGTACCTCGGCAGTTGGGAGATGGGCACCTGAATCAACCGACGACAACCCCGCCCAACACAGCGGGCAAGACTGGAGCAGTGTCGATCCGTGCGACGGCGTCTCTTGAGGAGCAGGAGCGATACGGTCACTGCTTTGCATGCGGCGCCGCGAATGAATCCGGCCTCAATCTTGAGTTTGAGGCGCTTGACGATGGCACCGTCACTGCTCTCTACGTTCCGCAGGAACGGTATCAAGGATGGCCGAACGTTCTGCATGGCGGCATCGTCGCCACGCTGCTGGATGAGGCGGCTGCCTACGTCGCATATGCGCGCGGCCAACACGCTGCCACGGCGCGGCTCAACGTCCGTTACAGCCGCGCCGCGCCGCTTGATATACCGCTGCGCGTGACCGCAGCCCTTGTGAAAGACACACGGCGCATGCTTACCATAGAAGCACGTGTTACAACCCTCGAAAATGAGAAGATTGCCAACGCGGAGGCCACTCTCCTGCTCCTCACACCCAAACAGGAGCAGGAATACGGCCTGCTTCCGCTGACCACCGAGCCGAACGGCGACAGGCAGGGCAAGGCCCAGGGAGGAAACTGATAGATGACCACGTTCCTGCAAACGAGCGAATCAGTGACTGAGGGTCACCCGGATAAACTGTGTGACCAAATCTCCGACGCGGTACTTGACGCAATCTTTGCGGATGATCCCACCGCTCGCGTCGCGTGTGAAACCCTCGTCACCAGGGGCCTTGTCTTTGTGACTGGCGAGATAACCACGAGTTCGTATGTCGATATCCAGGCCATCGTTCGGAATACCGTCAGGGAAGTGGGTTATACCAATTCCGATTACGGATTTGACGCCAATACCTGCGGGGTCATCGTCTCTATCAACGAGCAGTCGCCGGACATCAAGAGTGGCGTGGATGAAGCCGAGGAAATTCGCGGCGAGGGAGCTGCAGATGCCATTGCGAACCTCGGAGCGGGAGACCAGGGGTCGATGGTGGGTTATGCCTGCCGTGAGACCGAAGATGCCCTCGGAACGAACAACATCTTCATGCCTTTGCCCATCTATCTGTCACACAGACTGGCGGAGAAGCTGGCCGAAGTCCGCAAGAACGGCCAACTCCCGTATCTCAGGCCTGACGGAAAATCCCAGGTCACCGTCGAATACGAAGACGGCAAGGTTCGACGCATCGACAGCATCACACTGGCCGCCCAGCATGACCCGGAAGTTAGCAATGAAGCGCTTCGACGCGACCTCAATGAGTTGGTCATTCGGGAAGTCGTGCCGCACGACCTGATGGACAGGGACACGAAGCTCCACATCAACTCCTCCGGTCGTTTTGTGATTGGCGGGCCCATGGCGGACGCGGGGCTCACTGGCCGCAAGATTCTCGTGGACACCTACGGCGCAGGCTACAAGCATGGCGGCGGCGCTTTCTCCGGAAAGGACCCAACGAAGGTCGACCGCTCCGGCGCGTACTACGCTCGCTATGTAGCCAAGAACGTGGTCGCGGCCGGACTCGCGGAGCGTTGTGAGATCCAACTCGCTTACGTCATCGGACGGCGCGAACCGGCGTCCGTGTCCATTGAGACATTTGGCACCGGAACAATCCCCAATGACAGGATTGAGGAACTTGTCCGCGAGAACTTCGACATGACTCCGGGCGCAATCATCACCCAACTGGATCTCATGAGCAGGGATGCCGGGCGACGGCCCCGATATCGTCGGGTTGCGGCGTATGGCCACTTCGGGCGGAACCACATCAATCGTACCGACGGAACTCACATTGAAGTCCCCTGGGAGCGCACGGATAAGGCCGATACTCTCCGCAAGGAAGCCGGCCTCCCCGATCCTGAAGACTAATCACCGTGGACGTCAACCGTCATTCCGGCGAAGGCCGGAATCCATCGCGTGGCCTGCACAGGCTGCAACCTACGCCGGAACGCGGAAGGCTAATTCCATAAGCAGTGCAACCTTGACCGCGAACCGAGAGAAGAATTGGAACGGCAAGACTGGCCGGAAGGCGCAATGCGAAGGTCATCGGTCAATGAACGTTGATCGCGAACCGGGAAAAAAATGCTGAGCGGCCTTACCGCAGTCGTTCTTGCAGGCGGCGAGGGCACGCGCCTACGCCCCCTCACCAATGACCTCCCCAAGCCCGTTCTCCCCGTCGCCAACCGTCCCTTCTTTGAGTACATGCTCGACCACCTCAGGGAAGCGGGCGTCACGCGCGTCATCATGGCGCTCGGGTATCGCGCCGAACCGCTGATTGAAAGTTTCGGTGACGGCAGCGCCTATGGCCTGATGATCGACTACGTTGTTGAAGATAAACCACTCGGTACGTCCGGCGCGGTCCGCGCTCTCCTGCCGGAACTCAAGGAGACCTTTCTCGTCCTCAATGGCGACTGTGTAACGGAGATCGACATCGCCGCCATGGTGGAGCAGCACGTGGAGCGTCGGGAGTATGCCACGCTTGCCGTCCATACCGTTGATGACCCCTCGCGCTACGGCGTCGTCGTCATTGACGGCATTGGCTATGTCAATCGCTTCGTTGAAAAGCCGCCCGCTCCCCGTTTCCCCGCCCACACCGTCAACAGCGGCGTCTATGCGCTGGAGCCGGAGATGTTCAATTTCATCGGTAACGGCTTCTCCATGTTTGAGAAAGACCTGTTTCCCACTGCTCTCATGTCTGGCGTTGAGATCGGCACGTTCCCTTGGGACGGCTACTTCATGGACATGGGCACGCCGGAGAGTTTTTTGCAACTCAATCGTGATGTCCTAACGGGAGCCGCCCCAACGCGACGCCCACTCGCTGAACCCGCAACCGCCCCCACAATTCACGAATCCGCTCACATGGAAGGCCCGATCAGTTGCGGCGACGGCGTGTCCGTCGGCGCGAATTCCCGCGTCATCGGCCCTGTCGTGCTTGGCGATGGTGTCGTTATCGGCGACTCAGCGCTTGTGGAAGACAGCGTCATCCTTGCCGGCGCGCGTATCAACACAGGCGCGACTGTGCGCGGTGCAATTATTGCCCAAAACGCCATCATGCCGGATGGCGCGGAAGTCGGTCCGGGAACCGTGTTTGACGGTGCCAACGAAACCACTACTGCAGGCGCTTAACGTGCGCCATGGCAGCTCCTACTGACGGGCCCTCAGGGTCATCCGTTCACCCCCTGCTTGCGGGGCCGCTCCGAACACTTCAATTCCGGGATTTCAGAGTCCTGTGGGGCGCAACCATGGCGATGTCCATGGGCTTCTGGATGCAGCAGCTCACCCTCGGGTGGCTGGTGCTCGAGATCTCAGACTCCGCGTTCCTGGTTGGCGTCGCGGAGGCTGCCCGCCTCGCCCCGTTCCTCCTCTTCGGCCTCGTCGCCGGCACTCTCGCGGATCGGCTCGAACGACGTATCCTCCTCCGTGTCATCGTCACCTGCAACATTGTGCTCAGCGTCATCCTTGGCGCGCTGGAACTGAACGGGATGCTCAGCGTCCCCATCGCCATCGTCGCCGCATTCCTCTACGGAACCGTCAACGCCTTTCTCATGCCAACGCTGCAGGCCTACGTCCATGACATCGTCGGCAGCCGCTATGTCGTCAACGGCTTGGCCCTCAACCAGACCGCCCAGCGTCTGATGGGCGTCTTTGGCGGACTCTTGGGTGGGGTGCTCCTCGCCGTCCTTGGTATTGGCGGCACGTTCCTTGTCATGGCGGCAGGCTACGCGACGGCGCTGACCATCCTGCTCTTCACCCGCACGTCATCCCGGCCCGGGTTCGGCACTCCTGAGCAGCCATCCGTGCGACAGTCCTTCACCGAGGCACTCGTGCTTGTCGGCCGGAACCGATCCGTCCGCGCCCTGTTGATCCTGTCCGTCGCGACGGAGATATTCGCCTTCTCCCACATCGTCATGATTTCCATCTTCGCCCGTGACATTCTGGAGATTGGCCCGGAGGGATTCGGCATCATGGTCGCCGCTCGCGCAGTCGGCTCTGTTATCGGAGTCGTTGGTCTCGCCTCCATCGGCGACCGCCTACCCAAGGGCAAGACGCTGCTTGTAGCGAGCGCCCTGTTCGGCCTCAGCCTCGCCGCATTTGGTACGCAGCCGTGGCTCGTCACTGCGCTGTTCTTCCTCGGTGTGGCAGGAGCGATGGCCTCGATATTCGACCTGTTCCAGCAGGCTGCTCTTCAACTCGCCGTCGGCAGTGATCAGAGGGGCAGGGCGATGGGTATCTGGGTCATGGGTGTGGGAGCGGGTCCCGTCGGCCACCTGGAGGTGGGCTCGCTTTCCGATTTCACAAGCCCGCAATTCGCCATCGTCTTCAACGGCCTCATGCTGGTCGTCTTCGTCATCATCCTCACGATGACAACCCCGCGCCTCCGCCAAATCTAACCGCTCGCCGCCTCCAACTGCTCCCACAGCTGCCGTGTGAGCGCCACGTGCCCCAGGTGCTCCCCGAGGTGCCGAACCATCACCGCCAGCATCCCCGCTCCCGTCGACTCATTCCCGACAAAGGTGCGCTTGCTGGTCAGCATCTCCTCCGTTGTCGTTGAGAGCGCCTGCTCAACCTTCGCCTGCGTCTCGTCAATCAACTTGAGAAGGTCCTCTGACTTTGTTCCGGCTGCGGCGAACTCCGCTGCCCGGTCACGCTGCGGCTCCTCGCCCCGCGCAACAGCGCACATCCCGCCTGCCATGCCCATCATGTGTGAAACGAGCATGTAGATCGAACTGCTCTCATCGCCGACCGGACGCCAATTCAGGGCCTCACCCTCCAGCCCGTCCAGCGCCTGCCGCAGATCGTTCAGCACCGTGTTGAATTGAGCCTGTACACCGGAGATGGTCGCTTCCGTCAATGTCATTTCCGCAGTCACTTCCTGTCTGAGAGTATGTTCCGCGCATTTACTCCGCGTGGTGGGGAAATAAGTGTAGCCTATTGGTCAATGAGGGGCTACAAGTCTCCTCCGTTCGTCCTGAGCCTGTCGAAGGGTGAACGGGAGGGTCACCTGGACAACTGGACCCGCACGACGCGCGGTATCCCCGCCAGGTCAAGCGCCATATCCACCTCTGTGCGTGATGGGAAAACCTCTTTGGCAACGTCCACCATCAACGGCGCCTGCCCGTACCCGACTTCCATCAGCAGCCGCCCGCCGGGTTTCAGATAGTTGGGAGCGCCGCGAACCAGCCTTTCCGCGATTGTCATACCGCCCGCGCCGCCATCCACGGCAACGCGCGGCTCGTGATCGCGTATCTCCGCTTGCAGTTCAGCAAGGTTCTCCGCCGGGATGTACGGTGGGTTGGCGATGATGATGTCCACCGGCCCGGGCAGCGGCTCAAGCAGATCGCCAACGGCGAACATGATCCGATCCGCCACGCCGTGTCGCTCAGCGTTGGCCTGCGCAACCTCCACCGCCTCTGCCGAGATATCTGATGCCATGAATCGCGCCTTCGTAAGCACAGTCGCCGTCGCCACAACGATGCAGCCGGAACCGGTGCCGATATCAGCGATCAGCAGCCCCGCGCCGTTTTCGTGTTCCTCTCCCATGTCCGCAACTGCCGCGATAGCCTCTTCCACTAGTAGCTCGGTCTCCGGTCGTGGTATCAGCGCCCGCGCGTCCACGTAGAAGGCCAGTCCATAGAACTCACGCTCGCCGGTGATGTAGAAGAGCGGCTCACGCTTCAGCCGCCGTCCGAGCGCCTCACGGAACCGTGCCTCTTGGTCTTCTGAGACCGCCTGCTCTGGCTCGGCAAGCAGCGATTCCGGCACCGCATTAAGTGCGTGGGCCAATAGTAGCCGTGCTTCAAGCGCCGCAGAATCAACTCCTGCCGCCTGCAGTAGGGCGCGAGCTTCGGTGAGCAGAGCGCGGGCAGGGGTTGGACTCAAGAGACGGATTCGGCCAGCAGCCGTTCCTGCTCCGCCTCGCGCAGCGCATCCAGCAGTGGATCAAGCTCGCCGTCGGTCAGCCTCTCAAGTGAATGAAGCGTCAAACCGATGCGGTGATCCGTCACGCGGTTCTGCGGGAAGTTGTACGTGCGGATCTTCTCCGACCTATCCCCGGTCCCCACCTGCGATCGCCTCGTGCTCGCCAGTTCCTGCTCCTGCTTCTGCGTTTCGATTTCCAGCAGGCGCGCCCGTAGAATCGCTATGGCCTTCGTACGATTTTGTAGCTGAGAACGTTCATCCTGGCACGTTACGACGATGCCCGTCGGCGCGTGCGTCATCCGTATGGCCGTCGCTACTTTGTTCACATTCTGGCCGCCCGCGCCGCCCGCATGGAACACATCCACCCGTACGTCGTTCATATTGAGGTCAACGTCCACCTCTTCTGCCACCGGCAGCACAGCCACCGTGGCAGTTGAGGTGTGAATACGCCCCTGTGATTCCGTCTCCGGCACACGCTGGACACGATGCACACCGGACTCATGCTTGAGCCACGCGTACGCCGACGCGCCCTGCACGCCGAACGTGACCTCCTTGAGACCCCCGCCGCCCGTCTCGTTTGTGTTCATCAGGTCCGTCGACCATCCGCGCGACTGAGCATACCGCGTGTACATGCGGAAGAGATCTCCCGCGAAAAGCGCCGCCTCATCACCGCCGGCCCCGGCGCGGATCTCCACGATGATGTCGCGGTCATCAAGCGGGTCGCGCGGCGTCAACGCAAGGCGAAGTTCATGTTCAAGGTCCTGCGCCGTCGCCGCCAGCTCCTCAGCCTCGGCGGCGGCAAGCTCGGCCATATCCTTATCGCCGGACGCCAGCACCTCGCGCGCCTGTTGCAGATCGTCGAGGACCTTCCTGTAACGATGAAATGCCTGGACGGTCGGCTCGATTGACGCCCGTTGGCGTGACAAGCCTTCCAGTTTCTTGTAGTCGGCGGCCACGTCCGGCTGGGCCATCTCGGCCTCGAGTTCCTCGAACCTGTTTTCAAGGGTCTCAAGCGGACCGATGATAGCCGGATTTCCCAGCGGTGAATTGCCGTTTGATTGAGTAGTCATCACAAAAGCCTGCATAAACGGCGCTTCTGGCGCCGTCATAAACAGTATAGACGCGCCGATTGGCGCGGAACGGGCAGGCAGCGTCGGTTACTGAAGCGTCCGCGCCAGTCCGACCATCTCCCGCACGCGGTCACGGTCAACTGGCGCTTCTGTGACGCCGTCCACCTTGAGCGCCGTTCCGAGAATCGCCCCGTCCGAGAGAGGCAGCAGTTCGCCCGCATTCCCAGCGTCAAGACCACTGCCGATAAGGATCGGCCTGTCCGGCACCGCCGCGCGAGCTCGCCGTAGATCATCCGCGGACGTGGCTGCGCCCGTCTCATCGCCCGTCACAATCAGCGCGTCTGCCAGCCCGCGATACGCCGTCGACCGCGCCTCCAGCTCCATGACCACGCCCGCGCCAACGGGGTAGGCGTGCTTGCTCATCACGTCGGCAAAGATTGGCGTACCGATGCCGAGGAGCCTGCGCTCTCTCAAAGCCTCGTACGCAGTGCCTTCAATGATTCCCTGGTCCGTCACCAGCGCGCCCGTCAGGACGTTGGTGCGAACGAATGCCGCGCCCGTCGACGCCGCAATCGACAGCGCGGCAATCACGTCGGCCCGCAGCACGTTGATGCCCACGCGGATGCGCGACTCCTGGTCAACCTCGCGCACCACGCCGTGAACGGCCAAAACACCGATGGTCATAGCCGAAATCGTGGCGGGGTGGACGCGCCCCGCCGGATATGGCGAATCGCCAAAGTTCTCCACGATAATGCCGTCGATTCCCTCTTCGGCCAAAATCCTCGCGTCGTCCATCGCCCGCTTGATGACGTCATCGATGTTGCCCGCCCACCGCGGCGTTCCAGGCAGAGGCGCAAGATGCACCATCCCGATCAAAGGGCGAGGGACGGGAAAGAGTTCGGCGAATTGGGTCATGTCCATGTCGTTTTCAGTCTAGGGTTGGGCGGCGGCTTGAGACAAGGCTGATATTATGCCCGCTACAATCAAGGGGACATGTCACGCGCAGCCTTTATCGGGGTCGGCGTCGCGCTCCTCTGCTTTCTCCCGCCGATCATCCACTTCATCACCGGGCCGCTCAGCCCTGCCATCGGCGGCTTCGTGGGTGGGATGCAGCTGCCCGGCCGCAGGCCGTCGCTCGCAACCATCGCGGGTATGGCGGCAGTGATGACGGTTGTCCTGACCGTAACCATCACGGCTTTCACCGCCATCGGCCTCACGGTCGCGGCCAACGTCGGCGACGAAGAGAGAGACTTCGGCGTCGGGGTGCTCATGCTCGTCGCCCTGTTTGCGGCCATCTATGTATTCGGTATGTCGCTACTTGGCGGCCTGATGGGTTCCTCGTTCCGAAAATGACAAGAAGCACATCCACCGCCAGCGCCAACTACGACGTCGTCATCTTTGATCTCGACGGCACCCTCATCGATTCCCGCATCGGCATCCATTCCTCCGTCGTCCACACCCTCAAGGAGATGGGAGTTGCTACAGTCGACCAAGAGTTGCTCTCCCGATTCATCGGCCCGCCGCTCATCGATTCGTTTCAGACCATCGCCGGTATGAACGAGGTGGATGCCGAACGCGCGGTCGCCGTCTACAAAGACTACTTTGCCGAAGAGGGCATCAAGGGCTTTGATATCTACGAGGGCGTGCCGGAGATGCTGTGGCTCCTGCGAGCCAGCGGCGTCCGGATGGCCATCGCCACGACCAAGGACGAGGTCTTTGCCCGTGAGATCGCCCTCAACGCCGACTTCATGCCGTTCCTCGAAGCCGTCATCGGCAGCGACCGCGAGGGCACGATGATACGTAAACCTGAACTCGTCGCCGCCGCGCTCTCCGCCCTCAGCCTCGCCCATCTCCCCCCGGGAGAGGTTCAGGGTGAGGACGCCCCCCGCATCGTCATGGTCGGCGACCACGCCCTCGATATCCTGGGCGCAAAGGCCAACGGAATCGCCTCAATCGCCGTCACCTACGGCTTCGGCAACAACGAGGAACTGCGAGGCGCGCAACCGGACCACGTAGCGAACTCGGTAATTGAACTAAGAAATCTCTTGTTGGGCGTTTAGTTCCGCGTCACGGAATCGACGGATCGTAGTCCATGCCGATGTGGCCCTTCTTGTCGAACTCCGCGTACTCCTCGTCTGAGTAGCCCAACACAGACTTGTAGATGTACTCGTTGTCCTCGCC
Source organism: uncultured Dehalococcoidia bacterium (assembly GCA_964653005.1). Classification (GTDB taxonomy): domain Bacteria; phylum Chloroflexota; class Dehalococcoidia; order UBA6926; family UBA6926; genus VXMO01. Next base: position 258,484 of record CAZZAN010000002.1, on the reverse strand, counting down.
AAGGCGTGGGGAATGTCTGCGAGGCCCCACCCCGGGGTTGTTCGTCGACTTGAACGGAGTCATCGGCGTCTTGTGCGTCCCGGCTTCCGGATGCGTCATATGCTTGAAGAAGCCCCGGTGCTCCAGGTGCCGGTCCTCAATGGCGTCGCGTTCGTTCATCACCGCGCCGGACGGCACCCCAACTATCTGCAGTTGATCCATGACCCATGAGGCGTGCTTGTCTGCCGTCCATGCCCCGATGATGGCGTCCAACTCCGCCCTGTTCTCAAAGCGTGCTTCGTTGTCCTTGAAGCGTGGATCATCTACAAGCTCCGGCTGATGCATCCTCTTGCATAGCGCCTGCCACTGCTCCTCGTTCTGGCACGCGATCGTCACCCACTGGTCCTCACCCTGTGTCCGATACACGTTGTGCGGCGCCAGATAGAAGTGGTTGTTGCCCATCTGCGTCCACACGCGCCCGTTCATGCTGTAGTCCATGATGAAATCGCCGAGCAGCGGCACAAAGTTCTCCGCCGTCGGCGCCTCGATGAGCAGCCCCTTGCCGGTGCGCTTGAGATACCGCTTGCCCATCAGGAACGCGAGCGTGGAGCCGATGCCGCTCGCCGCGTCCGACGGCACGCCCGCCGGCGCATACTCCGGCGACAGGTCGGGATACGTCCGGATCAGCGGATGCCCTGAGATGGCCTCCATGTGGTTGCCCCACGTGCGATAGCCCTTGTACGGCCCGTCCAGCCCGAACGCCGGCATCCGGATCATGATCAGCTTCGGGTTAATCTTGGAGAGTCGCTCCCATGTGATGCCCTGCCGCTCCATGCTCTGCGGCAGGTTGTTCTCAACCAGCCCGTCCGAAACGGCAACGAGGCGCTCCAGCGCCTCCTGCCCTTCTTCCGTCCGAAGATTCACGGTCATCGACAGCTTGTTGCGGCCATGCGCGTTGAAAACGGCGCTGCGATTCCACGGGCGCTCTCCCGGTACGCTGTCCGGCATCCCCATGCCCATACCGGTCTGCGCCTGAACCGTGGCCAATGCCGGACGCGCCAGCATCCCCCGCGTCGTGGACGCAAAATGCGTCGTCGACTCGACCCGTATAACCTCTGCGCCCCAGTCCGCCAACTGCATCGTCCCGTACGGACCGGCGAACACGACCGTGAAGTCGATGATTCGCAGCCCCGCCAGCGGCAGGTCTGGATCCGGCTGCGTCGGATTCCCCGGATTCGGCGAACCGAGAGTATTCACGCTTGAATTATCCGCAGTCATGGCTGTTTGCTCCGTTCCTAAACGACCCCGTCCTTGCGCAGCGCCGCAACATCCTCAGCGCTCAGCCCAAGTTCGCTCAAAACCTCGTCAGTGTGCTCTCCAAGCAGGGGGGCGCGCCGCCGTTTCGGCATCTCCGCGCCCTCGCGGTGCATCCTGTTGTGATAGCCCGGATACTTGATAGGCCCTGTTGTCGGGTGGTCGATTTCCTGGAAATAGTTGCGAGCGACGAACTGCGGATTGTTAACAAGGTCTTCGATGGTGTTGAGCGGCCCGCCCAGCACCGCGAACTCCTCGCACGCTGCGCGCACCTCTTCTTTGGTCCGGTCCAATGTCCACGGAATGATGTGCGCCAAAAACTCGTCGATGCGGTCCGGGTCCGCGCGGCCCTCCGCCGTCCCCCATTCCGGCGTCTCAAGAAGCTCCTCCATCCCGATCATCCGGATGATGTTGGGGATGAACCGAGGCCCGCCCGTCATCAGGAAATAGCCGTCCGAGCACGGGTGCACGCCGCCCCCCACCGCCACCGCGCGCCCCGGCCGCGTCCCAAGATGCCCGGTGTATTGATAGCCCATCAGGCGGCCAAGCCGCATATCGATGGAGTGCATGGCCGTCTCAAAGACGCTCACGTCCATGTAATCGCCGTCCGCGTCGCGAAACTCTACTTGGAACAGGCCCAGCGCGGAGGCCAGCGCGGCGGCATAGCCCGCGTGGTAGCTGACCATGCGGCCGGCCGTCTTGAGCGGCTCGTTGTCAATATCGCCGGAGCTGATCATGCTCCCGCCCATCGAATACAGGTTCAGCTCAATGCCGATATAGTCCCGATACGGCCCGTCCTGACCGTAATTTGAGATGGACGTCATGACCAGCTTGGGATTGATCTTCTTAAGTTCCTCATAGCCGAGACCGAGCGCGTCCATCGTTCCGGGCGAAAAACTTTCAACCACGATCTGCGCGCCCTTCACGAGTTCTTTCACAATCTCCCGCCCGCGCTCCGACTTGAGATCGAGCGTGATGGAGCGCTTGTTGGTATTCAGGAACATGAACAGGCCGCTCCGCTCCAATCCCGGCTTATCTTGATAGAACGGGGGCATCCCGCGCGTTGGATCGCCGGTCTCGGGCCGCTCGATCTTGATGACGTCCGCGCCATAATCGCCCAGGATGCGTGTCCCGAACGGACCGGATGTCATGTGCGTCAGATCGATGACCCGCACATCATCCAGCGGCATGATTGTGGTTGGTTCGAGTGTCATCAGCGTGCCCCCACCATTCCAATCACCGGATACAGACTAGTCCGCCGGATCCAGGTCGTAGTCCATGCCGATATGCCCCGCCTTTTCGTACTCGGCGTACTCCTTGTCCGAGAATCCGAGCAGCTCCTTGTACACGTACTCGTTGTCCTCTCCCATCCGCGGCGGCCCCCATCGGTGACGTCGCGGCGTGTTCTTGGCCGTCCACAGCGTTCCGGTGTACAGGTGCGTCCCGACCTCCTCGGCCGTCAACTCCTCCCAGTAACCGCGTTCTTGAAGGTGCGGGTCTGAGAAGGCGTCCGATTCCGCCATCACCGTGCCCGCAGCGATGCCGTGCGCCTGCAGTACATTCATCGCCTCGATGGCATCCTGCGTCACCGTCCATGTCATCAGTTCCACGTCTAATTCGTCGTGGTGCTGCTGTCGGCCCGCAAGTGTCGCGAATCGGTCGTCAGATGCTAAATCAGGGCGCTGCATCACTGTTCCGGTCAACGCCCGCCACGCCTCGTCCGACTGGACGCTGATGGCGATCCAGCGGTCGTCACCCACGCACGGATACACGCCCTGCGGCGCGTACTGAGGGTCTCGATTCCCCTGGTGTTCGGTGCGGAGGCCGTTCATGGAATAGTCCATGAATTGATCTCCGAGGTACGTCATGAAATTCTCGGCAGTCGACAGCTCGATGAATAGTCCCTCGCCCGTCTTGTCGCGGTAGCGCAGCCCCGCGGAGAACGCCAACGCCCCCGCCGCTCCGCCCGCCGCGTCCGCGGTCAACGTATTGCCGGTCATATCAGGACTCTCGCCACGGTATCCCATGAACGAGTAATGTCCCACGACCGCCGCCATATGGCTGCCGAACGTGCGGTAGTTCTTGTAGGGGCCGTCGATGCCGAACGCCGGTTGGCGGATCATGATAGCGCGCGGATTCACCTTGTGAACGCGCTCCCACGTCACGTTCACGCGCTCCATGCTGATGGGCACATTGTTTTCCATAACTCCGTCGGATATCTGCAGAAGGCGGTCGAAGATCTCCTGTCCCTCGGGACGCCTTAGGTCGACGGTCATGCTCCGCTTGTTGCGGGCGTGCGCGTTGAACGACGCCCAGCGATTCCACGGCCTCTTGCCGGGCTCATGCTCCGGGAACTGCGCCGATCCGCCTCCCAAACTCGGCATATTCCTGTCCGGGTAGGGCATCATGCCGCGCGTCGTTGGTGGGAAGTGCTTGATGGACTCGATGCGAATGATCTCCGCGCCCCAGTCCGCGAGTAGCTGCGTGCCGTACGGCCCCGCCCAGACGACGGTGATATCCAGGATGCGCACACCCTCCAGCGGCAGCCGACGTGATCCGGTGCTAACCATACCTACACCACCCCCTCCGAGCGCAGACTGGCAATCTCTGCCTCGTCGCGTCCCAACACGTCGCGAAGAATCTCATCCGTATGCTCGCCCAGCAGGGGAGCGCGTTTCCGAGCAGGCAGGCCACTGCCGTCCACAAAGTGCAGCTTCACGTGATATCCCGGGTAGGCGATCGGCCCCGTTGTCGGATGATCGATCTCCTGGAAGAATTCCCGGTGTTTGAGGTGCTCATCGGTATGCAGGTCTTCAAATGAATTGATTGGGCCGCCAAGCACGCCGTACTGCTGGCACTCGGCGCGGATTTCCTTCTTGGTGCGCTCCAGCATCCACGGCACGATAACTGCCAGGGACTCGTCCAGCCGCTCCGGAGCCGAACGCGCGAGGGGCGTCGACCACTCCGGAGTTGAGAGAAGATCGCCCATGCCCACCATCTGCATCATCCGCGGGAACATCGCCGGCCCCGCCGTCGTCATGAAATACCCGTCCTGGCAGATCCACGTCCCGGAGCCGATTGCCCCTGCGGGCCACGGGCGCGTTGAGTTTCCGCCGCCGTACTGGTAGCCCATCAAGTAGCTCTGCCGACGATCGATGGCTCCCATCCACACTGGGAACGCGCCCACGTCCAGGTGGTCGCCCTCGCCGGTCGCCTCAACGCCCAGCAGGTGCATCGACGTTGCCGCTGCCGCCATTGCGCCAACCTGGAACGCCGCCACGCGACCGCCGAAGTGCAGGGGCTCACGCTCGGGGTGGCCGGTATTGATCATCGCCCCGCCCATCGCGTAGCTCGTTATGTCCGTCGCCTTCCAGTCGCGGTACGGGCCCGTTTGTCCATAGTTGCTGATGGATGTCACAAGGAGGCGCGGGTTAACCTCACGCAGCGTCTCGTAGTCCAGCCCCAGCGACGGCATCACGCGAGGGCTGAAGCTCTCAACCAGCACGTCCGCGTCCTTCGCGAGATCGAGAACAATCTGCCGCCCGCGCTCCGACTTGAGATTGAGCGTCATGGAGCGCTTGCCGAGGTTGATGTACATGAACAGCCCACTGCGCTCGAGGCCGGGTTCGTCCTTATAGAACGGCGGCATATCCCGCGCGGGATCGCCGACCTCAGGCCGCTCGATCTTGATAACGTCAGCGCCCCAATCTGCGAGACGCCGTGTGCTAAACGGCCCCGCAGCGTGCCACGTTAAATCGATGACCCGCAGGCCGGTCAACGGCAAGACGGCGGCCCCCCGCCGCTCAGTGTCTTGTTGGCTTGTCATGGACTCGCCACCCATCCTCCCCCGTGGATGCCGCATTATGGCATTTGCCGCCCCGCCGCGAAAGCCTTAAGCCGTAACGCAGTTACCGCTCCAAATCCCACAGTCCCCGGCCGCCCGCGTCCACGCCGCCGTCCACGGAAAGAATCTGCCCCGTCACCCACGCCGACTCGTCCGATGCAAAATACAGCGCCGCGTGTGCAACATCCGACACATGACCGCGCCGCGACAGCGCCTGCTCCGGCACGTCGATGCCCTCCGCGTCCGCGCCAAGCCGTTGGCGAATCAACCCCGGCGCAACCACGTTCACCCGGATATTGTCCTGCCACAGCTCCCGTGCGAGGTTGCGCGCCAGCCCGATAACCCCGGCCTTCGCCGCGCCGTACGCAACGTTTGATCCGCGCTGCACGCTCTCGCTCGCCGTGATGAAGATGATCGAACCGCCGCCTTGCCGTTTCATCACCGGCTGCGCGGCCCGCGCTAGGTTTGACGGCCCCTCCATCGTGTTCCCGATGGCCTCCCGCCAGAAGCTTGGCTCCACCTCGCTCAACGTCACGGACGGATCAAAGAACCCGCCCCCACCGCTGTAGAGCACATCGAGTTGTCCGCCGCCTGCATCCCGCGCCGCAAGCACGATTCGTTCCGCGTCCGCACCATCGGCAACGTTTCCGGTAATCGCGACGGCCGCCTCCGCCGCAGGCGTCCCCAGACGCCGAATGATCTGCAGTGTCTCATCTAGGTGCTCTTGCCGCCGTGCCACGAGGATTACCGTCGCCCCCTCCTGAACGCACAGCAGGGCAGTGGCCCGTCCCATCCCAGGCCCCGCTCCCGAAACCAGAACCGTCTTCCCCTCAAGCCTCATTCGAATTTCCCCCTGAGATCAGCATCCGGTTAATGACCCGATAGCTAGATTGTGTGAGCGAGAAGTAGAGGGTGGCAAGCGGGAGGCCCGCGTTCAGACTCTAATCACGAAGAAGTCCACTCTCCTGTCGCCGCGTTCGACCGCCCAGGATGTGTCATTGATGTAAATGAGTTCGCCGGCGCTGTTGTAGAAACGTGCCCCGACGGAGTACCGATTCCTGTCACTGAGGGGCTCGTCCCACTCCAGCTTGTATGCCAGTGGGAGAGATGTCACATCGGAGTACTCCGCCTCGGCAATAGTCACAGAGGAGGCATCCGCGTACGAAACATCCGAAAGCCGGACCACAACCCGCGCCACCGGAATCTCAATCTCGCCGTCCGCCCCCTGAAGTGTGATCTCCCCCCGCAGACTGGTTGAGCTGCCCAAAAATGTCGACAGCACAGCGAACAGAAGTAGACCTACAAGGGCCAAGAGGCCGAGCGCTAGAAAACGAACCCCTCCGTTTCTCATCTGCCCTCCCTTACAGATTATTATCCCCGCCATCCCAAGACTCTCCACACCCCATCCGTGCCATAGTGACAGCATGGAAGACTTCATCCTGTGGCTGATGCCATTTCTCGGCTTTGTGGCCGGAACCGTCGGCGCGCTCATCGGCGCGGGCGGCGGCTTTATCGCCGTCCCCATCCTCCTCATTGTCCTGCCCGATGAAACACCCGGCATTATCACCGGCATGTCGCAATCGATGGTGCTGATGACATCCCTCTCCTCCACCGTCGCCTATGTCCGGCAGAAGCGCATCGAGTATCGTTGGGCCGCCGTCATGGCCGTCACCGGCCTGTTTGGTATGGCCATCGGCGCGTACATCGTTGAGCAGCTCGAGCGCGGCGCGTTTCAAACCGTGTTCGGCGTCGCAGCCCTTATCCTCATGACCTATCTGCTTATCAGACCCATCCGCGGTCGCGGCGCGGCGCGCACGCTGGAAGAGGCAGAAGAAGCCCGTGTCCCGCTGACTCGCAAGCGTACAATCATGCTCGGCATCGTCGGCCTCGCGACGGGCACGATGGGTGGCCTGCTCGGCGTCGGCGGCGGCATCGCCATGGTCCCCATCATCGTGCAGGCATTCGTCTTCCCCGCCCATCTCGCCACCGCAACGTCGCAACTCGTCATCCTGATCACAAGCCCCGCTGCAATCGCCGTCCACATCGCCGAATCGCCGTTGCTGGACAAAATCCTGCCCATAGCCCTGCTCGGCATCGGAGCCATCATCGGCGCGCAGGTCGGCGCGCGCGTCTCCCGCAAGATCTCCGCCCCGTGGATCGTCCGCATCCTTGCAATCGGCCTCGGCGTCGTCGGCATCCGCCTCATCCTGACCGGCCTCTCGTAGCCAACACCGCAAGGCGTACAATCAGGGCACGCAGGCCAAGCAAACAGGGGAGTGGGGTCAAATGGAGCATCAATACATCACCGTCGAACGCGACGATCTGGGTGTTGTGACGATCACGTTCAACGTGCCGGAGGCGCTGAATCCCTGGCTGATTCCCCTCATGGAGGAGATGACCGTCGAGCTGGATCTCATCGCGGCGAACCCCGACGACCGCGTCGTCATCTTCACCGGCTCAGGACGCTCATTCTCCGCCGGCGGCGACGTCGGCCCCATGGCGGGCGCAGGCGGCGACCGCCCCATGCCGCACTTCATGAAGGAGAAGGAAAACCGCCAGCGCGGCGGCTGGAACGTGCCCACCATGTCCGCCGAAGAGCGCTTGAAGAACGAGACCCTCAACGGACGCCGCATCCACATGCAGGTCTGGGAACTGGATAAGCCGACCATCGCCGCGGTCAACGGCGTCGCGGCGGGCGCGGGCTGTGATCTTGCCCTCGCCTGCGATATCCGACTCGCCAGCACCAACGCCCGCTTCATTGAGGTCTATGTGCGCCGCAGCCTGGTTCCCCTTGATGGCGGAGCATACTGGGCCCCCTATCTCCTGCCCCATGGCATCGCGATGGAGATGCTCCTCGCCGGGGAGGCGCTCAGCGCCGAAGACGCGCACCGGTTCGGCCTCGTCAACCGCGTCTATGAGCCGGATGAATTGATGCCCGCCGCGCAGGAGCTGGGACGCAAGATGGCGCAGGGCCCTGCCGTCACGCAACAGCTGGTCAAGCACATGGTGCGGGAGATCCACACCAAAGGCTACGGCGAGCACTGGAAGTACATCGACGCCGCCCACCAGCACACCCGCGAAACCCACGACTACGACGAGGGCGTCCGCTCCTTCATAGAAAAGCGCCCCTCAGAATTCAAGGGCTACTAACCCCGCTCACCCTGAGCCTGTCGAACGGCAAGGCGTACAATGGACACGCTATGACAACCAACGGTGCCAACGCAGACCCGCCCATCGTCGCCATCACGCTTGGCGATCCGGCGGGCATCGGCCCTGAGGTCGTCGTTAAGGCGCTTGCCGCCAACGATGATCTGCGCCTCGGCCTCTGCAGGCCGCTCATAGTCGGCAGCTACGCCGTGGCGGAGATGTCTGCCAAGCGGTTCGCCGGTGGCCTGCCGCTCATGCATGTCGATTCCCGCGAGCAGTTGGCGGACGTTGAGTGGGACGGCGCAACGGTGCCCGTCTGGAACATCGACACGCCCGGCGCAAGCGAAATCCCCTACGGCGAACCGACCATCGCGGGCGGCGTTGTATCTATCTCATCCATCGAACTCGCTGCCAACCTTGCCCTCGAAAACCGCATCCAGGCCATCTCCACCGCACCCATCAACAAGGAAGCCGTGCATCTGGCCGGCTACCAGGAGATCGGTCATCAGGAAGTGCTTGCGCGCATGGCGGGCATCACGGAGATTGCCACCATGCTCATGGCGCACCGACTCCGCGCCGTCCACCTCACTACCCACGTTCCGTTCCGCGATGCCTACAAGTACGTCACCAAAGACCGCATTCTTGCCCGACTGCGCCTCACCGACCGCGAATTCAGAAAGTGGGGTGTCGCCCAGCCGCGCATCGCCGTCGCGGCCCTCAATCCGCACGGAGGCGACGCCGGCCTGCTTGGGCGTGAAGAGATCGAGGAGATCGGCCCCGCCGTTGAGCAGGCCGTCGTAGAGGGCATCGTGGCCGAAGGACCGCTGCCCGCGGACTCTGTGTTCCTTTCCGCCGCTGCCGGACACTACGACGCCGTCATCGCCCTCTATCACGATCAGGGGCACATCGCCGTCAAGATGCACGACTTTCACGGCAGTGTTAGCGTCAACCTGGGCCTGCCGTTCGTGCGCACGTCCGTTGATCACGGCACGGCATATGATATTGCGGGTACGGGCGCGGCGGAGGCCGTCAGCATGAGCGCCGCCATCCGCACCGCAGCCCTGCTCGCAACCGGACGCGGCTTGGACACCGCTAACATCGAGCAGGAGGCGCATCAAGCGCCCGCTCGCGTCTAGGGTAAGGGAGGAAGCTATGTGGGCCATTCCGACGGTGGTAGCCCTGATGATCCTGGGGCCGATGGTCCTGCTGGGCTTTGTGGTTGTACTCGTCGTGCCGACGCTCTACATCGCAATGCACAGCAAGATTCGCGAGCCGGAGGGCATGCCCGGCTCCGAGTCCGCCGAGGGCAGTTAGCCCTGAAGGAGAGCGGCCATGAAAGCCGTCTATATCGAGGAACGCGGCGGGCCTGAGAACCTCGTCTACGGCGATATGCCGGACCCGGAGATGGCCGACGACCAGGTGCTTATCCGCGTCCGCGCCGCCTCCGTCAACCGCTTCGATCTGAACGCCCGCGCCGGCGAGAACGGCGTCATGGTCAACCTCCCGCGCATCCTCGGCCTAGATATGGCCGGAGAGGTCGAGAACGTGGGCATGGTGGCCATTGAGGCAGGAATCGTACCCGGCATGCGCGTTGTCGCAGACCCGCGGATGCCCTGCCAGTTGTGCCACTATTGCCGGCTTGGCCGTGATGAAGACTGCATGAACCGCTATGACCTCGGCTCACGCCTGCACGGCACCTATGCCGAGATGATCGCCGTCCCCACCCGCGCTGTCCACGTCATTCCTGATGAACTCTCATTTGAAGAAGCCGCCGCCATGCCCATCGTCTACAAGACCGCATGGCGAATGTTGACCGCCAAAGCGCGGGTCCAACCCGGCGAAACCGTGCTCATCCATGCGATTGGCAGCGGAGTCGGAACCGCCGCCTTGCAGATTGCGAAACTGCTCGGCTGCCGCGTCATCGCAACTGCCGGTTCCGACTGGAAACTTGATCGCGCCCGCGAGATGGGCGCGGACGAAACCGTCAGCTACGAGGACGGCGAGACGTGGCCGGAGATCGTCATAGCCCTCACGGAGAACGAGGGTGTTGACGCGGTCATCGACAATGTCGGCGCGCCGCTCTGGGACGGCAGCTTCCGCGTCATGGCGCGACAGGGGCGTTTTGTTACGTGCGGTGTCACCGCCGGCCATCGCGTCTCACTCCACCTCGGCCAGGTCTTCCTGCGAGGGCTGGAGATTATGGGTATCGGCGGATTCAGAACGTCCGACTTCGAGCGAATCATGCAGCTCACGCACCAGGGCAAGCTCAAAGGCACGGTCGGGCGCGTGTTCCCGCTCTCGGAAACGGCGGACGCGCACCGTTTGATGGAATCGCGCGACTTTTTCGGCAAGATCATCCTGACAACCTAGGAAGCCAATCGACCTAGGGGTAATCGGGAGGCGGCTGTGCAGATACCGGAGATCGTCAAGCTATCACTGGCTGAGGCATTTGGAGCCTTCGTTCTGCTCTTCATCGGAGCAGGCTCGATTCTCACCGCCACGGCGACAAACCCCGGCGGCGACAACCTCATCGTGATCGCTTTCGCGCATGGCTTTGCTATCTTCATCGGCGTCTCAGCCGTCGGCCACATCTCCGGCGCGCACTTCAACCCCGCCGTCACCTTTGGATTCCTCATCGCCGGCAAGATTCGACCGCTGACCGCCCTCGCCTATTGGGGCTCCCAGCTGCTCGGCGGCATCGTTGGCGTCCTCATCCTGAGTGCCGTCTTCTCCGGCGCGGGCGACCTGACAGATCTGGCCAACGCCGCGGAGTCAACCAACCTCGGCGCGACGGCCCTCCACGGTGATGTGTCCCCCGCCATCGGCATCCTCATCGAGGCTGCATTGACTTTCATCCTCGTATTCGTCATCTTCCAGGTGGCTATTGACGAAAACGGCCCATCCACCATCGCTCCCATTGCCATCGGCATGACAATCACCCTCGCCGCGCTGATGGGTGGCCCGCTGACGGGCGCGTCCCTAAATCCCGCGCGCTCTTTCGCCCCGGCCCTCATCTCCGGCTACTGGACGAACCACTACATCTACTGGATCGGCCCCTTGATTGGAGCCGGCATTGGCGCACTCGCCGCCTCCTACCTCATGCAAGGCATGCGCGGCCTACCCAAGTGGCGCAACAACGAGTAGCAATTCCCTCCGTCATTCCGAGCGCCCCTCCGTCATTCCCGTGCTTGACACGGGAATCCAGCATCCCCTCCCCATCAAGGGGAAGGGCTAGGGTGGGGGCGTTCCCATCCACTCACCCTGAGCCTGTCGAAGGGCGAGCGTCCACCTGTCATTCTGAGCGCAGTCGAAGAATCTAAAACGCGGCAGTAGCAGTCAAAGCCGGAACGCGGCGGATCGCCTCATTTAAGAACCAAAGCCAGATCGCGAACCGAGAGCCGTAGCGCAGCTACCGCGAACCGAGAGCCCTAACGCAGTTAGTTACCGCTGGTTGATCGGCACGTACTCCCGCTCGCCCTCGCCCACGTAGATCTGCCGCGGACGTACGATGCGCTGCTCCCGATCCGTCACCCCCTCGTTCCACTGCGCCATCCAGCCGGACGTGCGCGGCACGGCGAACAGCACGGGGAACATTTCAACCGGGAACCCCATCGCCTGGTAGATCAGCCCTGAGTAGAAGTCCACGTTCGGATAGAGCTGCCGGGAAACGAAGAAATCGTCCTCCAGCGCGATCCGCTCCAACTCCAGCGCAATCTCCAGCAGCGGATTGACGCCCGTCACCTCGAAGACTTTATCCGCCATCGTCTTGATGATGCGGGCGCGCGGGTCATAGTTCTTGTAGACGCGATGCCCGAACCCCATCAGACGGCCGCTCACACCGTCCTTCACGTTCTTGATGAACTCCGGCACGTTTTCCTTTTTGCCGATGAACTGAAGCATCCGGATGACGGCCTCGTTCGCCCCGCCATGCAGCGGCCCGGACAGCGAGCCGATCGCTCCGGCAAGAGCCGAGTACGGATCCGCCTGCGAACTCGCAATCGCTCGCATCGCGTTCGCGCTCGCGTTCTGCTCATGGTCCGCGTGCAGGATGAACAGCACGTCGATGGCACGCTCGATAGCGGGATTCGGCACGTACTTGGGCTCCACCATGCGGAACAGCATGTTCAGGAAATTGCCCGCATACGTCAGGTCGTTGTCGGGATAGATGAACGGATAGCTCAGCGTGTGGCGGTAACACCACGCGGCGACGGTCGCGACCTTGCTGATGGCGCGCACCGTCTGAATCTTGCGCGACTCCGGGTCCGTGACGTCCCTGGCCGCCGGATAATACGTGCTCATCGTGGCCATCGACCCGAGCAGCATCCCCATCGGATGCGCGTCATATCGATAGGTCTCCATCTGCTCCCGCACGGTCTCAAGCACCATCGTGCGGTAGCGGACGTCTTCCTCGAACTCCAGCAGCTGGTCAGCGTTGGGAAGCTCGCCGTTTAGGAGCAGGTAGACAACCTCCAGGTATGTTGAATACTCCGCTAACTGCTCAATCGGGTATCCCCGATACCGCAGGATGCCTGCCTCGCCATCGATGTACGTGACTGAACTGCGAACGGTCGCCGTGTTCAGCAGGGATGGATCGTAGCTGAGAAGGCCAAAATCGTCGTCAGAGGTCTTGATCTGACGCAGATCAGCTGCGCGGACTGCCCCATCGGTTATCGGCAATTCATACTCTTTGCCGGTCCGGTTGTCTGTTACTTTCAGAGACTCCGAGGCCATCACCGTCCCCCACTGGAATACCCAGCTTCACTATATTCAGTCCAGTGTACAACTACAGACGCTTGAGCAGTAGGGCACGCTAACGAACGGCCAGCGGGTTCAGATTCGTCTGCTCGTCGTACACGTCAATGCCCTCCTGTTTCTTGAGGAACGTTACAACGGCATAGGTGAGCGGCGTGGCGACGGTCTCGTACAGCACCTTCGTGAACCACTCGACGAAGAAGATTCGCCACACGTCACCGGTCGAATACACGCCAAAGAAGGCAATGAACGTGAAGAAGAACGAGTCCAGCCCTTGCCCGCCGATCGTTGACGAGATTGTCCGCAGCCACAGCATCCGTCCCTCCGTCATCACCTTCAGTCGAGCCAGGATGATGGCATTCGTGAACGAGCCGATTACGTATGCGATGAACGAGGCCACGAGCAGACGCCCCGTGAATCCGAGAATCGTGTCGTAAGCATCCTGGTGTTCCCACTCGGCGGCGGAGGGCAGCATACCGCCCAGATAGATCGCGATAACCATCACGAGATTCGCGCCGAACCCGGCCCAGATGACCCGCCGCGCGACCGCGTATCCGTACACCTCCGTCAGCACGTCGCCAACGATGTAGCTCAGGGGAAAAACGACGATTGCCGACGTGACGATGAGCTCCCCAAAGACGGGCGCATCCCCCAACGTCACAATCCGAACCGCAATGATGTTTGAAGTCAAAAGCGCCGCAATAAACGCCGCCACGACGGCCAGGAACCACCGTGAGCCGGCTCGCGCCGCCCCTGCATCTACGTTGTGTGTCGAATCATTGGATACGGACAAGATGCTGCAGCCCTCCATTGCTACTTGTGCCGCAAGCTGTCGCAAGCATAGCCCACACACCGCGCGCGGCGGAATGTCTATCGATACGGTACGATGACGGCAGACGTAGATACCCGGGACACACTGGGCGTTCATTCCGCTGTGGCCGAGTCAGGAGAGAATTGAGAGATGGCACTTCTTTGCTTCGATGTTGACGGAACTCTCGACACCGGTGACGGACCCATTCCCGTGTCCGTCCTGCATGACCTGGAAGGTATGGGACACGAGGTCGTCATCGTCTCTCCGTCCCCGCTGCGGCCCAAAGACGCCGGCTTTCCTGAGTTCCTGAGCGTCGATCGCAAGAAAAACCTCCTCGATGCCCTTGAGGCCCACCCTGACGATCGTCCCGTCTACATCAGCGACAACGATGGGGACGACAAGCTCTCTGAGGAAGTCAACTTCGAGTATGTCCACCCACTCTTCTGGACACCGTTCTACACCCGCCTAACCTCGGACAACTCCGGCTAATTTCCCTAAGTCCCTTCTCCCTTGATGGGGAAGGGTTCCAACTTCATCCGTCATCCCCGCGCCTCTCCCGTCATTCCGGCGAAGGCCGGAATCCACCGCGTCGCCTCCAAGGGCCACATCATCCTCGCTCACTTTGAGCACACTCCCGGTCACCCTGAGCCTGCTGAAGGGCTCCTCGTGTCTCCTTTTCCCTAACTTGACAACCTTTATGCCGCCAGTTCACGCCATAGACATCAAAATGCAGCATCTCTGTCGCATTAACTCCCCATTAATCCTGTATGTTGCGGAGCATATGCGTTCTGACGGCATGAAAACGCACATAAAGCCCGCTTATGCCGAATACGTCAATCTCTTGACCTTCTCAATCCCTAGCCCTCGCGATGCGCGTTCCTATTGCGCGTGCCCACGTACTTCGTGTTACGCTACCGCGTAGGGGCGCAGAAAAAGGGCTTGTTGACCGCTTGACATTATGGTAGTATGGCGCTCGACACACTATGAGGTGCGTGGTGGATGAGGGTAGGCCGCCACGCAAAATAGGAGGTGCATTATGACGCAGACTCTGCACAAGGGTGACCTGGCCGGGATAGTGGCGCAGCGCATGGGCGGAACCCGGTCGAATGGTGAGGCCGCGCTGAATGCCGTCACTGGCGCCATTCAGGAATCCCTGACACGCGGCGATCGCGTGGTCATCACGGGTTTCGGTAGCTTTGAGGTTCGCCAGATCAAGGAGCGCACCGTGCGCCCCCTCCGCGGCCCCAATGCCGGACAGCCCACCAAGGTGGCGGCGCATGACCGGGTTGGATTCTCCCCCGGCACGGAGCTCGCCAAGGCCGTCAAGAGTAACGGCGCCTAATCTGAAGGCGCGGCGCGCATCGGCCGCGCGCCGCGCTTTTCCTCAGTCAAGCGACTCGGCCTGAACGCCTCTTGTCATTCTGAGCGCAGCGAAGAATCTCAAGGGGCGTTCTGTTGGTCAAGTGCGTGGTTGGGCTTACTGCCACGCACATACACGAGATCTACTCTTGCCCGGCTGACTCTATTCGCGTAATCAGTCCGGCCATTTCCAGCGCGGCGACTGCCGCGTCGTAGCCTCGGTTGCTCCCCGGCCCTCCTGAGCGCGCCAGCGCCTGCTCCATCGTATCCGTTGTTAGCACGCCGAACAGGCAGGGTACTCCTGTATCCAGTGAAACACGCGTCACTGCCTGCGTCACGGCCATTGACACATAGTCGAAATGAGCCGTCTCGCCGCGGATCACCGCGCCGATGCAGATGACGGCCGCATAGCGATTCGATTCCGCCATCGCCTGCGCCGCCGCGCCAATCTCAAACGATCCCGGCACATAAGCCAGATCGATGGACTCGTCCGGCACGCCATTCTCGCTCAGCGCCGAAAGCGCGCCCTCGAGCATCCGGTTCGTGATCAGGTCATTGAAACGGGCGACGACGATGCCGATGCGTACGCTGCCCGGCTCGCGCCCCTCATCCCAGGGGAGCGGCTCGATGATGTTGGGTGGCACGTTGAATGTTCTCCGCCCGACAATGGCCGCTGACTAGGACTGCTGCTCTGTGTCCGCGGTGGACTGGTCTTCTTCGGGAACGGTCTCCACTCCAGTGAGGATATGACCCATCTTGTCGCGCTTCGTCTGCAAGTAGCGGCGATTGTGGTCGTTCGGCTGCACTTCGATCGGCACACGCTCCACAAGCTCTAGGCCGAACGCGTCAAGCCCCACAACCTTGCGCGGGTTATTCGTCATCAGCTTGAGCTTCCGCACTCCCAAATCCACGAGGATCTGCGCCCCGATGCCATAATCCCGCAGATCCGGAGGGAAGCCCATCTGCACGTTGGCCTCAACCGTATCGAGCCCCGTGTCTTGCAGCGCATACGCCCGCAGCTTGTTGTGCAGACCCACGCCGCGGCCCTCCTGCCGCATGTACAGGAAGACGCCTGATCCCTCTGCGGCAATGTGCTCCAATGCCAGGTCAAGCTGTTCGCCGCAGTCGCACCGCATGGAACTGAACACGTCGCCCGTCACACACTCACTGTGGACCCGTGTCAGTACAGGCTTATCGGAAGTGATGTCGCCCATTACCAGCGCAACGTGCTCTTTTGCGTCGATTGCGCTCGAGTACCCGTACGCGCGGAAAACACCGTGCCGAGTAGGCATGTCCGCAACGCCCTTGCGCTCCACCATCGTTTCCCGTTGACGCCGGTACTCGATGATTTGCGCGATAGTGATGATGGGGATGTCCCACTTGGCTGAGAGCGCTTCCAACTGAGGCATCCGCGCCATCGTGCCGTCCTCGTTCATGATTTCGCAGATAACGCCCGCCGGATACAGTCCCGCCGCGCGGGCGAGGTCGATCACCGCCTCCGTGTGTCCTGTCCGAACAAGCACGCCGCCGTCTTTGTAGCGGAGCGGGAACATGTGGCCGGGACGCATCAGGTCCCCTGACCGCGTCTCCGGATGCACCAGCGCGCGGATCGTCGCTGCGCGATCCCCTGCTGATATCCCTGTCGTCACTCCCGCCTTGGCGTCCACGGACTCTGTGAATGCCGTGGAAAGCGGTGATGTATTCTTCTGAGCCATCATGGGGATGCCCAGTTCGTCGAGCCGCTCGCCGAGGAGAGGCACGCAGACAAGGCCCCGGGCGTGCGTCACCATGAAGTTGACCATCTCCGGCGTCACCATGTCCGCGGCAATAGCCAGGTCGCCCTCATTCTCCCGTTCGGCATCGTCGACAATGATGACAAATTCACCTCGCCGCATCCGCGCAGCGGCGCCCTCGACGTCGATAATGCTCATTTGTTTGCCTCCACCTCGCCGCTCAGGGCGGTGATCCCCTCGCGGTCCCCCTGCAGCAGCTTCTCCGCGTACTTGGCAAAGATATCCGTCTCAAGATTGACCGGCATCCCCACATATGCCTCGCCCAGGTCCGTGTTCTCATACGTGTGCCGCACCAGCGACACAGTGAATGATTCATCGTCCAGGGCCATGATCGTCAGGCTGATGCCGTTCACCGCGATGAACGCCTTCTCGACAAGGTAGCGCATAACTTCCGGCGGCGCGGATATCCGCACTAGCCGCGCGTCTGCCTCCGGAGTGATTTCCGCCACCGTCCCCGTGCCGTCCACGTGCCCCTGCACAAGGTGGCCGCCGAGACGGCTGTTGAACGTGACGGCGCGTTCCAGGTTGATGGGGCTGCCGGGCTTGAGCACGTTCATCGCCGTTCGCCGCAGCGTCTCCGGCATTACGTCGAAGCTCACCCGCGTCTCCGCCATCTCCGTCACTGTCAGGCATGCCCCGTTGACGGACAGGCTGTCGCCGATGCGTGTTTCACCCAACGTTACGTCGGCCTCGACGATCAGGCCGCCCTCGCCGATGGCGACAATCCGCCCCACCTCTTCAACGATCCCTGTGAACATTTCTCCTCAACCTATCCCTTCGGGATGCCCATGATTATACGCCCGCGTGGCTAGTCCGTTCCTCCCTCCCAATACCGCAGGATGCCGCGCACAACGATATCCTCTCCGACGCGGTCAACATCCGTCCTCACGAATCGATGCGCGTTCCTCACGAGTTCCACGCCATCGCCGCCTACCGGCCCCGGCGCATCACCTCCACCAATGACCACTGGCGCGACGGAAATCTCTGCCTGATCGACGAGTCCCTCATCGAAGAACGCGCCGAGCAGTTGCTCGCCGGCCTCCGTCATCACCTGCACCGCGCCAAGATGCCCCAGGTGTTGTAGGAGCGTGGTCAAATCCACCCGGCCATGGTCTGCGGGGAAAGCTGCTGTTGTTACGTTGTCCCCCAGGCCCTGGAAGGGCGCGCACGCTGCCGTGGACGCCGTCGCGACCAATGTCTTGCCCGGCTCGCTGAACAGCCGTGCCGTTGGTGGTGTGCGGCCGTTGCTGTCAGCGATGACCCGCAGCGGTTGACTGGGCAGGGGATTGCCTGATGTGTCCCGAGCCGTCAGCTGCGGGTCATCAGAAATCACTGTCCCTGCCGCAGTGATGATCGCGTCGACGTGTGAGCGCAACTCGTGGACGCGCGCCCGCGCCGCCTCTCCCGTAATCCACCGTGAATCACCCGTCCGACTTGCAATCTTGCCGTCGAGGCTCATTGCGTATTTGGCGATGACGAGCGGTATACCCGTTTCCTCGCGCTTGAAATATCCCTGGAAGTGCAGCGTGGCTTCCTCTGCGCAATCACCGACGCGGGTCGTGATGCCGTTCTCCTCCAACAGCCGCCGACCGGATCCGTTCACGGGTGGGTGGGGATCCAGCACTGCAATCTCGACCGCCCCCAGCCCCGCTGCGATCATCGCCTCCGCGCATGGCGGCGTCCGCCCGTGGTGTGAACACGGCTCTAGGGTTGTGTACATGGTCGCGCCGCGCGCCCGTTCTCCCGCCTGTTGCAGCGCGACGATTTCGGCGTGCGGCCCGCCGGGCGGCTGTGTGAAACCCTCTCCAACGATCTCCCCGTCGCGCACGATAACTGCGCCAACCGCGGGATTGGGACTTGAAAACCCCAGCGCCCGCTGTCCCAGCTCCAGGGCGCGGGCCATGGGCGTAGCGGAGCCGTTTGTCACTGTGGGGCCTGGAAATCGCGGAACGCCCGGCTCGGCGTCGGTTCAGATTGCCCCTGGTACTTGCTGCCGAGCCGCTCGGAGCCGTAGGGCCGTTGCGCCGGCCCGGACAGCCGAGTAAATGAGATTTGGCCGATGGGCATTCCGCTGTACAGGGTGATGGGTAGATTATTCACGTTGCTGAGTTCAAGTGTCAGACGCCCGCGCCAGCCGGGGTCCACGTACCCAGCCGTCGAGTGGATCAGCAGGCCGATGCGCCCGAGAGAGCTCTTACCCTCCAGCCGCGCCACAAGGTCGTCCGGCAGGCCAATGTCCTCGATCGTGCTGCCCAGCACGAACTCGCCGGGGTGCAGGATAAACGGCGAGTCATCGCGGATATCCACCATCTCCGTCAGATCGCTTACATCCTGCCGGATGTCGATGTAGGGCCGGCGAGAGTTCCGGAAGACCAGAACCTTGTCGCTCAAATGCACGTCGACGCTTGCCGGCTGCACGTCCCCAAGGTCGAGGGGATCGATGATGATGCGGCCGTTCTTGATCTCAGCGTGGATTTCGCCGTCATTGAGGACCATTGATGGCCCCTCCCCCAGATACAACTACAGTGCAAACACTATAGCGCAAATCCCACACGCCCCACCCGTTCTGTCGAAAGGCTGAGCACCCCACTTGTCATTCCGAGCGCAGTCGAGGAATCTAGGCTCATCGGGTAGGCGCGCCGGAACGCGGCAAACCTACTTCTTCTTGAGACAAGGCAAGAGCGCGAACTTAAGCCTTAGGGCAGCTACCCGTTCACCCTGAGCCTGTCAAAGGGTGAACCTCACCCAATCCCGTACCCGACACGTACATAGATGACAACATCACTCTCGCCCGTGAGGATCAGCGTGGACGCCGCCTCCTCATCCGCGAACATAGCAGTAGTCCGCATCATCTCAGGTGTATCCTGCCCAATCGGCGCGGCCCCGGACTCCGAGACAAAGAATGGGCTGCCCAACTCCACGCCCGCCAGCGACGCCAACTGCCCCGCCTGCTCTCGCGCCGCCTCCATTGCTAGCCCACGCGCCTCGCGCTCGGCGTCCTCCGTGTCGTCCACGGAGAATGACAGCCCGTCCACTCGCGCGTTGTCCCCGCCGGCCTGCACCGCGCCGTCAATCACATCTGCAATCGTGTCCAGAGTCCGCACCGTCGCGCGAACTGTGTTCGTCACCGTGAACCCCACCATCTCGCTGCGGCGGAGCGTGTCATTCCACTCATAGCGCGGCGAGACATTGAACGTGAGCGTTTGGATATCGTCCTCATCGATTCCCGCTGCCGTCAGGCTGTTGACGACTGCCTGCATGGAGGCCGCGGCCTCGGACATCGCATCGCCCACCGTCTCGTCACTGGTCTCCACGCCGATTCGCAGCGTGGCGATATCCGGCGTCACGGACACCCGTCCCGCCCCTGTCACCCAGATTCCATCCGTCGACCGATCCAGGACCACCGTGGCTCCATAGTCGTCATCTCGTTCATCGTTGTCGTTGTCCGACCCGCACGCCGCAGACACCGCCACCGCTAGGGCCAGCAGAACAAGAACCAGTGCCGCCGGCACGCGGGTTCGTCGGAAGATATTGTCGAAAGTCATGGGGGGTTCTCCTTGCGCCTCAAACACCGCGCGCCTCGGAAGCACGCTGCCTCTCCATGATGCAGGAAACGCGCCGCCCCCGCACCGAGATAGCACCGCCCCGTATTCACCTAAGCGCCGCCCCGTTCGCCCTGAGCTTGTCGAAGGGTGAACGGGCATAACAACGCCGAACCTATAATGGACGAACACCCATGAGATATGTGCCGGTAACTCCCACCGACGATCCGCAGGACGATTACCTGCCGGAGGGAGTCCTTGCGCTCCCGGATGAGCACCCTGTCCGCCGCTCCCTCCTGGACATAGCGGAGACCCTGGGCCTTGCTGTGCTCCTCTTTCTCATCGTGCAGGCGCTCGTCCAGAACTACGTCGTCACCGGCGGCAGCATGGCGCCGTCCATCGAAGACAACGAACTCATCATCGTCAACAAGGCCGTCTACTTCAGCCTCAACAGGGAAAGCGTGGATAACCTCGTGCCGTTCTTCGATCTGCCGGATGGCGACGACGTCTACCTGTTCCACCCGCCTGAGCGGGGCGAGGTGATTGTCCTCAACTCACCGGAAGGCGACAACCTTGACCTGATCAAGCGCATTGTCGGACTCCCCGGAGACACCATCGAGTTTGACAGCCGCGGCGGCCCGATACGTGTCAACGGCGTGGAGATCGCTGAAACGTGGCTGTCCGATGACCAACGGACGAGAGGACAGGATGTCACGCTTGGCGAAGACGAATACTTTGTCATGGGCGACAACCGCCGCTCCAGTCAGGATTCCCGCCAGTGGGGAACGATTGGACGCGATGACATTGTCGGCAAGGCCCTGCTCACATACTGGCCGCCGGACAAAATCGGCCCCTCCCCCCACCAGACACAGACCTACACCCCCTAACCCTGCACCGTCATTCCCGCGAAAGCGGGAATCTGCAACTCGGACTGCAGCCGGACCTCGTAACGCCCCCCATCGTGGGGGAAGACTAGGGCGCGAGACAATCACCCCGTATCATGGATGGACGTGCGGGCCGTTAGCTCAATCGGCAGAGCAGGGGACTTTTAATCCCAAGGTTCCGGGTTCGACCCCCGGGCGGCCCACCACCCCGGAAAGTACTGCGAACTTCACCACTCAGTGCGAGTTCAGAGCTATCTGCCGGGCCTATGGGACTGTCCTCCGGCATCGGAATCGTGTAGACGATGGATGCCTTGCCGGGCCCGATCTGAATCTCGTTGACGAACGAGCGGATGAATGATCGCGTCTCGGTCAGTTGGCTGGTGCGTAGAAATTCGCTCATGTCGGCGGCGAAGGCCGCGATGGTCTCCGCCCGATCCAGAAACGCCCTCCGCTCCGCCACCACTGCCCGAGCCTCGTCAGCAGCCTGCTCCAGCTTTTCCTTCCATTCTCGGAGTTCCCTGACGCGCTCGGCGGCGTCGGCCATCTCCATGTCCGTGGTCTCGATGATGTTCCAGATGCGCGCCAGCCGTCGCTTCACGTCCTCCAGCTCGCTCTCGATGGATTCCAATCGCCCGCGCTGCTCGTGCGCGAGTCCATCCATCTCCTCATCGAGGGCTTGGACAAGGCCGCGAATGTTCCCCTCGCTGAGGACGTTCTCGCGGAGGTTGCGGATGATCGTCTCCTCAAACGACTTGGCATTGATGCGCGGCGTCTCGCACGAGCCGCTGCCTGACTTGAGGATGGACTGGCAGACATAGTAGGTGTACTTGCCGCTCTTGGCCTCGGCGGCCGTGAGCATCTTGCCGCACAGGGCGCACATGGCGAGCCCGCTGAGCAAGTACGGGCTAGACGCGCGGCGGGGATGGACTGTCTTTGGTGAACGGGCCGCGAGCAGTCTCCCGACGCGCCGGAACTCCCGCACGTTGACGATGGCAGGGAAGGCGT
The DNA here is from genome assembly GCA_964653005.1 of uncultured Dehalococcoidia bacterium. Taxonomy (GTDB): domain Bacteria; phylum Chloroflexota; class Dehalococcoidia; order UBA6926; family UBA6926; genus VXMO01. Next base: position 236,054 of record CAZZAN010000002.1, on the reverse strand, counting down.
TTTCTACGCGGACCGGTGGTGAGCCGTCCTTGGCATTGGTGCCCCAGACGAGAGTCCCGGTATATGCCTCGTTGACGAGGATCTTGTGGACGGACGTGATGCGCCACTTCTTACTTGTCGATGTGGCGACGCCCTCTGCGTTGAGGGTCTTGGTCACGTCCATGAGGGACTGCCCCGTGAGCACCATGTCGAAAATGCGGCGGACGACGGCATCGGCAGGCGGATCGAGCTCCAGACGTGGGCGCTTCTTCGCCCCGTCCTGGATGTAGACTCGCTGATACCCGAAGGGAGAGCCGGACGTCACCCAGAAGCCGCGTGAGGCGGCCTCACGCATGCCGCGCGTGACCTCTTGCGCGAGGTTCTCCGAGTAGAACTCATCGACGCTCTCGATGATGGCCTCCATGAGCTTGCCGGTCGGCGTGTCGTCGGCGTGTTCGGTGATGGAGACGACACGGACACCCTTGCGACGAAGCATGGACTTGAAGGCGACGGCGTGCTCGCGCTTGCGGGTGAACCGCGAGAATTTCCAGACAAGGATCTCCCTGAAGGGCGCGTCCGTCGCGGTGGCGGCATCGATCATCTTGCGGAACTGGGGCCGGTCGGCGATACGGCCGCTCTCCGCTTCGTCGATGTACTCCCGGGCGATGAGATAGCCGTTCTTGTTGGCATAGTCCCGCAGCGCCCGCAACTGAGCAGCGACAGACAGATCGACATCCTGGCGGTCACTGGAGACGCGAGCATAGAGCGCCACGGCTGTATGTGCTTCTTTTTCGTGTTTTGCTGTCATTGTTGGACCTCCTTCGATTCGCAGGTGATGGCGAGGAAAATTAGACCTCATCGATACTTGTCATAACTATACGAGAGGCGTCAAGAGGTCTGAGTGCATGGCTGGAGAAAGTGCTTACCAGAGGCAGACTTTTGCTTGCCGGATCGTTCCAGATGCTTGCGGCGACGGCCGGCAGTAGACTGAGGCAAACTCACAGTCTTGTACTCGGAACTAAAGGAATACTGAATGGCTGGCAAAGGATGGACTGAAGCGGGCCGCGAGAACCGGAAAGGCCAGATTAACTTTGGGCGGACTGATCCCCCTAGAGCCGGCACCGACCACGGTCAGTTCGTCTACGTAATGCACTGCCCCAAGTGCGATGTCAACTACGGAGCTAACGGCAGCGACATCTGGCAACGGAAATGTCCGTACTGCCAAGGAGGTGCGCAGGGGCTGCCGTTGCAAGGGGACGAACCGGAGCGGCGTCTCGGCAAATAGTGTCTATTTGGCAAGCCACCAACACGTAGGCCATTTCGTGACACATGAGTTATTGCTGAACCCGCGAGGAAGCGGGGCCAAACAAATTCATGGCCTACCCAGCAGCCCCGCGATCCTCTCCTTCAACCGCTCGCGCCTTGCTGCGCAGAAGGTTTCGAATTCTGCGATTGAGTCAGGAACAGCCCCGAGAAGATGGCTGTCTGAGTATCCGTCTCTGGCTGCTTGATTAGGATACGTCTCCTCAAGCCAAGCGGCTGGCATCTTGGCGCTTTTTTCGGTGTTCATAGCGCCCTGGAGCAACTGGAGATTGGCGAGACGATCCCTATTGGCAAGGAACGTGTCTATCTTCTCCTCTGGTACACCCGCATCAAGCAACTGGCGCCGCGTGAAGCGCGCCGCAGGAAAAATGTGATCCACATGGAATTGATTGCGGAGGTCGACGAACGGAAAGAGCGTAGCCAGCAGGGCAAACGTTAGTCGGTCGCCGTACCTCATGTCCGCCAAGTCTTCAATCTCCTCATCGTTGAACGTGAGCTCACGACCTCTTGAAGCCATAGCACTGTAGATCTCGGTTACCGGGAAGGTCGTGGCGCCGTGCTCCCGGACAATCCGCCGTAGCTCAGTGAGCAGGCTGTCCAAGCCACTGCCCCACACACCAGACTTCAGAAGGCTCCTGACAAGCCATTCCCGGACGTTTCTCCTGTCCTCTTCAAAGCTGTTGTGTGTGAGGTATGCCTCGCCGGGGTCTCTCTGGAAGAGGTAGTAGGCGATGGGTAGGATAGAGTTATGAGCGGTTAAATTGCTGGCTGAGAATCCAAATGTCGAAACGAGGCTAACCGTCAGCGTAAGGGCGCGCTTGATCTCCTCCCACTTGCTCTCAAACGTACTCATGTTGGCCCGATTGAAGTTGTCTACCTTGAATCCGACGCTGCCGATGTCGCTCAGCATGAGCCCTGCTTTGAGAACCAAGTCCTTGGAAAACGTAAACCCATTGCCAACGCGATTCAGTTCGTCCACCAAGTCATTGATTTCGTCACGGGCATCGTGGTCGGTCCACTGGGCTACGGCTATCGACAACAACAGGTCAGAGTGAGAAAGCGGCGTCCCACCGTCGTTCATGCGAATGAAGATCTGCAGCGCTCTGTCGAGTTCCTGGCCCAATTCCTCGTAGTAGGCCACCAACGGCTTATGGTGCACGACTTGGTAGAGTTCAAAAAGCGCCTTATGCGCGATAGGTACTTGATCTGGTTGCAGCCTGGGAATGAGCCACTCGGTCATAGCGGGGCCGGCGTCCCGCATAGTGAGGATGTCCCTGACCGGATACCAACACGCTCCGGGCTGTGACACCCTGACCTGTTCGTCTGTGAGGAAACTGAATCGATAGACCAATCCCTCTTCATCGTCCGGGTCAGCCTGCCAGAGCAGATCCAGGTAAAGTCGTCGCTTTGGGAATGCGTCCGGACTGTTCCACCACCGGTAGCGTAGCTTTCTCGCCAACGAACCCCTCAACCCGATGTTGAGCGCGGTCAGCCGTTGTTGGCCATCGAGTACTGCGGTTACTCGCTGGTTCACAATCGGAGGGAGCGGTGGGCAGTGGGGGTTGTCACGCTGGTGATAATCGAGGACGAAGTCGAAGAACTTGAAACTCTCACTGTTCTCAGCCTCAACGCGCCAGAAGAGAAAAGTGCCGAAGGGATAGCCCTGCATCAGGCTATCGAACAAGCGACAAATCTGCTCCGATTGCCAAACGAACTCACGTTGAATCGCGGGAAGCACAAGGTCATGCCGGTGGATCTGGTCGAGTGTGTTCTTGATGGTCGCTCCGGTCTGGTACAACTTGGCCTCCTCCGTGATGGCAGCAGTGAATTGCCGGATTTTCCACTAAGTATGGGATGTGGGCAGAGTTGATCGCAATTGGCGAAGTACATTGGGAGGCCCGGCAACGAGCCCCCCCTCCAGGACATGGTATGCACCTTCCGGCTGGGGCAGTCTGGAGACGCTGAACACGAATTCGGCCTCGTGCAGTCCGGGGGCTGTACAGGGATTAAGGGTTGTGAGCATCGATGATTGAAGTGGTGTTTAGCACGTCGTGATGCGTGAAACGGGCTATCGCAGCTAACCGCAGCAAGAATCTCGGGTTCGGCGCTGAGTCCCTCCTGTGATTGAAGTCGGTGTATCTGGCGATTGAGAGAATTGCGTCGGCATTGGCCGCCCTCGGATTTACCTCTCAGGAAGGAAGGATTGAGTTTCTTTCACTGCCGGGATAATCGACGCGGGCGATCCTTAGATCGTGCGCAGCTGCCGAGTCGTTCCGCTGAAATCCCTCCCTCGTGCCTTCGGCTGCCCGTGGCGGTGTTTCAGGGACCGCGGGGTGTACAGAGATTGTGGGTGTAAGAGGAAGGAGAGGCAGCGGCTGTTTACGGCGTCGTGACGCGGAAAACGGGTGTGGGAGGCCTAGCAATCTGGGGAATCTGGAGTTTAGGTCGAAGTGTACGTCACCTGTCCAGTTGGCCAATCTGGGGACTCCGTTTTTTCCAAGACGCCGGCGGATGGGCGTGTCCAGTGCGTAGATACGATCGACACCGAAAACGGACTTGGGACGGCGGTGATGGGTGGATGACGATTTTCTGATGACAGATCACGAACAGAACGCTGCGACCGACGACGGGACGTCGCTGATGTTCCTGCTGAGAGCGCATGGTGCGCGGACGGCTTCCTCGTCGCAAGCTGCCGCGGTGGGTGAGACGGGCGGCGACGTTCGGGGCGTGACAGGGGCGAGGGATGGCATCGAACGGGTGGCAACTGCCGCCTGTGGCCCCGACGCGGGAACGACCCTTGGGCACGGTCCGCTAACTCCTGCAAGAAACAGTCGAACGAGAGCAAGCAATCCGTGCCGGCAAGCCCAGAAACTCTTGCCACATAGGCGCCGCGCGTGAAGAATGGCTGAGTTATCAGGCTTTTCCAGCGTTTCATGCCTCAGAAACCTGGAGGGTTGTTCCCGACCCTGACCGTCCGAAGGGATCGAGCTCAGTTCTCCCCCAGGGCGTGTCGAACGGAACAATCGCCCCCCCCGCGGCGAGAGAGTCAGTGCCGGGTCGAGACCTCGTTTCCCCGTCGCCGGCTCGCAGACACGGGACATCGCCCTCCGCGGCGAGTGATGAGAGAGGATCGACTTGCTCTCCATTCTCATCGCAAACACCGAAACATCGCTCCCCGGGGCGAGAGGCGGATCACGGTTGTGAGTACTCTCTCGGCCAAGCCGACTCGAACAGCGGGAATTGACGGACGGGTTGCCGAGCACGGCCTGATTCCTTCATGCAACGGCCTGAACGACCTCGATTGCAGCTGAGCGGGCCTCTCACACATCGACGGCCTGCAACGGTACTTGAGGCCGATGTCTCCATGTCGGGCGGAGGTGGCGGCGTTATTCGTCAGGGGATAGTGTTTTCTAGAGTTGTGGTCACTCGCTAAGCGCTCTCCTACCACAGCCAACTGTCCGATTCTGCTAACGTAGCCCCATGCTTATTGACTTTGCCAAGCACCGTGGGATTCCCTATTTCCTCATCGACAAGGAAAGCGAGAGCACCTCCTCGCGGGCCCGGCTCGATGGTCGCCGCTCGGCGGCTACATCGGCGCGAACCACTACCTCTCGACGAGCAGGACGTTCGGGGGCGGCACCAAGGAGATCCAGCGCAACATCATCGCGCAACGAGGGCTGGGCTTACCGAGGTAGTAGTTAATCAAGGAGATTCATTAGGCAGCGGGGAAAGATGGATTCGTATAGCGACGAAACTGGAATAACCCCGCATCAACACGCTGTGGCGGCGCTTGGGGTACTTGCGTTCTCGACCGGCCAGGGCCACGAAATGAACTCGCGCACCGGTGGGACACCTGCCGGCAGAGCTATCCTGGATGAGGAGAACCATGACATTTGGTTTGTCATTTATGACATTGCTCTGCGATCGGTCATTATTGATGGAAGTATCGATAATGTCGTGGATGCAATCGCGCGGGAATTACCGGAACTCTTGACTGATAAAGCACAACGAGATCAAATCCGGGAGGAATTCCACCTAAGAATCCCGGACCGAATGGTTCAGTCACTGGCGATAGAACTTGCAGCCACAAGCCTGGGAGCTTGGGCGTCTCTGATAGGGAGAAAGCTTGGGGCTGCACGTTCCACGTGGATGCCGGAAGCATCCGTTTGGGTTGACGTATTTGAGGCCGCGCGTGACGGAGCAATGCTGGGAGGGAGAATGAAAGCCAAAGAGCTCCAGGACGGCCAGATAATTGTTGACGAATTCTTCCAGTCGATGAAGACCATGGCGGCACAAAAGGCTGCGGAAGCCATTGCCCCATTGAGCATCACAGTGAATGCCGTAACAAAAACTGCTGAGGAGACTGGAGTAGAGACTCATAACAAGGGCGGGCTGTCCCGCCTCTGGGGACTCTTCAGGCGATAGATAAGTATCCGCTGTATCCGGTCGTTCACAGATGACCTCCCAGAACCAGACGTACTACGAGATTCTTGGCGTCTCTGAGGACGCCTCATTCGAGGACATCCGCACTGCGTTTCGTCAGCGGGCGCGAGAGTTCCACCCCGATGTCAATAAGAGCCCGGACGCCGTTGATCGGATGCAGGAGATCAACGAGGCGTATGAAGTTCTGCGGGATGATGAACAAAGGGCGGCGTATGACCGGGCGCACCAGACTCTTGGAGTGTCAGCTGAAGAACTAGACCGCGCCAAGGCGATGGCGGTTATGGTCTTAGGCCAGATGGCTTTCAGTCTAGGTTTTAATATCGCGACACGCATGTCTAATCACTGGGCCGAGAGAATCCGCCGAATTGAAGACATCCCTACTGGTGTTTGGCACGCTGGTTATGAAGTTGCTCTGGAATTAGCGCTCACAGGGAGGCGTGAATCCGAAATACGGCAGGCGGCTTTGGATGCCGCTTGGAGCGCCGTGCAGTTTGAATCGGCGAGATTGGCGTACCGTCACGCACTAGCAGAACGGGCACAGACCTTTACCGAGAGTTTTGCGGTAGACATTGCAGTAAATATTCTCGGCTCCGTTGCCGCTGTCATCGGCTTCGCTTTGGGGCGTCAGAGAATTCAAGAGAGCCTGCCGGGACCGGCGTGGAATCACGCGTACGGAGCGATAAGGCAGTCAGTGAATAGGTCTATTCGCGCGCACGGGGGTGTGGTTACGCCACAGGTGCTTCGTGACAAGCGCTTTATCGATTCTGTTGTCGATGCCGCAGGGCGGGAAGCTAATAGAGTGTTGCGGCTATACGCAGAGGACATTGGACGCCGTGTAGGTAGGACACCTAACAGCGGTGGAGTTGGGTCTCCGTCAAGAGGTGCTGGCAGTGGATGTGTAGCCAACATAATTGGCACCATCATTATGATTGGCATCGTAGTCTTGCTTGGCTCTTTGTGCAGACTCGCTACTGCGCCCGATGACACCCCCGTCCCGGCTAGAGCCCCAACCAGTGTTTCTCAAGCCACATCAACTCCGTTTGCAACGCGAACACCGACCCCGGCCCCCAGGGTTGGTGGGTGCCTGGATCCCATAACGCTGAATGGCGCACCATGTAGCACTTCGAACTCTATATTCATCGTTGGTAAGTATGATTTCCCGGCAGCAGCGAGCTATCCGAGCGACACTAGGCTCGCTAGAATTGCCCAATCCCAGTGCCCGACAAGAGCGACCAGTTACGTATTCCCTAGCCGAAGGTCATGGGGAGCTGGAGACAGAACCATGTGGTGCGTTCGCTGATGTGCATTTGAGTCAGGGTCAGTAGCCTTAGAGTGGGAGTACAGAGAGGGAGAGAGGAACCGTCGCCATGATGGAGCGCGAACGGGCGCAGTGCGCGTACTGCGCCGAGGCGTTCACCCATTTTGGACCCGAGCCCAACTGGGAGCATGTGATTCTGCTCTAACGCGGCGGGTGCGATCGCCTCGCCAACCTAGTGCAGGCCTGCGTGGACTGCAATCGCGCTCTGACGGGACGGAACTAGCGGGGCACCTTCACCCTACTGGAATGGTAGGTGCGGGAGGCATTGTCTCAGGAGAAATCAGAGGACGTTACGTCTTTCATGTCGCAGCGATGGACCACTGGCTGGACGGCTTCAGGGCGCGGTTGAGAACCTGGCAGTCGCTGCTGACGGCGAGCGAAAGTCTTTGGATGCGCACCGCGCTGAACAAGACATGATGGACCGGACTCTGGAGCGGGGGCTAGGCGGCGAGTCTCTTGTCAAGAAAGCGACAGCCGGACGGGCAGGTGTCGTGCTATTGGCAATCGAAGCTCCGGCAAGACACACGAGGCCGACCTTCCCGCGGAGGGACTACGACGAGATCGTGACGGTCGAACCAGCCAATGACGATTCGTATGTGTACGGACGCGCATGGCCGCTGGTCAGGGAGTGGCGGATGCTCAGGCGCGGACATCCCGTCGACGGGAGGACCCTGTCGTGGATGGAGCGGCAGAGGCGGCTGCTGACGGTGGAGCTGGCGCTGTTGAACGAGCACGGACTGACCCTGCCGCCGGACGATCACCCCATCGACGGCCAGTGGCGGCGGCATGTGACGGAGTGGCGGCTCCGGGATCTGCGTGCGGTGCGAAGGAGGATTCTGCGTCGCAAGTTGTTGCGCTGGACCCGGCGGCTGGCCACATTCGGGGCGTGGTGGGGCTGAGGCGTGGGGCATTTGCTGAAGCTGCGGCGTCTGGTCCCGACGGTGGGAACGACCACTGAACACGTCTGAGCACGTCCTGTTAACTCCTGCAAGCAATAGTTGAACAAGAGTAAGCAATTTGGGCTGGGATGCCCGAAAACTCTTGCCTATGGCATCAACCGTGTGAAGAATGGCTTCATTGTTTGGCTTTCCAGCGTTTCCAACCTTAGAAACCTGGATGGGTTGTCCCGAACGACCTGGCTTCGTACGGGGATCGATTGAATTCTCTCCGAGCGACCGAAATCGGGACCATCGCCTCCGCGGCGAGTGATGAGGAAGGATCGACTTGCTCTCCATTCTCATCGCAAACACGGAATCATCGCTCCCCGGGGCGAGAGGCGGAATCGGAATGGGAGTGCTCACTCAACCGAGCCACCTCGAACAGCGGGAATTGACGGACGGGTTGCCTGACGCGGCCTGATCCCTTCATGCAACAGCCGGAACGCCCCTCGCGGTTCGGCTGATTCAACGTGCCCGCCGAAACGACGTAGGTCGTAGCTGGGCGGGCTTTCATACAACGCCGGTCTGCGGCTTGAGCCGAGGTCGGCGTTTCCTTTTCGGGCGGCAGTGGCGACGTGCATCCATGCGGTGACGTCCTCGACTGCGTCCCTTGAATCCCTCTTCATCCCGCGTGACGGCATGGCATCCGGCCGTCGGCGGGCTTTGACATTCCCTGATTGACCGCACTCGACCTGCGCCCGGATGCCGGTGTGGGTCACAAGTCATCTGTGGACTCACCTAGGAGCGAATCCTAGGCAGGTCCGCGCGCGGCGTGACGTATACGCGACGCCGCATCGGCCATGACGCATGGCCACGAAACCAACGGAGACAGTCCCGGACACCGGGGCTTTAGCAAGCGGGACTGTCTCCTCCGGGGGCGTCCCGCTTTGCCCTTTTCAGGAGGAAGCGAGATGTCCACGAGGAAGATGATCGAGAGGACAGAGACCGAGACGCAGGCCGCCGCGCGGCGGCAGGGCCTCACGATGCAAGACCTGGCGGCGAGGATGGGCGTGACGAAGGGGTACCTGTCGCAGATCGCGAACGGGCACCGGAAGTGGACGCCCAAGATGCGCGCGAAGGTCATGGCCGTCCTGGGCGAGGTTCCCGGACAGGGCACGGTTCGCGTGCGGCAGGAGTCGGTCGACGGCGAGAGCACGTACATCCGCGAGCGGGCCCGCGAGTTGGGACTGACGATTCGCGATGTGGCGGCGCGTGCGGGTTTGTCGCAGTCCTACGTCTCGCAGGTGTCGCGGGGCCACAGGATCATGACCGTGAATGTGCGGGCGCGGCTGGAGGCGGCGCTGGAAGCGCCCGTGACGGCAGCGTCGGCGGAACGCGCAGAAACCAACATCCATGTACTCTGGGACCGCCTGGACGCACATGGCATCAACCAGAGCGAGGCGGCGCGACGTGCAGGCATCAGTACGGCGCACATGTCGCAGATCGTGTCCGGCCAGCGCAGAGCGTCGCCCACGGTGCTCAGAAAGCTGCATGCCGTGCTGTTCCAGCCGTCGAAGGCCGAGCTGCGGGTGATGCCTGCAGAGGTCAAGGTGCTGGGCTGGCGCAAGGGAGAGCGCACCGGGATGGTAGTGCGCGAAGATAACGGCCAGACCGCCCGCGTTGGCGGACGGATGCCGCATGGAGCGAACGTCGAGTTCGCCTACCGCACTGGCTACGACGGCTCGGGTCAGACCTACGTCCACCACGTCATCCAGCGGGACTGCTCGGCGCTGCTGACGCGGCGGAAGGAACCGATGTAGGAGCTTGGCCGCCCAGCCTAACGGCTCTCGCGCCAAGCCAGGTTGGATCATAGGATCGCGGGCTCTGTAGTCAGACTACAGGACCCGCGATCCCTTCTTCTCCATCCACCTGTGGGCTGGAGAACACCGCAGGGCTAGGCCTTGGCACACCGCGCTTGTGCATCTCCTCAAGCCCTGGCGGCGGACTCCTGACATCGTGGGCAGGCGCAACAACGGTACGTCCGTAACCGTTTTCGCCGACCCCAATCTGTACAAACCGTAGGCCACGCTTCTTGTATTGCGGTGTCACCAGGGCAATTCATCATCGTCGCCATCCGATTCGGCTGCCTGGCTAGCGTGCTGGTTGATGTATTTGATCGCACTCTCTACTTCCTGACGACGGCCACTGGGGGCGTTGTCCCCGGGCAGCATGGCACCGCCATCGACCAGAAGGGTTCCACGGCCGCCGCCCGTTTCCAGCCGGGCGTCCTTGAGGAAGTTGGCCAGTGGTGTCCAGTCGTCTCTATCCTCCATCCAGTCGTGGTAGCACCCGGCAAGGATCCGTATAAAGGTGGTGCTGTAGGCTAGCGATTCGACACGTTGTGCAGGGATGTCCGCGTCCCTGATGTTGCCCGAAAGAAGTCCTTCATACTCCCAGCGGGCGCCTGGTAGAAAGTTGTCGCTCCAGTCCAGACAGCTCTCGTATAGGGCATCTAGTTCCTGCATATAGAGTTGGCTTTGTTGGCGGCTCACACGGCTCCTGTATCCGACCTTCATGACTCTCAGGGCCTGTGCGAGCTGGTTGACTGAGATTAGAGCCAGACTACTGCGTGAAACGGTTGTGGAGTCCATCTCAACCCGTCCGCCAAACAGTTGGCTCTTCTCTACTAGATGCATCGCTGCAAGGTTGAAGGGGTCGCGTTTGTCGAATCTGGTCACCACGTTGGCCTCGATCCTTTTGGTTCTCGACGCGTCCGTGAACATCTGGCGTAAGGCGCGGACATCGTCCTCCGCATAGAGGATAATCGGCACTGACGACCCATGAAGTTCTCCGAGCTTTTCGCTTTGCACATCTCCCTGGCCGAGCCTGTCGAGGGTGTCTTGGATAGCCCTGCGGCGGTGCTGGCCATCGAATATTCTCATGGTGTTAGCCCGGCTGGTCAGGATGCTTAACTCGCCGAAGTTTGGGCTAATCTCGATTCCGCCCTCATCTTGGTAAGGCTCGAATTCCAAGGCGTCGGGCGCTATACCAAGCAGCAGCGCTCCCAGCAGCCAGTCGTCTCGAGTCTCAAGGTATTGTTGGATATTCCGCGCATGGCTGGGGGTTAGGCGCCGGTTGGCTTCCCTGACCATGGAGTCGTCGACCCGCTGGGGAAGCAGGCCGTCCAGAGCGGCCAGGTCAAGGGTAAAGTAATACACGTCCCGGTTGCCTTGTCTGAACCGGTGCGCCGGAAGCTGGGCTTGATAGCGGCTTGGGGAAAGAGATATCTTCGGTGCCATTTCATAACCTCCTGGTGTTCTTCTCGATTTTGATGTGCGGCGGGCCCCGCTAACCAGAGGCAGATCTTGCCCGTCGAACGATGTGGTCTATCGCGGAGCCCACCAACTGTGCGCGTGCAAACGGCGTAATCCCACCCTCGGCGACCAAACCAGCGTCTACCAAGAGGGCACCTTGCCCGCTGGCCGGCTCAAGAGAAGCACTGCGGATGAACTGGGCTAGCGGCTCCCAAGGGGTGCCGTCTTTGGTCCACTCGTAGTAGCAGCCAGCGAAAAGGCGAATGACGGTGGCGTTGTAGGCCAAGGACGTTGCGCGGTTCATCGGGATCTCAGAATTGTCGATGTCGCCAGCAACCAGCCATTCGTATTCTTCCCGGGCTGCCGGCATAAAGTCATCGGCCCAAGTCCAGCACCGCTCGTTCAAGTCATCTAGGGCTAGCATGTACTGGCTACTGAGGTCCTTGCTGACCCGACCTCTGTAGCCGACCTCAAGAGTCTTGAGGGTAACGGACAACTGATTGATGGCAATGATGCACTCGCTGGTGCGGGGGACGGAGGCGCGCTCCTCTTCGACGCGACCAGCAAACAGGTCACTATTCTCCTTTAGCCAGACAGCGGCGAGGTTGAACGGATCGCGCAGGTCAAAGCGAGCCACCACGTTGGCCTCGATGGACTTGGTGTGGGCAGCATCGGCAAACATTTGGCGAAGCGAGGCGATGTCATCTTCGACATACAACATTATCGGCAGTGAGCACGCCTCCAAGGCGGAGAGTTTATTGGCCCGCCGGACAGTGCCTTCCAGTTCTGCGAGCACGTCCTTGATAGCTCGACGCCGGTGCTGCCCGTCGAACATCTTCATCAAGGCGGGGGACTCGCCCTGAATCCGCAGCTCGCCAACATGCATCGGCGCACCATCACCTTCGACATAAGGGCGGAACTCCACCGCGTCGGCGGGAACGCCAAGCATGAGTGCGCTGAGCAGCCAGTCGTCCCTCTCCGCCAAGTACGCCTGTATACGTCGTGCGTGGGACGGTGTGAGCTGCCGGTTGGATTCCTTTACGACCTGGTCATCGATTCGGTCCGGGAGCCTGGCATTGAGGTTGGGCAGGTCGAGCACACAGGCATACACTTCCCGGCCTCCCTGGCGGAAACGATGCGCGGGGATTCGAAGGTCTTGCAGTTCAACCATTACATGGCCTCCTCGTCTTAACTTGCGCGTAATATAGCACGTACTGTACATCATTGACAAGAACTTAAATTACGTCTAAAATCACGACTAACGTACAACGTAAATGCAAACGGCACATACTGAGGCCGATGCAGGCAGCTTTGGGACGCTGACAGGAGGACCTACGCCATGCTACATCTCTCTGACCCCGACGATGGCCGTAATCCAGCATTCGAGGAAGAGCAACTCAAGCTCGATGACGTCCTTCGATTTATCGCGGAGTACCGGAGTAGGATCCAGCAGGGGATGCCGGCCACAGCTGCACATCAGGAAACCGCCAACCAAATACAGAAGATACTAGAGGAGAGACAGGACTCCCTGAATTCCGCGTTCGAGCAGCCCTACTTCGGTCGGCTTGATTTCGTGGTGACAGACGGGCCTTCCGAAGTGCCCCAGGGTTCAGGAGGCGTCGAGACCGAGGACGCCACACCTGGCCTGATGACGGTGTATCTGGGGGTCACCAGCATACCAGAGAAGGGAATCTCTAGTTGGACTGCCCCTGTGGCAAAGCTCTGGTACACGCCGAGCCGTCAGGACGGCTACAGTGCTCCGGCGGGGCCGGTGTCGGCTGTCGTTGACCTGAAGCGCTATCTCCGGATACGCGGACAGAGGTTAGAGGATATCAACGACATTTTTCGCCGCATGTTGACCGGTCCGTCTGCCGCCCCTAACAAGGCGCTTACCGAGGCTCTCAGCCAGACCGGGGCAGGGGATGGGCATCTACGGGTCATCGTTGAAACAATCGAACCAGAACAGTACGAGAGCATCTCCAATACCAGTGACAAAGTGTTGGTGGTCCAGGGGGCCGCCGGCAGTGGCAAGAGTGACATCGGCTTTCACCGAATCGCTTACCTGCTGTCCCCCTTCAACGACCTCCCCGAAAGGGACCGGCCAACGCCGGGCACCACTCTCTTCCTCGGACCCTCACAAGCCTTTTTGGATTACGCCGCTGACATACTTCCTCAGCTAGGCGTACGTGATCGTGTCCAGCAAACCAGGTTCAGCGAGTGGATGATGGGCCAGATGTCCCGACGTCCACGGAGGGAGGCTAGGATTTGGAAGAACCTCCTTGCCCCTGGTACGAGATTGCGATTCAACGAGCAGGCGGAACTCTTCAAGGGATCGATGTTGATGGCCGATGCGATCGACCGTCACGTCGGAGAATTAAGTAGCGATATCAAGAGGAGAACACGGTCTCTCTCTGCCCCGGTCCATCAAGTGTCGGGACTGACTATGCCGGAGTCCCGCATGAGCCAAATCCTCAACGACGTGATCCCTCAGAGAACATCAGTGGATCGGATGAACCAGCGACGGGAGGAGTTTATCAACCGAGTCGTCGAGGCGCTCTGGCCTCCGAGCAGGCGCAACCCTCAAATAGGAAGAGAGGAGACTGTCAGGTTCCTAAAAGATGTTCGAGACGACACGGTAGCCCCCTGGTGCAACGCTGCATGGGAACACATCGACTTCCGAGAAGAGTATATTGCCATGCTGTCTGACCCTGACCGCATGGTGCGTCTGTCCCGGGGCCAGATATCAGAAGAGGATGCCAATGCCCTGGCCGAATCTGCAGCCCATGCGAAGAAGAACGGGTTTGACGACTCCGACCTCGGTCCCTTGGCCTACCTAGACCACCAGCTAAACGGGACAATCGCCAACAGCTACCGACACATCGTAGTGGACGAGGCCCAGGATATATCTCCAATTGAGTTCAGGCTGTTGACAATAGCATCGGCCAACAACTGGTTCACTGTTCTAGGAGACACGGCTCAGCGGTTGGGCCTGCATCGGGGAATCAGGTCTTGGCGGGAACTGGACCGGGTCTTTGGGCGCGCGGACATCAAGGTCCAACACGCGCGCACCTCCTATAGGGCCAACGTCCACATCACAAGGTTCAACAACCGGCTTCTCCGGACCTTCGACAGCAACATCCCTGCTCCTATTCCATTCGATCGAGAGGGGCACCGTGTCGAGTACCACGCCCTCTCCAACGAGGGCGTGATGCATCGAGCTGTAGTTGCCCATCTGGAGAGCGTCCGATCATTGGAGGGTTTAGAAGACTCCACCATCGCGATTCTTGTTAGGGACAGTGCTCAGCTCACCAGGTTCGAGCGCTTTTGCGCGGCCAGGGACATAACCGACATAACGAGGCTGGGGGATGATTACCGTGCAGAGACCCGTACAGTGTTGGGCCGAATCCCCGACGCAAAGGGTCTGGAATACGATGCGGTCATTGTCATGGGTGTCAATGATACGTTTCGTGAGACCCTCTTCAATCAGAAGCTCCTCTATGTGGCAACAACCAGGGCCAAGCATCACTTGTCGCTATTCTGGTCAGGGAGGCAGTCCCCTATTCTGAGCTCTATAAGCTTTCGCGGGATCGTCCAAACTGACCAGTAGTGTGCTACCAGACCACCAGAGCCCGCTAGCACAGCCCAGAATGAAGTGGCGCGACGCGCTGGCATCAGTACGGCGCACATGTCGCAGATCGTGTCCGGCCAGCGCAGAGCGTCGCCCACGGTGCTCAGGAAGCTGCACGCCGTGCTGTTCCAGCCGTCGAAGGCCGAGCTGCGCGTGATGCCAGCCGAGGTCAAGGTGTTGGGCTGGCGAAAGGGAGAGCGCACCGGGATGGTCGTGCGCGAGAACAACGGCCAGACCGCCCGTATTGGTGGCCGCATGCCGCACGGCGCGAACGTAGAATTTGCCTACCGTACAGGCTACGATGGCTCCGGCCAGACCTACGTCCACCACGTCATCCAGCGGGACTGCTCGGCACTGCTGATGCAGCGGGGGGATGCCGCGGCGGCGTAGGACATTTCATCGGCGCGCGGCCCACTGATTCCGTCAGTGGGCCGCGCTTCGCTTATTGAAGGCGAAAGGACAAGCGCGTTGACCTCGACAAGCACGAGCGACCTTTCCACAACGGGAGTAGGGATACTCCACAATGCACCAGTCAAGACCTGCATAACAGGGCTTGCGGCAATCGATTCTCCCGCTTCCCCAACCTGAGAAACGTAGCTGTCGAGCGTATGCCTGCTACCCTATAATGACCGCATGAGCATCGAGAGAGAGATGAATTCGACAGAGTTCAGGAATCTTGAGATTAACGTGTCCGACTTTGGCCCAATTGAGGACGCGAATGTTGACCTACGTCCTTTGACCGTTTTCGTTGGCCCAAGCAATACCGGCAAGTCCTACCTGGCAATTCTGATTTATGCCCTCCACAAGTTCTTTAGCGGCGGATTTGAGAAGAGAATCCTTTATCCGGGGTTTCGGAGGTCTTCGATCTTTGGAACCGCGCCGATTAATGAGATAGCTGACACCGCCGGCCTTTCCCGAATGATCAAGGAACTGCTTTCCGAAGATGAATCTCACGTTGAGGAGCTCATTGTCCCTGAGAGAGTTGCCAGATCACTGGTACGGCCCAATTTGGAGCGTTTGACAATACTGAGCGATGAGATTGAGGCGGAAGTAGCCCGCGTCTTTGGAGTTGACGAGGCAAGTAATCTCAAGAGACACAGGGCCAAAGGGGATGCACGAGTTCAAGTGAGGCGCTCCTTCTGGGACTCGAACGCAGTTGATGACGGATTCTCTTACGAAATCGTTCTATCAGATGACAGCGTTGAGATGTCCGCATCAGTGCCTGACACCCCGTCCGGCATGCCAGCTCCCCTCGGAACGAGTGACCTCAGCGAATCGCCAGCCTTCCAGTCTCTGTCATTGAGACGCTTGAGGCGAGACGATGATTTAGAGAACCCTATCCTGTTGAGACGTTATTTGGCGGAGCTGACCAACATGGTTGGGTCGCGTGTATTTGATCCCATTACTCAGAACGCATACTATCTGCCTGCGGACCGAGCTGGGGTCATGCATGCCCATCGTGTGGTTGTCAGCTCTCTCTATAGAAGGGCCTCACGCGGCGGAATAGACAGGGAAGCTGCGTTGCCGACTTTGTCGGGTGTCTTGGCGGATTTCCTTGAGGAACTCCTCTACATGGAAGATACCCCTCCTCAGAAGGGCGGTCGACGTGATGCAACGTTTTCCGAATCACAAGCCAAGATGACGGCCAAACTACAGAAAGAGATTCTTGGGGGCACAGTTCAAAGAGAGGAATCCACGACGGGCTATCCTGTTTATTCCTACAGACCGACCGGATGGAGACGAGACCTGCCATTGATGTCGGTTTCGTCAATGGTGGCAGAATTAGCACCAATTGTCCTCTATTTGCGTAATGTCGTGCATCAAGGCGAGGTCCTGATTATTGAGGAACCGGAAGCCCACTTACACCCGGCCATACAGGTGGAATTCCTGCGTCAGCTGGCACTAACGGTAAAGCAGGGCGTCCGGATCATACTCACAACCCACAGTGAGTGGGTATTGGAAGAACTGGCAAACCTCGTTCGTCTATCGGAACTTTCAGACGAGAGTCGTGAAGGAATCCTAGGAGCGGAGGCCGCACTGAGCCCTGAACAAGTGGGTGCGTGGCTTTTTGAGCCTGGTACAGGTGCAGGTGGGTCTCACGTGACCGAAATGCCCCTGGACATCCAGAGAGGTTCATATCAGGCGGGCTATGGCCTTGTGACCGAGGATCTTTATGACCGCTGGGTGACAATCAACCAACGAATTGACGAGATCGGGTTGGATGGCTGATCTGGTTGCAGACGTCAACGATGAGTTACGCTTGCGCGGACAGTCTGCGTGTCTCGTTACACGCCTCCGAAAGGGCGGGTGCTCCCTAAGGCTAAATTCGGCGCCGGCATCACGCCTGATTCTCGATCTAGACCGTGAGGGTGCACCAGTAGGGCCTCAAGACACCAAATGCGACTTCCTATTCTTCGCTGACAAGAATTGGGTCGCGGCTATCGAACTAAAGGCAGGCAGGTTAGACGCTAGCGTCGTGGTAAGGCAACTCCAAGCAGGCGCAGAGATCGTGTCCAGCTTAGTCTCTCGGGGTCGAGAGATTGCATTCCGTCCAATTGTTGCCCACAGCGGCGGTCATCGGAAGGAGATAAATGATCTCCGAGCCAGCAAGGTGCGATATAGGTCACAAGAGGTTCCAATAAAGGCAGTCAGTTGCGGAAGTCTGTTGAACAACGCCATTAAGGGCTGAAGGGACTCGCCAACCGCTCTTCGAACACAGCCACTGCCTGTACTGCTAACGTAGACCCATGCCTGCCGACACCCTCAAACTCCGTGCCGCCGCCGAGCTGTACTTCACAAACCTTCGCAACATCCATGACTCGCCCGGGGCGACGAAGGAGCGTTCATACTACACGGCGCTCAACAATCTGCTGAATGCCGTCGGCAAAACCCTGCGCCCAAAGGTCTTCGCCGTACAGGACATCAGGGATATGGACGGCTCGGGCCACCCCGATTTCGGCCTCTACTCCGCAAACCAGATTCAGCGCAGCAAACCGCGTGGGGGACAAATCCCGGAGCACGGCGTCGTTGAGGTCAAGCCCTGGACGGATGACGCATGGCTGACTGCGGATAGTGCGCAGGTCAGCAAATACTGGAACCGCTTCCGCCTTGTTCTTGTCACGAACATGCGCGAATTTGTCCTTCTCGACGAAGATGGTGGGGTTGAGCCGGTCGAACTGGAATCCCTGCAACTCGCCGAATCGCAAGAAGAATTTGAGCGGCTGCTCGAAACGCCCCGCGCCTTCGCCAACCGCATGGGGGTTCGTCTTGGGGAATATCTGATACGCGTACTTTCCTACCGCGCCTCGATTACCGAACCCCGGGACCTTGCGCACCTCCTTGCCTCCTATGCTAGGGATGGGCTAGCAAGAGTTGAGGCCACCGGAGACGCGCCGTCTCTCAGCGCCGTGCGTTCCGCCTTGGAGGATGCCCTGGGTGTACGCTTCGAAGGAGACCGGGGCGCGGCCTTCTTTCGCTCGACGTTGGTTCAGACCCTCTTCTACGGAGTCTTCTCCGCGTGGGTAATCTGGGCGCGCCGATCGCCGGGACCCAACGAAACCTTCAATTGGCACGAGACCGGATGGCTGCTCCATGTGCCCGTGCTGCAAGCGCTATTCCAGCAGCTTTCTAACCCCCGCCAGCTTCAGAGCCTCGGCCTTGTCGAGCTAATGGACTGGACGGCCGCTGCGCTGAATCGTGTGAGGCGAGACGAGTTCTTCGACCGTTTCAGCGAGGGCGAAGCCGTCCAGTACTTCTATGAGCCGTTCTTGCAGGAGTTCGATCCCGCTCTCCGCAAGCAGCTTGGCGTCTGGTATACCCCGCCGGAGGTCGTGCGCTACATGGTTGCCCGTGTGGATCGCGCCCTCAAGGATGACCTTGGCATCGCGGACGGCCTGGCTGCTGACAACGTCTACGTGCTCGATCCGTGCTGTGGCACGGGCGCATATGTTGCGGAAGTGCTGCGGCGCATCTATGCCAACCTTAAACGGCGTGGCGTAGGCGCGAATCTTGGCGCTCTGGTCAAAAAGGCTGCTACGGAGCGTGTTTTCGGATTCGAGATCATGCCCGCCCCGTTTGTCGTCGCCCACTTGCAGGTTGGCCTCACCATGTCAAATCTCGAAGCACCATTCTCGGATGATGGAACGGAGCGCACTGGCATATTCCTCACCAACGCCCTCACCGGCTGGGAGCCAAGGTCCGAAGAGAAGAAACCATTGCCGTTCCTGGAACTGGAGGAGGAGCGCGACCGCGCGGACACGGTGAAACAGGAGACGCCGATCCTCGTAATCCTCGGCAATCCCCCCTACAACGGCTATGCCGGGATGGCCGTGGGAGAGGAGCGCGAGCTTTCAAACGCCTACCGGACCGTCAAAAATGTGCGGCGTCCGGAAGGACAGGGGCTGAACGAGCTCTATGTCCGTTTCTTCCGCATGGCGGAGCGGCGCATCGCGGAGAAAACAGGGCAGGGCGTCGTGTGCTTCATCTCCAACTATTCATGGCTGGACGGCCTCTCGTTCACCGGCATGAGAGAGAGATTCCTTGAGGCCTTTGATGCCATCCACATTGACAGCCTCAACGGGGACAAGTTCAGGACCGGCAAGACGACGCCGGATGGCAAACCTGACCCCAGCATCTTTTCCACTCCTGAGGATCCGGTCGGCATCCAGGTTGGCACGGCTGTCGCCACCCTCATCCGCAAGCGCGACCACAAGCCGACGGACACAGTCGGAATCCGCCAACTCTGGGGTGTTGCCAAGCCTGCTGAACTTACAAAGACGGCTGACTCGGAACCTGACGAGCTGTATGACAACTTCCAGCCGGATGTGGCACTTGGCCTACCGTTCGCCCCAATGACCGTCAGCGACAATTGGAGTAATTGGCCTGCGTTGCCGGAGTTGTTCTCGGAGTCGTTCCCTGGCGTCAAGACGAGCCGTGATTCGTTCTTGGTAGATATTGACGAAGATCAACTGCGTAAACGAATCGCCGAGTACTTCGATCCTGAGATAAGCGATGAAGAGATTGGGCGTCGCTATCCGGCAGTGATGCGGCACGCATCACGATTCGACGCACGAGGTGTACGCTCGGCTCTGCATAGCCGTAGCAACCCCCAAACAAGGTCAGGACTTGTTCCCTACGCTTATCGGCCTTTTGATAATCGCTGGCTCTACTGGGAAGCGGAGACAAAACTGCTTGATGAAAAGCGCCCCGAATATAAACCTCATGCTTTTGAAGGCAACATATGGTTCTCAACTGTTCCTCGCATAAGGAGAAGCGCTGCTGAGTCACAGTCTGCTCTTACGTCACATCTCGCGTCGCTTCATCTCAATGAGTGGGGCTCTAGCATGTTTCCACTATGGCTCCGCGACGACATGCTCAGCACACATGACATTAATGGGACTCCTGCCCGACCCAATCTGACCCATGAGGCTCAGGCTTATCTCGACAAGCTTGGTATGGGCGTCGAAGACCTCTTTTACCACACGCTCGCCGTGCTCCATGATCCTGCCTATCGAGAGCAAAACGCTGGCGCGCTGCGGATGGAATGGCCGCGTATCCCACTGCCCGGTTGGCCGGACGGCGATGAGGATGGTGCGGCAGACAAACTCAGGGAATCTGCCGCCAAAGGCCGACAACTTGCCGTCCTGCTTGACTCGGACACCTCCGTCGACGGCGTTACCACAGTTCCATTGCGCCCGGAGATAGCTGCCATCGGAGTTCCTACGGCTGTCACGGGTAACCAGATGAATGAGGCTGACCGATTTGTAACGGCCGGCTGGGGACACTTGGTGCAGGGAGGGGCCGTTATGCCTGGGCAAGGCCGCGTCGAACAACGCGACTACACCGCTCAGGAACGCGCCGTGATAGGTGAAACCACAAGCACTCTCGGCAAGAAGGCCTTTGATGTCTACCTGAACGACGACGCCTACTGGCGCAACGTCCCCGACGCCGTCTGGAACTACAAACTGGGTGGCTACCAGGTCCTCAAGAAGTGGCTCTCGTACCGCGAGAGCAAGGTGTTAGGCCGCTCACTCAAACCCGACGAAGTCCAACACTTCACCAACACCGTCCGCCGCATCGCAGCAATCTTACTATTGACGGGCGGCGGGTAGAGCACAACCCCGCTAATCCCCCCTGCTTCTAAGGAGAAAGCCGGGGTGAGGGTTACTGCTAAACCCCGTTCCTTCCGCTGCCTCCGGTCTTCGTTTTGGAAATGGGCATATGGGAAGAGAGCCAGCGCATCACGTCCACTTGGCGGGCCTGTGCCTTGTTGAGTCTGGCGAGATCAGTATGCGGAATCTCCTCGAAGGCATGGCCAGTGAAGCTATCGCCCAGGTCGGCGGCCCGTGAAGACCTTAGAGTCTCTCTCCACTGAGCGTCGGCTTCCATGTCAGAAGGCACGTTCTCGACAGCGACGTACCGGACTGGCGGCCTTTCAAAGATCGTCCAGAAGTATCCGACTCCGTCAGGAGTCTGGTACTTTTCCACATAGTTGGGTGGCAAATCGGCTTGGGGATGGTAGTGGTGATCTTGGCCGCGGCGTAGGTCAACGGGCCCTGTGATGATGGAGATGTCCTTGGGATCGTCAGACCAGCCGTACATATCTGCGTAGTGCAGTTGGAAGTCATCAACCCTTACTTCCAAGCGCCTCCGTGTCACTTTGACGCAGGGGAAGCAGAAGGCCTCATTGTTTAGGTACACGAACGTCATCCAGTTCGGATTCACAAGCAACCGGCGGTCATTCACCCGTGGCATCGCATTGCCACAGAGAGCCACATCGGTCTCGCCATCCACAAAGAGATGGGCTTTATCCCTGTTCCACCCGATAGTCCACGTTCCCAGTTCGGAGATTTCCATGACAACTTAATACCTCATGTCTTCGTAGACCATCCATTCTAGCGGATTTTTCTCTTGCCGTCATTCCCCTTCCCCCCATCAACCCGCAACAGGCAACCGCAACGAAAACGTAGACCCTCCGCCGACATCGCTCTCGACGCGCACCTCACCATCATGGGCCTCCACGATCTGCCTCACGATGGCGAGCCCCAGTCCTCTCCCACGCATCCCGCTCTCATCGCCCTGTCCCACGCGATCCATGAGCATCGAAATGTCGTCCGGGGAGATCCCGATGCCCGTGTCTTTGACGCGGAGCCACACGGAGCCGTTGCCGCTGTCCGCCGAAAGGGTCACGCGCCCGCCCGCAGGCGTGAACTTGATGGCGTTATGCACAAGATTGACAAGCGCCTGTTGAAGTCGACCGGGGTCTACATTGATCTCCGGCAGCCCCACTGGACGATGTTCGACTGCTGATACTGTGGCCATTTCCCCCGACTCTGCGTCGGCCCACTGCCGCGAGCGCGGTGCAACGCAACGAACTCGTCGCCTCACTCGCCAATCGAGTCCTAATCGCCCGCGCCGCCCCCAACAGCGAGACAGAGGCCTTCGCGCGCCACCTCGCCGAATTCGGCAAACATCTCGTTACGCCGGACAGCCCAGCAACCAAGAATCTGCTAGATCTGCGGGCGTGGGCAATCAACTCAGAGTCGGCGTTGGAATAGGTGAGGGAGAGATAGAGGAGGCTCTGGTGTGCGCCCGGCCTATACACGCTCTTCGGCTGCGACGCTACCCGCTATGCCCATGAAGTTAAGTTCGAACATGCGATCAATAACATCCAGTATGCGCTCCTTATTGGGTCTGTCAGTAGTCTGTGCATAGAGGCGGACTATTAGTTCGGAAAGGTTATAGGCATTGCCGGCTAGCGACGTACTTATGTCTGAAGCATCAGGGCCCCAGTTTGCTACTGCCTGTTCTGCGACCGAGAGTATTATGACGGGTAACGGCGTGGCCATGTTCTTCAGCCGGTAGAGCAGCATCCCGGCTTGCGTGTCGAACGCCTTTGAAGATACGAATGCCTCCAGCAAGCCATTTTCCTCTGACACTTGTTGGTCATCCAATTGTCCCAAGAAGTTCGCAGCTGCCATCTGGACTTCGGGATCTGGATCATCGAAGAATCGCTTTAGAGCCTCTGTACAGGTTTGAGCGACCTCGGTGTACTTGATGTTGGTGGCGTAAACCTCAGCGGCGCCCCGCCTCAGAGCCGCAGAGCCATTCGTAACTTGCCCTGCATCCGCTACCGCGACATCTTGAGATTCGCTTTCGATCAGTGCCGCCACACAAATCAGTCGTGCGCCAGCTAGCCTGACTGAATCATCATCAGAGTCAACCATTTTGAGCAAAATTGGTCGCACCGATTCGTACGATATGAACGAGGCGTGATGGAGGTACCGAACGAAGAAGTTTGTTCCAAGAAGTGTTGGCGATTCGGAACAAAGAGAATTGAAGAGTTCACCCACGTTTTCCTCGTTGGTCTCGAACATTGCGAGCAACGGTAGGGGAACGAGAGAGCGCACCGCAAGAGTTGGGTCCTGGATGGCTGTCTTGACAACATCCATCAATGAAGAGGATCGATTCGGGTCCGCATGGAGCAGAGCGGCAACAGCTTGAATGGCCACCCCACGAACCGAGTTTATTCCTGCAGTTATGGCTGCAACGCTCCGTCCGCCCTCCTCAAAATCATAGTTCATGTTTGTACCCGGTGCTGGGTCAGGATCATCATTCGCATAGAAGACTATTGCTTGAAGAATCTCGTCTGGCAATTCTTCGTTTGCCATCTGTTTAACAGCACTACAGATTGACATCCCGCATGGCCTTCCCGGGAGTTCGTGAAGCCTCGAGATTGCGCTGCACAACTCTGCAGTTGAGATGTTCTCGGGCCACGCCCTGACGAGTCCATCAAGGATATGTGAAAAGTACTTGCTGGACAGGTCGTCCTGCATTCGTTCGGTTACGAGTTTGAAGAAACGTTGGGGTTCGACGCCGGTCCTACTCTCAAGCTGCCTACTAAACTCGACGGCGTCCCAGTTGGTGTTGCCGAAGGGCCGCGAGGAATCGGTGCCAATCTCCTGCATTGCCTTGAGAACCTGATCATCCTTCATGTGTTCAATCGCGGAATCAGGAATCCTTCGGAGGTCGTGCTGAACTTCCAACTTGGCCACTATTCCATTTGCTGGTGGTGGGGGCTCTCCAAATTTCCGGATGAGTTGACCTAGACGCTGAGATCCTTTCGAACTTAGTGCATCAGGGGCAAAACTCGACAATAGTCTGAACTGTGATCTGCCGAAATGAAGTCTTGATTCATCCTCTGGCCGGAACTCCAAAATGAGTTTTTCCAGTCTGGCAACCAAGTCAGAGCTACCGCTCTGCGTAGCCGCACTGAGTGCAAGCCTAGTTTCCTCAATATCCCAGAGGTCTTTTCGGTCAATTAGGAACGTCAGAATCCTGTCACCATAATTGTCTAGATTGGCAGCCCACGCCCGGAGCTTCAGTTTCTCGACTACTCTTGGCGCGTCTTTAGACGCACGAGTTAGAAGCTGATCCAAGGTGTTCGGTTCTTCTCTGGCTAGCCTTATGAGGGCCGCTGAGAGTCCTTCAACGATATGCTGACGAACCGACGTAAAGGGGTAGTCCCACTCAAGAGTATTACTGCTACTGGCAGCTTGCGCGACTCGTGGAAGGATTTGGCTGGCGAATGCAGCCGGAGCATTAGAGGCTGTCCTTGCAATAACTTCCTCGCTGTAATTGCTCCACCAGATTCTATTGTCGCGTGTGGAGCTTTCGCCTGAATTCTCCATTTCCATAAGACGGTCAAGCCTGTGGCCAATCGCCTCTGCGCAGTAAGCCGGATTCTCGCTGGACATCTTTGAGAGAATCATCCACCACTCGCTTGGACCACCAAGACCACCTACTCCCTCAAGCTCGCCATCCGCTAAGAGCTCGAGGAAGAGATCGAACATGGGACGACTTTGGTGGACATCTCCGAATGCCATTACGGAAGCCACCGCTTGCCTGAGCCAGTCATTGCCTTCCGCCAATGGTCTGAGATATCCAGCCGCTATAGCGGAACGGGTCTGGAGCACCTCTGGGCCCCGAGACATGATCAAAGCCTGTCGTTGTGGACCCTCCATTCCAGAACTTGCCCAATCTCCCATCTTCCCCAAACTGTCGAGCAGGTCGAACCAAGGAACCTTGTTGTATATGGCATTGAGTAGATGCCGACTTAGAGCGCCTTCAAGCTGCTCAAGAATTCTCCATTCACGTTCCCCCGGATCCTGCAATTCCCCCAGCCAGTCGATGACGAGCCGCTTGAGATGAAATCGGACATCGTATTCATCGAGGAGCCGACCCAGGACGTCGAAATAGGCCTCTGAGTCCCCCTCCCGCAAGAATCCAAGAACTTGTCGTACTTGGCTACGGCGGAAGAACTCTTGGGAATCTTGGATTAGCCACTCCACGAGATCCAGTCCTCGACCAACGAAACCCTTAGCGAACGCATAGTCAAAGAACGTTGCGTGGAAGAATGAGACATTTGAACCGTCTACAATAAGGGTGCCCTCCGATCCCATCGCATCAATTGCCGCCTCTAGATCCACGATGGCTAATCGAGGTACCTGTAGCTGCTTCCGGTCACTCAGAATCTCGGACAGTTTCTGGACTGCAACCGAAAAGGCGCCAGGTTCGACCTCTTGGTCAACCCGGCGGCGTTTCTCGTCCCAATAGCTCTCGAAGAGTTCTCTCCTAGAAGAAACCGAAGAACTTGATCTTCCGCCTTCGAGGTAGAGATATAGGTGGAGAGGCGTGCGCAGCAAATCAATGTGGCTATCTAGGAGGCTGGAGATTTCTACCCCCGCTGCTGTCAGCGCATCCGCCACATCCTCAAGGCTCAATCTCTCCACCTCTACCCTGCTCGCGATAGGTGACCTGCCTTCCACTAGCCCCCTTAGTACGCTGTCATTATTGAGGTCGAATGACCGGCAAGACAGGAGTAGTCGCAGGTTCGGATAACCCTTGATCTCCTCAATGAGTTCCTCTAATACTTGGTGCCCCTGTGCATTCCGGCCACCCACAAAGCTAAGCGCATCAAGCTGGTCGATGCAGAAAACAGCCCGCTCATTCCTGGCCATTTCGCCAAGAATGATGGCTGGCGATGTGGGAAGACCTAACTTTCGACCAAGGTCGATAGAAGACATGACTCCTTCAATCGTGTCCATCGAGACAATGAGATGCGGGACCTTTTCGCCCTCAAGCACCTTGGCGATCTGTGCTAGAACGCAACTCTTTCCGATACCGGCACCTCCCCCAAGCAATAGCGACTCCCCATCGGCGATTAATTTGTCCGCAATGCTGCTAGCTTGCGAGCGCGGTAGCTGGCTACCGTTGACCAATGACCTAGCCACTTTGCTGTGAAACGCCGAGTTGAGAATCCCAATTCGATTCATCACGGGCTGGTTATCGACAAGTAGACGTACGTTGAAGCCCCGATCATTGAGAGCAGCCACTACTTCGATTCGCCTAACAGGACCTGATCGCAGATGTTGCCAAGCAAACTCGGCGAAGAAGCGACGCAGGTTGCTAGGATCAGAATCCCCGCCATCAGCGCGGACTATAAGCGCTGAGATTCTGTTCTCAATATCCTTTGTCAGACCGAGGTGACTTCTCGTTTCGAATTGGCATCGCCTTAGCTTTGCGTATGCATCAAAGGCATCGTGGGCTAGAGGGACAACCTTGGCATTGAATATCCCGCGCTCCGCCTGAGTAATGTTTGTGAGAAACCTATCATAGGTAGGGGCCGCAAGCGCCCGCTCAGAGAGCTCACGCATCTGTCTGGCGCTGTCCTGGCTAATGAAGACAGCACGAGCATCTGAGTTCCTATCCAGATGCGCAAATAGATCGCCGAGTGTGCTCCTTCCATTTGGGGCTTGCTGTTTCGTAAGCCGACTCGGTGACCATGCGTTCGATGGGCTCGGAGCACTACGCTTCACGGTATGAAACTCCCTGCTCCCATCTGAGAGAACGCGATAGAACTCAACACCTAATCCGTCAGGCCCTAGAGGTTCGAAGTGAATCTCCTCCACATCGCCAGCAATTAGATCAAGTACCGAGTGAACAGTCCAATCTGCCTCGTACTGATTACCTGCCTTATCGGCGGATCCACCCGGGTAACTTGGAGTAGCCATTACCACCACCTCAATGACGCCAAGACCATTGTATAGGGACGCGCCTCGGTCAGTCGTGATGGAAATTGATGCGGCCACCAAGTTCTCAGAAAGGACCTGCAAGGATCTCCCTAGCTCCGAATGGCAGGACTATGGTGCCACACTGCCTAGCATGCCTAGATCACCATCTCCCACCGGAACGTTCGCAGTATCATCCCGTTAGGCCCACCACCCCGGAACGAATCTGCTCGTACAGCCGCAAAACCGAACGGGGGAGTGGCGCAACCGCCACTCCCCCGTCTTCACCCTGTCTTTCCAGTCAGCGTTCCGGTATCAAACCGGTAGGTCGTGTGGGTTCTGTAACATTTTGCTCTTAGCCACTTCGCCGCCCCCCCTAAATGTTACAGAACCGTCGTGTGAGATTCCTTTAGGGAATCCAGGCCCTCCATACTGACTCATTGGCATCAACCCACTCCTGTGCGGCGGCGCGCACCGTCAGGTCGTTCTCAGCCAGGTTGAGCACAATCTCGTTCTGTTGTGCGTTGGTCATCTGGAAGTTGGAGAGGAACTGGTAAGCCTCCGGGAACTCATCTTGAAGACCGGGCCAGATCAGCTTGGCAACGGGATCGGTTGGGTAGCCGCAGTTAAAACTCTCACCGTCCGGATAGCAATCTGTGGTCCATTCCGGCATCTCAATCTGGATGAGGTTGTACTTGGCGTGCGCCCAGTGGGGTTCCCACAGGTACGTCATGATCGGGTCGCCTCGCTGGAATGCGGCGTCCAGCTCCGCAAGCGCCGCGCCCTCAGACCCGGCGAATACCACCTGGAAGTCGACGCCAAATGCCTCAAGACGCTCCTCGGGCCTTGTATCCCACGCCGGAGTGAATTCAAGGAGTCTGCCGCTTGTTCCCGTGTCACTCGTTGCAAAGACAGACTTGTACTGATTCATGTCGTCAACGGTTCGGAGGTCGGGGGCAACGGCCTCGATGCCGCGCTCCGCGTCTCCGTTGATAACGTAGGATGGCACATACCAGCCACCGATGCCGGAAATGCCAACCGGACCCATGCGGTCCACCGTGGCGTCGTCAGCGTCTACGTATTCGGTAAGGAGATCAGCGCTGTATGACGGCCAGTTGCAGCAAACGAAGTGGAAGTCGCCATTTTCGAGTCCGAGGAAGAGGGGCGCCGAATCGGCGGGCGCGAACTTGGTCGCGACCGTGTGGCCCATCTCTTGCTCCAACAGGATCTGTGCCACAGCCGTCACGACAAGCTGACCGTTCCAATCCTGGTCGACAAGATAGAGGGTTCCCATCTCATCCATTTCATCCGTCTCTGCATCGTCGGCCTGTTCACATGCCAGACCTGCCGCGAGGGCGACTGTCAACAGCAATGCCAACGGGATAGCAATCCAGGCCTTTCTCAGTTTCTTCATTATTTCTCCCCTGTCTGATAGTGGCGCGACAGGCAACCCGCTAAGGTTGCCTTGTTTCGGTTGGTCACATACACAGTCCCCCTTGCTAAACGGAATTCGAGTTGCATCTGCGCTATCTGAACGCACCCAAAGGCGTTGACGCCTTCCGCCTCCCTTGAGTCATTCGATCAAGAACCATCGCCATGAAGACGATGGTCATGCCTGCAATCAGGCCTTCGCCCATCTCCAGTCGAATGGAGGTGATGAAGACTATCTGCCCCAGACCGCCGCCGCCTACCAGCCCGGCAATGATCACCATTGCCAGCACCATGATGATGGTCTGGTTGACACCCATCATGATTGTCGGCAGGGCCAACGGTATCTTGACCTGGAGCATCGTCTGGAGTGCTGTCGCCCCATGAGACAGGGCCGTCTCGATTGCCTGGGCCGGCACCTCCTTGATTCCAAGACTGGTCATCCGAATCACCGGAGGAAGCGCATAGACCGATGTGGCGATGATGCCGACCAGCGGCCCAATGCCCCAGAGCATGATCACGGGTATCAGATACACGAAGATCGGCATGGTCTGCATCGTGTCCATGATGGGGCGCAGGATCGACTCGAACGTCCTGCTCTGGGACGCGAGAGCGCCAAGGATGACACCCACGACCACTGTAAATGCCCCCGCCGTTAGCACCTGGCTCAGCGTCTCAACGGTCACGTCCCAAAGCCCGCCCATGCCCGCGAACACAAGCCCCAACACCGCGAGCAAGGCCACACGCCATCCCGCGGCGAAGTAAGCGGCGACGGCCGCAATCACCATCAGCGCGGGCCATGGAAGCCAAAGTAAGAACGTATTAACGGGCGCGAAACCGATCTCGCGGAACAGGACATCACGGCTCCAGCTGGTGGCAAAGTGAATATGCACAGCCATCCAATCAACCACCATGTTGATCTGGTTTGTCAGTGAGAAGGTGAGCTCTTCGGGAAAGTCTTTCAGTGGCGCAATGAACGTGCCAAGCAGGGCCAAAAGGCCCAGGATTCCGATCGCCAGTATGTTTCGCCCCGGTATTCTTCGGAGCGTCTGGGTATTTGATCCGTCTGCGGAGGAATCGCCGGAGGCATTCGGAGTGGCGCTTTGGGGACTGGACTGCGCAAGGGCATAGCTGAACCTGTCCAGGATGATGGCCAACAGCACGATGGCGATGCCGCTCTGCAGGCCATCCCCGGCATCCACCTCTCTCAATGACAGCCAGACATCCCGGCCGAGTCCCTCCACGCCGACCAACGCGGTAATGATTACCATGGCAACCGCCATCATGATGGTCTGGTTGACGCCCATCATGATTGAGCTCTTGGCCAACGGAATCTGAACGTGAAATAGCGTCTGGGTGGGTGTTGATCCATGAGATTGTGCAGTTTCAACAACTGCCTGCGGAACCTGGCGGATGCCAAGGTTGGTCAACCTGATGACGGGCGCAATGGAGTACACAACTGTCAGGAAAACGCCCTGCGCCCCGGCCACGCCAAACAGGACCAGCGCCGGGATGAGGTACACGAAGGCAGGCAGGACCTGCATCGTATCGAGAATTGGGCGGACAATTGATTCGAATCGATTGCTGAACGCCGCCAATATGCCGATGGGCACCCCGAGTCCGACGGCGATGAGCACGGAAACCCCCACCATGCTCAGCGTGACCATTGCGGAATCCCAGAACCCAATCAGACCGGTGAACAACGCGGCCAGACCGCTGAACACTCCCAGCCATTTGCCACCGAGCCTGAACCCCACAACTGAAACCCCCGCCACCACAAGCGGCCATGGGAGCCACAGCAAAAGGGCATCGAGTCCGGCAATGCCCGCGTCAAGAACGGTGGAGATAGGATTGAAGAACCAGGCGAAACTGTCGCCGACCCAGTCAAAAGCCGTGTCGATGGCCCCTTGGAGGGGCAGTTCCCAGTTTCTCGGCCAGTCACCAAAGTCGGTATTTGCGTTGTTCGTTGCCAGCGTAAAGGCGAGTAGATAGGTAGCCGCAGCGACTGCGGCCCACAAGACCCACTTGAATCGGGACTCGCGGAAAGAGCGAAGCTGGAGAGAGTCCGACCGAATCACACGACACCCTCGTCACTTACCAGGGCGGCCATAGCCTCTACCCGGGTTATCGTGCCGATGCATCGGCCGTCGTCCAGGACGGCGATGGGCGCGTCATTGTCGATGACGAGGGGAATGAGCCGTTCAAGACGGGTATCCGCTTCCGTAACGGGGCAGGAGTCTTGCATCGTGGATGCCACGCTGGTGTGCGCTGCCGCGCCATTTCTCGGTACATCATCCAGGTGCACGGTTCCGATGAAGCGGCCGTCATTGTCGACCACCACCGCGCATTCGCATTCCTGTGAAGTCATAGTGGTAATCAGGTCAGCCAGTGACTCATCTGCCGTCACGTAAACCGAGGGCTCGGTCATCACGGAACGGGCGGTGAGGACCTTTGAACGCGGCACGTCTCGCGTGAAGTCCCGCACGTAGTCGTCAATGGGGTTGGAGACCAGCTCTTCGGGTGTGCCTACCTGGACGAACTCCCCGTCCTTCATGATGGCCACCCGGTCTCCCACTTTGATGGCCTCCGTGAAATCGTGTGTGATGAAAACCATCGTCTTCTTGACCAGTCGTTGGAGGCCAATCAGCTGGTCCTGCATCTCTCGCCGGATGAGGGGATCGAGGGCGCTGAACGGCTCATCGAAGAGAAGGATCTCAGGGTCGACGGCCAGCGCGCGCGCCAAACCAATACGTTGCTGCATTCCCCCGCTTAGCTCATGAGGATATCGCTGCTCCCAACCGGACAAGCCCACCAGCTCAATCACTTCCTCTGCGCGATTCAACTGCGTGGCCTTATCGATGCCCTGGACTTGCAGACCGTAGACAACGTTTTCAAGGACTCGCTTGTGAGGGAAGTTGCCGAAGTGCTGGAAGACCATACCCATCTTGTGACGCCGCACGTCACGCAACTGCTGCTTGCTCATCGCAAGCAGGTCCTCACCATCGACGCGGACATGCCCGCGGGTGGGCTCGATGAGTCTGCTCAGACAGCGGACGAGCGTGGACTTCCCGCTGCCGGAAAGCCCCATGATGACGAAGGTCTCTCCCTCACTGACATCAAAGGAGACATCCCTAACGGCCACCACAGACCCGGTCTCGGCCAGAACCTCTTCCCTGGACTGGCCGGGCTCTACGGACTCAGCAAGCTCCTCGGCTCCGTCTCCAAAAACCTTCCACAGGTTTTCACAGACAAGCCGCGTATCGACCTCTAGGTCGAGTTCGTCGATTGCTTGAGCAAGATCGGCAGCATTGTCAGCTGCGGACTGAATATCGATATGACACACCCCCCACGGTGTTCGTCTATTCGAGCGGGAGCAGGGCCTTCGGAACTGCTCTCCGCATAGAGGGGAAAGGCGTTGAGGTTAAGGCGCTCCGCCCTATCTGGACGCGATACGTCCAGACCACCCCCGTACTGCTTGGGTCTACCCCTCCCCAATTTCAGATTCGTCGCAGTGTACAGGAAATCGGCGCACTGAGTAAACTTTCGGTTAAAGCTGCACGATTTTACGTCAACTCGAAATAGGTGTTGCAGCCGCCTACCGCGTGGGCACGTACTACGAGAGACATCCCCCATCTATGCCGTAAGCTGAAGCATGAGCACAAGAATGAAACTGAACAGTGATGGAGTGGAGTTCCCCTCAACTCCGGTCAGCGTCTATGAGGCGATCTATCGACGGCGGCATGTGAAAGAATTCACGTCCGACGACGTTTCCCGGGACACATTGGAACGACTCTTCTCCGCGGCTGTCTGGGCGCCCAATCACCGCCTCACTGAACCAACACGGTTCTTCGCCGTTCAGAAGGACAGCCCGATGAGGACACAGATTGCCGAGATCGCCTGGCAATCCGCATACGACGGCGTGACCAACCCCAACCCTGAGCAGAAGCAGCGTTCGGCGGATGATCTGCGGGACAGGGTAATGACCGCTCCCGCCATGGTCTATGTCTACAGCGTCAGGGGATTGATTGAAGAGATCAGCCGGGAGAACTACGCCGCATCCTGCATTGCCGTCCACAACATGGCCCTCGCCGCCGTTGCAGAGGGTCTCAGCCTCGGATGGAGCACGGGACGCCTCACCAAGCTCCCGGGCTTGGCCGACATCCTGGGCGCGAACGAGGACTGGATGATGGTCGGCGTCGTATTCATCGGCAAAGCCGCTGAAGAGCCCGCCACGCAGCGCACGCCGCACTCTGAACTCGTTACGTGGCTCTAAGAGAACCCTCTGGATACGCCCCGTTGACTTTCATTCCCGTTGTTGGCACCGTCAAGCGTGAGATTTCTGTACCGGAGTAAGTGCAATGGTCGATAAGCCGACAAGACCTGCGAAAGAGTCCGCCCTGAAACCTGCCGCCAACGGCATCGTCTACCTCTCCGGCGGCAACCCCCAGATCGCCAAGGGCGACGGTGATGGCCCCGTGCAGGCGTACATCGCCGCCATGCCGGAATGGAAGAGCGATGTTGGCCGACGCCTCGATGAGCTCATCGTCCGCAGCGTGCCCAATGTTCGCAAGGCCGTCCGCTGGAACTCCCCGTTCTACGGCACGGAGGAGCACGGTTGGTTCGTCAGCTACCACGTCTTTGCCAAGTACATCAAGGTCACGTTCCTGAACGGCGTCTCGCTCGATCCCATGCCTCCCGCCGGCGGCAAAGACCCGGACGCCCGCTGGATTGACCTCTACGAGGGCGACTTCGATGAAGCTCAACTCGCAGACTGGTTCCGCCAATCCGCCGCTCTCCCCGCCTGGAAAGGCTTTTAAACCAACCAACTCGCCCGTGACGCCCCCCGCCAACGTGCCCTACAATCTAATTCCCGCACTGATTCACCCATCCACTGAGAGGATTGCCAACACCATGAACCAAGTGGACTTCTACCGCCACAAGCTCGCCTACGAGACGGACTCGGCAGACCTCTTCGAGTCCCTACAGAATGATGAGCCGATCGTCGTCGTAGACGGCCGCGCCCACTTCGCCTATGAAGAAGAGCACATCCCCGGCGCGATAAGCCTCCCTCACAGGGAGATCAACGCCGAATCCACCGCATCCCTGGACAAGACGAGGACCTACGTCTGCTACTGCGACGGTATCGGTTGCAACGCTTCCACCAAGACAGCCCTAAAGCTGGCTGAATTGGGCTTCGAGGTCCGAGAACTCATCGGGGGCCTCGACTGGTGGCGGCGCGATGGCTACGCCACCCACGGCGCAGACGCCACCGCAGACTCCGGCATTCACTGCGCCTGCTAACCACCCGCTCACCCTGAGCCTGTCGAAGGGCGGACCCACCCCGCAACCCATCATTCCACCGCCCCGCGCCCGTCATTCCCACCCCACACCGTCATTCCCGCGAAAGCGGGAATCTAGCCCGCATTGTGGAGCCCAACCCCGTAACGCAAACCAACATGTCATTCTGAGCACAGCGAAGAATCCACAGTCATCCTAAAATGCCGAAGATAGTGCGGCATGAGTTGGAGGTGTCCTGGTGTCATTTAGAGATGTGACAGTTGAAGGCGTACAACGCGCAATGGCTGAGTTCGACGAGTTGGGTAGAGATGAATTCCTGTCCCGCTACGGATTTCGTAAGGCGCGTAGCTACTTTCTTGTCCGTGATGGACAGCGATATGATTCCAAGGCAATTGTTGGTGCGGCACACGGTTACGATCGCCCTGAAGAAGGCCCCCTTCGTGCACAGACTTTCTCAGGGGGAGAAAACACAGTGCGCAAGCACCTGCGAAATCTTGGCTTCGTAGTTGAACAATCTGATGATAGCTCGTGGACTGACGAGGCTCGGATTCTCGTGCTGAACCTCTATCTTAGGGTGGGTCGCGCAAGTACCTCCAGCGATGATGTCAGGGAATTGTCAGATTTCCTTCGGACCCTTTCCGATTCCTCCAAAGAGCCGCACTTCAAGGAGGCGAGTTCGATCGACCCGAAGCTTGGCAATTTCGCCGCTATCGATCCTCATAATGAAGACAAAGGTTTGCGTGGCTTTACTAAGAGAGACCAGGAGATTTGGGACATATATGCGACCGACGAAGACCGGCTTGCGGCCGCTGTGGAGGCGATACGAAAAGGGCAGGAGGTTCCTGATTTTGGTGAACCTGGGTCTACGGAACCTACGGTGGAAGTTGTCCCCATTGAAGAACAACACGTCGAGGTATTCCCAGTTACCAGTACCGGTGAACAGCGTGTTGCTCACCGTAGGGAGCAGATTCTCGTCCACGCCTTTAAGGCCTATCTGGAAGACCAAGGGCATACAATCGAAAGGCATAAGTATGGCCCAAGTCCTTACGTCATGTATTGCGATCTCGCGGATTTAACAAACAATGTGTTGTACGAAGCCAAGAGTGACGTAAAGAGGACATCAGTCAGGATGGCGATCGGACAGTTGCTAGATTATCGCCGCTTCGAGCAGGATGACATGGAGCTGGCCATCCTTCTCCCCCGCAAGCCAACCCAAGATATTAGCGACTTAATTCTGTCAGTCCCTGCAACAGTTGTATGGCGAACCGAGGATGGTTTCGAGAGTATCCGCCCGTAGTAAACTCGCCCCACAACTTGTTTCGGAAATCGAGCTGCCCCCTCACACCCTAACCTGCTCCCCCTCCACCCCCAACACAACGTCAAGCACTTCCAGGATGGCCAGTGTCGGCACGCGATCTCCTATGTCCACCCCGACGTATCCCCACACCACACCGCCGTCCGGCAGGATCACGAACGTCGCGGGAGCAGCGACCCCGTCCCCCAGCAGATTGAACACGCCGTAGCTCTTCGACACGTCCTCGTTCGTATCCGCCAGGATCGGGAACTCCGCTCCGGCCATTACCTCCATTCGCTCCGCGTCGACGAGCAGGTCCGTGCTGATCGCTGCCAAACCGACGTTCCGGCTCTCAAACTCGTTATAGAAGTTCTGCAACTCGACCAGTTGCTGCTGGCAGATGCCTCAACCGTAACTGCGATAGAAGACAATCACGAGCGCATTCCGCTCAGCCAGCAGATCATCCAGCGTGTACCGCTCGCCCGTGCCCGTTGATAGTGAGAAATCCGGTGCTTGCGGCGCCTCCGGCTCAGGAGTCTCCGTCGGGACTGCGGTGGCCGTCGGCAAGGGCGTATTAGTGGCGGACGGTGTCGCGGTGGGTGAGGGTACGGGAGTGGGAGCGGCTGTTGGCGTTTCCTCCGAACAACCCGCGACGATGACGGCAATTGCCGCCACCATGACAATGAGTAGCGTCGATGCAGGTTCCGGAAGAAATTTCCTCACACGTCAATTGTACGGACTGCTCGTTCCGGGGTTGGCAAGGCGCGGGCCTGAACTGCTACCGAAAACCGTAGAGGCGCGTTCCGGCAGTGCTGTGACCGGCCACTCTCTATTCCTGTCGGTACCGTAGGGGCCGCCGGCGGTACCGTGAGTACAGGGCGAGCAAGACAAGAAGCGCTGCGAGAAGCAGGCCGACAATAAGCAGCACATACCATGGGATGTCCGCAAATATCCCCTGATCCTCCTCAACTACCGACGGAGGTGTGGGAGAAGGCGGTGCTGGCGGCGCCGGCGTGAGCGTTGCGGTCGGAATGGCCGTGGGCATGATTGTGGGCGTCGGCGTGCGGGTCGGCGTCGGTGTAGCCGTGTGCGTTGGCACGGGGGTTGCAGTCGGCGTCGGCGTGGCGTGGGGCGTCATGGCCGGCGTTGGGCTGGCCGTGGGTGCCGGCGTGGGTGTCATGGTCGGCGTTGGTTCAGCCGTGGGTACTGGCTCGGAGGTCGTCACAGGTGATACAGGTGCGGCCTCGACCGTCGCTGTCGGCTCGGAGGTCGTCACAGGTGACACAGGTGCGGCCTCAGCCGTCGCTGTCGGCTCGGAGGTTGTCACGGGTGACACAGGCGCCGGCGGGACTGCGACTGCGGGCGTGGCCGTCGGCGTGGCTGTTACTCTGGGCTCTGTCCCCGTCCAAACCACACGGACCCGCTGCCCGGTAGAGGAGCGGCCGATGCCCACTGCATGCTCGGTGTCGGTGATGTACAAGACGCTCCCCGCTTGACCTACTACCATTGCAAACAAGTGGTGCTCGGTGCCACTGCCGCTGTCACACGACGTGCTGAAGTCTATGCTGAACGATGCCGGAAGACTCTGCGCGCCTTGTGTCTGACTAGCGATGGACCTCGGATCTTCGCTTCCTCTATATTGCAGCAGGTCCACCGTGATTTCTGCGCCTGACGGCAGATCAACCCTTTCACCGTAAACAACCTGCCCTGAAATAGAGCCCGTGCAGATCTGGGAATTGCCGACTTGCTTGAATGGAGACCCCGGTACCGCCGAAATGACGTCCGTCGAAGGTCGCCCCTCGCTCACTGCGCCGATATGTTCCAGAGTCACGCCCTCGCCCGGCCCAACGATGACCGGTGCCCGTGCTGCGCCATTGTCCTCCGGCGCGCTGAGCTCGCTGTAGCGCTGCGCTGTCCCCGCCGATGTGCTCCCCGCTACGAGCAAAAGGAACACAGACGCTGCAATAAGGATTAGAAGCGCTAAAGCAACTTGCAGCAATTTCTTCATGTAAATACTATACAAGATGGTTACGTTCACTAAGAAAGCGCTCAATTTTGTCCACGCAACCGATGAACGTACAGGGTTCCCACCAGAAAAAAACCCTCTCCCGCCATGCGGGAGAGGGTTAAAGGCTTGGCCGGCAGATCTTCTTAAGTGGCTTTGCTTGCCAGCGCCTCTTTAGCAGCCTCCGCGATGCGGGCAAACGCCTGCGGGTCGCGAACGGCCAGGTCCGCCAGCATCTTGCGGTCGACGGCCACGTTCGCCAGCTTCAGGCCGTGAATCAGGTTGCCGTACGTGATGTCATTCTGCCGGGCCGCGGCGTTGATCCGCGTTATCCACAATCGTCGAAAATCGCCCTTACGCTCACGCCGGTGCTCATAGGCGTACTGCCAGGAGTGCAGCAGGGACTCCTGCGCCCGGCGAAACAGCTTGTGCCGGGAGCCCCATTGCCCCTTCATCAGATTGATGACTTCCTTGTGGCGGCGGCGCGTTCGCGGTCCGCCCTTGATTCGGGTCATGTCAGTATTCCTCTCTACAGATACCAGGAATGAGAACGCGGCCTACGGGCCGTACGGCAGCAGCCGCTGTACGCGACGCCGATCTGCCGGACTCAGCGGCAACTCGTCGCCGTACAGGCGCTTGACGTCCTTGGGCTTGCGGCGGCGCAGGTGGCTCTGATGCCCCTTGCGCTTGGTCAGCTTGCCGGAGCCGGTCATGCCGATCCGCTTCTGAGTGCCCTTGTGCGTCTTGAGCTTGTACTTTGCCATGGTGATTCCTGTCCCCGCGCCTCTAACCGGTCTGATTCGTGTGTTAGTCGGGTGATCCCGCTGCCGCAGCCGCCTCCTCGACCTTTTCCTCGGCCGGATCCTCAGTCGTTTGCTTTGGCGATGCGGCGTTCTTGCGCTTCAGGGGGGCCAGGATCATGCTCATGCCCCGTCCCTCCAACTGCGGCGCCGTGTCGATACCCGCTATGTCCTCCACTTGCTCCGATACCTTCTTGAGCAGATTGATCGCCAACTCGGGGTGCGTCGCCTCCCGGCCTCTGAATATGACCGAAACCTTGACCTTGTCCCCGCCCTCAATCAGCTTGCGCACCGTCCTCGTCTTGAAGTCGATGTCGTGCTGACCGATCTTGGGACGGAGCCGCACCTCTCCGAGTTCCTGTGTGTGCTGTCCCTTGCGGAGCTCTCGCTCCTTCTTGGACTGTTCGTAGCGATACCGACCGTAATCCAGGATACGGCACACAGGGGGCTGTGCGCCCGGGGCAACCTCAACCAGGTCAAGGCCCCGATCCTGCGCCAGCTGAATGGCGTCTGACGTTTGCATCACTCCAACTCGCTCACCGTCGTCGGCCACCACAAGGACTTCCGGCACGGTTATACGTTGGTTGACGCGGTAATCTCTCGGTATGTCTACTCCCTCGCTGTCTATCTAACAGCCGTATTGCTCAATCACGTACTCTACAATCCGCCTATTTACCCCGTCAAATGCCCACCTGTCATTCCGAGCGCAGTCGAGGAATCTAAAGCCTCCCTTGTGCAACCGAATCCCCTCCGTTCGCCCTGAGCCTGTCGAAGGGCCGCCCCTACTTAAGCACCCCGCTCTCAATGCCCTTGGAGACCTCCTCCTCGGACAAACCGAGCACGCTGCTATACACATACTCATTATCCTCACCGATCCATGGCGCGCGGTTGGCCGCGGTAGCCTTGGACAGCGAAGGTATCGCCGGCAGCCCGTGATGAGACAGCGTCCCCCACGTCGTGTGCGTCGATTGCACGATGTGTCCACGCACTCGCAAATGCGGATCGTGGTACAGGTCCTCGCTGTTCATCGCCACGCCCGCCGGCACGCCCACCTTCTGCAGCATGTGCAGAACCTGGTGCGACGTAAACGCCTGCGTCCACTCGCTTATCTCGTGGTCGATTTCGTCACGATTCTCTCGACGCCCAGCCGCATCTGCGAATCGCGGGTCGTCCGCCCAGTGCGGCGCTCCCATCGCGCCCGCCAGCGCCCGCCACTGTTCGTCCGTCTCGCACGCGATGACGATCCACGTATCCGGATACAGGCACGCATACGCGCCGTAGGGGGCGTAATGGGCGTTTATTGGCTCGTCATAGCCCACACTGCCCCAGATGTTCCCATTGATTGTGTAGTCCAAAATGGCCGGGCCCATCATCGACCCCTGACCGTCCACCTGCGCGATCTCGATGAACTGCCCGCGCCCCGTCACATCACGGTACTCCAGCGCCGCTGCCGTCGAAAGCGCCACAAACGCGGCGCCCACGTAATCCGGTATCACGCCCTTCGCGTGGTTCTGCATCGGCGAGTCCGGGTGCCCCCACAGCAGCGACAGCCCCGTCACCGCCTGCAGGTTGTTGCCGTACGTCACCCAGTTGTTCAGCGGCCCCTCGGAACCCATCCCCGGCATCCCGATCTGAATGACCCCCGGGTTGATCTTCGTCAGGTCCTCGTAGCCCAGCCCCAGCCGCTTCATGACCGTCGCGCTGAAATTATCGACGACAACGTCGCTCTCCTTGACTAGTTGGCGGAAAAGGTCCTTGCCGCCGTCCGACCGCAGGTCGAGAGTGCAGCTCAGCTTGTTGCGGTTCATGTCCGGGAACAGTGGGCGCGTCGGCTCGCGGTTCGCCTCAAGGCTTTCGGACTCCACCTTGATGACCTCCGCGCCGTAGAACCCGAGGAACATGGTCCCGATGGGCCCCGCGAACGCCCGCGTGATGTCCGCCACGCGGATGCCCTCCAACAGCGCGTCATCCGGCGCTTTCCCGTTCGTCGGCGCAGGGTATGTCTCACGCCGCGGCGAAACCGCCTCGATCTCGGCCAGCACCTCATCGCGATGCTGGTCCAGCAGTGGGGCAGGGCGCGTCTGGTTCCACGGCGTCGCCGACATGATGAACGGCTGCCCCGGCGTCTCGTACTCGCCCACGACGGGATGCGTCACCTTCTGGAACCAGCCCCGCGACCGCATGTGATCGTCGGTTACAAAATCCTCGAACGTGTTGACCGGACAGCACGCCAATCCGCGTTTCTGCGCCTCCTCCACGAACTCATCGCGGTCGTACTGCTCGACGAACGACTGTATAAGAATCTGCGCGAGGTCCTCGTTGTCCGTGCGATATTGGGACGAATCCCAGTCGTCGCCGGACAGCACTGCGTCCTCCATCCACTGTCGGGACAGAACACGCCAGTGCCCGGTCATAAAGATCGCGATCTGGACGTACTTGTCATCCTTTGTTCGATAGATATTCGCGGGACCGCCGCGCGGCCCCTGGCGCAGCACGATCTCGCTCCGCTGGCTGTACCGCGCAATCGTGCCGACCGTCGCGAACGTCAGCGCCTCCTGCAACGACAGGTCGATGCGCTGACCCCGCCCCGTCGCCCGCCGATGCCGCACGGCGTTTATCGCCAGGTACGCGCCATGCACCGCCGCAAGCTGCGATCCGATCTGGCACGGCAGCACCACGGGCGCGCGCTCATCGTCG
Source organism: uncultured Dehalococcoidia bacterium (assembly GCA_964653005.1). Classification (GTDB taxonomy): domain Bacteria; phylum Chloroflexota; class Dehalococcoidia; order UBA6926; family UBA6926; genus VXMO01. Next base: position 195,581 of record CAZZAN010000002.1, on the reverse strand, counting down.
CCCTGGCTCATCATCACGCCGGACATGGCCGAAATCACCGCCTCATTCGCCGCAAAGTGACTGAAAGGCCCCGATTGCCCGAACGGCGTCAACGAAACGGTCACGAGGCCGGAGTTCAACTCCTCCAGCCGCTCATTGTCGATACCCAACGCGGCAAGATGCCCCGGCGGCGTGCATTCGACGAAGATATCCGCCCGCTCGATGAGCTTCTCAAGAGTCTCCCGGCCGCCGGAGTTCTCAACATCCAGCACGATGCTCCGACGATTCAGATTGGCATTGAGAAAAGGAATGCTGCGCTCCGGGTCGGCAATATCGCCCGCGAACGGCGCGTGCATCCGATTCGGATCGCCCCCCGGCGGCTCCACCTTGATAACGTCCGCGCCCAGCCCGGCAAGGTACCCCGCGCAATACGCCGCGGGTATCTCCCCAATCTCAACAACCCGCAAATGCCCCAGCGCCGTATCCGCCCCACCATTAGTCATAGCCACACTCCCCACCGACTGGACGCGAATAGGAGCGCCCCAATCTGCGAGTACGATAGGCGTCCCCCGCTATCGGGTCAAGGATGGGCCCGCGCCATTCCGATCGTAGCGAAGAATCTAAAGGAGCTTATATCTTTGAGTTGACAGGGATAGTTCGCAAGAAAGGACAGGACGATGGCAGCCATGACAGCGGGAATGACTCAGGAATACAGAATCAAGGTCATTTGGGAGTGGGATAACGACGAGTACGAGAACGTCGCGACCTATGGTGTGATATGTTCCGATTGTCGCCAGGTGCTCGGGGTCTATGACGATGACAATGACACCGCGATATTCAACGATATGTTCAATCACTGGGAAGCGTTTCATATGGACAGCTAGGGGATTGTGGGCTTGTCAACTCAACGACAACCGTCCAAATCTAAAGCCTCCAATCCGCCGGCCAAAGCCGTAACTCCAGTCCCCGCCCGTCATTCCCGCGAAAGCGGGAATCCGAATCTTGTTGTGTAGCCAAACCCCATAACGCCGACCATCCCGTGCGCATGTCATTCCGAGCGCAGCCGAGGAATCTAAAGACGCACTAGGCCGCCTCAGCCCCTCAGCGGAAACGGCAGGATTGATCGATGCCAAATGATCTGCCTATTATTGTGCGTCTCAAATACGTCCTCCTCACTGTGTCAGGATTCTTCCAAATGAGAATTCAGCCTACGGTGAGAGGTAATGCATACACTTTGGAGATGCCATGCCGAAACTGCTAAGGATCAGCGATGATGCTGTTTCCGCGACAGGCTTGTTTTCTTCCGACGACGGGGTGCTTTTTGAGATCCACCCTCCTCAGCGGAGATTCAAGTGGAGAAAAATCCAGATCGAACAACTGTGGGAAGATATAACCCAAGCCTGCGATGGCGGCCGCGAATCTTACTTTTTGGGGTCCTTACTCTTAGTTGATCTAGAGAATGGTCGAGTCTCGGTTATCGATGGTCAGCAACGAATAACTACGATTTCAATCCTTCTGGCCGTTTTACGGGATTACTGCGACGAATTCCCTCAACTAAGAGAAAGAGCCTCGGGTATACATCGGCTGCTTGCTCGTGTAGACAACGATGGCAGACCAGTGGGCTCGATGGTATTGACTCTTCAGGAACCTGACAAGCAGGTCTATGTCGATTTGGTAAAGGAGCGAGGATCCACAAAGAACATTACCGCACAACCAGAACTTCTCTTGGAAGCAGGCAGGCTCCTGAAAGAAAATGTCCGCAAATACTTGAACGTCCCAGACGCACAAGAAAAACTCAGGAACTTATGTGAATACATACAGACTAGTATCAAAGTTCTTCCTATTGGAGTGAGAAGTGAAGGGGAAGGTTACTTAGTGTTCGATACTAGCAACACTAGAGGGTTGCGGTTGTCTCCGGCAGAACAATTGAAGGCAAGACTTGCGGCAGTTGCACGCGAGAGCGTTGACCTAGCGGATGAGCTGATAGAACGCTGGAATGCAGCTGCCTCTAGACTAGACGGGGCTGGGTTACCCATTGACTCAATGAACGAGTATTTGCACGCTATTAGAAGCTCTACAGAAGGGCACATCTCGAAACGATCCCTTGGCCGAATCCCCAAGGAACGAACTACTCCTGAAGGCCTTAGGGAATTCGTCGATGACCTAACGAAATATGTAGACAGTTTTCTCGCTGTTGTTGCTCCAACAAAGACTACAGCTTTAACGGAAGACCTTAAGGATTTGCGAGCCTTGAACAGTCAATCTGTCGGCTTTCTGACGATGACGCACAAACACTCGACCAAGCGCTTCGAAGAGGCTGTCGGACTGGTATTGTCCTTGCAGATACGGAACATAACCTTCGGTCCTCACAGCCCTAACACATACGAAAGAAACTGGTCCGATTGGGCGAGACTTGTTCGCGATGGAGATCCTGACAGAGCCTTCGAGGAAATTCGTAGCCGCTTGGTTAACGATAGTGATTTTCGGGCTTCGTTTATAACCGCGACAGCGGTATCGTCAGCTACTGTCCGGCATGTACTTCGTCGACTTGATCCTATAAATCGGCCTGGTTCTGGTGTGCAAGTCGTGGGAGTGGACGTTGAACACGTTCTTCCGAAGTCGGTCGTGGCAAAACTGATTGGCGACAAAAGCCTTGGTAGAAACGTGGAGCAATGGATCGAAGACTTGGGCTACAAAATCCCTGAAACTCCCGAGCAGAAGAAGGAACTGGGTGAGAAGCTCGAGCAGTGGTTAAACATGTTGGGTAACCAAGCACTCCTGAACGATAAGGCTAACCGGGTCGCGAAAGACCGTCCATTCTCTGAGAAAAAGTCCTTCTACGGGGGGCAAGCCCTTAAGTTGACGAAGTCGCTTGAGAATCAGGAGCAATGGCGGGAGAAGCAGATCTCGGAGAGGCAGAAGAAAATGGCGGAGGAAGCCCCTAGCATTTGGGGCAAATAGCCCCCCTCACCCCCTCCCCGCAGCAACCTCCCCCAACACCCGCTCCACGAACTCCCCAACCGGCATCGCGCCCAGGTTCTCGCTGTTCTCGCGGCGGCGCACGGCGACCGCGCCCGACTCCGCCTCGCGGTCGCCGACAACCAGCATGTAGGGCACATGCCGCGTCTGCGCCTCGCGAATCTTCGCGTTCATCCGCTCGTTCCGGTCATCGATGTCCACCCGCAGCCCCGCCGCGTGCAGCTGCTCCTGCACCTGCTGCGCGTACGGAATATGCCGGTCTGCGATGGGGATAAGCGTCGCCTGCACCGGCGCGAGCCACACCGGGAACGCCCCCGCGTTGTGCTCCAGAAGCACGCCGAAGAACCGCTCCAGCGACCCAAGAATCGCGCGGTGAATCATCACCGGCCGCTCGCGTGTGTTGTCCTCCGTCACGTATTCGAGATCGAACCGCTCCGGCAGGTTGAAGTCCAGCTGGAATGTGCTCAGCTGCCACTCCCGCCGCAACGCGTCCTGCGAGAACAGGTCGATCTTCGGCCCGTAGAACGCGCCCTCGTTCGGAATCTCCTCGAAATCCGCCCCCGCGATGGTCAACGCCTCCCGCAGGGCGTCCTCCGCCCGATCCCACACCTCATCGTCGCCGACGCGCTTCTCAGGCCGCAGCGACAGCGTATAGCGCGGCTCATTCAGCCCAAATGCCGAATGCACGTCGCGCATCATCCGAATCAGCGACGAAAACTCGTCCTGCACCTGGTCCAAACGGCAGAAGATATGCGCGTCGTCCTGCGAGAAGCTGCGTACGCGCGTCAGCCCGTGTGTCACGCCGGACCGCTCATTCCGATGCAGCCGCCCAAAGTCCGCCATACGCAGCGGCAGTGCGCGGTACGAATGCAACTGTGATTGATAAACAACGCAGTGGCCGGGGCAGTTCATCGGCTTGACCCCGTACTCGATCTCATCCGATTGCGTCAGGTACATGTTCTCCAGGTAGTTGTCATAATGCCCGGACTGTTTCCAGAGGTCTGTCAAGAAGATCTGCGGCGTGATGACCTCCTGGTAGCCGTACCGGTCATACAGCTCGCGGATGAAATCGACCATCAGGTTGTAGACCGTCGCGCCCTTGGGCAGGAAGAATGGGCTGGCCGGCGCGATTGGGTCGAAGAAGAACAGGTCAAGCTCACGCCCCAGCCGACGGTGATCCCGCCGCTCTGCCTCTGCCAGCCGCTCCAGGTGCGCGTCAAGCTCCTCCTGCGTCTCGAACAGCGCCCCGTAGATGCGCTGCAGCTGCGGATTGCTCTCATCGCCGCGCCAATACGCCCCCGCCACGCGCGTCAGCGTGAACGCGCCGATCTTGTCCGTCGACTCCGCGTGCGGCCCCTGGCACAGGTCCGTGAACTCGCGATGGCTGTAGATGGAAACCGTCTCGTCCGTCAGGCTCTCGATGATCTCGACCTTGAACGGCTGATCCGCGAACCGCTTTAGCCCCTCCTCGCGCGGCATCTCACTCGCCACGAACGGCGACGCTGCTGCCGCGCTTTCCCGCATTCGCTTCTCGATCTCCGGCAGATCGTCCGTGGACAGCGTGCGCGGAAGCAGGAAATCGTAATAGAAGCCGTCCTCGATGGGCGGCCCGATGCCCAGCTTTGCCTCGGGGAACAGGGACAACACGGCTTCCGCCATCATGTGCGCTGCGGAATGCCGCATCCGGATGAGCGTGTCGTTATCGCCCGCGTATCGCCCCTCAAGGGCGCTCCCGTCCGCGACCGATTCTGATAGGTGTTCCTGGTGTGACATGCGAGTTCATATCTCCTTGAGCTACTCCTATCTATAATGACGAATGACGCGCCAAGCGTGAAAGAGGCTGTGCAAGTGACCGAAGTGAATTTACCGGAAACCTACTCCCGCCAGCGCCAACTCCTCGAAGAGTTGTCCAACGCCTTTGGCCCCACCGGCCATGAGGGCCCCGTCCGCGCCATCGTCCGACGTGAACTTGAACCCCTCGTCGACGCCATTGAGACCGACGGCATCGGCTCCCTCATCGCCCGCATCGGTGAGGAAGCCAACGATGTGCCCCGCGTCATGCTCTCCGCCCACATGGATGAGGTCGGCCTCATGGTCCGCCAGATCACAGAGGAGGGCTATCTGACCATCCAGACCCTCGGCGGCTGGCTCGATCAGGCCCTCATCAACCAGCGATGGATCGTCATGACCCGCAACGGCCCCGTCCCCGGCCTCACCGGCATCAAGACGCCGCACGTCATGCTGCCGGACACCCGAAACAAGGTCTTCAAGAAAGAGAGCATGTTCATCGACGTCGGCGCGGAGAACAAGGAAGACGCCGAGCAGCGCCTCGCTATCCGCCCAGGCGATCCTGTTGCGCCGGACAGCCGCTTCCAGGAGATGGCCGGCGGCGAGCTCTACATCGGCAAGGCGTGGGACGACAGGGCAGGGGTCGCCGGACTTATTGAGGTCGCCCGCGCCGTACGTGAATCCGTAGATTCACTCCCCGCCACCGTCTACCTCGTCGCCACCGTCCAGGAAGAAGTCGGCCTGCGTGGCGCGCACACGAGCTCCTTCCACGTCATGCCGGACATCGGCATCAACCTTGAGTCCGGCGTCGCGGGCGACTACCCCGGCATCACTAAGGACGAGGCGCAGGAAGAATTGGGCAAGGGCCCGACCGTCTTTCTCCATGACAGCTCCATGATTCCCAACCTCCGCCTCCGCGATTTCTTTGTCGACGCAGCCGCCGAACTCGAGATGCCGCTCCAGTTCAACGTCCTCAGCGGCTACGGAGAAGACGGCGCGGAAATGCAGAAATCTGGCTCAGGCGCTCCCTCAATAAACATCGCCGTCCCCACCCGCTACCTCCACAGCCACAACAGTGTCATCCACCGCGACGACTTCGCCCGCGCCGTCCGCCTCGTAGCAGAAGTCGTCCGCCGCCTCACCCCCGAAACCGTCTCCGCCCTAACCACCTTCGACTAGCTCCCCCTTACGGGCAGGCAAACGCGCCGTCGCCCCACCCTTTATGATGAAACCAAACTTGGCTACTGGAGTTTGACAGTGCCTCTTATTCCCAAAGTGATGAGCACCCAGCACCCGGACAACGCCGCGGCGCCCGCTTACGCCGTTGACGGTGTCATCAAGGGCGACGGCGAAATAATCGAGGCCGTCGACGCCTTCAGTCTCGGCTGCGATGAGCAGATGTGGGACTCGGAAGGCAAGGACACTGATACCCACGTCATCCAGAAACTTCTGAGCAACTACTCCGACTTCTTCCGCGAGGAGCGCCGGCTGGGACGCGACACTGTCATCACCCTGCGCGTCCCCAACCCCGCCATCGAGGTTGAGATGCGGAAACTCATGGTTGAGGCGCTGCAGGGCATCCCCACCGCCTTCGATGTGGCTCGTGAGTTTTATGGCGGTGACCCGGAGCCGCCCATACAGGAGATCATTCTCCCCTTCACCTCGTCCGCTAATGAACTCTCTCGCATTGTGGCGTACTACGAGAACTTCATCGTCGGACAGGAATCAAGCACTCTCCTGGACGATGTATCCGTTCGCGATTGGATTGGCGAATTTCTCCCCAAGCGCATTCGTGTTATCCCGCTCGTGGAAGAGCGCGATCAGATGCTCCACGTCGATGACATCGTCCGGGAATACGTGCAAGAGCGTGAGGAACCCTACCAGCGTGTCTTCCTGGCCCGCAGCGACCCCGCCCTGAACTACGGTATGGTTGGCGCGGAGATTCTGCTCAAGGCCGCCCTCTACCGTGTTGACCGGCTCGCGCAGGAGACCGGCATCCCGATGTACCCGATAATCGGCGCCGGCTCCGTCCCGTTCCGTGGACACTTGAAACCCACCAACACCGCGCGGGCCTTCCGTGAATACCCCAGCGTCCACACCCTCACCGTGCAGTCTGCATTCAAATTTGACTACCCCCGTGACGATGTCACGGCGGGCATCGCCGAAATCCAGGCTCACGAGCAGACGCCCGCGCAGCCTATTGATGAAGAACGCGCCATCGCCATCCTCGATAAGGCCGCCGCCGAGTACCAAAGGCAGGTGCGAAACCTTGCTCCCACAATCGCCGCAGTCTCCGCCCTCTCACCGCGGAGGCGAGAGCGCAAACTGCATGTGGGACTATTCGGCTACGGGCGCTCGCTCTCCGGCTCAGACGACGTGACGCTGCCCCGCGCCATCGCCTTCACCACCGCCCTCTATTCCATAGGCGTTCCGCCGGAATTGCTCGGACTCGCCGCCCTTGACCAGGAGGATTTCGCCTACCTGCGAGAGATATATCCGAGCTTTACGGAAGATCTCGCCACGGCGCTCCGTTACGCGAACGAGACACGCGTTAACCAACTGCTCGGGGATAACTATCGGCGTCTGCTCGTGCGCTTCACGGAAGAGATCGACCGCATTCATGAGGGACTCACCACGGCGGTCTGGGCGAGCCTTGAACAAGGCGCAACCGGGCGCGTATCGCAATACATCGCGGAAGCCGGAGAACTCCGCCACTTCCTGGGCTGAACGAAAAGCGCAGCCGAGGAATCTAACCCCCGCTCGCGCTGAGCTTGTCGAAGGGTGAGCCCCCTAACCTTTGTTATACGAGGGTTGTATACCCACACCGATTCACTAGACTGAGGCCCATGAAACCCTTACCCAACCCCTTCGACGTTCTCTCGACCTATGCCTTGTATCAGGCGAGGTGACGCGAAATGCCGCTAAGGGTACTCGTCGCGGTCGTCGCCGTCGCACTCGTTGTCGGATGCAGTGGCGATAGCCCCATTCCCCCAGCCACGGACTCGGTGACAGCAAGTCCTCCCGACGATGACAATAGTGCAACGCCAGCACCGGACAGGTCTGGCGAGGCCGGCGCCGACACAATTGTCGATCTGGGGGGGGGTGTGTCTCCTCGACTATGGGCCAGACTACGATGACACGGCAGATCATCGTTCAGGGGATCCAGTAGGCCGGGGGCAGTGGGACTATGAGAATTACCTGAAATGGACTCCGGACGGTTCCAACATACTGCTTGATGTCTCCAGGGAGCCGTTCTTGGGACCGGTTGCTCTCTACAGTGTCACTGCGGAACCAAACTCTGCTGTTCCACGCTCTTCCATTGAGAAGATTGTCGACCCGGAAAGGACTATTGGTCCGTCATCCCAGCCGCACGTCCCTCTTCATGATCGCGGAGGACCCATGATCTACTTCGATGTGTCCCCCGACGGATCGCATGTTGTCTATTCGGAGTGCACATTCACGTACCAAGAGGACCGCTGGATATACGATTACGAAATAATGCTGTCCCGCCTCGACGGAACGGGGAACCCGGTGCGTTTGACCGAGAACACATATTTTGACAATTACCCCACATGGTCGCCGGACGGCAACAGGGTTGCGTTTGTGGCATCGCCCTTGCCTAATCGAGTTGATCCTGGTAGAGGTCGGCTTCGCATATATATCCTACCGGAGGACTTAACTTCAGAGGGAACATTGCAAGACATCGAACTGCCCATTAGTGACAGGAGGGAGCATCGTGACTTGGTCGGGAAGGCTCCCCTCAGGTGGTCTCCCGATGGGCAGAGGATTGCATTTACCACGTTTGAGTACATTAGTCGTCAAGATCAAGTGACCTGGGGTCGGTACTACGAATCTAGCGTCTACACTGTCAAGGCGGATGGTACCGAACTGACGAAGTTAACAAAGTATGCCGCAAGCGGCCCCGCATGGTCGCCGGATGGACAGCGCATAGCAGTTGTCACATACAATGGCGAAGAGCTTGTGGAACGGTCTTGGCTCGACTTCAATGAAGACCCGGCCAACCTAATCGAACTCCGCACATTTGCGATTGACGGTTCAGAGCCCGCTGTAGTTAATACAGATTGGCTGGTCTCTTGGGAGACCCAGCCGGGGGTTTTCCGAAAGGTGCCTGCCTCTTGGGGGGGAACAGAGCCCTATGGCTACTATCTTTGGGCTTGGAGTGCTCCGCAGTTTCCCTGGTTAGGTAATCTCTCGTGGTCACCGGACGGCTCCGAGATACTCCTGGAGAGCAGCGCAGTTCGCTTGCCCCTTGACGGGTCTCCATTAACCATCCCAATCCCGGAATGCATCATTACACAACATATCCATGAGGCACTGGATGCAGACTGGCATTCATTGAAAGGCGAAGGGTTCCCTATGTTGGCGGCCTGGTCGCCGGACGGTTCCAAGATCGCGGTGCGGCTCGCAGATGTGGATTTCACCTCTGTCACGGATGAAGAAAACCCAACATCCGCGCTCCTCTACACAGTGAATCGCGACGGAACCTCACCCAGACTCCTTGCGTTGCAAGGGTTGGGAGAAGAAGTGTATTCCGACGATTACGGCAGGACAGTTGAAAGCGTCAGCGTGATCCCTCCTCCTGATGGGGACTCCTTCTGCTAATGAAATGAAGTACTTGCCAACCCGCGAACCAATGCAATGCCCACTTGACACCCCGCCCCTGCGGGCGCATAGTTGAATCCGTTATCGGGGTCGGTATCGGCATGTGGCCGCCCCGGTTGGTTGGAGACAATTCCCTACGACAAGAGACGTGGCAGCGCGTTTTGAATATCGATATGCGCGAGTACGTCGATTGCTGGTTGGGGAATAAAGCAGGCGTGAATCGCCCCCCGAGATATTCCGGCGGGGCAGGCCATTTGGGGTTGCATGGCAAAGTACGTCTTCGTGACCGGCGGTGTCGTTAGTTCCATCGGGAAGGGCATCACCGCCGCCGCCATCGGTCGGCTCTTCACGAGCCGCGGCATCAGGGTCGCAGTTCAGAAACTCGATCCGTATCTGAACGTCGACCCCGGCACCATGTCTCCCTATCAGCACGGCGAGGTCTTCGTCACGCGCGACGGCGCGGAGACTGATCTCGACCTCGGCCACTATGAGAGATTCGTCGATACCGAGATGACACGCTCATCCAGCGTCACCGCCGGCCAGGTCTACTCCTCCGTCCTCTCGCGGGAACGGCGCGGCGATTTTCTCGGCGGCACAATCCAGGTCGTTCCCCACGTCACCAACTCCATCAAGAACCGCATGAGACAGATCGCGGACGAGACCAATGCGGAGGTCATCATCATCGAGGTAGGCGGCACCGTCGGCGACATCGAAGGCCAGCCATTCCTTGAGGCCATCCGCCAGGTCCGCAACGAGGTTGGCCGCGCCGATGCCATCTTCGTCCACGTCACCTACCTCCCGTACCTCAACGCCACGGGGGAACTCAAGACGAAGCCCACGCAGCACTCCGTTCGTGAGCTTGGCCGCAGCGCCGGCATCGCGCCTGACGTCATCATCGCCCGCAGTGAGGTTGAGGCCGATCAGGACACTATCGAGAAGATCGCACTCTTCTGTGACGTTGAGCCGCAGGCCGTCATCCCCCTCTCCACCGTGGACACCATCTATCGTGTCCCTCTTCTCCTTGAAGAACGCGGCCTCGGCGACTACCTCCTTAAAAGGATGCAGTTTGCGAAGTATGCGGAGAAAGAGCCACAGCTCGATGATTGGCGCGATCTCGTGCATCGATTTGAAGAGCCCAAACCGCCTCTCACCGTCGCCATCGTTGGTAAGTATGTCGAGCTGCGCGACGCCTACCTTTCCGTTAAAGAGGCCCTCACGCACTCCGGCCTTGAGATCGGCGTCGACATTGACATTGACTGGATCTCCGCCGAAGGGCTGGAGGAGGACGGTTGGGAAGCGCAGCTGGAACGCGCGCATGGCATCGTCGTCCCCGGCGGCTTTGGCGAACGCGGCATCGAAGGCATGATCCGCGCCGCCTCTTACGCCCGTGAGCAGCGCGTCCCATACCTTGGCCTCTGCCTTGGCATGCAGATCATGGTCATTGAATTCGCGCGGAACGTCGCCGGCCTGAACGGCGCAAACTCCACCGAGTTCGATGTCGCCACCCGCCATCCCGTCATCCACATCATGGAAGACCAGGAGCGCGTCCGCGCCAAGGGCGGCACCATGCGGCTCGGCTCCTACCTCTGCCACCTCACACCCGGCACCAACGCCGCCCGCGCGTACGGCAATCCGGAGACCATCGTTGAGCGGCACCGCCACCGCTTTGAATTCAACAACGCCTACCGCTCCTCCTTTAACGAGGCCGGCCTCATCGTCAGCGGCGCATATCGTGAGCTCGATCTCGTTGAGATCTCTGAAGTGCGTGACCATCCATTCATGCTTGGCACGCAATTCCACCCGGAGTTCAGGTCCCGCCCCACGCGCGCCCACCCCCTCTTCCGGGAATTCGTCTCCGTCGCCGCCGGCATCCTCCGTGAGGGCGAACAGCCCCCGCTCATCGTTGCCCAGGACGGCCTCGCACATCCCGCCCAACGACCCACTGAGAATCCATCCCCCAACGACCCGGCGTCCGTGCGGCGTGACCAAACACCCGAGCAGACCCGCAGCGCCGGCGCAGGATTCTGACACATATCTGATTAGTCCTTTCCTTTAAGTAGCAACCGAAAACCGAACGAGCAAACACAGAGACAAACGCACGGGCACCGTCATACCGCCCGCAGCAAAGGAGACACCAGTGGACACCACAGACACCCCCAACACCGACGAGCCGCAGCGCCCCGTCACCCGGCGCGGCATCGCCCGCCCACCGCGCGCGCGCCGCGCATCCGCCGCCGCAACAACTGAAACCGCTCCTGAGGAAACCACCACCGAAGAGGCCGTGGCGGAAAACGGCGCGGCTCCCGCCGAAACCCCCGCCGAAAACGGCGCAACCGAAACCGCTCACCCTGAGCCTGTCGAAGGGCGAGCGGAAGCATCCACGGACAACGGCGCAGCCACCCCCTCCATCACGGACGGCCTGCCACCAGCCACCAACACCACCACGGAAACCATTGAGGACATCATCGAAGACGAAGCGCCGGTAGGCCCCGCCCGCCGCGCCCCTCGCCAACGTCCCGCCAACGGGGCAGGGCGGCAGCGGCGCGAACGGCCCGACCGTGGCGAGCGCCCGGACCGCGGCGAGCGCCCACAGCGCCCCCGTCCTCCCGCCAACGCTGACGGTGCCGACTCAGACGCCGCCCAGCGTGAACCGCGCGTTGTTGATCTGCCGGAGCCGCTTCACCACGTCACCATCCCCCAGCTCGAGGGCCTTGATCGTGACGAAGCCGGCCGCCTTGCTGAGTTCCTCAACATGCCCCCCGGCGCCGCCCTCCGCCGTGACGAGATGGTCCATCGCGCCATCCAGGCCCTCGGCGAACGCGGCGGCACAATCTCCGCCAGCGGCATCCTTGAGATCACCAATGACGGCTACGGCTTCATCCGCCACCGCACCCTCCGCCACAACATCAATGATGTCTACGTCGCGCAGTCCCAGATCCGGCGATTCGGACTCCGCACAGGCGATTGGGTCACCGGCATGGTCCGCTCACCCAAGAGCGGCGAGAAATACTACGGCCTCCTCCGCGTTGACACCGTCACCGGCCAGGAACCCGAGATCTCCCGCCGACGCCCCATCTTTGACCAGCTCACCGCGCTCTTCCCGGATCGACTCTACGACCTTGAGACGAACCAGAAAGCCATCGCCGGGCGGCTCCTCAACCTCGTCGCCCCCATCGGCTTTGGACAGCGAGCCCTCATCGTCTCACCCCCCAAGGCAGGCAAGACCATCCTCCTCCACCAGATCGCGGACGCCATCGCCGCCCAGTACCCCTCAACCCACATCATGGCCGCCCTCATCGGTGAGCGGCCTGAGGAAGTCACGGATTGGGAGCGCACCGTTAAAGGAGCGGAGGTCATGGCCTCCACCTTTGACGAACCCGTTGAAGAACACACCCGCGTTGCAGAGCTCGTCCTCGCCCGCGCCAAGCGCCTCGTTGAAGCCGGCCAGGATGTCGTCATCCTTCTCGACTCCATCACCCGCCTCGCCCGCGCCTACAACATCGCCGCCCCCTCCTCCGGACGCACACTCTCCGGCGGCATGGACCCCGTCGCCCTCTACCCCCCCAAGCACTTCTTCGGCGCTGCCCGCAACACGGAGGAATCCGGCACCCTCACCATCGTCGCCACCTGCCTCGTTGACACCGGATCGCGACTTGACGATGTCATCTACGAAGAATTCAAAGGCACCGGCAACATGGAAGTCCACCTTGATCGCAAACTCGCCGAGCGCCGCATCTACCCCGCCATTGACGTCCTCAAGTCCGGCACGCGGCGTGACGAGAGGCTCTATGACGAAAAGACCTACCGCGGCATCGTCACCCTCCGCCGCATGATGGCCATGCTCTCCAACTCCAACCTTGACGCATCCGACGCCACCGAGCGCATCCTGGATCGTATCTCCAAGACAAAGACCAACGCCGACTTCATGGCCACACTCTCCCGTGAAATCTAAATATCCACCCCACTCCCCAATAACCCCTACATATGCCCACTCACCCCAAACCACTACATCGAAACCGGTCTCAAACCGGATTCGACTATCTCTACCTAATTCAAGCCATTCGACTATTGACAACACTTGCAAAGCTCCCCTAAACTCACGGTCAGTGACTACGCCTATGGTCAGGCGTGGGCATCCCGCGTATTGCATGCACACGCGCGGGAAGCCCTTGTATGACACGGGCATAGTCGGGATAAAGAGAGCGGGAATAGGAGAGCGCGGGGCTCTCCACAAATATGGAGACTGACCGGACAAGAGGAAGCGCGGGAAAGTCAGCGCCTCCGGCCGTGCCAAACGGTCATTAAGGAGGGTCTCCTGACACCCACAGACGGGGAGGAGCTCATGCACTCACAAGAACCCTGGCAATCGCGAAGTCCAACGGACAACGTGAATAAACCTTCGATTTCCTCTACACTTAGGAAGACAGGACGCAAAGGTTCACATCACAGTTACGGAAGGGGGCTTCCTGTGAAGCGCAAAGCACTAGTTATCTTGACGGTCGCGATCCTCGCGTTCGCCATGGTTCCGGCCATCGGAGCTGGCGCCGCGGTTGGCACGGTCAAGATTGTCACCCCGGATGAGCTGGCCAACCCTACGGGGAAGACCGGCTCGGCCTTTGAAAAGCTCGACGCCGCGGACTATGTCTCCGACAAGACCGGCATGCAGACTAGCTTGGAGGATGCCGGAGGCACACTCTTCGTCGTCGTTGATGATAATGACGAAGACTCCAACTCCTTAACTGACTACTACGCTTACTTCACCGCTACCAGGCCTGGCACTGCAGATGGTGGTGGTAACGCTTACAACATTGATCCGGGATTTACAACTGCATCTACCGCGAACGGCATTGTTGCTTCCTGGGTTACTGATAGTGGAGATAGTGTTGCCTATACGGACCTGGTTGCTCGTACGGACGACACTGCCACTAGTGATGTTGATGAATCTGACGGTGCCGACCCTCTCGAGATTGGTGACCGGAACAGGAGTGGTTCGGTTGACCACGGAGACTTGCTGATTGAGGTCGGATACTTCGTGGCGCCTGTCGCAGACGATCCGGGAACTGCAGATACTAATGAAGCAGTGAGCTTGCAGTTTGAAGCCCTGCGAACAGTGAATGTGCAGAACGCGTTCGTGGACGCCAGTAGAAACGGCAAGGAAGCGTTCCTCAGTTTGAACATCATCCCTGCCTTTCCTGCCGATGTGGGTACTAGGGACGGTGCACTTACAGGCGAAGTTGGGGCTCTGCGCATCAGGTTCGCGTCTGCGGGCGTCAATGAACTCACGTATGACGAAGATTCGCCTACAGACCTTGTAGGCAAGAGCCGGGTGCAAGTCCGGAGCTCGTCCGGCGATCCGATTAGGGTCACCGTGAGAGAGAAGGATCTTGGCGTACTCGACGATCAGACAGCGGGCGTCAATCACGCAGCGCTGACTGCAGAGGATTCTGAAGGGAACTCCCTGACTGACTCACGCGATTCCGGCGTCTTCGTCGGCATGTTCGGCGTGATTCGCAACGACTTCAAGGAAGCGATTGCAACCTGGACGCCGACGCCGACAGAAACTGTTTACGCTAACGGCGACGATGATGAGGAAAATAACGCTGCATCCATCACAGTTGTGGATGCTGGTGCTGCTACCCCGCCTGGGCAGACGGAGGTGGTCTCCGCTCCAAACGCGAGACTAACCGCAGCTTCGACCGCTGACGATGCGTACGAAACAACACTCACAATCGGGGGCTTCAATAAGGACAATATCCTTAAGGAAGGCTCGGTCTCCGTAGCGATACGGACGAACCGTGACACTAGTGATCCTGATGTGGATGGCGTGAACCCACCCGACTCTCCGCCGGCGCTTCTCGTTGCAATCGCAGCAGATGGGATAAGCGCTCCGGACGATGACGGGAACATTACCATCAAGGTGCGTACGACCGTCAATAGCGCGTATACCGCAACCACCGTTAGCGACGGCAGTACCGCAGTTACCAGCGATGTCTTCAGTGTTTCCTACACGGTTGACCATCCGAACGACAACATCAGCGACCTGATTGCAGCCATCGCCGCGACAGACGAGAGCGCAGACAGGGATAACGCGTTCTACGAGTTCTGCCAGGGCACGACCGAGGGCAAGGAGTGCGCCGAGAGGGACAAGTTGGATGCGGCGCTGAAGGCGCATGCCGCAAACCTGGGCCTTTCAACTGCGAATAATGCTACGGGTTCTGAGGCAAGCGCGCTGGTGAACTCGCTCGTCGGCGCAGAGCATGGCGACACCCTCACCGTGAGCTACGCAGATGCCAGCCCCAGCAGCACGCGCACAGATACTGCTGAGGTGGACCTGAACGCCCCGACGATCGGCTCGCTTAATCCCGCAGACAACTCCTACATCGATAACGATGACTTCTCGGTGTTCTTCAACGTGACGGACCCGGATTCGGGCATCCCGGAGGACGCCGATGATGCAGGTGAACAGACCATCAGTGGCGACAAGGCTTACGTTGAAGAAGAAGTGACGCTTGGCGTGGGCGACGACGATCCTGTTTCCAACCTGGCGAACGGCGACGAATGGGATCTCGACGTGGATGAGACCGTTCAGGACGGCGAGCGCTACGAGCTTGAGATTGACGTGACGCAAGCCGTGCAAGCCGCCGAAGGTGATGAGGATACCGACGCGCAGACTGTGACGGTCCGGGTCAAGATTACGGCTTATGACATTGCCCGAAACGTCAACACAAAGACATACCACTTCATTGTCGATAACCTTGATCCCGTCCTTGAGAAGGCCATCACCGGGTGGGGCATCTCAAACAGCGCGACAGCGTTGCGCGCCAACGGCGATGAGGGTGCATACGTTCTGGTGGAACAGCAGAGGAACAGGGTTGTTCTAGTGTTTGACGACGCCATCGATGGCGATGCCGTGCAGGAGCAGGACATCACAGTGTCCGGTACCAGCGTCTCAAGCATCCAATGGCTCGATCAGACCGGTGGCAACGTCATCAGCGTCGGTGACGCAGGGATGTCGGAGACCGCTGATGACCTTGACTTCAATGCCAAGACACGGACAAGTGACGATGCCGCTGATGTTGTCAGGGATATGGCCCTCCGAACGGAGACCGATGGCCAGGATGCCCGGCACCTCCTGTTCCTGACGCTTGAGGCTGATCTCGCTACGGATGCCCGCCCAAGCATCGAGATTGATGGCGGCGACCTGTCCGACCTTGCGGGCAACCAGAGTAATAGAGATCACGAGAGACGCCCGGATGACCGCCTCGCGCCGATCTTCACGATTAGTGTTGAGGAAGCCTTGAGCAACGACACCTTCAACCTGACCGTGGACGCCTCTGAGGAGCTGAAGCGCAGGCCTGACGCGTCCATCTCCAATGGCACAGTCCTTCGCACCATCAGCCTGAAGGCAGGCACTGGCAATACGTGGACTCTCTCCACTGACCGGAAGGGACTCAACCTTGTTGCCCGTGAGGGCATGCAGGACGGTGTCTACGAGGTCACGGTTGAGGGCACTGACGAAATTGGCAATGAGGCGATGAAGACAGATGGCAAGTGGGAGCTTGACACCCGCGCCAACAAGGGCGCCCTCCCCAACCGCAGTGCTATGGCCGCTGATGACGGTACCAAGGCGAAGGCTGACGTCGCTCAGAAGATTGAGACGAACGAAGTCATCTTCCTGAACCTGGACTTCAGTGCTGAGGGCGATGAGTACACCGGTGACACCAAGAAGAAGATCAACATCGACAGCCTCGCCCTTGAGACCTTGGCGGGTGATGCGATCAACGCGACGACGAACAAGATCGTAGCCAGCCCCACTGTCGAGAGCACGTTGGATGTGGATGCTGGCTCGGCGCAGACCTCGGATGGCGTCAAGCACGTCATCGCCCTCTCGGGCGTCGCGATCGGCAGCTACCGCCTGAACGTGAACTTCTCCGATGAGGCCGGTAACACGAGCAAGTTTGGCTACGTGTTCAAGGTCACTGCTCCGGCGCCTGAAGAGATCGCAGTGGTACCGGGTTGGTCCCTCGTGTCCATCCCCGGCACCCCGCAGGACTCGAGCATTGGTGGCGTCTTCGAGGGCTCTTCCGTGACGCATGTCTGGAGCCTCAACAGCCAGGTCAACCCCAAGGTGTGGGAATACGCTCAGAAGGATGCGGATTCCGGCGAGTGGATGGGTACGCTGACGCAGATCGTGGATGGCCGCGCATACTTCGTCCGCAGCACCACCTTCGACCCGATTGAGGTTCTCACCACGAGGTTCGACCCGCAGCGGCTGCCGTCGCAGTACACCGTGACCACCGGATGGAATGGCGTGGGCTACACCCCCGCAGGCAATGAGAATGCGATCAGCGTTGACGGCTACCTGAGTTCGCTCGGGGCCAGTGGATGGGGCATGATCCGGATGTGGAATGCCTCCGCCACCCCGCCGCAATACGAGACCTACTTCTCCAGCGGCGCGATGACCGACGGCTTCCCGACCGGTGACGGCATGGATGCCGGTGCCACCGGTGGCGATGCGGACAACGTTGATAAGGACGTAGCGAAGGTTGAGAGGGGCAAGGGCTACCTGCTCTTCGCCACCCGCAACGGCCAGATCGGTGGAGCCTAATCGCAAAGGACAACTAGACAGCGAAACCGAAAGGTCAGCTGAAAAGAGGGGGCGCGCAAGCGCCCCCTCTCTCTTTAACCCCCCCCCCCGTCATTCCGGCGCAGGCCGGAATCCATCCCCCGCTTTGCCCGTCTGCTAAACTGTCCCCATGACAACGCAGACCACACCCACAGACAACGAGCGCCTCGCCCGCCTTGAAGGCATCGTCGAGCAAATCGTCGAACGCCTCGATAGCATTGAGCGCCGTTTGGACAACCTTGAGCGCAGCTTGGACAACCTCCGCAACCTCACCTTTATAGGCTTCGGACTCCTGTGGGCCACCATGGTTGGCGGCTTCATCGCCATCTTCGTCGCCATCTCCAACATCAACCCCTAACCCCCGCCCCCCCCCCGTTCACCCTGAGCCTGTCGAAGGGCGAACCCCCCTCTGCTACCCTTAACCCATGGAAGACCTCGTCACCCGCCTCCTTGAGGGCAACCTCAACGCCGCCCCACGCATCCTCACCCTCCTCGAAAAGGGCGACCCCCAGGCCGACGCCATCATGCAGCGCATCGCGACCCACCTATCCCTCCGTCAGAGGGAGGTCCCAACAGAATCCCCTCTCCCT
>CAZZAN010000002.1:0-176986 GCA_964653005.1 uncultured Dehalococcoidia bacterium | reverse complement strand
AATCTTGCCGCTCTGCGCGCCCCACCTTGCCGCCCGTCTGTGGGTGGCCCCCACCCACCCCCGTCCCCGTGCGGGGGAGGGCCGGGGTGAGGGGGGCGCCCACGTCATAGGAATCACAGGCCCCCCCGGCGCGGGCAAAAGCACCCTCGTCGAAGCCATGACCGCAGAACTCCGCAAACGTGAACAGACCGTCGGCGTCCTCGTCGTCGATCCCTCAAGCCCCTTCACCGGCGGCGCTATCCTCGGCGACCGCGTCCGCATGAGAGACCACTTCCTGGACCCCGGCGTCTTCATCCGCAGCATGGCCACCCGCGGCGCGTCCGGCGGCCTCTCCGCCGTCGCGCCATCCGCCATGCGCGTCCTGGACGCCGCGGGGATGGACGTCATCATCGTCGAAACCGCGGGCGTCGGGCAGACCGAGCTCGATATCATGCACACCGTCGATAGCGTCGTCGTCGTCGTCGTCCCCGAAGCGGGCGACGCGATTCAGACCATGAAGGCCGGGCTGCTGGAGATCGCCGACGTGTTCGTCGTCAACAAGGCCGACCGCCCCGGCGCGAAGAGAATGGCAAACGACCTTGAGACCACCGTCCACCTCGGCAGCCGTGACATGGACTGGTGGACCATTCCCGTCCTGCAGACCGAGGGGATCCGCAACAAGGGCGTCATAGAGCTCGTGGACGCCGTGGCGCGGCACAACGAAACGCTGCGCGGCACGGGACGCCTGGAAGCCCGCCGCGCCGCCCAGAGACGCTCAGAATTTCACGCAGCCCTCAGAGAACGCCTCCTGGACCGCCTAACCCGCGCCGAACAAGCCGCCGCCCGCCCGGACACCGCCGCCCCCCCAGCCGCCCACTCAGACCCTCTGGCCGCCCGCTCAGACGCCCCAGCCGCCCACTCAGACCCTCTGGCCGACATTATCCGACGCGTAGAATCCGGAGAACTCCCCCCCATCACCGCCGCCACCCAAGTCCTCCAAAACCCCACCCTCCTCGCCTAAAGGCTGGGTGTGCATCCCCTCTCCCTCTGGGAGAGGGCCAGGGTGAGGGTCCCCCCGCTAATCCCCTCTCCCTCTGGGAGAGGGCTAGGGTGAGGGGTCATTCCCGCAACCAAGCCCCCACCCCCAAAAACCGCCCAATATCCTCCACCTCGCCCCGCACCGCCTCCTGCGCCCACGAAGGCGACAGCGCCCCCTCAAGCCCCGCAAACGGCTCCACCCCTATCTCTAGCCGGCGGCCGCCCGAGAGCCGCGTCCACGACCACGTAGCCACCGCAAGCCCATCGATGGTCACCACCGGCCGGATCATCCCGCCCCCCGCATTCACACGAGACAGATGCTCCGGCGCAACCGCCAGCCCCCGCCCCCGATACCCCAACAAATACGTATCAAAAAACCCCAACAACCTGACTATCCCCTCTCCCCCTGGGATCCGCTCTGTCCCCTCTCCCCCTGGGAGAGGGTTAGGGTGAGGGCCGTCCCCGTGAACCCACATCCGCTCCCCCGCAGCCTCAACCTCCACCAACTCACCCTCGATCGACTCCCACCCCGCCCGCGCGTCCCGCAGCGGCAGCCCCGACCACACAGCGAAGTCCCGCGGCGTCGACGGCCCGAACGCCCTGATATAGCGCCCCGCCAGCCGCGCGAGAGCCTCCTCCCGGGAGAGCTCCGGCCGCTCGATCCCCGCCAGCCACGAGTCCGCCGCCACAAACGTCTCGGTCTTCCCATCCCGCAGCGGCCCATGCGTGAACAACCCCAAAAACCCCCCGGCTCTCACAATGTGATGCAAAGCCTGGTTCTCAACGGGTATATCGTGAGCAGCCAACCGCTCCCCTAACTGCTGTCGTGTCAGCGGCCCCTCAGCAGTCAGGGTGTCGACGGCGTGCGCGTGCGCCTTGTTTAGGGTCTTTTCATCAAGGCCGAGTTCACGGCGGCGGCCACGTCCGGCGGAGAAGGCGGGCGGGCCCAGCAGCGCAGTCAACCATTCGTGATCTTCCGAGGGGATGATGTGCAACGTGCCGCGCATAACCCAAGTACGGACTATGCTGCGATCTTGTGAGAGCGCCTGTATGACGTCAGAGGATGTCAGGCCGGAGGAACGCGCTCGGACCTGCAACGGGGCAGTATTCATATCCTGCGCCTGGATCCCACCAGTGCGCCGCACGATGTCCGCTACATCGTGTCCGCGCGTTGTTTCCCGCGTAGCAGGCGCGTCCAACCCCTGCGAGACGGTACGAAGCCGCCGCGTCTCATCGGCAGTGAGCGTGATCGTGGGCATGGCGGACGCAACGCCGAGGCCCGGGGAGTTTATCCCGCCGCTATCTCCGCCTTGGTGACGTAGTAGTCCCGCAGGCGCCGGATTGCGCGTGCGGCGTCCTGGAACGACGGGAACACGGCGATGCCGCGGTCCGCAACCTTCACTCGGAACTCCGCCAGCGTGGCCTCGTCCTGGTTCCATGTCGCAATCACGCCGAACGGCTTGTCGGTCGACTCCTGGAACTCCTTGAACATGTCGATCAGATCGTCCGTGGTCTTTCCCTGCCGCTCAAGCCGCCGGGAGATGAATCCGATGCTCGCCTCGATGACGATAATGTCCGTATTTGGATCAGCCGCCAGCGTGTCCAGCATCTCCCGTCCGCGCTCGATGCTCGTCAGCGAGCCGGACACGTCCAACGGATTCTTGTAGCTGCCGCCAACGACCGTAACGATGGGCTCCAGGATGTCATAGCTCTCTTGCGTGAGATCAGGAACCGTCAGGCCCTCGCGTCCGAAGGCATCAGACACCAGCACGGACTGCCCGCCCGTCTGCGCCACAATCCCCATGCGGCTGCCCGTGAACGGCTTCATGAAATGCAGAGCCTTGAAGGCGTCCATCAACTCATCCTGCGTATCCACGCGGATTGCCCCGGTCTGGCGCATCATCGCGTCCCACAGCGCCATATCGGACGCCAGGTGGCCAGTATGTGACGCGGCAGCCCTAGCTCCCTCACTCGTCTGCCCGCCCTTCCAGATAATGACGGGCTTCCGTGGCGCGACGTCCCGCAACGCCTCGAAGAACTTGCGGCCGTCCCGTGTCCCCTCGACGTACATGCCGATTGACTTGATCTCCGGGTCCTCGCCCAGGTACTCAAGCCAATCACCCTGGTCGACGGCGATGCTGTTGCCCATGCTGATGGACTTGAGAGGATAGAGCCCGTTAATGCGCGCTCGCATCACAAAGCTCGTGGCGTGCGTGCCTGAATTGGACATGAATCCGATGTCTCCGGCATCGCCGATCCATTGGTCGGCGGAGTTCCGAATGCCCGCCTTGGAGTGGTAAAGGCACATGCAGTTCGGGCCGACGAGGTTGAAGTTCGCCTCGCTCGTCATCTGCGTCAGTGCATCCTGCAGTTGGACGCCTTGTTCCTCGCCCGTCTCCGCAAAGCCGGAGGTGAAGAGCGCCGCAGCACCGGCGCCGACATCGATAGCATCCTTCACGATGCGGGGCGCGACGGGGCGCGGCACCGCGACGATTACGTAGTCGACCTGTCCTGGGACAGCTGCGAGGCTGGGATAGTTCTCAAATCCCATCTCAAGGATGCCGGGGATCTCGTTCTCATCAATCTGGACGGACACAACCTTTGCCTTCGCGTCACGGACGCTCTTCAGCCACATATAGTCCGTGATCTTCTTGTCGCCCACCACGGCAATCACCTGTGGATTGAATGCCCTGTCCAGGTTGGCCTTGCGTGTTGCGTCCATCGAGATTGCTCCTCAGTTACTCGGTTCCGTTCCGTCTCTCCGGCTCTAGCCGTCTGCCTCTGCGGTCAGGACGATGCGCGCATCGACCGCGATCGACCCGTCTGAATACGCCAGCACAGGATTCAGGTCCATCTCAGCTATATCCGGCGTCTCACTCACAAACGTGGATACTGCCTCAATCACTCCCTCCAGCGCGGTCAGATCGACAGCTCGGGTCGCCCGGTATCCCGTCAGTAGGGGATACCCTTTGATCTCACGGATAATGGCGCCCGCGTCTCTCTTTGTAAGTGGAGTGATGCGAAAAGCCACGTCCTGCAATACCTCAACGGCGATGCCGCCGAGGCCGAACATGATGACGGGCCCGAATTGGTGATCGCGTGTCATTCCCACGATGACCTCTACGCCGCCGCCGGGCGCCTGCGACTGTACTGTCACGCCGTCGATAGCCGCGTTCGGCTCCGCCGCTTTGGCACTCGCCATAATCTCGTCGTACGCGGCCCGTGCGGCGTCTGCGTCTGCAATGCCAAGCCGCACGCCGCCAACATCGCTCTTGTGAGTGATCTCACGCGATGACACCTTCATCACCACGGGAAAACCAACGCTCTCCGCAGTTGAGACTGCCTCATCTGCGGACGAAGCCAGTGCAGGCATCGTTACGCTGATGCCCTGTTCCTGGAGAATCGCCTTGGATTCTTCTTCCGTCAGAATGAGCCGTCCTTCGGCTCGTGCTCGTGCCGCCGTCTCATCAAACAGGGCGGACGCTGATGCTGTCACAAAGGCACCCCCACCAATTACTCCCCAATTGCGCGCCAAGTGCGCCGAATACACCGCGGCCAGGGTGGCCACAATGCACTTGCTAGTGTATACGAATCGACCGCCCTCACGCCTATCTGCGTGAGAAGGCTTTACAGCCGCGCCACTCCTACGAGTGTCGCGTTAACGATGAAGCGATGGGAATACGTCGTTGCCGGCGCGCACGTCACCAATGACAGCGTTGGGCCGTCCGAGTAATCGAATACGTCCACGTCCTCTGGCAGAACCACAGTCGTGTCTGTGGCACGGTACAGGAATACATCCCCGCCTGCCATGACCATAATGTCGACAATTTCGCCGCGCCGCAGCATCGGCGCAATCTCATCCAGCCGCGCGAATATAGACCCCTCGCCCGCGAACGGTGAATTCACGTGGCCGGACATCACCGTATTGCCGATCTCGCCCGGTGTTGCGGAACCGACGTGGAAACCCACTGCGCGGTCGGCAGTCTCCCACTCGGCTGTCTCGCCATCCCACAGGATGGTGAGGTCGACAACATGCGATTCCAGGTCGATAGCGGGGATGAGGATGTGTGCCGGTCTCGGCTGCTCGCCATATGTCTCAAGGAGGTCCTCTTCTGTGACCAACTTGAAATTCTCCTTGATCGGCTGCAGCAGTGCGCCGTCATCAGCCTCTGCCAAATAGTGACTGAAATCGCGGAGGACACCGAACTCATCGTAAGGACTGTTGTTTGAAGCCTCATCGGCCTCAGCAGTCTGGGTTTCAGAGGGAAACGCCGGCTCCGTGCTGACTGGCGATGTCGAAATGGCAGGGGCGGCAGTTGTTGCTGGCGTCGCTGTAGCAGATGGCGCGAATGATGGAGTTGTGGTCGGCTGCACCGTTGGCAGTCCACGTGTCAGATCCTCCTGCGTGAGGCCGCTGTCGGCCTGCGTCACATTCAGTTCATCCAGGTTTGCCTCTGAATACGCCCCGACAGCGAAATAACCCGCCGCGAACAGCACCAGCATGACGCCGATGGCCGCCATCAGGACTCCCACAACGAGCATGGGCCGAATAAAGATCAGCGCCCAAAGTCCGATGAAACGATCCATAATGTGCTCTCTGCCGCTAGCCGAGTATCTCCATGATCCTCTCATCGAGAACCGTGCCGTTCACGACGCCCGCCCACCGTGTGTGTACCGTGCCGTCCTGCTGGATGAAGAACGTCACCGGCAAGCCTCCCACGCCGTAGTCGATAGTCGCCTCCCCGTCCGGGTCAGTTACCATCACGTAGCCATCGTCAACCGGAACGTTGAATTCCTCGATGAAGGCGAGTGCATCCTCATTGGTGTCCTGGATCGCAACGCCGATGAACCGGACTCCCTGGTCCTTGTACCGCTCATGAGCCTCGACCAGATGCGGCATTTCAACGCGGCATGGAGCGCACCATGACGCCCAGAAATTCACCACAAGTGGCGAACCATCGAAATCGGACAAGCTGACATCTCCCGCTCCGTTCAGCTGTGAAAGCGTGAAGGACGGCGCAGCGACGCTGGTGCGTGTTGTTGTGTCCATAGGCATCGTCTCGCGCGTCAGCAAGCTGTATGCGAGGAGGCCAATGAACGCCGCCATCACCACAACCGCCACACTGATGACGACAATCCCCGGCCGCCGCTCAGTCTCGTCATTCCCGCGAACGCGGGGATCTAAACTCTCACCGGCCTTAAGCTCCGAAGCGTCATCCACGGAGCCAAAAACACCCTCAGGCTCAGCAGGGTCGCCCCCCGAGCCTGAAATATCAGAACCGCCCTCTCTCTCGTCGGCGTCATCCATAAACCACATTCCCCGCACCCATGATTATACCTGAGGATGCCATGAGCATTACTTCTGTACATCTATGGGCGGCTGTCCAGAGCGTGCATGAGGCTCTCCAACCAGCGGCTTTAACTCTTTCCGCTGCCAAAGCCGGAACGCGGAGTACACACAGCACTTGGAATCAGGCAGGATCGCGAATTTCAAAAACCTTTACCCCGCACCTTTGCGGTGCCACAATATGGCATCTATCTATCGGGACGATGGGGATTACGATGCCCCGTGCCTGATGAAGAACAACGGAGGGGGGGCCGTTACACCATGTTCATGCCGCTTGATGGTGTTCGCATCATTGATCTGACACACTACACCGCAGGGCCGTACGCCACGCGAATCCTGGGCGACTACGGCGCAGATGTCATCAAGATTGAAAAGCCGGGCGGGGGCGATCCCGCGCGCCGTATCGGCCCCTTCTATCACGATGAGCCGGACTTGGAAAAGAGCGGCCTCTTCCTTTTCCTCAACACCAACAAGAGATCCGTCACCCTTGATATCAAGACCGAGAAGGGCAAGCAGATCATCAAGGAGCTCGTCAAGGACGCGGATATCCTCATCGAGAACTTCCCACCCGATGTCATGCCGAACGCCGGACTCGGCTACGAGGAACTCAGCCAAATCAACCCCCGGCTCGTGATGACCTCCATCAGCAACTTCGGCAAGACCGGCCCTTACAAGGACTGGGTCGGTCTTGATCTGACCCTCTATGCCATGGGCGGCAATATGTGGGGCTCCGGCGATCCCGAACTCGAACCCCTCAAAACGGCCGGCCGTATGGCCAGCTTTCACGTCGGCTATGCCGCCGCCCTCGCCACCGCCCTCGGCCTTACCAACGCAGAGCTGCGAGGGCAGGGCGAGAACATTGACGTCAGCTATTTCGAGGTCACACTGCAATCCATCGATGGCCGCATGCAGAAACTGCTCGGCTACCAGTACAACAACCAGGTGCCGATGCGCGTCTCTCCGGGCGCCAGCCTTGGCCTCGGCAGCGGCGTCTACCCCTGCCTGGACGGCATGTTCATGACGACGGCCGGCGCGGCGCAATTCCCCAACATGGCGCGCATGGTCGGCGCGGAGGACATCCTTACCCAGCCGGGCTGGGACACCGTCGCCGCCCGCTCCCGTCCGGAGGCCGCCGAAGAGTGGGAAGCCACCCTCATCCCGTGGATGCTGGAGCGCACCACCAAAGAAGTGCAGCGTGCCTGCATGGAGCATGGCGTGCTTGGCGGGCCCCTCAACACCATTGAGAACCTCATGAACGACGAGGACTTTGACGCGCGGGGCTTCTGGCAGACCATCGACCATCCCGCCACCGGTCCGCTCACCTACCCGGGCTTCAACTCGCGAATCCACTTCGAGGACGGCGAGCGGCCCGCCCGCCGCCGCGCCCCACTGCTCGGCGAACACACCGCGGAGATTCTCAAGGAGGTCGGCATTGAGGGCGAGGAGGTGTCACTTCTCCGCTCGGAGGGCGTCATTTAGACGAACCCCGATGCAGTGATGCCAAAGCTAAAGGAGCAATGAGAATGACAGCCACAGAGAACGACCGCCGAGACATGAGCGCCTCACCCGTCCCCGGCACGGGCAAGCTGCCCCTTGAGGGTCTGCGCATCCTGGACATCACCGTTGTGTGGGCCGGGCCGTACGGCACCATGCACCTGGCCGACTGGGGCGCGGAGGTCATCCGCATCGAGTCCATCAAGCACTTTGCCACCAGCACGCGCGGCCAGATGGCCCGCCCGCCGCTGGAATTCGTGCGTCTCCGCAACACCGGCATGGGCTATGTCGATGACGAGCCCGGTGAGCGCCCCTGGAACCGACAGGCTATCTTCAACACCCACTCGCGCAACAAGCTCTCCGTCACCATGGACCTCGGTTCTCCCGAGGGGCAGGAGGCCCTGGAGCGCCTCGTCGCGCAGGCGGACGGTTTCCTGGAGAACAACGTCGCCATCTCCATGGAGCGGTTTGGCATCACATGGGAGCGCCTATCCGCCATCAACCCGCGCCTCATCATGGTGCGGATGCCCGCATTCGGCATCGAAGGGCCGTACAAGAACTACCGCACGTGGGGCAACCACATGGAGGCGCTCGCGGGACATCCGTACCTCCGTGCCTACCCGGATGAGGACCCCGCGCGCGGCCCCAGCGGTGTCCCCAGCGACGCGGCGGGCGGCGTCGGCGGCGCGCTCGCTTTCATCATGGGCCTGCGCCACCGCAACAAGACCGGCAAGGGCATCCTTATCGAGGCGCCCACCGCCGAGAACTTCGTCCCGTTCCTTGGCGATTTCGTCATGGACTATTCCATGAACGGCCGCGTCTACACGCAGCTCGGCAACACGCACCAATTCCTCGCCCCGCACAACGTCTACCGCTGCGCCGGAGATGAACGATGGCTCACCATCGCCTGCCGTTCGGACGCTGAGTTCCGCGCCCTCTGCCAGATCATGGGCGAGCCGAACTTGGCCGATGATCCACGCTTCGCCGACTCCCTCAGCCGCTACCAGAACCGCCGTGCGCTTGACGAGGTCATTTCCCGGTGGACGGTTGAACAGGACGCGAAGGAGACCATGCACCGACTACAGCAGGCGGGCGTGCCCGCCGGCATGGTCATGGATGAGGCCGATGTCCACGCGGACCCGCAGGTTGCAGAGCGCAACTTCTTCCAGGAGGTCACGCATCCGGAGGCAGGAACCCACAAGAACCCGACGACGGGCTTCAAGCTCCAGAACACGCCCTATGAGATCCGCCGCCACGCCGTCCTGCTTGGGCAGGACAACGAATACGTCTACAAGGACGTCATGGGCTACTCAGACGAGGAATACCAGAAGTTCATCGACATAGGCCACGTCGGCATGGACTACGACCCTGACGTACAGTAGGAGGCCTCAGCCAGCATAAGGTGCGCGTGCGCCCCCATCACAACTTGCTCGCCAATTCCTCCATGTGGCCGGTGACGAGGAAAACGACGCGCTCTGCGATGTTGGTCGTCCGATCGGCGATGCGCTCAAAATTATGCGTGGCCCAGACCAGGTACGTCGCCTCCTGCACGAGCGACGGATTCTCAATCATGGTCTGAATCAGGGCGTGGTAGGACGAGTCCTGCATCGCGTCGACCTCGTCATCCTCCTCGCAGATCCTGCGGGCGGCGTCGGCATCGCGCTCAATCAACGCCGTCAGTGCTCGCCGCAGCATGTCCCGGCACTTCTCCGCCATCTGCGGCAGCGTGTCCAGGGGCCGCACCGTACTGTCCGCCCCGATCATCTCCGCGATGCGCGCATTGCCTTCCGCATGGTCCGCCATCCGCTCAAGATCGACGATGATGTTCAGCACGGCCACCACGATGCGCAGGTCGCCGGCCATCGGCTGTTGTGTTGCGATGACGCGGATTGCCTTTTCCTCAGTGTCAAAGCGTGCCTTATCGATGCGCTCATCCTCGACAACCACCTGGTGCGCAAGATTCGCGTCCCGGTTCAACAGCGCCTCCAGAGAGCGTTCGATGGACTTGTCCACCATGGAGCCCATGGCGAGAACATCATCCAGGAGCTCGCGCAGCAGCCGATCAAAGTCGGTGCGCGTCGCGTGCGGTTCCATTGCCATCGTCCGTCACCTCCCCCGATTACGGGTTCGTCTTGACAGGTTATACAGTCTACCTAACTGAAACGGCCAGTGATATAGTCCTCTGTCGTTTTCTCCCGCGGATTTGTGAATATCTCTGACGTAGCATCGTACTCCACCAGCATCCCGGCCCGATCCTCCCCCATGTGCATGAACGCAGTCATCTCGGATACCCGCGCTGCCTGCTGCATATTGTGCGTCACAACAAGGATGGTGTATTCGTGCCCCAACTCCTGCATCAGCTCCTCGATGCGAAGCGTTGACGCCGGATCCAGCGCGGAGCACGGCTCATCCATGAGAATCACGTCCGGTTCTACGGCCAGTGTCCGCGCGATGCAAAGTCGCTGTTGCTGTCCGCCGGAAAGCTCATTCCCCTGCTGCTTGAGCTTGTCCTTCACCTCGTCCCACAGCGCCGCCTGCGTCAAGCACTTCTCGACGATTTCATCAAGTTCTGCGCGCTTATTGATGCCGTGCCGTCGTGGTCCGTACGTGATGTTGTCATAGATGGACATTGGCAGTGGGTTCGGTCGTTGGAACACCATCCCGACGGCGCGGCGAAGTTCAGTCACGTCCACGCGGCGGTCATAGATCGGCACACCGCTCATTTCAACGGTGCCCTCGATTCGTGCGCCCGGGATCAAATCGTTCATGCGGTTGAAGCTGCGCAGGAATGAACTCTTGCCGCAGCCGGACGCGCCGATGATCGCCGTCACCGTGCGTTCAGGAATCTCAACGGACACATCGCGAAGAGCGCGGAAATCGCCGTAGTACAGCGACATATTCTCCGTGCGCAGTGAAACCGGCCGCCGTGATACTGCTATCCGCTCCGTCGCCTGTTCAACCGTCATCGTATTGCTCGGACTGCCCATCGCGTCCTGTTGTGTAGCTGTGTTTGCTACAGTCGTCATAATAGGCGCCCGCAGCGGCTCGGCGCTACTTGGGCTTTCAGTTATATTGTTCGTCATTTCTGTTTATCACCTGCCAGATTCTGGACGCGGCCTTTCCACCTGATTACTCCTCACGCCGTAACGCAGTTACCCAAATCGTCCTGTGATGTAGTCCTCCGTCGCGCGTTTCATCGGCGTGGAGAATATCTGCCCCGTCTCGCCGGTCTCAACCACATAACCGGTCTGCTGATCATCAACCGTCAGGAACGTCGTGTAATCGGACACGCGCGCCGCCTGCTGCATGTTGTGGGTGACGAGCACGATGGTGTAATTCGGCGCTAGCTCCCGCATTAGGTCCTCAATCGCCAGTGTCGCGATTGGGTCAAGCGCCGAACACGGCTCGTCCATCAGAATGACCTCCGGGTCCAGTGCCAGCGTCCGTGCGATGCAGAGACGCTGCTGCTGCCCGCCGGACAATGTGTACGCGGAATCCTTCAGCCTGTCCTTCACTTCATCCCACAGGGCCGCCTGTCGCAGGCACCGCTCCACCAGCGCGTCCATGTCGCCTTTGAATCTCGCGATGCGTGGCCCAAAGGCAACGTTGTCATAGATCGACTTCGGGAACGGGTTGGGCTTCTGGAACACCATGCCGATGCGGAACCGAATCTCAGTGGGGTCCGCCTCCTCCGCGTACACGTTGTCCCCGTGGAACAGGACTTCACCCTCCACACGCGCGGTGCGGATCAGGTCGTTCATCCGATTTATGCACCGCAGCAGGGAACTCTTGCCGCAGCCGGACGGTCCGATGAATGCCGTAATCTTGCGCGGCGGAATATCCAGGTTCACATCCTTCAGCGCCTGGAAATCCCCATAGAAGAGTTTCAGCCCTCGAATGGACAGGGCAGGCGGCGCAGATATCGCTGTAGCCATTACGTCTCCTATTCCTCTGACCGTCGCTGGAACCTATCCCGCAGCAGGATCGCCGCCGCGTTCATTGTCAGCAGCACCAGCAGCAGGATGATGATCGCCGCCGCCGTCACGTGCTGCCAATCCAACTGCGGGCGTGACACCCAGTTGAAGATCTGGATGGGCAGCACGGTGAATCGCTCAAACGGGTGTCCGGGCGTGAACGTCACGAAGACAAGACCGGAGATGGCGAGCAAGGGCGCCGCCTCTCCTATCGCGCGGGACATTGCAAGGATCGTGCCGGTCAGGATGCCCGGCAGCGCGGATGGCAACACAACGTGTCGTACCGTCTGCCAGCGCGTCGCTCCCAACGCGAGGGAACCCTGCCGATAGCTGTCCGGCACCGCACGGATGGCCTCGCGCCCCGCCACAATCAACAGCGGCAGCACCAGCAGCGTCAGTGTCAGCGCGCCGGCAAGGATGACCCGGTCCAGGCTCAGCAGGAACACAAAGACCGCCAGACCCAATAGCCCGTACACGATGGACGGAACGCCCGCTAGGTTGGAGATATTCACCTCGATGAGCTGAGTCAGCCTGTTGCGTGGCGCGTACTCCTCGAGGTAGATCGCTGTCGCTGTCCCGATTGGGAACGTGAACAACGCCGTCAGCCCGCCAACCCAGAGCGTGCCGAAGAGCGCGGAGCGCAGCCCCGCGTCCTCCGGGCGTCGCGATGGGTATGTCGACAGGAAATCCCAGTCGATCCACGGCAGGCCATCAATAAGAACATCGATAATCAGGGCCGCCAGTGTTGCAAGCCCCACGAGCGTCGACGCAAAAAACAGTACAACTGCCGCGTTGCCAAGCCAACGCCGCCCGCGCAGACTCCTGTGGAACTGCTCCGCGCTAACGCTGGGAACGCTGTTGGTGTTCGTCGATTCCATTGACACGTGCCTCTAGTACGCCTGCCGCCAGCGTCGGACCACCCAATGGCCAAGAACGTTCATGGCGAGCGTCATCACGAACAGCAGCAGGGCCACGGCAAAGATCGTGTAGTAAATCGTCGTCCCTTGCGGCGTCTCGCCGAATCCCACCTGCACGATGTAGGCCGTCATCGTCTGGATGCTCTCCCGCGGGTCAACTGTTAGTCGCGGTGTCGCGCCCGCGGCAATCGTTACCAACATCGTCTCGCCGATGGCGCGTGAGAGCCCGAGAATGATTGCCGCCACGATGCCGGACAACGCCGCCGGCGTCACCACCCGCATCGCCACCTCAAACCGTGTCGCTCCCAGCGCATAGGCCGCCTCGCGTAGTGAACGAGGCACCGCTAGCATCGCGTCCTCCGTCAGGGAAGACACAATCGGGATGATCATCACCCCCATCACAAGGCCCGCGCTCAGCGCGTTGAAGATGATCATGTCCGGGAACAGGAATTGCTGCAGCAGGGGCGTCACGAATGTGAGGGCGAAATAGCCGTACACCACTGTCGGAATGCCCGCAAGGATTTCGAGCATCGGCTTGACGATGCGGCGAAAGCGGTCCGGCGCGTACTCGCTCAGGAAGATAGCCGTGAACAGCCCCACCGGTCCCGCCACCAGGATCGCGATGGCGGCTACGAGGATGGTGCCGGCAACAAGCGGCAGAACGCCGAAGAGAGATGGTTGGAAACGCGGAGTCCAGACCGTGCCGGTCAGGAATTCGATAACGGAGACTTCCTGGAAGAACCGGAAGCTCTCATTGACCAGCACAAAGACGATTCCTAGGGTCGTGGCGATTGAGATAACCGTTGCGCCGAGAAGAAGCATGTGGATTGCCGTCTCGGTTCCGCGCTCTGCCCGGGAGCCGGACAGCAGGCGTTTCTCCAGATCCTCCCGCGAAACGCGAGGCGCGCTGTATGACGCTTCAGCCAAGAATGTAATCCTCCCCCAGTTGGCCCCTACGGCCCCCCGCGCATTAGGATGCCCCACCCAGATTAAGCGTGGGTTAAGAAATCAACTGTGCCCCACGGCTAACGTACGCTCCACGGCCATTCGCGTGCCCCAGTGTCATTCTGAGCGCAGCGAAGAATCTAAAGCCCTATCAATCAACCAAACCTAAACCGCCGCCTCCTCAGGCGCCGGCATCCCCAGCTCCTCCAGCAACACAAGCACACGCGCCCGTATCGTGTCCCGTATCTCCCGCACCTCCGCCGCCGGAAGTCCCTTCGGATCAGGCAGCCCCCAATCCTCCGCATCAAATATCGCGCCGGGGCACGCGTCATCAACGTTGCACCCCATGGTGATAACCCTGTCGGCGCCCTCCAGCATCTCCTCTGTCACCACCTGCGGCGTCGCGTCTCCCAGATCCAGGCCGATTTCACGCATCGCATCGACTACTTCCGGATGCACGTGTTCGGCCGGCATCGTCCCCGCGGACATCGCCGTGGCCCTTCCATCAGAGAGGACATTCAGCAGTGACGCCGCCATTTGGCTGCGGCCTGCGTTGTGAACGCAAACGAATAGAATCTCCGGATGCTGATTCGGGGAGCGATTCGCTTCAGTCATCTCCTCACCTCACAGTCTCTATACGTTCCCGGGATTCTCATGAAGGATGGCCTTTCGGGTGGGAGAACTTGGGAGGAGCATCCCACCCGAAAGACCAATTTCGTACTTGGAGGCGCTAGGCCCCGGTGTATGCCTTAGCCAGTTTGCCCTTCTCCTCGTCGTAGCTGGGAAGAGCAGTGTAGCCGACTTCCGGCACGAGCCGCGGCAGGTTGTCGAGGTAGTAATCGACAAACAGCTTCAACTCAGGCCGCGCGCGAAGCTTGTTGACGTCAACGTAGATGAAGATCGGGCGGGCCAGCGGCGCATAGCTGCCGTCCGCGACCGTCTCATCACTCGGAGCCACACAGCCGTTGCCGCCGTCGATTTCCACCAGCTTCAGCTGGCTCGCGTTTTCCGCGTAGTAAGCGTACCCGAAGTAGCCCAGGGAATTACGGTCACCCGCGATACCGCGCACCAGTACGTTGTCGTCAGAGGACGCGACGTAGTTGGAGCGGGAGACACCCTCATCTCCGTTCACCACGTCCGTGAAGTAGTCGAACGTGCCGGACTCCGTGTCCGGGCCGTAGAGGCTGATGGGCTCATTTGGGAACCCGGCGCGAACGTCGTCCCATGAATCCACTGTGCTATCCGGCTTCCAGATCTCATTGAGCTCGTCGACCGTGAGGCAGTTCACGAAGTCGTTGGACGTATTGACCATGACAGCCAGGCCGTCCAGAGCGACCGTCAACTCAACCCATGGAACACCGTTTTCAGCAGCCGCTGCCGCCTCGGTGTCCTTGATTGGCCGCGAGGCGTCAGAAATCTCCGTCTCACCGACGGTGAAGCGCTTGAAGCCGCCGCCCGTGCCGGACACGCCTACGTTCACCCGGATATTGTTGTAGTCCAGTCCGAAGTCCTCGGCAACCGCCTCGGAGATCGGTGCAACCGTGCTTGAACCGTCAATCTCGATGGTTCCTGAGAGGTTCATAAGGTCCGGCGGGTTGGACATGATTTGGAGCGCCGCCGCAATCTTGGCCTTCTCAAGATCGTAGGACGGAAGCGCGGTATACCCAACTTCCGGCACCAATACCGGTGCCTGATCCAAGTAGAAGTTCACGAATGCCTGCAACTCGGGGCGAGCCGCCAGCTTCTGCGCATCCACGTAGATGAAGATCGGGCGAGCCAGCGGCGCGTAACTGCCGTCCGCCACCGTCGCGTCACTCGGCGCAACGCAGCCATTGCCGCCGTCAATCTCCACCAGTTTCAGTTGGCCCGCGTTCTCCGCGTAATAGGCATACCCGAAGTAGCCTAGGGAGTTCCGGTCGCCGGAGATGCCGCGCACCAGCACGTTGTCATCTGACGATGCCACGTAATTGGAGCGGGACACACCCTCATCGCCATTCACCACGTCCGTGAAGTAGTCGAACGTGCCGGACTCCGTGTCAGGCCCATAGAGACTGATCGGCTCGTCCGGGAAACTGGATCGGACGTCATCCCAGGAATCGACCGTGCTATCCGGCTTCCAGATCTCATTCAACTCAGCAATCGTCAGGCATGTGACGAAGTCGTTCTGCGTGCTGACCATCACCGCCAGACCGTCCAACGCGACAGTTAGCGGAATGAACTCGATCCCGTTCGCCACCGCTGCGCCTGCCTCAGAGTCCTTGATTGGCCGTGAGGCGTCGGAAATCTCCGTCTCGCCCACCGTGAACCGCTTGAATCCACCGCCCGTGCCGGATATGCCGACATTGACGCGAACGTCAGGATACACAGCCAGGAACTCCTCTGCCACCGCTTCGGAAATCGGTGCAACCGTGCTTGAGCCGTCTATCTCAATGGTTCCCGAAAGCTCCACGCTGCCCGACGTGGTGGTCGTCTGGGATGTTGTTCCGCCCGTCGTGGAGGGAGTCGAAACCTGCGCCCCACTACTGGACGAATTCGAATCTGATTCGGACGCTGACGACTCGTCGTCTCCACATGCCGCGCCCCCAAGCACAACAATTAAACCCAGAACGCCGACAAACAACAGCCGACGCCACGTTTTCTCTAACTGCATCTTGCCTCCCTCTCCTATTACAGATTCATGCACCCAGTTCTCTCACCTGAGCGTAGGCAAGACGGATTAACGCGAAGGCAACAGACCGTTAAGGAGTGATTAAGGCATCCTTGCGTTCCGATGCCCCACAGAGCGCCTTAGGACATCTGCCCCCAGGACGGCCCGGCCTTGACGTCCACTACTAGTGGAACGTCAAGCTCCGGCATGACGGTAGGCATAACCTCATCCACAATGGCCGTCAGCGCCTCTTGCTCTTCATCCGGCGCCTCGAATAGCAACTCGTCGTGAATCTGCAGCAGCATCAGCGTCCGCATCTCCGTGTCATCAAGCCGTTCCTGCATTCGCAACATGGCAAGCTTGATGATCTCAGCGGCAGTCCCCTGTACCGGCATGTTGATGGCCATCCGCTCCGCCGCTGCCCGCGCCTGCTGGTTGGACGCTTTGATTTCCGGCAAATACCGCCGCCGCCCCAGTAGTGTTTGCACGTAACCGTTTTCTCGTGCCCCGGCGATGGTGTCGTCCATGTATTTGCGTACCATGGGAAACCGCTCGAAATACGCCTCGATGAACGCGTCCGCCTCTTTGCGTTCTATCTCAAGCCGTGTCGCCAAACCGAACCCGCCCATGCCATAGACGATGCCGAAATTCACGGCCTTGGCGATTCGCCGGTGCTCTGACGTCACGTCCTCAGGATTAAGTCCCATTACGGTTGAGGCCGTTGATGAGTGGATGTCCTCTCCCGCGTGAAACGCATCCTTTAACCCCGCGTCATCCGAGAGGTGTGCCAGCACGCGCAATTCCACCTGCGAATAATCCGCTGACACCAACTGCGCCCCGTCACCCGCGATGAACGCTTCACGGATCCGTCGTCCCGAGTCCGTCCGCACGGGGATGTTCTGCAGATTCGGATCCTGTGAGGCGATGCGCCCCGTCGCGGAGCCCGTCTGGTTGAAGCTCGTGTGAATCCGGCCCGTGCCCGTGTACACGTCCTTTGGCAGCGAGTCCACATACGTTGAGACCAGCTTGGACAACTCACGGTATTCAAGGATGCGCTGGACGATGTGACTATGCTGCTCCCCGCTCTTGACCAAACCCTCCAGGACGGCAGCGTCCGTGGAGTAGCCCGTCTGTGTGCGTCGCCGCGCGGGCAAACCCAGCTTTTCGAACAGCACCTCTCCCAACTGTTTGGGAGAATTAAGGTTGAAGACCAGCGGCTCATCCATGCCGGCCCCCGCGCCGGCCTCGTCGTAGATTTCCTGCGTCATCTGATCGAGATTTGCGTGCATCTCTTCAGACATAGTCGCCAACAGCCCGGTGTCCAGGCGGACGCCGTTACGCTCCATTCGTGACAAGACGGGAGCGAGCGGCATCTCAAGCCCCTCGAATAGCGGCTCCGCGCCCTGCTCCTTGAGGATAGGCGCCCACGCCTCCATCATCCGCAGTGTGTAATCCGCGGCGGAGCAGGTGTACCGCAATGCCGTCTCCTCGTCCAGCGCGTGGAATGGCACCGCCTTCGCGCCACGTCCCAACAACTCTTCCCGGGTCGGCAGCTCTTGACCGAATTCAGATAAGACGAGAATTGGTAGGGCAGTGGACGGCTTGCCGAGCATGTGCGCTGCAACAGACGTATCCCAGATCGGATTGGTGATCTCAACGCCGCCGTTCTTCAGCGGAGGTAGAATCTCACGCGCAACGTGCGTTACCAGCGTCCGCGGGATTCCATCCGACCCGTTCTCGGCAAGGAACTCTCCAAGCCGGTGGAGCATGTCCCCGCCCGTCGCCACAGGTATTCCAAGCCCCTCTTGCATAAGTGGGACGTATGCCGCCTGCCCGGAGGCCCAGGAGAGGCCTATGCCCACAGGCACGCCCTCCATCACCCCTTGCGATGTGACCGGCACGACGATGGAGACATGTGCCGCATCCTTAATCTCAGTGAGCAGGGTATCCAGTTCCTGTGCAGTTGAGATGGCACGATACGAAACGTCCATGTCCGGTTTTGGTGTGCTCTCAACTGCAACCGGCGCCTCGTCGCCAATGTCCGGTATCCGATTTAGCAGCGAAGTGAACTCCATCTCCCGGAAGAACTCAACCAGCCGGGACCGGTCAAAGTTCTCCGTCCACTGCAGGTCATCCAGCGTCACTGGTAGGTCAAGTTCTGTGACGATACGTGTCAGTTCCAGTCCCTGCATTGCGGCCTCACGCCCGTCGATCAGGCGTTGCCGTACGCGCTCCGGCGTTACGTCGTCAATGTGCTCATAGAGCTCGCCAACTGTGCCGTACTCGGTAAGGAGTGTCGTTGCCGTCTTTGCGCCCACTCCCTGCACGCCGGGGATGTTGTCGGACGGATCGCCCTGCAGCGCCTTCAAGTCAGGTATCTGCTCCGGTGTAAGCCCGTACCGCTCTTTCACGGCGTCTGGATCAAAGAGTGATTCGTTTCTCGCTCCTCGCTGATACAAGATGCTGACTGTGGGAGAGACCAGCTGCATCGTGTCCTGGTCGCCAGTCACGATGATTGTCCGCAGTCCCCGTTCCGTAGCGCGCCGTGAGAAATGCCCAAGCACATCGTCCGCTTCAAAGCCTGGGAGTTCGACGATGGACAGCCCGATAGTTTCGACGGCTTCCCGCACCCGTCCGTACTGGGCGCGCATCTCATCCGGCATATGGGGCCGCTGTGCCTTATAGCCCTCATACATCTCATGGCGGAACGTCGGACCGGACACGTCGAAAGCCACGGCTGCATACGCCGGCCGTCTTTCGCCGAGAACCTTCAGCAGGGACGCTGAAACGCCGAAAACGGCATTCGTAGCCTCACCTGAATGTGAGACCGATAGATGTTGAATGGCATGAAACGCCCGATGGAACATCGCGTGGCCGTCAAAGAGCACGACGAGGCCGTCATCGATCTCCTGGCTCTGCTTTCGCCTTGCTGCCGACTGTGTCATGCCATTGCGCCTGGCTTTCCCCGTGGCCGATGAGCCTATGGCTCAGGGGTCGCGTCTCTATCCTCCGGCAGCATCCACGCGCGCAGCGCAAGGACCCGCGCCCGCGCTTGATGCAGTTCTCCCAACGCCTCAATAATCGTATGCGCGTCAGGCCAATCGGTCATATCTACATCTTTGCGAAAAGGATGTGTGGTGATGTGAAGCGGCAACAACACGCGCGCCGCCTCATGAACAGGCGCTGCGGTCAAGGGATCTTCCTTCAGGTGCTGGCCGAGACTTCCGAAACGGTCACCGAGGGCCTTTACACGCGACTCCGCTTCACTGAGCGAGGCCAGCGCCTCCGAATAACGTTCACGGGACGTTCTTGTCTCGCCGCCCCCCGTCACCATACGCGCCGCTTCAGGCGGCGAAGCTTCACGTCGCTGCATCATTGTTCTGCCACAAGAGTACCGTAGCGGAAGAAAACATGCCTGCTCCACGTTGCTTGCGCGGTTGACGATGCAATCACTTGCCCCATAATCGATAGGTAAGCGCGGATCAAGTATTCCTGAACATAAAGTAGCGAGGGCGAAAGCAATGACACGATTGAGCCGGTCAGGGCTTGTGTTCGCCATATGCCTTGTACTGCTCATCGTTGCGGCGGCCTGCACCAATGACGACTCGACACCAACGTCCAGCGCTGAGCCAACTGCTACCGGAAACGGCACAGTCGGCGAGAACGGAAACCGGATTCACCCCACACCAACAGTGAACCCGCCGGTTCCCACCGCTGAGCCTGTTGAGACCGGTACCGTTGACTCATTGTCAGTCAGCGGCAAGCCTGTTCCCGCCGCCGCCGAGCGTGGAGGAACACTCATCGCATCTGTCTGGCATTCAGAGCAGACTTTCAGCACGTGGGAAGACCATGACGGCGCGTCATTCGTCATGATGCACCCATTGCATAATCTCCTCTTGCAGCCTCGAACCTGGGGTGACACCGATGATTTTCAGCGACATAGTTTTCTTGAGGTTCATCCGGATCTGGCTCTGGGGTGGGAGGTCTCCGGCGACGGCCTGACCGTGACCGTAAACCTGAGAAATAATGTTGTCTGGACGGACGGTACGCCACTAACGTGTGACGACATTGCCTGGACCTATAATTCCATCCGAACGGGTAGAGGCCTGATTCGCAGCCCGAGATCCGTTTACCTCGCCTCCGTCAGGCAGGTGCTTTGTGAGGATGATCACACCGTCCAGTTCATCCTCAGTGAACCGCAGGCTTCAATCATTGATGCCCTTGCTCTTCCGCACAACATCATTCGACCCCAGCACATCTACGCGAATGACACAGCGGCCATGCGGGATCGTCTCCCCGCTGTCACGACGGGGCCGTTTGTCGTTTCAGAGCACGTGCCGGGCGAGAGTATCACCTACCGGCGGAATGACACCTATTGGGACCAGCCTTTTCCCTTCCTGTCCGGCTTGCAATTCGTGATCCTGGCCGAGTCCGCCTTGGAGACCGGACTCCGTTCAGGAACCATCGACGTGGGAAAGCCGTCGGGGTACGCCTATGAAGAAGCGGAAACACTGGAAAGTGAATGTGATAACTGCCAGGTATGGCCTCGGGCATTGGCTATGGGAAACACACACCACGTTATCCTCAACCATGCCAGAGAACCCTGGAATACCAGTGGACTCAAAGAGGTAATCGCCCTCGCAATTGACAACACAAAGAACATCCGAAATGTGCATAACGGCTGGCATTTCCCGCCCACCGGCTGCGGCACGTATCCCTTCTCAACCTGGGCAATGCCAATTGACCGCTGTACGGATATTCCCGGCTTTGGCGACTTCTCCACCAAATCCTCCCCGGCTGCGGACAAGGCGCAGGCCAGAGAGATCCTTACCAATCTCGGCTACTCTCCGGGTGAGTTGTCCATCTCTGTCTTATTCAGCGAGGCAACCCAGCAGGATATCCCTGCCGTCATCTCCGATTTTCAGGAAATCGGCATAAACGCTGCTTCTGTCGTCCTCAACCAGAGAGACTTTCTTGCGCGTCTCTCTGAAGGGGACTTCGATGCGGCAGTCCATTCTTCATGGGCCATCAGCGATACCCTGGACATCCTGCTTCTGGGGCACTTCTATACGGATGGCCATGACAACTTTGGGAAATTCAGCAATCCGGAACTCGATGACCTCATCGACGAAATGGGCGCTACCACAGACCTGACCACTCGACGAGAACTCGCGTGGGACGCGCTGGAATTGGCGCTTGAACAACAGGCAAAGATTGTTGTCTCCCACGGCGTCCTCGTCCCCATCTACAGTGATCGGGTACATGGAATCATGCCCGGACTTGATTTCCAGGCTGAGCACGGGCCTCAACTCAGGTACGATCACGCC
Organism: uncultured Dehalococcoidia bacterium; assembly: GCA_964653005.1. GTDB lineage: Bacteria > Chloroflexota > Dehalococcoidia > UBA6926 > UBA6926 > VXMO01. The sequence continues at coordinate 155,318 of CAZZAN010000002.1, read as the reverse complement.
TGGTTAGCCGGCTGATCATTGGTTAGCGTCCGTATCAGGCCTCTTCTAACACGTCTTGTTTCCAGAACACGGGATGATTGGCCGAATCCAACCCTTGCACTGCTAGGATTGACATACTTTTAACCACTGTCATACTCAATTAGTCCACCCAAAAGTAAAGGTAGGAGGAAGATTCATGAGCAGATGGACACTGCTCCTCATTGGACTTATCGCCACGATTGCCTTATTGGCGGCCGCGTGCGGTGGCACTGCTGAGGAGGAACAGGAAGAGGAAAGCACGCCGGTGTCATCGCCAACCGCCATTCCGCTGGCAACGCAGGCCCCGCAAACAACCGCGCCAACCGCCGTGCCTGGAGACTCCACTGAGAACGGATCGATGACCCATTCAGTCAGCGGCATCCCGCTTGATCCCGACGCGAAATATGGCGGCGTCCTCAAGCTTGCCTATCGGTCAAACAACCCCTTGAATCCTTGGGAAGAGGCGGCCGGTCCCGCATTTGATGTTGGGCATCTGCTCAACAACATGCTGATCAAACCGCGCACCTGGGGAACCGAAGAGGACTATCGAAACAACGCCTTCTTCGAGTTGCATCCCGATTTGGCCAGCGGCTGGGAGCAGTCGGAGAACGGTCTTGCCTGGACATTCACCCTGCGTGACGGGATTGAGTGGTCAGACGGTACTCCGCTCACGTGCAACGACGTGAAGTGGTCCTTTGACACTATTCGCCTTGCAAGCGACGCCGGACTCCTCCGCAGCCCGCGGAAGACCCACTACCTGGCAATGGACTCCATCGTCTGCCCGGATGATTTGAACGTGGTCTTCAACCTTCGGTGGGCGAAGCCCGCCGTCCTGGAGGTCATTGGGCAGCCGTACAACGTCATCTTCCCTGCTCACATCTACGAGGCGGAGTTCCTGGAGACCGGCAAGCTGGACTCCATGCGTGAAGAGCCTGCCAAGGCCACCACTGGAGCGTTCCGGGTTGTTGAGTACATCCCCGGTGAGGGATACACGTTTGAGAAGAACGAGGACTACTGGGATGCGCCGCTCCCGTACGTTGACAGCGTGGAGATGATCTTCCTGTCGCGTGCCAACATCCCGCCGGCTCTGAGAACCGGATCGATTCACGTGGGTGACTCGCACGGATACACCGGCGGACAGGCCCTCACCCTGATTGAGGAACGCAATGATGAAGTCTTCAAGATCTACGATCGCGTCATTGCCTCGTCATTCAGCCCCGCGCTCTTCCTCAACAAGAACCGCGAGCCCTGGAATGACCCGGCCGTGAATACCGCCTTCGCGCTGGCAATCGACAACCAGAAGTACATCACCTCCGTGCAGCAGGATCTCTTCGAGCTGCCCACAGGTTGCGGCTTCTATCCCACCAGCGAGTGGGCGATGCCCGCCGAGCGATGTGCTGCCATTCCTGGTTATGCGGATGTCTTCGGCGCTACGCCGGAAGAGCGCTCCGCACAGTCCGCCAGGGACAAGGAGCGCGCCAAGGAGATCCTGGAAGAGGCCGGCTACACCGGTGAGAACGCCCTGAACCTCAACATGACCGTTTGGAACGTCATCCAGGCGGATGGCCCCGCCATCCAGTTGGACCTGCAAGAGATCGGTGTGAATGTGGAGCTTGTGGTCTTCGATTCCACGACCACCTACACCAAGTGGTCCAACGCCGACTTCGACGTGGGAGTCCACAGCTTCTGGATCGCGGGAATCGACCCGGACGTGACGCTGTACGAGCACTTCTACACAGGCTCAGACCGCAACTACAACCGCTATAGCAATCCTGAGTTCGACAACCTGGTCAATAACATGAGCCGAACTCTCGATAAGGAAGAGCGGAAGGAGCTTGCGTGGCAGGCCATGGAGCTTGCGCTGAATGATGTGGGTAAGGTCGTCATCTCGCACAGTTCTTACTACCCAATGGTGAGTGCGAACCTTCGCGGCTACATGCCCGCTCCCAACTACCTCGCCGGCTACGGCCCGCTGAAGCGCTACTCCCACGTCTGGCTTGATGAGTCGTAATCAATCAGAGTAGAGGTGCTGCTGAGAACGGCAACAGCCAATTTCGGATAGTGATGATGCCCCTGCCAACCGGCAGGGGCATCATTCGTTTTTGTAATACCTAGTATTGCTAGGGTTGACACTAACTACAGCCACGTCATACTGACACAATCGTGATTCACTCATGAGGAGGAGACTATGAGTAGATGGGCATTGCTCCTTATCGGGCTTGTTGCCACGCTGGCGCTGCTTGCGGCCGCGTGTGGCACGGCTGAAGAGGATGAGGAGGACACAACCGAAACGGTGGAACCCACCGCCACGGCTATCGTCATCACAGGGAGCGCGGCAGATACGCCAACTCCGATGGCTGATGATATGAGTGGCGACGATATGATGGATGATAGTGTCTCCGTCAGCGGCATCCCGCTTGATCCTGATGCCCAGTACGGCGGCATCCTTCAGATCGCGTACACAAGCCACAGCCCCAGCTTCGTGCCGTGGGAATCCGCAGCCGGCCACTCATTCGAAGTGGCGCAGATGCTCAACAACATGTTGATCAAGAACCGAACGTGGGGCACGGAAGAAGACTTCAATAACTTTGCTTACTTCGAACTGCATCCTGACCTCGCCACGGATTGGGAACAGTCAGAAGACGGACTGGCATACACCTTCAACCTGCGGGACGGCGTAAACTGGTCGGACGGCGTGCCGGTCACGTGCAACGACATCAAGTGGTCGTTTGACACCATAAGGCTCCAGCAGGACGCTGGGCTGCCAACCAGCCCACGCAAGACGCACTACCTGGCAGTCGACTCCATCGTCTGCCCGGATGACCTCACCGTCGTCTTCAATCTACGGTGGGCGAAGCCGGCCATGATCGAAGTCATCGGCCAACCCTACAACGTCATCTTCCCGGCGCACATCTACCAGACGGAATTCCTGGAGACGGGTGCGCTGGCATCCTTCCGGGAGGAGCCGTCCAAGGCAACTACCGGCGCCTACAGGCTGGCCAACTACATTCCCGGTGAGATCTTCGTCTTTGAACGGAACGAGGACTACTGGGACCAGCCGCTCCCGTACCTGGATGGCGTAGAGATGCGATTCCTTGGCCCGGGCTCGTCCCAGCTCCCACCGGCGCTGCGCGCAGGCCGTCTGCACATCGGAAGCCCTAACGGCTACACCGGCGGACAGGCGGACACCCTCCTCCAGGAATGCACGGAAATGTGCCAGTTCTGGCAGAACCGCATCATCGCGTCCTCGTTCAGCCCGGCGCTCTTCATCAACAAGGAACGTGAGGGTTGGATGCAGGACCAGAGGATCCACGAGGCCTTCGCGCTGGCAATCGACAACCAGGCATACATCACCACTGTTCGCAACGACTGGTACGAGCTCCCGGTGGGCTGCGGATTCTATCCGACATCCCCATGGGCCATGCCCAGGGAGCGCTGCGGCCAGATCATCGGCTTTGCTGATGTCGTTCCTGAGACCCTTGAGGAACGCCAAGCCGCCGCTGCTGCTGACAAGGAGCGGGCGCGAGAACTGCTAGCAGAAGCCGGTTACAACGAGGAGAACCCGCTTGAGGTGGTGTTCACAGTGTGGAACCCAATCGCGGGCGATGCTCCGCAGTTCATCAATGACCTTTCGTCCGTTGGTGTTGTGGTCGAGGCTGATATCCAGGAGTCAGCTACTGCCTATGGCAACTGGGCGACAGCCAACTTCGACCTGGGCGTCCATAGCTTCTGGATCGCGGGAATCGACCCGGACGTGACACTGTATGAGCACTTCTACACGGGTTCAGACCGCAACTACAACCGCTATAGCAATCCTGAGTTTGACAACCTCGTCAACCGGATGAGCCGAACGCTGGACCAGGAAGAGCGGAAGGAGCTTGCCTGGGATGCGATGGAGATGGCTTTGAATGACGTCGCCAAGATCGTCGTCTCGCACAGTTCCTACGTGATGGCCATCAACAAGGATGTCCGCGGCTTCATGCCGGCCATCAACTACCTCTCCGCCTACGGCCCGCTGAAGCGCTACCAGCACGTCTGGCTTGATGAGTCGTAAGCCAACGCAAAAGCACAACTGAGAACGGCAACAGCTAATCTCGGAGAGTGATGATGCCCCTGCCAACCGGCAGGGGCATCATTCGTTTTTGTAATACCTAGTATTGCTAGGGTTGACACTAGCTATAGTCAAGTCATAATGGCACAATCGCGATTCACTCATGGGGAGGAGGAGATCATGAGCAGATGGATATTGCTTCTTGTCGGCTTGATCGCCACGCTCGCGTTGCTTGCGGCCGCGTGTGGCACGGCCGAGGAGGATGACAACGGTGACACTACAGAACCGGCGGAGCCTACGGCGACCGCCATTGTCATCACCGGAAGTTCGCCAACGGCGGCGCCCGATACGGATGATATGGACGATGAAGACGAAACAATGATGGATGAAAACGTCTCCGTCAGCGGCATCCCGCTTGACCCGGATGCCAGGTACGGTGGCGTCCTTCAGACGTCATATACATCCCACAGCCCAAGCTTCGTCCCGTGGGAGTCGGCCGCAGGCCATTCCTTCCCCGTCGCTCACTTGCTGAACAACATGCTCATCAAGCCGCGAACATGGGGCGATCGGGACGACTTCAGGAACCAGGTCTACTTTGAGCTGCATCCTGACCTCGCCACAGGCTGGGAGCAGTCCGAAGACGGCAAGGCCTATACCTTCACACTGCGTGAAGGCGTGAATTGGTCAGATGGTGTGCCGGTTACGTGCAACGACATCAAGTGGTCGTTTGACACGATCAGGCTTCAGCAGGACGCCGGGCTGCCAACCAGCCCGCGCAAGACGCACTACCTGGCCATTGACTCCATCACATGCCCGGATGACCTCACCGTCGTCTTCAACCTGCGGTGGGCGAAGCCGGCCATGATTGAGGTCATCGGCCAGCCCTACAACGTCATCTTCCCCGCGCACATCTACGAGACAGAGTTCCTGGAGACCGGTGCGCTGAACTCCTTCCGGAACGAGCCCTCCCAGGCAACCTCGGGCGCGTACACGCTCGCGAGATACATTCCTGGTGAGATATTCGTGTTTGAGCGCAACGAGGACTACTGGGATCAGCCGCTTCCGTACCTGGACGGCGTAGAGATGCGCTTCCTTGGCCCAGGCTCCTCCCAGTTGCCACCCGCGCTCCGCGCAGGCCGGCTGGACATTGGCAGCACCACCGGCTACACCGGCGGACAGGCGGACACCCTGCTGCAAGAGTGCACGGAGATGTGCCAGTTCTGGAATGATCGCGTCATCGCGTCCTCGTTCAGCCCGGCGCTCTTCATCAACAAGGAGCGCGAAGGCTGGATGCAAGACCAGAGAATTCACGAGGCCTTCGCTCTGGCCATCGACAACCAGGCGTACATCACCACCGTTCGCAACGACTGGTATGAGCTCCCGGTGGGCTGTGGATTCTATCCAACCTCCCCGTGGGCAATGCCGCGCGAGCGCTGCGGAAACATCATCGGCTTCGCCGACGTTGTTCCTGAAACCCTTGAAGGACGTCAAGCCGCTGCTGCCGCTGACAAGGAGCGCGCCCGCGCCCTCCTGAAGGAAGCCGGCTACGACGAGATGAATCCGCTTGAGGTCACCTTCACAGTGTGGAACCCCATCGCAGGCGATGCTCCGCAGTTCATCAATGACCTCTCGTCCGTTGGTGTTGTGGTCGAGGCTGATATCCAGGAGTCGGCTACTGCCTACGGCAACTGGGCGACAGCCAACTTCGACTTCGGCGTCCACAGCTTCTGGATCGCGGGAATCGACCCGGACGTGACCCTGTACGAGCACTTCTACACGGGTTCAGACCGCAACTACAACCGCTACAGCAACCCAGAGTTTGACAATCTGGTCAACCAGATGAGCCGAACGCTGGACCAGGAAGAGCGGAAGGAGCTTGCGTGGCAGGCAATGGAGATGGCGTTGGGTGATGTCGCCAAGATTGTTGTGTCCCACAGTTCCTACGTTGCAGCGGTCAATAAGGACGTTCGCGGCTACATGCCGGCCCTCAACTACCTCGCCGGCTACGGCCCGACCTACCGCTACGCCCACGTCTGGCTTGATCGGTAATCCAATCGACTGAGTTGATGTGGAGCGGATCGCAAGTCCGCAGACCATAAGAGGGCCCCGGTGCAACAGCACCGGGGCCCTCCACTTTTTAACCGCCTGGAATTGCCAGGGTTGACACTAGTTACGGTCAAGTCATAATGACAGAATCGCGATCTACTCTTGGGGAGGAGGAGACCATGAACAGATGGACATTGCTCCTTATCAGCTTGGTCGCCACGCTTGCGTTGCTTGCGGCAGCGTGTGGCACGGCCGAAGAAGACGAGGAGGACACAACCGAATAGGCGGAACCGACGGCAACAGCGATTGTCATTACCGGGAGCGCGGCAAACACACCGACTCCGGTAGCCGATGATATGGACGACGACATGATGGACGACAGCGTGTCCGTCAGCGGCATCCCGCTTGATCCGGATGCCAGGTATGGAGGCGTTCTGCAAACGTCGTACACGTCCCACAGCCCGAGCTTCGTCCCGTGGGAGTCGGCTGCAGGCCATGCCTTCCCCGTCGGGCACTTGCTGAACAACATGCTCATCAAGCCGCGGACGTGGGGAACCAGGGAAGACTACAACAACCTGGTCTACTTCGAGCTGCATCCTGACCTTGCTGTAAGCTGGGAGCAGTCCGAGGACGGACATGCGTACACATTCCAACTGCGTGAGGGCGTCAATTGGTCGGATGGTGTGCCGGTCACCTGTAACGACATCAAGTGGTCGTTTGACACCATCAGGCTCCAGCAGGACGCGGGGTTGCCCACCAGCCCGCGCAAGACTCACTTCCTGGCGGTTGACTCCATCGTCTGCCCGGATGACCTGACCGTCGTCTTCAACCTCAGATGGGCGAAGCCGGCCATGATTGAAGTCATTGGCCAGCCCTACAACGTCATCTTCCCCGCGCACATCTACCAGACTGAATTCCTTGAGACCGGCGCGCTGACGTCCTTCAGGGAAGAGCCTTCCAAGGCAACCACCGGAGCATTCAAGCTCAGCCAGTACATTCCTGGCGAGATATTCGTGTTTGAGCGCAACGAGGACTACTGGGATGAGCCGCTTCCGTACCTTGATGGCGTAGAGATGCGCTTCCTTGGCCCAGGCTCCTCCCAGATTCCACCGGCGTTGCGCGCAGGCCGACTGGATATTGGCAGTGGCAGCGGCTACACCGGCGGGCAGGCGGATACGCTCCTTGCAGAATGCACGGAAGTATGCCAGTTCTGGGATCGCATCATCGCGTCCTCGTTCAGCCCGGCGCTGTTCATCAACAAGGAGCGCGAAGGCTGGATGCAAGATCAGAGGATCCATGAGGCATTCGCGCTGGCAGTTGATAACCAGAACTACATCACCACCGTACGCAACGACTGGTACGAGCTCCCGGTGGGCTGCGGATTCTATCCGACATCCCCGTGGGCCATGCCCAGGGAGCGCTGCGGCCAGATCATCGGCTTCGCGGACGTTGTTCCGGAGACGCGTGAAGAGCGCGCCGCAGCGGCAGCTGCCGACAAGGAAAAGGCCCGGGCGTTGCTGGCCGAAGCCGGCTACACCGAGGACAATCCGCTTGAGGTGAATTGGACGGTGTGGGCGCCAATCCAGGTTGACGTCCCAGCCTTCCAGAGTGACCTTGAGAGTATCGGCGTGGTGGTCAATGCGGATGTCCAGGAGTCGGCTACCGCCTACGGAAACTGGGCAACGGCCAACTTCGACTTTGGAGTCCATAGCTTCTGGATTGCTGGCATCGACCCGGACGTGACGCTGTACGAACACTTCTACACGGGTTCAGACCGCAACTACAACCGCTACAGCAACCCAGAGTTTGACAATCTGGTCAACCAGATGAGCCGAACGCTGGACCAGGAAGAGCGGAAGGAGCTTGCGTGGCAGGCAATGGAGATGGCGTTGGGTGATGTCGCTAAGATCGTCGTCTCGCACAGTTCCTACGTCCCGGCGATCAATAAGGACATCCGCGGCTTCATGCCGGCTCTCAACTACCTTGCGTTCTACGGACCGCAGGGTCGCTACTCCCACATCTGGATCGACCGGTGATCCAAACCCCTGAGCCGATGTGGCGCTGACGGCAAGACCGCAGACCATAAGAGAGCCCCGGTGCAACAGCACCGGGGCTCTCTACTAATCTCCCGTCGACAGGGAAGGCGTATCGCTATTTCCCAGCCCCTTGCGTCATCCTGAGAGAAGCGGAAGAATCTAAAGTCTCAACATGCCGCTATGGCCGGAACGCGGCGGACCAAACCCTTCCAGACCCAACGCGGATCGCGAACGTCAAAAAAATGGCGGGAGTAGGAGGGAGTCGAACCCACCGGGGACGGCGCTGGCCGCCCCCCATCGGGGTTGAAGCCCGTGGGCCCCACCGGGAACCATCTACTCCCGCGCTAGGCGGAAAACCGAAGAACTACCTACCTCCCTCACGGGGGAGTTGGATGAGCGCAAAACCACCCAGCCTGGAACAAAGTACCAAGGGGATGTCGCTCTCGAACGGCGTACGGCCTTAGAACCGGCGCCGTCCACCCCCGAACAAGAACCGAACCAAACACGCTTGCCGATTCTGAGCGGTCTTTAAGAATTCTCGGCGATGTACTTCTCCGCGAAGATTGCTGCCGTCGCTCCGTCGCCAACCGCGGACGCGACCTGGCGCGCAGACTGTGCTCGAACGTCGCCTGCCGCGAAGACACCGGGGAACTTCGTCTCCATCTTCAGATTCACATGCAGGTGCCCCTGCTCATCCGCCGGCAGCTTGCCCTTGAGGAACTGCGTGTTCGGTGTCAGCCCGACGTAGATGAAAACTCCGTCGATTGAACGCTCGTACAGCGAGTCCTCTTTCACGTCCTTGAGCACCAGCGTATCGACCAGACCGTTGCCCTTGATCTCCTGCACCGTCGTGTTCCACAGGAAATCCATCTTCTCGTTAGCGAAGGCGCGCTCCTGCAGGATCTTCTGCGCTCGCAGCTCATCCCGCCGATGGATGATTGTCACCTTGTTGGCGAAACGCGTCAGGTACGCCCCCTCTTCAACGGCCGCGTCACCGCCGCCGACGACCACAAGCTCCTTGTCACGGAAGAACGCTCCATCGCACACCGCGCAGTAAGAAACGCCCCGACCGGAGAATTCATCCTCTCCGGGGATTTCCAGCTTGTTGTGCATTGAGCCTGTTGCGATGATTAGCGTCTTGGCCCGGAGTTCGCCATCGTCTGTCTTGACGATCTTGTAGTCGCCCTCAAGTTCGACGTCCTCCACCTCGGCGTACTCCACGTTCAGGCCGAACTTCTCCGCGTGATCCATCAACTTCTGTCCGAGCTCCGGTCCAAGGATGTGCTCGAATCCTGGGTAGTTCTCCACGTCCTCGGTCACGGCTAGCTGCCCGCCAACGAGGCCGCGTTCGATGAGCAGGGTATTCAGCCGGGAGCGCGTGCCGTACAGGCCCGCGGCTGCTCCCGTTGGTCCCCCGCCTAGGATGATCAGGTCATACGTATCCAACTCTCACCTCACAGTGCATCTAACGTGCGAAGACGCCGCCCGGCTACGTGTCCGAAACGGCGTCCCCATGAGTTCCTCAAGAAAAGCAACCATTATGTCTTTCCCGCCTTTGCGGGAATCCGGTAGGCCGCTGTGCTAAACGGATACCACCTTGGAGAGGAGGCGATCCTTGATTGCCTTCTTCGGCATCGCGCCGACAACCTGCGCAACGGGCTCGCCGCCTTGGAAGACCATCAGCGTCGGGATGCTCATTACCTGGTACTTCAGCGCGATGTTTGGCGCTTCGTCCACGTTCAGCTTCGTGAAGCCCATCTCGGTGGAATATTCCTCCGCGAGCTCCTCGACGATTGGCGAGACGATCTTGCAGGGGCCGCACCACGGCGCCCAGAAGTCCACGAGCACCGGCTTCTCCGCGCCTAGAACCTCACTCTGAAAATCGTTCTCGGTCACATCCTGCATCTTTGTCATCCCGGACCTTCCTTCCTGGTTCGCTACCCTCTCTTAAGGGTACAGTCTATCCCGTCGCGCAAGAAACACTCTTTCGTACGGGCATATCAGTATACGAAATCTGGCTTTCCCTGTCATTCCACAAGCCAGTCCGCCAACTGTCTCCGTTGCCCAGCCCACGTACAAGCGCCCAAACCCCGCGTGGGTGTATGATTGCGGTACTGCGGATGTGTCCAACGGCCTTTGATATGGCCTTTGCACAGTCCTGTAAGGGGAGGTGGGGAAGACGTGCGTAATTTTGACTATGTGGCGCCCACGTCGCTCGCTGAGGCCGTTCAAGCTTTTGGCCAAGCCGGTGACAAGGCGCGCGCCCTGGCAGGCGGAACCGACATCATCGACCAGATCCGCATCGGTCGCAGGACCCCGGAACTGCTCATTGATACCAAGCGCGTGCCTGAAATGATGGTCTTTGACGATGATGGCGCGGGCGGACTCCGCATCGGCGCCGCGCTCCCGCTATCTCGAGTTCGCGACGATGACCGCGTCAAGGCCGCATTCCCGGCCCTCGCCACGGCATCCGGCTTGGTTGGCGCGATACAGATTCAGAACCGCGCCACGCTTGGCGGCAACGTTGGAAACGCCGCACCCTCCGGCGACACCATACCCCCGCTGATGGTTCTGGGCAGCACGGTCGTTATCGCCGGCCCCAACGGCACGCGGGAAGAGCCCGTTGGTGATATCTTCGCGGGTCCCGGGCAGATGACCCTCGCACCGGATGAGTGTCTGGTTGAGTTTCGCGTCCCTGCGACACCCGCCAATGCCTCCAGTTACTATGTGCGCTTCATTCCGCGCGCGGAGATGGATATTGCCGTCGTTGGCGTCGGGGTCTGCATGTCCGTCAGTGACGGCAAGATCGAGGACGTTAACATCGCCCTCGCGTCCGTCGCTCCCACACCCGTCCGCGCCACTGACGCGGAGAATGTGCTGAAAGGCGAAACGTTGACGGCCGCCCTGGCTCGCGAGGCCGGTGAGCAGGCCGAGCATCACGCATCCCCCATCTCCGACGTGCGCGGCTCAGCGGACTACCGACGCGAACTTACCAAAGTTCTCACGCGCCGTGCTGTCACGGCCTGCGCCGCCCAACTCGGCGTCAACGTCACGTAGGTCTGAAAACAGCACAAACGATGAAAAAGAGCCAGGGATAATCAAGAACGCAACCACTGAATGGTGAGAGAAAGAAAATGACAACTACGAATCGACGCATCGTCCAATTCACGGTCAATGGCAACTCCGTAGAAATCGCCATTACTCCCCGGCAAACACTGCTTGAGGTCGTTCGTGACGAGCTTGGCCTGACTGGCGCGAAGGAAGGGTGCAGCAACGGCAACTGTGGCTCCTGCACGATTGAAGTCGATGGCGTCACCGTCAATTCCTGCTGCGCTCTCGGCGTGGAAATGGACGGCAGGGAAGTCAACACCATTGAAGGCCTCGCGCCGGGCAATGACCTGCACCCCATCCAGAAGGCCTACATGGAAAACGGCGGTTTCCAGTGCGGCATCTGCACCCCGGGATTCATCCTGTCCACCGAGCATCTCCTCAAGATGATTCCGAATCCAACGGAAGAGGAAATCAGGCTCCACCTCGCGGGCAACCTCTGCCGCTGCACCGGCTATGACAAGATCGTCCGATCCGTCCAGGCCGCCGCCGAAGACATGAATTCCTGAACATAGTCAGGGAGCACTGGCTCCATGACCCAATTAACACCTGCTGCCACCCTCGTCCGCGGACGATACGTCCTCGCCCGAGCAGAACACGATGGCAGCGCCACTCTGCTCAATGACGCCGCCGTTGCTATAGCAGCCGACGGTTCAATCATCGAAACCGGTGACTACGGCGACCTCCGATCACGCCACCCGTCAGCCGATGTCATCGGCGACGGCTCCCATTTCGTCCTTCCCGGCCTCGTCAACGCCCATCACCACGGTCGCGGTGTCTCCTATCTCCAGCTTGGGCAACCCGATGGCGCACTTGAGACGTGGCTGAACCTCGCGTGGGGACGCAAACCCATGGACTCCTATCTCTTGGGCCTCTACACCCTCATGCAGCAGCTCCGCTCCGGCACCACTGCCGTCATGTTCAACCAGGCCGGCCCTCTTGCTGAAGCCGAGGGCACACTCACTGCGTTCCGTGAAGTCGGCGTGCGCACCGCGTTCTCTATCGGATTCCGCTCCCAGTGCTTCCTTGTCTACGGCGACGATGAAGCGTTCCTTGAAAGCCTGCCTGATGATCTCTCTCAAACAGCCCGCGCCGTCGTCGAAGGCTCGCGTGTTGCCTTTGAGGACAATCTCAACCTCGTTCTGGACCTCCATGAGCGATACGAGAAGGCAGACCCGGAGCGCATTCGTATCCTCCTCAGCCCCTCCGGCTACCACTGGGCGGATGAAGATAGTCTCCGCCGAATCGTGGACACCGCTCGTGAAAACAACATGGGCATCCACACCCACGTCCTTGAAACCGTCTACCAGCGCCTTTATGCCAACCGCACTACTGGCCAGTCCCCCGTGCAACGACTCGCAGACCTCGGCATGGTCGGCCCCGGCGTCTCCTACGCCCACTGCGTGTGGGTAACGGAGGACGATATCCGCATCCTCGCCGAGACCGGCACCGGCGTCTCCCACAATGCCAGCTCCAACCTCCGCCTCCACAGCGGTATCGCACCCGTCCGTGCCATGCTGGACGCCGGTGTCAACGTCGGCGTTGGCACGGACAGCGTCGGAATCAATGACGACGATGACCTCTTGCAGGAGATCGGCCTCAGCCAGCGGCTGCATCGTGTTCCCGGGCTGGACAACCGACACGTCACTCCCGGAGAACTCCTCCATATGGCCACCCTCGGCGGCGCGAAGAACCTCACATTGGACGACCACATCGGCAGCCTCGAACCCGGCAAGCGGGCCGACATCGTCATGCTCAACTGGGACCGTGTCTCCTACCCCTATCTCGACAGCGAACTCGATCCCCTCGAAGTCTTGGTCTCGCGCGCCCGTGGCCGAGATGTGCGAACCGTCCTGATTGATGGTCGAATCGTCTACGACAACGGCGAATACCCAATGCTCAACGTCGCCGCCATCACCATGCGCATCCAGGAAGCATTGGCAGGCGGCCCCCCGCCTGAAGTTATCGCCCGCCGCCAGGCCGCACAGGCCCTCGATCCCCACATCCGTGCCTACTACCGCGACTGGGAACTTCCCCAAGGCCCCCAACACTCCCTCCGCAACGCCGCCCGCTAATCGACTTACCGTTCACCCTGAGCCTGTCGAAGGGTCAGCCCTTACCGTCATTCCCGCGAAAGCGGGAATCTGAATCGCATTGCGCAACCCGACCCCGTACCGCCTCCATCCCTTGATGTGCATGTCATTCCGAGCGCAGTCGAGGAATCTAAAATCTCGCCTGCTTGGTCAAATACGTCTTTAGATTCTTCGACTCCGCTGCGCTCCGCTCAGAATGACAGTGTGGGTGCTTCGTTCACCCTGGGCCTGTCGAAGGACCAATGGAGGCCAACCAAACGCACTAACACCCCTCGCGTGGTAACGTGTCCGCACAACACAGGGGGGTGTGTTATGACAACAGACATCGGCGCGCAGATTGACGCCCACATTGACCGCGATGAAATCGTCGCTCTTATGCGGGGCCTTCAGTCATTCCAGAGCTTTCCGCCCTATGAGGCCGACTGCATGGCCTACCTCCAGGACTGGTTCGTACAGCGTGGCGTCGACGCCGAACTCATTGATGTCGCTGATGAGCCCGGCCGCCCGGACCTCGTGTATCGCATGGAAGGCGCCGGCGGTGGCAAGACTGTCATGTACAACGGCCACCTTGATATCGACCCTGTGCCCCTGAGCTTCCCCGGCGACCCATGGGAGTGCATGGAGGAGGACGGGTTCCTCAACGGCCACGGCCTCGTCAATATGAAATCCGGAATCGCGTCCATCTCCGCCGCCACCGTCGCCCTCCACCGCGCCGGTATCCGGATGCGCGGCGACCTCCTTATGACGGCTGTTGTTGGCGAACTTCAGGGCGGTGTGGGGGCCGTCGACCTCGTTCAACGCGGCCTCATCGGTGACGCCTGCATCGTTGCGGAACCAACCGGCCTCCGCATCCAGCCGCAGCACGCCGGCGCTATCCAGTTCCTCATCCACACAATCGGCGAATCGGAGTGGATCGGCGCGCTCCACACGCGCCGTTCCGTCAACGCCGCAACCAAACTCGCCAAGATCATCGATGCCCTGGATACCATCGAACTCAGATCGGATGCCCGCCCGGAGTTTCCCGGCCTGCCGCGCCTCATCGTCGGCGGCATCAACGGCGGCGTGGGACGAAACTATGGCCATTGGCGTGCATCATATGTCCCGGACTTTGCCAGTGCCATCGTTGAAGTCCGCGGCCTGCCAACCCAGGACTACGACGACATCCAGCAGCAGATTGAGGAAGTCATCAAGAGCGTGGCGGACGGCGATCCTGACTTCCGCTATGAGATTGAACGCCCGCCCGCCACCTACCGCCCTGAATGGCAAAGCATGAAGGTGGAGGCCTACGGCATTGATCTCCCCAAGGAGCACTTCCTCAACCAGGCCGTCCTGAACCGCCACCGTGAGGTCCGCAACGAGGAGCCTGAATGGAGTAGCTCCAACGCCTGGAACGATTCCGGCCACTACACGCGAGCCGGCTGCCCCTCCATCAACTACGGGCCCTCACCGAACACCGGCGCTCGCGCCTACTCTGTCGAGATCCAAAAGGTCGTCGATTGCGCCCGCATCATCGCCCGCGCCGCCGTCGACATGGCAAACATGGATAAGTAACCCAATCATGCTGCCGTAACCACCTTCCCCTGTCATTCTGAGCGCAGCGAAGAATCCAGGGCCTCTGCTTGCCAATCAAGCGCACCAACACCCCCTCTCGTGGTAACGTGTCCGCACAACACAGGGGGTGTGTTATGACAACCGACATCGGCGCGCAGATTGACGCGCATATCGACGAAGCCGAAATCATAGAACTGATGCGGCGGCTCCACCAGCACCAGAGCTTCCCGCCGCATGAGGCAAGCGCTATGGCTGAACTCCAGTCGTGGCTCGCGGAACGCGGCATCAACGCTGATCTAATCGATGTCGCGGACGAGCCCGGCCGCCCCAACCTCTACTACAAGATGGAGGGGACCGGCGGCGGCAAGACCGTCATGTACAACGGCCACATGGACATCGATCCCGTCCCCATGTACTTCGAGGGCGATCCCTGGGAGTTCAAGATCGAAGACGGCATGATCTACGCCCATGGCCTCATCAACATGAAGGCCGGCGTCGCCGCCGCTGCGGCAGCCTTTATCGCGCTCCACCGCGCCGGCATCCGGATGCGTGGTGATGTCCTCATGACCGCCGTCGTCGGCGAGCTGCAGGGCGGGGTAGGGGCCGTCGACCTCGTTCAGCGCGGCTTGATTGGTGATGTCTGCATCATCCCGGAACCCACCGGCATGGAACTGCTGCCACTGCACGCGGGCGCGATCCAATTCCTCGTCCACACCATCGGCGAAGCCGCGTGGATCGGCGCAATGCACAACATGAGTTACGTGAATGCCGCCGAGAAGCTGGCGCGCATCATCACGGCGCTAGAGGGCTTTGAATTCGACTCACCCCGTCGTGAAGAGTTCCCCGGACTCCCACGCCTCATCGTCGGCGGCATCAACGGCGGCATTGGCCGACAGTACGCCCACTGGCGCGCATCCTACGTCCCAGATTTCGCGAGTGCCATCCTGGAAGTCCGCGGCCTCCCCGGACAGGACTACGATGACATCCAGCGACAGATTGAAGACGTCATCAGAAGCGTTGCCGACGGCGATCCTGACTTCAAATGGGAGATTGAGCGGCCTCCGGCCACCAACCGCCCCGAATGGCAGAGCCTGAAGACCGAGGCCTACGGCATCGACCTGCCCCCGGAGCACTTCCTGAACCAGACCATCGTCAAGTACCACCGCGAGGTCAGGAACGAAGAGCCCGGCTGGATATCCTCAAACGCCTTCAACGATTCCGGCCACTACACCAACGCCGGCTGTGAGTCCCTCTGCTACGGCCCCGGCGGCCACACCATCATCCGCGAGTACGGCACCGAGATCAAACGCGTCGTAGACTGCGCCAAGATCATCGCCCGCGCCGCCGTCGACATGGCAAACATGGATAAATAGGCTTGTCATTCTGAGCGCAGCGAAGGACTCTCCCCCTGCTGTTGGGGAGGGGGAGAGTCTCAATCACTGCAATTGCGCCAGAGCTTCCAGGAACTGGATCATCGCCTCAACGGTCTGGCCCAACAAATCTCTGTCGATGTTTTCAAGTGTGTCCGTTGGTTGATGGTGATGTGTCTGATCATTCCCCGTCATCGCCAGAGTTTTGACATCGAATTCATCGAATGAGATGTCATCGTTAATGGGCCACTCTCCATAGTCCGCGACAGCAATGGACAGGTCATCTCCAATTTCGGACATGATGGACCTATAGCCCTCGCTGCCATAGAGCCCCAGGGTGTCTCCTGAACCGCACATGTACACGCTTGTCATCACCTTGATGTCGGCGATGTCGCTGTTGCTCAACTGGTTCACGTGGAATCGACTCCCCGCGCGCACGCTCCCGGGTTCCTTCCCATGGGCAGAGCCGAAAAAGGCCAATCTGACGGTGAACGGATAGGAACGAGTTGAGACTATCTCTGCGATTGTCATCAGGCTTGCGATGCCGGAGCCGTTGTCATTGGCTCCGTCCACGTTTGAAACGGCGTCGATGTACGTTGTTAGATACACCACTCCGCCATTGGGATCTGTGCCCTTCCGTTCAGCGATGATGTTCAGGGAACGAGATTCGAGTCTTGAAACACGAACCGTGGCCTGAACTGATCCGACATCCAGCGCATTAAGGAGCCTCTCCCCGTCTCGTCCACTTATGGCAACCGCCGGAATGGGCGACTCGCTCACCAGGTATCCGCTGTAATTTCCGGCATTGTAGTTGAAGATGACAGCTGCGCTTGCCCCGGCGCGCGCTGCGCGAATCGCCTTCCCTGAGAACGTGTCGTCCCCGCGCTCAATCAGCGCGACCTTGCCTTGCAATTCAGTTTGCCGCAATTGGCCTTCAAGGGCCTTTTGCACATAGACCAACTCTCCGGTGACGTTTCCACGCGGTGAGAACTCCAGCGCTTGCGACTGGACATCCATGTCCATCGTCCCTTCGGATGATTGAAGTTCGAACGACACTTCCGACGGTGCGGGTCCAAGGTCAAACTCCTCGACGCGAGTCTCGAATCCGAGTCGCGTCAAACTGTCCCGGAGTGCCAGCGCAGCTGCTCGCTCCCCCGATGTTCCGGGCCCTCTTCGATCATGGTCTCTTATAAACGCCTCAAGGAATGTGTATGCCTCATCTGCCACGATTGCCCGCGACGGGGTCGGAATTGCCGTAGGATCAGGGATCACAGTTGGAGTTGCCGTGGGGAGTGGGATTGGTGTCGGCGTAGTAACACGATCGAGACGAAGCGGTGACTGTGGTGACTGCGTGCCTGTCAAGGCGGACTCATTCTCCACGGACGATCCGTTCGGGTCGCAACCTGCCAGCACAACCAGAGCGGCAAGAATCAGGCCGGACGGCACTAAGAGGAGCGGGATAGTCTTTGCGATTCCATTCCTCATAGACATCGTGCCCCCTTATATGTCCGCCAAGCTGTGTTGTTACCGCGGCCTCTGGCGATGCTATTGTACGTGCCCTCCCCCCACTTCACCCCCAAAATCCGCTACACTAACCCTGTCGCCGTAGATACGTGTCCGCGGCGTCAATGGGAGGAATAGCAGGCGTCCATGCTTTAGCCGCCTGCCCTGGAGGGAATACACATGGTTGCAACACCTGAGAAGCCAATCGGACAGCCCATCGCCCGTGTCGATGCCGTCGAGCGCGTCAAGGGTCGAGCAGTCTACGCGCCGGACCTTACGCTGCCGGGCACGCTGCACTGCAAGATCCTGCGCAGTCCGCACGCCCACGCGCGCATCAAGAGCATCGACACATCTGCCGCAGAGGCCTATCCTGGCGTCCAGGCCGTCGTCACCCACAAGGACCTGCCTGCGCTCGATTCCGATGAGCAGGTTGGCGGTGAGGTCACGCTGGACGCCGTCTATCTCCGCCAATTCCTCATGGCGCAGGACCGCGTCCTGTTCCACGGCCATCCCGTCGCCGCAGTCGCGGCAACATCCCCGCACATCGCGGAAGAGGCGCTCGACCTCATCAAGGTCGACTACGAGCCGCTCCCCGCTGTCGTGGAGATTGAGGACGCCATCAAGGACGATGCGCCCATCATTCACGAGGAAGTTCGCACCCGCGGCCTTGAGGGCCGCAGCGACACGCCCACCAATATCTCCGTACACATGGAGCTCGCGCGCGGCGACGTCGCCAAGGGCTACGAAGAGGCGGACGTCGTCCTCGAGGGCGAATACCGCATCGGCATGGTTCACCAGGGCTACATCGAGCCCCAGGCCTGCACCGTTGATGTCGACGCCACCGGCCACATCACCATCTACACCACCACGCAGGCGTCGTTCGCCAACAAGAGCCAGAACGCGGCGCTCCTGCAGGTTCCTTTGAACAAGGTCAACGTTGTGCCGTTGGAGATCGGCGGCGGCTTCGGCGGCAAGGGATTCACCGTCCCTGAGCTTCCAACCGCCCTGCTGGCCCTCAAGACTGGCTCCCCCGTCAAGACCGTCCTCGGTCGCGACGAGGTCTTCCGCGCGACCGGCCCCGCGCCGGACGCCTACTGCTGGATCAAGGCCGGCGCCAACAAGAAGGGCGAGGTCACCGCGTTCGAGGCCAAGTTCTACCTGGACGCCGGTTGCCTCCCGGGCTCCGCGCTCTACGTCAACAACATCCTCGTCGCCGGCCTCTCACCCTACAAGCTGCCCAACTTCCAGGCGGATGGGTACGACGTTCTCACCAACAAGTCCCGATCGCAGGCCTACCGCGCGCCGGGTCTCCCTGAGGGCGCATTCGCCATTGAGACGATGATGGACGAGCTCGCGCAGGCGTTGGAAATGGACCCGATCGATCTCCGCATCGCCAACATGACCGAAGATGGCGAGCCGATGAGCGATGGCATGGCCCTGCCTGTCACGCGATTCAAGGAGATCCTTGAGACCGTCAAGAACCACGATTCTTGGAAGTCGCCCGTTCCTGAGGGCCGCGGCCGCGGCGTTGCCATTGGCATGCGCCGAGAGGGCTCCGGCACCTCCACCGCAGCCATCCAGCTCAACAAGGACGCGACGTTCAGCCTGGTCGTCGGCTCTGTTGATCTCACTGGCACGCGAACCTCGATGGCGCAGATCGCCGCTGAAGAGCTTGGCGTCACCGTCGAAGAGGTTCGCTCCACCGTCGGTGACACCGATTCCGTCGGCTACAGCGACGGTTCATGGGGCAGCCGCATCACATACGTCACTGGCATGGCCGTCAAGAACGCCGCCGAGGACGTGATCAATCAACTCAAGGAGTTGGCTGCCGAGCAGTTCAAGGCGAACGCCTCGGATGTCGAATACTCGGATCGCACCTTCACCCTGCGTGACAACCCGGAGCAGTCCGTGTCACTCGGGGAGCTCGCCAACAAGAGCGTGGGAATGGGCTTGGGAGCCATCATCGGCAACGGCCTCGCCACCGGCGTGCGCCCCGTTACCAGCTCCGGCGTCCAGATCTGCGAGGTTGAGATTGACGACGACACCGGTCGCGCCACCATCGCCCGCTACACCGCATTCCAGGACCCCGGCCGCGCCATCAACCCGATGGCCGTTGAGGGCCAGGTGCAGGGCGCAGTCGCCCAGGGTGTCGGCTGGGCGCTATGGGAGAACTACGAGTGGGGCGAGGATGGCATTCTCAAGAACGCCAACTTCCTCGACTACCGCATGCCCACCGCGCTCGACCTGCCGATGATTGAGACCATCTTCGTCGGCGGCCCCGCGCCGGAGAACCCGCTGGGTGTCCGGGGTGTGGGAGAGGTGCCGATCATCCCGCCGCTCCCGGCCGTCGGCAACGCCGTCAGCCGCGCGACGAACATCCGCCACCGCCAGATCCCGCTCAACCCGGAGAACGTCTTCTGGGCCACCCACAACGGAAGCAACGGCGCGAAGTAGTCCATAACGCAAAGACGAAGCAAAGGGCAGGGCGGCGCATACGCGCCGCCCTGCCTGCGTTTTGTACTCGCCGAATCCCGTGCGTAGGCGAGAATCCAGAATCCTAGCTTGCTTCTCAGGCCGCTTGGGTCAATCGGACTGTAATGGTGTCCTTCTTGCTTGAGATTTCTTGTACCGATACCAGCCCCTGTAGCTCAAGCCACCGCAGTAGGCTGGCATAGGGTCGATTCTTGCTGAAACCAACGCTGTCAGGGAAAACCTCCGCATCTTCCAGCGCCTGATAGCATCGTTGACCGAATGCAGACCTTGAGATAGGTTTTCCACCAATCTCCTTGATCACGTCTATGCAGGTTGAGACAACAAACATCCTATCCCAATTGACAAAGTGATTTTCTTCCACAGCCGCGATGAGTCGTTGGCTGCACCGGTCACTACCCCAGACGTAGCAATCCACTCCTGCCTGCCTCAGCTCGCGGAGCAAGCTAACAAAATCTCCATCATCCGAAATCAACACAAAGACCACTTTGGATGGATTAACTAGGCAGTAATCCTTCACATCACGCACAATCTGAGAATCTACATTGTAGGCACTCTGGGTGATTTCGAACCCGAAATTCTCGAGTTCTTTCCTCGCCTCATTTTGGAATAACGTCGGATACGCTCTAAGGCTCCGGTTTGCATGGGCCTTGGGGAAGTGCAGATCCAGGTACTTCTTTGCAAATGGCCATTCATGAACTACGTCAACTGCACCCAATCCCCGATTCTGAAAATCCCATGCAACCATCAACTTCGTCCGCTCTCGCTGCTTTTTCGTCACCTCAACCCTCCTCTGGAAGAACTGTGGATTGACACCTCGTTCCTTCGCCACCGAGTACATGGCGGCAAGAGCCTTGGCATCGGGAGTTGTGGCGCCGGTTTCCCACCGCGACACCGTGTTCACAGGCACATCTAATTCGTCCGCTAGCCCCGCTTGGGTAAGCCCCACCTGCTTCCGGAGTTCATCAATCGACTCCGGCCTAAACGCGTATGCGAACTGATCGGACTTTATCGGTGCCATAACAGCAGGCTACCGATAACAAGCTCTGGTGTCAACAGATATGGTGAGCGCAGATATGGTATCAACGGAGTGCGTCGTCGCGGACCACGAGCGATATCTCTTTACGGCCCCGCCAAAAACCTCCGCGGATTCTCCACCGTCATCAGCCTGATCGCCTCCTCGTCCACACCCTGCTCCCGCAGGTATGGCAGCACATTGCGGCCGATGAATGCGTAGTCATCCGGGTTCACCAGCTTGTGCTTCTCTTCTGATGCTCCCCATGAATCGTCCGGATGCAGCTTGACCGACCAATCATGCGACAGCATCAGCTGTCCCGCGAAACCCGCGTCGATTAGCCGCTTGATCATGTCGCACTTCTCGCGCCACGGCTCATTCAACTGGTGCCCAGGCAGCTCATCCATGCCCAGGAAGACCCCTTCACGCGCCAGTCCCTCCAGGTAATCGAACTCCGTCGAGTCCGATGAATGCCCGATGCAGACCCGCGCGGGATCCACCCCCTCCTCGGCAAAGATGCGCCACTGTGGCTCTCCCACCCTGTTCTGCGGCTGCGTATGCGTCGTAATCGGGATGCCCGTCTCGTTGGACGCGCGCGACGCTGCCCGCAGCACCATCACTTCTGCGTCGGATAGCTCAAAATTGTTGTCGGCCACCTTAATCATGCCGGCCTTGATGCCTGTGCCCTCGATCCCCTCCGTGATCTCGCGGATATACACCGCCGCCATGCGATCCGGGTGGGTGAACCAGATAAGCCGTGGAATGTCCACGTACGTCCCCGTCGACGCGATGATGTTGACACCTGACCCCTCTGAAACCCGCTTCAGCATCAGCACATCGCGGCCCAACTCGAACGGCGTCGCATCCATGATTGATTGCAGACCCTCGGCCCGCGCCTCGGACAACTTTGAGATGCCGCCCGACTCAATGCCGTCCCAGTCCATTAACTCCGGGTACGTCTGCTTGATGCCCGGAAACCCGACGATCACATGCTCATGGGAAAGCGTGAAACCCAGTTCGCTCGCCGCCACCGGCCCCGTTACCGTCTCCACCATCTCCCGCGCCATCACACACCTCCCTCCGTGCCGTATCCTACTCCTATGACCCCCACTGCCGACAACACCAACCCTAACCGCGTCATCATCACTGCCATCGCCGATGACCGCCCCGGGCTCGTTGATGATATCCTCCGCTCAATTGAACGGGTTGGGTGTTCAATTGAGACTATATCTGTTGCCTCTCTCGATACAGCCGTCAGCGTTACCCTGCTCCTAAGCATCCCTGACGGCGGCTCAACACCCCTCCGGGCCGCCCTTGTTGGGCTGACTGTTGAGCACAATATCAAGATTCATGTGGACGATATGCCGGACGGGTCCCTCTATCGGCCCGGCACGCACGAAAAAAGCCAGACTGACTGAGCCTGAGTATCATGTTCTCAATGGACTCATCAACACGCATCCTCATCGGCGTCGTAGCAGGCGTCATCGTTCTCGTTGTCCTGGCCATCGCCCTCCCTCGCCTCATCGACCGGGAGGAAGCCACGTATCCGCCCAATACACCCGAGGGTACGGTCCAGCGATACCTACAGGCGGTTGGTGACGAAGACACCGATACGGCACTCGCGCTCCTGGCTGAAGAAAACACTACCGCCTGCATGGAAGACGAGTTGCGTGACCGCCTGCGCTATTCCTCGCTTGCCAGGTATCGTGTCAGGCTCGGGGACGTGGAAGAAATCGACGTCGAAACGGTTACTGTCATCGTCCGTGCGACGTGGATCCGGGAGCCGGGTCTATTTGAACTCCCGGATGACGGCAACAGTTCGGAACATGAATTTGAACTCCGCCGTTCTGCGGACGGCTTCTGGCTCATCGCAGAATCAGAATGGCCGATTGAACTCGAGCACATCCGTGACGACTACTGCGAGGATGAACCTGCGTGAGCATCCCCCAGCGTTCATACGTCTACCTCGCGGCATTCGTCTCCTTCTGGATCTTCCTGCAGGGCGCGTACGGCCTGGCAACCGATTTGGTTCGCTCCCTCACCGGGTTCGGCGCAGGCGGCGATCCCGAACCCACATGGATCGCCATGATTATCGTCGGACTCCCTGTCTGGCTCGCACATGAATTCCTCCTGCGCCGCGCCGCCAACAACCACGCTGAAGAAGCCGGCTCCGTCCTCCGCAAGCTCTACATCCACGGCGCCCTCGCTCTCGCCTCCCTTTATGTCTTTGTCGGTTGCATCCAGATCATTGAAGACATAGCCGGCGATTTCGAAGGACTGGAGCATATTGGTGGCGTCCTTGCCGCTGCAGGCCTGTGGTACTACCTTTGGCGGCGCGAGAACCTCGAGGGACAGCCTACTTCCCGCGCGCAGACCGTCAGACGATGGCGAGTCTACGGTCTTAGCGTCATATTCCTCACCGCCGCCGTCACCGCGACTTATTGGATCGCCTATGGCCTTGTCTATGCGACGTATAGCCTTATCTTCGATGCATCAGACACGTTGATTACGGCGGAGGACTTCCGGGATCCTCTCCGCGCCGCCGCCGGCTGGGCGATTGTCGGAATCACTGCATGGGCCATTCAATGGCGCACCGTTGCCACCACCGATGAAGAATCCGTCCTCCGGCAGGTCTACTTATATGGCTTTGCCTTCATCGGCGGTGCGTCCCTGGCACTCTGGGGCGCGGCTGCCACTATCTACATCGTCATTGCCCAACTCGTCGGCGCGGACAACACGACAACGGCAGTCACCTACTTCCGACAGTTCATCCTGCCCGTCGTCGGTCTCCTCATCGGCCTGGCTCTCCTCGCTTACCACTGGTCTATCCTCCGCCGCGACGCCACTCGTCATTCCCGTGAAAGCGGGGGTCTTGAGCTTGGAATGCAGCCGACCTCTGTAACGCCCCCCTCTGAATCCCCCCATCTTTCCATCACCTTCAAATACATCATGTCCGCCGTTGGCCTCATCGCCCTCGTGCCCGGCCTCATGGCGCTGCTTATGACGCTTCTGGATCCCATTTTCAGCGACAATCTCTTTGCCACAACCAATGAACGGGAAGAGTTCCTCGCCGTCGCTCTCACCATGATTATTGTCGGTGCGCCTCTCTGGGTCTCATTCTGGTGGCGTGTGGTAAGAGCCGATCCACACAGCCTCGTCCGCCGCATCTATCTCTACGTCGCCCTTATCGCCCTCGGTGGCACATGGCTTTTCACCCTTGTGGCGCTCCTCGCTGCTGTCCTCACGGAGATCCTTGGACAGGGGTCCGGCTTCCTTGACGACACTCTCATCCCGGGGCTCTCAATCGTTGTCCCTGCCGCCGCCTTCTTCGCCTACCACGTCACTATCCTCCGCGACGACTCCCGCCGCGCGCCCCATGTCATTCCGAGCGCAGCCGAGGAATCCAAACTCGCGACTGTAGAACCAACCCTCGACCTTGCCCGCCACACCATCCCAGGCCCCCCATACATCCTCCCCGAATGGAAACCCCCGCGCTCTTAACCAGGAAGCCTTACAGACCCCCAAGCCGGAACGCGGCGGATCAACTCACTTGACCAGCCAAAGCAGGATCGCGAACCTCAAAAAACCCGCCCAGGCCAGAACGTGGAACGCCATCGTCACTAACCCCGCGACACTGACCGCGAACTACAAAAAAATTGACACCATCGGTATGCATGGGTATTGTTGTCCGTGAACCCTTGACAGGGGCTATTTTTATTTGTGTCTGAAGCCGGTGGATAGGCGAGGGACAACGGTTACGGGCAGAAGACGCTGAGGGATATCGACACCGTCAATGAACGATCACCACATTCGCCTGCGCCTTGAGCAGTTGGAAGAGCAGACGCTCTCCCCCTTTGCTCAACTCAGCCGTGAAACGCAGGGACGGCGCATACCCGAAGAACCCTCGTTCATGCGTACCGAATACCAGCGAGATCGTGACCGCGTCATCCATTCAAAGGCCTTTCGGCGGCTGAAGCATAAGACGCAGGTCTTTATTGCCCCCCTGAGCGATCATTTCTCAACACGCATCTCGCACACAATTGAAGTCGCCCAGATCTCCCGCTCCATCGCCCGTGCGCTCAAACTCAACGAGGATTTGGCTGAGGCAATCGCGTTGGCGCATGATCTTGGCCACACGCCATTCGGTCACCTCGGGGAAGACTTCTTCGCTGAGCGGGTCTCCGGCGGCTTCCGCCACGCCGAACAGAGCCTCCGTGTCGTGGATGTGTTGGAAAAGGACGGGCAGGGGCTCAACCTGACATGGGAAGTCCGGCAAGGCATCCTTAACC
This sequence comes from uncultured Dehalococcoidia bacterium, assembly GCA_964653005.1. Lineage (GTDB taxonomy): Bacteria > Chloroflexota > Dehalococcoidia > UBA6926 > UBA6926 > VXMO01. The sequence goes on along the minus strand of CAZZAN010000002.1, from coordinate 129,748 downwards.
ACTCAAAGGCGCGTGGCAGCTTGCAGCCCATCCGCCAATCCGGTGAGGACATATCGCTTGAGGCAGACATCTGCCGCTTGAGCGATGCGATAGCCTATATCAACCACGATCTGGGTGATGCCATTCGCGCCGGCTTTATCCGTGCGGATGACATCCCGGCGCATGTGCGCGAAACCCTTGGAGAACGCCACGCAGAGCGTCTGAATACCATCATCGCCGATTTAGTTGAAACATCATGGCCTGTGACCGGCGAGGGCCATTCTGTGAATGGGCACAATTCCCGGCCGGACATCGTGATGAGTCAATCCGTGCTGCGGGCCGTCATCGATTTGCGCGAGTTCCTCTTTGACAACGTCTATCTCGTCGCTGCCCGCGATCAGAATGAAGAGCCTCTCCGCATCCTTGAGACCCTGTGGGACGTATTCACTAACTCGCCTGAACTGATCCCCGAAGGCTACGCGCGACCCGATGACGATGCGCCGCGCCGCGCCGTCGACTATATCTCCGGCATGACGGACCAGTTCGCCGCGAGAGCTGCCGAGGATCTGCGTGCCGGTCGCGTTCCCGCCACGCCATTGGTAGAGGTGGCGCTATGACCGTCGTCGATGACGTTAAGGCTCGCACGGACATCGTTGACCTTATCCAGTCGCGCGTGCCGCTCCAAAAGGCAGGCCGTAATTTCAAGGCGAACTGCCCGTTCCATAATGAAAAGACACCGTCGTTCATCGTCTTCCCGGAGCGTGGCACATGGCACTGTTTCGGCGCGTGCGGCACTGGCGGTGACGCCTTCTCATTCATCCAACGCGCGGACAACCTGACCTTCTCAGAGGCGCTGTCCCGATTGGCAGAGCGCGCAGGTGTCACTATCCCTGACACCCGCAGACAGGATGAAAATCAGCGGAAACAGAATGATGTTCTGTACACCGCTCTCCAGAGCGCCGCTGACTATTTCCACCGCATCCTTGTCCACTCTCCCGCCGGTGAGCAGGCCCGCCGCTACCTGCAGCAGCGGGGCATCAGCGATGAGACCATCAATGATTTCCAGCTCGGCATGGCTCCGAAAGCATGGGAAGCTTTGAAAGGCCACCTCTCTGACCTCGGTCACACCGAAGAACAGCTTCTGCAAGCCGGCCTTGTCATCGAACGTGACGGAGACAGTGAAGGCGCGTATGACCGTTTCCGTGAGCGGCTCATGTTCCCCATCCGTGATGGAAAGGGCCGCGTTATCGGTTTCGGCGCTCGCGCCCTTGACGACTCACAGCCCAAGTATCTGAACTCGCCCCAAACGCCGCTCTTCGACAAGAGTGGCGCGCTCTTTGCCATCGACCGCGCAGAGCAGGGCATCCGCGCCGAGGGCGAAGTCGTCCTCGTTGAGGGCTACATGGACGCCTTGCAGGCCCACCAGGCCGGCTTCGGCAACGTCGTCGCCATCATGGGCACTGCCCTCACTGAGAGGCAGGTGAGCTTGGTGCGCAACATGGCCCGCCGCTACGCTCTCGCCCTTGATCCTGACACGGCCGGTGAAGAAGCCACGCGCCGCAGCCTTGAGGGCGCATTCGACATCTTTCGGCGAGAAGTTGTGCGAGTCTCAAACTCCGCCGTCCCCATGGGTGTCCGGCGTGAACTACCCAGGCTCCGCATCATCACCCTCCCGCCCGATCGCGATCCCGATGATGTCATCCGCGACGATCCTGACGATTGGCGCAAGCGTGTTGAAGAGGCCACCCCCATTCTTGACTATCTCATCCAACGGGAAGCTGCTCAGCCTGAGGCTGCCACGCCGGAGGGTCGGCTAGAAGCCGTCAATCGCATCTTCCCGCTCATCACCGCTCTCGATAACCCGTTTGAGCAGCAACAAGCGTTCAGCAACCTCGCTTCTGCCCTAAAGATCGAGGAACGAACCCTTGAGGCTGCCGTCGGACGTCCGGAGCGACAACAACGGCGCCCCCGCCGTCAGGACGGAGGCTACCGCCCGACGCCTGCTCAGAACGGCGATGCGGCTGCCATCGGTGCAGACGCCCTCAAGGAAGACCGCGCCGATTCTATTGAACGACAACTCCTTGCTCTCATCCTCACGTATGACAATGAGATCTTTGACGCATGGCAACGCCTTGACCTGCCCGAAGTACCGCCCCACTTCTTCTGGAACCCCCAGCACCGTGACTTGTGGCAGATTCTCAACACCGCCGATGCTGTCACACGCGCGGAGGTCCTGGTCAGCCCGGACGCGGATGAACTCCGAACTGACATCCGATCCCCACTTGACCGTCGCGGCCAATCAAAGGCTCTCAGTGATGTAGTCCGTGGCATGTGGGAGCGCCAACTGAAGAAAGACGAGCTTGAAGCGGCGGAGGCCGTTGCATCGCTCGCGGAAGAAGATGGAGTAGAAGCGGACGCCCTCCGTGCCATAACCGATGACATGAAAGCCCAATTCGCAGAACGCATTGAACAATTGCGCGCCGTCCAATACGGCACATGGAACCGCAACACCCGCAACGTATAGAACGCCCGTAACGTATAGAACGGAGGAGTAAGTATGACCTGGCAATCCGGCGTGATCAACCTCGGTGACGAAGAGGCCGGCTCCCTCTCACAGAAGGTGGCCAACGGCGTTGTCACACTCGACCCCTCGGCATCCTCGGCCCTGCTAAGAGCCTTGCCGAACGGCGCAAAGCCGGAGGAAGACTGGCCGGCATCCCGTGAAGAGTGGGTAGAGGCTCAACGCATCGAAGCGGAAGCTGAAGCGGAGCTTGCGGATGCGGAATCGCTCGACGATCCCGTGCGCATGTACCTGCGCGAAATCGGCCGCGTTGATCTCCTCAATGCCCGCCAGGAGAAGAATCTTGCCCGCAAGGCTGAGGGATGGAAACAACTCCACGAGCTTGAGTTCCAGATTCGCCAAACAACGGGACGCAATGCTTCCATCGCCGACGTCGCCATACACCTGCTCAATAAACTTGCCACCCACTGTGAACTCGCCAATGTCATCATTGAACACCTGGAACTTGAGACACCCTGCACCCTCCTCACCCTCAAGGAAGACGAGGAAGTCCGGAAGACCATCGACATCGAGATGCACCACGAACTCGCAGAGGAATTCGCCAACAAACTCGGACGTGAACCCGAGGACGTTGAGCGAGAGATTATCGAATTCTCTCTCCAGCGATGGCTTCTTCCCACCCCCATCATTCGCACCTTCGCCCCGTCTCTCACACTTGAGACCATCCCATTCTTTCTCTCGACACAGAACATCCACGAAGCCGTTGAAATGACTCAGGACGAATGTCGAGATTACCTTGATGAAATCCGCCGTGACGGCGAAATGGCGCAGCGGCGTATGACGGAGGCCAACCTCCGCCTCGTCGTTAGCGTCGCCAAGAAGTACATCGGCCGCGGCATGAATCTGCTCGATCTCGTGCAGGAAGGCAACATCGGCCTCATCCGCGCCGTTGAGAAGTTTGACTACCGCAAAGGCTTCAAGTTCTCCACCTACGCCACGTGGTGGATCAGGCAGGCCATCACCCGGTCCATCGCGGATCAGGCCCGCACCATCCGCATCCCCGTCCACATGGTGGAGACCATCAACAAGCTCCTCCGTGAAAACCGCCGCCTCGTGCAGGAACTCGGGCGTGAGCCGACCACCGAGGAGATCGCCGAACAGATGGAGATCACGCCGGACCGCGTCCGGGAGATCCTCAAGATTTCGCAGGAGCCGGTCTCCCTTGAAACGCCCATCGGCGAAGAGGAAGACTCCCACCTCGGCGACTTCATTGAGGACAAGGCCGCCCTCGCTCCGGCGGATGCCGCCTCGTACCAGCTGCTCAAGGAACAGATCGGGAGCGTTCTTGACACGCTCAGTGGACGCGAACGCAGAGTCCTTCAGCTCCGCTTTGGCCTCGATGACGGCCGCAGCCGCACGCTGGAAGAGGTCGGGCGTGAATTCAGCGTCACACGTGAGCGCATTCGCCAGATTGAGGCCAAGGCACTGCGCAAGCTCCGCCACCCCACGCGCAGCCGCCGCCTCCGCGACTTCCTCGCGTAACGCCGAACTTCAGAAGCGTATTCCTGACCGCGGACGGTAAGTAGTTGTTGCGGGCGGTGGTCTTAGCGGCTTCCGCCCAGTGACCGAACGCGCCGCACGATTTCCGGCAGGACCTCGAGCACGCGGTCTATATCCGCATCAGTGTTGTCACGCCCGAGTGTGAGGCGCAGGCTGTTGCGGGCCAGCTCAAGCGGCTTTCCCATTGCGATGAGTACGTGAGATGGGTCGATGGAGCCGGATGTGCATGCACTGCCGGATGAGGCGGCGATTCCTGTTATGTCAAGATTGATGAGGACGGATTCGATCTCCACTCCCGCGAATGAGATGTTGACGTTGTTGGGCATGCGGCGGGGGTCGCCGAGCGGCGGGCCGTTGAGGTGCGCGTCCGGGATGGTCGAGAGGATGCTCTTGCCCAGGCGGCCGGAGAGCCTGGCGATATTCGGGGTTATCTCGGCACGTTCACTGTCGGCCATTTCGAGAGCGAGGCCGGTGCCGACGATGCCGGCTGTGTTTTCCGTACCCGCGCGCCGATTCCGCTCCTGGCTGCCGCCCATCGTCTGCGGCTGGAACGGGGCGTCACGGTTCAGGAACAGGACGCCGACACCCTTGGGGCCGTGGAACTTGTGGGCGGAGAGGCTCAGCATATCGACGCCAAGCGCCGATACATCGAGGCTCAGGTAGCCCGCGCCCTGCACGGCATCCGTGTGGAAGACGATGCGATGGCCGTGGGTATCCTCTGCAGCTCGGATTGCGGCAGCAATCTCGGGGATCGGCTGGATCGTGCCGGTCTCGTTGTTGACGTACATGATGGTGACGATGGTCGTTTCAGGCGTGATGGCCTCGGCGACCTGCTCGGCTGAGATGACGCCCTCGCCGTCCGGCTTCAGATACGTCACAGAGAATCCGGCGTTGTTCTCAAGCCACTCACAGGTATGAATGACGGCGTGGTGCTCGCTGGCGGACGTGATGATATGGCTGCCGTGCTGCTTCAGGGCGTAGGCCGCCCCGCGGATCGCCATGTTGTCGGAATCGGTGCCGCCGCCCGTGAAGATGATGTCGCCGTTGCGGGTGTTGAGGACTCCGGCGACCTGGTCCCGGGCCGCGTCGATGGCTCGAGCGGCGTCCTGCCCCAGCCCATAGATGCTGGAAGGGTTGCCGTACTGCCCGGTGAAGTAGGGGAGCATCGCCTCAACGACGCGAGGATCAACGGGCGTCGTCGCCGCATGATCAAAGTAAATGGTCATGGGGACAGTATAGGGCGCGGAGATGGCCGTTCGTGCTGAGCTTGTCGAAGTACGCCCCGCCCGCCACCTCCGTCATTCCCGCTCCCACTCCGTCATTCCGGCGAAGGCCGGAATCCATCGGAACTGTCATTCTGAGCGCAGCGCAGCGGAGTCGAAGAATCTAAAGCCTCAATTGCGCTCGCCAACACCCCCCACCTGCCACACCCATTTGCCCCATACAAAACACCTGTCCTAAAGTCACCCACAACGAGCCATACCCCGGCGGCGAGGAACGTCGACAACCCCGCCGTCACCTTTCCCCGGGAGCGCATAAAAGGAGGGCGCTCCCTGCAAGGAACGCATCCGCTATCGAAGTACCGGATACCCCTGCGGGATAACGCCACTGTGCGACCACACAAAGGCCGCGCGGCAGCGCCCCGTGCAGTTGCCTCCATCGCCCCTAAGCCACGCCGCGACCCGAGCAGGGACGATGAGAGAGACTCGTGCTCCACACGGGTCGAGCCAAAAGGCTCAGGCAAGTGGAGCGCATGGCGCCCCATGTTGATGTGGCAGCAACATCGGGCGAGCACGGATCAGCCGAATGACACACCCCGTGTGTTTTACGAGGGACGAAACTCCACGCCGGTGGAATATAAACCCCCGGCAGGAGACCGGACACGCCATCGGTGCCACCAGGCCGACCGTGTCCATCCCCGGACGGGTATCGCGTCGCAGCGATACCTGCCCCGCTCAGGCGTCCCCTGGAGCAAAACCAATCTGGAGGCCGGATCTGCGAGCCGAAAGGGTGGGACGCAGTCCCCGGAACGCGACTCCACAGAGCGCCGAAAAAGCGCAGAAACAAAGACCCTGACGAGCAGCCCTGGAACCTTTAGCGGATGCGTTCCCCAAGTCCAAACAAAATTCCCAAACCGAAAGGAGAAGACCCCCAAACCACCGAAAAGAAGAAAACCCACACCACCCAAAGCCAAACCCCCCTCCCCCGTACCCCTACTGTCATTCTGAGCGCAGCGCAGCGGAGTCGAAGAATCTAAAGCCTCAATACCGCCGGCCAACCGGACCGTTCACCTTCAGCCTGTCGAAGGGCGAACGGGCGTGGGGGACTACTCTGGCCTGTAGCGATTTACTATTGGGAGGCGGCGGTCTTTGCCGAAGGCGCGTTCGGTTATCTTGACGCCCGGGGCGGCCTGGCGGCGTTTGTATTCGCTTATGTCTACCAAACGAGTCACGCGCTCCACGACGTCTTTGTCAAAGCCGAATTTCTCGACCATGTCCCTGGGGGAGACGTCGCGCTCCACGTAGGCTTCAAGTACGGGATCAAGCACGTCGTAGGGCGGCAGGGAGTCCTCATCGAGCTGGTTCTCACGCAGTTCGGCAGTGGGGGGGCGGTCGATGATTTCCTGCGGGATGATGTCTCGCCCGGCCTGTTCATTGCGCCAGTTGGCCAGTTCGTACACGAGGATCTTGGGCACGTCCTTGATGACGGCAAAGCCGCCCGCCATGTCGCCGTACAGGGTGGCGTAGCCGGTGGCGTATTCGCTCTTGTTGCCGGTGGCGAGCACGATGCGCCCGAACTTGTTTGAGATGGCCATGAGGATGTTGCCGCGGGCGCGGGCCTGCAGGTTTTCTTCAGCGACGCCCTCTTGCGTGCCTTCGAACAGATGTGAGAGGCCGTCACGGTAGGCCGTGGCCATGTCCTCGATTGCGATGACCTCAAAACCGATGCCGAAGTTCTCACAGAGGGCCTGCGCGTCCGTGACGCTCCTGTCTGCGGTGTACCTGGAGGGCATTGAGACGCAAAGGACGTTTTCAGGGCCGAGGGCATCGGCGGCGACAGCGGCCGTGAGGGCAGAATCGATGCCTCCGGAGAGGCCGATAACGACCTGCGAGAAGCCGCTTTTTCGAACATAATCTTGTGTCCCCTTGACCAAAGCGTTATAGACCTCTTCGACGGGTCCCATAGGGGTTGGCATGGGGTCATCGCGCTGCGTTTCAGATAGGGATTTGCGGTCCGACCCCTGCTCCGGCTGATTTGATACAAAAATCACAAAGTTCGCCATCTGGTGTGACATGATCGCTTGCTTTGGGTCCTTTTTGTCCATCTTCGCGGTTTGGGGCACAGCATCCGCCTCATGGAGTGGCAGGTCGGCGAGGAGAAGATCGTCCTCAAACTGTCGGCCCGCGGAGATCGTCTTGCCGCTCGGGTCGAAGATCATGCTCGCGCCATCGAAGACGAGCTCGTCCTGTCCGCCGACCATGTTGACGTAGCAGAGGTAGATGCCGTTGTCGGCGGCGCGGTCGCTCAGCATGGCCTCTCGCACGGCGCGCTTGCCGCGGTAGTAGGGGGAGCCGTTGATGTTGATAATGACCTGCGCGCCGGCGGCTTTCTGGACGTTGGTGGGGCCGTGCTCAAACCAGATGTCCTCGCAGACGTTGACGCCGATGCGGGCGCCGCCGATCTCATAGACGGGGCAGACATCGCCGGAGGCGAAGTATCGCTCTTCGTCAAAGACGCTGTAGTTGGGGAGGAAGATCTTGCGGTAGATATCGACGAGTTTGCCGTCGTGGATGACGGCGGCGGCATTGTAGAGTTTTTTGTCGTCCGCGGTTGAGGTTGAGAGGCCTGTGGGGTTGGCGTTCGGCGTTCCGGCTTCGGCGGCTATGGGGGGAGTGGCGCGTTCGGTGATGCCGACGACGACGGTGATGCCTGTGGAGGCATCGATGATCTGCTTGAGGGCGTCGTCTGCGGCATCGAGGAAGGAGTCCTTGTAGAGGAGGTCTTCGGGCGGGTAGCCGGTGATGCAGAGTTCCGGGAATGCGACGAGGTCCGCCTGCGCTTCACGGGCGCGGCGGATGTGGTCGATGATGAGGCGTGTGTTGCCGTCGATGTCGCCGACGGTGGGGTTCATCTGGGCGAGGGCGACGCGGAAAGGGGGCGTAGTCCCCGCGCCTCCGTTAGTTGCCTGATCTCTCGTCGGATTGGTCATGGGACAAGTATAGGCTTAGGTAGGCAGTGCCTACAGCCAAAGTTCGCGATGGGAGATGGTTGGTCTGTTGAGTTGGCGTTCCGCGTTCCGGCTTCTGTGGTGGAGGAGACGGGAAGTACTGGATTCCCGCTTTCGCGGGAATGACGGGCGGGGGCGGGGCGTTAGGCAGGGCGAGCAGCGGAGAATGCGAAGGGACGGCCGCCGTCTGCGGACAGCACTCGCCACAGGAACCACAGTGTCAGGATGCTGTCGACGATAATGCCGAGCGCAAACAGGACCATGATGCCGACGTAGGTCACGTCCCAAATGTTCGTCACGTAGAGGAGGAATGCAATCACGTACACGGTGCCGTTGGTGAGAATCGATTGATATGCCATGTATTGGGTTTTGCCGAGTCCGTAGAACACGGCGTCCGTCACGGTGTTGAAGCAGAACATGATGTACGGGATGAACAGGATGCCGAATGCAACAAGGGCGGCGTCCACAATATCCGGGTCGTCGGACAATGCGTTCGCAAATGTTGAGAGCCACGGCGTCAGCGCAATCCAGACGAACATCATTGCGCCGGTAATCAGCATTGATGCGCGCCATATCAGCCGCACGCGTTCCAGGTTGGCCGAATCCTGCGCGACAAGAGCCTTTGAGGAGTCGGCGAACGCGAGAATCGGTACCAACATGAAGCTCCAGAGGATCTGGATTGCCACGTAGTAGCCGCTTATTTCCGTCGTGCCAATGGTGTTGACGAGCCGAATAATCATGATGAAATAGGCGGCGTTCCTCACGGCGCTGTCCACGCCGCTGCCCAAGCCGACGCGCAGATAGACGCGCATATCGGCAAAGGACGGGAGCGTTGTGAGGTAGCCGCTTGGCATCCGGCGGGAGCCGAGTAGGAGACCGACGCCGACGGCAAAGAGAATTGCGCTCGACAAGAGGGTGGACCATCCGACACCGACGACACCGGCGTTGAGCGAGAAGCTGTGTCCGCCGAAAAGCAGGCTGTCAAATACGAACAGCAGAATAACGTTGAGTATGGCCAGCGCGAACACGACTCTCCGCATTCCCAACGCCTGGAAGAGTACAACGATGGCGGCGGAGAGGAGGGTGAACGGGATGCTGAAGACGTTGATAGCAAGAAAGGCGCTTGTCTGAGTGCGGATTTCGTCCGGAGTGTCGATGAGGTCGACAAAGGCGCCTCGGAACAGGAATACGACAACGGCAAACAGGAATGACGCGCCAAAGATGAACGTCAGGACGCTCTTGGCGCGATCAAGCTGGATGTCGGCGCCGGAGCGGATTTGCGATCCGAGGAAAAAGAAGACGGCCAGGACGGTCGCTTCCTGAAACACTTCGACGATCAGGCCGACGAATTGCCATTGAGCGACGATTGCCAGGCTGCCGGTGTCGGGAATCTCGTTTCCGATAAGACTGACGCGGTAGAGGTTGTAGAGATTGGGGAGGGACAGGAACAGGAGGATGGCGGCGAACAGGCGGTAGTCCCATTGGCGGACGTGGTAGGTGAGTGATCGGAGCATGGGGATGGTTTTGCTTGTTCTGTCGGATTTATTGTGGATCAGTCGGAAGGCAGGCGCAATTGAGGCTTTAGATTCTTCGACTCCGCTGCGCTGCGCTCAGAATGACAGAAGGGGTGCGCTGAGAATGAGGCGGGGGCTGGGAGGTTGGGATGATGAATAGGATTACCAAGTATTATTGAGGGGCCGGTTCGGCAGCTCGGGGAGGGACAGTCCCAGAGGTTGGAGTCGGATAGGAACAGTTCCGGATGGGGGAGTTGGAAGGGAGAGCAGTCCCAGGCGTTGGAGAGAGGTAAGATCGATGCTCCAAACCTTGAAATCGTCGGTTGCCCTGTTGCCTGTCGTCGTCGTCTTGCTCGCTGTTATCTTTTTTCTGATCTATCGGTCGTCCGGTGAGGAGGCCCCGGAAGATGTCGGAGCGAGGGCTTCGGCAGCCCTTGTTTCCCAGGACGGCGAGTCAGTCGGATCCGTAACGTTTCTGCAGACGGCATCCGGCGTCCTGGTGGCAGCCACGGTGGATGGACTTTCGCCGGGCGGTCACGCATTCATTATTCATTCGGTAGGCGCCTGCACCCCCGATTTCGATGCGGCCGGCGATCATTTCAATCCTGAGGATGTCGAACACGGCTTTGTTCATTCGAGCTGGCGCAGGTCGTCCGGCTTTGCGCATGGCGGCGACTTGCCGAATATCTACGCGGCCTCTGACGGCTCCGCCCGCGCTGACTTTCTTACCGATGGTGTCACGCTGGACACCGGGAAGGACCACTCTCTCTTCGATGCCGACGGCTCTGCAATCATCGTGCATGAGAAGCCGGACACGTACGGGGCGAGGGAGGCTGATACGGGCGCTCGTGTGGCTTGCGGTGTGATTGAGCCTGAGCGGTAGGCGGTTCCTGCCGGTGAATCTTTGGATTCTTCGCTGCGCTCAGAATGACATCAGTGGCGCTCAGAGTGACGTTAGCAGCGCTTGGAATGACATAGGTATTGCATACTTATACTTAATGTATGGGTAGTTTCGGCAGAGTTTGGCAGACGCTCATTATTCTTGTAGTCCCGGCCTTGATGGCAGCGGGGTGTTTTGCGCCGTCCGAAGGGACTGTGGAGCCCGTTGCTTCTGCGACGGTGACGGTTCAGCCAACGGTGATTCCGACAGCGGCAAGCGCAACACCGGAAGAGAGTTCGTCGCCGGCAAGTCCAACACCGCAAGAGGATTCGCCGACGGCAACTCCTACTCCGCAGATTGCCGTTTCACCGGAGCCGGACGGCTGGTGGACGGTGGCAGAATCGACCTGGAACGACACGTTTGAGGTGACGCTGGAGATCTTTGGCTCGTCACAGATCACGACTCAGAGGGAGCTTCGCGTGAGGACGCGGCTTCGGAACGTGTCTGACGATGAGACCACGTATATCAGGTGGAGCCAATACGATCCGGCGGTCTCCACGTGGATTGTATTGCCAAGCGGCCCGCCGCCCGCAGACCCCGGGGTGAGGCGGGCTGTGCGTCTTATCCAGTTGTGGGCGGAGGGCGATCCCACTCCATCCCTCAGTTCTTTCCCGGAGGTCCAGGTGGAAACCCTGGGCGATGGCGATGATATCGAACGAGAGGCTTTGTGGGATCTGACGGTTCGCGGGGATTCTGCGGCTGGGCGGGCGCCTGCGCCGGATGGCGTTTACAAGGTGCGGGCTGATTTCTATCCGCGTGGCGGCAATGAGATTCCGGGTTTGCCTGAGATTCTGTTGGAGTTTCCCATCACGTTGGAGCGGGGTATTTCCTAGGTTCGCGATCAGGATTGATCGGCCTTTGGTGTTGTGTTCCGCGTTCCGGCATTGGCGGAATGACGGGATTACTAGTCGAGGAGTTTGGCGGGGTTCATGATGCCGGCGGGGTCCAGGGCGTTCTTGATAGAGCGGATGAGGTGGACGCCGCCCTCGCCGAGTTCCCTGGGCAGCAGGTGCTTGAGCCGGACGCCGACGCCGTGACAGTACTCGATGGTGCCGCCCAGGTCGATGGCTTCGTTGATCATCGCGTCTGAGGCTTCGCGGATGCGCTGCCAGCCGTCGGGACTGCCTGAAGGATCGACGGCGATGATGGAGAACATCTCCGGCTCGCCCCAGATGGCACATTCGACAACGTTCAGGCCGGCCTCTTCGAATATCTTGATGGCGGCGAATCGCAGGTCCAGCACCTTTGAGATGGGGGCGGCGGTGTGGATGTAGCTGCCTCCTCTACCGCCGCGATCCCGCCACGGGTGGCGTTGGCCCAAGGCGCGGGCCTCCTTGTAGCGGAGGCCGGAGGCGTGGCGCTCTTCCCAGAATGACTGCGCGACCTCTGGATCCAGCGTTCGCGCGCCGTAGGCGGAGACGATTTCCCAGACGATCTGCTCCTGGATATCGAGTTCCGCGGAACCGCCCTCGAGGCTGAGGTGGAGCTGGGAGCGGCCGGGGCCGTCGGCGGTGATGGGCTGGCCGCCGGACTCGGACTCGTCCTCCTGGGCGAAATCGACCATGGCGGGGGTGAGTCCCTCAATGAAGAGCCGCTCGATGGCGAAAAAGCCCTGCTGGAAGCTATCGAACTCAAGGGCGTAGTGACGGCGCTCTTCAAGTTCCGGGTAGACGCGGATTGTCGCCTCGGTAATGACGCCGAATATGCCCTCGGTGCCGATGAAGAGGCTCGTCATGTCCAGTCCGGCGGGCACGAGAGGGCGCAGGTTGCGGGTACGGATGATCTGGCCGGTTGGCAGGACGACCTCCAGGCCGACGACCTGCCGCCCCATGGGGCCGTATTTGGCGGCGAGATAGCCGACGCCGTTGGTTGAGATTGCGCCGCCGACGGTTGCGACGGGCTGGCTCCATGGATCATGGCCGACGAAGTGGTTGGCGTGTTGGACGATTTCTTCAAGGTCGCCGAGAACGACGCCGGGCTGCACGGTGGCGGTGCCGTCCTGGAGGCTGACGTCGATGATCTTGTCCATCGAGGCCATGTCCAGAACGATGCCGGGTTCAGTCGTTGACGCCCCGCCCATGACGCCCGTCCCGCCGCCGTAGGGAATGACGGGGACGCGAGCGGCGGTAGCGGCTTTCAAGATCTCAGCGACGTGGGCGGTGGATTGGGGACGGATGACGGCGAGGGGCAGGGCTTGCTCGACGCCCTCTTCAGGTCGAGCGGGGATGGCGTCTTCGGCGTAGTCGGCCAGGGCGGCGGCATCAGTCAGGACGTTGTCCCGGCTGACGATCTGGTTGATTTCAAGAAGAAATTGGTTAAGGAACTGGTTGGTGTTGGTCATGGTTTAGATGGTACACGGTAGCTGCGCTACGGCGTTGGTGGTCGTGGAGTTTCACCCTTCGACAGGCTCAGGGTGAGCGGGTGAGGCTATTGGTTGCTGAGGATGACAAGGATGACGCCGGCGATGACGAGGGATGCGCCGACGAAGACGCGTATGGTGATGCGCTCTACCTGCCTGAGAAAGATGGTTGCAAGGACGAGGGTGACGAGCGGGTTGACGGTGAAGATTGGTGAGACGAGGACGACGGGGGCGAGGTCAAGGGCAAAGAAGCTGAGGAATGCGCCGGTGGATGCGAGGATTCCCGCAAGGATGATCCACATGAGGGCTGCGCGCGGGGCACGGATGTCTTTGCGGATGCTGCGGGCGCTGGCAACTCCGAGGATGAGCATGCCGATGAAGAGGGTGACGGTTGAGCCGACCTGCGGCGGGGTGTCGTCGGTGGTGAGGAGGCTGCGTGTGACAACCTGGCTGCCGGCGTAGCCGAGGACAGAGAGGAGAGCGGCGATGGTGCCAATGATGACGGGGCCCCTAAGGCGGGACGTGGGTGCGGTGGTGGTCATGATTGCTGAGCAGGGTCGGTGACGATGAGGGCGACACCGACGACGACGGCAAGGATGCCGATGGCGAGTTGGATGGTCACAAGTTCACCGAGGAAGATGACGGCGAGGATGGTGGCGACGATGGGCATCGCTCCGCCCATGGCGGTTGCGCGACCGACGCCCAACTTGCTGACGGCAGTGTAGTAGAAGAATCGCCCTCCCATGAAGGAGAGAAGCGCGACGAGGGCGAAGCCTCCAAGGGACTGAAGGTTGAGTTCCAGGAAGGCGGAGGGATCCATGATGACGGCGATGATGGCGACGAAGATGAATCCCGCGGCGATGGAGATGAACGTCGCGGAGGTGGGGCTGACACGGCTGATGCCCAGGCGGATGAGGATTGCGCCAACCGCCCAGCACATCGAGGCGGAGAAGGCGAGAATGATGCCGAGTGTGGTGTCGGTCATGCGTGGCGCGGCGGACGGTTGGAGGCTATCGCCCTTCGACAGGCTCAGGGCGAACGGAGGCTCCAGACCTTTCGAGAAGCTCAGGCCCTTCGACAAGCTCAGGGTGAACGGGGAGGCCGGCGTGCCGGAGCATTGAGGCGAAGATGGGGCGGCCGTCAACGCCGCCAATCTCCGGCTCGCAGCAGCGCTCCGGGTGGGGCATCATGCCGAGCACGTTGCGGTTCTCATTGACGATGCCGGCGATGTTGGCGAGCGCGCCGTTCGGGTTGGCCTCAGGCGTGATCTCTCCCTCGGGCGTCGCGTAGCGGAAGATGATGCGGTTCTCGCGCTCCAGTTGGGCGATGGTGTCCGGGTCCGCAAAGTAGTTGCCGTCGCCGTGTGAGATCGGCACCTCAAGCACGTCTCCCACGTTTGAGAGTGAGGTAAAGCGGCTGTCCGTGGTCTCGACGCGCAGGTTCGTCCATTGGCAGCGGTATTGGAGATGGGCGTTGCGCAGGAGCGCGCCGGGGAGCAGCTGGGCTTCGCAGAGGACCTGGAAGCCGTTGCAGATGCCTATGACGGTCTTGCCCTCGTCCGCCATGCGGCGGATGCCGTCCATAACGGGTGAGAAACGGGCGATTGCGCCGGGGCGGAGGTGATCGCCGTGGGCAAAGCCGCCGGGGAGGATGGCGAGATCGTAGCCGGAGAGGTCGCTCTCCGTGTGCCAGACGTAGTCGGCCTGTGCGTTGAAGACGTTGGTGAGGACGTGGTGGCAATCGGCGTCGCTCCAGGTGCCGGGGAAGACGACAACGGCGACGCGTGGTGATTGTGCGGTGGTCATGTGTGTTATTGGGAGAGGAGTTGTTGGACGACGTCTGAGACGTCTTTGCCGTCTGCGCGGCCTCTCATGGCGGGCATGAGCGCGCCCATGACGCGGCCGCGGTCGGCCATGCTGCGCGCGCCGATATCGTCGATGATCCTGCGGGCTTCCGCTTCGATCTCTTCTTTGGAGAGGCGCTCGGGGAGGTAGGACATGACGACTGCGAGTTCGGCCTCCTGGTCTTCGAGGCCGTCATCGCGCCCGGCCTTGCGGAACTCGTCGATGCTCTCCTTGCGCTGCCGGGCCTCACGGGCGAGCACGTCGGCGGCCTCGGTGTCGTCAAGAGCGGTATTGGGGCCCTTGGCGATGGCGGCGTTCTGGAGCGCGCTGCGCATCATGCGGATGGCGGACAGGCGGAGGCGATCACGGTCGCGCATGGCCTGTTTCATGTCGTCTTCGAGTTGTTCAACGATGGTTGGCATGGGGGAATTATGGCATATGCGTGTGGGGGTTAGGAGGGGGGTTCGGCGAGGTGGAGGACTTGTCCGATGACTTGTTGGGGGGTTAGGGCGTCCGTGAGGAGGACGTGGGCGTCGTCGGCGGGCTTTAGGGGGGAGTCGGCGCGCTCCGCGTCACGTTTATCCCGCTCCCGAAGTTCGGAGAGGACACGCTCATAGTCGCTGTCGTCGCCCCGTTCAACGGCCTCAGCGTGACGCCGCTGCGCCCGGGCTTCCGCGGATGCGTCAAGGTAGATCTTGACGGGCGCGTCCCACAGGACCACCGTGCCGATGTCTCGTCCCACCATGACCACGCGGCCTTCGGCTTGCTCCGCCATCTTTCTCTGCATCGCTACCAGGACACGCCGCACGCCGGAGAGGACAGCGACGCGGGATGCGGCGCTTGCGACATCAGGGGAGCCGATCACATCGCTCACGTCTTCGCCGTCAATCGTCACGCGTGTGTCATCAATGCCCATTTCCGATTGCTGCGCCAAAGAGACGACGGCATCGTTGCTCCATTCGTTCAGATTGGCTCGCAGGGCGAGCAGGCCGACGGCGCGGTAGAGCAGGCCGGTATCGATAAACGTCCAGCCAAGCGCCTGGGCGACGCCTCGCCCGACGGTGGTCTTGCCTGACGCGACCGGCCCATCGAGTGCGATGGGGCCTCTATGAGTCATGCGGCTCCCCATAGCGATCCGGACTACGGATAGAATGCGCGTAGGCGTTGGTCGACTCTCGCCGTGAGATACTAGAGATAGCAATGAACTGGCTCGATATACTCATCATTGTCATCATGGCGATTCCGATCGCGTTTGGCATACGCATCGGCCTGATCCACATCGCGTCCAGCCTGGTCGCCATAGCGGCGGGTACGTTGCTCGCAACCCTCTTCTGGCGGCAGGCCGCAGATATTGTCGGCGTATTCATCCCTGATGACAATCTGGCCGCGCTGATTGGCTACCTGCTCATCCTGATTATCGTGATTGCGGCAGGTTGGGCCGCAGCGATATTCGCCAAGGGCGTGCTCAACATATTGATGATGGGCTGGGTGGACAAGGCGGGGGGTATTGTCTTTGGGGCGCTGGTGGGCTGCGTCATCGTCGCCGCGGTGTTCTGGTCATTGGAGTCATTCAGTGGAGAAACCGTGCAGGAGGCGCTGGATACATCCTTCCTGCGGCCCTATTTTGCGTTCCTGGTTCCCATTCTTCGCTCAATTTCCGGGGAGATTGACCTGTCATAGTCGCTTGCAGCATAGATAATGGATGCAGGACGGGTAGGGCTACAATGCGGGATATGGACAAGCGAACGGTGGAGGACACCGCCCGGCAGGGGGTGGTGCATATCCTCAATTCCTCGGTGCTTGTGCTCAACGGCAATTTTGAGCCGCTGAACGTCACGCGCGTTCGCCGCGCGCTCCTCCTGCTGATCCGCGGCAAGGCGGAGATGATTGAGAACGGACGCGGCCACCTGCAGGCCGAAAAGGATCGTCTGGAAGTGCCGTCCGTGATCCGCTTGTCCAGCTACGTGCGGCGTCCCATTCAGCCGCTGCGGCTGACACGGCGTGACGTGTTCATACGGGACGGCAACATGTGCCAGTACTGCGGCAAGCCGTCACGGGAGCTGACGCTTGATCACGTTGTGCCGCGACACCGTGGCGGACAGAGCACGTGGGACAACGTGGTGGCCGCGTGCGTGCGCTGCAACCATCGCAAGGCGGGGCGGACGCCACGCGAGGCCGGTATGCATCTCCTGACCGAACCCGCCCCCCCGCGCCCCAATCCGTACCACAACTTCTATCGATTCCTGGGGGCGAATGAGAGCTGGAGGAAGTTCTTCCCTGAGCCGCGCAGGGGAGCATCCCACGGGTGGAACGGACACGAGGGATCGACATCGTGATATTGCGGCGCAACACGCTGCCGTGACTGAACCATGACAAGCAACGGACACGAGGCGGGGCAAGGGGCCGACCAACGTCTCTCGCGCACGAACCAGAATCTCTGGAATGCGTTCATCGGCCACGCGCGGGCCAAAAGGCTGTACAACGCGTATGCGTCCAAGGCCGTTCTGGACGGCTACCCGGAGGTGGCGGAGGCGTTCCTGCGGGTGGCCCGGGCCCCGTACGCGTTTCCCGTCAACATCATTTCCGCCGTAGATGAGCTGCGGTCCACGCGTGAGAATCTGCAGTCCGTTGTGGACAGCCACACGTATGACGTGGAAACGCTGTATCCCCGCATGCTGGCGGAGGCGGAGACCGAGGGCCGCTCCGACGCGGTTAGCCGCATCAAGCAGGCGATGGAGCGTGATGAGCGTGATCTGACCATCTTTCGTGAGGCGCTCGCCGGCGCGGGCTGGGGAACCGGCACGGTCTCGGTTGAGGAAAGCCCGGCTCAGGCAGACCATTTCGTCGACGACGAGATGGCCCGCGCCATACGGAACATCGACTCAGGGCGTCAGCGAATCACCGCGCTTGGCCGCATTCGAGAGGTCATCTTCGGGATGCAGGACGGTTTGATCAGCACCGCCGTGCTGGTCTCGTCCGTGTACGGAGCCACGCAGGACAGCTTTGTCACGGTGATTGCCGGACTTGCGGGCGGTCTCGGCGGGGTGGTGTCCATGGCCACCGGCAGCTATCTCGGCTCTCAGGCCGAGCAGGAGGTCAAACAGGCCGAGATAGACAACGCCTCTACCGACCTGCAAGACTCCCGCTCCGACGTGGTCGCGCGGCTTGTGGTCTTGCTGCGAAACGAGGGGCTTTCCGAGGAGGCAGCGGTTCTCGTTGCGGAGACCCTGGCTCAGAGCGAGGATGCACTGTTGAATACGGTCATAGAGAAGGGGCTTGGCCTTTCTGCTGCTGTTGGCACCGTGCCCTGGAAAGACGCGTTCGCAATGGGGTTGTCTTTCTTCGTCGGAGCGGCGGTACCGATTCTGCCATACCTGTTCGCCGCGCTTGGGATGTTATCGGGCGGCGTTGCCATATGGCTGTCGTTCACTGGGACAGCCGTGGGGCTTTTCCTGATGGGCGCAGGGAAAACGCGCTTCACGCTACGGAACCCGTTGTTTTCCGGGGCGGAGATGCTGGCAATCGGCGTCGCGTCCGCCGCGTTGGGGTATGCGCTGGGCGTGCTGATACCCGCATTGTTCAACGTGGAGATGTAAGGTGGTCTCAACAATATTGCGCGAATGGCAGATTCGGCGGCTATAATAAGAGTCTGATTGCTTATCAAACCGCCAAACCGGAAAACCATGATTCGAAGGAGCTAGACAGGCATGGCCTACATCATCGCGGAGCCCTGCATCGACCTGAAAGACGCCTCATGCGTCGATGTTTGCCCCGTGGACTGTATCCACACGACGGACGAGGACAACATGTACTACATCCACCCGGATGAGTGCATTGACTGCGCGGCCTGTGAGCCTGTTTGCCCGGTGACCGCCATCTTCGAAGAGAGCGAACTTCCGGAAGAGTGGCACAGCTTCATCGCGCTCAACCGCGAGTGGTTTGAGAAGCAGTAGTTCGCGCTGCTGTAAGGGCATTGGCGGCGAATAGAGGCTTTGGATTCTTCGCCGCGCTCAGAATGACAAGGGGTGCGTGGCTCGCCCTTCGACAGGCTCAGGCCCTTCGACAGGCTCAGGGTGAGCGGGGTGGATTCCCCAGACACAAGAAGTATTCATGGTTGCCCTTTGGGCCGGTAATCGACGATTCGCGCACTCCCAGGACACGGAGACCGTTTTCTATTGCCCATAGGGCCACGCTGCCGATCGCGTTTGCCCGCGCCGACGGTGATCTGACGACGCCTCCCCGGCCCACCTCTTCCCGTCCGGCCTCAAACTGCGGCTTGACCAGGGCTAGGATGATGCCGCCGGGGGCGAGGGCTTCGATGATCGTGGGCAGGACGAGGGTCAGCGAGATGAAGGACACGTCCGCTACCGCAAGCCTGATTGGTTCTTCGATTTCGAGTGGATGGCGGGCGTTGCGGCGTTCCATGACGGTTACACGCGGGTCATTCCGCAGGCTCCACGCCAACTGGCCGTAGCCGACGTCGACCGCGTAGACGCGTTCCGCGCCGCGCTGCAAGAGGCAGTCGGTGAAACCTCCGGTGGATGCTCCTACGTCGACGCAGACGAGGCCGTCAGGATCTAACTCGAATGCGTCGAGCGCGCCCGCGAGCTTGACGCCGCCACGACTGACGTAGGACTGCCCCTCCGCAAGGAGGATTTCAGAGTCGGGGGCGGCGAGGGCGGCGGGTCTGAGGGCGACGGAGCCGTTTACCGTGACGAGGCCATCCGCGATCATCGCCCGGGCGGCGTCGCGTCCGGAGGCGATCCCACGCTCAACGAGCAGGCCGTCGAGCCGCACACGGGCGCGTGATGTGGCGGATGAATCGGCTTTGCCGCGTGGTTGTCGCTTTTGGCGGGTCATTTCGCACCTACAGTATCATTTGCATGCAGCATGGACGGGAGGAATATGTCCGAGAGCCAGGCGGCGTCTGCGGAGGAAAGTGGGAGCATGGAGGCGGCGCGTCGGCCGTCGATGCCGCTTGCGGTGCTGCGCCTGCTCCGCCCGACGCAGTGGACAAAGAACGGGCTGCTCTTCCTGGCATTCGCCTTTTCGCTGAATCTCCATTGGGACCTCGATGACCCGGAGACGGCATTCCGACTGCTGCTGCGGGCAGCCATGGGGGCGGCTATCTACGTTGGCCTGTCCGGCGCGACGTACATCATCAACGACATCATCGACGCGGACCGGGACAGGGCGCATCCGACAAAGCGGGAGCGGCCCATCGCAGCCGGATATGTGACGCCCACCGTTGGCGGTTTCGTGTCCGCGGCGCTGCTGGTGGTGTGCCTGGGCGGGGCGTTCGCGATGAGCCCGCTGATGGGGCTGATCGCGGTGGGATACGTCAGCCTGACCATCGGCTACTCGGCACTGCTGAAGAACGTGGTGATCATCGACGTGATGGCGGTTGCGGCGGCGTACCTGATCCGGGTGATGGCGGGGGCGGTGGCCATCGACGTGCCGATCTCTCCGTGGCTGTACGTCTGCACGACGCTGGGCGCGCTTCTTATAGCGATCGGCAAGAGGCACGGCGAGGTTGGATTGATGGAGGACGGGGCGGCCGACCACCGCGGCACGCTGGGCCACTACACCGTGCCGCGGCTGAACCGGATGATTGCGGTGGTCGCGCTTTCCGCGTTGATGGCATACGCGCTGTACACATTCACCGCGCCCACTCTTCCGGGGCAGATGATGCTCACGATCCCGTTCATGATTTACGGCGTCTTTCGGTACCTGCAACTGGTGCGGCAGGGGCAGATTACCGGGGAGCCGGAACGTGTCTTGCTTCAAGACAAGCCCATGATGCTGGCCGTCATCGCGTGGATGGCGGCGGTTGTTGCGATTCTGATTATTTTCCCGCGGCCAGCGTGAGTCCTCCGTTCGCCCTGAGCCTGTCGAAGGGTGAACGGACTGGCCTCTCGACTATGCTCAGGGTGAGCAGGGGCGTATCATGCCTTGGTGGGGGTAGCAGGGTCTCATGTCATCGTCGCCGTATCGCGTAAGCATTCTTGCTGAAGAGCCGCATCGCAAGGCGCTCACTCAACGCTGGGTGCGTGACGTTATTCGGCGTGCCCTCGCGGCAGAGGATGCGCCGGCCGGGGGTCGGGTGGAGGTGCTCATCGCCGGTGATGAGACCGTTTCGGCATTGAACGCCCAATTCCTTGGTCAGCAGGGCACGACAGACGTACTGTCCTTCCCTGCCAAGGATTTTGATATCCCGGACGATTGGCCTAAGGATGCGAGCGCGGCAAGAGGTGACATAGGCCAGATTGTGCTGTCCGCGCCGCAGACTGCCGCCCAGGCGGATGCTAACGGCCTGAGCGTTGAAGAAGAAGCGGCCCACCTGCTTGTCCATGGAATCCTTCACCTGCTCGGCCATGATCATGTGCTCAGTGACGATGAAGAGACAATGCGCGCCCGCGAAGACGCAATCCTGATGGACATCATCGGCAGACCCGTTCATGGCACGGAGCCGATGGCGCTGTCGCATCCGGATGCGCACGAGGCAGAGGCGGCGGCATCCACGGGGCGAGTGTCATGACGTCGGAACAGGGCACTCAAGGCCCGCATCAGGTCCTGTATCGCAAGTGGCGTCCGCAGACGCTGGAGCAGGTTGTCGGGCAGGAGCACATCACACAGACGCTTCTGAACGCGCTTGACCGGGATCGAGTGGGGCACGCCTATCTGTTCACGGGACCGCGCGGGACGGGCAAGACGAGCACGGCGCGGATTCTCGCCAAGGCGATCAACTGCGAGACGACGGGCGGGACGGGCGAGCCGTGCAATGAGTGCGAACCGTGCCGGCAGATCACCGACGCATCATTCCTCGACCTCGTGGAGATCGATGGGGCGTCGAATCGGGGCATCGACGAGATTCGTGATCTGCGGGAGAAGGTGCGGTTCATGCCGGCGCGGGGCCGAAAGAAGGTGTACATCATAGATGAGGTGCACATGCTTACGGCGGCGGCGTTCAACGCGCTGTTGAAAACGCTGGAGGAACCGCCCGATCACGTTATTTTTCTCATGGCGACGACGGAGCCGCACGCCGTGCCGCTGACCATCGCGTCGCGGTGCCAGAGATTTGATTTCCAGCGCATCCCGGAGGAACGGGCGGCCTCTCTACTGGGCGAGATTGCCCATGCTGAGGGGCTTAGCATGGAGCCGGAGGCGCTGAACACGGTGGTCAAAGCGTCGGGCGGGAGCCTCAGGGACGCCGAGAACCTTCTTGAGCAGCTTGCCTTGACGGCGGGATCTGACGCGACGGCGACCGATGCGCGGCGTCTGTTCGGCATCGCGGGGTCGGGGCGGGCGCGTGAGTTGATCGCGTCACTGCTGGGAGAGAAGGACCTTGCGGCCGGGCTGCGCGGCCTATCGGCGCTGCATGCGGCGGGCGTGGATATGCGGCAGATCCACCGCGAGTTGGTGAATGAACTTCGAGCGCTGATGCTGGTGCGCGCGGGGGCGGCGGACGTGTTAGATATCTCTGATGATGAGAAAGGGTCGGCGCGGGAACTGGCGGAGAAGATCGAGCTGCCGGTGATTCGCCATGCGCTGGGGCAGATTGCGGCGTTGTCCGTGCCGAGCGGGAGCCCGCCGCTGCCGTTGGAGATGGCCTTTGCGGGCATCTCGCTGAGCCGAGAGTCGGCGCAGCGCGGCGCGGAGGAGAGGGCGCAGGCCCCTCAAGAGGAACGCAGGGTTGGCGAGACCCGGGCGCCTGAGCCGCAGCCCGCGCGCCAACCTCGCCAACAGCAAGCGGAGCCGCAGCCCGCACGCCAACAACAGCCAGAACAACAACAGAGTCCTCCCCAACCCAAACCGGAGCCTGCGCGGCCAGCCCCGGCGCGGACGGAGCCGGAGTATCCACGCACGGGCACTCGCCAGTCGCCGATGGTGGCGCAACGGCAGGGTAGCGCGGAGCCGTTTGAGATGCCGCCGGGGGAGTTGACGCTTGAGACTCTTCGCCAGAACTGGCGGGAGCTTATCAACGGCCTGCGGGGGGTCGGTTCAGGCGGGAACCTGGATGCCTATCTTCGCAGTGTGTCGCAGCCGCTTGCCATCGAGAACAACGACACAATCGTGATAGGATTCGCGCACGATTTTCAGAAGAACAAGATCGACGACCCGAAGTACCGCCACCTGGTGGAACAGCGTTTCGCGCAGCTGCTCGGCAAGCATTACATGATCCGATGTGAGAAGGTCGGGCAGGAGGAGCGCGGCGGCGGTCACCTTGTACGGGCGGCGCAGGAACTGGGCGGTCGGGTCGTCTCCGGAGGGCAGCAGGACGAAGGCGACGTCGGGTGACTGAGAGACGCGGGAGGGCAGCCGGATGGGGATGAATCGGAACATGATGCGCCAGATGCAGCAACTCCAGTCGAAACTGGAGAAGGCGCAGAACGAGTTGGGCGAGATGACGGTGGAGGGGAGCGCCGGGGGCGGCGCGGTGACGGTCGTCATGGACGGCCACCAGAATATCCGCTCAGTGTCCATCGCGCCCGAGGCGGTTGACCCGGAGGACATCGAGACGCTCGAGGACCTTGTGTTGGGCGCGGTCAGCGACGCGAACGATAAGGCCAAAGACCTCGCGTCGAAGCATCTTGGCGCGATCACGGGCGGCATGGGCCTGCCCAACTTCTAGTGACATCTCAGCCTGAGCAGCATGGCGGGCAGGCGGAATCTCTCACACGCCTGACCGAGCAGTTGAGCCGTTTGCCCGGCATCGGGCCCCGCAGCGCGCAACGACTCGCCTACCACGTCATTCGCGCTCCCAAGGAGGAGACGCGGGAGTTGGCGGAGGCGCTGCTGGGAGTCATCGAGACGGTCAAATTCTGCTCGGTTTGCCAGAACGTCACCCAAACCGATCCATGCTCACGCTGTGCGCTGCCGGCCGAAGACCAGTCGATTATCTGCGTGGTCGAGGAGCCTTTGGACGTCGTCGCTATCGAGCGAAGCGGGGCGTTCAAGGGACGGTATCACGTTCTCCACGGGCTGCTGTCGCCGATGGACGGCGTCACGCCGGAGAATCTACGCATCCGCGAACTCATCGAGCGGCTCAGGGATGACACGGTCAAGGAGGTCATCATCGCCACCAACCCGTCGATGGAGGGCGAAGTGACGGCGATGTATGTGCAGGGTCTGATCGCGCCACTGGGCGTGCGCGTGACGCGGCTGGCGCGGGGGCTGCCGTCCGGCTCCGATCTAGAATTTGCGGACGCGGTCACCGTGGCGCGGGCGCTGGAGGGGCGGCAGGAGTTTTAAGGGGCCCCTAACCGTCCCACTCGTCCTTCGACAGGCTCAGGATGAGCGGGAGAGGAGTATTCTTATCCCATCGCGAACGGGTGTAAAGCGCCGCATTGCGGCGCGAGGAGTGGGCGATTATGCCGGATGTCCTGTATGAGAAGAATCCTGAGCAGCACTATGCCGTTTTCACGCTGAATCGGCCTGACCGGCTGAACGCCATCGGCGGGCGGCTCATGGCGGAGCTGCTGGAAGCGCTGGACGATTTCACGAACGACCCGGAGATGCGTGTCGGCATCGTGACCGGGGCCGGCAGGGCGTTCTGCGCGGGGGCCGATATGCGCGAGGGCGCCGACCGCGATG
The DNA here is from genome assembly GCA_964653005.1 of uncultured Dehalococcoidia bacterium. Lineage (GTDB taxonomy): Bacteria > Chloroflexota > Dehalococcoidia > UBA6926 > UBA6926 > VXMO01. The sequence continues at coordinate 105,209 of CAZZAN010000002.1, read as the reverse complement.
CGGCGACAAAGGCGCTTGCCGCGCGGCGGGACGCGGGTGAGATTACGGAGGATGAGTACAAGGCGGAGGTTGCGGCCATTGCGCCGTCCGCGCCCGTCAAGTTCGATCTCTTCTCCCCGAATCCCAAGCCGTTCATCGCGGCCATCAACGGCCTTGCGGTCGGCGGCGGGATGCACTTCGTGATGGACTGCGATATTCGGATCGCGTCGTCGGAGTCGTATCTCGGCCTGCCCGAACCGAAACGAGGCATCGCGGCGAGCTACGGCAGCCAGTACCTGGGGCGGATGATCGCGCCGGGGGAGGCGATGTTCTACCTGCTGACGGCGGAGAACATCCCCATCGACGAGGCGCATCGGGTTGGGCTGGTGCATGAGGTCCTCGAGCCGGAGAAGCTGATGGAGAGGGCGGTGGAGATCGCGGAACTCATCGCCCGCAACGCCCCGCTCGCCGTTCGCGCGTCCAAGGCCATGGCGCTCTTTCAGCGTCGGAACGATGAAGACGACCTGAAGGAGTATTCCGATCCAATCAGCTCCGAGGTCATGGCTTCGGAAGATGTTGTTGAGGGGCGGCGGGCTTTCGTGGAGAAGCGCCCGCCGAACTGGACCGGTTCATAACCCTTTCATCGACCTGTTGTCATGACATCCGGACGGCCGCCATCGACGCTGCCGCAGTCGACGCTCTATCGAGCGGACGCCGTCGTGCTTCGTCAAAGAGACCTGGGAGAGGCGGATCGGGTTCTGACGCTGTTCACGGCGGAACACGGCAAGCTGCGCGTGAGCGTACGCGGTGCGCGCAAGCCGAAGAGCAGGCTGGGCGGCCACCTGGAGCCATTGACGCGGGCCGCGGTGCAGATTGCGCGGGGCAGGACGCTGGACGTGGTGACGCAGGCGCAGGCGGTGGAGGTGTTTCACGCGGCGCGGGCGGATTTCTTGACCTTGCTACACGGACTGCACATGGCGGAACTGGTGGACAGGTTCACGCAGGAGCAGGAGCCGCAGGAAGAGCTATTCGCGCTGCTGCTTGAGTCCCTGCGCCGGCTCGATGCCGGGCACCGGGCCGATGCACTTGCGCGCGCGTTTGAGATACAGGTGCTGAGTTGGGCGGGGTTCCAGCCCGTGCTGGATCGTTGCGCGTCGTGCGATACGGACGTGAACGGCTCTCGGGGACAGTCATCATTCAACGCGCAGCTTGGGGGTCTGCTGTGCTCATCGTGCGCGGCGGCGCAGCCGGGGTGGACGCGCGCAATTCCGAGGGAGACGGTGCGCGATCTGCAGGCGCTGCAACGCGAGGGACTGGACGGGGCGGATTCTATTTCTACAGGTGAGGCGGAGTCGGCGGAGCTTGAGGCGCTGCTGCGGTGGTATCTGCGCTATATCCTCGAGGTGCCGTTAGACACGGCGGCGATTCTGGATCGCGTGCGGGCGGCCTCGGGAGCGGGCTAGTCGTCCGGCGATTCGTTTCGGCGTCGACGTTCGCCGATGGTGACCGTTCCGAAGCTGAGCGACTTGATGACGCGGGCAATTATGATCTGCACGGGAATCAGTCCAACCAACGCCACAAGGCCCATCAACTGCAATTGACCGAATGAGGGGCCGTCGACAGGCGGGTTCGCGCCGCCGGCGGCTGCAGAACAGCTCACGCCCAATAAGATCAACCCCGCCATCTGAACCATGCCGACGATCAGCCTGAGCGCCTGGAGCCCCTTGATCCCCAAATCCCTGCCGCGCCATGGGCTCAGCCGCTGTTCGGCGGGCGGTCGTAGTCCGTTCTCCATCTGACATTCCGGGCAGGTGTAGATGGCGGCGGTGAGGGGCGTGCCGCACATGTTGCAGCGTCCGGCATTGGCCTCCTGGCCGGTGATGACCACGCGGCAGGCGGGGCAGCGGGGTGTCACGACATGGCCGCATGAGCGGCACGTCCATGTTCGTTTCTCTATAGCCATGGGAACAGTGTTGGCAGTGAGCCTTTACTTGCCCGTGGGCTGCATAGCGACCCAGGTTTCCGTGGTCAGGGTCTGGGCGACGAGCTTGCCCGTCTCTTCTTGCGTGATGGTGCCCTCGACGATTGCGAAGCGGCTGCCCTTGTTGACCACGTTCGCTTCCGCCGTAAGAACACCGGGCAGGCCGGGTCGAATGAAATTGAGCTTCATCTCGATAGTGGCGTGGAGTTCATTCGGCGCGAGGAGGCTGTGGACAGCGTGGTGGATGCAGAAGTCCATGAGCGCCATGATAACGCCGCCTGCCACGCGGGGATTATCGTCGGCGTGGAGCACGTGCCGCTCCACGGGGAGGGTGGCAATCGCCTTGCCGTCCCCCTTTTCAGTCAGCTCCGCGCCCATCCACTCAATGAGCCGCTCCTTCTGCGCAACAGTCTCGGTCATATCGCCTCCAGCCACATCTCTTCAGCACTTTGAGATTATTCAGTTTCAAGTATCATACGAAACGTGGGCACGCCCGAACCAATGCAGACTGACAGAGCATCATTTTCCTTGTGGGCGCGCCGTGCCGCAGCAGGGTTGATTGCGGCCGTTTTCCTTCCCATTGCCATCTTTGCCATCACCTTCTCGGGGGTGCGGTCGTCCGTTTCCGAGCCGGATGACCTGATTGAGGCCCTGAGCGAGGCGGATTTCTACAGCTACACGCATGACCATCTCGTTCCATCGGCCCTGGATGAGCTGTTCCGGGAAACCGATCATGGCGTTATTGGCGCGGTTGAGCCGTGGAGTGAGGACGTTGCGCTTTCACTCAAGGCAGCTTTCCCCGCCTCAGAGATTCGTGACGAGACGGAGAACGTTCTGCGTGCGGCATGGCCGTATCTGTGGGGACGGGAGGACGAGTTCAACGTCGCTATTCCCGTTGCGCCACGAGCTGCGCGTGGATTTGACGAGCTATCGGACCGCGTTTCACGGGAAAACCCGGACGTGTACGACTCTCTGCTTGAACTGCTTGACGATCGTGTTGAGGAAGAAGGGGCCGAATACGCCGTGACTTCGGTAGACCTGGGCGACATTGCGCGAACGCACCTGCCGGAAATCGCGCCGAGCGACTGGCTGTTTCCGCGTCTTGGGCAGGCGGTGGACGACGTTGGCGCGTACTACATCGGAGAGACCGAGAATTCGGAGATTACGATTCCCATCGATGATCGGGCATGGGCAGTCCAGAATGCGATCATCGACGTGCTCACCGAAGCTGATATCGACGATGCGTCCCTGGAGGAAGCCGTTGTGGCGGGCCTGGACACGTCAACGCAGATGGAGGCGCTGTTTGTTCCCGGCTTTGGCGATATCGACGCCGACCTGGTGTCAGAGTTCATCCTGGACGAGATTTCACAGGACGAACTGAGCCGTGTGAAGGCACAGGTGATCCAGGACGTGTCCGCGTATGCCGTGGGGTTGGCCGATGAACCGTTGAGTTCCGACGTGGACTTGTCCCTGGCACAGGCACGCATCGAGGCCCCCATTGCGATCGCGAGGGATGCTAACAGCCGCCTTGAGACTGAATTCAACACCGTGCCGGCTTGTCCGCCCGGGGAGATGCCGGACCTCCGGATGCTGGAATCCCTTGAGAACATTCTTCCCGCGTGCGTGGCTTCCGGCATGACCTATGACGAATACCAGCGTGCGATTGGGCTCGACGTTGAGAGTTTTGTGAGGGAGGAAACGCAGCGGATGATTCCCCTCTCCATTTCAATCACCTCCGACGACGTGCAAATAGCGCTTGACACGGGGGAAATGGACCTCATTGAACGAGTGAGGGAGATTGTTGCCCAGGGAGTGATGGCAGATGCGGCGAACCTTACCGCGGCGTTGAGCGAGGAGCTTTTCGAGGATCCGGACCAATTGCGGGAGTACATTCGCGCCGGGTTCGAGATATCGGATCAGACGCTGAAGGATGTCCTTGGTGAGGATGATGGGTCGTCGCTGCAAGAGGCCCGGGCTTTCCTTGCCTCCACCGGATTTGTGCAGATTGTCCTCTGGGCCGTTGCCGCGATAATCCTGTTCCTGCTCGCGTTCGTGGGCGGCAGGGGCTGGGAGGGGCGGCTGACGTGGGCATCCATCGTTCTGGGTATAAGCGCGATCCTCGCGTGGCTGCTGGCGACGGCGCCGATTGATCTCATTGTTCGCCCCGCACTGGAGGCGTGGACGGACAGCGTGATTGCGGAATTCACGGATGACGCGGCGGTGGAACTGGTGATGCGGGTTGAGACGCTGATTACGGCGCTGCTCGATGCCGTGTCCGGGCAAGTGAGGTCGCAGGCGATTCGGGTTGGCGTGGTTGCCGGGGTGGCGTTGATCATCGCGCGGCTGCTTGCGCCGGACTCGGTTGGACGGCGTCCGTCCGGACGCTGAGCGAGTTGGGTCCAGGCTACCAGGCGAGGCTCGACCGCTGTGGCACAATAGGCTCGTTATGTTGAACGTTGGAGACATAGCGCCTGATTTCGTCGTGCGGCTTGGCGGTGGAGGGCAGTTCAAGCTGTCCAACTATCGCGGACAGAATGTCGTTCTGTTCTTCTACCCAAAGGCGTTCACATACGGCTGCACGCAGGAAGTGGGCGGCTTCTGCGACATGCATGACCACATCCTTGCAAAGAACGCCGTCGTCCTGGGCATCAGCGCGGACTCCGTGGAAACGCTCAGCAGATTCGCAAAGTCCACGCAGGCCCCATTTGGGCTCGGCAGCGATGAGACGAAACTGGTGAGGAAGCTCTACGACGTGGAGCGCCGCTTCGGGCTTGGCACATCACGAGTGACTTACGTCATCGACGGAGAAGGCGTCATCCAGGGCGTGTACCACAACGAGATCGTTATGAGCGCCCACATCCGCAGTGCCCTGGGAGCCCTCGAAGAACTGGTCTAGCATAACGCGGCTCCATCCCGATGAAACGGAGGAGCCGGAACGCGGCAGATAAGCGTGTTCCGGGACCCAAGTTAGATCGCGAATTTCAAGAGACTTTGACGGCTTCGCTCACGCGTGCTATATTTGCGCCAGCGCGAACATGGGTTCGTTCGTTTTGGTGTGGCGACCGTATGAATACGAGGGAGGGCGCCTGATGGTAGAACAGTTGAGGCCACGGCAGCAGGCCATCATGAGATTCATCGAGGATTTCCTGGACGAGAACGGGTATCCGCCAACGGTTCGAGATATCCAGTACGGCTGCAATATCTCATCGACGAGCGTGGTGGACTACAACCTCAAAGGCCTGGTGCGGGGAGGCTTCCTGCGGCGGTCCAAGGAGGTCTCGCGCGGCATCGAGGTGGTGGGGCGGCGTGAGCGGCGCGTGAAGATTCCCGTGCTGGCCGCCATCGCCGCAGGTCAGCCGCTGCCGGTGTTCCCCCAGGATGTGGCGACGGCCATCGAAGAGGATTCGGTGGATATTGACGCGGGTATGGCCGCCAAGAGCGACAAACTCTATGCGCTGCGCGTCAAAGGCGATTCGATGATCGACGCGCTGATCAGGGACGGGGATATGGTCGTGCTCGAGGCGCAGGAGTCTGCAGAGCCCGGCGAGATGGTTGCCGCGTGGTTGGTGCAGGAGGAAGAGGCGACGCTCAAGCGGTTCTTCCCGGAGGGCGAGCGCGTGCGGCTTCAGCCGGAGAATACGACGATGTCAGCCATCTACGTGGATGCGCGCAACGTGCAGATCAGGGGGCGTGTGGTCGGAGTGCTGCGCCGATACGAGTAGGGTAATACCAACAGGGGGCCTTTCGGCCCCCGATTTACCAATGAACAACCGGCCCCGCATCAGGGGCGAGGCCCGGAAAAGGTTGAGTGCTAGCCGAGGCTAGTCTGCGGAGGGGACGCGGCGCTGGCCCTGGAGTTCCATCTCCTTGTCGCAGCAGTTGATCACCACGTCGGCGGCCTTCGTCGCCAAAATCTGCGTTCCGCAGTCCTCACACTCGTATCGCTTGCCAAGCTGGATTGCCATTTCGTCCTCCTACGGTGAGCGCGTCGTCTTAACGTGTCGCTCAGAAACTCCCGGTGAATGGGTCGTCCAGTAGTGCGCTACTTCTGCGCCATCTGCTCGCCATTGCAACATTTGAGGTCGCCGTCGCCGCCTTTGGTAACGACAACCTCAACTCCGCAGGACGCGCATCCGTATCGCTTGCCCATCTGGTTCGCCATGACTCTGACTCAACCTCCCGTCATGCCCAACTTTTATTGAGGATTTGGGCGTGTCCACAGCCCGCAGGCCGTGCCGCCGCAAGAAATCTCAGTATAGGGTTGCATACTGAGACTCGTCAATTGGAGTAAGGCGTGCGGACGGCGGCGGATGCGAGTAGTATGAGCGGCATGAAGGACGATTGGTCGGCCGCGTGGGCCTTCGTCGGCATCATGATCGCGATCAAGATTGTATTGGGCGTGATCATCTTCATCTACATGCCGCTCCGTGAAACCGCGTCCCTCTACACCGTCGTTCACCTCAGCGCGGTCTTTGGCGTCATCCCGTTGCTGGCGCTGGCGGGGGGCGGGGTTCTGTTCTGGTGGAAAGTGATCCGGCTGCGGATGCAGCGTAGACGCCTGCTGGAAGGCGAATGGCAGGTTGATCCGGACGTTTCTTCCCATAGCTCCGCCACATAGCAGCGCTTCTTGTCAGCCGTTACTCACCGGACAGCAGGAAACAACTCGACGCCTTTACGACCGCCCACATCTGCGCTCCCTCACTTATGCCCAGCTGTGTGATTGCGTGGCGGGTGACGTGAGAAACGAGAGACAGCCCCGCTCCGCAATCGATTGTCACATCGTGGCCCGGGGAACGCGGCTCGATTGACGCCACGGTTCCTGCAAAGACGTTACGCGCCGATAGTCCCTGTGGCTCATTGTTGGCAAGAATGACGTCTGAGGATCGGATGCCGACGGTGACCACGTCTCCCTCGTCTGCTTCAGCAAGCGGGGTTTCCAGGGTGAGCGGAGGGTCTTCAAGGGTCTGGCACAGCATCGCGCCGTCCTCAGGCTGGAGGCGGGCGACACGCATCCGCAGGAGGTTTTCCACGCCGGCCAGTCGCGCGATGCGCGGGGCGGGCGGCTGACGGAGCGTGGTGACGGGATCGCCCTCTGCGACGATGCGGCCGTTGTCGATGATCTGGACATGGTCGGCCAGCGCAAGAGCTTCCTCGGCGTCATGTGTCACGAGAATAACCGGCACGCTGGATGACGTGAGGACCTGCCGAATCTCCTGTTGCACGGCGCGGCGCAGTTCAGAGTCGAGGGCGGCGAACGGCTCATCGAGGAGCAGAACGCGCGGCTGTGCCGCCAGCGCTCGGGCGAGGGCGACACGCTGCCGTTGACCACCGGACAGTTCCCAGATTCGCCGTTCCTGCAACTCCTGCAGGTCAAGCGTGCGTGTGAGTTCTGCGGCGCGCGCCTGTGAGTCGGGACTGTGAGCGCCATAGGCGATGTTGGCCGCCACGGTCAGATGAGGGAACAGGCCGTACTCCTGCGGCATGAGGCCGACGCGGCGTTTATGGGGCGGGACCCAGATGCCCGACTCGTGGTCAAAGACGACCGTGCCGTCCAGTTCGATGTGCCCCTCGTGCGGCTGCACAAGGCCGGCGATGGCGCGGAGAGTGAGGGATTTTCCTGCGCCGGAGGGGCCGTAGAGCACGGTGACGGTTCCGGGCTCGACATCCCACGACACGTCCAGTGAGAACGCGCCGATTTGGTGCCGGACCCAGCCGCGCGTGCTCATTCGAGTCTCCCCGCCGGGACAGCCGCGCGCGTGGCGGCCAGGGTGAGCACGAACAGGACGATGACGGACGCGGCGACGAGGATGACTGCCAGGGCGAGGGCCGCGCCGACATCGCTCTCCATGGCGCTCAGGATGGCGAGCGGCATGGTCTGGGTGCGTCCGGTGAGGTTGCCGGCGAACATGATTGTCGCGCCGAACTCAGAGATGGCGCGTGCCCACGACAGCGCGAGGCCGCCGACGATGGATGGCCATGCGAGGGGCACGGCGACGCGCCAGAAGGTGCGCCACGGCGAGATGCCCAAGGTCTGTGAGATCTCCTCCAGCTCTCGCGGCACGGCTTGGAAACCGAGCTTGGCCGCGCGGATGAAAAACGGGGCCGAGACGAATATCTGGGCGAGGATGACGGCTGCCGTGGTGAACGGCAGTCGAATACCGGCCGCATCGAGCGCGTCGCCCAGGATTCCCATGCGGCCAAAGGCCATCAGCATCGCCAAACCCGCTACGACGGGCGGCAGGACAAGGGGAATATCGATCAGGACGTCAATAACGCGTGAGACGGGGCCTGAGCGGCGGGAAAGATAGCGCGCGATGGGGACGCCTGCCGCAACCACGATGATCATGCTGATGAGGCTGGTGATCAGCGACAGGCGCAGGGCGGTGAGGGTGATGTCGCTGGTCAGGCTGTCCCAGAGGCTGTAGGAGGAAACCGCGCGGATGAACAGGGCGATGAGGGGCAGCGCGATGAACGCGATGTAGATAAGGGTGATGATGCCGCCGGGCGGGAGGCCGACGGGGAACGCGCGGCGATTCATGGCGTTGCCGCCATCGATATGCCCGAGAGGAATCCATGTGAGATGAGGATTCGCTGTCCGGCGTCAGAGGCGAGGAAATCCAGGAATGCCTGGGCGATGTCGTGGTGAGGAGAATCGCGCAGGGCTGCGCCCACATAGGCGATGTCACCCGGGTTCTGGCCGGGCATTGTCAGGGGAAGCAAGCCTGTATCGCGGAGGTCGGATTGGTAGACGAAACCGGCGTCGGCCTCGCCCAGCTGCACTTTGGCCAAGACGGCCCGCACGTTGGTCTCTTCGGAAACGACGTTGTCGAGCACGGCCTCGTCGAAATCGGCGGGAAAGCCTTGCTGCTGTGCCATGTCTGCAATCAAAGCACGGGCGTAACGTCCCGCCGGAACGTCAGGCAGCGCAATCACGATTCTCACGCCCGGCTCCGCAAGGTCTTCAAGGGATTGGATCGTTTGATTGGAGTCCGCGAGGGCGACCACCATCTCGTTGGTCGCGACGGTAGTGATCGATGATTCCGTGAGCAGATGAGTGATTGCATCAACGTGGCGAGGATCTGCGGAGATGAAAAGGTCGGCCTCCGCGCCCTCCTCAAGCTGCGCGCGGAGTCGTGAACTGCCCGCGAAGTGCGTCTCAACCGTGGCGCTGCCATTTTCTGCTTGGAATGTTTCTGCTGCCTCCGTGAGGGCGTCCGTCAACGATGATGCGGCGAAGACGCGGAGGGTGACAGCGCCGTCCGGCCTGTCCGAGGCACAGGAGGCTGCGCTTATGGCGGCAAGGGCAGATACGGCAAGCATGAGCAGGTAGCGGATATGGCGTGTGTGGATAGTCACAATCCTGTGAGTCATTGTAGTCCCGCGCCGAGTTCATCGGGTATTATCAGCGACATGAGTACAACGTTGCTTTCATGGAATGTGAACGGCCTGCGGGCGGTTAATCGAAAAGGCGAATTCCCGGCGATATTGTCGAATATCTCGCCTGACATCCTCTGCATGCAGGAAACGAAATCCCAACCCGACCAACTCACGAAGGCCATACTGGAGGTTGAGGGCTATGAGGCCCACTTCGCCTCTGCAGAGCGCAAGGGGTATTCCGGGGTTGGCGTCTACACAAAGGCTGCGCCCAGAGATGTTTCCACAACGTTCGGCGACGGGAGCTGGGACAATGAGGGACGCGTGCTGAGGCTCGATTACGGCGAGTTTGTCCTCTACAACGTCTATTTCCCCAATGGGCGCTCTTCAAAGGAGCGGCTGGCCTACAAGATGGAGTTTTACGACGCCTTCCTCGAGCACATCGAGTCTGAGAGAAAGGCCGGCCTCAATATCATCTTCTGCGGCGATGTGAACACGGCGCATCATGAGATCGACCTGGCTCGTCCGAAGGAGAACCAAAAGACATCCGGATTCCTGCCCGAAGAACGGGAGTGGATGGACAAGCTGGTCAGCAACGGGTACGTCGATACATTCCGCAAGTTCGTGCCGGACGAGACCGGCCACTACTCCTATTGGGACCAGATGACCCGCGCTCGGGATCGCAACGTTGGTTGGAGGATTGATTACTTCTTCGTCAACGAAGAGTTGATGGACCGCGTTTCCAACGCATTCATTCTTTCCGACGTGATGGGCTCGGATCATTGCCCAATCGGGCTGGACCTGTCTATCGATCTGTAGGGGATACCCCTCACCCCAATCCTCCCCCACAAGGGGGATTCCGGATTTCCGTGTCAAGCACGGGAATGACGAGCGGGGCGGCGTGGCTTCAGCGTTTCAGTTAATGTAGGGGCATGAACGTCCCATCAGACCGACGTGAGCGTCATGTTCGCCGCACGAAGATTGTCGCGACAATTGGGCCGGCGACATCTGACGAGGGGACGCTGCGGCAGCTGATTGAGTCCGGCGTCGACGTGGCGCGGCTCAATTTCTCACACGGGACACCGGATGAGCATGAGGCCGTTGTTCGTCTCATACGCCGGATCGCGCAGGACATGGGCCGCGCCGTGGGAATCCTGCAAGACCTGCAGGGGCCGCGTTTGCGAACGGGCACGCTGGCGCGAGGCATGGCGGCGATATTGGTGGACGGCGATCCGTTCGTGTTGACGACGCAGGACTGGCCCGACGGAACCGATGAGAAGGTGTGGGTGAACCATCCGCGACTGCCACAGGACGTTCGGCCCGGCGACAGGCTTCTCCTCGCGGACGGCGTGCTGGAATTGGAGGTTGTGCGGAGCGACGACACGGATATCCATACGGTGGTTGTGCATGGGGGCGAGCTTGGCGAGCGCAAGGGTATCAACGCGCCGAATGTTAACGTAAGCGTCACTTCACCCACGGATAAAGATAGAGAAGATCTTGCGCGAGGGGTGACGTTGGGCGTGGATTACGTTGCCCTGTCGTTCGTGCGGACGCCTGAGGAGATCGAGGCCACCCGTGACACGCTGCGGTCGTTGGGCGCGCCGCAGATGTCGATCATCGCCAAGATTGAACGGTCTGAGGCGCTTGAGAACCTGGATGCAATCCTGGAAGTTTCGGACGGCGTGATGCTGGCACGGGGCGACCTGGGCGTTGACCTGGGTCCGGAGCGGGTGCCCGTTATCCAGAAGGCGGTGGTGCATCGCGCGGCGCAGCAACGAGTGCCGGTCATTGTGGCGACGCAGATGCTGGAGTCGATGATCGGGAATCGCAGACCCACGCGCGCAGAGGCATCGGACGTGGCGAACGCGGTACTCGAGGGGGCGGACGCGGTGATGCTGAGCGGGGAGACATCGATCGGCGCGTACCCCGTGGAATCCGTTGAGACGATGGATCGGATCATCCGCGAGGCCGAGTGGAGCGAGGAATACGTGGAGGTATCACGGCGGGCGTCGGAAGATAGGGGACCGGACGGGCAGGACAGGAAGATCGTGCGGGCAGTCGTCAGTTTGTTGGCGGACCTGGATGCGTCTGCGCTCATCGTCTTCTCTCCTGACGATCACATGCCGCGGATGTTGTCGCTGGAACGTCCGACCGCTCCGGTGCTGGCATTCACAGACAGCCGCGCATTGTACCGGCGCATGGCGCTCCTGCACGCCGTTCAGCCGCAGTGGGGCACACACTACGACGACACGGACATGATGCTGGATTACATGCTGTCCGAGGCACGGGAACGCGGGTACATCCAGGAGGGAGATGAGGTGGTGGTGGCGCGGCTGGCTCCGCATGACATTGACGGCGCGCCCAGCGTTATTTCCGTACTGCGCATGCCGGAGGCTCAGCTAGGGCGTCGTAGTTGACATGGGCAACAGGCCGCGAGTATAACGGACGCGCCGCCCGGAATAGCCGCGGCCACCATGCGGTGTGGGTTTATCAGCAGGTGAATCACAGCGGCGGGGCGGGCGGCAAACTATTAGATAGAGGAATACATGACCTTCACCAGTACCAGGTTTTTGAGAAGGAGTCACCGCCATGGCGCAGAAGGAAACGTACCTCACTCACGAAGGGCTCACAAAGCTGGAAAGCGAGCTTGAGCATCTGCGCAACGTTCGCCGCATCGAGATCACTGAGCGGCTGCATACCGCCAAGGAGCTGACCGGCACGGAGGAGAACGCGGACTACGAGGACGCCAAGACCGAGCAGGCGTTCGTGGAGGGTCGCATCCTCGAGCTTGAGTCCATCCTCAAGAACCCCGTCATTATCGACGAGCACCATGCCGAGGACGGGCTAATCTCCATCGGCACGCGGTTCAGGGTGCGGGACGAGGGCGGAGAAGAAGACACGTACACGCTGGTTGGCACGACGGAGGCGGACGTGGCGCATGGGCGCATCTCCAATGAATCCCCGGTGGGCGGCGCCGTGATTGGCCATAAGGTTGGCGACACGGTGGAGGTCTCAGTTCCGAACGGCACGGTTAGCTACACGATAGTGTCCGTTGAGTAACGAACAGGAGCCACGGGCCGCGCAGGCCCACTTCGAGTCACGGCTGGCCAAGCTGGAGCGGCTGCGCGAGCAGGGCGTCGACCCGTATCCACGCCGCGCGCAGCGAACCCACACGTCTTCAGAGGCGCGAGCGCTCTTTGAGGCGGATGAGACCACGGAGCACAGCGTCGCCGTCGTTGGGCGGTTGATGACCATCCGCGGGATGGGGCGGCTGACGTTCGCCACGCTGCGAGACGGCAGCGGAGATATCCAGGTCAGCTTCGCCCGGGACCGGCTTGAGACAGACGACTACCAGGCACTCAAAGATCTTGATTTAGGCGATTTTCTGGGCGTTCAAGGGACGCTGTATCGGACGCGGACGGGCGAGGTAACCGTGCAGGCCGACTCGTACTCCGTGCTGGCCAAGGCGCTGCGCCCTCCGCCGGAGAAATGGCATGGGCTGCGCAACGTCGAACAGCGGTATCGGCAGCGCTATCTGGACCTGATGGCGAACGACGAAGTGCAAGAGATCTTTGTCGTCCGCAGCGCGGTTGTGTCCGCGATTCGCCGATTCATGGAGGATCGGGGATTCATTGAGGCCGAGACGCCGGTGCTGGTGCCGGTGGCGGCGGGGGCGATGGCCGCGCCGTTCGTCACGAGGCACAACGCCTTGGATCGACAGCTGTTCCTGCGCATCGCGACAGAGTTGAATCTCAAGAAGCTGCTGGTGGGCGGGTTCGAGAAGGTATTTGAGATTGGCCGCATCTTCCGCAACGAGGGGATCGACGCGGCGCACAACCCCGAGTTCACGACGATGGAGTCGTATGAGGCATATGCGTCTTATGAGGACGTGATGGAGATGGTGGAGTCGCTGGTCCATCATCTCGCGGTGCTGACGCGCGGCACGCCGACGGTGATGTATGACGGCCAGGAGATCGACCTGACGCCGCCGTGGCAGCGGCTTCCACTCATTAACGCGATCCGCGAATGGAGCGAGATCGACCTGCTCAGTGAGGAGATGCGAACCGCGGACGGGCTGCGCGCCGCCATGCGTGAGCGGGGGCTGACGCCCGCGGAGGACTCCTCATGGCCGCAGCTGGTGGACAAGTTGATTGGGGATCTCGTGGAACCGCGTTTAATTCAGCCGACGTTCCTGCTCGACTACCCGATCGAGATGACGCCGCTGGCCAAGGCGACGGAGAGTGATGCGCGGTTGGTGGAGCGTTTCGAGGGATTCATCGGCGGGATGGAGGTTGCCAACTCGTTCACAGAGTTGAATGACCCCATCGAGCAGGCGGCGCGGCTGCGAACGCAGGAGGAGAATCGCGAGCAGTTCCGTGACGAGGACTTTGACCGTCTGGATGAGGATTTCGTCACTGCCGTGGAGTACGGGATGCCGCCGGCGGGTGGTCTCGGTCTGGGCATCGATCGGATCGTGATGATCCTGACGGGACAGACGACGATTCGCGAGGTGGTGCTGTTCCCACAACTGCGAACGCTGGAGTGAGTGCGTTACGGCTTAGACGCTTCGACAGGCTCAGGGTGAACGGGGGGGGGCTAGGACGATGGGGGATACAGCACGAATTTGGCGTCTTTGGGGCGGGGCTTGCCGCCGTGCACGGACGGCTCCGCGCACCACTTCTGTGCCAGACGACGCACGCCCTCAAAAACCTCTTCGTCAAAGCCGAGCAAATCCGTGATGACGCGTTGATCCAACAGCGCCCGATTCGGGTCCGCGTCCGCCAAGTAGGCCGGCATGAACTCCTTGTCGCGGAACTCCTCGAAGATTTCCTCAGCCTTTGCCAACTGCGTATCGCTCAACGCGCGGAAATCAAGCACAGGGAGGGTTTCAGCATCATTTATTGTTATCCGCCCCCTACCGCTTTGCTGTCGATTCGAATGCCACCAGAAAACCATTAATCCAAGTGTTGAGTTGCTCCAGAGAGTGAACGGATAGTCAAATCTCCTGTTGCCGAAATTCACGTTGGGCCAAGCAGTGCCGCCCAAAGCGCGCTGTTCTGTGAAAGTGGCGCACAGCGGCTGAGAAGTAAAGCGGAAGTCCTGAGTGATGTGGGCGCGACCCGCAACTGCCCACAATCTGACCGCATCGTCCTCCATACCGATTCTCACGCTCATTTGCGAATCAGGTGAACGCACCAGTCTTGTCTCTTTCGTCGCATCGTGATTCCAAAGAGAGGGGTACGTTGCCGTGGGGCTGGGCGGGCCTTTGATGAATGGAGCTTTATGCGCTGTGCTCACCAGCAATTGATGATCCACTCCGCGGTTGCCAACAGCAGCCAGTTTTGTGATGGGTATCGGCCTACCATCTTTCTCGCCTGGCAACCATAGGCTTCCTCTGCCTAGGGCGTAAATGAACTGAGCAACTGAGTAGTCCGCTATTCCCGCTGCCCCCCATGCTCCACCCCCCGAACTGATCGGCGCCCGGAGTACTTCTCCTCCAAAGACGTCACCTAGTTGAATTTTATTCCCCCCGAATGGCCCGGCCTCCAGTTGACGAACTTCGCCCATCTGACGCAAATTCTTATCGATTTCTAGTGAACTGAGGAAACTAGCCGGCCTATCTAGGAGAGACACAAAGATAGCGCTGTTACTAATTTCCTCATCAACGGTTCTGCGCGCTAAGACCAAACAATCCGCCATCCCTGTGTCTGCGGAAAAGGTCATCCGCGATCCTGAGGCGGCGATCCCGAAAACAGTGATGTCTTGAAAATGCGTTGCTATCAATTCTCTGAATTTAGTCCACGAAGAACTGCTAATAGCGGTGAAGGGAAGTACTAAGGCCATTACACCGCCAGGCCGCAGCTTTCTAAATCCAACCTCCGCGAATGCGGACGCGAGACCGGCATGGCCGTGGTACACCGATCCGGTTGACAAAGACTTCATCCGCGATGCCATATCCTTCTGGTCTTTTTCTGAGGAATCGTAGGCGGCAAAGGCCGCATTCAGCACGCCCTCGTCCGCATCGTAGTGCTTGGTATTGCTAACGAACGGTGGGTTCATGATGATGAGGTCATAGCTTTCATCCGGGAACTCGGCGAGAATCTGCGTCGCCGTTTCCTCTCCCGTTCGGCCTGTCCGCATCGCAGGGTCGCTCATATTGAAAAGCGTCATGATCGCGGACGACCGCAGCAACTCCAAAGAGCCGATCATGACCGAGCCGTCTTCCTGGCGTCCATACGGGAGGGTGTACAGGTGCGTCGTTTGAAAGTCCACGCTTGGCTCCACGCCAGAGAGTGTGGAGCCTGTGATGTGCACGGCGGATGGCATCACGTCGCAGCCGTACAGCACATTCTCCATCATCACCTTGTGCAGAGCTGTGGAATCGCCCCCCGCGCGCTCATGCCGCGCGGCGATCTGCTCATACACGGCGGAGAGGAGCGCGCCCGTTCCGCAGGCGAAATCCGCGACTCGCAGCTTGCCGATCGATTCCAAATCTGACCAATCGACACCGTCCATCTTGGCGACGGCCAGCCGCGCGAGCAGGGCAGCCGAGGCCGGGAGGGTGTAGAACGTCGCGAGGTACTTGCGGTCTGCGATAAGCCGCTGAAAGATACGTCCGGTCAGATCGTGCGAATTGTCGATGCCGCTGGATCGGACGGACTTCGCTGTTTCAAACAGGTCACGCAGGATGAGAGTGGCGTCCTCAGAATCAAGGATCTGCAAGATGTCCTTTGCGATGGAGAAGATGGACCAGTAATTGATTTTCAGGATGTCGTCCCAGGCTTTGGCGACCTCGCTCTGCGGGTTTGGGACGCTGGGGCCGCAGACGCGCTCAAGCGATTTGATTTCCGTATGCATGCCGGCGATGCGTTCATGGAACACAAGGGCGTTGGCGATGATGGCGCAGGCCATGCGCCATGTCTGCTGCACGTTGGCCATGCCGAGCGTTTCCGCAATCTCCATGGTGATGGCGGGACGCTTTGTGCTAGCGTCCTCCAGGACTTTCGCAGCGTTGTCGATGCCCTCCTGCATATGCCCGGCGGCCTCATAAACGGCGCGCTGCGGCACGGAGACCAGCCGCACCATGTCGGCAAGAGCCTCGGTGTTGCCCTGAAGCCACCCTGATTCCGGAAATCGGCTTGGGCCAGCCCTTTCCTCGGTGAAGACGCAATAGGAAAAAGTGGCATCACGGAGCGTGGAGGGCAGATCGTCAGCATCTTCTAGTCTTGGAGGGTAGCGCAGCGCGATGACGGCTTCGATGACACGCCCGTCAGCCTCAGTCTTGAGGCCAATGCGTTCCAGCGCCTCCGGCTCAACGGTGCGGGCGGGCATGAACTCAGCCTCAATGACGACGGGGGCACGATCATCCGCAGTGATGAGGATGTCCGGCTGTTTGCCGGGGCTGCCGACGAGCGCGCGGGTGTTCTCTGCCCGGACATCGCTCTTGGGCATCATGGGCCGCAGGATATCTGCGAGGCGGGCGTTAGCGGCAGGCTCAGTGTGTCTGGGCATCCGTGTCTGACTTGTCCTATTCGCTTGATTGTAGCGGAGCCGCGCACCAAAGAGCGTGTGTTCTAAAATGGCGTATTCGCTGCGCGGCGTCAAGTTACTCCCCGGGAGGCGTTGCGCCGTTGGCTAGCAGATGCGTCCCCCCTCCTCAGCTTATGCCCTTCGACAGGCTCAGGGTGAACGGGGGTGTTCATACTGTGTAGATGAGGTTGTTTGTCCTTTTTGTTCTCTGTTGTGTCGTGATGGTTGGGTGCAATGGCAGCGGTACTGCGACGCCAGAGTCGCGCTCTGAATCGTCTCCGGTTCCGGGTGAGGACACGCCGACGTACGGCGGGGTGCTGACGCTGGCGAATCGGGGCGATCCGCCGGCGGCGTTCGACACGATGCGGACGTCCAGCATCGCGCTCCATCACGTTGGCGGGGCGCTGTTCGGCGCGGGCAACCTGGTGCGGCGATGCAGGGAGAACATGTACCTTGCGTGCCCGGACCTGGCGTCGAGCTGGCTTGCGAATCCCGGCTTCACCGAGTGGGAGTTCACGATTCGCCGCGACGTGACGTGGCACGACGGCGAGCCGTTCACGGCGGAGGACGCCAAGTTCTGGTTCGATCTGGCGGCGAACGGATGGGAATCGGACGGCGTTCCGGTCCGCGCGCCCGCCTATTTCCGCGGGGAGCTTGGCGAGATTGAGTCGGTTGAGGTGCTGGAGTTCAATCGACTGCGCGTAACGCTCGCGGAGCCGAACCCGCACTATCTATCCGTGCTGGCCAACCCGCGCCTGCGCATCGCTCATCCGAGGCATGTGTTTGAGCCGCTCTTCGAGGACGGAGAGTACAGCGCCGGGCCGCTAGATGTCGGCGTTGTCGGGACGGGACCGTTCCGTCTTGAGGACTATGAGCCCGGCAGCCTGGTTCGTGTCGTTCGGAATGATGACTATTGGGAGCGCGGCGCGGGCGGCGACCTGCCGTACCTGGACGGCATCGACTATGTGATCATGCCCAATCCGACGGCGATGGACGCGGCGTTTCGCACGGGGCGCATCGACGGGGGCGCGCGCGGCGAAGGGCACTACCTGACGCAGGAGCGTAAGGCGGCCATCGACGAGCAATTGGGACCGGATGAGGTCTTCTACGGGGAGATGCAGGGCGGGATGTTCCGCCTTGGTTTCAACGTGCTGCGCGAGGGGCCGTGGCAGGATCCGAGCGTGCGTCAGGCGATTTCTTTGTGGATCGACCGCGAGGCGGCCATCCCGACAGTGCTGGGCGGGTTCGGCTATATCTCGCCGACGTTCAGCCCGGCCAATCCCTTTACGTCGGCCGATTTCACGACGTGGCAGCGGTTCAATCGAGGGGCGTTGGAGGAGCGGCGGGATGAGGCTTTGTCGCTGATGGAGTCGGCGGGTCATGGGGACGGTTTCGAGATGGACTACCTGTGCCGGGCGCGGCTGACGGCGCGGTGCGAGTTCCTGCACAACCAGCTCGCCGGTCTCGGCATCGATCTTCAGATACAGCTGGTGGACGAGGCGGAGTGGAATCGGGGGCGGGTGAGCCTGGACTATGATTCCCAGCCCGGCTCCAACTTCACGTCGCCGATACCGGAGGGCACGGAGGCGGCGTACGGCGTCTACAGTCGATTCCCTGACGCCTACGCCAAGCATGAGGACGAGCACGTGAGCCTGCTGTACGAGGAACTGCGGGCGACGCGGACGCATCGGCAGCGCGTGGCGGCGTGGCGGGAGTTGGAGAGCTACGTGGTGCGGGAGCAGACGTACGTTGTGCCGATTGCCGGAACGGTGCAGGTGGTGCCGTATCGGACATACGTGAAGGGCCTGGTGATCCCGCCGGAGGATGGGCACACGCACACGGATTTCGCGACGGTGTGGGTTACTGAGTAACGGCTCTCGCTCTCGTAAAACAGCAGATCAAGACAAAAATATAAATAAATATCTCTGATCTCTTGACAAATACTCTTGCGTTGGGTACTCTTGCTGTGGGTGGTATGCCCTGACCACTCAAATTTGCAGGAAAGGAGGCGACGAAAGAACACGATCGACAGGGCTCCGAAAGAAACTGGCAATCCGGGCATAAACAGATCGCGAGATCAAATGACCGCCAAGGTTGCCATCTAACACGAAGGAGTACAGAAATGGTTACAGCAACTGAGCATGAGCAGGAAACTGGATCTGGAATGGCGATGGTCGACGCGATCGAAATCAACCAGGCGAAACACAGGATGTTTGTGACTGCGCTGACCGCGCAGCAGTTGGTTGATGCAACAACGGTCGATAAGTATGATTCGAATCTGTCGCCCGACGATCCGAATCAGGGCTATCAGCGCCCGCCGGAACGTTCTCGGATTACGAGGATCGGCACATACCTCATCAAGGAGCAAGGATCCGGCTTGTACCCCAATGCCGTCCTATTGTCTTCCCGAAACCCACTTCGCTTCGATCCTATTGCGCGCCGGCTTGAGCTCCCAGAGAGGCCGGTTCTCCGCGTGATTGATGGCCAGCATCGCATTGCCGGTCTGCGCTACGCGATTGAGGAGAAGAATCACGGCACTTTGGCGTTCTTGCCGATTCCGGTCGTCATCGTGGAGACCGCCGACCGAATAGAAGAGATGGATCAGTTCAAGATCATCAACTCTTCAGCAAAGTCGGTTAGGACCGATTTGGTTAATGCCATCCTCACCGCAATGGCCGAGAGCCGTGGAATGGACACCATTCCCGAAAAGGATCAGTGGCGGGTCGTAGTGACAAAGGTTGTGGACGCTCTGAATCAGCGCGACGATTCCCCATGGCGTGATGTCCTGCTGATGCCTGATGAGATGGGGACCGGCACCGGAACCGGCAAGATAACGAGGGCAACGTCTGCTATGACCAGCATCCGCCCGGTGTACGAATACTTGTCGGGACATCCGCAATTCGCCGGCAAGAATCTCAACGAAAAGGCGGACGCTTTGGCAGACATCCTCGTGGCATACTGGCGTGCTATCTGCACCGTTGTGCCGGATGCATTCGACGATCCAGAGGATTACGTCATTCAGAAGACTCCCGGGCTCTTCTCTCTCCACTACCTCCTGAAAGATGATCTGTTGCATCGCATCTACTGGGGGCGCCGTGACTGGGACGAGGCGACCTTCAGGGAGTTCATCGCGGATAGCCCGGAGATCAGTAACGCTGACTACTGGCACAAGAGCAATGGAGGCGCAGCGGCTTATGGCTCAATGAAGGGATTCCGCGATTTGGCGGACCTCCTCATTGACTCGGTCAGGTCGTAGGGATCAAAGAACTGGGGGCGGGTGGCGGAAGCCTCCCGCCCCCGGCCAATTGCTTGAGGGGGATTAGACCAGTGCTATTACCTTTAGCAAGGATATGCGAGCTTTGCGATGCGCGCTTCTATGGTGGCTCTTCCACTTTGAAACTGTGCCCTAAGTGCTTTGAAGAAACCCGTCAAGAATTCATGACCAAGGGCACCCTCTTTGGCATGCAGATGGTTGTTTTCAATCATTTAGATAAGCTGCTCAGCCTTGACGTAATAACGAACAAGACCGGAGCAGACGCAAGGATACATGTAGCCCATAGGCACAGTGTCCTCCGTGCAGGACAAGGGCCTATCAAGGGGCTGTGTGACAATTTCCTAAAGCATGTCAGCGACGTGCGTCCCTTGGTCGATCAGGTTTCGAATAGCAGCTATCGGACACATAGTGATTCTGAGACTAGGTGGTGTACATCCTGCGAGAAACGCCTCAGAAAGAAGTCGGGTGGCGGACGTATGCATGAATTTGTCATAACCATGTTTGGGGGGATGCCAGTCGTCATCAGCAAGGAACCGGATGATCGGCAAAGCAACACAAGCCAATAGCCGCTTCCATATGTCCTCTCCCCCCAGCCTGGCCCTCCCCCACAAGGGGGGAGGGGATTCTAGATTCCCGCTTTTGCGGGAAAGACGGGGATAGGCGCGGGGTTGTGTTACTGCACTGGTGGGTTTGGGGACGCTTTAGATTCTTCGACTCCGCTGCGCTGCGCTCAGAATGACAGGTGAGAGTGACCCTTCGACAAGCTCAGGGTGAACGGGGGGGATGGGTTCCCGTGTCAAGCACGGGAATGACGGGGGTTGCCATGACCTGCGTGTGCCGTATGGCATACGATGCCGACAGTTATGGCACGGTTCTGGGAGATTTTTCTTGTTGCGGGGCGGTTGGGGCTGACGTCGTTCGGCGGGCCGATCGCGCATATCGGGTATTTCCGCGAGGAATATGTCGTTCGCCGCAAGTGGCTGGATGAGGGCACGTTCGCGGAGTTGATCGCGCTGTGCCAATTCCTGCCGGGCCCGGCGAGCAGCCAGCTTGGGATGGCGGTCGGGATCAAGCGCGGGGGGCTGTTGGGCGGGTTCGCGGCGTGGCTGGGATTCACGCTGCCCTCCGCGTTGGCGCTGATCCTGTTCGCGTACGGCGTGCAGGAGCTGGGGGCGCATGAAAGCGCCGACTGGCTGCACGGGCTCAAGATTGTGGCCGTGGCCGTCGTTGCGTTGGCGCTGTGGGGGATGGGGCGGACGCTGACGCCGGATCGGACGCGCATCACAATCGCCATTGTCGCCGCGGCCGCGTTGCTCCTGTCGGGAGGCATTGCGGCGCAGTTGGTGGTTATTGCAGGTGGGGCCGTGCTCGGACTGATTGTGCTCAAGCCGCCGGAGCCACGAGCGGATGGTGATACCGTTTCAAGCGGCGGGACACGCTCCGCGATGGTGCTGCTCATCGCGTTCCTCGTCCTGCTGGCCGCCCTGCCTCTGGCAAGCAGGCTGACGGATAGCCTGGCCGTCGACGTGGTGGACAGCTTCTATCGAACGGGGTCGCTTGTGTTTGGCGGCGGCCACGTCGTGCTGCCGCTCATCGAGGCGGAGGTTGTGCCGCCGGGGTGGGTGACGAGCGACGAGTTCCTGGCGGGATACGGCGCGGCGCAGGCAGTTCCGGGGCCGCTGTTCACGTTCTCGGCGTATCTGGGAGCGTCGGTGGACGGTCTGACTCCGGCGTGGGGCAGCGGGCTGCTGGCATTGGCGGCAATCTTCGCGCCGTCGTTCCTGCTGGTGCCGGGCGTGCTGCCGTTCTGGGAGCGGCTGAGGGGCGTCGCTCGTGTGCGGCAGGCTCTGATGGGCGTGAACGCCGCGGTGGTGGGGCTGTTGTTGGCGGCGCTCTACGACCCGCTCTGGACCAGCGCCATCGAGACGCCGGCGGACTTCGCCGTTGGGGCCGGCGCGTTCGCGCTGCTGGCGTTCTGGAAGGCGCCGCCGTGGCTGGTTGTGGTGGTGACGGCCATCGCCGGGACGGCGGTGGCGCAGCTGTTGTAAGTTGTATCGCCAACCCGACGCGCCGCTGATGCGTTAGGTTGTTGTCATGCTCCGATACATTGGGCTGCGGCTTGCGCTGTTCGTTCCGACGCTCCTGATAGCGTCGATTGTTATCTTTGCGATCCTGCGCGTGCTGCCGGGGGACGTGGTGGACGTCGTGCTGGGCGGCTCCGGCGAGGTGGCGCACGATCCCCTGCAAGTGGAGCGCGTGCGAGAGGAGCTGGGGCTGGATGAGCCGCTGATCGCCCAGTACGGTTCATGGCTGTGGAGCGTGGCGACGGGCGACTTTGGGGGAAGGTCGTTCGTGAACCGGACGCCGATATCGTCGCTCGTCGCGCGGCAGCTGCCGGTGACGCTCCAACTGGCGGTGTACACGATGGCGCTGGCGGCGGCGATCGCGATTCCGGTGGGGATCATGGGGGCGGTGCGGCAGGGTCGGTGGGCAGACTTCCTTGTGCGGCTGTTCGCCATTGGCGGGCAGGCCGTGCCGAGTTTTTTCATCGCCCTATTGGCATTGATAGTCCTGGTCTTGTTGGTCGGGTGGTCGCCTCCCGTCATCTATGACCATGTCTGGCAAAGCCCCGTGCGTCACGTTCAACTGATGGCTCTGCCCGTTGTCATCCTCGCGTGGGGCTATGCGGCGTACCTGACACGTATGACGCGGGCGGGGATGCTGGACGTGCTGGGGCAGGATTTCATTCGCACGGCGCGGAGCAAGGGACTAACAGAGAGGATTGTTCTCGTGCGCCACGCGTTGCGCAACGCTCTGATTCCGGTGCTGAGCGTGGCGGGGATACAGGTGGGGGCGCTCTTGGGCGGGGCAGTGGTGATGGAGACGATCTTCGGGCTGCCGGGTATCGGGCGGGGCATCGTGGACGCCGTCTCGGATCGCGATTATCCCGTGGTGCAGACCTACGCCACGCTGTTCGTGTTCATTATGCTGACGGTCAACCTGGTCATCGACGTGCTGTATGCCGTACTTGATCCACGCATCACGTATCGCGACTAGACCTGCGCGGGCAATCCGGCGCTACCCCGTTGGCGCCGCCGCGCTCACGGCACTCATGGCGATGGGTCTGGCAGCCATATTCGCAGAACAGCTAGCGCCCTTCGACCCGCTCGGGCATGACGAGGCCAGGGCTCTCCTCGCGCCGTCCACGGAGCACCTTTTTGGCACGGACCGATTCGGCAGGGACGTGTTCAGCCGCGTGCTGTACGGGGCGCGGATCTCACTGATGGTTGGGTTGGTGTCCGTGCTGGCAGGGACGGTAATCGGCACGACAATCGGGATAATCTCCGCCTATGCCTCCGGGATAACCGACCTGGTCATCCAACGATTCATCGACGCGTTGATGGCGTTCCCGCATCTGCTGATGGCACTGCTGCTTGTTGTTGTGCTGGAGCCGTCGCCGGTCAGCGTGATCATCGGCATCGTCGTGGCGTTCGTGCCGCAGGTGGCGCGCATCGCGCGTGCGCAGGCGCTGTCCGTCAAGGCAGAAACGTACGTGATGGCCGCGAAATCGCTGGGCGGGAGTCCGGCACGAATCGTGGTACGGCACGTCCTGCCAAACTCCATCACGCCCGTCATCATCCACGCGACGGGGTTCATGGAGGGCGCTGTGCTGACGGAGGCGGCGTTGAGCTTTTTGGGCTTGGGTGTGCCGCCGCCCGATCCGTCATGGGGACGGATGCTCAAGGAAGGGTCGGAGGGATTTCTGGAGGCCGCGCCGTGGTTGACGATCTTCCCGGGGTTGGCGCTGACGGCGCTGGTGTTCTGCGTGGCGCTCATCGGGGACGGGGTGCGGGATTTCCTCGACCCGCGGCAGAGGTGAGGACGGACTGGGATATGCTGGGAGCGTTTTCTGGTGACAAGAAACGCAGGCGCGAGGGCAGTGGCGAACAATGACGATAGATGACGTGGTGCGCAACTTTGAAAAAGGGTTCTCTAACTGGGACATCACCCTGCCGCCCGAATTGGTCGAAGCAAGAGAAGCAGGACTCATCGTCAGCGGCGGGTGGACCATCTTCTACAAGTTTGGCTTCGAGGGTGAGAGGGAGTATATGGACTATTACGCGTCTCACCGCATGACGAATGACAGCCACGTTCGACTGTACGCTGACGGGACTTCACGAGGCCTCCCATCGTACCGGGGGGAATGGATACTTGGCGAAACCGAAAGGGACAGTGAACTTTTGGAAAAGGAATTCTACTCATACAACCAGGCTGTAGGTGAGTTGCTTGCCGAAAAAGGATTCACCAGCAGCCACGCTCATGCGAGCCACAATGTGAATAGTTGGCTCATGAGAACGCCGCCCGATGAGCAGGGTGATTCGGAGTCGTCCGGCTAATGGCAGAACCTGTCTTGATGGGCGGCGTGTTGTATGTGGTGGCGACGCCGATTGGGAACCTGGAGGATATCTCGGCGCGGGCGCTGCGCGTGCTGGGCGAGGTTGACCTGATTGCGGCGGAGGATACACGCACGACGCGCAAGCTGCTGACCCGGCATGAGCTGCATGTTCGGATGGTGAGCCTGTTCGATGCCAATGTGCGGCGACGGATTCCGCAGCTGCTTGCGGAGCTCGATGAGGGCAAGAGCATCGCACTCGTAAGCGAGGCTGGGACGCCGCTGATCAGCGACCCGGGCGCGCAGTTGGTGAGGGCGGCGGCGGAGGCGGGGCACAAGGTGACGCCGATCCCCGGCCCGACGGCCATCGCCGCGCTGCTGAGCGTGGCAGGGCTGCCGGCGGACAAGTTCACGTTTCTCGGATTCCTGCCACGAAGGGCAGGACAACGCCGTCGGATGATCGAGGCTGTCTCTGAACAGGAGTGGCCGACCGTGCTATACGAATCGCCGCATCGCATCGTCGCGACGCTGGAGGCGCTGCGGGAGGTGCTGGGCGACCGCGACGTCGTCATCGGGCGTGAGATGACCAAGCTGCACGAGGAGATCTTCCGAGGGACGGTCTCAGAGGCCATCGACCACTTTCAGAAGCCGCGAGGGGAGTTCACGGTTGTAGTGGCGGGGTAACTGCGTTACGGCTCTCGGTTCGCGATCCGGCTCTGGTTGATTAATGGCGGGGGCGCCGCGTTCGGGCCTGAGTGAATGAGAGGCTGGTTCAAGCGACGTTGGTGATGCCTTCGCAGCCCTCGAATTGGGGGCTGTACGTGGCCAGTCGTTTGGCCATGACCTGGATGGCCTCGGAGCTGTTGTCGACCAGGATGAAACGGCGGTTGTGCTTTGCGGCGGCCTCTCCGGTGGTGCCGCTGCCCGCGAAGAAATCCAGAACGAGGTCGCCGGGGTCGGAGTGGACCTTGACGATGCGCTCAAGGATACCGAGGGGTTTTTGCGTGGCGTAGCCGGTCTTTTCCTTGCCGTTTGTAGCAACGATGGTATGCCACCAGACATCCGTGGGAGTCTTGCCGCGCGCGGCCTTTTCTTTGCCGACAAGGCCGGGAGCCATGTATGGGATTCGATCCATCTCTTCGTAGTTGAATGTGAAGTCGGAGGGGTCTTGGGCGTACCAAAGGATGTTGTCGTGCTTGGCCGACCAGCGTGACTTCGACCGCGCGCCGTAGTCGTATGCCCACACGATCTCGTTGATGAAAGAGTCGCGGCCGAAAATCTCGTCGAGCAGCACTTTGCAGTAATGGACTTCGCGGTAGTCGACGTGGAGGAAGAATGAGCCGTTGGGCTTGAGGACGCGATGTGCTTCGATTAGTCGCGGCTCAAGGAATGCAAGGTAGTCATCGAAACTGTCAGCGTATTTGGAACTGCCGACGCGGATAGTCTTGTAGCGCTGCCCCTGGAATCCGACGCGGTCGCCGGTTTCATCGTCGCGGATCGTTCGGATGGATTCCCGCGACTGCGTCTTGCCGGTGTTGAATGGGGGGTCGATGTAAATGAGGTCAACGATGCCGTCCGGCATGGCGCGCAGGTAGTCGAGATTATCGGCGTAGACGACGGTGTTCTGTTGTCCCCCGGCGTTGCTGGTCATGGGGTGAGTGTACCGCGAGCAGTGGGTGTTGGGGGGCACCCTTCGACAGGCTCAGGGTGAACGGGGGGAGTATGGCGGCGCTGCACGCCACACTGGATTCCCGCTTTCGCGGGAATGACGGAAGGGGCGGGAATGACGAGGGGGTTACGAGTGGCGTTGGACGACGAAGTCGATGATGTCCGTGAGGGATTGGAGGGCGGGGTTGGCGGGGCGGTTGATCTTGCTGAGGGCCTTGCGGGCGCGATCGGCGAGCAGGTTGGCAAGCGCATACGAGTTTTCAACGGCGTCTGAATTACGGATGAGTTGTAGAGCCTCCTCGACACAGTGCTCCTTGTCCTGCTCCGTCAAGGTGTCACGTTCGTCCCGCAGACGGGCGAACGGGCCCTTATCGTTCAGTTCAGGATGGTCGTTGAGATACAGCAGGGCGGGCAAGGTCAGGATGCCGCCCCGGAGGTCCGAGCCGATGGGCTTGCCAACCTCGGAGGCATCGCCCTGTAGGTCGAGAATATCGTCCACCACCTGGAATGCGGTTCCGAGGCTCATGCCGTAATCAGTGACGGCGTCGATCTCGGTCTCTGTCGCGCCTCCAAGCACCGCGCCCGAGACGGCGGCGGTTGTGAACAGGGACGCCGTCTTGCGCTCCACACGCGCCCAGTACTCCTCCTGTCCGCCGGTCCAATCGAACGCCTGCTGGATCTCGCGGAGTTCGCCGTCGGCGAGGAGCCGCAGCGTGCGGGAGAAGAGGGTGATGACGCGGACGTTGTTGGTGGCGCAGACCATCTCCGCAGAACTGGCAAACAGATAGTCGCCCAAGAGAAGCGCAACGGCGTCGCCGTGCTGCGCGTTGATCGTAGCGACCCCGCGGCGCATCGGCGCCTTATCGACCGAATCGTCATGGACAAGGGAGGCCGTGTGCAGCAGTTCGACTGCGACGGCCATGGAGATATGCACGTCCGGATCGAAGTCAAAGAGATGTCCGGCGAGCAGGGTCACGGCGGGGCGTGCGCGCTTGCCGGGGGTGGCGAGGATGTAGCGAAGCAGCTCATCAAGCCAGGGGAAATCGTCCTCGCCGATGGTGCGGAGGCGGCGTTCCACCTCTGCCATGTCCGGCTCGATTATTTCAAGAAAGGACGGGAGCCTGGTCGTTGTTGTGTCAGTCAAAGTGATATCTCGTGTCACCACCGCACTAGTTTATGCGGTTGTGGAATTTTCTGCGTCTACGCCGAGATTGGCCATCTCACGCGCGAGCACCTGTTCCTCATCAAGTTTGGCAAAAAGGGCCTGTGGCTGGGGGAGTTGGGCGCCGGCCTGCGGCGACGTTGCGGCCCACCCCGCGTCCTGCACGCCGCCCTCAAGGCCGAGCATCTCATGGAGCCGCTGAGAGCTGAAGGGCAGGTAGGGAGCAAGGAGAGTCTTGAGTCCGCTGATGATGCCCAGGATGGTGACGATCGTGCGCGCGGCATCGTCGCGATCCTCACGGATGGCGCGCCACGGCGCGCGCTCGTCCAGATAGCGGTTGCCCTCCTGCGCGAGGCTCATGGCGACGCCAAGCCCGGCACGGAAGCGGCAGGCGGCGATCTCAGCGGCTGCTTGTTCGAGCGCCTCATCGACTCTCGCCAGCAGCCGTGCCCCTGCCTCGTCAGGCTGAGCGTCCGGGACGACGCCGTCGAAGAATCGCTGGAGGAAGGTCAGGGTGCGATGGACGAGGTTGCCGTAGGTTCCGACGAGTTCGTTGTTGACGCGCCGGATGTAGTCCGGCCACGTGAACTCGGAGTCTGAGGTCTCCGGCATGTTGGACGAGAGGACGTAACGGAGGGCGTCGGGGTCGTAGTTGGCGAGGTATTCCGGCACCCATACGGCCCAGTTGCGGCTGGTAGAGAGCTGGTAGCCCTCCAGGTTCAGGAACTCGTTGGCGGGAACGTCTTCCGGCAGGGCGAGATCATCGTCGTAGGCCATGAGCATGGCGGGCCAGATGATGGTGTGGAACGTGATGTTGTCCTTGCCGATGAAATAGTATGGCTTCGCATCAGCCCCCCACCACGCGCGCCATGCTTCGGGATCGCCCTTGATTTCAGAGGCCCACTCCACGGAGGCGGAAAGGTAGCCGATGACGGCCTCAAACCAGACGTAGATGCGCCTGTCTTCCCAACCGTCGAGCGGCACGGGGATGCCCCAATCAAGGTCGCGGGTGTAGGCGCGATCCTTGAGGCCCTGCTCAAGGAAGCCTGTGGTGAAGTTCAGGACCTGCGGCCGCCAATGATTCTTGTCCTTGAGCCATTCAAGAAGGCTGTCGCCGTACTCGGAGAACTTCATCATGAAGTGCGAGCGCGTGCGAAACTCCGGCGTCCCGCCGTCCAGTGAACTGCGAGGGTCGATAAGCTCACGCGGATCAAGGGTGCGGCCGCAGCGGTCGCATTGGTCTCCTCGCGCAGAATCGTAGTCGCAGTGGGGACACGTGCCGTTGATGTAGCGGTCCGGCAGGTAACGGTTCTGCGTGGGGCTGTAGGGGACCTCGCTGGCGGTCTCGTAGAGCAGGCCCTTTTCGTGGAATCGGGTGAAGAAGTCCTGCGCGATGCGGTAGTGGTTCTCCGTTTCAGTGGTCGTGTAGAGGTCCCACGAGATGCCGAGGCCGTCCCATGACTCCAGAAAACCCCGGTGGAAACGGTCATGTATCTCACGGGGAGAGACGCCCTCGGCCTCGGCGCGGAGAGTGATGGGCGTACCGTGCGCGTCCGAGCCGGAGACCATGAGGACGTTGTTGCCCCTCATGCGGTGAAAACGGGCAAAGATGTCCGCGGGCAGATACGCACCGGCGATGTGCCCGAGGTGGAGGTCTCCGTTCGCATACGGCCAAGCGACCGCTATAAGAATGTTGTCCGACATGTGAATTCGTTAACTATTCTAGCGGGCGCTGAGCGAATGCGTAGAAACCTCAGCCACAGATGTCTACTGCGGTGAGCGCGAGAACGCGGGCGACCGTGAGCACATTGTCGATGCGCGCGATGCGTTCCGTGTTGGATGTTGGGCCGTAGACAACGGGAACCGTGCCGCCCCGTTCGAACCAGCCCGCGTCCGTCCATGCATATGAGCCGGGGTCCTGCGGGCCGATGCGCTCTGGGGCGCTTCCCGTGACCTCCGTATGTCGACGCGCAACTGTTTGGGGCAGCATGTGGTCGATTGGCGTATCAATGCCGTGCCCGGGCACTTTCATGCTGCGCCAATCGTCGGTGTACGTCGCAGGCGGCGGCGATATTTCGATGCTGGCGTTCGGATTGGCAGCGCGGACGCCTTCAAGAACCGTGTCAATGTCAGCCTGCGTCTGTTCCCAGTCCTGTCCCGGCACGCCGCGCACCTCGATGATGATTGCGCAGTAGTCTGCCACATAGGACGCGCGCCACTTGAGGAAATCAGTGCCGACGCCGCCGTTGATTGCGCCGACAATCATGCGAGGCAGGCCGGGGGTGGCCGGGTGCGGCTGCGCGGAGAACTCGACGTCATCCAGGGCCCTGACGACATCCGACATGACGCGAACCGCGTTGACGTATTCGGAACGGTGCAGCATCCCGATCCACGCGGATGAGCCGGTGACCGTGATTACAAACTGGCATGCGCCGGAGTGCATGGTTCGCACATCGAGGAACGACGGCTCGCAGATGATGCTGTAGTCGCAGCCGATTCCTCGCTGGACGAGGTCATAGGCGCCAACGCCGCCCTGCAACTCGCCAACGACGCCGGTGAAGAGCAGATCACCACTTAGCTGCGCGCCGGAGCGGTGAACGGCGACGGTTGCGGCGGCTGCGGCGGCAACGCCGGCTTTCATGTTGCCGAGGCCGTGGCCGGTTAATATGTCGCCCTCCTCGTGGCAATCCCACGGATCGCCGGGGTAGTTGAGCGGGACGGGATCAATATCAAGGTGGCCGTTGAGCATGAGAGACGAGCCGCCGCCGCTGCCGGGGATGCGGACGACAAGATCAGGGCGGCCGGGCTCATCAGACACGTCGATGAGTTCGGTGGAGAGGCCGCGCTCATCGAACCAGCCCGCAAGGAATCGCATGACCTCCGTTTCGTTGCCGGAGAAGCTGCGATAGCTCTGCAGGTCTTTCATCAGCTGCACGACCTCATCGCGGTCGATGCCGTCAAGGACTCCCTTATCGTTCGGAGAAGTCATTTCATTCACCCCCATCCCGGCCTTCCCCCTTGATGGGCGAAGGGACAGACACACAGCGTCTACTATAGTTGCGTGATGGAGAAACAGTCACTGATGTCAAAGCTGTTGCATTCCGGTGCGTCAGGGGCGTTTCGGCTCGGATCGCGACTGACCGTTCATGGACGTGAGAATGCGCCGTCAACGGGGCCGGTGATTGTTGCCGTGAATCACACGCACAATATGGATCCGGCGCTGATTGGCGTCATTATGCCGTGGCAGGTGCGATTCCTGGCGAAACGGGAACTCGTGACAGAGGGGAATGCTCTAACGCGATGGCTGGTTCGGACGTGGGGGTTGATTCCGATCACGCGGGACAGGCTTGACAGGGAGGCGCTGAGGACGGCGCGGGAGCACCTGCGCGGCGGCGGGGCCATCGGGATGTTCCCTGAAGGGACGCGGAGTCGTGATGGACGGCTGGGCCAGGCTCGGCCGGGGACGGGCTTCCTTGCCTTGACGACGGGCGCGCCGGTTCTTCCAGTGGGAATCGAGGGCTTTGCCGGACTGGGGCACAACCCGGTGTTCATTGCTCGCAGGCCACGCTTCACAGCGCGCATCGGCAAGCTGTTGGACTTCTCCGAGTTGGCGGAATCCAGAGCGGATGACCGCTTTGAACGCGCAACGAACGAGATTATGCAAGCTGTTGCGGGCCTGTTGCCCGAGCACATGCGCGGCTACTATGAGGACAGCGCGCGAGACACACGACACGCTGAAGAGCGCGCGGGGCGGTGAGGGACGTCTATGGGCGCCATCGTTGGCTACGTCGGTGTTCGGGAGGCCGTGCCGGTTCTCTTGCAGGCCCTTTCGGAGGTGAGAGACCAGCGCTATGACAGCGTTGGTGTCGCCGTTCGCGACCCAGACGGATACTTCAACGCCGTGAAAACCGTTGGACGGCTGGATGTCCTGGAGGGCGCGCTCTCCGAAGAGCCGCCTCTCGGTCATATGGGCTTGGGGCACACGCGATGGCGGACGCACGGCGCGGTGACGACCGAGAACGCGCAGCCGCACCTGGACCGCCATGGTTTGGTCGCCGTTGTTACGAACGGCATTGTTGAGAACCACGTCGAACTCAAGACGGAGCTGCGGGGTCGGGGCCATCGCTTTGTCTCGACGACCGACGCGGAAGTGATTCCACATCTGATAAATGAGGAACTGTCAATGGCGGGCGCGGAGGCGAATTTGGAGGTCGCCGTTCGAGCGGCTATGGCGCGGACACGGGGAACACTGGCCGTGGTGGCAGCGCGCGCGGAGGAGCCTGAGACCATTGTGGCTGCGCGCAGCGGCTACGCAAGCCCGCTTGTTGTGGGATGGGGGAACAATGAGGCCTTCGTGGCGAGCGAGGCGGGGCCGCTGACAAGCGTGGCAGACAGGATTGCGTTCCTGGCTGCCGGAGAGATGGCAACCGTGACACCGCGAGGTGTGGAGTTCAAGACGCTTATGGCCGGCGTTCCCATCTCCAAGCGTTCCATTTCACCCTCGGAGGACCCGATGGCGGCGGCGCGCGGCGGCCATATGACGTTCATGATCAAAGAAATCACCGAACAGCCGGAGGCGTGGACGGACGCGCTGCGGGGCCGCGTCGATTTCGACACGGTCACTCTCCGGATGGAGGAACTCGACTCAATCCGGGATGCGCTGGAGAGCGTTGAACGGGTGGTGCTCACAGGTTCAAGCTCATCGCTCCACGCGGCGGATGCCGGCCGACTCTATATCGAAGAGCTGACGGATATGCCCTGCCAGGTAGACGTTGGTTCAGAAATTGTCTTTGGGGACTTTGAGCTTGGCCCGAAGACCCTGTTCATCGGAGTGACAGCATCCGGGGAGACGCTGGATACGCTGGGCGCGATGACCCGGGCCAGCGAACTGGGCTGCCCGACGATCATAGTGACGAATGACGAAGATTCGACCGGCGCGTTGATGGCCGACACGGTGGTGCCACTGCGCTGTGGACGCGAGGTGGGAATGGCGTCCACAAAGTCGTTCACATCGTCGGTGCTCACTTTCTACCTGATAGCGATGCATCTCTCTCTCATTCGAGGAAATGACGGCGCAGAATCCGTGCCCGGCCGCCTGAATGAACTCAGCAAGCTGTCCGGGTACGCGAATCAGATTCTTGAAGACCCCTCTTTGCCCTCGGCGCTGGCCACGCGCTATTCAACGCGACGCGACGCGATTTTCCTGGCGCATGGACGGCTGTACCCGATCGCGGCGGAGGGCGCATGGAAGCTCATCCAGCTTGGCTATATCCACGCCACTGCATACCCGGGATCAGAGCTTGTTCACGGCCCCATCGCCCTCGTCAACAGGGATGAGACGCCCGCCTTCGCCATCGCGCCGCAGGGCCCCGAGTATGGACGCATGGCGCTTTCAGTCAGGCTGCTCAAAGACAATGGGGGTGTGGTGGCGGCCATCCTGACGGAGGGCGACGAGGAACTCGCGCCACTCGTTGATCACCCCATCTTCATCCCGGCGGACACGCCGCAGTCACTACTGCCACTGGTGACGGCGCTGCCTGTGCAGCTATTCGCGTACTACGCAGGAATTCAGAAAGGCAACGAGGTAGATAACCCGCGGAATATCCAGCGGCTTGAGGAGTTCATGTAAGTTTTTTCCCGGTTCGCGAGCAGGGCTGGTTGGCCTGTGAGGTTTGGAGACCGCGTTCCGGCGTTGGCGGAGCAGTCGGTATGCCAGCCTCCTCGGCCGCGCTCAGGGTGAACGGCAGGTTTTGCGCGGGGGATTCGGGTGATTAGGCATACTACCCGGTCTCTGTTACGAAGGGGTACCACGATGCGGAAATATGTGGCAACGAGTGTTGGCACTCTGTTGGTCATCACTGTCGGTATTGGAGGGTTCTACCTGTTCATGCAGGTATCCCAGCTCGGCGCAGACCTACAGGAAACCCAGGATAATCTTGAGCGAGCCGACAGTCAGATTCGTGTCCTGCAAGACGATCTGCAGGAGAAAGAAGATGGATACACGGAGCTTTCGGCTTCATACAGAGAATTGCAGGACTCCGGCGCTGAACTCCTGGCAGAGCACAAGGCATTGATCAGCGACAGCATGACCCTTGAAGAGGAAAACCTGAGACTACTGGAGGTTGTTGCCCCAATAGAAGATGCCCAGAGTGAACTCCAGAGAATTCAGAGGCTTGCCTCTGAGGCCGAGGAGGCATATGACCGTTGGAGCACCGGGGTATCCAGAATGCGCGATCTATTTGAGGACCTGGATGGTGAGGTTGCCGAGTTGGAAGAGAGACGACAGCCGCTTCTCCTCCACGGACGCACGTCTACGACCGATTTCCTTTGCACGGGCAGCATGGAGCCCAAGATAACGTGCCTTGACACGATGACATGGCTGACCGACTTTGATCCTGCAGACATCACAGTAGGCACAATAGTTGTCTACAGCCCGTCATGCTGGGGCGCCCCTTATGAGACTGCTCACAGGGTGACGCAAATAGAGGGAGCTGCCGGCGAGTATGCCTTTCGAACGAAGGGTGATGCCGAAGACAGCGATGACGGGTGCTGGATACCACACGAGCACGTTCAGGGATACCTAATAGACATTCAGAAAAATACCCGCATGGGGAACGCCTGGCTCCGCGAGCAAGTCAATAATGCTCGCGACCTCCATCTCCGCCTGGAAGCCAGGTATATCTCCACAGGAGAGGATTACGCACTCTACCTTGAGGCTCACAGAAGCTGGTCGTGCTGGACTGAGAGCGCCGCGCAGAGTACCGGTGAAGGGGATGTTCCCTTCACATGCTAGCCGGTAAACGGCTATATGATTCACCCGGGAAGGAGGAGGGATCCTTCGGCGGGCTCAGGGTGAACGGATAGATTCTTCTAGACGAGGACTCCTCCCTCTACCAGTTCACGGATATCTGAATCTGAGAGGCCGAGCAGTTCACGCATGACGTAGTCGTTGTGCTGGCCAAGGGCAGGGGCGCCCATGCGGACTGCGCCGGGGGTTTCCTCAAGCTTCGCGCCATAGGAGGCGTGGCCGATGTCGCCCCACTGCGGCTCTTCGTGGGGAACCTTGACGACGTAGCCGCGCGCGTTCATGGCGGGATCGTAGTACACGTCCTCCGTCGTCTGAGCGGCGGCAGCAGGCACGCCGTGCTTCTGCAGCGTCAACATGACCTGCCGTGGGGTCAGGCTCCGTGTCCATTCAGAGACAAGTTCATCGAGGGCCTCACGGTTAGCGAGACGCGCCTCCAGCGTTGCGAAACGCGGATCCTGCGTCCACTCCGGCGGGTCCTGGTTGGGCGGGGTCATGCCGCGCACCAGTCCCTGCCACTCCTCCTCCGTGTGGCAGGCGATGACGCACCAGCGATCATCCCCGGCGCAAGGGTAGGCGTCATGCGGGGCGGCGTATTCTCGCCGGTTGGCCGTGGGCTCCTGGTTGAAACCGTTGATGACGTAGTCCAGCAGCGGCACGCCGAGCGCGTTTGCCTGCGCCTCCACCTGTGAGACCTCAATGCGCTGTCCTTGACCGGTCTTGAGCTTGTGGTAGAGGGCAGTCTGCAACATGTAGCCGGAGAGGCCGCCCACGAAGAAATCGGCGTAGTAGACGCCGCAGCGGAGGGACGGAGGCGATTCCGGATGTCCCCAGAGATAGGTGACGCCGGAGGCTGTCTGCGCCTGCAACCCGAACAGCACGTGTGACGCGAACGGGCCGGTGCTGCCCCAGCCGGGCATGCTCATGTAGACGATGTCCGGTTTGACGGCGCGGATGCCCTCATAGTCCAGACCCCAGCGGGAGAGCGCGCCGGCGGCGTAGTTCTCAACGACGGCGTCGCTTGTCGCCGCCAGCTTGCGGACGATGTCCTGCCCCTCCTCGAAATGGAGGTCCACGGTGATGCTCATCTTGTTGCGGTTCAGCTCCGGGTGCATGGGCAGGATGCCGGTGATGCGCGACGCGGGGTCGAATAGCGATGATTCGATCTTGATGACGTCCGCGCCGAAGTCCGCAAGCTGCCGCGTACCGTACGGGCCGACCCAGATGCGGGTCAGGTCCGTGATGCGTACGCCCTCCATCGGCAGGCGTCCGTTGCCGGGGTTGGCCATGACGGGTGCTGAGGGTGTCGAGGGTGAGGCGGTGTCCGCTTCAGCAAGCACCTCGTCTGTGTGTTGACCAAGCGTCGGCGCGGGGCGGCGCAAGGACCACGGCGTCTCGCTGAGGCGTCCGGCGGGGCCGGGGAGCTTGTAGTTGCCAAGTACCGGGTGCGTCACGTCCTGAAAGTAGTCGCGGAAGAGAAGATGGGGATTCTGGGCAAGATCGGCGGGAGAACTGACGGGAGCGGCGGGAATGCGGAGTGCCTGTGCCTCGTCCACGGCCTCTGCGACGGTCTTGGTGAGGAAGAACTCCACGGCAATCTCGTTGATGAAGTCCTTGTTCTCCTGGCGGACGGTGAGCTCCCGGAACATCTCGTCCTGGATGATTTCATTGCCGGTCCACTGCGCGAACGACATGAATTGGTTGGGTTGGATGGGGGAGAAGCCGATCCAGCCGTCGGAGCACTCAAAGACGCCGGTTCCGCCGCCACCGCCCGTGCCGGGGCGCTCCGCGACGGTGCTGTTGTAACCGAACTGCGCGACGATGAAGAGGATGTTCGCGATAGCTTCGGTCATTGAAACGTCCACACGCTGGCCTCGGCCCGAATGCTCTCGGGCAAAAAGGGCGTTCATGATGCCGATGGCCGCGTGGGTGCCGCCGACGGAGTAGCCGAGGAAGGAGGGCGACATGACGGGCGCGCGTTCCGGGTCGCCCTGCAGGAGCATGAGGCCGCCCATGGCCTCGGCGTGGAGATCCGTGCCCTTGTAGGAGGCATAGGGGCCGGTCTGGCCATATGGCGTGACGGAACAGAGGATCAGCCCGGGGTTCTCGGCTCGCAGGCTCTCAAAGTCGAGGCCGACTTCGTCCATATAGCCGGGGGAGTTCGTTTCCAGGATCACGTCAACGGATTGGGCAAGGCGGCGGATTGCGGCACGCCCCTCCTCCGTGGTGATGTCCGCGACGGCGCTGCGCTTGTTGGCATGGAAGGAGTGAAAAACGAGACTGCGCTCCGGGCCGGGCTCTCCGGCAGCGTAGGGCGGCATATGGCGGCTTGCGTCGCCGTTTGGCCCCTCGATGAGGATGACGTCCGCGCCGAAATCGGCGAGAAGCTTGGAGGCGTACATGGACGGCAGCCCACCGAGATCAAGCACACGCACGCCATCGAGCGCGCCGGGGGCGTTCGCATTCGCAGATGTCATCTTTGTTCCTCCTGCCTTATTGATTCCGTAGCGTGTTGCCGTCTTGCCCTAGGTCAGCGCGCCGACGTCTTGCAGTTTTTGAACCTCGTTGTCTGAGAGGCCGAGGATGCCGCGCAGGACGTAGTCATTGTGCTGGCCGAGGGCGGCGGAGGGCATTCGTGAGCCGCCGGGTGTTTCCGATAGGCGCACGGTGACGCCCGGCTGTTCCAGGACTCCCCAATCCGGGTGGTCCAGCGTGTGGATGTAGCCGCGATCACGCAAATGGGGGTCCCAAAAGAGGCCTTCGCCATCAAGGACGGCAGTGGCGGCGACGCCGGAGCGCTGGAGCAGGTGCATGATCTGTCGCGGCGTCTGCGTGCGCGTCCACTCGGACAGGTCGGCATTCAGCGCGTCCTCGTTGGCCTTGCGCCCCTCCTGCGTCGCATAGTCCGGGATCATCGCCCACGCGGGCCTGCCTATGGCCTCAACGAGCGACTCCCATTCCTGATCCGTCCTGCAGGCGATGGCGCACCATTCATCGTTGCCCCTGGCGGGATAGATGCCGTGCGGGGCGTGGACGGGGTGACGGTTGCCAACAGGCTCACCGGGGCGTCCGTTGAGCTTGTAGTCCATGAAGGGCATGGCCATGGTGTTGCCGACGGCCTCCACCTGCGCCATCTCCACGTACTGGCCCCGCCCGGTCTCCGCCTTGTGGTAGATGGCGGCAAGGGCGGCGAGCGCGGTAAGGCTGGCGATGAGAAAGTCGGGATAGTCGAACTTGCAGCGGGCGTTGGGCTCGGACTCCGGGTGTCCCCATGTGTAGCTGAGGCCGGATACGGAGACGAGGCTGAATCCGAAGGCGACGTGATCTCGCAGCGGCCCAATGCTGCCCCACCCGGGCATGCTGATCTGGATGATGTCCGGGTTGATTTTTTTCAACTCTTCGTAGCCGAGTCCGAAACGGTCTATGACGCCGAGCGCAAAATTATCTATGACGAGGTCGGATTCGGCGGCGATTCGCTTGGCGACTTCCCGCGCCTCGTCGTGGTGCAGGTCAAGCGTGATGCCGTGCTTGTTGCGGTTGAGATCGGCGACGAACGGCATCGTCCCTTGACGGTTGTTGGTGTCAAACAGGGACGATTCGACCTTGATGACCTCCGCGCCGTAGTCGGCAAGTTGGCGTGTGCAGTACGGCCCCGCCCAGATGCGGGTAAAGTCCAGGACTCGCACGCCCTCAAGCGGGAGGACGGGGGATGCGCCGTTCTCCGCCGCGCCTGCGGGTACGGGTTCGCGCTCTGAAATCTGCCCGGCGTGTTCGTTCAAAAGAGGGGCGGGTTTGGGCTGGGCGATAGGTGTTTCCGACATACGGAAGGGCGCGCCGGGAAGCGGATACTCACCGATCTCCGGGTGTTCGACAGTCGTGAAGTAGTCACGCTCAGCGAACTGCACGTTGTCGGCAAAGTCGCCGGGGCGATTGACGGGGGCGGCGGCAAGGCGTCGGCTCTGTGCCTCTTCCACGAACTCGGCCACGGTGAATTGCTCGATGAATGGGCGCACGAGAGATTCGATGAACAGCATATTCTCGCCCTGCCGGTTGATGAGCGGGTACCAGAAATCATCCTGCAGGGCGGGCTCGCCCAACCAATCGAAGAAGACCTTTGCCTGGGGGGCGAGCAGGACGGCGAGGCTCACCCATCCGTCCTTGCACCTGTAGATGTTGTACGGGGCGAGGTTGCCGGTTGCGCCGATGCGTTCGCCGATCTCCGACGTGGCCGAGTAGCGGATTACCTGGTAGAAGATGTTGGCCAGCACCTCCTGCATGGAGACCTCCACATGCTGGCCGCGGCCGGTCTTGCGACGCGCCATGAGGGCGTAGAACACACCATGCGCGGCGTGGATGTTCGCCATGATGTAGGCCTGGTCCAATGGTGCGCTGGCGGGCGGCTGCTCATCGTCGCCCTGTATCGTCGTCAGCCCGCTCATGGCAATGGCATGGAGGTCTGAAGCCAGGTAGCTGCCATAGGGACCCGACTCGCCGAACGGCGTGACGGAGACGGTGATAAGGCGCGGATTTTCTGCTCTCAGAACGTCATCGGACAGTCCGAGGCCATTGAGGTAACCGGGATCGAAACTCTCAAGAACGATGTCAGCAGACCGCGCCATCTCAAGCAGTTGTTGGCGACCGTTGTCCGTTTCAATGTCGATGACGATGCTCGACTTGTTGGAGTTGTAGGCGAGCCAGCGGAGGCTGCGGTCAAGGCCCGGATCATCACCGGCGAACGGCGGCATCTGCCGGACGGGATCGCCGCCCGGTGGCTCGATCTTGATGACCTCCGCGCCCATGTCTGCCAGCAGGCGGCCGGCATATTGCCCAGCCAGCCCCGACAGGTCAAGCACGCGGATTCCCCCCAAAACGGACGGGGACGTTCCATTAGCTGTCGTCGTCATTGTCTCCCCTGTGTCGTCGCCATTGGATTAGTGGCAAATGGACAGCGACCCGGCGTCAGTGCTGTCGTGCCGGATATTCGCAAGCGTAGCAGGATGGCACACGCCGTCAAGCATATTCGGTGATTGGCTGGGCGAGGATCCAGAGGCTGACCATCGTGTAGCCGACCATCAGGATGAGCATGGCGCGCTGGCTTCTCAAGGCAACGTCATGCGCGCCGAAGTGCCGCAGCGCCGTGACATGGGCGAGAAAGACGGCGATGACGTGCCCGATGATGATGGCGGCAATGGCCAGTATCCAGACGAATTGTGCGTTGACGATGCCGATGTTGACCTCGTAGTCGGACGTGCCGAACAGGTCCCAGCCGAACCCGAACGGGTCCGAGGCGTGGGGGATGACCACCTGCCCCTGGATGAGCAGATAGGAGATGAAGTGGGCGAGGTGGTAGGCGAAAGCGATGGGAACAAGAGAGAGGGCAAAGACGCGGGCGGCGGCCATCGTGTTTCGTGTCTCCGGCTCCTCGCCTGAGCGGGCCATGACGGCGCAGAAGAAGAGATAGGCGGCGACGAATATGCCAGCGAACGCGACAAGACCGGCAGTGTTCACGAGTGTGACGGCGGTGGATGTCCACCCGGGTGAGTTGACGAATGCCCAGTGGACGAGCCGCGCCCATGGCGGGGTGTCCTGCAGGCCGTCAAAGGTGACGGTGGACAGGAGGACAACGACGAGAATCATGTACGAGGTTGTGGTGCCCGCAACATTGAGGAGCCCCGCGCCGGGAGGTCTCAAGCCAAGCTCTCGCCGTTCGGGTGGGGCGGCGCGAAAGGCCTCGACGTCATCGATTGATTCTGTCTCGCCACTTTCGGATACGACGCGCAGTTCCGTTGGCGCGAACCTGGCAAGGACGCCAAAGATGAGGGAGAAGACATCCGCGTTGCGCATCCACGCGTCCGCTCCGAAGATAGCCATACCCCACCACGTGATCATGCAGTAGCCGATGATGGCGATGGCGAGCGACAGCGGCTCCGCAGAACCCTCATATGCAATCTCAAACCACGCGAAGAGCGCAAAGACGATGACGGCAGGCCACGCGGCCCATCGTGGCGGGTAGGCGGAGTCGTCCTGCCCGAAACTCAGGCCGCCGGGGATGACGCGCTGCGCGAGGGCATCGATCCACTCGTAAATTGTGCGGACCGGGTTGATGAGGCCCCAGACGTTGCCGATGAGGGCGGACACGAACGCGATGCCGACCCACCAGTACACCCACACGAGGACGGGGGCGATGTTGACCGTGGAACGGTTGATGCCCAACGCGCCTGTCAATAGAACAAGCAGCAACAGGAGGACGCTAAGGATGCGCAGTGTCTGAATGGCAGGCGCGCTCGCCAACGCCCGGACAGGCCAAAGTCTGATCAGGTTGAAACGGGGGTAGTCGGTTGCGCTCGGTGTTCGGCGCACAAAGACGGCAGCGATCACAAATGACAGAGCGACGGCCAGCCCCGCGCCCGTCACATAGAGCGACAGGGGCAGGGGCAGGTCATATTTCTCGCCGAACCCGTGAGCGTACGCGACTCCGGGGATGAGCCATGCGAGAACCGCCAGCGCGGTTGCGAGTGGGACAGTGGTTACAGCGAGCCTCTTCATTGCGGCCCGCTTATTTTACGGCCTGACTTCGAGAGTCGCGATCACCGTCTCAGGGATGCCGGCCGCGGATGGGGAGTCACTGCCGGACATTCCATCCATATTGTGGTCGCCGGAGCCGCCGTTCATGTTGCTCATGTCATGTCCCATGGGTGTGCCGTCCATCGGCATCGAGTCGTCGGAATTCGGGGTTTCGGCCATGGCCATGTTGTCGTGGTCCATCGAGCCCATATCCATGTCGTCGTTTGACATCGTCGTGTCGTTGGGCATGGGCACTTCTCCGGCGATGAGAACGGTTGCGGAGTCCGAGGCATCATAGAGGCAGTGGTTGGCGTCCGCGAGTGTTGCCTCGAAGACGCGCTGCCCCGTCCCGTCCACGGCCAGCGTGACGTCCGCCCGCGAGTACATGCCGTAGTCGACGCCATCCATCGTCAGGTGCCAATGGCCGCCGCCCGGCTCGATCTCAAAATTCTCGACGTCCACCTCAATGAAGACGTTGCCCTCCATCCGTGATTCGGCAGCGGCGATGGAGATAGCGGGCTGTGGCTCGCCCTCCGGGACCGAAACACGGCAGGCCTCGCCGGAGCCATGGACGTGTACCGAGTCCGCAGAGTGGATGGTGATGTTGAATCGTCCTGTCGCATCGGCGGTGAAGCGCATGGGCTCCGTCGCTCCCGGCGCTACGGCCAGTTCGATGTCGTAGCCGTGCAGGTGGACGAGGACCGGGACATCAGACGTCCAATTGAGGGTCACGGTGTCGTCCTGATTCACGGAGAGAAGGGAATCTCCGGACAGTTCGCCGCCAAGAAGCTCCATGTCAAAAGCGACATTTTGCGGCTCGCGATCCTCGCAGGCTGCGGTGAGTAGAGCGGTCAAGGCAACGGCAATGGAGATTATTGCTGTCATCAATAGGTTTCTGGCATTCAACGGGTCACCTCACACCGGTGTGTCTTTGGGCGGCCAACCCAATTGCGGTTCTTATTCGTAAACGTCCTATGGGTGGTAGTTGTTAGGTATCAGTATAGAACGGATG
Source organism: uncultured Dehalococcoidia bacterium (assembly GCA_964653005.1). GTDB lineage: Bacteria > Chloroflexota > Dehalococcoidia > UBA6926 > UBA6926 > VXMO01. Next base: position 63,467 of record CAZZAN010000002.1, on the reverse strand, counting down.
GGGCTTAGAGGTCTTTGAGGATGTCTTCGGAGAGGGGGCGGGTGTGCTCGCTTGTGGGGAATGCGCCATCGCGGACTTCCTGCGCGTATTCGCTGACGGCGGCGCGGATTGTGCTGCTCAGCTCGGCATATTGTTTGACGTGACGCCCGATGTGGTCTGAGACGATGCCAAGCATGTCGCTCACCACCTGCACTTGCGCGTCGCAATGCGGGCCGGAGCCGATGCCGATGGTGGGAATGCTGAGGCGCTCGGTGATGATCTGCGAGAGCTGCTCCGGCACGAGTTCCAACACGATGGAGTAGGCGCCGGCGTCCTGCACGGCCTCGGCGTCGCGGATCATCTTGCGCGCGTCTTCAACGCTCCGCCGCCCCTGGAAACGCCGTCCGATCTGGAACTCGGATTGAGGCGTGAATCCGATATGGCCCATGACGGGGATGCCGCGGTCGACGAGCGCTTTGATCGTCTCCGCCATCACCTCGCCGCCCTCGAGTTTGACGCTCTGCGCGCCGGCTTCCTGCAGGAATCGCGCGGCGTTGCGCAGGGCATCCTCCGGGCTCGTCTGGTACGACATGAACGGCATGTCGGCGATCACGAGAGCACTCTTTGTTCCGCGTGCCACGGCCGCAGTGTGGTGGATCATGTCGTCCATCGTGACGGAGACGGTGGAGTCATAACCGAGCACAACGTTGCCGAGGCTGTCGCCGACGAGGATTGCAGGGACGCCGGACTCATCGATGGCCCGAGCGGTGTAGTAGTCGTACGCGGTCAGGACCGGAAAGCGCTCGCCTTCGTCCTTGAACTGTTGGAGCTTCTGGATAGTCGTGCGCACGGGAGCTTTTCCTTCACGCTGCCCTTGCCGGGTGGCGGTCTAGTAGTAGCTGCGCGCTTCGATGCGGTTGGTTCGCTGGACGATGCGGTTGCGGGCGTCAACGCGGACGATGCGGGGGCTGACGCGGCAGGCATCCTCCTCCGACATGTGCTGGAAGTGCAGAACGATGATCAGGTCCCGCTCACGCACGAGCAGACCGGCTGCGCCGTTCACACAGACTTCGCCGGAGCCGCGCTCACCCTCGATGGCGTACGTTTCAAGCCGCGCGCCGTTTGTGATGTCGAGCACCTGCACGAGCTCATAGGGCAGGATGCCGGCAGCCTCGAGCAGATCGGGGTCGATCGTTATCGAGCCCTCGTAATCGACGTTTGCCTCAGTCACGGTGGCGCGGTGAATCTTCCCGGCCAGCATTGTGCGCATCATCGGTTCGTCTATCCTGTCGTTTCTGATGACTCACCCACCAGGGCGAGAATCTCCGCTCCTCTCGTCCCATCGAGCCTTTGCGCGTCAACGGCAAAATTTGCCGTCGCCTGCGCGAGCGCCGCGTATAAGGGTACTACGCTCGGCAAGGTTGCCTGCAACTGCTCAAGGTGCGCCTGCACGGTCCCGAGGTCTCCCCGGACTATCGGACCTGTCAGCGCGGCAGCCGCTCCATCGCGTTCGATATTCCCCACCGTTCCACGAATAAGCGGCAGCAACGCCTGCAAGGCTTGCGACTGATTGTACCCGAATTGCGCCCAAATGCTAGCGGCTTCAGCGACAATCGCGACCAAATAGTTGGACGCGATTACACCCGAGATGTGGTAGAGGGCGCGTGATTTCTCATTGACGTCGATGGCGTGGCCGTGGAGGGCATGCGCCATGTCACGCAGTTGATGATGCAGGGCGGGACTCGGACTTTCGATGGCGAACGTCACGTTTTCGAGTGTTACGGGTCTCTTCGCGTTCCGGGGAAAGGTGTATAGGGGATGGAATCCCCCAATCACCGCGCCATATTCGCCGGCGCACTCCAGCACGCTCACGGGCGTTCCACCGGAACAGTGGACGGCCGCCATGCCGCTGCGCCATGGGACGCTTTCTGCGACGGACCCGATCACGTCATCCGGCACGGTGAGGAACACGATATCCGCGACATCCACCAAGAGCCCGGCATGGCGCGTGTGCATTGCCCCGCCGATGCGGGCGGCAAGACTCCTGGCCTGCTCCGCGTCGCGGCTGGTGATGGCGGTGACGTTGTAGCCGGCTTCGGCGAGGCCGACGGCGAGCGCCGTGCCGACGGCTCCCGCGCCGAGAATGCCTACCCTGTCTCCGCGGAGCGTCGTCATTGCCTAAGATGTCCATTCATGCCTGAGATATGCTCTGCGGCGGACGGGATGCCGGCGATGCCCGTGGCGGATCGGATCGCATCGATGATGGCGTGTTCGACCACTTCCGCCGCCGCTGCGCCGATTGGCGTAAGGCCGAACGTGTCTACAACAGGGGTGTCCGGCGGGGCAGTAGAGACAAAGAAGAGCGTGTCGCCGTCGCCCATGCCGTACGACGGCACGATGGCGCGGGCGATGCCGCTATGGGCCATCATGGCAAGCCGGTTGGCCTGCGCGACGGTCAGGGGCGCGTCCGTGGCGACGACGCCGATGGTCGTATTGGTTGGCTGCTGCCCGAAACGGCCGCCGGGTCCTCCTCTGTTCCCGCTGCGGAGGATTTCGCGCGTGCTGAGGAAGGGCGGGCCGTCCGCGTTATCGTTGCGCGGGCCTGCGATGAGCGTGCCGGTTTCGGGGTCGACAATATCACCGAAAGCGTTGACGACCATGACCGCACCTATCCGGTGTCCACTCGCCAACTCTCTGGACGCGGTGCCAACACCGCCCTTGAGGGCGTGGTCCTGCCCGAGGATCTTGGCGACCGTCGCGCCGGTTCCCGCGCCGATGCTGCCCGACTCGACGGGCGCGTCCGAGGCTTCACGCGCGCCGTCAAGGCCGAAATCGCGCGTCACCCGTCGGTCTGTGGGTCCGACGCCGAGGTCATAGATCACCGCGCCGGGGACGATGGGAACCACGCCTCCGGGTGTTTGGAAGCCGATGCCCTCCACCTCAAGGTGTCGCATGATGCCTTCCGCGACGTTCATGCCGAAGGCGCTGCCGCCGGTGAGAAAGATGGAATGGACGCGCTCAACGAGGGTGCCAGGGCGGAGGAGATCAGTCTCGCGGGTGCCGGGGGCTGCGCCGCGAACCTCGACGCCGCCAATCGCGCCGTAGTCGGGAAAGAGGAGGACGGTCGTGCCCGTCACGGCATCCGTGTCTGTGATGTGGGCGAGACGGACGCCCGGAACGGACGTGATTGTCCGATTCTCGTTCATGAGCCGCGCGGGGCGTCCCAAAAGCGCAATCGCGTCATGCGTGCTGCCCCTCCTCCCGTTCAGGCGGCGCGCCGCGTAAAAGAGAATGATACAGCGATGCGACGTGTTGCGGGGCTAATTCAGCGACAGTTATGCTGAATGGGTGATGCGTTCCCACCCAGATATCTCTCGGCTTTTTCTGATCGCCATATCTGTCTTGGCGGTTAGCCTTGCGCTAGTGGGGATTGCGTGCGAGGTGCGCGAAGATACGCCGACGCCGGCCCCTATCCCCACGTTCACGCCCATCCCGACTGCAACACCGATTCCTGCTTCAACCGATTCGTCCATGGATTCTCAATGTCCGGCTGCAGTAGCTGCGACGCCCGTAGAGAGAGAGGAGACCCTTACCGTGACTGAGAAACTTAATCGATGGTCCGCGCCGCCGGAGATGCAGATCGACTCGTCGAAGTGCTATTCGGCGACTTTTGAGACGGACGTTGGCAGCTTCGTCATCGAACTGACGGCGGACAAGACGCCCATCACTGTCAACAATTTCGTGTTCCTGGCGCGTGAGGGCTACTACGACAACACGACGTTCCACCGCGTGATCCCGGACTTCATGGCGCAGGGCGGCGACCCCTCCGGCACGGGGACGGGCGGCCCGGGCTACACCATCCAGGACGAGTTCGATTCGACGCTGCGCCATGACGGGCCCGGCATTCTGTCCATGGCCAACATCGGACGCCCCAACACAGGCGGCGGGCAGTTCTTCATCACGTTCGGCCCGACACCATGGCTTGACGACGCGCATGCTGTGTTTGGCCGCGTGACCGAAGGCATGGACGTTGTGCGTGCGATACGGATCCGAGATCCGCAGTCGGACCCGAATCCCGGCACAGCCCTCATCAGCGTGACGATCACGGAGTCCTAGAGCGGCGCATCCGCAACACAGAGGTTGACGGACAGCCGCCCACCAGGATCAGGTATCTCGTTGGTTGAGTTTGTCGACGTACTCGGCCAACTTGTCGATAACAGGCACTAGCCTGAGGAGCACGATTAGGACTCCGACGGCGACTAGTAGAGTGCCGGCAGCCGCAATAATTGATGCAACATCACCCATCACATCACCTCCAATCTCGCGGTACCAATAAGGATTCGCCTGACTCCAATCGGCGTAATAAAGACATAAGTCCTCCATAACTGTCAAGTGTCTTCCATCGCTCATCAGGTAGGCCGACCGGTTGCGCCTGGCAACGTGAACACGCCATAATGTCGCCATTCCGAGCGTTCGCTTGTTGATAGTGAACGAGGGACGGACTATGGCTCTTCGGAGTCACGGGAGGGGTGAATACGATGGATTTTCGGCTTGATGCCGCCGATCAGGCGTTGCAGGATGAGGCGCGCGCATTCACGCGAACTGAATGGGCTGAGAAGGTAGCAGACCCACGCGGGTGGGATGAGATTGGTCTGCTGTCGCCGTTTCACGCGGATGATGATGCGCTGCAGGCGCAGCGAGATTTCTCAAAGAAGCTGGTGGACAAGGGCTGGTGGACGATGCACTGGCCGGAGGAATACGGCGGCCGCGCCGTTTCCATCGAAACACAGCTTGCCTACCGTGAAGGCATGGCGTACGAGGGCGCTCCGGCGTCGTTCGGCGGGGGCCTTGTTGCGCCCGTGCTCATGATCCATGGCACGGAGTGGCAGAAGGAAGAGTTTCTGCCCAAGATGGCCAATGCGGACATCGACTTCGCGCAGGGATTCTCCGAGCCGAACGCCGGATCCGACCTCGCGAGCTTGCAGACCCGCGCGATTCGAGACGGCGATGATTACGTGATCAACGGCCAGAAGATCTGGACGTCCGGAGCGCACTACGGTGAGTGGTACCACGTGCTGGTACGCACGGACCCGGATGCTCCGAAGCACCGCGGCATCAGCTACGTCATCATGCAGCTGCGCGATGACGATGGTGATGTGATGCCGGGCATCACACTGCGGCCCCTGTTCGACATGACGGGGACGCGGCGGTGGAGCGAGGTGTTCTTTGACAACGTCCGCGTTCCGGTTCGGAACCTCATCGGTGAAGAGAACCGGGGCTGGTACGCGGCGATGACGACGCTTTCATTCGAGCGCTCCGGCATTGAGACCGCCGCCAAGTACCTCGGTGAGCTTGACCGTTTCATTGCCGTAATGCGAGACACCCGCTTCAATGGCGAGAACGTGCTGAACGACCCGCTCATCCGCCACAAGGTGGCCGACCTCAAGATCGAGCTTGAGACGCGCCGGATGCTCTCATACCGCGTCGCGTTCATGCAGTCGCGCGGCGAGCTGCCCGTGAAGGAAGGCTCCATGGGCAAGGCGTGGGGCGACAATCTCGGGAAGAAGTGGCCGCAACTGATGGCGAGCATACTCCAGGAGTACGGCCGGCTTGGCCTTGGCGAATCGCGCGCTCCGATGGGCGGCTATCCGGGCTTCCGCTACGAGGCGATGCACGGGAGCGGCCTCGGCGGCGGCACGACGGAAGTCCAGCGCAACCTCATCGCGCAGAGGGGATTGGGACTGCCGCGGTAGCGCCAACAGGTTTCGGAAAGTATGTGGGGGCGGCTTACGAGCCGCCCCTACGACGTTTTGTGGATAGTTCAATTATGTAGGAGTACCAATGAGTCTGAACCTGAAGCGTGTCTCATACGAAGACCTTAAGACTAAACAACGGGAAATCTATAACTTCCAAAAGGCCGCTGCTGCGCTCGCCGACTATGGCTTCAATTGCATCAAGTTACAAGATGATTGGGAAGGTGCCGATTTCTTGGCCTACCACAAGGACGGAGAAACGCTCAAGGTTCAGTTGAAGGGTCGCGGGCTGACTATAGCGCAGAAGTATTTGAAGAAGGATTTGTATCTCTGTTTTGGGAGCGATGAGGCTCGGTACCTCATTCCCTATGATGATCTCTTCAAGATCATTAAGAGGGTGACACCAGCGGCATTACGGACGCGGTCATGGCTCGAGGGACGGCAAGAGTATTATTCGGGGCGGCCGTCTAAAGACGTGGTAAATGCAATTGAACGATTCAAGCTAGGCTCAGGTACTTGGCCTTCGTCTGAATCTTCCGTTTAGAGACGGAGAGACGCGTACCTAGTTTGTCGCGCCAACAGCCCACGTGATGACCGCGGCGCGGCGGGGGGCGATGCCGGAGACGGTGTAGCCGTTTGGTGTCTGCTGTAGAAGTTCGTCAAGTGCGGCGAGGAGACGTGAATCTTCGGGCGTGTTTTCTTCCACGTCAAATCGACGGCGAAGCTGATTGGTGATTTCGTCACGGTCGCGGCCCATGGCGGGAGTTTCAGGCGGGAGCATCGTGACGTCAGGGTAGATGTCCATCCCCCAGAGGAGTTCAAGCAGTTCGGGCACGCCGGGCATCGGGGTCGGCACGGCGCCGTAGACGCGCTCATAGAACGGGACTTCGAGGGCGCTGGGAGCTTCCATCATCTCGATAACGGCAATGCGACCTGTTGCATGCTCCTGCATCTTCGTGATGAACGCCGCGCCCTCCGGCACATGGTGCAGGACCAGAGAACAGAGGACCAGATCAGCGGCTTCAACGTCCGCGTCCTCCCACCGTTCGCTCGCGGCAGTGATGTTGGACAGCCCAGCCTCGGCGGCGCGTTCCTGAAGCATTCCGACGGCTTCCTCCGATGGCTCGATGACCGTGACGTGTTTGGCGCGGGTGGCTAAAGGCAGCGCGAATCGTCCGGCCCCGCCGCCGACGTCGAGGACGGTTGTGTCCGAGTCAATCAGATCAAACAGGGCGTTCACGGCGGGGTCGTCCGTGCGATGGATGTCTCGCGGGCGGTTGGTGTAGGAGAAACCGCCGTGGCCTCCATGAACGTGGCCGCCGCCGTGCTCGTGACCGCCGCCGTGTCCTTCTTCGTGTTCGTCATGGTGGTGGTCATGGCCCGGACCGTGACCCGAGCGAATGGCGGCCGCCTCACGGTCGTGGGCGATGATTCTCTCGCGCCATGCGTCGATTGCAGATTGGGTTGTCATTACGCCGTCCTTCACACCGGTGTTGTCCCTGAAGGAATTGTAGGGTTACGCCGCCCACATCTGGCTAGTGTTTTTGAGTCTCAATTGGGTTCAAAAATCGGCTACACTGAGGCGTCGGATGCCCGAATGACAGGGAGGGGAGGCGTCATGGACTTCCAGCAGTCGGTTGAGGACCTCGCGTTTCGTGATGAGATTCGCGATTTTGTCGCGGAGAACTGGGATGATACCCGCTACCACATGAACGACGTGTCCAACGCGTCATGGCACCTGGATGACCCGGAGGCGCTCGACGCGGCCCATCAGTTTGCCAAGAAGCTCGTCGACAAGGGATGGTACACGATGCACTGGCCCACAGAGCACGGCGGGCAGGACGCCGGGTTCACCCGGATGCTCACGTACCGCGAGGAGATGGCGTACCGGGGCGCGCCGGCGAGCGGCGCTTTCGGCGGCGACGCCGTCATCCTGCACGGGACGCCGTGGCAGAAGGATGAATGGCTGCCAAAGATCGCGACGGCGGACATGCCCATCGCGCTTGGGCTCTCGGAGCCGGGCAACGGCTCCGACCTTGCAGGGGTGACGACGCGGGCCGTCCGCGACGGCGATGACTATGTGATCAACGGCCAGAAGATGTGGACGTCCACGGCGCACCATTCGACGTGGATACGGATGCTGGTGCGCACAGATACGGACGCGCCGAAGCATCGCGGGCTCTCGATATTCTTCGTCCCCCTGGATTCTCCCGGCATCACCATCCGCCCCATCCATGACATGGCGGGTCGGCGTCGCTGGAGCGAGGAGTTTTTTGAGGACGTGCGTGTGCCCTCGCAGTACATGCTCGGCGAGGAGAACCGCGGGTGGTACGTGATGGCGGCGTCACTGACGGCGGAGCGCGTGGAGGTTGGCTCGCCGGCCTCGTTGCTGCGCGAGTGGGAACGGTTCGTGGACTTTGCGCGGAACTACCGCGCCGACGGCGGCACGCCGCTCGATGATCCGATCAACCGAGCGCTGCTGGCGGACCTGCGGGTCAAGCTCGGCATGTTCCGGGCCATCTGCTGGAAGGGCGCGTGGGATAGCAGGCAGGGCGAGGACGTGTCGCGTATCGCGTCGATCTCGCGCGTGTTGTCCGGCGAGCTGGTGCAGGAGCTGTGGCGAGGGTTCACGCGGATCATCGGCGATGCGTCGCAGGTGATGCCGTACGGCGCGGAGTGGGCGCCGATGGACGGGTTCATCGGTGTGAACGCGCTGATGAGCACGGGCCGCACGTTCGGCCACGGCACCAAGGAGATCCAACGCAACATCGTGGCAACACGGGGGCTGGGGCTGCCGCGGTAGGGGGCAGTTGAGGCCATGTGTCCATTCAAGAATTCGTAAGGTCTACGTAAGAGGCTGTGCGTGTCGACGAGTAGTGCGCGCTCTCTCCATGACATGGAACGGGATAGGATTGCGTTGAACTGGGACACCCTGCCTGAGTTCTCGTGCGCTGTCTGTGAAACTAGTAAGCCGTTCTTGTCATTGGTAACCATTAGGACCGAAGTAAGATTCAGTGGTCGGCTACGAGCTGATGTTGCGGCTTTGGATATCTCAGGCAGAGTAATTGGTGTTGTCGAAGTTGTGCGTTCCCACCCTCCGTCAGAATTAGTTCTCAGTGAGCAAGAGAAACTCGAATTCGCTTACTATCGATTCTTGACTCCGCCTGGACGGAAAGAACCTGAATCGTGGCTTTGTTCTCCCGACTGCTGGCGCATGTACACACAGTTGGCAGGCGATGCGGCGAGCTCTCCTTGGGAACCCGCACGCTGTGACGGTTGCGAGTCATACTTTCATCAAAACAAACTCAGTTGGATGGAGTTCCATGATTGGGACTCCGATCCTAACTCGGCCTATTGCATCTTTTGTGCAGCGAAATTTGACCAAGCCCAATGGAGGGCACCAGGTGACATCGCTTTTGATGACCCGCGTGAGTGGACACCAGATGATGATTCTGATCCGGCAGTGCTTTTTCTTGCATATTGGGATACGAAATTCTGGGATATGGTTTGGTCGTCGCGAGTCGCCAAATTGGATGAGCCAGATTTGCGGCTTTGGTCAGAAAACATCGAGGCTGAGGATGCTACTGCCCGTCGACTTGTACAAGTGAACGCAGCATTTGACAAGGAGGAATGGAAGGAAGGCAATGATTTGTTAATTCCTATTGCGAGCCCTGGCTGGCAGTACATTCCAGGTGAAACGGAGCGAATGTTGGCCTTTCGTCCGGAAAACACTCGTGGAGTGGCCTTGGCGTGGAACCGTTTGCTCCAATATCGCTTCGCTGAATTGCCTCAAGTGCTACAAGACACCATTGTGCGGGGCCCAACATAGCCAGCAGGTGATGGCTAATAGTTAGAATCTACTTCTAACTATTAGCCACAGGATGATAGCAACGACGACGACGGGAATGATGAAAATCAACAATCCACCCAAGATTAGGGCGAGCGTGATAATACCCCCAACTATGACGGCGGCCAATATCAAGTAGGCCAAGATTTTCAAGAGTGTGCCCAAGACTGCCCCCAGAATAGGCCTGCGACATTCAGATTGTGAGAGACAGGAGACAAGTTTGACAACTCTCTGGCAGCCGGGCGATTACATCACCGGGCGGAATGTCTGGCATGGGCGTGTGTTTACGGCTTGGGCGTTTGTTGTTGTTGAGGATCGTGAGGACTTGGTTGCGGCGTGCACGCCGCCGGGGACGGTTTGGAAGCGACCCGTTGATCTGGCGGGCAATGATGTCCGGCTGCCCCACGGTGACTGGCAGTTGCGCGACGATGTCTGGTACGGAAATGGAATGGTGCGGGTGTTCCTCAAGGACATGGCTCATTCCGTGTTGATCTTCCTGGGAGACGGCGACGTGCGGTGGTGGTATGTGAACCTGGAGGCGCCATTTCGTCGGACCGAGATTGGTCTCGATACGACCGACCTGCATCTCGATGTTGTGTTCCCGCCTGATCTCAGTGCACCACAGTGGAAGGATGAGGATGAGGTCGAAGAGGCTGTCGCGTACGGCAGCATGACTCGTGAGGACGCCGATGCGGCACGGGCGGAGGCGGAGCGGGCAATCAGATGGATACAGAGCGGCAATCATCCAGCTATCGACGATCGCTGGCGCACCTGGACGCCGCCACCGGAATGGGGAATCCCGACGCTGGCTCCGGGTTGGGAAACGCTGCCTACTGAAATCAAGTAGGCGACCGACGGCTCCAGATTCCTCGCTGCGCTCGGAATGATGCGTGGAGCTCCGTCACTCAGGCGGGATTTTTGCGCATGAAGCTCCGGATGACGAGGTAGACCAGTCCAACACAGGGAATGGTAACGAAGGCGAGTGGAATCTGCCAGCCGCCCTTGATTTCTCCATTCGCGATCAGGGCTGACACCACGCCGCCGTACCCCACCGCCAATGCCATCAGGCTGACGCCAACCCACGCGATAATTGCCGGCGGCCTCTCGATCACGGCAAAGATGAGGAATATAACGGAGGCTGCGGGTACGGCGATACCGAGGAATATACGGTCAAACAGAGTGACGCCGTCCGCGAAGGAGGCGCCCAAAATGCCCACGCCAGCAAGTCCAAGCTGAGCGACTGTGAGCACGATGATTAGTATGCGGAGTATTTTCATGTCGTTGTCAGGAGATTGGTTAGACGATTCTACAGTAAGAGCACCGTTCTATAGATAGTACAGTTTGATTCCCGTGTCTCTTCCGGCGCTGCCTTTAGAGATTTTGTAAGGTCCTTGTTAAGATTCCGATTTCCCTGCGCTTGGGATGACCGAGCGATACCGTAGAACTCCCACTAGCGCGTTATCATGGGACTGCGTATGCGCGGGACGGGTTCCGTGTGGGTGCGGGGGGAATGGTGGGACATATTTCGATGCCGGGCGATGGCGCGCGGCCAAATGGACACGACTGCAAATTCAGCCTGCCATCCGGTGAGTACGACTCCGGATGCTGCGTGCGACCACGTCAGCATGACGGCGGGCGCAGCTGAGGGGCCTTCTATTGGACATGCACGATGCCCTCCTGCAGCTTGGCCTGCTGATTGTCGTTGCCAAGCTCCTGGAGGGCATTTTCAAGCGATTCGGCCTCAACGCCATCATCGCCTATGCCATCGCCGGCGTTATCCTTGGGCCGATCACAGGGCTTGTTGAACCGGAGAACGGCATCGAGATCATCCTCGGCATCGGAATCTTCATTTTCTTCTTCATCATTGGTCTTGATGAGTTGGACATCAGGGGGTTCGTCGCCTCGATTCGCCGCAGACTATTCCTCGCCTCCTCGCTGTCGGTGCTCATCTCCATGCTGGTATCGCTGGCCGTCACGTCGGATTTCCTGTTCGACCTGGGGCTTGGGCTGGAGACGACTGAGGCGCTGGCGCTCGCCGGAGTGCTGTCGCTGTCCAGCCTTGGACTGGTGGCAAAGGTGCTCATCGATGACGGCCGTCTGCGTGAGCCTGTGGGCGTCCAGGTCTTCACGGCTGTGGTCATCGCGGAGGTGCTTGCCCTGTTCGTGGTGGGATTTGCGATCAGTGAGCAATTCTACCTGAGCGAGCGGGGCGGTACGTTGAATTGGCTGAGCGTGCTGACGGTCATCGGGGAAATCGTGGCCTTTATCGTTCTGACGTGGGCCTATTCCACGTTGGTTCTTCCGAGGCTCATCTCACTCCTCCATGACATATTGCCGGTGCCGCATCTGTCTTTCGGCGTGCTGTTGGGTGGTCTCTTCCTGGTTGTTGTGGGAGCGGAGAACGTGGGATTGCATGGCTCGTTGGGCGCGCTGCTCTTCGGCGCAGCCCTCTCCATGCTGCCGCACCAGGTTCGGCGTGACGTGATGCCGGGAATGCGGGGCGCGGCGGAGGGTTTCTTTGTGCCGCTGTTCTTTGCCTCCGCGGGCCTGCATATGAGCCTTGATTTCCTGAATCTCCCGGCGATTACGATTCTCGCGCTGGTCCTGGTTCCCCTGCTTGGCAAGCTGGCAGGAGCGTTTATCGCCGTCTATGCCACACGAGTCGAGTACCCCATCTCAATTGCGGCAGGACTGATGGGCAAGGGGGTGGCGGAAACTGCCTTGCTGCTTGTGTTGTTCAATACCGGAGCCATCAGCGGAGATATATTCTCCCTCCTCGTCGTTGTCATGCTCGGCTATATGCTTCTTGCTCCCCAGGGCATCAGCCTGGCCGTCAACAGGCTCAAGCACTCGACTGAAATTGCCGACGGGGAGAACGCGCCCCCGTCTTTCTACCGTTTTGCCATCGACGGCGTCAGGGTAGGGGACATCATGGATCGAAACCGAAACTACGCCGAGCAATCCATATCGGTGGCGGCTTTCGCAGAGCAATGGCTTCGGCCGCATGAGCACGACTACGTGATTGTGGACGGCGGAAAGCTGGCCGGTATCGTGTCTGTCAGCATGCTCCTAAAACTTCCACGCAAGGAATGGGATCGAACACCATTGGGCCTGGTGATGAATCGCGACGTGCCATCCATACGCGAGGATGAATTGGTTGAAAGCGCACTTGACCAGCTAACCGAGAACTCGCTAACTGTGCTCCCCGTTCACGGTCGAACTACCAAGGAGTTTCTGGGTTCAATCTCCAGCCGGGACGTTCTTGAAGTCGTGGAACTCTCCGCTGAAGGGCAGGAACTATAGTCAGGTTATCGGCTTTGGCTGGGGCATTCGTCTGCCATCAAGAACCGGCGTGCTAGAAGCAAACCCTGCCTCTTGGAGAGGCCGAATTGGGCTGTCCTCCGGTGTAGGAAGCTTGTAGCAGATGGTAGCCTTGCCAGGCCTTACTCGGACCTCATTGACGAAGGAACGGATAAACAACTTCGTTTCGGCCGGATCGCCCGACTGGAGGATATCGGCCATCTCTGCTGCGAAAGCTGCAATACTGTCCAGTCGATCTAAGAGTGTACCCCGTTCAGCCATCGAGTCTCGGGCTTCCTGCGCGAGATTCTGCAAGCGTTCCTTGCGTTCTCTATGCTCTCTAATGCGCTCCGAAGCGTCGGCCATTTCTATGTCGGACGTCTCGATGACGTGCCAGATGCGATTTAGTTTCCGCTTCAAGTCCTCAAGCTCACGCTCGTAAGTTTCAAGCAGTGAACGCTGTTCAAGCGCCGCACTGTCCGCCTCCTCGTCAAGCAATCTGATTAGATCAGCGATGTTCTCCTGAGTGAGAACGTTTTCCCGGAGGCTGTCGATAATGGACTTCTCAAAGGCAATAGCGCTGAGCCTCGGCGTCTTGCACGAGCCACTGCCCTTCTTTATCAGGGATTGGCAGACATAGTAGCTATATTTGCCGCTCTTGGCCTTCGCGCCAATCAAGGCCCTGCCGCACGATTCACACTTTGCGAGACCGGAGAGCAGATAGCGACTAGATATTCGCATCGGGTGGATTCGCTTGGGAGAACGAGATCTTAGGAGAGCTCTCACCTGCTCGAATTCTCTGGAAGAGATGATTGCGGGGAAGGCATTCTCCACACGCACCGCAGGTCCCCCATCCTTAGCATCGGTGCCCCACACGAGTGTGCCGGTGTAGGCCACGTTCTGGAGAATGGCGTAGACCGACGTAGTGCGCCATTCGTTACCCCTAACCGTCGGAACCCCATCATTATTGAGGGCCTTGGTGACGTCTAGGACAGTTTTGCCACGAAGCACCATGTTGAAGATTCGTCTCACGACGGCATCAGAAGGAGGATCAAGCTCCAGCTTCGGCCGCTTCCTCGGTCCGTCCTGAACGTGAATTCTCCGGTATCCAAAGGGCGCGAATGGAGCGATCCAGAATCCTCTAGACGCCGACTCTCGTAGTCCCCGGAACACCTCCTGGGCCAGATTCTCCGAGTAGAACTCGTCGACGCTCTCGATGATTGCTTCCATCAGCTTGCCGGTAGGGGTATCATCGGCGTGTTCAGTGATTGAGACTACCCGCACTCCTTTGCGCCGGAGCATGGACTTGAAGGCAACGGCATGTTCGCGCTTACGGGTGAAACGAGAGAATTTCCAAACCAGGATCTCCTTGAAAGGTGCGTCCGGGGCCGTTGCAGCGTCGATCATCTTGCGAAACTGGGGCCGGTCTACGATTCGACCGCTCTCAGCCTCGTCAATGAACTCGCGGACGACCAGGTAGCCGTTTTTTCTGGCGTAGTCGCGCAGGGCTCGCAACTGCGCGGAGATTGACAGATCGATATCCTGCCGATCGCTCGAAACGCGTGCATAGAGAGCCACATTGGTGGCAGATGAATCAAGTTCCCTCATTTGTCCTCCGTTCATTCGTGCGTGGGTTCGTAGAGTAGGCGCATGCCCTCTAGTTGTCATAACCATACGTTGCCCGTCAACCCCTTGCTGACACGTTGTCGCGCCAAAGTACACGCACTTAACTTGCGATCTGACTGGGCACGGCGGTGAGATTCCGCTATAGGCAATATTATCTGGGTGGGCGGGAACAGACCATGTCCTAGAGGACTGGATTAGGGCAGGCGTTCCACTTTCGAGGGCATTGGTCCAACACCGGAGAAAGTAGATTGGTCGCCACTGGCTAAGACCAAGTTGCCTCAAGGGCAGTAACCTTTCTTGACACGCGACTCTCAGGACGACGCAAAGCGCTACGTGTGATCCCGCCCAAGAATCGGTTAACTTGTAGGAGATAAATCGACCAGGGTAGGGAAGCACAGTAGTTAGGAATCGTTACCAGTGATGACCAGAGGACGACGGCGCAGGAACTCTGAAGACGCAAATAAGAACTCGACTGGGGACTACAGGTCAGTGTTGTGGCAGGCGGCGGACGCTCTCCGCGGCAGCATGGACGCGGCGGAATACAAGCATGTTGTTCTCGGCCTCGTGTTCCTGAAGTACATCTCGGACGCTTTTGAGGAGGCACGCACCGCCATCGAGGCTGATCCTGAGGCGCACCCGGAAGACTTGGAAGATCCTGATATGTATCTGGCTGAGAAACTCATTTGGGTGCCTGAAGAAGCTCGGTGGTCTTACCTTAGCGGGCGGGCACGGCAGCCGGAAATTGGTCGGCTAATCGATGACGCGATGACTGCGCTTGAGCGTGACAACAAGGCTCTAAAGGGTGTTCTATTCAGGGAATATGCCCGAGAGGAGCTGGACAAGGATCGACTCGGACGAGTCGTCGATCTTGTAAGCAACATTAGGGTTGGAGGGCAGGAACAGCGGGCGCGGGATGTCCTCGGGGAGGTCTATGAGTACTTCCTGGAGCAGTTCGCGCTCGCCGAGGGGCGTAAGGGAGGCGAGTTTTACACCCCGCGCAGCGTTGTGCGGCTCCTCGTCAACATGCTTGAGCCGTATCGAGGCCGCGTATATGACCCGTGCTGTGGTTCAGCAGGCATGTTTGTGCAGTCGATGGAGTTCATCCAGGCGCATGCGTCCGGCAACGGCAACGGTGGCCGGGCAACGGATAATGCCCCCATCTATGGGCAGGAGTCCAACTACACGACGTGGCGAATGGCCAAGATGAACCTCGCTATTCGGGGTATAGATGCGGGGCAGATTCTACATGAAGACAGTTTTCACAATGACCGCCACCCGGACCTGAAAGCCGACTACATTCTGGCGAATCCCCCGTTCAATGTGTCCGACTGGGGCGGCGAGCGGCTGCGGGAGGACAAGCGTTGGCAGTACGGCACGCCGCCCGTGGGCAACGCCAACTTCGCCTGGGTTCAGCACTTCCTGCACCATCTCGCGCCACGGGGCATTGCCGGCTTCGTTCTGGCCAACGGCTCCATGTCCTCGGCACAGTCCGGCGAAGGGGAGATCAGGCGGAGTATCATCGAGGCCAATCTGGTGGACTGCATCATCGCGTTGCCGGGACAGCTGTTCCGCTCGACCCAGATTCCGGCCTGCCTCTGGTTCCTGTCTAAGGGGCGTGAGAGCAGCAAGCGCAGCGGCGAGACGCTGTTCATCGACGCGCGAAAGATGGGGCACATGGTAGATAGGACGCGACGAGACCTTTCGGATGAGGACATCGCGCGGATTGCGGACACGTACCACGCGTGGCAGGGCAAGGATGGATCGGGCGATTACGAGGACGTGCCCGGGTTCTGCAGGACAGCGTCGTTGGAGGAGATCCAGCGGCACGGCCATGTGTTGACCCCGGGCCGATACGTAGGCGCCGCGCCGCAGGAGGACGACGGCGAGCCGTTTGCCGAGAAGATGGAGCGGCTGTCCGCCGAGTGGCACGAGCAACAGTCGGAGGCACAGCGACTTGACGCCGTCATCGCGGAGAATCTGAGGCGGCTGGGATTCGGGGGAGGCAGTGCAGGCGAGAAGCAGCGGTAGCTTTATGATGTTCGGCTGCAAAATAAGGAGTGGATCGCCTTGGAATCATTTTCGTCCCGACTAAGGTCAACGTTTGAAGAATTGGTGGAGGACCTAGCGAACTTTGTCCGCGAGCTAAGTACCCATCGGTTGGAACGCAGTGGCCCCGGAGTTATCATTGTCGCGCCAGAGTTCTGGTGGGATAAATTGACCGCCGTTCAGCGTCAGACGCAACTCGAAACCAACCGAAGATACAAGGAGTGGTTTGAACTGCTAACGTTGGCACTGACTGGAGCTACATCCGACCTCAGTAAAGAGCTACAAAGAGCCGACAGGATGTTTCGGAAGTGGCTCGAATTGGGGCAGAACTGGTCCTTGGGAGCCGATCCTGAGGCTAACGCGGCACGTCTGAAGGAGGATGCACAACGCCTCTCAGAGTTGGTGGCCATCCTGGAGGCTGCCGCTTCGGAACTGCCCATCTTGATTCCCGACACGAACGCCATTACAGCCAGCGCTGACCCCGCCAAGTACCGAAATGTTGTGAATAAAGACTCATTCATATTTCTCCTCCTCCCCACGGTGCTAGGTGAATTGGATGAATTGAAGAACTCCCATAGAGATCAAGAATTCAAGAAGAAAGTCGCGCGGGCAATCACTAGAATCAAGGGATGGCGGAATCAAGGCCCCCTCCGCCAAGGAGTCAAGGTCGAAAAGACGATCACGGTCAGGGCTGTAGCGACTGAACCAGATATGGATGCGACTCTTTCATGGCTCGACGAGAACAATCGAGACGATAGAATCATAGCGTCCGTACTTAGTGTTCAAGCAGAACATCCTGGTGCTGAAGTGGTATTGGTTACAGGTGACATCAATATGTTGAACAAGGCTGACGTCGCAATGGTCAACGCTACCGACCCAGGTAACGTGTAGAGTCACAGATTTTTTCCATGACCTCCTCATCATCTCTTCCCCACTGCTTGCCGACGCCACCACTGCTACTTCGGAGTAGGCATGTCTTGGATAGATTGGCTCAACTCTAACGAAGCAGTCGTGATCTCCATAGCCACTGCTGTCACGGCAGCGGCTACTGCACTCATTGCGGTGTCAGCAATTACAACAGCCTGGCTCACGCGGCAGCTAGCAAGAGAGAATCGACTCATTCGTGAACTAAGCGGCACACCCAAAATCGTTGCATATTTCACGTCCGACTCCGAAGTGCGGACCATGATCAATCTTGTTCTGGAGAACGTAGGTCATGGTCCGGCACAGGACATCAGATTCTCTCTCGATGCCGATATAGAAGACTTGACAGCCCATGACGTTTCAGAGGCGTTCACCAAACCATCGTCAAACATGGGAGCCGACCTAATCCCGGCCGGCGGGAGCATGCGCTCCTTCTTTGCACCGTCCATGGCACTCCTAGGTGAGGTACCTCTGAGAAAATTCAAGGTGCTCATCACTTTCAAAGACCTACAAGGCAAGGAATACCAGACAGCCTCGGAGATGGACGTTACGCACTTCAACTGGATAAGCTGGGTAATGCCCAGACAGAGGCCAGCCTGACCTCAATTGACCTATGACCTACTCATCATCACTTCCCATTGGCTGGCGCGAGATGACACTTGGAGCGCTGACCGATAATTTCGACGCTATACGGGTGCCAGTGAAAGAAAACGATCGAAGGCATGGCCCTTATCCCTACTATGGAGCCTCGGGCATCGTTGATTATGTAGACGACTTCTTATTCGACGGCCAATACCTTCTTATTGCTGAGGACGGCGAGAATCTTCGAAGTCGTGCGACGCCAGTAGCGTTTCTGGCCACCGGGAAGTTTTGGGTCAACAATCACGCGCACATCGTCCGTGGCAACAACAGTGCAGAAACTAGGTTTCTGAAATACGCTGTTTCGAATCTTGATATCAGTGGCTACTTGACTGGCTCTACGATGCCTAAACTAACGCAAAGAAACATGAACCACATTACATTCGCCACCCCGCCGTTAGAGGAGCAGCAGGAGATTGCGAATGTGTTGGGTGCGTTTGACGATAAGATTGAGTTGAATCGTCGGATGAATGAGACGCTGGAGTCGATGGCGCGGGCGCTGTTCAAATCGTGGTTCGTCGATTTCCAGCCGGTGCGGGCCAAGATGGAGGGACGATGGCATCGAGGGGAATCTCTGCCCGGCCTCCCCGCCGAGTTTTTTGACCTTTTTCCAGACCGCCTCGTGCCCTCCCAACTCGGGGACATCCCTGAGGGGTGGCGACTAGGGGCATTCCGTGACGTAGTTATTCAGAGCCGCGAATACCTAGCACCGGGCGCGTCCCCTGAGACTATGTTTGCCCACTTCAGTATCCCAGCTTACGATGACGGGCAGGTTCCGCGGTACGAATTGGGCAGCGAAATCAAGAGCAATAAGGCTCGCGTTCAAGAGGATTCTGTGTTGCTGTCGAAGCTCAATCCAGAGGTTGAACGAGTCTGGCTGATGAACCTAACAGAAGATGCTGAGCCAGTGTGCTCGACTGAGTTCTTGGTTCTTCAGCCGCAACAGCCCTTTTCTCGGTACCACGTATATTGCCTAGCCAAATCGCCGGGTTTTCGCCGAGAGCTGGAGTCTCTTGTCACAGGAACTTCAAAGAGCCACCAACGAGCACAGGCCAGCGCCGTACTTGGCATTGGGACAGTATTGCCACCATCAGAGGTGCTTGAAGCTTTCAGCGTGATTGCCCACGACTGGCTTAAGGCTGTTCTCGACTATCGACAAGAGTCACTGACTCTGGCCGCGCAGCAGGATGCGCTGCTACCGCGGCTGATGAGCGGAGAGGTGAGGGTATAGGGGGGAACAGGGGATAGTGAGCACTGAAACTGAGAAAATCTGCTTTGTGATATCTCCCATTGGAGAGCCGGAAACTTCAGTCAGGGAAAGGGCAGACATTGTCCTCCATTACATTATTGAGCCGGCCCTAAAGCCATTTGGATACAAAGCGGTCAGAGCGGATGATATAGACCGCCCTGGCGTGATAACTACACAGGTGATTCAGCACGTTCTGAACGACCCATTGGTGATTGCCGATCTGACTGATCGTAATCCAAATGTGTTCTACGAACTTGCTATTCGTCACTTCATCAGGGAGCCATTCATTCAGATCATTCAAGAAGGGGAGCCAATTCCGTTCGACATAGCTGGCACTAGAACCGTCTTTGTAGACCACAACAACCTGCCTAAAGCCAGCGAAGCCACAGAGAACATCAGGTCACAAATCGAATCGTTGGAGACGAATCCCGACGACTTAGACACGCCTATAACTACGTCGATCGATTTACAGCGGATAAGGCAGAGTGAGACGCCGCAGGACCGATTGCTACTTGAGTCATTTCAGGCTCTGATGCGAGTCGAGATTGGAAACCTCTCGGAAGTGATCAGTGGACAGGGCAATTCGACACGGCAGGACTTGCAGGAGACCCTTGAGCGAACCCTCCAAATGTATGGCTTTCCATTGAACAGAAGGACATCTCATAATGCCCAGGTAACGAGGTACATTGCCTCTCAAGTTAGTCCCGGCCAGAGGTTTTTGATACTCCTGAGCGCATTCAGAGAAGATGCACCGTGGGCCTACGAACTTGGCATAGAGGCATTCAGGAGGTGGCAGAGTAATGGTCCAGCCAATGGCGAGATGGTTTTTGAAGAACTGAATCGTCTGCTCGATGCGAATCAACGATTCCTATCTGCAGAACTTACTGAACTACGCGCCGAGCTAGGCCGAGCCTTCCATGAATTGGGTATAGCCTAGCTCTCGACTCTGAACGTAGGAGCTATGACCATGCTCACTGAAGCCGTTGTCAATGCCATTGTCGCCGACACTACGAAGGTGATCGAAAGCGACATTGTGTGGGAGCCCGACGAAAATATCCGGGGAGCCCAGCAATTCCGTGTGCGCGTTGGTTCGGTCGAACGGCGTGATCTGGTTCTAAGGGGATGGTTCAACCACCTCGCCGGCAAGCTGTCTTATACCCTATTTGTCCCCCAATTCGGGCGAATCTATGGGCTTGACCTTGGAGCGAATCACAAGAACAAAAACGGAGAATGGTTGATAGGCACGCACAAGGTTCGCTGGACTCCCGAGGACCTGGACAAGCGCGCATACGCACCGGAGGACATCACAGCTGGATGGTGGGAACCCGGTATCGTTTGGGACCAATTCTGCACTGAGGCCAATCTAAGGCACACAGGTACAATGATAGGGCCGATTCATGAGCAGGAGGTGCTGCCATGACAATAGAAGAGTTGAAGGAACAGTTGGCCTCATCCCTACCGCCGCTCTTTCAGTGCGATGATCTTGGCGAAAATCGCTACCGAGTTCGAACGCCGCTGATCTTTCCGGACGGTGGTGTGGTTGACGTCTTCGTGTCAATGAGTGACGGCCTCTATACCGTGACTGATTATGGCGACGCTATGGGCTGGTTGGATATGCGATCCGCCACTCCGGGTATTGCACCCAAACAGCGTAACTTGGCGGCAGATGCGTGCCGATCTCATGGAATCGAACTGGAAGGCGGGCACGTTATGCTTCGGGGTGTCGACGCTAAGGGCCTTGCTCAGTCAATCATGCGTGTGGCCCAAGCTGAGGCATGTGTAGGGGACGTCTGGTTCACGATGGCACAAGCAACGAGAGCGTCTCTTGATGTGAGGATGCCACAAGTAATCGGGAATGCTGCCAACTCGCGCTCGCTGGAAGATACCACTGCAAGTGATGTGGATGCGTGGCTAAGGGGAAAGGACCTGCAGATTGAAAGGAAATACAGAATCAAAGGGGGCTCAGACCAGACGTGGTCTGTGGACTTTAGGACGAAGTCGCCTGCCGGAGAATCCCTTGTTTTCCTTCTAAGTGCAAAGACGAGGCAGACAGCACGGCGGAAGGTCCACGAGGTCTTTACCGCTTGGTACGATCTGGGTGCAAGAAAAGAGAGCCTGCATCAGCCCGTATTTATATCCCTGTTCGATGATACGACCAGAGCTTGGCGAGATGAGGACTATAACCTCTTGAACCAGCAGTCAAACGTTGCATTCTGGTCGCAAAAGGATGAACTCGAAAAGTTGCTTACTTGATTGCTGCACAGGGCAACTTGCTCCGTAAGGATGACCACCCTCACTGAAGCTGACGTTGAAGATACTGCGCCAGGGTGGTTGAGTGACCTCGGGTGGCAGGTGGCGCACGGGCCGGACATTGCGCGGGATCAGCCCTTGGCGGAGCGGGATGCGCTGCTGGCGCGGTTGGCGAACGGCGAGGTGAGGACGTAGGGTAGGCATTTGAATGGATGCGCCATGAAGCTAGTAGGCCAGACACGTTTCGAACTGATGGCCCGTTCTGGATTCTATACCGACGTTGTCGCGCTGGATTCCTTGTGCAGTCCAGAGGCCGTCGCGCGATTGCACAGCACCTGCGGGTCGCTGGGCTCCAAGGCGCAACGGAACTTTCTTCGTGGATACCGACTGGCTATCGCCATACCGCTGCGAAAATTGCTGTTCTTTGTAGTTGACAGCGCGGAGTTGCTGGGAATTGAAGCTGACGATAGGCTCTACTACCGGTTGCATTATGGGACATCGGCATTCGGTGAATCGCTACGGGCGGCAATCTCCGACCCCACGTCAGATTTGGGGCTTGTTTGCTCCGCAATCGACAACCTTGCGATAACTTTGCGCAGGGCGGGCAAAGGACTGGACGACACCGTTGGGGCCATCGAGAGATGCCGGACAATCGCGAAGATGCTCCGCGATATCCTAAGTGGGGCTGAGTTTGTGTCTCTGGATACCGGGGAATCATTACCCGATAAAGAGTCGCTGCTGCGCCTGTGCATGGCTGAGCGCGTATGGGATTACTTTGACAGCCCCGGAACCATCACGGCGACATATAGACAAGTGTGGGGACACACACGGGAGTTCGATGTTGTCGATGACTATCTCCTGGATGGATTCCTGCCTGAAGTAGAGACCCACTTGTCCGACATCTTCCAGATCCCCTCCGGCAACAAGATGCCAAGGTCATGGGCAGGCGGTTTGTGGTTTGGCCTAGGCTTGATCATTGAACTAAACGGAATTGACTTGCCAGCGCCATGGCAGGCGACCTCTGACTCTGCTGCATATCGGGACTGGCGTGATCAGCTAGAGGGGTATGCAAATCAACCATACACAGGAGGCTACTGGCCAACCTTCAGGTACGGCATAGGCGAGTTCTCGCGCCCAACCGTGGAGAGGATGGTAGAGCAACTGGAGGTGAACATGGACACCAGTTCTCCAAAGCAAAGGCTTGAGGCGATACTCGGTCCAGATAACGTGCGTCTGATGTCTGACGCTAGCCCGACAGATGCGATAGAACTGGACGTCATGCTAAGTGGAGCTGTGGTTGAGTCGGGTGACTCTAGGGTTCGGCTTCTGATCCTAAGGCACTCAGTCGCCCGTGAGGACATGCGGGAGTGGGTCTCCATAGCATTCAGGTTGCCAGTGTACGGTTCGCGCGGCTCCAACGTGTCAAAGTGGTTCTTGTTCTACAAGATGTATCACCCGGGGCATGGTGTTGAGCCCAACGTTGCCCGTAACGCCAGAGGGTTGGAAGAGCTGCTCCAGCGGTTCGAGAACAACTTGCACGTGGAAGAGATCAGCGGCCTGGATTCCGAGGATTTCCTACCGCTCTGCACGCTGCCTGCATTCCAGGCACTGCGAGAATCGAACCGCAAGGCGGTTCAGTCCAACTCGGACTTGCGCGCCGTGGTTCTCGAACTCTTGGCTACCATATGGTTGACGACTCAGGGCTACCAGAACGTTAAAGTGTCATTCAAATCTGCCTTGCTAGGTGTATTTGAATACGACGCCATCGGCGTGAAGGATGGTCAATGCCTAGTCGTAGAGGTTAAGAGCACCAGCGTCGTCGATGAGGAACTCCGGCAACAAATTATAAAGTTTGCTGACAAGCTCGATGATCTCCGTGGACAGTTGCCCGAGTTGACCCAAGCTCTGGAATCCGAGGATAAAATTGAGGACGTCACAGGATTGTTCGTCTTTCTTGGCGATCTGGATGACTTCGACACCGGCAATAGCGATCCGGATGAATCCGACCCCGGAGTTTCACCGATTGAATTGTGGGATTACGACTATTTTGTCGAGGCGCTGAGGGCGGCGGGCTTACCGCAGAGAGTCGTAAAACAACTGAACAGGTCTTTTATCGCTCATACAATGCCGACGGAAGGTTTTCCGGACGATCTGTTCTCCGTTGGGCTATAGAAAGTCGTGAGACCGGCGCAAACGGACACGCTCTAACCTCGCAATCAACCGAACCGTACCCATGCAATCTGACGCGACTTGGGCCTGATCATTCTTTCCCCCAACCTGTCCGCCACAGGGGCACAGACTCCGTCGTACAATAAGAGCAGTCATGGCGCACCTATTGCGGTCGAACAAAGGGCGACAACACGGCAGAAAACGTACATGACCAACCTCACCGAATCTAATGTTGAGGAGGTCGTGCTTGTGTGGCTGGGGGAGGTTGGGTGGGACGTGGCGCTTGGGCCGGGCTGGTGAGTGGAGAGGTGAGGGTGTAGAGGGCGGGGATGCGTAATCACTATATTCCTCAGCACTTGTTGAGGCAGTTCTCAATTGGCGATTCAGAGAAACAGATATGGATGTATGACCTCGATAGGTCCACGATCATAAGGTCATCCATTAGAAGAGCAGCCCATGAACATAATCTTTACCTTGACAGTGATGAAACCGCCATGAATAGGTACGTGGAAGGCCCCGCGTTGCAACCGTTAGCGAGATTGCGAAGGGGGGACGATCCAACACCTGAAGAACGCGTCAGATTAGGCATCTATTTCAGTTGCCTGGTCAATCGTGCGCCTGCAATGCGTAACCTCAGGATAAGCAAGCTACAGAGCGACCTTCCTGGGCTTCTGGAGAAAATTAGGACTGATGCATTGCGTGGTAGCGCTAGGCAACTCCTAACTCCCACTGGCATTCTTCAACTCAATGAGATCATTGATACGTACAAGAGCGCTGGATATGATGGTTTACCGAGAGGCGGTCAGCGACTGCTGACAGAGAAAATCTGGGTCAGTGAGAGAGTGACCAAGCTGCTAGTAAACATGGCCTGGATTCTCCTGTTTACGGATGAGGAAAACCCATTCGTTTGTAGCGATAACCCCGTGTTTTGGTTTAGGAAGATCGGAATGAGGGCAAGAGCATCAGAAATAACCGTGCCACTCTCATCCCGCGTGGCACTTCTGATGGTTCATTTGCCGCAGGGTGCAGTCACGACCAAATGGAATGTTGCATCCGAGGTAGTCGATGAAGTTAATCACCGAACCGCTGCTGAAGCATCCCGTTTTCTCTATGCCAGAGACGGTGGCGAATGGCTCAAGCAAATTGGGGAGAAGCGGGGGGAAGAATTCCAGACCTTTCGGTGAAGCTAACTTCTCCAGTGTCCCGTGACCACCCTCACTGAGGTCGATGTTGAAGAAGTTGCACTTGGGTGGCTGGGTGACCTTGGGTAGGTCCAGGCTAGGTGCCAGGATTTGAGAGCGGAGAAGCGCGGTGGTAGAAGTAGGACGCAGGGAGTAGTGCCATTGAAGGTGATGTTTCTTGACGAGTCGGGCGATCACAGCCTGTCATTCATTGACCCTCAGTATCCCGTCTTTGTGCTTGGCGGAGTCATCATGGACAAGGACTACGCTGACGGCCCACTGACGGACAGGCTCAACCGGTTCAAGTCCGAGCTTTTTGGAACGACTGAGATTGTCCTGCACACTGCTGATATTGCCCGCAACCGCAATGGATTCGAGAACCTGAAGGAGGCTGCGTTTCGAGAAATGTTCTACGAGCGCCTTAATGAGCTGATGGAAAGTCTGCCGTACTCAGTAGTTGCCTGCGCCGTCAGGAAAACTGAACACCTTGCTCGCTACGAGCTGGCAGCCCTTGATCCGTATTTGCTTAGCTTGGGCATTCTGGTGGAGCGCTTCTGTTTCGAGATTGGCAACATCCATGATGGTGGATCAATCGTGGCAGAAAGCCGAAACAGAGTGCTGGACTCCAGTCTGACAGCCGGGTGGCGGAATCTAAAGGAAGACGGCACGTACTATCTTGAGGCAGAGACAATAGAAAACCGCATATCGGCGTTGGAACTGCGAAGCAAGTCCGAGAATATTGCCGGTTTGCAACTGGCCGACTTGGTTGTCAGCCCAATCGGACGACATATTATCGGCAAGCCTGACAAACTCGATTGGGAGATAATCCAGCGGAAATTCCGCAGAAACTATGCGGGGCGAATTGACGGATATGGTCTGATTGTCTTGCCAAAAGACGCGGGGCCAGCCCCCGCTACGCAGTGACTGACCCACGCGTTGCTATGCTACATATGAGCGCCAATTGTGTCAAGGAAAGTAATTTCGGTCTAGTGTTCCCTTTAGAGCATGATACTGAAACAATCGGGACCAAGACGAATCTACAGCTAAAATAAAGGCCCATGACCACCCTTACCGAAGCTGATGTTGAAGAGGTTGCGCTTGAGTGGTTGAGTGATCTCGGGTGGCAGGTGGCGCACGGGCCGGACATCGCGCCGGATCAGCCTTGGGCGGAGCGCGACAGCTTTGAGCAGGTCGTGCTGGAGCGTCGGCTCAGGGACGCCATCGCGTTGCTCAACCCGCATCTGCCGGATTCTGCCATCGAGGATGCCTATCGCAAGTTGGCCCGTCCCGAGGGTTCGACGCTTGAGGCTCGCAACCGCGCGTTTCATCGAATGCTCGTGAACGGCGTCACCATTGAGTATCGCGACCACGAGGGCAGAGTTCGCGGAGACCAGGCTCGCGTCATCGACTTTGATGACCCGAGCGCGAACGATTGGCTGGCCGTCAACCAGTTCACCGTCACGGAGAATCGCAGCACGCGCAGACCGGATGTCGTGCTGTTCGTGAACGGCCTGCCGCTGGGCATTATCGAGCTCAAGAACCCCGCGGATGAGGACGCCACCATCTGGTCGGCGTGGCGACAACTGCAGACCTATAAGGCGGAACTGCCCAGCCTGTTCAGCATGAATGAGGCGCTCGTGGTGTCAGACGGAACGTCGGCGCGCATCGGCACAATCACGGCGGGGCAGGAATGGTTCAAGCCGTGGCGCACCATTGGCGGGGAGGGCATCGAGAGTCCGAGCAGGACTGAGTTGGAGGTGCTGCTACGGGGCGTGTTCGACCGGCCCCGGTTCCTCTCGATGCTGCGCGATTTCATCGTGTTCGATGACGATGGCAGCGGGGCGCTCGCCAAGAAAATGGCGGGCTATCACCAGTTCCACGCCGTGCGCGTTGCCGTAGGCGAGACGATACGTGCCGCGCTGCTGCAACAAAGGGAACGTATTGTTGCAGATGTGGATGGCGGATACGAGGCCGGCCGCCAACCGGGCGGCGCGCCGGGAGACCGTCGTATCGGCGTCGTGTGGCACACGCAGGGCTCCGGCAAAAGCCTAACGATGGCGTTCTACACGGGCGCGATTGTGCGGGAGCCCGCCATGGAGAATCCAACCGTCGTCGTGCTGACGGACCGCAATGACCTGGACGATCAACTCTATGGCACGTTCTCACGCTGCCAGGACCTGCTGCGGCAGCCGCCAACGCAGGCGGAGAGCAGGGCGGACTTGCGCAACAAGCTCTCCGTGAACGCGGGCGGGATCGTCTTCACCACCATCCAGAAGTTCTTCCCTGAAGAGAAGGGCGACACGCACCCGACACTATCGGATCGGCGCAATATCGTCGTCATCGCGGATGAAGCGCACCGCAGCCAGTACGATTTCATTGACGGTTTCGCGCGGCACATGAGGGACGCGCTGCCAAATGCGTCATTCATCGGCTTTACCGGCACGCCGATAGAGCTGCAGGATGCCAACACTCGGGCCGTGTTTGGTGACTACATCAGCATCTATGACATTCAGCGGTCGGTTGAGGACAAGGCGACGGTGCCAATCTACTATGAGAGCCGATTGGCCAAGCTGACGCTGGATGAGTCCGAGCGGCCGCTTATAGATCCGGAGTTTGAGGAGGCGACCGAGGGCGAGGAGATCGAACGCAAGGAGAAACTCAAGACCAGGTGGGCGCAGCTTGAAGCGGTGGTGGGCGCGGAAAGGCGCGTCAAGCAGATAGCGGCAGACATCATTGAGCATTACGAACAGCGTCTTGAGGTAATGGACGGCAAGGCAATGATCGTCTGCATGAGCCGCCGCATCTGCATCGACCTGTACAAGGAGTTAGTCAAGCTGCGGCCGGACTGGCACAACGACGATGACGCGAAGGGCAGCATCAAAGTTGTCATGACCGGCTCTGCGACCGATCCCGTCGATTGGCAGAGGCACATCGGCAACAAGGCGCGGCGCGAAGCGCTGGCCAAGCGATTCCGTAACTCGGATGATCCTCTCCGTGTAGTGCTGGTGCGCGATATGTGGCTAACCGGTTTTGATGCACCAAGCCTGCACACGATGTACGTCGACAAGCCGATGCGTGGACACGGACTGATGCAGGCCATCGCTCGTGTGAACCGCGTATTCAAGGACAAGCCGGGCGGGTTGGTCGTGGATTACCTCGGTCTTGCGCAGGACCTCAAGCAGGCGTTGGCGACGTATACGGAGAGTGGCGGGCAGGGTGAGACGGCGCTGAATAAAGACCAGGCCGTCGCCCTCATGAAGGAGAAGTACGAAGTCTGCCTCGGGCTGTTCCACGGCTTCGATTGGTCAGTATGGACGACCGGCACAAGGCAGGACCGGCTCAACCTCTTGCAAGCAGGACAAGAACACATTCTGACGCTGGAAGATGGTAAAGAGCGCTGCCTGAACGCGGTTCGGAACCTCTCACATGCCTTCGCGCTCGCCGTACCGCATGAGGAGACGAACCGCATCTTGAACGATGTGGCGTTCCTCCAGAATATTCGGGGCGCGCTGCTGAAGAGAGCAGATGTGGAGGCACGGACCGAGGAGGAACTGGACTTGGCCGTGCGGCAGATCATCTCGCGAGCTGTGGCGTCTGAGGGCGTCATGGACATCTTCGATGCGGCTGGGCTAGACAAGCCGGACATCTCCGTGCTCTCCGACGAGTTCTTGGCGGAAGTTCGTGGGATGCCACATCGCAATCTTGCGGTCGAACTGTTGCAGAAGCTCCTCAAGGGAGAGCTTACAACACGCCGCCGCAAGAACGTTGTGCAGGCGCGGTCATTCTCCGAGATGTTGGAAAACACGCTGCGCAGATACCAGAATCGTGGTATCGAGGCGGCGCAGATCATCGAAGAGTTGATCGAACTGGCTAGGAAAATGCGAGAGGCGAGCGAACGCGGCGAGCAGCTCGGCCTTACAGATGATGAATTGGCTTTCTATGATGCGCTGGAAACCAACGACAGCGCGGTGCAGGTGTTGGGCGATGAGACACTGCGCGACATCGCACGGGAACTTGTCGAGAAGGTCCGCGCGAATGTCACGATTGACTGGACGGTGAGAGAAAGCGTGCGTGCGAAGCTGAGGATAATGGTCAAACGCATCTTGCGAGCCCACGGCTACCCGCCGGACAAGCAGGAGAAGGCAACGATGACGGTCCTTGAGCAGGCTGAGGTTCTCTCAGAGGGTTGGGCAGTGGGGTAACGAACGGAGTCGCCAAATTGGATTCCCTGATCTCGGCCCAGACCTAATCGATCCAGCGATGTGGTGTGGAAGTAAGTCGGAACCCGGTGAACAGAGCCGGATTTGAAACAACATTACAAAGGGCGCCGGTCCTAGATGAGGCGTTCTGGCACTCATAAGTGCTACAATCAGTAGTATCAGGCACATGGAACGGTGACAGAAATGATGGCGCGTCTCAACATCTTTGTGAGCTTCGAGTTTGAGAAGGACAGTAGCCTCAAGAATAGCTTCTACTCTCAGGCGAGACGGTACAGCCGGCATCGAATCAGGAACACATCACTCAATCAAGACTATCCCGACGAGGTTTGGAAGAGCAGAGCTCGCGAGGCCATTCGAGAGTGTGATGTGGTGTTAGTCATGGTTGGCCGAGACACCCATAATGCTCCCGGTGTCTTGATCGAGACTGATATGGCAAGAAGTCTAGGTAAGCCAACTATCCAGGTACTGTCTGCCAACGCCCGACGGTGCGGCTTCGGGGGAGTTCCCCACATTGAGAATCGCATACCATGGAAGTGGGATACCATCAATGAGGTGCTCGACGGGCTCTAGCCAATTCGAGCGCGAGGTAGCAGGCAAAGTCTGACGTATGTGGAGGCGATCTGATGGACTTCAGTGAATACCAACGTCTCGCCAATCAGACTGATCAGCAGCCCGAAACGGACAAGCCTAGCGCGGACAGTAGGGCCATTTTGGTGCCCCTATTGGGGCTGGCAAGCGAAACGGGGGAATTACTAGGGGAGCACAAGAAGTGGATAAGGGATGGGGACTCGTACAGGCTGTTTCCGGAAAGGGTCAAGGAGGAACTTGGTGATATCCTCTGGTACTTGGCCAACGTGGCTACAAAGCATGGGCTAGACTTGGGCGATGTCGCCGAATACAACTTGAACAAAATCGATAGGCGTTGGGGTGCGGCTACCACACAGCCGGACAATGCGCACCCCTTGACAGCGGTTTTCCTGAATCGGAGCGCCTTCCGCGGCGTATGGAGATATCGATCCGGCCCAGCGAATCTGGCGGGACTGTGACATTCATAGGCGGCAAGAAATTCGGAGATCCTTTGACGGACAATCGGTACGAGGACGATGGATATCGCTTCCATGACATCTTTCACCTCTCATACGCATGCGTTCTAGGTTGGTCACCTACCGTAAGGGCGCTCCTTCACCGCAAGAGAAAGAGCAATCCAAAGGTTGACGAAGTAGAGGATGGTGGCAGGGCGCTGGTTATTGAAGAGGGCATCGCGGCCATGGTGTTCAGCTACGCAGAGCGCAGGGACTACTTGGAGGGCGCAGAAGGAATCGACTACAACGTGCTCCGTACCATTAAAGACATGACATCTCACCTAGAGGTAAGTTGCAGGACTGAAGGCGACTGGGAGAGGGCTATCCTCACTGGCTTTAAGGTCTGGCGGACGGTGAAGGCACAGGGCAGAGGTACACTGTTGGCTGATCTTGAGCGCATGTCGATGAACGTGATTAATTGAGCTCGTTCGCACGTCTGAAACAGACACGCTCCCTCATTTCCTCTTGATGAAAGAGTAGACTGAGGGCGCTCTGGCGACGACAATCGCGACACCCATTGAAGTTGTTGCGGCTGTCGCGATTCCTAGGATTACCAGGAGAAATCCCCAACCCCAGCTTGAGAACCAATCGGGTACTTGTGCCGCTGGTATTTCGCGCATAGATAACAAAACGGCTAGGGAAGCAGCAAGGATCGTCACTGCAAGCAAGAAGACTCCAAACATAACGACTGGTTGTAGGTGCTCTCGTATTTCCAGTCTAGTATTTTCCATGTCGTTCTGGAGTTGATTCTCCATCTGTTGGACGTTGTCTTGGACTCGAGTCACGTAACTCCATTCGATTTGTTTATGATCAGCAAGCACTTCATTTATGCGGTACCACATACTCGGTCTGATCGGAGGAGGCCCGACAGAAGATTCAGTAACCTCGTGCAATTCGAATGTGAAGACCTCTGAACCTATTGGAATTGAAATCGGCTCGTTGCCTAGGTTTGCAACACGTATGTACAATCGTTCTTCGTCATGACCCCGACCGAAGTAGGGGTCCACTTGAATTCCCATTAGGCCCGTCAGTCCTTGGGTAGCGTAATCGAAGCGGGATTCCTAGTTTGCCCGCCAGGTCTGAAGGCATGTTCATCCGCTCTACTGTCGAAAGGATGGCGATGGCTCCCGGATCGACTATGATGGGTCCCTGCAGATGTTCCTTGCCTGGCCTGTATCGCCTGCCTCCAACAATCAACCCATCTGAGGCCACCCTCAATGCGTAAGATGCTTCCTTGATCGAGTCGTCAATGCATGTGTCCTTGTGAAATATATCGCCAAGCTCAATGCGCTCACGTATGGCCTCACCACCTAGGATCATTCTTTATCCTCCTTACCTGCTTCGAAGGTGCAAGTGTGCCTTCGACGCTAGCCAAAGCGTGTGCTCGCGGGAAATGGCTTCCTCGGCACGGTCAACGAACTCCTCCCAACTCTTCTCATCCTTGATTGAGTCTATACTGGCGCTTACGGCCGCGAGATCATGACTTGCGACCGAGTAAGAGTTGGCTACTGATCGAAATTGCTTAATTTGGAGCCAGCCCACACCAGCGATTGCTAAGGCCGAAAGAAGAGAATAGGCAGCAAGTGTCGAGCCTGACAGTGCCGCCACGATTGCAGAGGCGAAGGCGGCCAACTCTATGAGAACCAACCCGATCTGAAACAGATTGGCGCGCCTTCGATTCCACTCAGACTTCGCCGCGTACCAAGCTCTCTGATCGTTGATGCGGTCCTCCCTATAGGCCCTAATGCGGTCAGTCAATGGTTGTGATCGCAACCCTCTCATTTTCTTCGTTACCTGTTCTTGGTGAGCGGGAGGGAGATCGATGTCCTGGAACTCGTCGAGAGTTCTCGTTAGGCGTTCAAGCAGCTCTTGATCGGCCTCCTCTTGAGCTAACTGAAGTCCAAGGGGGTGGCCACCAACCTGATAACGCCAAGCCAGAGTCTTCGCCGACTCAGCAACGAATCTAGTCCGATGCCATCGTTTCTCGGGTCGCCAGGCAAAGAGAGCAACCTCACTGATAATAGCGACGGAGATCGGTGCTAGGGCAAGGACCGCGGACCATTGCCCTAGCACGCTCGTGACTGCCGCCAGCGCCGCCACAACGATCAAGGATGCCAGACGATATGCGGACAACCGAAGAAACCAACCCTGGGCCGACAAGGCAGCATTATCTGCGCTATGAAAGAGGGCCGGCAAACTAGGGGATTGAGTCAACTCACCCTCGCTGGCTCTCTAGCACAATGGGCCTCGCTGAGAGACCCTGCTGTAGCTACTCTGACGCGCCCAGCAGCCTTTGCAGCTCGTTCAATGGCGGCTTCAAACTCGTGAGGGCTCCAGTCGATTATCTCAGCTCCGCAGTCATGCAATTCGCTTGGAACCTTGACTCCCTCATGTAGGCGTATGCCGACGATTCCATTGGGTGGATGCTTCTCAAGACTTGAGTCTATTTCGTTCTTGACCCAGCCGCTCTGGTAGGTCTTGTCACCAATCAAGACGACCGTGACAGATGTGCCCTTTAGCTGTTCACGAATCTTTCGCGATATGTATTGGGGATCATTACTCTTGACCGGATCAAGTAAGTGGCGCCCCACAAACTCAAAATCCACATTCTTGTTCCACCGCAAGAGATTGAATCCCTTTGCCCTCATCTGGTCGTCGTGTTGGTAGCTGATGAAGATTCGGCGAGCCATTCCTCATACCTCCGTCGTAATGTTGCTTTTGACCGCAATTGGCTGAAGTGACCCCATGGCCTCACAGTGAGGGCATCGCTTGAGCAAAGACTGGTTGTAGATTACCTGCCCACACCCAACATTTGTACAGCGCCAGGACCCCATGTCGGATTGGTTTGGAGCCACGATAGCACTGGTAGAAGGTTGGAGGTACTTGCTGGCGAGTTCCCAAGTGAAGGGCTCCCGCTGACGCCAGGAGACGTACCGATACCCTGTGTGAAAGGCCTGGAAGCGTTCTAAGCGATGGACTTCCTCTAGATAGTCGGAGACGGCATTCCTTCGATCTGACAAGAGTGAAATCAGCATGTCCGTCTGACCTTCATCTACTCGCTTCGAAAGCCGGAAGTCGGTGCCGACGACTGATTTTAGAGGCTCTGGTAGGTCTGCGATGGGTATAGGGGAATCCACAAAGTGAATTGAGTCCGCGGCCAGCGCAAAATCCTTCTGCCTGACATGGAACGATCCAGGGGCTTTCCATGCCAGCCTATAGTAGCCGGCCAGCACTCTGCGTCCGCCCCACCGGCACATGAATATAATGTACTCCGCTCCACGATTGACGATGCCGGATCGCATCTGTTGCTCGCAGGTTGAGAACAGGCCATATGTCCCAGTTTCAATATTGGGATCGCTCTTGTTGTCGTGTGGTCGTGTGATGTGTCTTACAGGCAATCTGCTCATGTCGTCGGCGAGATAGATGGAGAGATATCCCGTCGCCGGGTTATTCGGCCAAAGAGGCGACCACGGCGCGGCGGGTGGCCGAAAGTTCTCAGGAGCATCTGAGGGTGTCTCAACTATTGCTGTATTCATCCGCTTTGATGGTATCTTCATCTTGAAACAAATGGTTGATACCCCACTTTGGGGGGTACCAGTACGTCAGTGGTTTATCGGATGGCCTAAATGTCTGCTTTATCCTCTTTCGGTCGTTGATTCCTCTGATGTCAGGGTGGCGCAGCCGGGCGTATTTGGATACCTCACAGAAGAGGTTCTGTATATCAATCAGTTGCAGAGGTCGATCACCGAGCCGATGAAAGGTAAGCCCCAGCCGTGTGAATTCTTGCTGTTGGATTGCGGCGACGAATTCAATTATGTCTGCCTCACTTAACCCGCCGAGATCAGTAAAGCACTTGTGAATGCCATCCAGCGCTCCCGGACCCGGTACTGTGAACTCCATTTCTGAGAAGTCTGTGAGGTTGCTATAGTTGAGGTCCGTTACAAACTGATATGCGAGAAAATTTCCGACCATTGGGTACGACCGGAGCAATTCAAAGGCATGGGCCATTGTAGTCGATTCTGCCAGTCGTGCCGGTAATTCGTCCTCCATCATCATTTCCAGGAGGCGCAGGTGATTGCGGTGTTTCCGTGGGTAGCCGAACATCGACTTGCCAGTCGGCATGATGTAGGCGGCTGAATAAATCGGGCTACCCTCCTGAAGCGCCGCAAGAAGTACTCTGTCGTAGTCGCCGAATGTGTACGATTCGTACGTCAACTCAGGGAGTGCTGAGTTCAGTCGTTGCCACGTCTCAATCCTATTGAACAGCCTGAACAATATGGTGCGAAAGAACACTTCTTCTGTGCTCTGCTCACCGTCATAGATAACGTGCCGCATAAGGTATTGACTGACACGATCAGAGGCTCGGTAAGCGTTCGTGAATCGATGCTGGCGAATAATCGGATCGGAGGTCCAGGGGGGCGGCTTGCCTTCGATACGACGGAAGAACACTTCTTGTCTTTCAGCCGCAAACCGCCAGAATGTCTCGTACACGGCGGTTGGCTGTGCCGGGGAAAGTGCGAGCGAAGCGTCCTTGAGACTTGTCGTAACGATCTGTCCGGGCATGCCTTCGCCTTGATCAAGTGGAAACTCGCGTTCAGGCATCGATAGTTGTTAACCCCGCAAAGGTAAGACAGTCGGTATGAAGATGAACTGCCTTCTGCACTGTTCTGATGCGCCCGCCACCCTTAGCCATCCTTCTTGAGCTTTTCGTACAGATTCCTGAGGCTCTTCTTAGACTGCCCCAACATGGCCGGGGTCGAAACACACACGACTTTCCTTAGGGTCAGACCCATCTCGTGCGCCATGAATTGGCCAAGGTTGAATAGCCCCAAATAGTTTCCGTATGCTCGCTTAAACATGTACTGAGTGGCGTAGAATCCCGTGACAGTGAGTCCGTCCTGTCCCGATTGGGCGAATGCGATCTGTTGGAGACAAGGGAAACCGCGCATCCGCTGGTGTGTCTGGTCCTTGGTCGGATCAAAAATGGCGGCTTGCAGGGCAGAGCGGCGACGATTGCCCCTTTGCCATGTTTCTATGATGTGCTCCAGCTGATTCCTTCCTCCTTGCTGATAAGGGTCCCAACCGTAGCCGATAAGGCGCTGAAAATAGACTCCATTTCGATTGGGCGGGCATTTTCTGACTCGCCCAAAGATATTTCGATAGCGGTCATAGAGTTGTTGCCTGTCCGATTGAGGATTCCAAAGTGAAGTAGGGAAGATGGTGCTGGCAACAGTCTCGCAGGAGAGACCATCTAACTGCTTCGCCATTTCAGAATCCAAGGCTGAGCGAATCGCAGGAATTTCAGGAGGCCTCGTGCCTTCAATACCTTCGACGGAAATCACCAGGGGTGATATCTCCCCGGCCTCAAAGACCTTGGTAAAGGCCCTCGCCCAGGCCAAGGAAATATTGTCGTCGACTATGAGTGTTGAACTACTAATCTTCCACCTCCTCTTCGTGTCGAAATACCAAGCGGCCCGCATAATTTGGGCGGGATACCCGGACGAATGAACACCAGCCTGAATGGCTTTCAAGTCTGGCGATGCCGGCCTGAGTTGCGATAAGTACTTGACCGGAGGAGAAGTCATCGACGGTTTCGACACAATGGCCTTCGATGTTTGTGGGGCCTTCAAGTTTGATCAGATCGCCGACTTCAACATCGATCGGACGACCAGTCCAGTGCTCGTCGACGACCCAAGCCTTAGACGTCGACTCCCATCCGGTCGCCAGGGCTTGGGCTTTATGTGGGGTGACCTTCAGGAGTTTGTTGGCTTGGCCGCGCGGGAGAATACGTAGTGCACTCTGTAAGTGATGTATGAGCGTCGTGTAACCGACGCCAAACAAGTTCGAGATCACGTAAGCTTGGTCAGGAGTGCACTGTTCCGCCTTCCAGCCCCTTAGCATAAATGCCCGATCTATAGCCACTTTGGGCATCAGGAGAATCCCGGCGAAGCAGTCTGCCTCAAACTCTTCTATAGGGGATTGCGGCTCATTTCGCCCAGACACGAACTCATCGAGGGTTGAGCCGTGACCGAGCAAATGGTGGCCTAATTCGTGAGCGCACGTAAATGATCGGCGCCCGGAGGGGCGCAAGGAAGAGACCAAGATGTGGGGTTTAGGTGCGTCGATATACGCCCCCTCCATCGTGGAGATCTCTACAAACTTTACTTCGATTCCCTGTCCTGCCGCCAGTTCATATACACAGATGGGATCAGCGAGGCCAACATGGGTGCGTTGCCTCAAGCGAAGCGCCTCTGCCATGGCCTTTCTTGCAGATGTTTGACGAGCTCTCATTCTCGGGAATCCTCCGACATGCGGAGAGACCGAATAAGCTCAAGCAGGGTATCCAGATCGTCGTCCTTGAGCTTGCCAAGTTGCCGTGCGGCAAGCCTGGCGCGATCGGTTGTTGTCTCCGGTTCAGATTCCTCTCCGAGCACCCAATTGGTGCCCACATCATAGAGTCTGGCCATACTCGCCACTTCTTCTGCGGAAACCTTCCGCCGTCCCGCCTCGACCTCTGACAATGTAGGCCTGTGCCATCCTAGCCTCTTGGCGACTTGCCCTTGCGACAGGCCGGCGTTCTCTCTGGCCAACCTGAGTCGTGCTGCTATAGCTTGCCTGATTGAATCGTCCTTGTTCGTCACGATCCAATTACCCCTTGACTCTCTTCCCAGATTCTGTCTGCGACTTCATCAATACTTAGTCCTCTCCTTCCGTTCGAAGCAATGAAGAGGTCATCCGGCAGATTGAGACCAGTCGAACCGGACAAGGCAGTAACCGTCTCCAATCCATTCAGACTGTCAAAGCCCGCCAGCCCGCCGACGGGACGCATCGCCGGTCCTATGCCTGCTGTGTCACGTCCGCTTAGTCGCTGGATATCCGTAACGGCCCCAACAACTAGTTGCAACACGTTCTCGCGGTTCATCTGGCGCTCCTTACTTCTAGTAAGAATATCTTACCGACCGACACTGTGCAGGTCAAGCAAGGAGAGACGTAGCGCGGAACTACATTCTCATCTTCCGGGAGTTCACCCTCGGCGGCGAGCGACGATTGGAGCTCCTTCGCCACCGGCATGCCCGCGGTTCTGCCGCTGAGTGGTCCACCTTTAACAAACGCAAAGGGGCGACATACATGAGCAGTCAGGGGATGGCGGGCAGGCTACCTGCGCCGACGCCCTGCGTAGCGACGGGAGGAGCGCCTCCTGCGGCCGCGTCGTTGTCCTTTCGCTAGCGCAAATGCAATCGCAAGAATGAGTGCGAGGATGGCGGCCACGCCTACGAACGCAAGCAGGTCATAAACGGCCTGCGCTATCTGCAGGCCGACCGCATAGCCTATTGGTCCGCCCACGAGAAGACCAATGCCGATAGCGGCAACCGTGTACTTCCGGGTTTCCGCTGTCGGGGCCAGCCACGTGTGCCATAGCACTCGCACGGACAGGCGCTGAGCAACGAAAACCAACGCAGCGAAGAGTCCCAGTCCGATGGCTGCCGCGCCCAGTCCCACAAAGACACTGAAGGCCGGTTGCGCCGAACGGAATCCAAGAATGGCACCTAGCGTCATTCCGACAGCGGTCGACAGAAAGAACCAGTCTGACCTTGAATCTCAGCGCTTCCTTTAATGGGTAGTCAGCTTAGCAGATTTCTTGCCGCAGGCCGGGCTTGCTTCCGCCACCTTCGGTTGGAGCGGGGTCGATTTCGGCATTCTCGTCCGGCAACTGAGTGGCCTGCGTCTTCTGCTTTTCGACCTGGTAACTGTCCATGCCGATGGCTTCAAGGCGGGTGTCCTAACGAGCTGTGGTACGTCTTCGAGCCGCTCGGTGCCGGATAGCCTATGAGCAGGGTAGGGGGAGGGCGTGGGTGGTCATGGTTTATAGGGCAAGTCGTTCTTGGTGATCTTGGGCAGGTCTGCGGTTGGGTTGGCAGCTTTCTCGGCCGCCCTCAGTATGAAGGCCTTTACAGCTTGAAGAAGGAAAGTCCGCTCCTCGGGGGTGTATTCCAAAGCTGTCCCGTCAGCCTTTCTAGCTTCCGGGCCTCCTTTCTCGGTCGACAGTTGAGCGACTTTAGCTATCAAGTTTTTGGAGATGCAATAGTGCTTGGCGGCAAGGATTCGTTGTTGGCTTGCCGACGCACGCACATTCCCAGTAGCAAACGAGGCAGCCTTCTCAAGAGCAGTTACACAGAAGTAGGCCATCTGTCCCAGCGGCTCTTTGCCCTGCCGATGATCTTCGAGACGTTGCAGCATGGATTGAGCGTCAGGGTTAGCTGGATCCATAAGTGATCCTGATGGAGGTGTCGGATAGTGACCACGACATACAACAACGCTGGGAGCACTTACGCTGAAATTCCAATTGGCGGGCCTTGCGTTGGCAGTCAAAACACCAGGAGTTGGATTACGGTCTATTACATCGGCAAAGTCAAACTTCAGCCTAAACTCTTTGGCGCCTCTCTTGACCGCGGCAGCAAATTCCCATCTGCGAATGAAAGGGTCGATAACCGCGCGAGCTTCATCTTCCTCGGCAAAGTGGTCCTTCGGCCAGACGGTCACGTTCCCTTCTTCAACTTGTAAGCGAAACTCCGCAGTTTCGAATTCAAGCAATTCGGC
The DNA here is from genome assembly GCA_964653005.1 of uncultured Dehalococcoidia bacterium. Classification (GTDB taxonomy): domain Bacteria; phylum Chloroflexota; class Dehalococcoidia; order UBA6926; family UBA6926; genus VXMO01. The sequence continues at coordinate 24,604 of CAZZAN010000002.1, read as the reverse complement.
TGTGTCGTAGTTGACCGAGTCTTCATGCATGACTTTGTAATGCAGGGACTCGACATGAGGATCATTCATTTGCTAGACACCCAGGTGGAGCTTGCTCTCACAGACTCTTCCAACCTGCAGAACAGTCGCCGCGTCTGTTCCGGCGAAATTGGACATTATTGTTAGTAGGAGGAGTTCCGGTCCTGCGCTCAAACGCAATGTCAATCCATTTGCGGACTTGCGTTGAGTCCATTGACCAGTGGTACACGCTAGCAAATGGGTCGTCCCCCTCATTGTTCACCGCGAGTCTCGGCGGAACGAGGCGCTCGTTGTACTCCCGCCTAGTGGCGTCTGGGTGATCGGGTAGCAATATACCGACCAATCCGCACCTAGGATTTCGGCGCGTGTGCCTTAAGGAGGCGGCGATCTCCCAGTCAACGTGCCGCCGCTGCCACGTGCAGGGACCAATCAGAACGACGGTCACACTGGCGTCTCTGATATAGTCGTCGCGAATCTTCTGGCGGATTGTCTCGGGGTGCAGCTTTGGGTCGATATCCCCGTCACCGACCGACTCGTCGACAAAATCCTCGCCCATCATGTTGACAAAGAGATTCTTATGGACCTCATCGTCGTGGTGATAGCTAACGAAGACTCGATGCTTGGGTGTCTGCCTGATCATTAGTCGTCCTCTCCTTGTTCCAGCTCCGTCAGGTCTTCAACGCCGGCAATGTGTGCGAGCAGTGAGTTGTAGTGGCGCAGGTCCTCTTGCAAGGAGGCAAGTTCCCTGCGAAATTCCGCTCGCTTCTCGGCATTGTTGAAAGTTTCTGCTTGGCTTTCCTTATGCCACTTGGCCGTGAATGGGCGGATCACCTGGTTGAGCACGGGTATGGCGACTTTACTAAAGTTGATTGCCCATGGGCCGCGCGCCTTTAGTATTTCCCGGGTGCTTGGGAAAATCGAGTACACACTTGCGAGAGCGGCTTGCTCGTCACCGGATTCTTCCGGTAGCGGCTGAGTAGCACTGCGGGTCAGCAGTTCGACGTACAGTTCCCACGCCGCTTCCTTATCCACATTCTGGAAAGTGATGTCAGCCTGAACGCCCCGGTTGCTTATGCGCACCTTTTCAAGGTGAAAGCTCCTGAACAATGTGGGGAGATTCATGGGGATTCGGCCGTGTCCATGATTCGTTCGACTAGTCCGTCCGTCTCCTGTTCCAGCGCCAGCATATGCGCCCGCACTTCCTCCAACTCCTCTACGCCGAACTGCCTAACGATATCGTGTCCCGTCTCAACTAAGGCTACGCCCTGGCTTCTATGACGACAGGACCTCCACTTTCCACTTCTATGTTCAGGCTGTGCCCATGGAGCAGCAGCATGCCCACGAGCGGCGTGCTCCCCGTCGCGGCGACCTGGGTCTCTCGGCGCTGGCCATCCCACGAGATGGTCGCGTAATGGACATCGAAGCTCACTTCAGTGTCGTCCGCCAAGACGGCCCGGCCAAAGAAGGCGAAAGGAAGGTCTAATTCAGCAACTAGACTAGGAGGCAGCGACAAGAACCCGCTAAAGCCGGTGTCGATGACTCCCGAAATGTCACGAGGTTGGCCGTCCGCGCCATATAAGCGAAGAGGAATAATCGCCTCGTAGGCGGAGTTGACGCTCCCTTCGATCACTCAGCTCTCCGCAGTGAACCACCACCAAAGCTGTGAAGAGCCCTGTAGCCAACACGCTCGCACAGGATGTTGATGGCATCGGGGCAGTTCGCCCGTAGATTCTCTACCGCGTCACGGGTGGTGGCTGCAATCGCCCATTGCCTGGTGTCAATGTCGATGGCAACGTACTCACCGTGGTGGCCCTTCTCAACAAGAGGCAGGATCGAATGCTCGTAAATCTCTCTTCCCAGTCGTACAGCCACATCGCGAGGCATGCGTGGCTTCGAGGGAGTCTTTGCGTCGGCCATTCGCCATCCCTTCTCATGCGAACTCACTGCCTCCTATTCTAGCGCGCGAGGAAAAACAGGAAAGGGCACACAATACAGTCTGGCGATTGGGCCCGATGGACGGTAGATGGCACCGTCTTCGAATTGTGGCTGGGTGGACTGTGATCGCCCAGTACCGCTATTCCAATACAGAGTTCGAGCCCATTTGCGTGGGCCGGACTGTGCTGGGCGGCGCAGCCCCAGCTCTACGCTCTAGGGACCTCGCCATCGACTAAGCTGAGAGAAGGGTGACCCTGGGTGGAATGCCGGTGGAGCTTACCCCGGGGGGGTCGGCGAATTCGGGAAACCTAGGATGGCGTCGCATTGAAGGGAGACTGGAAAGCGTTGATTCACGAATACGGGAAGTTTATAGGCGGGATGGGCTATGGCGGTGAACTGTTGTTGAGCAGTGACGGTTCTTGGAAACCTACGGCTCCTGAAGCAACTGCCACACTCTGGCGATACATGAGCCTCGCGAAGTTCTGCTCCCTACTGGACCGAGAGGCGCTATTCTTCTCTCTGGTCAGCGACATGGAGGACAGGCACGAAGGGTTCATCTACCCGCCAACACTACGCGAACACGGAGACAGCCTAGGGCAAGTGGAGAGCCTTGCTCACAAACTGTTACACGAGATTGCACGGACCGCCTTGGTAAGTTGCTGGACGGAATCCGTCCATGAGTCCAGCCTCATGTGGAAGAACTATGGCGGCCCGGAAGGGGTAGCCGTCCGTACTACCTTCCAGGGTTTGAGAGACTCAATCCGCTTGGTCGAAGAACTGCCAGTCACTTTCGGGCGAGTCGGATATGTTGACTACAGAAACGAAGTGCCAAGGTTCGGCACAGCACCGCTCTTGCATAAGCGTATGGAGTACCGCGATGAAGGGGAAGTGCGCGCCATTCTACCGGGACCGCCCTGGGACTTCCCTAAACTCGGAAACGTGCCAGCAGTCCGTATTCCCCTCGATCCAGATGTCGCCGAACAACGAGGGCGATACATACCTGTAAACCTTGAGGTCTTGGTGAAGGAGATCGTGCTGCCGCCCGGGGCAAGTCCGTGGTTCGCCCAAGTTGTCAAGTCGGTCTTAGGCGGTTCGCCGTTTAGCTCGCGTGTAACACGATCAGCCATCGAGTCGCCGCCACACGAATCGAGCAGGAGAGGTTATGGATGACGCCACTTCGTGGGGGTCGTTCATGGTGACTCCCGCGTCTTCTCCTCTTCCTCCGTATCCTCCCCTTTGATCATCCTGAATCCGACGCGGGGCTCGGTGAAGATGTAGGTGGGGTCGGCCGCGTCGTCGGACAGCTTGCGGCGCAGCCGGTTCACGATGGTCCGCACCGTTCCCGCGTCGCTCTCCGGGCCCTTGCCCCAGACCCGCTGCAGCAGCTGGCTGTGGGTCAGCACCAGCCCCGCGCTGGCCGAGAGTTCGAAGAGCACCGCGTACTCGATGGCGGTCAGGTCCACCGGACGCCCGGCCACGGTCACCCGCCGTTCGCCGTAGTCGATGCCAAGGTCGCCCAGCCGGTAGGGTCCGGGCTGTGAGAACGGACCCGGCCCGTCCTTGCGGCGCAGGGCCGCGCGGACTCTCGCCACAAGCTCGGTCGGACCGAAGGGCTTGACCAGGTAATCGGCCGCGCCCAGGTCCAGGGCCCGGTCGATGCTCTCCTGCTGGTCATAGGAGGAGAAGAAGATGACCGGCACGCCGGCGCGCTCCAGCACTCCCCGCATCAGATCGATCCCGTCGGCGCCGGGCAGCGCCAGGTCCATCAGCGCCAGCCGGGGATTCTCCTCCTCCACCAGCCCGGGCACGTCCTCCGGGTCGGCGGTGACTACCGGGTCGTAGCCCGCGCCGGACAGGGCGTCGCGAACGAACCGCAGCGCCTGCGGATCGTCATCCAGCACCAGGACGCGCGGGCGTCTCCCGGCCCCCCTGCGCGGGCGGGCGCGCCGGGTTCGGGGGCGTCCGGCGGCCACCGTGCTCTCCTCCTGCGGGATGGTGAAGGTGAAGCGGGTCCCGTGGCCCGGGCCCCCGCTCTCGGCCGTGATGCGGCCCCCGTGCGACTCCACTATTCCCTTGCAGATGGCGAGACCCAGGCCCGATCCGTCCAGGTCGCCGCCCCGGGCGTCGCCGTCGACGCGGGCGTACCGCTGAAACAGATGCGGCAGCCGCTCTGCGGGGATGCCGCGTCCCTGCGCGGCCACCGACACGGCGACGTGAAGGCCCTCCTCCAACGCGCTCACGTGGATGGCCGAGGACTCGCCGGAATGGCGGGCCGAATACGCAAGCAGGTTCACAAGGGCCTGGACGATGCGCCGCCGGTCTGCCATCACCCGCGGCAGGTCCGCCGGGACGTCCACCTCCAGGCCGTTCCTGCCCCCCGCCGCACGGAAGGCGTTCCCGGCCTCCTCCACCAGCAGTGCCGTGTCCGAGGGTTCGGGGGACACCGCCAGCGCGCCGGTCTCGATGAGAGCCGCGTCCAGCAGATCATTGATCAACCCGCGCATCCGGTCGGCCTGTTCGACGATGATCCGGTGGAATTGCCGCGTCTCGACGGGGTCCAGGGCCGACCCCTCCTCCAGCAGCGCGGTCGCCGAGCCGCGGATGGAGGTCAGGGGAGTCCGCAGTTCGTGGCTCACCATGCCCAGGAACTCGGCCCGTAGCCGCTCCAGCTCATCGCGGGGCGCCATGTCCTGCAGGGTCACCACGAAGGAGTCCACCTCCCCCTCCTCGGAGCGGATGGGCGTGGCGTTCACCAGCGCGGTGACGCTCCGCCCATCGGGGAGGTCCATGGCGACCTCCTCCGCCCACACCGTCTCGCCCGCGCTCAGCGCCTGCGCAAGGGTGAGTTCCTCTAGCGACACCGAGCGACCGTCGGCCCGCCGGAAGGTCAGCGTCTCCAGCGCGCGCTCCACCGTACTCTCCGGCTCCAGCAGGTCCCCGACGATCCGTCTCGCCTCCCGGTTGAGCGACGTCACGCGCCCCTTGCGGGCATCGAAGACCACCACGCCCACCGGCGAGGTGCCCACCAGCGCCTCAAGGTCGGCCCGCGCCCGCTGTTCCGCGCGGCGGCGGCGGGCGTTGGCGATGACCAGCGCGGCCTGCGCGGCGAACAGCACCAGCGTCTCCGCGTCCTCCGGGCCGAACTCGTCGTCCTGCTCCCGGTTGGCAAGGTAGACGTAGCCGGACCGCTCGCCCCGGTGCCGGATGGGGGCTGCCAGGAAGGGGCCGGCGGGGACGGGCAGGCGCAGCTCGGGCAGTCCCTGGGAACGCAGGTGTCCCGTCAGGCTCTCCACACGCAGCGGCCCGGCCAGCCCGCCCAGATACTCAAAGAAGCGCAGGCCGTTGGGCACGCTCCATATCCCCTCGGCCTCCTCGGCGGTCATGCCGGATGCCAAAAAGTCCGCGGCGCGCCCCGTGTCGTCCAGCAGGGTGATCACCCCGTAATGTGCTCCCGTCAGCGCCCGGGCTGAGTCCAGCACATCCTGGAGCACCTCGTCCAGCTCCAGGCTCTCGTTGATGCGCCGTCCCGCCTCGCTCAGCCGTGACAGGCGGTCCCTCAGCGTTTCATTTTCCCGCGTCAACTCGTCGGAATGCGTCATGCTCTCCTCCCCGGTGCGGTCCGGGCGGAATTCACCTTGCCGAATACTATACGAAAATGTAACAGAAATAGATTGCAGATGCCACGCTTTACACGTCCATTATATGGATATGTGGTGTACAATCCGCTCTGCGGCTGTTGTCTGAGGGCGGAATATTGCCCTCCGACAACCCGCAAGGGCGGGGCTGCCTGACTATCGAAGCGTGCCGTGATGAGGAGCATGGTTAGCGTGTCATTCCAAGGGTATTCTCCCTCGATCATCCACGGCGCGTGCCGTTCCATGCGCCCCCCGGCATTCCCGGGGGAGCCATATGCTCACCCCCCCCCCCGAATGTACGTTCTATAGACGATCTTCACCCACCCAACACCCTTCTGTCCGAGGCGGCCTTCCCCGCGCGGACCGGCGCTTCAGAGCCTGCCCTGAGCGGAGTCGAAGCGTCCATTCCTTTAATGCCATGACCCGCGTCACGGCGGCAACCCCGCCGCAGTCGCGGGTCTTTTCTATTCCGAGTTGCAACGGATGGTTATAGAAACATGCTGACAAGGAACCCGGCCTCAACATTTGGGAAGCGCTCCTTCCTGCGAATCGCCGTGCTGGCCGCGCTGGCGGCCATTGCCCTGGGGCTGTTCGCCAGCGGACCCGCCCCGGCCCAGGCGCAGTCGGCGTTCACGGTCACCGTGACGCCCTCCGTGCAGGGGCTGGACGTGAGTTGGACTGCGTTGACCAACGGTTTGACGTACACGGTGCTCTGGAAGGGCCCCGGGGAGAGTTACACGGATATCGGCGGCGACCGTAGTAGTCCCTCCTGGATGCTCCCCCCCGGCACCGGCGGCAGCTATCGGATCACCGGCCTGACGGCGGGCACGGCATACACGGTGAAGGTGCGGTCACTCGTAGCCGTCGGCGGCGTCAGGAACGTTGACTCCAACGAGGCCACCGCCATGCCGCTGCCGGTGGGGATCGCGCTGGTCTCCAACACCGGCCTGGCCGTCGATGCCGGCAGTTTCACCGTCAGCCGGAAAACGGCGCAGGGGTTCGTGACGGGCTCCACCTCCAGCGGCTACACCCTGGGCAGCATCGGGCTGGATATCGCAAGCGGCAGGGCGACCCAGCCGACGGTGGAGCTGTGGTCCGCGACCGCGACAGGCAATATCCGTCCGTTGGCGAAGCTGGCCACCCTGACCGGTCCCACGCTCTCCACTTCTTCGTCCGGGGTGCAGACCTTCACAGCCCCGGCGGGCACGACGCTTGCCGCCAACACCAGGTACTTCCTGCTCATCGACTGCAGCGCGGTATGCATGACCTCGAAGGCCGTCACGGCGGACGGCGAGGACGCGGGTTCGGCGTCGGGATGGAGCATCGACAACGCCTATCACTGGCTCCAGGCGAACAACACCTGGTCCACCGACGGCAACGGCAGGTCGATGAGAATCACCGTCAACTCCGCGCAGGAGCACAACCTGGAAGTGGAGGCTCTGGCCAACGGCAACGTCAAAGCGAGCTGGAACAGGATCGCGGCGGCGAGCCGGGGCTATTGCCTGACCTACAAGACGGCAGGCACGAACTACCAGGACACGTGCCAGGGTAGCATCCCACAGCCCGCTTCCGGCGGCCTCGAACGCACCCTCACAGGCTTGACCGGGGGCACCGAGTACACGGTGCGGGTGCAGGCCCTTGACTCCACGGGCAACGTCATCGCCACTCTCGTGGCCACGGTGACCGCGGCCACGCCCACCGCCGCCCTGCCCGAGATACCCGGCCTGGTCATCACCCCCAACGCTGACGGAACGAAACTGCGCGTCACAATTGACTCGACAAGTGACCTGTTTATCTCTTCTTCCATTGTGCTCGTGCACTGGAAGTCCGGCATGCAGCAGTACACCGGCGAGGACTTTTCGGACTCCACTCTCAACGACCGGTATATCTGGTATTTCACTGATAGCCCTACAGCTCCCTACGCTGATATCCCCGTGACGGTGGGCAACGACTATACGGTGCGGGTGCGGCTTCAGGAGCCAGGAGCTGGCAATCCACCCTATGCCTTCGAGTCCGAGGTGACGGTCACGGCCCGGCCCGCGATCCCGGGCCTGACGGTGACGTCCAACGCCGACGGGACGGGCCTGTCCGTCGATTGGGACGTGAGCGCTCCGTTGACGAGTTCGGGTATTGTATCGATCAAGTGGAAGTCGGCAGGCGAGCAGTACCAGGGCACCCCCGGTGTCCAGGCCAACGCCTCCCGGTCGCAGTTCCTCTTCAACACCGACACGCGGCCCGTGGCCCTCCCTTTCGACCTTCAAAATAATCGGGTGGCCCTGACGCCGGGCACCGAGTACCAGGTGCTGGTGGAGGACATAGAGCCCGGCACGGGCGTGGTTGCCTGGTCCGAGGTGAGGGCGACGCCCGCGGTGGCTGTGCCTGCGCTCCCCGGCCTGACCGTCGCCTCCAACGACGCCGGGAATGCCCTGGTGGTGAACTGGAACGGGGTCGTTGGCGCTCTCCGCTATCTGGTGCAATGGAAGTCGGGCCAGGAGGCCTACAGCACCACCCAGCGCGCTACAACGGTGGGCTCCGCCGTCCGCACCACCACCATCACGGGGTTGACGGCGGGCACCGCGTACATGGTGCAGGTGACGGCGGTTCCCATCCAGGGACCAACCCTCGCCAAGAGCGAGATCACCGGCACGCCCGCGGTGGCCAGCATCCAGGGCCTGCGCGCTGTCTCCAACGAGGTCGGCAACGCCCTGACCATCAGCTGGAACGCGTTCCCGGGGGTGTTCTCCTATGAACTGCAATGGAAGTCGAGCGGCCAAGTCTACAACACAGGGCGAAAGACCATTTTGCAATCCTCCCAACGCTTCTACACCATCACCGGACTGACGACCGGCAGGACGTACACGGTGCGGTTACGGGCGCTGCCCAACTCGGGTCCGGCGCTCGCCTCGAGAGAGATCACGGCCACGCCGTCGGTGCACGTAGCGCCGCCCCCGGTGGTGGTCAGGCCGGGGAATCCGGGGACCGGCACCGGGGCCTTCCAATTCGCGGACGACGCCTGCGAGATCGTCCCACTCGTCGCGGACGGGACCTTCAACGGCACATGGCGCGCCGACCCCGACTGCCCGTCGTCCGTGTCTTCCAAGTCTGTGTCCCGCTTCTACAAGGTCGTCCTGCCCCATGGGCAGAGCACGATCGCGTTCGATCTGGAGGGCGGCGGGCCGCGCGCCAAGATGCGCCTCTGGCCGGAGTGGGCGAAAAGCTCCGTGGGCATCGGCGACGCCGACGACCCCATGCGGGCGCGGTTCCTGCGCTCCGGCGCCCACTACCTAGAGGTCGAGCACGGCTTCAAGCGCGGCTCAGACGGCGATTTCAAGATAACCATGTCCGGCCTCGGCGCCGGACCCTCCGGGCTGACCTGCGCGGAGTCGTGGTGGACCTTCACCGGCTCCGGAAACGTGCAGGGACGCTGGGATTCGGGCTGCGAAGGCACGGACCACTACCACCGCGAGTACGACCTGACCCTCACCGGGACGCGGGTCGTGACGCTGGAGGCGACGTCCGCGAACCCGAGCGCCCATCCCGACCTGCACCTGCACCTGTTCAAGCGCGTCGGCGCGTCGGCGGTGCTCGTGGAGGACAACATCGGCTCCGCCGGCGTCGCACGCATCAGCCGCACCCTAGAGGCTGGCAGCTACCACATCGACGTCGAGGGACCGGAGTTCAACTCGGCCGGACAGGGCGGATCCTTCACGCTGGACGTGAGCGTCGAACCCGTGCCACGGGGGAGCTGCGAGGACACGTACGGCGTAATCGCCGGGAACCGCACGATCACCGGGGACTGGGGCCCCGGCTGCACGGACGGCCAAAACCCGCCCACCTACCGCCGATACTACGACCTGCTCGTGCGCGAGCGCGGCGAGGTAACTCTCACCCTCGACTCCGACGACGCCGACCCGCACCTGGCCCTGTCCAGCATCCGCTACGAAAGCAACAACACGATAGCGTTCACCCCGCTGGCGACCAACGACGACTACCGGCGCTCCAAGACCCAGTCGCGCATCACGCGCACCCTGATCCCGGGACGCTACCGCGTCGAAGCCAGGACGAAACTCGCGGAGACCACAGGCGGCTTCTCGCTGGCCATCACCGGCCTCGGGACGGACAACGCCCTCGCCTGCGGCGAGACCTACCAGTCCTTCACGGCCCCGCTGACCTTCACCGGCAGTTGGGACCACGGCTGCGAGGCGGCGAGAACGCCCGATCAGCAGCCCCGATACCACCGCTACTACGATTTGGAGGTCGGACGGCTCGGAGGACTGAAGACCATCGTGCTCACCTCCAGCGACGCCGACCCGGTGCTGAGCCTCTACCGCTTCGCCGCGGACGGCTCCCAGACCTTCGTCGCCACCAACGACGACGACGGCGGATCCACGTCGCGCTCGCGGATCGCGGGGAACTTGGACTGGGGCCGCTACCGCATCTACGCCGCCCCCAAGGACCCCCAGGCCACCGGCGAGTTCACGCTCAAGGTGGTGGAGGGCGTCGAGGTCTACGGGCAGTGGAACAACGGCAGCCACGTCGTGAGCGTGCCCGCCACCATCAGCGGCAACGTGAAGGTGTCGATCACCTCGCCCGCGGGCTACTCCACCGACCTGCACTTCGACAAGGCGGGCGGCGGAACGACGTCCAGCGTGCGCACGGACGCGAGCGGCACCCGCGCGGACCGCGACGCCAGCCTCACCCTCCTCCGGGTCCCGGACGGCACGCACACCATCCGCGCCATGCTCCACCCGCGGCAGTTGAACGACGTGGGCAACTTCGTCCCCATCGTCACGCGCAACTTCACCTACCCGATCGAGTTCACGCTGAACTACAACAACTTCAACTCGGCGGTCTACACGCCGCCGGGCGGCGCGGTCGATTCCCCGCCGCAGGTCTCCGACAAGTCGCAGTTCAAGACGCACGAGGCGACGGTGGGCGAGGCGTTCATTCTCGTCCTGCCCGCCGCCGTCCCCGGCAGCGGCAACGGCGGGCCGTACGACTACACGCTGTGGAAGCGCAACGTCAACGGCAACATCATGTATCTCAGCGCCTTCGGCGAGAACGGCCTGAGCTTCAACGCGCAGACCCGGACGCTGGCGGGCACGCCCGCGGCGGAGGGCACGCACCTGCTCGCCTACCGGATCCACGATGGCGACGCCAACCGGAAGGGTTCCGACTCGTTCCTGGAGATGACGCACCTGCAGATCGTGGTCTCCGCAGCAAACCCCGTCGGCGACGAGGGACCGCAGCAGTCGCCCAACGCGCAGCTGCCGCCCAACACCCCGCCCCTCTTCGGCTCCGGCGTGGTGACCGCGCTGACCGTCGCGGAGAACAGCCCGGCGGGAACCGGCGTGGGCGCGCCCGTCGCCGCCAGCGACCCCGACGAGGGCGACACGCTGACGTACTCGCTCTCCGGCGCGGACGCGGCGAAGTTCGCCATCGACTCGACGGGCCAGATCACGACCATCGAGGGCGTCACCTACGACTACGAGCGGCGCTCCTACCTGCCCGAGCCGTCGTACTCACTCACGGTGAACGTGTCCGACGGCAGCGGCGGCGGGGCGAGCATCCCCGTGACGGTGGCGCTGACGGACGTGGACGACGACCCGGGAATAAACCTGCCGCCGGAATTCCACGAGGGCACAACCGCCACGCGGACAGTGCCTGAGAACAGCCCGGCGGGGACGAAGGTGGGCGCGCCCGTCACGGCCTTCGACGCCAACGGCGACGCGCTCTCCTACATCGGCTTCGACGGCGCGGACGGTGCGCTCTTCAACCTCGATCCCGCCACCGGTCAGATCACGCTCAAGGACGGCGTGACCTACGACAAGTCCTCGTACGACCCGATGGTGATCGTGATGGAGACGGACACGGACCTGGCCCAGCTGACGGGCATCAGAGTCGTCATCACCTTCACCGAGGCGGTCGAGGAGAGCGACGGAGCACCGCAGCAGCCCGACACCGTCGCGGACACCTCGACCGACACGGACACGACCGAGCCGGCCAACACCGCACCGAGCTTCGGCTCCGGCGTGGACACCACGCCGGACGTGGACGAGAACAGCGCGGCGGGGACCAACGTGGGCTCGGCCTTCACCGCCACCGACCCGGACGAGGGCGACACGGTGACGTACTCCCTGACCGGCACGGACGCGGCGTCGTTCGAGATTGGCAGTTCGACGGGGCAGATAACCACCAGGACGGGCGTGACTTACAACTACGAGGACAAGGCCAGCTACTCGCTGACGGTGGAAGCCTCCGACGGCAAGCTGTCGGACGCCATCGCCGTGACGGTGAGCCTGAACGACGTGGCCGAGGCGCCCACGGTGTCGGACACGTCCGCCTTCAAGACCCACTACGCCACGGTGGGCAGCACGTTCACGCTGACCCTGCCCGCGGCGGACGCGAACAGCGGCGACGGCGGGCCGTACACCTACATCCTCTGGCACAAGGGCGCGGGCAAGAACTTCGCGACCGAGGCGGTCAACGGCCTGAGCTTCGACGCATCCACCCGGACGCTGAGCGGCACGCCCGAGGCCGAGGGGATCTGGCAGTTGAACTACGTGGTGCATGACGGCGACGACAACCGCAACGCCGCCGCCGACGCCTTCCGCGAACGCACGAAGCTGAAGATCGTGGTCGCCCCCGACGGCACGGCCACCGGCGACGGCGACGCGCCGCAGGAGTCCAAGACCAAGCCGGCCAACACCGCCCCGAGCTTCGGCTCCGGCGTAGTTACCGCGCTGAAGGTTGACGAGAACAGCCCCGCCGGGACGAACGTGGGCTCGGCGGTCACGGCCACCGACCCGGACGAGGGCGACACGCTGACGTACTCGCTGTCCGGGACGGACGCCACGTCGTTCGATATAGGAAGCTCTACTGGGCAAATCACGACCAAGACCGGCGTGACCTACAACTACGAGGACAAGTCAAGCTACTCGTTGACGGTGAAAGCCTCCGACGGCAAGCTGTCGGACAGCATCGCCGTGACGGTGAGCCTGAACAACGTGAACGAGGCCCCGGCCTTTGCCGCGTCGTCCGCCGCCCGGTCGGTGGCGGAGAACAGCGCGGCGGGGACCAACGTCGGCGCGGCGGTCACGGCAACTGACCCGGACACCGGCGACACGCTGACGTACTCCCTGTCGGGAACGGATGCCGCGTCCTTTGACATCGGCAGTTCGACCGGGCAGATCACCACCAAGACCGACGTCACCTACGACTACGAGACCAAGTCAAGCTACTCCCTCACGGTGAAAGCCTCCGATGGCACGCTGTCGGACACCATCGCCGTCACGGTGAGCCTGGGCAACGTGAACGAGGCCCCGGCCTTTGCCGCGTCGTCCGCCGCCCGGTCGGTGGCGGAGAACAGCGCGGCGGGGACCAACGTCGGCGCGGCGGTCACCGCCACGGACCCGGACACCGGCGACACGGTGACCTACTCCCTGTCGGGAACCGACGCCGCATCCTTCGAGATCGGCAGTTCCACCGGCCAGATCACCACCAAGGCGGGCGTGACCTACGACTACGAGACCAAGTCAAGCTACTCCCTCACGGTGGAAGCGTCCGACGGCAAGCTGTCGGACAGCATCGCCGTGACGGTGAGTCTGACCGACGTGACTGAAACGACGACCGGCGACGGATCGGACGAGGAAGAGGCCGCAACGCCAACTGCGGTAACGGCCTGCACGACCGCGGTGGGAGCGCTGAGCGCAACCGCCGAGTACGCCGGTTCGTGGGATGACGCGGCGTGCAAGGCGCACCACCAGGACGGCAAGGCGCGGTACTTCGAGTTCACGGTGTCGGAGCAGACGACGGTCACGATCACGCTGACGTCGGATGCCGATGCGGCGCTGTACGTGTCGAAGGACACGCCGAAGAACGGGTGGGGCACGGTTCCAGGACCGGGCTACGACCACCGCAAGAGCGTGCGCGGCGGCAACGGCAAGCTGCTCCACAACGGCCCCGCTGTCACCACGGCGGAGAACGACGGCAACACCGTCACGCTGACGCTACAGGCCGGAACGACCTACACGGTGGAGGCGGCCGGTGACTCCGGCGACTTCACCGTCAGCATCGCGCCGCAGTGAATCATACGTCCGCCCCCTTCCTCCCCTTCTCCGCTCTCCCCGCTCCTCCGCCCCATAGACGGGTGGAGGAGCGGATGGGCGGAGGAGCAATAGCGCCAACTGACCCACTGACCTAGCCCAACCACCGACCAGCAGGAGACCCCAACAATTCCGCACGGCCGCCATCCTTGCATACGTGAAATCCGCACCTGGTGGACACACCCCGAACGAGCGCCGTTCTGGGTATTCATCCTCTTCAACGTAGCCATGGCCGTCGCCATCTTCACGTTCGCATGGCCAAGCATCCGCTAACTGGAACCGGCCGGCCTGGAATCAGTCTGGATTCAACGGGAGGTAGAGATGAAGAAACTGATCGTCATCGGCATCGTTCTGTCAATCATCGGCGCAGGTCTCGCCTGCTCCGCGTTCGAGTCCACACTCGTCGAGCCTTCGGCGCCACAGTACAGCAGTGAGATGTACGACGACTGCCTCGATGCTCTTGGCAGCATGTCCACGACGAATCTCCGACGGATGCTCACAGCCGAGGGTATCGACTTAGACGACATGGACGACAACGATGTTCGTGCCACAATCAAGTTCGCGTGTTTCCGACTCGCGTCCGGCGGCAAGAACGTTGGGTCGGTGTTCTGATGGCTTTATTGAAGGTATTGCTATCGCGACGTGCTTCCCACAGAGGGCTTGCTCATCAGCGGCATCCTCGTCGAACAGGCACATCTCCATCACTTCGTCTCTCATCTTTTGGTTCTCCGTTCTCGTCGCTGACTTCGCTTGCAAGGTGTTAGGGTCGCGGACTTTCGTCAGCTCGCATCCTTCCTTAAATACAAAAAGCCCACATATGGATTCGGGCAGGAGAGGCCGTCGCATTCCCAGCGACGACCTCTCCTGTACTCTTGCGACCTGAGTCTTGGGCCGTCAGGCCACTAGAACAGCCGCAGCGTCTGCTGTTGTGTCTCGGCTTCCTGCGTCTCCGCCGTTGCGTCCTGGGCCGCCCCCTGCTGACGCCGATTTCTACGCGGGGCTGGGGGAGTGGGCCTTTCGTAGGCCGGATGCTTTGGCGTCTCCTCCCACTTGGCTTTGGCCCTCTCGGTCACGGCAACTGCCTCCTTGGTCGGCCCAGACGCCGGGCGAAAGGCAGTACGCAAAGGCCGCCCAATCAGCCCTCAGCGAGATGACGAGGTTCCGGTTCAAGAGACTTGTGCGCGCTTTCTCATAGACATCCCATGCAAAACGGGGTGCACACGGCGCAATGGTAGACAGCGATTTCCAATAAGCAACTTACACCAGATGGACCGGCTCCTGCGAGACTAACGCGTGCCAATAAGACAGGTCAAAACGAAAGTGCAAATACATCGGTCATAAGTAAACGCGAGTCTTGCGTTATTGACCTATGCAAGAGCCGGGTGCATTGACGATTATCCGTTGGGTGCCTCGTAAACCCTCTCATCAATGAGGAATATCGAGGCCGGACATCTTTGGCGGAGGATTCCGGCGAAGGTGTTGCGCTACTGGTCTACGGCGGAGGGGAAGAGGTGCGCCAGCGTTCCGCTGACGCTACGGACGAGTGGGACCTGGCCGAAGCGGGGCAGTGTGGTGAGGCCTGTCTGATGCTGCACAAAGACCCACGATTCTAGTAGAAGAGTACATCGACTATTGATGAATAGAGCGCGGATTTCTGAAATACTCACCGGTACCACCTCGTCCTGGTACATCGCCCTTATCATTGGGCTGGTGCTCGGATTCTTTCTGATATTGGCTGCAATCATTCACTCTGCGTTGATCTTTTCCGGCGGCCTGGCTCCTTTCGCTGCTCAAGGCGTTGGCCTGCTGCTTTTCGGGGCCTTCGCCTTGTGTCTGATTGTCGCCCTAACCAGTTCTTTCAGGGGCGCATTAGCATTCCCGCAGGAGTCGTCGGCGGTGGTGCTGGGCACCATTGCGGTCGCGGTGGCAGCGGCGCCGATGGGGAGCGGCAAGGACCTCTTCAGCACCATGGTCGCCATCATCATTATCTCCAGTCTTCTCACCGGGGCGGTCTTTCTATTCATCGGGTGGTATCGGCTGGCCAATTTCATGCGCTTTTTGCCTTATCCGGTGGTAGGCGGATTTCTGGCCGGCGTTGGCTGGTTCATGCTGATCCGCAGCCTTCCGATAATGACGGGAGCCGAGCTGGACTGGGATAAGCTTCCCAGTTTCTTTGAGTCCGGCACCATTTGGAAATGGGCACTTGGCACGGCCTATGGCGTTTTGCTGTACTTTGGCAACAAGTTCCGGCCACACTTCCTGCTCTTGCCGTTGTCCATGGTGGCTATGGTCGGCGTCTACTACGTGGTTCTGTTCTCCCTGGGGTACTCGCTGGATGACGCGAAGGAGGCGGGCCAACTGCTTTCCGGCCTGCCTGACGGCCGTGTTTGGCCCGCTTTCGGTCTAGGAGACTTGACGGCTAGCGTGGACTGGGGCATGGTTCTGACCCAGCTTCCAGCCGTTCTGGTAGTGCTCGTGATTTCGTTGTTCTCCATGATGATGGAAGTGAATTCGCTGGAGATAACTACTGGAACGGAGTTGGACTTAAACCGGGAGTTCAGGGCCAGCGGATGGGGCGGGATAGTCGCGGGTCTGGGAGGGAGTTCTCCCGGTTGGCATTCTCTAGCCTTAAGTAACATCAGCCGCCTGAGCGGGGCCCGCACCGCATTGACCGGAGTAATCGCCGCCCTGGTAGCAGGCTGTATGCTGTTTTTCGGGGGCGCCATTATCGCTGTGGTACCCATGCAAGTGGTGGGTGGCGTGGTTCTCTTCTTAGGGCTTACTTTGGTTGACGACTGGCTGATCGCCGCTCACAGGAGTATGCCTCTGGCAGACTACGTGATGGTCCTGTTCGTCTTTCTTCCCATCGTATTCCTGGGGTTCTTGGAAGGCGTAATTATAGGGCTGGTGGCAACGATAATCTTTTTCGTAATCAGATTCAGCGTTGTAGAGACGATCGACAGCGCCTTCAGCGGCCGCCAGCGCCAGAGTATGCGAATCCGTCCGATCCCTCATCAGGTCATCCTGCTGGAGCATGGCGAGCAGATACGTGGCTATCAAGTGCGGGGCTACTTCTTCTTCGGCAGCGCCGCACGGACGTTAGACACCTTCAGAAGCGCCTTGGCCATCGACCCGGTCCCGCGCTGCCTGCTGCTCGACTTTTCCCGTGTTTCCGGTGTAGATATTTCGGCTATCGTCGCTTTTCACCGCTTCATCGCGACGGCCGAACTCTCGGGGGTCAAGATAGTCATAAGTTCCATGCCGAAGCGTTTCCAGTCGGATCTGCGCCGCGTGCTTCCCAGCCGGGAGTGGCAATCTCTGGACTTTGCCCAGAACCTGGACCAGGGCCTGGAGCGATGCGAGGACATTCTCATCGAGGATTGGGAGGAGATTTACTCAACACAGGGGGAGGCGCGGAGCAGCCTGTTCGACCTGTCGGTGGATTGGATGGCACAACGGCTGGATAGCCAGGCCGTCTTCGAGGACTTGATGGAGCGGCTCCAACCTTGGCTGTTGGTTTACGACTACGCTGCCGGGCAATCCATTGCTGCACGGGGCGAGCGAGCGGAGGGAATGCAACTGCTGGCCGCGGGCCGGGCCGCAGCGCAGGATCTGGAGTCCAACGCGCGGCTGGCCGAATACGGCCCCGGCGACGTGCTGACGCCGCAGGGCGCTTTCGGCGATTACGCAGTCGACGTTGACATACTGGCCGAGCAGCCCTGCCATATCATGCTGCTGACTCCGGCGGCCCGCCGCGCGCTGGAGCGGGACGACCCGGCGCTGGCTCTGGAACTGGACCGGTACGTGATGAGCTACTCGGAAAGCAGTTAAGGCGTATTTGCAAAGTTTCCTCGAACAGCAGGGGAGGGCGAAGACTCCGCCCCCGAGTGCTCCAACCCAGTCTGTGACTCGCCGCCGCGTCTATATCCCAAGTGCGAGCACGGCCTCATGCTCCTCAGAACAGGAAAATCGACCTTCCGGGGCTGCAGCAGATACAGGGCAACTCCCTCCTGCACTCACACGGAACGCGCATCCGAACATGCCGGGCCAACCGTCACGCCCGATAGCCGACCCCTCGGACGCCGCAGAGTACGCAGGCCAGATACTCCTCCCGAAGCTACCCATTCTCTTGCCCGTACCGCCGCGTGGCACAGATATTACCCATAGAGCATCCGCGGCAATACCCACCTCTCACCTGCATAACTATCCTGGCGGACCTGTCTAAACCGAATTCTGCACAGCTTCAGGTACGCCGGGATAATCCTCCCTGGCTACCCCAAGAATTGGCGTCGCGACAGTTCATCGCTAAGCCGAGAAGAATAGGTGTAGGTGGGCGTCGCCCACCTAGCGGAGTCAGCAGACTGCCAGCCACTTAGTGCTACAGTTGCAGATCAGCAAAGGGTAGAATTTCAGGCAACCGAGGAGTGTTGGTTGAGGTGAGGCGATGGTTGTGGGGAGAGACGATGTGGCGGAGGGGGGTCGGTGGGCCGAGGACATCGAACGGGTGGATGAGCGCATCACAGGCCGGTTCCGGTGGCCAGAGCCGCGCCGGCGGGCTCTGGGATATCTGAAGGGACTTATAGCGAATTCTAGCCAAGCCGTAGATTAGGTGCGGCAATCCCCACTAAGGCCATCGTCATTTAGGACTTCGGGCCAGACGATTTCCTTGCCTCAGTGCTCGCAGTGGTAGCTCCGTGCGACAAACGGGTTCGATGGTCTACCAGTACCGAGGATACGACTCGCCAGTTCCTCCGGGGCCGCATCTAGTCGCGGGGGTAGTGGCCGTGCTGGTCGGCCACGGTGTCGTTTCTTAGGCGCGTTCATTTCTTGTGCTCCAAATCTTCAAGGCAGTTCCGGTAGCCATGGTCACATAGAGTACGATCACCACTGTCCACGCAATCGCTGAGTAAGCCGTGTTCTCGAACCTCTGTGTGTCAGGGTTCAGTGCCCCTGCCCAAACACCAGCAAGCGTCACGGCCAACCCAAAGCTCACGTAGAAGGCCATCCGGCTGCTCAGCCCCGCGACCTCATTGGCAGGGTGCTCTCGCATTGCCATACCGTGTATGACCAACATGAAGACAATACCGATACCACGTACAGGCCGCAGCCATACCCAAACGGTCGTCGTATTGATGGAACTCTCTAGGAACGGAGAAGCCACATAGAATACAAGAAGAAAAGCCGCTGTTATCAGCAAATAGATTCCGATTGCTAGTCGCATGGAGCCTCCTTTGAGGGCAGTTCTTACGGTGTTGCCATTCTTGCACATTCCTTCGCAACCTAATTTCATCTCCGGTTCTGCCCGTCAGGAAGGGCAAGCCGAAATCATACCGCTCAGCAGGGGAGAACGATTCGAATCTAAGTGGTGAACTTTATCCCTTTGCCCGTAGCTCATCAAGGGCGTTGTGCCCAGCCCATGTCAGTTCTTCGACACATGTGAATCCCTGATTGATCCCAACGCTCTTGATGTAGCCAGCATCCAAGATTAGCCGTAGATGATATTTCACCTGCTCGGCTGGTGCCGTGAATGTAGACTCGTCAATGATATCGGGACGAAACATCTTGTAATGTTCCTCGATGTATTCGAGGATCCAACGAATCAACTCCATATTGCGCTTCATGTTCTCTCCCTCTACCCCTCTGTTGCAACTCCGCCCCTGCGAGGGCGACCACGTTGGGATCGAGCTTGTGGGCCAGCCGGATGACCACGTCGACGTCGCTGTCCCCTCCCAGGTTCGTGTCGTTCTTGTAGGACCCCTGCAGGAATACCTCGTACGTGAACTGCTCCAGTCCCTTGTGGGCTTCCAGTGCCTTACGCACGGGGACGTGCGCCTGCTTGAAGGCCTTCGCGGCCTGATGATGGCTCCACCTGGACAGCGTTCGCTCAGCGATGGGCATGGCGCTCCCCCGACGACAAGCTCCTATCGGGCCTCATCCGGCCTGCACCTCGTCGTCCACGAAACCGTTACGCACAGCCCAGATCAGGATGTCCTGCTTCGACCGGACTCCCAGCTTGTCCTGGATGCGGCTGAGCCTGTTCCGTATGGTCACGGCGCTGTGGCCCTCGGCATCGGCGATCTCCTTATATGAACTGCCGTTGGCAAACAGGGCGACGGTCTTCCTTTCAAGTTTGGTCAGCCTGTCCGAGGCCCTGCGGGAGGTGTCCTCTCGATCACGGCTCAACATCGCAAAGACCTGCTTGATCACCGCATCGGGGATTTGCAGCCTTCCCTCGGCCACGTCGACCACGGCCGCCACGAGGTCATCCGTGCGCGTGTGCTTCTGGAGATACCCGGTCGCCCCGGCGGCGACCGCCTCGATCACCGCATCCATCTTCGTCGATGCCGTCAGCATCAGCACCCGTGCGCCGGGGAGAAGCTCCATCACCTCCCGGCAGGCGTCGACGCCGTCCTTGTTCGGCATCATCACGTCCATGACGACGACCTCCGGCTTCACCTCGCCGGCGACCCTCACCGCCTCCTCTCCGTCCCCGGCCTCGCCCACGACGTCGAAACGCCCCGACGCCTCCAGAGCGTCCCGCAGGCCGGTTCTCATGATCGGGTGGTCGTCCACCACCATGACCCTTATCCGGTCCGATGACGACATCTCAGCCTCCTCGTCATTCACTTGACGCATAGGGGACCACGCAGGAAACCGTTGTGCCGCGCTCTCCCTTGCCATTGCCCACCAGCAAAGTCCCACCGAGCGCCTCGGCATCCGCGGTCATGCCCCTGAATCCCCTCCCGCGGTCTCGATGGTCCTCCGGCAGCCCCACGCCGTCGTCGGAGATGGACATCCTGATCCGGTCGGCCTCGAAGTCCAGTCTAATCTCCACGCTTCCGGCGCGGGCATGGCGAAAGACGTTGGTCAGCGCGTTGTGCGCTATGGAAAAGAGACGAGAGCGCGTCTCCACGGGAAGCTGGGGCTCGGTCCCCGACTGGGACATGCTGGCGGGCACCCCCGTGATGCCCTCGAATATCTCGCAGTGAGACCACAGGGCCGGGCCCAGTTCCCGGCCCTCGAAGATGGGCCCGGCATCGATGGGCCGCCTCAACTCCCACATGGCCGATCTTGAGAGGCTGGCGGTCGCATCCAGCGCCGCCGCGAGCTCCGCGTTCTCCTCTCCGGCCAGTTCCCTGGCCCTGTCGATCCCCATCCCGACAAGGTAGGCGGTCTGCGCGGCGGTGTCGTGAATCTCCTGGGAGAGCTCGATGCGCTCTCTCTGCAGACGCCGCTCCCGGTCCATCGCCGCCCGCCTCCTGTTGCGCTCGAACCGCGTGATGAGCATGACGCAAAGAACGAGCACGTACATCGCCGCCAGCCTGCCCACGAGCACCTTCTCCTCACCCGCGTTCATGTCCAGACCTTCACCGGCGACCAGGGTCGCGAGGGTGTAGGCGGCAGCCGTCACCGTCGTCCAGGCCAGTCCGAGCCAGACGGAGGTGAAGACCAGGCCGAACATCGCCAGGGACGGGTAGTAGGCCACGAAGACGAACTTCTCCAGGCCCGCGAAGGTGCTGACGGAGGCCGAAATCAGGGCGACGTCCATGCAGTTGAGCAGGAGCATCCAGCGCCACGTCACACCCCTGCCGGTCAGTAGCCTGTGGTGGAAGAACCCGTTGACCGCCACCAACGGGACTACGAGGATCGCCGGCGCCAGGTGGTCCGGATACCAGAAGTTCGGCCGGTAGGCCACCTCGAAGACCGCCACCAGCGCGACCGCCCACCGCCCCCAGACCGAAACCTGCGCGGCGTACGGCACGACATCCCGGTCGGCCCAGACGCCGGGCGAAAGGCGGTACGCAAAGGCCGCCCAATCAGCCCTCAGCGAGACGACGGGGTTCCGGTTCAAGAGACTTGTTCGCGCTTTCTCATAGACATCACATGCAAAACGGGTCGCACACGGCGCAATGGCGGTTGGCGATTCCCGATAGCAATTTACACCAGATCGACCGGCTCCTGCGAGATCAAAACGCACCAATAAGACAGGTCAAAACGCTGGTGCAAATACACCGGTCACAGGTAAACCAGAATCTTGCGTGATTGACCTATGCAAGGCCGGTTGCATCGACGATTATCCATCGGGTGCCTCGTAAACCCTCTCATCAATGAGGAGTATCGAGGCCGGACATCTTTAGAGAACTGCCGGGAGAGGCGGAGAGCTTCTCGCGGCGATGAGGTAAGGCGAAAGTGCAAAGCAAAGACACCGGGACTTCGAGACACCCGGCGGGAGCCCGCAGGCGGTTCTTCCTGGCGGCGGTTGTGCTGCTGCTCGGTATGGCTGCCGCAACGGTGTTTTCCGGGGAGGCCCCATGCGGCTAGCAGTCGGAATCTATCTGCTCATAACAGCGGCTGTCGTTCTTGGTTACTATGTGGCTTCGCCATTCTTGGAGAGTTCCATCAACACGATAACCGTGTGGGTATGGCTACGCCCTGTACGTGCTATTGGTATTGCCCTCATGTTGGTCATCCACGGGATGGCTATGCGAGAACACGCCGCCAGTGAAGTCGCAGGGCTGATCAACCGTATGGCATTCTACGCGACCTTTGGACTTGCCGTGACTCTTGCGATTATTTGGTCAGGAGTGCTGAACCCTGACTCAGCCACGAACGATAACCAAGCTTACATAGCGATTGCGTGGGGTGTGGTAAACGTACTTTATGTGACCATCGCTACTGGGACTGCCTTGAAGATTTGGAACACAAGAATTGGCCCATCCTAGGGGGCAACTGCGTGACCGTCCAGGACGGCCACTACCCCCACGTATGGATGCGACTGCGGATGACTTGGCGAGCCGTATCCTCGGTGCTGGGAGTCCGTCGCATCCGTTCGTCGCATAGCAGTATCACTGCGAGCATTGCGGCAAGGAAATTGTCTGGCCCGAAGTCCTACAAGACGATGACCGTTGTGAGGAATGCCACGACTAATTGGGGACGTGGGTAAAATCCGCTATGAGTCCCCATCTTTTGGTTCTCCTTTCTCGTCTCTGACTTCGCCTTCAAGGTGTTGTAGCCGTGGACTTTCGTCAGTTCGCATCCCTCCTTAAATGCAAAAAGTCCACATATGGATTCGGGCAGGAGAGGCCGTCGCATTCCCAGCGACGACCTCTCCTGTACTCTTGCGACCTGATTCTTGGGCCGTCAGTCCCCTAGAACAGCCCCAGCGTCTGCTGTTGCGTCTCGGCTTCCTGCGTCTCCGGCGTTGCCTCTTGGGCCGCCCCCTGCTGACGCCGGTTTCTACGCGGGGCCGACGGAGAGGGCCTTTCGTAGGCCGGATGCTTCGGCGCCTCTTCCCACCTGGCTTTGGCCCTCTCGGTCACGGCAACGACCTCCTCGGCCAGCCCGGACAGGTCCGGGTCGTCGAAGGTTTCGATATGCGGGTCCGCCGAGGGTCGCTGTGCACCGATGGTGGCCCGGCCCCCCTTGATAGACACAACCAGCTTCAGGTCGTCCATTGAGGCGACCTCGTCCCCAGCGGCAGTGGACTCCTGAGCCTCCTGCGGAGCCTCAGATTCTGCCGCTTCATCGGATCCCTGCGGCTCCTCTTCGGCCTTGCCTTTGGCGTCCTGCTCTCCGGCATCATCCGAACACTGTCCGTCCTGTTCGGTCTGTTCGATGGAGCCCTCCCCTTCGACGGCAGCGGCGGGCTTGTCGTCCGCCGCCGGAGCATCGCCGAAGAGACTGTCGTCCACACTCGGCGCATCCGATCGGGTTGTTTCCGTTCCAACTTCGTCTGGCATGGTCCTCTCCTTTCCTCATTGTTCTGCGTCTGCGGGCGCGGTTCGCTAGGCCGCTATCCCCGACGACTGCCTCCTGATCTCGCCGAGGGTCTGCGGTTCCCAGTAGAGGTCACGCTCAATGGCAGGGACGCCGCCGAGCACAGTCGCCTCCGCCAACTCGGTGAGGTCGAAGTACCCAACCTCCGTCTCGAACCCCTCAACGAGTCCGAAGCATTGGCCGGTCTCGGCGTCCCACTCGGTGATGTACCAGCGCCAGCCGGTGTATGGGGAGAACAGCTTTGCGGGGGCGAGAACGCTGTCGTAGTCCTCAACGTTCTCGTTGGCGTAGAGGGCGGGGATCGTGTCTCCCAACTCCTTCGTCATGAGCTTGTGGCCGCGGAGCCCGCTGTTGGGGTCTTGCCAGATTGTCGTGGTCATGGTGTCTCCTTTCGCCGTTCGTCTCCGAATGGACGTGATAGCGCCGATTACTCGACGTTGGCCTCCACCGTTCGCTCCACCGCCTCCGGTGTGACGTAGGTGGGTGTGACCGTTCCCAGGTCCATGTCCAGGTAGAGGGCCATGAAGGGGCAGGTTCCCGCCACCATGCGGCGGACCACCTGTAAGACCAGCGAGGCCATCATCTGGTTGATGGTGGGATCCTGGTCGGTGAGGTCGAGGGCCGCCGCGCAGTCCACGTCCGGGGGTCGAGTCGATACCGCCGTCAGCAGGTCGGGCCGCTGGAGCGTGGGCGCGGGCGCCAGGTAGCAGGTCTCGCCCTCGAAGGGTGGCTCTTCCCAGTCCACCCGACCGGAGACGTTGCCGACCAGCACCTGTCCCCAGTTGGTGTCGTTGCCCGCGTCGATGAGCCAGCGGGCGGGGTGTCCCGGCAGGCACTCCGCCATCGCCTTCCGTGCGAGGGCGTTGTCGGCGCAGCCGATGATGAGGCTTTCGCCGTAGTCGATGAGGCCGGGGTAACCGTGCCTGTTGGGTCGGGAGTCGTCGTCGAACTCTCGGAAGGGATACACCGAGTAGCCGATGGTACGCCGGTAGGCTTTGGTCAGCCGGTCGGCCAGTGCCTCGCTCTTGAACCTTCCCACGTCCCCTGCGTAGAAGTTCTGGCGGAGCAGGTTGTGGGGCTCCACCCGGTCGTGGTCGACCAGGACGATGTTGGCCTCCCGCCCCTGGAAGAGGC
>CAZZAN010000001.1:171388-458614 GCA_964653005.1 uncultured Dehalococcoidia bacterium | reverse complement strand
AGGAAGGTGGGGATGACGTCAAGTCATCATGGCCCTTACGCCCAGGGCTACACACACGCTACAATGGCCGGTACAACGGGCTGCGAAGGCGCGAGCCGGAGCGAATCCCATCAAAACCGGCCCCAGTTCAGATTGCAGGCTGAAACCCGCCTGCATGAAGTAGGAGCTGCTAGTAACCGCGTATCAGCATGGCGCGGTGAATACGTTCCCGGGCCTTGTACACACCGCCCGTCACGTCATGAAAGCTGGTAACACCTGAAGTCGCTTCGCCAACCCTTCGGGGAGGTAGGTGCCGAGGGTGGGACTAGTGATTGGGACGAAGTCGTAACAAGGTAGCTGTACCGGAAGGTGCGGCTGGATCACCTCCTTTCTAGGGAGTCAATTACGTCGCTTCCGCGGCGTGCATTGCACCCAGGTCGGTCAGCGATTCTCCTGCCTTGAAGTCCGGTGTCTGAGTGGCATGAACCGTCCGATTCGTCGGATGGCGGAACCCCGATCGGATCACGGGCAGGGCAACATAGATCGCTGCGCGCTTCGGCGCACCACACCGTTGTTCACTTGTGAAACAACAAAACTTGAACCGAAGACCAAAACCTTTCTTTCACTATCCAGCTGCTAAGGTGTTTTTTATTGCCTGCTCTGCTATGCGCCAACCGATGACCGACGTATCCTGTCCCCATGACGAATCACAACAACAACGGCTACGTACAGCAGGGCCGCCGGTTCCTCGACCAGGCGTGGGCGGAACTGGAAGCGGAAGACCTCCGCCAAGCCTCCGAAAAGGGGTGGGGCGCGGCTGCGCAGATGGTCAAGGCTTACGCAGACCGGCGCGGGATTGATCACAACAGTCACGCCCGGCTCTACGGCGTCGTAAGCCGACTGGTCGAGGAGACAGACGACAATAGCTACCGCACTCTCTTCAACGAGGCGGGTGGCTTGCACGAGAACTTCTATGAAGGTCAGTTCTCGAGCAGGGACATCCGGGATAGCCTAGAACAAGTCGCCGAGCTTATTGAGAGAATTGAGGCCGTCCTTAACAACGGCGCCTGATTCCCCCTCCCTTCCCCCAAAACTGACGCCATCCCTCTCCCCGTGCTATAGTTTGTGCGCCGTTTCCTGACGGTTGCCGTGGTGGGGGGCCAATCGGCAGACACTCTCTCGAAGAGTCACGCGAAAGACACCCCTGCGCACGACGTCCCGATGGGACGGCACTGTCGACCAAACCGAACCGGGAGGTAGGAGATGACCCAGGAAAACGCGCAGCCTGAGATTATGTACACGACGCCGGCGGAACACGTCCGGCTCATCACCATGAACAGGCCGGAGACGCTGAACTCACTCACGCTTGATGGCAACCAGGCCATGCTGAACTACGTTCGCGAGTTCCGCGATGACCCGGACGCATGGGTGCTCATCCTGACCGGCGCCGGCGAGAGGTCTTTCTCAACCGGCCTCGATCTTCGCAGGCAGTCGCAGCAGGACGCGTCCAACGAGGAGCCGCCTCCCCCGCCCCAGATTCCGAATGAGGGCCTGCACTCCTATCCCAGCATCGAGGTCTTCAAGCCCGTCATCGCGGCCATCAACGGCTACGCGTTCGGCGGAGGATCCGAGATGGCGCTGTGGGCGGACATCCGCATCATGTCTGAGAACGCCGAGATGGGACTGCTTGAGCCGCGACGCGGCCTGCTCTCCATCAGCGGCACGACGCGCATGTCCCGCGCCATTCCCATTGGCCTCGCCATGGAGCTCATCATCACAGGCCGCCGCTACAAGGCCGCGGACTGCTACCGCATGGGCCTCGTCAGCCAGGTGGTCCCGCAGGCTGAGTTGATGGACACTGCCGTCGCCATGGCGACGGAGATCGTGACCGAGTGCTCGCCCATCGCGACGCGCGTCGCCAAGGAGCACATCACACGCACACTGCACCTGCCCACGCGTGAGGCGCTGCAGATCCAGTCCCTCAACAGCAACCGCCTGCGCCAGCTGTCCCCCAAGGACACTGCGGAGGGCCCGCGCGCCTTCGTGGAGAAGCGCAAGCCCCAGTGGGTCGGCGGCTAAACCCGTCGCCCGTTTAGGCCTAACGCAACATCTGAGGGCTCCGCCACGCTGTGGCGGAGCCCTCGACGCGTTCTAACTCGCCGATAGCCTTCTGCGTTAAGGTCTTTGAGGGGCAGTAGATACAGGTGGTTATCCCATGACACGATCAACAGCCACTATCGCATCGCCGCGAAATGCAACCAGACTCACGTGGTATCTCCTGATGCTCGCCTCGATGGCGGCACTTCTGGCCACGACAGCCTGTAGTGACGCCGGGGAAGAGCAAGGAGCTTCAGACACGCAGCAATCTGCCTCGCCGACGGCTGTGTCGGGCTTCCCAACCGTCTCACCTGCTACCCCAACAACAGGCAGTCAGGAGACAATTCCCTCGGACATTGAGATGGCTGCGCGCATCCTCTTGGCGGACATCGCAACAGTGAATGCGGATGACCTCACCCTGATCAGCTCTGAAAGCGTGTCATGGTCGGACGCCAGCCTGGGATGTCCGCAAGAGGGATTCGGCTATGCCCAGGTCATCACCCCGGGCTACAAACTGGTCTTCGCGTTAGGAGACGCATCCTACGCGGTCCACACCAACGCCGACGGCTCCAGCCTAATACTCTGCAACGACGGCGAATAACGCCTGCGCGGCGTGCTATCCACCCCCGCCGATGCCGTATCATGACGATACGTATTGAAAGCCGGGCGGGCAGACGGCCCGGCAGGGTTTTTAGGGGGTGGGCGCATGGAACGACCGGTACCGAGCCACGAGGAACTCAGGGCGCAGTTGGCCATGCTTGGCGTCAGCATCGATGACGATGCTCTGCCCGGCCTGCAGCGCCGCGTTGCCTTCTACCAGGAGGCCATGAGCCGCCTCGACGACATGGACTTCGGGCTCACGGAACCCGCCCTCTCCTACGATCCAGATGCCGGAAACGGCGGAGCCTAATGTGGACATGATCATTAGACCTGCAGAATTGGGCGTCCAAAAAATCCTGATGCTGCGTCCGGCGGAGCCTAGGCATGAATGAAGAGCGCGTCGGCCTCTCTCTCACGCAGATCGCGCGACGCATCCAGACGCAGGAGGTGTCCGCGACACACGCGCTGGAGGATGTGCTTGAGCACGTCGCCCACGCCGACGACACCATAAACGCATTCGTCACCGTCCTGCGGGATCAGGCATTGCAGGAGGCGGAGGCCGCGGACCATATGCTCCGCGCCGGGCACCTGCTTGGGCCGCTCCACGGCGTCCCCGTCGCCATCAAGGACATCCTGACCACGGACGGCATCACCACCACCGCAGGATCAAAGATCCTTGCTGACTGGAAGCCGGATTTTGACGCCACCGTCGTCCGCAAGCTGCGGCAGGCGGGCGCGGTCATCATCGGCAAGACGAATCTCCACGAGTTCGCCTTTGGCGTGACGACGGAGAACCCGCATCACGGCAACACACGCAATCCCTGGAACCCGGACCACGTGCCGGGCGGGTCCAGCGGCGGCTCCGGCGCGGCGGTTGCCATGGGCATGGGCTACATGGCCATCGGAACGGACACCGGCGGCTCCATCCGCATCCCTGCAACCCTCTGCGGCGTCACCGGCATCAAGCCCACCTACGGACGTGTCAGCCGCTACGGCTGCCTGCCTCTCTCATGGTCGCTCGATCACGTTGGGCCCATTGCGAGGACGGCTGAGGACTGCGCCCGCGCCCTGCAGGTGCTCGCAGGCCATGATCCACTCGACCCCACGTCTGCCAACCGCCCCGTGCCGGACTATCTCGCGAACATCAACGACCCCATCGAGGGTTTGACCATCGGCATCCCCGGCGAGCCCTTCTGGGACCCAATCGATCCTGAGGTCGAGGCCGCCGTTCGCGCAGGCATTGACGTCCTCAAGGGCCAGGGCGCGCGCATCATCGACGTGGAGTTCCCGCTTGCGGACGAGCTTGTGACCATGCAGACCTCCATCCTGTTCGCGGACGCCGCCGCCTACCACCATCAATGGATGCGTGAGCGCCCTGAAGACTATGATTCCCGCGTCCTTGCGGGCCTCCGACAGGGCGCAACGGTTCCCGCGGTCGACTACGTCAACGCCCTGCGGCTGCGTTCAATCCTGCGTGAAAAGATGAACGATGTCTGGCGCAGGGTCGACCTGCTCGCCCTCCCAACCTCGCCCGTCACCGCGCCAAAGATCGGCCATGCCTATGAGACGGTCCCCGTCGGCAACGGAGAGCTGCAGCTCACCCGCGCCCTGACGCGCAACATGACGCCATTCAACCTGCTCGGCACACCTGCCATGACCGTGCCATGCGGGTTCAGCAGTGATGAGCTTCCCATCGGCCTGCAGATCGCCGGTCGTCCGTTCGATGAGGCGACCGTGCTCCGCGCAGGGCACGCCTATCAGAAGGAAACCGACTGGCACACATGGCGCCCGCCTGCCGACATCACGCCATAACGCAGCCAAATCTATTCCGATGATGAAGAACCATGACATCAAATACTGACATCACCGCTCTGACACTCGCGGAGATCTCCGCCCGCATCCACGCCCGCGAGGCCTCCAGTGAAGAGGTCACGCGCGCGCTCCTGGAACGCATCGACCGCCTTGAACCAACGGTCAACGGCTATGTCCTCATTCACCATGAGCACGCGATGGCGCAGGCGAGAGCGGCGGACGCCCTGCTCGGCGCGGGCGTCGATCACGGCCCCCTCCACGGCGTTCCCATCGCCGTCAAGGACCTCTTTGCCGAGCGCGGCACTCCGTCATCCGCCGGTTCCAGCATCCTGCAGGACTGGGCGCCGGATGAGGACTCAACCGCCGTGCACAAGCTGCGGCAGGCCGGCGCAATCATCATCGGACGCGCCAACATGGACGAGTTCGCCTTTGGCGGCACCACGGAGAACACCCACTACGGCGTCACCCACAACCCGTGGGACCTGGAGCGCAGCTCCGGCGGATCAAGCGGCGGCTCCGGCGCGGTGGTGGCGGCTCGAATGGCATACGCCGCCCTCGGCACGGACACCGCCGCCTCCATCCGGAACCCGTCCCACTTCAACGGCGTCACCGGCATCAAGCCCTCGTTCGGGCGCGTGAGCCGATTCGGCGTCGTGCCGCTGGCGTGGACGCTTGACCACGCCGGGCCGCTCGCCCGCAGCGTGGAGGACGCCGCTCTTGTGTTGAGCGCCATCGCAGGCCATGACACGAAAGACGAGACAACGTCACGCCGCTCCGTCCCGGACTACGCCGCCAACCTTGACTCGGACGTGAGCCGCGTCCGCGCCGGCATCGTGCGGGGCTATTTCTGGGAGCCCATCGTCCCAGAGGTCGCCCAGCTCAACGAGCAGGCATACGATGCCCTGCGTGGCCTCGGGATGCAGCTTGAGGATGTCGTTCTCGATCACACAGACGTCCTGCCCGCGTTGTTTGCCACCATCCTCCCCTCGGAGGCCGCCGCCTATCATCACCGCTGGATCCGCGAAGGGCGGGGCGGCGAGTACGGCTATGCGATCCTTGACCGGCTCATCCCCGGCTATGCCATCCCCGCCATGGACTACGTGAACGCGCAGCGCGCCCGCGCCGTGTGGGAAGAGTCCGTCCAAAGCGCGCTGGAGCGTTACGACATTCTTGTTATGCCGACCGTGCCGTATACGGCGGCCAAGCTCGGCCAGATCATGGTGCAGGTGGGCGACGGCGAGGAGGAGGCCTCATTTCTCCGCACACGCAACCTCTTCCCGTTCAACCTCACCGGAATGCCCGCCCTCAGTGTCCCCATAGGATTCGACTCATCCGGCCTGCCAGCGGGAATGCAGATCGTCACCAAAGCCTGGGACGAACAGACCGCCTTCAACGTCGGCCACGCCTACCAAAACGCCACGGACTGGCACACCCACGCGCCAAGTTTATAGTCCTGTCATTCCGAGCACAGTCGAGGAATCCAAAACCTCAATTGCAAGCCCAACCCTAGCAACACAAGGTTTCTTGCGCTTCACAGTCAGCCACCTACACTTGTCCTCATGAAGTTGAGATTGACGATAGTGGTCGGTGCCTTGCTGGCCCTGATTCTAATGACCTCCGCCTGCCAACAGGCTGAGCCAACACCGACGCCGCCCTTGCCTACACTGACTCCCATACCGACCGTTATTGGCGTTCCTTTCCCGTGCGGCCCTTCAGAGTACATCGGAGAAAGGCACGAACATTTCCTCCATTGGGCGGGAAATGGTTCCCACCTTGTATTTGACGTAGGCGAGGACACCGTATGGAGCCTGGATGTCGAGAGTGGCCACCCGCAGTTGATTGTTGACGTCGATACCGACTATGACGCCTCGATCGGCGGCCCTCGTCTCGGATACGGATTCTACGCAGACGTTCATCCAGATGACACCCGCCTGGTCTATTCGACTTGTGAATTCAGCCCCTATGTGGAGAAGCTTGGATCCAGTCAGGAGAGCTACAAAATTGCCGCGGTCACCATTGACGGCGCCGGGAAAGAACTGCTCACACGCAATTATCACTTTGGTCACTACCCAGCTTTGTCATCTGACGGTTCAAGATTTGCATTCATCACCTTGACGGGACAAACCGACTCCTATCAACCGTACAGATACTACCCCTACGACCCTCGGGAATTGCATGTCGTAAGGCTGGGGGTTTTGCCTTCGGATGCCAAGCACCCTGACCATAGTCGGATCGAGTTCGCATTTTCCGGATTGCCGGAGGGGATTGCACTGTTTCCACCAGTGTGGTCTCCCGACGACAAATACCTGGCATACCTAGAGAAGGACCGGGTAGGCGTGTACGCAGTTGGGGTGCTGCATACTGTTCGCTCGGACAGAACGGGAACGAGTGTGAGAATTGGTGCTACTACGGCGTTGCCCACGTGGTTCCCTGACAGCACGCGTCTCGCATACGCCGCCTTCAATAGCGACATCAAGCAATCCACAATAGTTGGCATCAAGCCTGACGGAAGCGATAGTCGCATTATCTGGGAGAGCCCTACAGACACACCTTCGGAACCAATCACCGAACTTTCGTTGTCACCTGACGGATCTCAGTTCCTCTTCGTTTCCGACCACACATACCTCGTCGGAGCAGACGGCAGCGACCTGCGCCGCCTGGAGGGCATTCCGCCGAGATACGACGGCGCCCGTCCCATCGCATGGTCCCCGGACGGCTCTCGCATCGCAATCTACAACCCGGATCGCGGCCTCATCACCGTGTCCCCGGACGGAACCGACCTACGTGTCCTAATGGAAATTGACGCCGACGGGCAGCCGGTACTGACAGCCGCCCCTAGTCCGTAATCTGAACCTCGCCCATTGTGGTGTGGACGTTCAGGCGCAGCATCGGGCCTTCCGTTGGCTTGCTGGATCGCTCATCCTTGACGGCTCCCATCGTGAATGAGCCGTCGATCTCAACCACCCAATCGCCGGGGACGCGCAGGGTGATGCTTGCCATCTGTGAAGCAAGAGAGAGGTATGCGCCATCCTCGGCCAGTTTCGCGGACGTGAGATCAACTTCTATCTTGCCGAGAGACACGGAAACCTCGCCGCCCGTGAATGCCTGTGACGTGATGATGCGGCGGGTGTTGGTGGCCGCGCCGCCGAGGTAGATCGAATCCTCAGACGTCTCCACCACGCTGGCGCCAACGACGGTCTGGCCGCCGCCCCGGGTGGTATTGCCCGAACCACGGTGGCTGCCCAGGAACCACAGGAGAAGGCCAACCACGACAAGCGCACCGGCCGCGATTGGCAGCCATCCGACGTCACTCCAGCGGATGATTTGCAGCAGCCAGAGAATCCCTCCGGCGAAGATAACCAGACTGGTCAGATGGCGCTTGCGTACAGATGCCGTGCTGGAGAGGCCAAAGATCACTCCGGGCCCGATGAACCTGCTCCAGGCCTCATCGGAGAAGATGATGCCCACGATGATCGCAAAGGCCAGCCCCATGACCATCATGGCGACCAACTGGATCATAAAGGGGATCGAACTACCCGCCGGTCGATCGGACTGCATGTTTTTCCCTCCGGATTATCGTGCGGGGGGGGTGCAGTGAGCTAGTCCTCTATCGTCACGTTGCCAAGCGTCGTTGAGGTGCGCAGTCGCAGCACGGGCCCCTCCGTCGGATGATTGCTCCGCACGTCCTCGATATCAGACAAGACTGAAGAGCCGTCCTGGTGGAGAACCCAATCCTTAGGCACGTGGAGTGTCACGCCGCCGAACGTCGCCGAAACCTGCAGGTCCGCCCCGTTCTCGTGCAGCTTCGCCTGCCGCATATCAATCTCCACACTGCCGAACGTCACCGATACCGTCCCGCCCCGGAACGCCTGCGACAGGACGGTGCGATTTGTCCCGGAGAACGTCGTGGACACGTCGATCGTACTCTCATCGTCCGTGAGAACCTCCGGCCCGTCGGGGATAGGGACCGCACGGCGGCGTCCGACGTTATTTCGTTCCAGAAGGATGCCGACGCCCAGCGCGATGAGCACCAGCGGCCAATATGTCCCCATATTCACGTCCGCCCCAAGAGCGTCCGCCAGGAAAATGCCGCCCGCTACGATGCTCACGATGCCCAGCCACAGCGGGCCGCGAACGACCCACACAAGGCCCAGCGCAATCAGGACAAGCGGCCAGAGCGTCTCCCATAGGTCGAACGACCACAGGTTGCCGGCAAGGAAAACCAACCCCAGCGCGATGAGAATAGCGCCGGGAACAATCCGTCCGGAGCGCTTTACTTGATACCCTCTCATGTCCACCGTCCAATCCCGGCGCGGGGAGGGAGTTTATTCGTCGCGCCGCTCAAGCTCCCGCAGGAAGTCCTCTACATCCGGGGCGAGGCGCGGCGGTTCCTGCTGCTCCTCCATCTCGCCGATCTCGCCCTGGTTCGATCCCACTTCGCTGTCGTAGGCCTCTTCAAGCTGCTTGACGAGGGAACGCACGCGCGGCTCCCGCTGCGCCATCCGGTCAATTTCCGCGTACTGGCGGTCGCCGTCCTGCTCGATCTTGGTGAGGTCCGGAATCTGGAAGCTGTAGATGGGTGACAGCAGTTTCAGGAGTTTTTCCTGCCCGCGATGGTCCTCCTCCAGCCGCGCGTACGGGGGCAGCTGGATCAGCGCCGAGAGGGTCTCGACGCCGCGCTTGACCAGTTCCTGCGTTGCGATGGCCATCATGCTGGTCGGGCCCTCATAGTTGGACGAGCGCACGCCCGCACGCTCCAGGATGGTCTGCACGTTGGGATCGGACGCTTGCCCGCTCGCCAACAGCGGCCGTGTGTGGGGAGTAGAGCCGTACATCGCTCCCACCTGGCAGTAACGCCGCACGTTCAACCGGTCGGCCAACTCCAGCAGGGACTCCACAAAGTCTTCGCCGTTGGAATGCGGCTCCAGGATATGCAGGAAGACGAAATCGTTGCCGCCGTCACCCTGCGCATAGCGCACGATGGTATTGGGAATCTCAACGACCCGTTCCCCGCCGCGGCGATACAGCATGGGGCGGTAGCGCGTCAGATCATAGAACTGGCTGGGGCGCGCGAGGCGTCCCAACTCCGTGGCGTTAAACTGTGATTCAAGCGTGCCGAGAGTGAGCGTGCCCACGGACCCAACGTCGATCCACGGCTGGAGGATAGCGAATATGTGCGGATCACGTAATTCCGGCAGTGGCTCCTGGACTTCAAAGGCGCCGATCCGCATAGCTCCTCCCCTCAGCGGCCCCACCAGTTCGCTGACCGGTTGGGGTTGCGTCCATTATAGGCGTCCCGCTCAGCGAATGCGCGGCGTATCGTGAACGGCCTCACGGCATGACCCAAACTGGCTCAAACGGCCGCGCCGAGCATGGCGGGACAACGCCGCGCACCATCGTTGCCGTCCTCGCCCACCCAGACGATGAGACGTTCATCATCGGCGGCACGTTGGCTCTTTACGCATCGCGCGGCCACGATGTCCATGTCATATACGGCCCTTTCGGACCGGAGCCTGACGGCAGGCCGACGCCTCAACGCCTCTCCGAACTCGAAGCCGCCGCCAACGTCCTCGGCATCACCGCCAACACCTTTATCCCCGCGCCTAATCCCCTTCTTGCGGAGGGAGAGGGCCGGGGTGAGGGGACCCTCCCCCACCTCGCCAACGCAATTCGCGCCGAACTTCGTGGACTCCGTCCCGATGTCGTCATCACCTTCGACGCTACCGGCGCAACAGGCAACCTCAACCACATCCTCACCGGCGCTGCTACTCTGCAGGCTGTGGGATCGATGACGGGCGTCTCCGCGCCGCGCCTCTACGCTGCCGTCTTTGGCCGACGCCAACTCGCGGCTGGTCTGCGCATGGGACGGTTGACGCGGCGCAAGAATCTGGACGACGTGCGTGACGCTCTGCGGATCGCGCAGGAATCACAGCGCCCGACAACAATGATCGATGTGCGCAGTGTTCTCGCTCAACGACTGGAAGCCGCGCGGTGCTATAAGACGGCGCTGAAAGAGGGGGCGTGGTGGATGCGGCGATGGGAACTGCTGCCCGCCCGTCTCCGGCGCGTTCTCGCCCCTCGGGAGGTCTACGCCCGGCTGATACCGCCGGTTTCAGGCTCCGAAGAGATGGAGAGCGGATTGTTCGGGGAGGGGTGAGCGGGCGCGGACGCCCTAACCGGACGCAACGGGAGCTGCGATTGGCTTGATCGGCTCGATTCCAAGCTCAGCGCACCCGGCAAGATAGACATCTATCGAGACGCAGAACTCACGCTTGATGCCCTCCACGTCCGTCGCCTCGGCATTGGCTATCGAGTATGGGCCGCTATTGATGACTCTGGCGTGTAGAACCTCGGCCTCATCGTCATAGACCACCTCGCCGATGTATCCCTTGTATTCAAGCATCAGCCCTCTCCCGAACGCTCAATAAACCTCACGATATCGCGGACGGTGTCCCGAGAAATCACTCCATCGGCTGAATGGCGGGGCTTGCCTACTCCTCGCCACCCGCCGGCGCGGGGCTTGGCGTTGAGCTGACCGGAGTATCTGATAAATCGCGCCGCTCACGCCGCAGGAGGCGGTAGACCACGGGGATGACGACCAGTGTCAGGACGGTGGATGTCATCAGACCGCCGATGATCACCGTGGCCAGTTCCGCGCCGATAATGCCCCCGCCGCCCTCGGCTTCCTCAAGCGCGAGCGGCAGCAACACGAAGCTCGTCGTCAGCGCCGTCATCAGGATGGGACGGATGCGCGCCTGCCCGCCCTGGATAAGGGCCTCGCGGATGCGCGCGCCGCGCCCCCGCAGTTGGTCGACAAAGGCGATCAGCACGACGGCATTCGTGACAACAAGGCCGATCAACATGAGAAGCCCCATCAGGCCGGGCAGGCTCAGCGCCCGTCCGGTGATGAAGAGCGCGGTGACCGCGCCGGTGAATGCCAGCGGCACGGCAATCAGGATAATCAGCGGCGTGATGAATGACCGCTGCGCCAGGAACATCACCACATAGACCAGCACAGCGCCGATGCCCATGGCAATGATCATCTGCGTGAAGACCTCTTGAATGTCGCTGAATACGCCGCCGGTCTCCCGCTCCACGCCCGGCGGCAGACCCACTTCGTCGACGATGCGGTCGATCTCTGCGCTTACTGCCCGCGTGTCCTGCGCGGTGATGACGCCTGATATCGTGACCGTGCGCCGACCGTCAACGCGAGTGATGGGGATGACCGCGCCGCCGAATGGGCTCGACTCCGAGATGTCTATCGCATCGGAACGAACGTTGATCACGCCGTCGAGTTCGGTCACCGGGCCAATCAGCCTGTCTGACGCCTCGATGAGGCGGGCGTAGTCCTCGCCGATAAGCCGAACCTCAAGAGAGCCCGCCGGCGGGCCCCCGCCCTGCGCCTGTTCGATAAAGACCGTGCGATCCGGTCCGGAAAACGCTGCCTCCAGCCGGTTCGACATCTCAAGCGCGTCAACGTCTTCCGACAGCCGGGCCGATATGTTGATCGTCGTCAGTCCGCCGCCCGGCCCACCGAATCCGAAGCCGCCTCCAACCTGGGACGTGTACGCCTCGACGTCTCCTGCGAGCCGCAGTTCTTCAAGGTGTGCCTCCGCCTCATCCAGATAGCCGACAACCACATCCGGGTTCGTTGTTGGCGGCGCATCAATCTCAATGCTCAGAACGTTCTGCACGCTCCCCGGCAGGAAGCCGATGGGAATGTAGGCAAGAAGGGACATGCTTCCCACGAACAGAAGGATGGCGCCGATAATCGTGTACAGCTTATGCCCGAGCGCCCATGTAACTATCGGCGTGTAGAAGCGGATGATACGGCGTGACAGTATCTCCTCAGCCGTATCCGTTGCGTGCCGTTTGATCAGCAAACTTGCAAGGACCGGGACGATCGTCAATGCAACGACCAGCGAGGCCAGCAGGGCGTAGGTGATGACCAGCGCGAACGGCAAGAAGAATTCGCTGACAATGCCGCCGATGAACCCGAGCGGCGCGAAGACGGCAATCGTCGTCATGGTTGCGATGGTGATGGGCAGGGCAACCTCTTTGGTGCCCTCAAATGCGGCGTGGAGCCGATCTTCCCCGTCCTGGATATGACGGTAGATGTTCTCCATCACGACGATGGAGTCGTCCACCACGCGCCCTGCCGCGATGGCTAAAGCGCCAAGCGTGACAAGATTCAGGCTCATCCCCTGCAGGTGCATCACGATGATGCCGACGAGGAGGCTCGCGGGGATCGAGATGCCCGTGACAAAGGTCGGGCGGACGCTCAGCAGGAACCCCAGGATCACCAGGATGGCGAGGACAGCGCCCAGCGCCACCTCTCTGCCCAATGTGTCGATGGAGTCCTGGATCTCCGGCCCCTGGTTGGAAATCTCCGTGAACTGCACATCCACCGGCAGTCCCGCCTTGATGTCTTCCAGCTCGGCCAAGGCGGCGTTGACCACCTCAACCGTGTTGTCATCAGCCCCCTTGACGACGTCGATGGTCAGGCTCGGCTGCCCGTTCGTTCGGCTGATGACCCCTTGCCCGCCCGCGTTGGCCGGAATATCCGCACTGTCGACGCCGGGAACCTCACGCAGACGCGGGAGAATGTCGCTCTCCACAAGCGCCTTGAGTTCATCCGGCGGCAGACCGCTCCGCGCCGACACCTGCAGCACGGGGAACTGCTCGAAGTTCAGCCGTCCAACATTGGGCTCGCGGACATTGGGAGGCAATTGGAGTTGGTCAACCTCTCCTTGCACGATTTCCTCAATCGCCGCCGTGTCCGTTCCGAATTCAAACTCGGCAAAGACGACCGACAAATTGAGCGAGGACGTGGACTGCACAAGGTTCACATCCTCCTGCTCCTGCAGGATCTGCTCCATCGGGATCGTTACATCTTCGAGAACCGTATCCGGGGGCGCGCCCGGGTAGAACGTGATCACGGTGACCAGCGGAAAATCAACCGACGGCAGAAACTCCACCTGTAACCGCGTGTATGACCAAATACCTGTTGCGATAAGCGCGACGAGGAGAAGGATCGTTACGATGCGCGCGCGCAGTGCAAGACGGGTCAGAAGCATCCGGAAAAGACTCCCTGAGAGGAACCGGTTAGTTTGTGAATTACGTCACGTATACCAGTATGCTCACACGGTCAGCGTTGGCAAATCAGGCGGATATTCTCCGCTCCGCCAACATGCGCTGCACAGTGATGCCAATCTGTCCCGGGCTATCTGACACGTAGCAGCCGGCGTCTCGCAGGGCGTCCTTCTTGGCCTCCGCCGTCGCCGCCTTTCCGGTGATGATTGCGCCCGCGTGCCCCATGCGGCGTCCGGGAGGCGCCGTCGCGCCCGCGATGAATCCCGTCACCGGCTTGCTCATGTGGTTCTTTATGTACTCCGCAGCTTCCTGCTCTGCCGTGCCGCCGATCTC
Organism: uncultured Dehalococcoidia bacterium; assembly: GCA_964653005.1. Lineage (GTDB taxonomy): Bacteria > Chloroflexota > Dehalococcoidia > UBA6926 > UBA6926 > VXMO01. Next base: position 444,700 of record CAZZAN010000001.1, on the reverse strand, counting down.
TCCAATCAGCACAACAGCGTCGGTGTCAGGATCATTCTCGAACAGTTCAAGAATGTCACGGTGGCGCATCCCGATGATGGGGTCGCCGCCGACGCCGACACACGTGGACTGCCCGATGCCGAGCGCAGTGAGCTGGGAGACGGCCTCATAGGTCAGCGTGCCGGAGCGGGAGACGACGCCGATGCGTCCCTCCGCGTGGATGTTGCCGGGGATGATGCCGACCTTCTGCTTCTCCGCCACGGAGGTCAGGCCGGGGCAGTTGGGGCCGATGAGCCGCACGCCTTTCTTGGTGAGATACTGCGCCACTTGCGCCATGTCCAGCGTCGGCAGGCCGTCAGTGATGCAGACGATGAGATCAACACCGCCCTCGGCGGCTTCAAGCAGCGCGTCCGTCGCGAACGCGGCGGGAACAAAGATGAGGGACACGTTCGCGCCCTCCTGCTCGACGGCCTCTGCGACGGAGTCGTACATGGGTCGATCGATGTGGGTGGTGCCGCCGCGCCCGGGCGTGACGCCCGCCACGACGTTGGTGCCAAAGGCGATGCACCGCTCGGTCTGGAACGTTCCCTCGCGGCCGCTCATGCCCTGAACCAGCACACGGGTGTCTTCGCCAACAAGAATGCTCATTTAGATAGTGCTCCTCAAAGTGTTATGGGTCTGTCAGTTTGAATGACGTTCGCGGCAAACCCTAGTTGATTTCCGCGACCTTCGTGGCGGCGTCGTTGAGATCGGCGGCAACTGCGACGGTGATGTCGGAGTTGCGCAGGATCTCCGCGCCTTCCTCAGCGTTCGTGCCGGTCATGCGCACGATGATGGGCACGTTCACGTCAACTTCCTTATAGGCGGAGACGATGCCGTTCGCCAGAACGTCGCAACGCAGGATGCCGCCGAAGACGTTGATGAGAACCTTCTTCACGTCAGGGTCGGAGACGATGATCTTGAACGCCTCGGCCACCTGCTCCTCGGTGCCGCCGCCGCCAACATCGAGGAAGTTGGCAGGCGCGTGGCCGACCTGCGCGATGACGTCCATCGTGGCCATCGCAAGGCCTGCGCCGTTCACCATGCAGCCGACATCACCGTCGAGCTTCACGTACTGTACGCCTTTGTCATTGGCGTTCCGCTCAAGCGGGTCTTCCTGGTCGGCATCACGCAGCTCGGCGAGGTCGCGATGGCGGAAGTGGCTGTTCTCGTCGGTATCAATCTTGCCGTCCGCTGCGAGCAGCGCACCGTCCCCGGTGACAACCAGTGGGTTGATCTCAACGAGGTTGAGGTCTCTCTGCTGGAACGCGTTGACGATGCCGCCAAGCAGCGCGCCGAAAGGCCGCGCCAATGCGGGATCAAGCTCCAGCGCCGTGGCAACACGTCGCCCGACGAACGGCTGATAGCCAATGAGCGGGTCGATATGCACCTGCGTGATCTTCTCAGGCGATTCCTCGGCAATCTCCTCGATCTCCATGCCTCCTGCGGCGGATGCGATGATGACGGGCGACTTGGCCGCGCCATCCACCGTCACGCTGAGATAGAGTTCCTGCGCGATGTCGACGGGCTCTTCAACGAGAACTGCATTGACCGGCACGCCCTGCGGGCCGGTCTGCGCGGTGACGAGGTTTGAGCCGAGCAGGCCGGCGGCGAACTCCGCCGCCTCATCCGGGCTCGAAACCACCTTCACGCCTCCCGCCTTGCCGCGTCCGCCGGCGTGGACCTGCGCCTTGACGACGGCCCTGCCACCGAGCTCCTCCGCGATGGCGCGGGCTTCATCGGGAGTGGTCGCGACGCGCCCGTTCGGGACGGCAACGCCAAAGGACTTGAGCACCTCTTTTGCCTGGTATTCGTGAATCTTCATCTAGTAAGGCCCCCCACCCTGTGAGTTCTTTCACGAGTAGTGTCATACAGGACATGGAAACCGCGCAAGCGGAGGGGGCGGGATTCGAACCCGCGTTGCAGGGTTACCGCAAAGCAGTTTTCAAGACTGCCGCCTTCGTCCACTCGGCCACCCCTCCGCGAGAATGCGCTAATACCAAGTCTGGCATACCCGGGGCATTCGCCCCGTCGCGCCGAGTGTCGCATATCCAGTCTAAGCAAAACCTATCTCGCTGCCACCGTGCTTTCATCCAGCAGGTGGCGTGATCGTATTCTCATATATATGAAAAGGCACTTTCTCGCAGGTCTTCTCGCTGCTGGCATACTCTTCGCGTTCAGCGTGTTGATGACAGGCTGCGACATAGAAACCGAGCAAATTGACCCGACACCGGCGCCTACTGCAACCTCTACTGCTATTGTCGCGCCCCCGCCTTCCGCGACGCCTATTCCATTGGATTCACCGATTCCGACCCCGTCGCCGGAAACAACGGCAACGCCCTCAGCGTCGTTCTCTCTCATGGTGTCCGAGATTCCTGGTGACCTCCCGACGTATGACCGCAACGATTGGCGGCACTGGATCGATGCAGATAGTGACTGCCAGGACACACGGCAGGAAGTGCTTATTGCTGAGAGTTTGGTGGAGGTCTCGTTCCAGGGCGATCGCGAATGCAGGGTGGCCGAGGGCAGCTGGTACGCAGCTTATACGGGCATCACGGTTACTGAGCCAGGCGATCTGGATATTGACCATCTCGTGCCCCTTGCCAACGCGCATCGGTCCGGCGCGTGGGAGTGGTCGCCGGAGCAGAAGAGGGCGTTTGCCAACAGCCTCGATGACCCTGACCACCTGATTGCCGTAACGGCCGGCGCCAATCGTTCCAAGGGGGCCAAGGGGCCTGAGGAATGGAGGCCGCCCGATGAGTCCTACTGGTGCGAGTACGCGACCGATTGGATCAGGGTCAAGCAGGAGTGGGGTCTTTCAGCAACGCCCGCCGAGGCCAATGCCCTCCAGGAAATGCTTACAGCCTGCGCCGAACCTGTCGATCTCACGATTGCGGAGATCGAAACCCCCGCTGCTATCCCACCCCCGACTGCAACTGCGACACCGGAGCCGACCGAGGATCCGACGAGCAGCCGCACCGTTTATGCCTCCTGCGATGAAGCCGAAGAGGCGGGAGAGGAGCGCATGCGGGGGAGCAGCGGGCCGGGTCAGGGATTTCCGACTTGGATGGTTCCAAGCGCCCGCGATGGTGACGGCGACGGCGTCGTCTGTGAGAAGTAGCGGGAGCTAGTTGCTAACAGCCGCCGGCGGTCGTGGTCGTGCTGCTGCCAGCACAAACAGGCCGCCGATAGCCCAGAGCGCGCCGAGCAGCATGAATGACACATCGTAGTTGTCCAGCCATTGCCATATCACGCCCACTGCGAACGGGCCTATTGCTCCCGCTACGGTGGCAATAGGCGTGACGACTCCACGGATCGCCCCGCTGTGTTCTCGCCCGAAGTACTGCGCGAGCCCCAGGTTGACCATGGGAATGAATCCGCCCATCGTGAAGCCATAGAGTACGGCGTAGACGATAACTATCTCAAGGCCGGAGCCAACGACCAGGATCAGCAGGGTTGCCCCGGCAGGAATCATGGAGGCAGCCAAACCGAGCCGGGCGCCATATCGTTCGGCGAGGAATCCGTAGAGCAGCTTGCTTACCAATGCGGACCCGGCGAGGACCGTGGCGGCAAGTGTCGCTTCAGCAACACCAAGCCCCTTGTCCTGCATATAGGCAACCTGGTGAAAGAGGACGCCGAACAGCGCAGCCTGGCCAAGCGCCTGCGCTGCAACCAAGGCCCAAAAGGCGAATGTCCGTGACGCTTCGCGAACCGTCCACGGATGCTCGTATGGTTCCGCTGCGGACCGGGCATCCGCGCCGTCACCGTCGGATGAGTCGGTGCTCCCGCCGTCCGGCACAAGACCCACATCGCTTGGCTGCCTCCTCATGAAGAGGATCGCCGCGGGGGTGAGAATGGCGATCATGCCGATGCCAAGAATGAACCATGCCCCGCGCCATCCAATCTCTGCGACCAGCAGGCCGGCGATGGGAGCAACGACGAATCCGCCCGTCGAAACGCCGATGGTGCTGATCGCCAGCGCGCGGCCGCGCATTCTCACAAACCATTTCGGGATGATCGCCGCGCCAAGAAGCTGCCAGGTCATCGTGACGGCGACGATGCCGAAGACAATCCCAAACGTTAGGTAGAACTGCCACATTGCCTGGACAAACGACGCTCCGATAAGCGCAAGTCCGGCGCAGGTACTGCCGACAATGACGACAAGGCGCGGCCCTTCTCGCCTATCCAGGAGTATTCCAACGACGGGAACGATGGGTATCGCGGCAAGACGGAACAGGGAGATCGATGAGAACTCGGCGCGAGAGACCTCAAGCGCCTCGCTCATGGGCACGACGAAAAACGATATTGCATAGCCGGCGATGCCCGCCGTAATCATGTTGCTGGAGAACGTTATGCCGAGAATCACCCATCCGTAGAAGAAGGGGATATTCCGAACGGGGAAGGGGATTGTGCGAGTCTGGGGCGGGTTCTCTGCGGTCACAACAACACGATCACTTGCGGCAGCGCCGTCAGGCCACGCCCTCCAGTCTCCTGGCCATTTCCTCTTCCTCGGTCGGAATCTCTCCCTGTGACCGGTACTTTGTGACTGTAGGGCGCTCCATGTTGTGGCGGGCCTGCCACAGATCATATGCCTGCTGCATTCTGAGCCACATCTCGGGTGATGACCCAAAAGCCTCCGACAAACGGAGGGCGATGTCAGCCGTAATCGGGGCCCTGCCGTTGATGATCCTGGACAACGCCCGCGGCGACATGCACAAGCCCGCCGCCGCCGCCTTAATGGTCAAGCCAGCTGCCGGCAGGCAAAACTCCTTGATAACCCCGCCTGGATGCGGCGGATCATACATTGACATTCCCGTGCCTCCTGCTAGTGATAGTCTACATAATCGATTGCAGTTGCATGTCCATCATCAAACCGGAATATCACGCGCCAATTACCGGACACCCGCACAGCATAGTGTCCCGCGAGATTGCCGGACAAAGAATGAAACCCCATTCCCAAGAGTCTTATGTCCTCAGGACCGCCTGCCTGATCAAGCGCGTTCAGAATCAGTCGGAGTCGCCCGACATGCCGCGGATCCACACCTCGCACGCTGCCACGTTCATACAGTTCCCGCAGCCCCCGGTGCCTGATTCTCCGGATCATGCTATAGGCTGGCACCGGTCGGACGGGCCGCAGGCTCCCGCGGCTCTCGCGCCAGCAGGACAATAGCGCCGCCGAAGAACCAGCCCGCGCCGGCCAGGATGAATGAGACGTCGTAGTTGCCGGATATTTCCCACATCCAGCCGACGGCAAAGGGGCTGACGGCGCCAACGATGTTGGCAAGAGGAGTGAATGCCCCGCGTATCGCGCCCATATGCTGTCGACCGAAGTATTGGGCGAGCGCCACGTTCATCAGGGGCATAAAGCCGCCCATCGTCAGGCCGTGAACTACTGCATAGGCGAGCAGCATCTCCATGCTTGCGCCTCCCACGAGGAACAGCACGGAGAGACCGGCCGGCATCATCGAGAGGGGCAGAACCCACCGGACATGCACCCGCTCGACGATCGCCCCATAGACGATCTTCCCCAGGATGGCGAATCCGGCGAGTATCGTTGCGGCGAGCGTCGCGTCTCCAAGAGTGAATCCCTTGTCCTGCATATACGCAACCTGGTGGAAAAGGATGGGCATAAGCGAGGCGAGGGACAGCACTTGCGCGGCCAGCAGCGCCCAGAAAGCGCCGGTGCGCGCCGCCTCCCGCACAGTCCATGGGTATTCATAGGGTTCGCCCGCGGAGAGAGCGGCAGCCTCTTCGGCTGTCATGCCTTCCCGCGCCGAATTCGCGTGTGAAATGCCGTCCGGCACAAGGCCGACGTCGCTTGGCTGCCTGCGCATGAACAGAGCTGCCGCCGGCGTGATGATGAGAACCATCCCGATCCCGAGAATGACCCAGGCGTCGCGCCAGCCGAATTGCTCCACAAGTTGACCGGCAATTGGGGCGATGACAAAGCCGCCGCCGGAGATGCCGATGGCGCTGATGGCCATGACCCGGGCGCGGCGCTTGACGAACCACTTGGCGAGGACGGCGGGGCCGACAAGCTGCCCACCCATCGCCATCATCGCAATGCCAAAGAAGATGCCGAAGGTCAAATAGAACTGCAACATGTTCTGGACGAACGAGGACGCAACAAGGGAAAGGCCTGCCGCCGCGCTGCCGAACACGATGACAAGACGCGGGCCCTCGCGCTTGTCCACAAGCAACCCAAGCAGTGGCAGGAGCGGTATGGCTGCAAGCCGAAACAGCGTGATGGACGAGAACTCCGCGCGTGTGACGCCCAGCGCCTCACTCATCGGCACAACAAAGAAGGAGAGGCCATAGCCGCTGATTCCGGCGGTGACCATGCTCGTCGAGAACGTGAGGCCAACGATGACCCAACCGTAGAAGACAGGTGAGCGACGTACGAGGAACGGCGTCTTCGGCCTTTGTTGCTGCGGTGGTGGTGTCAGCGTGGTTGCCATGGTCGTTCAGTGACCACCGGTCAATTCTCCTGGACGGCTTCGATCAGACGGTTGAGGCCGTCCTTGGCATCGGCGAACAGCATAGAGGTTTTCTCGTTGTAGAAGAGCGGGTTATCGATGCCTGCGAAACCCGGGCTCATGGAGCGCTTGAGGACGATGATATTGCGGGCGTGGTCAACGTTCAGGATGGGCATCCCGTAGATGGGGCTGTCCGTAACCTCACGGGCGGACGGGTTGGTGACGTCATTCGCGCCAACGACGATGGCAACATCCGCGCGCTCGAAATCATCATTGATCTGATCGAGGTCATAGAGGCGGTCATAAGGCACATCCACCTCGGCCAGCAGAACGTTCATGTGGCCGGGCATCCGGCCCGCGACGGGGTGGATGGCGTAGCGCACGTCCACGCCGCGTTCCTCTAGCAGGTCCGCAAGGTCGCGCACCTGCCGCTGTGCCTGCGCCACGGCCAAGCCGTAGCCGGGCACGACAATGACCGACTCCGCATACGCAAGTAGAACACCCAGATCTTCCGGGGAGCCTTCTCGAACCGTCGCGCCCTCTGCCACGCCGCTCACGGCTGCGCCACTACTGCCTGCGCCGAATGCGCCGAACATGACGTTCGCCAGTGAACGGTGCATCGCCCGCGTCATGATCTGCGTGAGGATGAACCCCGCCGCGCCGACCAGCGCGCCCGCGATGATGAGAATCGGGTTGCCGATAACGAAACCGGCGGCGGCGGCGGCGAGGCCGGAATAGGAGTTCAACAAGGAGATGACGACGGGCATGTCCGCGCCGCCGATGGGCATCACAAGCAGGACGCCCAGCACAAGGCAGAGGGCAATCAGCGCCACGAACGGGATTGGGTTGGCCTCAAAGCCAATCTGACTGACGGCAAGGGCAAGAATCACCAGGAAAAGCAAAGCGCTCAAGATATTCTGCAAAGGCAGGCGAATGGCGCGGCCTGTGATGATTTCCTGCAGCTTGCCCATGGCAATGGCGCTCCCGGAGAGTGTCACTGTGCCAATCAGCACGCCGAGCATAATGGTCACGGACGTATCAAGACTCATCTCTGTGCCCGCGTCATAGAGTCGGAAGTACTCTGACACGGCGATGAGGGCGGATGCCCCGCCGCCAAACCCGTTGAAAACGGCCACCATCTGCGGCATCGCTGTCATCTTCACGAGGCGCGCGAAAGCGACGCCGATAACGCCGCCAACCAGCACGCCTGCAATGATCAGCTCATACCTGACGATCTCCTCGTTGATGAGCGTGACGATGATGGCCAGCAGCATGCCGGACGCGCCGAGCGTGTTGCCCATCCGCGCAGTGGCGGGTGAGCCCATGTAGCGCAGGCCAAGGATGAATAACGCCGCCGACACGAGGTAGGCGGAGAGGATGATGATTTCGCGGTCGAGCGTCACGACGTCCGCTCCCGTCCGCGGTCACGTCGGAACATGCGTAGCATCCTATCCGTCACCATGAATCCGCCCACAACGTTGATGGTGGCGAGGATGACGGCAGCGACGCCCAGGATCTGCGTCAGCACGCCGTCACTTGAGCCCACAATGAGCAGCGCGCCGATGATGGTGATGCCGGAGATGGCATTCGCGCCGGACATGAGGGGCGTGTGGAGCGTCGGCGGCACCTTTGTGATGACCTCAAAGCCGATGAATCCGGCCAGCACGAAGACATAGATCGCGATCAGTAGTCCGCCCTCAAGCACCCTTAAGGCTCCTTTCGCAGTCCGGCCTTACGATCCTGTCGCCGTCTGCATCGCATTGCGCGTGGCTTCGTGAACAATCTCGCCGCCCTGGGTTATCAGCGAGTCATGCAGAATCACATCGTCCAAATCGATGACGGCCTCGCCATCCTTGATGAGCAGGTCCAAGAAGCTCTGGACGTTGCGGGAGAACATGAGGCTGGCATGGACGGGCATGGAGGACGGCACGTTGATGGGCCCGTTGATGATGACGCCCTTGTAGTTGATCGCCTCGCCGGGCAACGTCAGTTCACAGTTGCCGCCCGTCTCCGCCGCAAGATCCACGATGACGGAGCCCGGCTGCATGTCCTCCACCATCTCCCGTGTGATGAGTTTCGGCGCGGGACGGCCCGGGACAAGGGCCGTTGTGATGACGAAATCGGACGCGCCGACATGACGCCGCACCAGCGCCTGAGAGCGGTCGCGTTCCTCCTGCGTCTGTTCTCTCGCATAGCCGCCCGCCGTCTCCGCCTGCGCGCGCTGCAGCTCCTCATCTTCGATGAACGTCGCGCCGAGGCTTTCAACTTGTTCCTTGACGGCGGGGCGCACGTCAAATGCGGACATAATCGCGCCGAGGCGGCGTCCCGTGGCGATGGCCTGCAGACCGGCCACGCCCGCGCCGAGTACCAGTCCGCGAGCAGGGGGCATCGTTCCTGCAGCCGTCGTCATCATGGGCAGGTGCTTGCCGAGAGTATCGGCGGCGAGAACGGCGGCCTTGTACCCGGCGACGGAGGCCTGGGAGGAGAGAACGTCCATCGGCTGCGCGCGTGCGATGCGGGGGATGGCATCGAGGCTGAACGACGTGACGCCGCGTTGCACCAGAGCGCGAACAAGGTCATGGCTCGTCAGCGGCTGGAGGACGGCAATCAGGATTTGACCATCACGCAGCGACTCCGTCTCTTCAACGGACGGCGCGGCGACCTTGACGATGACATCGGCGTTGGCATAGACGCTTGCAGCGTCCGGGGCGATCTCCGCGCCCGCCTCACTGTATGCGTCATTGGTGAAGAAAGCGCGCTCGCCCGCTGCCGACTCAACGAGGACTTCGATACCGGCGCGGGTGAATCGGGCAACGGACGGCGGCGCAAGCGCAACGCGAGCCTCTCGCAGGGCCGTCTCCATCGGCACGCCGATTCGCATCAATCCCCACCCCTTTCCGTCCACTTATGGTACTACCTGGGCGCAGCGTGGGGATGTTAGCGACCACCACCGTCGCATGTACAATGGCGGCATGGGAGCTTTCAAGACACAGGTCACCATCACCAAGCGAGAAGGCGGAAACAGCCTTGCGTTTGACGCGTGGGTGGACACCGGCGCGGCCTACACGCAGATACCCGAGTCTGCCTTGCATGAGATAGGGATTGAGCCCTTCGGCATGCTGCCTATCATCTATGCAGACGGGCGCGAAGATGAGCGTCCAATTGGCCGGGCAGAAGCCGCGGTAAACGGCAGCGCAGCAGAGGTTCTCGTTGTATTTGGCCCTGATGGCGCAGAACCACTCTTGGGAGCACAGAGCCTTCAAACACTTATGCTAATGGTCGACTCTCCAAACGAAGAGCTTGTCCCCGTTACCAGAGCGCGCATTTAGGCGTCAAACGCCCAAACGGTCTTACTCCCGGCCGATCTCCGTGAATCCTGTATAGGGCTGTAAGACTTCCGGTATCTCTATCGTGCCGTCCGCGCGCTGGTAGGTTTCCATGATGGCGATCATGACGCGGGGCAGAGCAAGGCCGGAGCCGTTCAGCGTATGCGCGAACTGCGGACGCGCTCCCGCCTCCCGCCGATAACGTATGTTGGCGCGGCGGGCCTGGTAGTCGGTGGTCGTTGAGCAGCTTGAGACTTCAAGCCACTCGCCGCAGCCGGGCGCCCACACCTCGATGTCGTAGGTCTTGGCCGACGCCTGCCCAAGATCACCCGCGCACAACTCGACGATGCGGTACGGCAGTTCAAGGCGGCGCAGGATGGACTCCGCGTGGCCGAGCAGGACTTCAAGCTCCTCGAGCGACTTCTCCGGCTCCGTGAACTTGTAGATCTCCACCTTGTCGAACTGGTGGCCGCGCTTGATGCCGCGGATATCACGCCCGGCGGACATTTTTTCCCTACGGAACGAGGGTGTGTACGCAACGTAGTTGATGGGCAGCATCCCCGGTTCAAGGATCTCGCCGCGGTGCATGGACGTGAGCGGCACTTCCGCCGTCGGAACGAGCCAGACGTCATCCTCGCCGTCCTTGTACACGTTCTCCGCGAACTTGGGCAGTTGGCCGCTGGCAAACAGCGTCTGCTCCGTCGAGACGAAGGGCGGGTAGACCTCGCGGTAGCCGTGCTCTCGCGTGTGGACGTCCAGCATCCACTGGATAAGCGAACGCTGCAGCTTGGATGCCGCGCCGGTCAGGACATAGAATCGCGACCCGGCGATGCGCGCGCCGCGCTCAAAGTCGATGATGCCCAACGCGGGCCCAAGGTCCCAATGCGCCTGCGGCTCGAAATCGTACTCACGGATCTCGCCCCACTGGCGCGTGACGATGTTGTCTTCCTCGGATGCGCCATCGGGCACGGAGGGGTCAGGCAGGTTTGGCAGATAGCTGATGCGCTGGGTGATCTGTTCATCGAGGTCGGACGTGCGCTTTGTGGCCTCATCCACCTCTTCGGAGAAGCCGCGCAGAGCAACCTGCAGAGACTCGATGAGTTGCTCGGCGTCGCCACTCGTTTTGTCGCCAAGCAGTTCCACGACGCCGGGGGCAGCCAGAATATCATCGGCGGAGATGTCGCCGCGGCCCGCCCGGCCGCGCAACATGCCAAAGGTTTTCGAATGCGTGTTGAGTTGGGCTCGGAGATCATCAGCGCGGGCCTGCGCAGCGCGCCACTCGCCATCGAGCGACACGACTTCATCGAGCAGGGCAAGCGCCTCTACATCGCCCCGCCGCGCGAGCGCGTTGCGCACCTCCTCGTGCGCATCCCGTATCCGCCGCCTATCGAGAATTTTTGGTGACCTCCGGTAGATAGAGTCGGTAACCGTCTCTCAAGATGATAGCGGACGAGGGTGGCCGTCATTCCCGTGAAAGCGGGAATCCAGAGCGCCCCCGGGTCACCAGAATTGAATCAGAGGAATAAGACAGGGGAGCGGGGGATGCCACTCAATCGCTATGTCAAGAGTTACGGGCGACGTGCTGAGCGCAAGGCAGTAGAATCTTCCGCGCGGAGCAAGGCGCGCCAGCAATTGCCGGTGGAGGCAATGGATGACGCCTGCCCATCGTCAAAGACAGACGCAGGCGGACATTGCGATTGCTGGTTGTCGGGTGAGCAGTGCCATTGGTGCGGACGCGTGGGGTAGCCCCTTACTTATAGTGAGATTCCACCAACTTAACTAATCCTCACACCTTAGGGCCAAGTCGCTCAGTCCATTCTGTTCAGCCCAAAGTACTTCGTCCCACGAAATCCACACTTGGTCGTTGGTTTGCCCAACTTGGCGATAGTCATGCGGATACACTTGGACACGAATTAGGCCGTCCTCAGTTGGATTTGGAGTCAGTATCTGGACATAATCCCCTTCCTCAAGCTGGTCCGTTACCCGTGGATCCATCGAGAAAACCACTTGGGGTGATTGGCCCCAGTTAATGGGTCCACCTACAACCAAGCGTTCACAAAAAATGTACGCCGTCATCACTTCTTCAGAGGTAGGCGTCCTTATAGGTTGCGGCTCGTCCGAAGAGTCAGTTTCTGGAGTAGCTGTGGCCGTGGGGGCTTGAATTGATGAAGTCGCCCTAGGCGTCGTTGGGATAGGGGTTTCCGCCGGAACGGGTGTAGGAACTGGGGTCACGGTAGCGTATGCCGCCAGAGTCGCCGCATCGGGAACAAAGCAGTCTTCCATGAAAATCGTTCCCAAAATATATTCGCCTACAGTACAAATGGCAGTGAACGGGTCTCCCGTTGACGGCACCATCAGTTGCTCAACGGGGATATCTTGCAGTCTGGCATCGTCTACTAAGAAGGCGCAGCCACTCTCAGAATCTCCAAGAAAGACATCCTCGCTCTCGATTTTGCATACGACGCCACTCACGAGAACCTTATTGTCCTTGTAGATTTGGTCGTATCGGGTAGCATTCTCATCCCTCTTGGAATGAAGCTCTCCAACCGACATAGCGACAATTGGCTCCAGAGTTGCTGTGGCTATGGGTTCTAACGTTGCGGCAGATTCCGCCGTCGCAGTCGGCGTGTTGCGAGGACTGGTCGTCTCCTGGCTCGGCTCGCCTGTAGTATCCCCGGTTAGCGAACCGATGATAATAAGCAGAAGAAAAACAGACACGATGCCGAGCAATATCCGGCTACGCTTGGTTCGGAAACGATTTCTCATCAAAGTGCCCCCTCGCGGCGTGCAGACGTAGGCTCTTGCCACAGGAGCAGACAGACTGCGCCAGTCCGCGAGGAGACATGGGGAATCCCACGTCTCCAACGAAAATCTGGGGCAGTCGACAAACGAGTCGCTGCTCCTGTGGCCCGTTCATTCTGCTGGCGGTCAGGGAGGGTGTCAACGCGTCTCGCGTCACCACGTCGAACGGGTGTGTCAGAATGAGGATGCGCAATGGAGGCCTTGGATTCCTCGACTGCGCTCGGAATGACAGGAACGGCGGGATGGCGAGGGCGGGGCGGCCCTTCGACAGGCTCAGGGTGAACGGAGAGGGCGCAGGAAGGGGATGGGTGCAGGAGTGAGAGCGGCGGGAAGGGTAAGGTAGGCGCGGGAGGGAGTGACGCTGGATACGCAGGCGTTCCTTAATGATATGCGAACCCGCGCCGGGTACGCGGGGCAGATCGTTCATGTGGAGTCGATGCCGCATAGTTCGGCGGCGTATGGTCGGCTCAGCGCGTCCCTGAACCCGCTCCTGCAACATGCACTCCAGATGCACGGCATCGACCGCTTCTACACGCACCAGGCGCAGGCCATCGACGCGCTGTTGGCCGGCGAGAACGTCGTTGTCGCGACGGGCACGGCGTCCGGCAAGAGCCTCTGCTACAACGTTCCCGTCCTGAACGCGTGCGCCGGTTCTTCCCGAAATGGCGCGACGGCACTCTATCTCTTTCCCGCCAAGGCGCTCGCCCAGGACCAGCTCCGCGCCCTGAATGAGCTCACCGCGCCCCTGCCCAACCAGCCCCCTGCCGCCACCTACGACGGCGACACGCCGCAGCATGAGCGCGCCGCCGTCCGCAAGAATGTCCGCCTGCTGCTCTCCAATCCGGAGATGCTGCACGTCGGCATCCTCCCCAACCACAGGTTGTGGTCGCGGTTCCTGCGCCGCCTGCTATTCGTTGTCATCGACGAAGGGCACATGTACCGCGGCGTGTTCGGCTCGCACATCGCGATGCTGATCCGACGGCTGCGGCGCATCTGCCGACGGTACGGGGCGAACCCGCAGTTCATCGTCACGTCCGCCACGCTCGGCAATCCGAAGGAGCACGCGGAGGCGCTGACGGGCCTGCCGATGACGGCCATCACGGACGACGGCGCGCCGACTGCCGGGCGGGAGTTCGCGCTGTGGAATCCGCCGTTCACGAACGATGCAATGTCGACGCGGCGCAGCGTGCTGGTGGAGGGGGCAGAACTGTTCTCATGGCTCGTCTCGACGGGCACACGCACCCTGTCATTCGTGCGGACACGGCAGGCGGCGGAGTTGATGTATCGGATCGCGGAGGAGAACCTGCAACGGCCCGGGACACCGGACGCGCGAGTGAGTTCCTATCGGGCCGGCTATGTGCCGGAGGAGCGTCGGGAGATCGAGGCCAAGTTGTCCAGCGGCGAGTTGACGGGCGTGGTCACCACAAACGCGCTGGAGTTGGGAATCGATATCGGCCACCTGGACGCAACGGTGCTGAACGGCTATCCGGGCTCGCTTGCGTCCACGTTCCAGCAGTCGGGGCGCTCCGGGCGGCGTGGGGAGCGCGGCCTGTCCATCATGGTCGTGTACGACAACCCGCTTGAGCAGTACCTGGTGCGGCATCCGGATATCCTGTTCCGCCGGGGAATGGAGCACGCGCGGGTATCCACCACCAACCCTCGCATCCTTGACCCGCATTTGGTGTGCGCGGCGGTTGAGGCACCTATCGGCGAGATTCCGGGCGACGTGGAACTGTTCGGCGGCGGCGAGGTTGTTTCGGCGGCGCTGGGGCGCCTCACGCAGGACAGCTACCTGATCGGGCGGGATCGGCGCGGCACTGAACAGTGGTACCCCCACCCAAAGGCGGGCGCGCATCCGGCAAGCGATGTCTCGCTGCGCTCGACGTCCGGCGACAACTACACGCTGGTGGAGGAGAAGACGGGGCAGGTGCTGGAGGCCATATCAGAGGAACACGCCTTTGGATATGCGCACGAAGGGGCGGTGTACCTGCACCGCGGCGACCAGTTTCATGTGACCCAACTGAATCTGACCACAAAGACGGTCACCCTGCAGACCACAAACGTCGAATACTACACAACGTCGATGGCGTCCACAGATATGTCTGTGCTCAAGACGGACCGGGAGAAGCAAGAGGGGCCGGTGAAGGCATTCGTCGGTCAGGTCGATGTGACCCGCCAAGTCTATTCATACAGCAAGCGAAGGCATGACCGTGACGACGCGCTTTCCTACGAGGACGTGGACCTCCCGCCCCGCAGTTTCGAGACGGTCGGCCTGTGGTGGACTGTGCCCGAGGAGCTGGTGGAGAAACTCAGGCAAGAAGCCCCCTCGCCTCCGCGTCAGGAAAGGCCGGGGAGGGGGGATGCCCCCGCCGAAACGGCGGAAGCCCAGAAAGCCCGCGAAGACGCATTCATCGCCAGCGCCCTCCACGCCGCCGAACACGCCTGCATCAGCCTGCTCCCGCTGTTCGCTCTGTGCGACCGGAACGACATCGGCGGGCTTTCCACCCCATATCACCCGAACACGAAAGAGGCGACCATCTTCATCTACGACGGCATCCCGGGGGGTGTGGGAATCGCTGAGCGCGGCTACGACGTGCTGCGTGAGCTATGGCAGGAGACGCTCACGATGCTGAATGAGTGCCCCTGCGAGAACGGCTGCCCCTCATGCGTACAGTCGCCCAAGTGCGGCAACAATAACGAGATGCTGGATAAACGCGGCGCGCGGCTTTTGTTGGAGATGCTGGTGGGGGAAACGCAATAACCCGCAGCGAGGCGTAGAATGGTGTCCGTGCAAGGTGACGGCATGGAACTGTATCAGCTGGATTACATCCTTCATGAGCCCTCTGAAGAACAGGGTGGGCTCTACATGGCCGAGATTCCGGAGCTGCCCGGCTGTCGCGCGTGGGCGGAGACCGCCAAAGAAACCCTCGCCGAACTGAGCGCGGTCGCCGAACAATTCATCCTCTCGTACAAGGATCGCGGCAAGCCCCTGCCTGAGACGATAGCCCGGCTCCAGGCCGGACAGGGCAGGATATCCGTAGCCGTATGACCTATCGGGAACTTACTCGAAAACTCCGACGATTAGGATGCGAATTCGACCGGCAGGCAGGCGGCTCACACGAAATCTGGATAAACCCGGCCAATAATCGTGACACCACCGTTCCACGACACGGCAATCGAGACCTGGCCACGGGAACCGTCCACGCAATACGTAGAGACCTGGGCCTCTCCAGAGAGGAATTCGAACGGGCTTAGCTTTCCAGGTCAGCTAACAGCAAACGCCTGCTGACTCGACTGGATTCCCGCTTTCGCGGGAATGACGGGGCGAGAGTGCGGCCGGATCAACTCGACCTACTGCGTAAGTAGCCGCAGTTTAGATTAATCCTTCCAGAAGCGCTCTTCCTTGAAGCGGTAGCCGACGCGCTCCATGCGCTCCTTGACGTCCTCAATCATGCCAGGGTGGCCGCAGGCGTAGACAATCGACGTTTCGGGGTCGATGTTGTGGTCGCGCAGGTAGTCCTCGACCAGTGTATTGACGCGGCCCGTTGCGCCGGTCCAGCCGGCGTTGCGCTCATCGTCCGGGCGGCTGACAGTCGGCGTGAAGTGGATGAAATCGTACGTGTCGGCGAGCTCCTGCAGTTCGTCGCGGTAGGCCAGCTCATCGAAGAAGCTGCCGCCGTCGAGGACGTGGAACTCCTTGCCTTCCGTCTCGCCCGTCATCAGCGCGTGGCGCAGGATACTGACGGTTGGCGCGACGCCGGTGACCGTCGAGACGAATACATGGGTCTTGGCAGTGCGATCCAGCGTGAAGATGCCCTTGGGCTTGGGGCGCAGGGTCAGTTCCGCGCCAACGTCCAGGTTGTAGAGAACCGGGGTCAACTGGCCATCCGGCGGCGGCACGAGTTCAATGAACAACTCAAGCAGTGGCTCCTCCGGGGCGGACACGATGGAGTACGGCCGCTCAATGTCCTCCGCGCCGATGGTGCAGTACTGTCCCGGCTTGAACGGGAATGGGATAGACGGCTCCAGCTTGATAAGCCAGAGGTCGTCGGTGAGGTCCTGTCGTTCGACGATGCGAGCCGTCGCCATCTGCGGCTGCAGTCGGCGTCCCGGGCGCGTGCTTTCCTGTGTGGTAGTCATTCATTCCTCTCTCGCGTGTGGTCGTAGTGTTCGTGATTTCCATCACAATTATACGTGTTAGGGCTGCGCGGCGCGCTGAATCAGGGCGCGTTCCAGGACGTGTAGTGCTAAGTTTGTGCTAAGGACGACGGATTACGAGGGGGTAGGGCCATTCGCACGCGGAGTGTTCGCATCGATTCGACCGGCGGGATTGTGCTTGAGGGGCAGTTGGATCTGCCCGACGAGGGAGCGGCGGCTCCATCGGCAGGCGTCGTGATCTGCCACCCGCATCCGCAGTACGGCGGAGAGATGACGAACAACGTCGTCATGGCCGTTTCATCGAGTGTCGTAGCGTACGGAATGGCGGCGCTGCGCTTCAACTTTCGCGGCGCGGGACGCAGCGGCGGTTCTTATGACAACGGCATCGGCGAGCAAGACGACGCGCTCGCGGCGCTACAGGCGCTGGCCGCAGGCTCGGTGTCAGACGAGTTGCCTGATGAAATGCGCGTCGGGTTGGCGGGGTATTCCTTCGGAGGCGGCGTGGCGCTTGGCGCGGCGCGCGGAGCATTGGGGTTGGCGGCGTTGGCCCTGATCTCTCCGGCAATCGGTGATGATGCCTCGCCCGAGACTCTCTCGGCTCTCACGATGCCCAAACTCATTGCGACGGGCGAGGCGGACAACTTCGCGACGGTGGAGCGCGTGCGGGGTTTGGCAGGGATGCTGCCGGGCGCGACGGAGATCTACATCGCCCCCCAGACGGACCACTTCTGGTGGAACGAGGAGATGAACCTGGGCCGTCGCGTGGGTGAGTTTATGAGTTCAGCGGTGGGGCGGGGGTAGACGCAAGAAAGCCCCCCGCCTCTCGCATGAGGGGCGGGGGGCTTGGTTCGACTTACTAAGCCGGATGCCGGTTAGCCCTTGCTTGGCAGCGTGGCGATGACCGGGCCGGGGCCGACGGAGGTGTTGCCGTTCGTCGAGAGGACGGACGTCAGCTCCAGCTCGATGAGGTTCTCACCGTTCTCCTGCCACTTGCGCTTGACTGTGCCGCCCGTGACGACGGTGTCGCCGACGGTGCTGAACACGCGCATGCGGAAGGAGCCGATCTGCTTGATCTTGCCGCCCAGTCCGATGAACTCGCGCGCGACGCGCTCCCACATGCCGTTGTGGAAGTAGTTCATGGCGTACATGTCCGCCGCGCCGCCTGCCTGCGCAACGACGGTGTTGTGGTGTATGGCGTTGAAGTCGCGGTTCGCGCCCGCGGCCATGACCATGCGCTGGATCGTCAGCGGATAGTGGACGGCGGGGACCTCATCGCCCTCGTTCACGTCCTCCCAATACCGCTGGAAATCCCAGTCGATGGTCGGATTGGCGCGCGGCTCGATGGTGCGCGCGGGCTTCTCACCGTCGCCGCCCGCCGCGGCCGCCGCGGCGCCGGCCTGCGGATTGGGGATATACGTGTAGCTGACCATGATCTGGCGGCCAACCGGGGTGCCGTCCTGGTTGTTCCACTTGTACTCGTATCGCAGGAACGCGCCGTCGCCCACCCGTGTCTTGCGCGGATTGACGTCGAGCAGAACCTGCGACACCTGGGAGACACGATCGCCGAGGTACAGCGGCCTGAGCGTCTCAACTTCAAGATCCGTGACGAATCCTGCGGTTCCGGGCGACGGGACTTCCAGGGTCTTGCCCGCGCGGCCCGTGCCGGAGTTGCTGTAGTGCGGGTCATCCGTCGGCCAGATTGACCCCATGCCCGGCTCCCACATGGACCCCTGCTGGAAGACCTGGATCATGTGGGCGGGGGCGAAGATGCCCTCGTAGCCGTACTTCTTCGCAATAGCCTCATCGAAGTGCAGCGGGCAGTCGAACTCCAGCGTCTCCATCTGCCGGCGGATGCCGCTCTGCTCGACTGCATCAATGCCCGTCTTGGGCTCGATCATGATGTCCTTGCCGACAAGTTCCCGTGTCGGACCCCATTCCAGTTCAGAGTCGTTATTTGACGTCATCGTCTTCTCCTTACCCCTTGTTTAACCATGGCGCGCGCCAACACGCGCCAGACACCGCAATAGTGGCCGAAAGTGGACGCGGGCGCAAGCGGCACACAATCACGGCTCTAGATTCTTCGCTTCGCTCAGAATGACATGGGTCAGGGTATCCTACAGGTTGCCAAGAGGAGGCCATGCGGAGGCTAGAGGCGGAATGGTGGACGAAAGCGGTACAAATCGCGGGGCGAGGCAAGGAAATACGTCCAACAGGCGCGGCCTTGTCATCGTCAATACGGGGAATGGCAAGGGCAAGACGACTGCCGCGCTTGGCGTGCTGTTCCGGGCGTGGGGGCGCGGGATGAACGCGCAGGTATTCCAGTTCATCAAGCACACCGGCTCACGTTTCGGGGAGAGTCGCGCGGCAGACAAGCTGGAAATCCCCTGGAGCGCAATGGGCGACGGTTTCACATGGCTCAGCAAGGACATCGACGCCTCCGCGGACATGGCGCGGGCGCAGTGGGAGGAGGCGAGCAGGGCAATTCTCGCCGGCGAGCGAGAACTCATCATCCTCGATGAGTTCACCTATCCCCTGACATACGGCTGGATCGACGTTGAGAGCGTCATCGACGTACTGAAACAAAGGCCGGAGATAATGCACGTGATCATCACGGGCCGCGACGCGCCGCAGGCGCTGATTTACTACGCCGACCTTGTGACGGAGATGCGTGAGATCAAGCACCCGTTCAACGAGCAGGGCATCCGCGCCCAACCCGGCATCGAGTTCTGAGCTATGACGACCCCTGCCCTTTCCCTTGAGCAAGCCATCGCCGCTATTCGCCCACCGGACGCTGAGGCGATGAGTCAAGCGGCAGAAAGGCAGGCCAAACTGACCAAACCACCCGGGAGTCTCGGGCAGCTTGAAGAGTTGTCGGTTCGGCTTGCGGGGATACTGCGGACAGAGCAGCCCCGCATCGGCGGCAAGGCAATCATCATCGCGGCGGCGGATCACGGCGTGGTTGCGCAGGGGGTCGCGGCGTATCCGCAGGATGTCACGGCGCAGATGGTGCTCTACTTCCTGTCCGGCGGCGCAGCGATCAATGTGATGTGCCGGCAGCTTGGCATACGGCAGATCATCGTCGACGCGGGTGTCGCGGCGGAGCTGCCACCCCACCCTGATCTGCGTTCTCTCGGCATCGGGCGCGGGACGGCGGATATGTCTCAGGGGCCGGCCATGACGCGCGAGCAGGCGCAGGCTTGTGTTGAGGCGGGAATCGCCTTGGCCGGGGAGTGCGTGGAGTCCGGCATCGACCTGATCGGCACGGGCGACATGGGAATCGGGAACACGACGGCATCAGCAGCCATCACGTCCGTCATTACCGGCCTGCCTCCTGAGGAAACGACCGGCGACGGCGCAGGGCAGCCGGCGGCGGGACTGGATCACAAGATTGAGGTCATCCGATGCGCGCTTGAGGTCAACGACCCTGATTCTGCGGACGGGCTCGCTGTTCTGTCCGGTGTGGGCGGGTTTGAAATCGGTGTGCTGGCGGGCGTAATCATTGGCGCGGCGGCACGCGGCAGGGCGGTCGTGCTGGACGGGTTCATCTCCGGCGCGGCGGCGCTCATTGCACAGACCATCGCGCCCGTGTCACGCGACTATATGATCGCCGCTCACCTCTCTGCGGAACGCGGCCATCGCGCCGCGCTGAATCATCTTGAACTGACACCGCTGCTTGACCTCAACATGCGGCTCGGCGAGGGAACGGGCGCGGCGCTGGCGATGCCAATTATCGAGGCGGCTGCGGCGACCCTGTCAGAAATGGCGACGTTCGATGAGGCGGGCGTGTCCGGCCCAGAGGATGAGCCGGGGACGCCAAGAGGTGAGGAATCATGAACGGCCTGTTCGCCGCCATTGGTTTCCTGACCATCATCCCGACGCCGCGAGTAGGCGAGGGGGCGCTTGCGTGGGCACGCATGTGGTTCCCCGTTGTTGGGCTTGGAATCGGTGGGTTGTTGACGGGCCTCGACTACGTCCTGCGCGAGGGTTTTTGGACACTGACGGGGGTCGGGTTTCCCTCCCTGCTTCTGGCTGCGCTGCTCATCGCCTTTCTTGTAATCATCACGCGCGCCCTGCACCTGGACGGGTTTATGGACACATGCGATGCGCTCTTCGGCGGCTCGAACGCCGAGCGTCGGCTGGAAATCATGCGCGATTCGCGGGTGGGGTCGTTTGCCGTTGCCGGCGCGGCCTGCCTTTTCCTCATCAGCTTTGCGGCCATCGTCTCTTTGTGGCCTCCGGGCCGATTCTGGGCGCTACTGATAATTCCGTGCCTGTCACGCTGGGCGATGGTCGTGACGATGGCCGCGTTTCCCTACGCGCGGAGCGAGGGTGGGCTTGGATCGGCGTTCCTCCAAAGCGGGACACGCGCCCAGACTCTCATCGCGACTCTGGTAGCGATCGCTGCGGCAGTCGCATTTGCCGGCGCAACGGGACTCATCCTGCTGGGCGTGGCAGGCATCATCGCGCTGGGCGTGGGTCAGTTCGCCACGAGCCGGCTTTGCGGCGTGACGGGCGACGTATACGGGGCGGTGAACGAGCTGGCAACAATGGCGATGCTGGTTGCAGCGTCACTGATAGTATTGGGCGATATTCTGCCGCTTGAACCTATATGGCTCGCAGAGGGAATCGATCTTGGCTTCGGGGATGATTCCTATGCGCCCTAGAGGAACGTGATGGGCGCGGGACTGACACTCATCATCGGTGGGGCGCGATCCGGCAAGAGCGCATTCGCGGAGAAACTTGCCGCGCGGCATGAGCATGTCCTGTTCGTTGCAACGGCTGAGGCGCTGGACGACGAGATGCGACAGCGCATCGAAAACCACAAGCGCAACCGCCCCGCCACCTGGCACACGCTGGAAGAGCCGCGCGCTGTCGCGGAGGCTATTACAAGCATAGATGCAACTCACGATGTTCTGCTGCTTGATTGCCTGACGCTGTGGGTGAGCAATCTTTTGCTTGACATGGAGGAACAGTCAGGCGCGGAGCAGCACATCACTGCCGAGGCGGAGCGGCTGCTGGCGGCATATGAAGCCTCCGACGCGGAATGGATTGTCGTGACGAACGATGTTGGCGGGGGCGTGGTGCCGCCGACCGTGCTGGGTCGCGCATTCCAGGACGCTCTCGGGCGAGTGAACCAACTCTTCGCGGCGCGGGCGGACAAGGTATATCAGATGACTGCCGGGTTGGCGGTGGATGTGAAGGCGTTGGGTGGGGCGCCGTACAAGGACGTAGACTAGCCGCATCGCTGTTACAATCGCGGGGCATCAACATTTCTGGATTCCCGCTTTCGCGGGAATGACGAACGGGGCATCGCGCCCGCAAATCTTACGAGGGAGATACATACCAATGACGCAAGAGAATCGACCAAGCGGCCCGCCGGAGCCCGTGGATGATGAGAGCGGTGGCCAGCCCGTCCTGTATGAAACGGCCGAGGAGGGCAGCGTCGCCATCGTCACTCTGCACCGCCCCGGCGTGCTGAATGCCATCAACGGCGCGTTGACGGAGGCTCTCAAGGAGGCGCTCGCCAAGGCGGATGCGGACGATGACGTCCGCGTGGTGATCATTCGCGGCGCGGGCCGCGCGTTCTCCGCCGGCGGCGATATCACGGAGTCGTCACGCCGCATCCTCGCCAACGACGAATCGCTGGAGCGCGCGACGCCCGGGGCGGCGCACATCGCAGTGTGGGAGCTGGGCAAACCGGTCATCGCCGCCGTGCACGGCTACGCCATCGGGTTGGCCTTCGAGCTGGCCGGCGTGTGCGATTTCACAGTGCTGGCCGACGACGCGAAGGTGGGCGAGATCCAGATTCGCCACGGCTATGGCCCGCCGGTGCTGATGACGCCGTACGTGGTGACGCTGAAGCGCGCGAAGGAGATCCTGCTGCTGGGCGACATGGTAGACGCGCAGGAGGCGCTCGCGATGGGGCTGGTGAATCGCGTCGCGCCCGCCGACAAGGTCATGGACGAGGCGCTGTCCATCGCGCGGCGCATCGCGGCGCTGCCCGCGGCGACGGTGCGGATGAACAAGGCCCTCATCAACCGCTCGTACGAGGTGGGCGGGTTCCGCACGGCGTTGAACTACCGGGACGACGAGGCGTTTGCCGATCTGTGGGCATCATCGCAGCAGGACGATGAGACACGGGAGCGGCTGCAGGTGCTGCAAGACCGCGGCTGGGAGGCGTTCCGCAACGAGCGCGACGCCAAGTACCATGGCCGCACCGCTGAGGAAGAGGCCGCCGCGCGGGAGCAGAGCTAATCCTCCCGTCATTCCCGCGAAAGCATGTCCCGTACGCGATACGGGGCGGGAATCCAGCGCGCTGAAGACCTTATGAGACCAACGCCGTGGCACTGACCATTGTCGGCATCGCCATTGGAATTGCCGTCGGGTTGTTCATCGGCCTGACGGTGGGTCCACTGTGGGTGGGAATCGTGCTGGGCAGCGCCATCGGCATCGCTTTGACCGTCGCACTGCAACGGGGGCGGGGCGGTGGGTGAGGGGCGCTATTGTGAGTTCGCGTTAGTCCCGTTGCCTTGTTGCCCGTTGCCAGTGGCGCCGCTCAGCGTGTCGCGGCCTCTGAGCAGGGCCTGATAGTGGCGGCCCCAGAGGGCGTCGTTTTCAAGTGAGTTGAAATCGTCCTGCCCCCAGATCCAGCTCCGGACCTCTTCATTAGATGCAACGGCGGCGCGCAGGGCGTTCAGCGCCAGTTCCGCACGTCCCTGCCGCCCCAGCACACGCGCGTACCAGAAGAGGGCTTCCGACGGATCCTCCGGTCGCGCTTGAACAGAGTCGTTCAGGGAGTCCAGCGCCTGTGTGAGCATCCCCACGTCAGCGAAAGCGACGCCCCTGTTGTAGAGGGCATCCGCATGATTGGGCGCGATGCGCAGCGCGGCATCGAATGAATCGATGGCCTCCATAGTGCGGCGCATCTGGGCGAGCGCGTTGCCACGGTTGTTCAATGCGTCCGGGTCATCGGGACGCAGCGTGAGGACGCGGTTGTATGACTCCAGCGCCGCGGCGTAGTCCTGCAACTCCATATAGGCATTGCCACGGCTGTTCTCCGCGTCTGCGTGGCGCGGCTCAATGGCCACGGCGCGCTCAAACTCGCTCAGCGCGTCGCCCAGCAGATCCTTGCGGTAGAGGACGATGCCGCGCCCGTGGTGGGCGTCCGGGTGTCGTTCCGCCAGCTGGAGCACGAGATTGAACGTGCCAAGAGCATCGTCGAGCCGATCGAGCTGATTGAGGACAAGGCCGCGATAGACGAGCGCCTCGATGTGATCGGGGCGTCTAAGCAATGCGTCCTGTAGAGCAACCAAGGCGTCCTCCGCGTTGCCGATCGCCAGAAGGGCGCGGCCCTTGGTAGAGAGGGCGCGGGCATGACCGGGCTCGAGGGCGATGGCGCGGTCACATGCCGCAATTGCCTCGTCGTAGCGTTGCATCTCCGTCAGGGCGGCGGCAATGTTCGCGTGCAACCCCGGCAGGTCTTCATGATCGTGCAGCGTCTCCTGGAACGAGGCCAACGCCTGCTGGGGCTGGCCGGCCAGCATGAAGACGTTGCCAGAGTTGATCTTGGGCTCAATCAGGTTCGGGTCGATTTCAATCGCCCGTCGGTAGTTGTTAAAGGCAGGTTCCATGCGCCGCAGCCGGACGAGGGCGTTGCCGCGGTTGTTGAGGACGCGAGCGGGGTGGGCAGCGCCAAGCTGCAGAACACGCTCCAGGGCCTGCAGCGCATCGTCGAATCGGCTCAGTTCCGCCAGCGCCGCGGCGCGCCCCGCAACGGCGTTCACATCATCAGCGTCGGCAGAGATGACTCTATCGAATGCGCGGAGAGCATCCTGCGGTCTGTCCAGCGCCAGGAAGGATACGCCGCTTGCGTAGAACACCTTGCCGATGATCTTGCGATTGCTACGGGCGAAATCGAACGATTCAACGGCAGCATCGAACTGCCGCTGCCGCATAAGCGCCAGGCCGCGCAGATACCAGATATCCGGGGCCTGTTTGTCGGTTGCCCCGTCAAGCGCGTACTCGTAGGCGACGAGTGAGCGAAGCCAATCGCCGGTGCTTGCCCACGCGCGTCCCTCAAGGAGCCAGTCTGATGTCGTCTTGTCATCGGAAGCCTGTTCGAGCAGGTGATAGAGGAGGATGCCGATCTGCTCCGCGGCGTCAGGGAGGCGGGAGGCGAGAATGTCGGCGTCGACCCAATCATCGCCGCGCGGCCAGTCCGGGGGCATGTCAAGGAGTTCAATGGCAGTCCCCCGCAGATCAAGGAGGGGCGGCAGGCTCACGCGCGGCGCCTCCCGTTATCTACGCCTTCCGATAGGACATCGCCGATGGAGTTGCCGGGAGGCTCATCATCACTATCAAAGGGCTCAGCTTGTCGGGACGGGGAGTCCGGGAGGGCGAACGGAGAAACAATCGGGACGTCCTCGAACGCTGCGGAGCCGTCCGCGCGGAGGCGCCGCAGCTCGGCTTCCGCCTCCGCCAAGTAGGACGCAATGGCGTCCCGCTCAACGCGCGCGATCTCCGGGCGGGCGCGGATGAATCCGCGAAGGACAGTGTGGTAACGCTCCGCGGCGGTCACCAGCTCTGCGGCCAGTTCCTGGCGTTCCTCTTCACTTTCACCCGTGTCTGCAGAAAGACGCAGGCGGATGGCGTTGACCAGCTCCCCTTGCCGACGCACGGCGTCAACCTCTGCAGCAGTCTCCAGGTAGTCAAGCTCCCTGTGTCTCAGTTCCGCCTGGCTGCGGAGGGTGAGCATGAGAATGACCAGGGCTACGAACGCGATAATCGTGATGGCCATCGGGATAAAGCCCGTAACGATGCCGCTGCCAATGTCGGAGAAGGGGATCGTAATCAGGCCAAACAGGTGCAGGATGCCGACAATCGTCGACATCAGCACCACGACGATGCCGGCGACAAGCGTCTTCACGACGCAATCAGTTGTTCAAACCGTGACGCGACGTCGGGGTCTGAGTAGAGCGCGCCAAAGTCCGTTTCCGTCTTGGCCTGTTCACGCAAAGTGGGGGAGGCGGTCACCGCCTGCCGCAGAGCTTCAAATGCCTCCATCGTCTGGCCGAGTCGGCTTTGTGCCCTGGCCTTGTGGAAGAGCGCGTCCGCAAAGCTGGGGCGCAGGACGACGGCGCGGTCAAATGCTGCTACGGCATCTCGAAATTGCTCCAGCCGCGCAAGGGCGACACCCCGACCGTAGTGTGCTTCCGGGATGTCTAAACGCAGGCGCAGACAACGCTCAAAGGCGTCTGCCGCCGCTTCAAACTGCCCCATGCGGGAATAGGTAGCGCCACGATTGTAGTGCGCGCGGGCAAAGGCGGGGCGAAGGTTGATGGCCCGATCATAGGACTTCAGCGCCTCATCATTGCGACCCACGAGGGCAAGCGCGTTTCCGAGATCGTTGTGCAAATCGGGGTTGTCGGACAGGTAAGTTCGGGCGTGTTCAAAGCCGAGGATGGCATCATCAAGGCGGCCGGAATCAGATAGGGCTCGAGCGCGGTCATAGATTGTGTCGCCGTCCTGCCCGTTGATGCGCAGAACGGAATCGAAATCCCGAATGGCATCATCGAATCTGTCCATCTCAGCAAGGACATTGCCGCGGCCGGCCAGGACCGCCGGATTGTTCTCCCCGCTCGCGGACGCCAGCGCGTCATAGACCTGAAGGGCTTCTCGTAATTCGCCGTCCCGCTGCAACGCGACGGCGTACAGAAAGCGGATCTGGGGGTCCTCCGGCAGTTCCCGCAGCGCCTGCCGGTACGCCGCCGCCGCTCGTTCATCCTCACCAATAGCAAGGTAGGCGTTGCCGCGGAACACCCAGTCCTGCGCGGAGAAGGTCTCAAGGACATCAGAACGCTCGAGCAACAGCCGCACTTCTGCTCGCAGATGCGCTTGCAGTGCGTGCGGCGAGGCTGCATCCCGCGAAGCAGGCGCGCGGCTCCGCAGCGCTCGCTGGGCCCGCCATGCCTCTTCATGCGATTCATACATGCGGCGGAGGCGCGCGGCCTCTTCGTTGTCTCCACGACGCTCGGCAGAGGCAATCTGTCGCTCAAAGCTGCGCCAGAAGTCCTGCTCCACCTCCGCATGAACTTCCTCGACGTCAGCAGCGTCAGCAACAACTGCGCCCGGCGGTGTCTCGTTTCCACCGGGCTCAGATATTCCGCGGAAGAGGTTGCTAAAGAATTTCATGCGCCATTCCAGCACTGCTACGGCGATAAGCGACGCCCCAACAAACACAACTATTACCGGCGTTAAGTCCTGCATATAGGAAAAAGGGTACTCCCCATACGTGATCACGGCAACACGACAGAACATAACGGAGTACGGGGAAGAGCGCATTCATGTGCCACATGGAGTTGCAAAATGAGTACGTATGTTCTTAGCTTTCGCCCATTGAATACGGCCCGATAACGCACCCAAGGAGGTGAAACGAATGGCTCTCACATTGACGGAGGCAGCCAAGCTCTCCAACGACGTTCTGTTGCAGGGCGTGATAGAAACCGTGATCAAGGACAGCCCTGTTCTTCAGTCGCTGCCCTTCATCGAGATCGTTGGGAACGGTCTCACGTACAACAGGGAAAAGGCCGCACCGACGGTCAGTTTCTACAGTGTTGGCGATTCATGGGCAGAGAGTACACCGACGTTCACCCAGCTGACGGCGACGCTCTCCATCCTGGGCGGCGACGCGGACGTGGACAACTACCTCGCCACCACGCGGTCCAACATCCAGGACCTTGAGGCGGCCGTCGTCCAACTGAAGGCGCGGGCTATCCAGCACAAGTTCGAGGACACGTTCATCAACGGAGACACGGACACGGACGAAGATTCGTTTGACGGTATCGACGTGCTGGCCGCCGGGCAGCAGGCCCTCTCGATGGGCGTGAACGGCGGAGCGCTCACGCTGGACAAGCTGGATGAGTTGATCGACGCCGTGCAGGGCGGCAAGCCGGACATGATCCTGATGAGCCGCCGTTCGCGCCGCAAGCTCAATTCGCTCGCCCGCGCCTCCGGCTCCGGCATCGTGGTCTCCGACCGCGATGAGCTCGGTCAGATGGTGCAGTACTACGACGGCATCCCGGTCGGCGTGAACGATTGGATCTCCGATGCGCAGACGGTCGGCTCAAGCTCGGACTGCTCCACGATCTTCGCATACCAGGCGGGCGAGGGCAGTCTTGTTGGACTAACGTCGCCGGGCGGGTTGCAGGTGGAGCGCGTCGGCAGCCTGGAGACGAAGGACGCAAGCCGGACACGCGTGAAGTGGTACGTGAGCCTTGCCCTGTTCAACACGGCGAAGCTCGCCAAGCTCACCGGCGTTCGCAACTAGGGACAGATTTCTGGATTCCCGCGTGCGCGGGAATGACGGCGGGGGACGGGAATGACGGGTGAGCACGGGAGGCGCGAGGAAAGATGAGCACGCTGGGACAGGTGCGGGAGCGCGTACGGCGCGATCTGCATGACGAAGACGCCAACAGCTATCGATGGACGGATGATGTGCTGAATCGCCACATCGAGCGGGCGCTGGCCAAGGTCTCCAAGGTTGCGCCGCAGGAGAAGACGGCTTCAAAAGGGCTGACAAGCGGAAGCCGAGAGGTCTCGGTTGCCGACCTGACGGATCGCATCCTCGTTGAGGCCGTTGAATATCCCGTGGGCAAACACCCGCCGTCCCGCGTGCGCTTCAACCAATGGGGTGACACGCTCATGTTGAGTCTGCCCAGCGAGCCGAAGGGCGGTGAGAGCGTCATCGTGTATTACGGGGCGCTTCATCGGTTGACGGACTCCGCGTCCACACTGCCCGAGGCGCTGGAAGAACTGGTAATAACCGGCGCGGCGGCATACGCGGCGCTGGAGTGGGCAGCTTACGCAGTCAATCGCCTCAACGTCGGCGGACAGGACGTGTGGCGGCAGTACCTGACCTGGGCGGAGGAGCGGATGGCCGATTTTGAGCTGCAGTTGGCGCGAATCGGCCGCCGCTCCGGCATTCGCTCACGCAAGCTTTTTCATCCGGAAGACAGCGGCGAACTCTAGGCCGCCCGGACTCGTCAGCTCTATCGACTCCCAGGTGACCAACGATGCACTCGCTATCTGAAACACTGCTTGCGGCGCAGCGTGAACGCGCTGCTATCCCATACATACACGCCACGCTCGCTGAGCGGTGGGGCGGCGTGACACAGCTCCGATGGGAACGCCTCGTCTCCGGGCAAGAGCCGGACGGGCCGCATGACGCCGTCATCACGTCCCGCGGCTCGCTCATTCGTATCCGTGCTCAGGCCGACCCGAACGGCCTCTTCGTTCAGCGAACCGCCTCTCCTCAACCGGATACGCAATTCGGAATGTGGCAGAACCTCGGAGGGACGTCCGCCTCAGCAGGCGTTGCGGTCATCGAGATTGGTGATCAGATCCATGTTTTTGACGTTGCGGCCAATCAGCGGACGATCCACGAGCGAACGAGCCGAGACGACGGTGTGACCTTCAGTCCCCTGCGCACAATCACAACGGCGGCGGCCAGTATCACCTCCCTTGCGGCGGCATCCGGCGCGGGCGGCGGAGCGTTGCTGCTCTACGCGGAATCGACAGGCGCCGTTCGCTCAATAACAAGAACAGCGGGAACATGGGCGTCGCCCTCCGCATGGACCAACTCGCTGAGGACAGTGAACGGCATCGCCTGCGCTCACATCGACGGCGATTGGGCGGTTGTGGTGTGCGGGACACTGTCAAACGGATCGTCAGGCGTATGGACATGCACCCTTGGCGCGGGTTCGTCTCAGACGGCGGGAGCATGGTCGATGCTGCGTGAAGTGATTGCGGCGGCGGCGGGGGCAGACGTGACGTACCGGGACCCCGGCATCTGCATGGCGGACGGGCCGCACATCAGCTTTGTGGAAGCATATGGCGGGGCGGGCGGTTACTCACAGACCATGACAACGCATGCGGCGGCGGGGGCGCGTTTCCGCGACCATCGTTGGCGTGAACCCTCGCCGTTCGGCCAGGCCAGAGGCTCAGGGCCTGCGCTGACCGCCGATGCCTCCTTTGCGTGGCTGACGACACCGTCCGGCGTGTGGCGGGCGCGCATCGGCGCAGCACCCGTTGATATCTCCAGTTCCGTCATAGCCGCGGACGTGAGAGAGACACCGCGAGGAGCTTCACTGACACTCGTTCTGGCTGAAGGACCACATCTTGATCCGTCAATCACCGCCGGCTATGGCCCATTGGGGCATGAACTCAGCATCGCGTGGGGATATGAGACTGCGGAGGGACAGGAAACGGGTCAAGCCCAACGCTATTGGGCGCGCGAGGTTCGGCGCGAGACGCGGCGGGGCAGCCCAGTAACGGTGCTGGAGGCGGAGGACCCGTGGTGGTTCCTGAGCAACATGCGGGCGCGTCGCCAATTGACGTGGCCCGCGCACACGGCATCCGTGTGGAATATCCTCGGCCAACTGCTCACAATGGCGGGCCTGTCCACGTCGCTCGCTCGTTCAAGTCCATCCATCGTGGCCACCTATCCCGCCATCACGATCTCTCCCAACGAGAGTCTCGCGGTTGCCGTCAACCGACTGATGTCTCGCGTGCCGGACGTTCTCCGTTTCTCAGACGGCGTATTGGAGGCAATCCATGCGCGTGAAACTGACCCCGTCGTTTATTCCTACGGCGAGCCGGGCGGCCATGCGCTGCTGGACGCCGTCCGCTCATCCGCCCTCTCCCGTGTTAACCACGTGCAGGTCTATGGGGACGGGACAATCGCGCAGGCGGTCAATGAGCGTGAGATGGCATCCGTCGGCAGCCTGTTGGTGCAGGTTGTTGATCGCTCGCTGACAACGACGGAGGTGGCGGCCACGCGGGCGGAGGCTGAATTGCGTTCGCGCGGCATCCTGCAGCCCTTTGCGCGAATCACGGTCCCTGTGAACGCCGGGCAGCAACTGCATGACGTGGTGTCCATCACCGCGCCGTCCGTCGGGTGGGCAGCTGAACGGCTACGGGTTGCAGGTCTGCGGACGCGTTACGACATCGGCAGGTCTCAGCCTGTGTATCAGCAAGACATCGATCTGAGCGGGGTGTAGGCATGGAGTTGAGGCGCGGCACGGTAAAGGGCTTCTATTCGTCGTCCTTCACGGCAGACGTTCAGTTGGACGGGAGCGTGCCGACGTGGCTGACGGGGGCGCGCATCAACCGAGCCATTCCCTCCTCGGAAGTATTGGCCGGACGTTCCTGCATCGTGGCCTTCGCGTCGGACCCATCCGACCCCACTGAGGCCGTCGTTATCGCCATCTACACATAGTTTAGAGCGATGCCGCGCCCGCTATTGCTGGGGGACGCTTAGGCACGGACGGATGATGGCACTTCCACCGATGGCGATGTGCGGCGAACCCTGCGCGATCCTCGCGGCATCCTCCAACGATTCGGCGTTGATGATCAGATAGCCGCCGACGCCGATCTCCTCAGGCGCATAGTCGTTGATGTCGTCTTTATCCACCACCTTGCCGCCGGGCTCCAATGGCCTGCCGGAGTCCAGCGCGCCGGAGGCGACCAGCCCCCCAAGCCACGCCTGCCACTCGCCCATATACGACTGCGTTTGTTCATCCCCATCCTGCGGGTCCAGGGCGCGACCAACGGTCAGCACGAGAAACTGCTGCATGACTTCCTCCAACTGTGTTACTGCCGTCTAATGATGCGTGACGGTCAGGCGGCCCGCCACGCCTGTATAGTATCCGCATGATTTTATTCAAGGAACCGAGTGTTCAATTGATCCTTCGAGGCGAGAAGTCGCAGGCGCGCAAGTTGTGGGCGCGAGCGCGGGCGAAGGAGGGCGCGGAGCACCTGCTCTATCGCCGCCCGCCGATGACCGGTGAGAAGCCATTTGCCAAGATTCTCGTGACGCGGGTGTGGAAACAGCTCATCGGGGAAATCACGCAAGAGGAAGCGCTCGCGGAAGGCTGGCCGGATACGGCGGCGTGGATCGAGCAGTTCAGCGAGGGCAAAAAGTTCGACCGGCCCGTCGACGAGGTGGAGGTCTACGCGCTGGAGTTCCAGGTCATCGAGCGGTTCGAGGAGCCTGTAACGGCCCAGGCGTCCGAAACTACTGCGGCGGATCAGCTCGCAAGATGAGCACTGGGACGCCGGCGCGGCGTATGACGCGGCCAGACACACTGCCCGCGATGAGATCGCTCACCCTGCCGGCGCCGTGCCGCCCCATCGCGATCATGTCGCACTTGTTGGCCTCGGCCGCTTCGAGAATCACATCCGGCGTGGGGCCCCACTCCACCATGGTCGTTACCGAGAAACCGTAGCCCTCAAGGTCTTCCCTTGCGGCGTCGACAATCTCGTCCGCCTCTGTACGAGTTTGCTGTTCAATGCCTTCGAGGTCTTCCTGGGACGGGAGGCGAGGGACGAACCCGAGCCGGATGGAGGATGGGCCGGGCATCCTGAGGTGAGCGACATGCAGCACGGTGATTTCAACGGTGGCCGCGACGACGCCGAACAGCTTGCCCAACCACTCCACGGACGCCACATCCTGGTCGGATCCGTCAACGGCCAACAGAATGCGCGTCATTGACTATTCCTTCAGAACCCGGCCATAAACGACAGCGGCCTTCGCCCCGTCAATCGACGTGTATCCCTACTGCGCGGCGCGGCGACGCCTGAGCCTGCTCATGATGAAGCCAGCGGCGATGCCGATGACAGGCGCCGCCGTCAGCAGAGCCAGGGACGCGATAATCAACCAGTGCGTATAGCCGTACCCCATGAACTCCACCGCCATGCCTCCTTACCGCCCGGATCGTCCTGCCCATCAAGCACTGCCAGTCTAACCCAGCGCGCGCGCCCACTGTCATTCCCGCCCCCTCCGTCATTCCCGCGTTCGCGGGAATCTGAACCTCACTGTGCAACCCAAACCCGCCTATAATCAACCATGCCTAACCCACCGACCGGCGCCCCCGCCGTCCCGGACGAAGCAGCCTCAGAGATCGCGGCCTACGAACTGCTGCGCCGCCATGAGCGAGACGAGGCTGAGGCCAATATCACCAGCGCCGTCCGTGATTTCCTGATTGCGACACGGCTGGCAGAGTCGCATGAGATCGTCGAGGAGAATCCACCCTCCTCGGACTCCACACGCCGCGCGGTTGATCTGACCGCCCTCGATACGTTTGTTGAGGTCAAGCGGCGCATCGGCATGGCGCGGCGGGGCGTACCCGAACAGGAATACATTGCCCAGCTGGACGGCTACCTGGAGAGTTCCCAGCGGGACGGCCGTTCGAGGGTAGGCATTCTGACCGACGGCAAGTATTGGGTGCTACGGCAGCCGGGCGCAGGCAAGCCAAAACTCACCAAGCCGTATGCAATCACGCTTGAGGATGCCAACAGTTGGCGCGGTCTCCACGAGTGGCTGCGCGATGATGCCCTCGTCGCTCTGGAGAATATCCCGCCGAATAAGGAGGATATTGAGAAGCACTTTGGCACCAGCAGCCCGCACTATCTTCAAGATATCGCCATGCTCAAAACGCTTTAGACGAAGTCGACTGGCAACCAGAGCATTGCCCTGAAACGCCGGCTGTGGGAAGACTTGCTCCGTACGGCGTTGGGCGAGATCGCGCAGGGCGAGCAGGCGATGGACGACCTGTTCATCCGCCACACGTACCTCACAACCGTTATCGGGATCGTCGTGCAGGCCTCGTTCGGCATAGATGTCCGTCATCTTGCCGCGAACGACCCGTACGACCTGGTGCTCGGACAGCAGTTCCGCAGTGAAACCGGTATTGAGGGCGTGGTGGAGTCGGACTTCTTTGCATGGCCGACGGAGGTCGGCGGCGGCCCGTTCCTCAGCACCCTTGCTCGGCGCGTCAGCCGTTTCGACTGGCTTGCGGCCCCGGAGAACGTAGCCGCCATCCTCTATGAGGCCGTAATTCCGCCAGATGATCGCAGGCAGCTTGGCGAATACTACACGCCCGACTGGCTCGCCCGCGCGATGGTGACGGAGTTGGTGGATGACCCGCTGAATAAACGTGTGCTTGACCCCGCCTGCGGCTCCGGCACGTTCCTCACGGAGGCCATCGCCCATTTCATCGAGGCGGCCGACAACAACCCGGACCCGCTCGATACGTACACGGCCTCGGAATTGCTCAACCGGCTGCGCGAGCGCGTAATCGGGATCGACGTGCATCCGGTCGCCGTTCACCTCGCTCGCGCCGCGTGGGTGCTGGCCGCCAAGCCGCTATTCGACGGATTGGGCGGAGGGCCGCCAGCGTCCAACTTCTCCGCACCGGTGTACTTGGGGGATTCACTCCAACTACAAATCAGAGGCGACATGTTGTCCGGGCCAAACGTGCCTATCCAGGTGGGAGACGCGGCCAACACGGAATTGCTCTTTCCCGTGTCCCTTGTCGACCGTGCCGAGAATTTCGACCGGATTATGGCAGACGTTACCGAAGCGATTGAAAAGAAGCGCGACCCACAATTTGTACTTGATGATTCTGGACTGTTTGGCCCAGACAGGGATGTGCTTGCGGAGACCGTAGGCAAACTACAACAGTTGCACGCTGCAGGCCGCGACCATATTTGGGCGTATTACACGCGCAACATGGTGCGGCCTGCCACTTTAGCGAACCAAAAAGTGGATATCGTCATCGGCAATCCGCCGTGGATCAACTACAACCAGACAATCGCGGACTTGCGTACAGGACTTGAGCAACTGAGTAAGAATGCGTATGGCATCTGGGCAGGCGGGCGTTACGCGACGCATCAGGATGTGGCGGGGCTCTTTTTCACCCGATCGGTCGACCTCTATCTCGAGGAAGGCGGCGTCATCGGGATGGTGATGCCGCACAGCACGCTGCAGACGGGGCAGTACACCAGGTGGCGGACGGGTGTCTGGAATATCGGGATTGATGGCGGGGTGCTGGCCGTCGATTTCACACATAAGCTCTCCTGGGACCTCGAGCGGTTGAAACCCAACACGTTCTTTCCTGTGCCCGCAAGCGTCGTCTTTGCGCGCCGCGTCGTTGCAGAGGGCAGTAATGATCCACCTGCGAAGCCGCTCGCGGGAACGGTTGAGCGTTGGACTGGGGAAACGAAAAAGCAGAACTTCGGGAGGGTGCCCGCTACGATCACAGACACCTCTCAGGTCGGCGAATCTCCATACGCTCGTCGCACAAGTGAGGGGGCCACCATTGTTCCCCGCAGCCTGCACTTCGTCGAGACAGCGGAAAACACGGCCATCATCAAGGCGCCCGGAACAGTCACAGTCAATCCGCGTCGTGGGGCGCAGGACAAAGCCCCATGGCGTGACCTTGACCTCTCGGCGATCACCGGCCAGACCATTGAGGAAACTCACGTCTTTGATGTCCATTTGGGTGAGACGCTCGTGCCGTACGCAACGCTGGAGCCCTTGAAAGCGGTTCTTCCGATTCGGCCGGACAACGAGAGGCGTTTCGAGGATGGCACCCCGCTTAGCGTCCTTAATTCGTCCGGTTTGGGAAGCCGGGTGCAGGATCGCTGGAAGACAGTCAGCCGCCTGTGGGAGGCGAATAGAGCGGAGGCCAACAAGCTATCTTTGCTGGACCAAATTGATTATTGGGGCAAACTGACAGCCCAGGTCGAATGGCAGAATGACAATAGTGAGATGCCAGTGCGAGTCATCTACAACCAGTCTGGTACTCCAACTGCGGCCATTCTTAGTAATGATGAATCGGTAGTCGACTACACTCTCTTTTGGGTTGCCTGCGTTAGCTTGGCCGAAGCCGAATACCTACTGTCTATCATCAACAGCGATACATTAGAGGAGGCAGTCAATAAGTACACCGTCCCGAACTGGGCGGGTAGGACTCGCCACCTGCATAAGCATCTATGGAAGCTGCCAATACCCCGGTATAACGAGCGCGTGGCTCTGCACCGTGAGTTGGCAAAGGCGGGTGAGGCGGCGGCCAAACGTGTAGCGGATATCTTGCCGGAATTGCGGGCGAAAGAAGAGGCGAAGGGCAGGTCGCTGACGGTGACCATCGCCCGTCGCGAAATCCGCAAGTGGCTGCGGCAATCCAAGGAGGGCAAGGACGTCGAGCGGTTGGTGGGGAAGTTGTTGGGCGGATAGGGCGCTTTAGATTCCTCGGCTGCGCTCGGAATGACAGTCCCGATGGATTCCCGCTTTCGCGGGAATGACGGAGGTGGGTGGCCCTTCGACAGGCTCAGGGTGAGCGGAGGGTGGCACGCGCAATCGAGACTTTAGATTCTTCGACTCCGCTGCGCTGCGCTCAGAATGACAGACATAGCGGCTCTCCTCGTTTTCGAACGCATGTTGCAATGTTGCTCAGGGCGTGGTACCGTCGTCAGAACGCGCGTTCTTTGGGTTGAGTTCGTCAGGTTGAGTTGGGCGCGTTGGCGGGAGGGAGTGTTATGACGTTGGCACATGTGCGCAGCTGCGCGGTGGTTGGTCTTGAGGGTTCGATTGTTGAGGTGGAGGTGGACATCGCGCCCGGCCTGCCCGCTTTCACGATCGTGGGGCTGCCGGACACGGCGGTGCAGGAGGCGCGGGAGCGCGTTCGCGCCGCAATCAGGAATTCCGGTTTTGAGTTTCCGCAGCGCCGCATCACGGTCTCCCTGGCCCCCGCGGACCTCAAGAAGAACGGAACGTCCTATGACCTGCCCATCGCCGCGGGCATCCTCATCGGATCGGGGCAGGCCGGAGCGCAGTTCTCACTGGAGGACGTCGCGTTCCTGGGTGAGCTCTCCCTTGAGGGGCAGGTGCGGCATACGCAGGGAGTGCTGCCGATGACGGCGCTGGCGCGTGAGGGCGGGCTGACGCAGGTCGTCGTGCCCGCCGTTGACGCGCCGGAGGCCGCTCTCGTGGACGGCATCGAGGTGCTGCCCGCGGGCAACCTGCGGGAACTCGTGGAGCACATCAGCGGTGAGCAGTCGTTCCGTCCCTTCTATCAGACGGAGCCGCCGGTAGACCCAGGCAGCGCATCGACCATCGACGGCTTTGATATGTCGCTCGTCCGCGGGCAGGAGAACGTGAAGCGCGCGTTGGAAGTGGCGGCGGCGGGCGGTCACAACCTGGTGATGATGGGGCCGCCGGGCAGTGGCAAGACGCTGCTGGCGCGCTGCCTGCCGTCCGTTCTTCCCACGATGACGCGGGATGAATCACTGGACGTGACCAAGATCTACAGCGTGGCGGGCCTGCTGCCGCCGGAGCAGCCGCTCATCTCCGCCCGTCCGTTCCGCGCCCCGCACTACACGGTCTCCAACGCGGGACTGGTGGGCGGCGGGCACTGGCCGCGGCCGGGCGAGATCACGCTTTCCCACCGCGGCGCCCTGTTCCTCGATGAGATGCCGGAGTTCGGCCACCACATCCTGGAAGTGCTGCGGCAGCCGCTGGAGGACAAGGCGGTCACAATCAGCCGCGCGCAGGGCTCAATCACGTTTCCGGCCAATTTCATGCTTGTCGGCGCGATGAATCCCTGCCCGTGCGGCTTCTACGGCGACGTAGTCAAGGCGTGCTCCTGTTCGCCGTCGGCAATCGACCGCTACCAGCGCCGCATCAGCGGGCCGCTTCTGGACCGCATCGACATCTTTGTCGACGTGCCCCGTGTTGAATACGAGAAGCTGACCGACGAACGGCAAGGCGAGACGTCGGCGGTCGTGAGGAGCCGCGTGGAGGAAGCACGGACGCGGCAACGGGCTCGCTTCGGCAGTTCGCCCGGCGTGTTGACCAACGCGGACATGGGGCCGGTGGAGGTTCGCGAGTTCTGCGGGTTGGATGACGCGTCGCACGGGCTTCTGCGGGCGGCGATGCAGCAGCTGCACCTGAGCGCACGCGGATTCCATCGCATCCTCAAGCTGGCGCGAACGATTGCGGACCTCGCAGAGGAACCAACCATCACATCCCGGCATCTGAGCGAGGCGCTGCAATACAGGCCGAGGGAGTTGGGCGCGGCGGCGTAAGTCGTTTACGAGACCCGAATCGGATGCGGGAGGGGTTGGTTGAAGAGGTAGCCCTTCTCGTTGAAGGGGACGTGATCGGGCTGCGTATTCCCGGCGGAGTCGGTGGCGCGCGTCATTATTGTGTGCTCACCCGCCTCGGCGTCCCAAGTGAACTCGAACTGTACCCATGAGTGATCGGGTTGCGGCGTGGTGAGTTCGGCGTCTCGCCACGTCTGACCGTTGTCGGCACTCCACTCGATACGCGAGATTGGCCCGGCGGGCGAGTGGGCATACCCGTGGATGCGATGGGCGCCTACGGCAAGCTGCGCCGGCCACGACAGCGCAAGCGCGCTCTTGATGACCTGCATCGTGACGGGCTTGCCGCGGGCTTCGCCTTCCGGCGGGTAGTCGTCTCCGATGAGGACATATGAGGTCGTGTTGTTGCGCGTCCACAGTTTCTCGGAGGACACGACGATGCGGCCAAGCCACTTGATGTGGGAACTGCCCACCCACCCGGGCACGATGGCGCGCAGTGGAAAGCCATGATCCTTTGGCAGAGGCTCACCGTTCAGGGAGTAGGCCAGCAGCGTGTCGCTATCCATCGCCTTCTCGACGGGCAGCACATAGCGAAAGCCGTTTTCGGGGGCCTCGGTATCCAGGCCGACCAGCAGCACGCTCACCGCGGCATCGGTGATACCGGCAAGCGTCAACACATCCCGCAGCGACGCTCCGACCCACTCTCCGTTCCCAATCGCGCCCGTCATCCACTGTGTGCCCGTGGACTGCCGGCCCTGCAGCAGGCCGAACATGGCACGGTGATTTCCGGCGCATTCCAGGTACGAGACCAAAGAGCGGCTCGGCAGGCGCTGCAACTCCTCGATAGACAGATGCACGGGTTCGGCTATCGCATCGCCCTCCACAGTGAGCTGCCATGTGGACACGTCAATGTCGATGCTGCTCTTCCCGTTGTTTCGTACGAAGAACTGGCGGGCCGGCGTAATCATGCCGTTCAGGTTTTCAAGCCGTGTTTCCAAGCCGGCGGCCCCGCGCTGAATGAACGGGGTCGGGTCCTTGAACCATGGCGGGTTCGTTGGATCGATGGTCGGTGTCGGGTCAGCTACGTCTCCATTGAACAGGCTGCCGGAGCAGGCGGCGATGACGGCCGCCGTGCCTCCCACAATCAGCAGTCGCAGGAATTCGCGCCGATCCATCCCCCTGGCGCTTGCGAATCGCCAAAGCGACTCATCATCGGGTCTGGTTGTCGCTTGCTGCGTTTCGTTGCTTGTCATCGGGGTCTCGCGTGAGGCGTCGGACTCACCCCAACATTGTGCCGTATCCGTTCAGCGGGGCGAACTTGACCGCAATAAGGGCGTGTAGCTACGATATTGTGTCAAAAGTCACAAGTGAGACCCCGTTTTGCCGCTGGGGCACATCGCCCGCGGCGCAGCACGAACAGACAAGGCTGAAGAATCATATGACAAGCGCAAACGGAACAACATTGACCCTTGAGGGCGAGCGGCGCGAGGCGCTGGGCCGCCATGTGAAGGCGCTCCGGCGGGATGGCATCACACCGGCCAATCTCTATGGCCGCGGCGCGGAATCGGTCAGCTTTCAGGCGGAGAGTCGCGCGATCGACAAGCTGGTGACGGACGGCGGGCGCGGCTCGCTTGTTGAACTGACCATCGACGGCGAGAAGCACCAGACGCTGCTGCGGAACCTGCAGCGGCATCCCGTGACGCGCGCAATCATGCACGCGGACTTCTACATCGTTGAGATGAACCGGGCCGTCCAGACCACCGTCCCCGTCCACCTGGTTGGCGAGTCGCCTGCGGCACGGCTGCCGGGCGCGGTCATCACGCACCTGACGCACGAAGTGACCATCGAGTGCCTGCCGGCCAACATTCCCGCCGCCGTCGAGTTGGACGTCACGGCCCTGGAAGAGTTGGAGACATCGCTGCATGTCTCGGACATCGCCGCGCCGGAGGGCGTGGAGATCCTGACCGACGCCGAGACCATCATCGTCCGGGCAACACACTCACGCGTCACGGCGGCCATGGCGGCTGAGGACGCTGAAGCTGCGGAGGAAGAGGGCGCGGAGGGCGCGCCTGCGGCGGATGCTGCCGCTTCCGCGGAGGAATCCTCCTCCGACAACTAGGGCTGCGCGCTCCTCCCAATCCCTCATTCCCGCGAAAACGGGAATCTGGATCCATTGGCCGAGTCAGGCCATTCAAATAGCCGAAGAGGTACGTATTCTCGCCAGCGAGATGTGGCTCGAATACCAACGCACGTTGCCCCGGAGTTCGGTCTAGGTGATTTCGTCGATGAGACTCGGCGACATATCTTTCAGTAATTGATGGCAAGTAGTGCACAGTTCGTCATGTCTAGCTCTAGACAAGAACAACCGCGCGTCGGTTTCGGCTTCTTGAAAGTGAATCTCGACATACAGAAGCCCGCACAGTGTCTTGTCCTCACCTTCTGGTAAACCTTGGACGTCCTTCATCAGGTGGACGCACCATTTTCGTTCTTGGCCCAATCTGTCTCGCATTATGAATCTCGCCAGGACAAGACTGTACGTTCTATCCCATCCAAGTATAACGGCGTCACATTGAAATGCATAAGCCTGAACCGTCTCGTCATTCGCCAGAACAAGTGCCGCCTGCCTCTAGAGGTAAGGTTCCGACAGCGGCCTTAAGGCTCTAGATTCCTCGACTGCGCTCGGAATGACAGTAGGTGGGGGTGTTGGTTTTCTCCTTTCCGGTGGTTTGAGTCGGTGTTCGATTGGTTGGGGGGAGGAGTGGGGACTTGGGGAACGCATCCGCTATCGGTTCCAGGGCTGCTCGTCAGGGTTTTCAGTTCTGCGCTTTTTCGGCGCTGTGTGGAGTCGCGTTCCGGGGACTGCGGCCCACCCTTTCGGCTCGCAGATCCGGCCTCCAGATTGGTTTTGCTCCAGGGAACGCCTGAGCGGGGCGGGTATCGCTGCGACGCGATTCCCGTCCGGGGGTGAACACGGTCGGCATGGTGGCACCGATGGCGTGTCCGTTCTCCGGCCGGGGGTTTTTTGCCCATCGGCGTGGAGTTTCGTCCCTCACCGTTATGCGCGTGAGCGCGTCACGGTGGTTGATCCGTGCTCGCCCGATGTTGCTGCCACATCAACATGGGGCGCCATGCGCTCCACTTGCCTGAGCCTTTTGGCTCGACCCGTGTGGAGCACGAGTCTCTCTCATCGTCCCTGCTCGGGTCGCGGCGTGGCTTAGGGGCGATGGAGGCAACTGCACGGGGCGCTGCCGCGCGGCCTTTGTGTGGTCGCACAGTGGCGTTATCCCGCAGGGGTATCCGGTACTTCGATAGCGGATGCGTTCCTTGCAGGGAGCGCCCTCCTATTTTGCGCTCCCGGGGAAAGGTGACGGCTGGGTTGTCGACGTTCCTCGCCGCCGGGGTATGGCTCGTTGTGGAGGGACTATAGGGTGACTGTTTGGGATGGGGCAAATAGGAGTGGCAGGTGGGGGGGGCTCGCCCTTCGACGGGGATACGGTGAGGGGGCGCCGGAAATGCGACGGGGGCTCTTCAACGGTCATACAGCCGCTTCTCTGATTGTACGATATATCGTACAATGCTGTCATGTTCACGATCATCCGCAGCGCGACGTTCGATCGATGGTTGCACGGGTTGCGAGATCGCCGGGCTGTGAGCCGCATCGTCGCCAGGCTGCTGGCAGCTGAGGAAGGGTATTTGGGCGACGTGCAATCTGTTGGAGGTGGTGTGTCCGAGATGAGAATCCACCACGGGCCCGGATACCGAGTCTATTTCATGACCAGAGGCGCTGAGTTCATCATCCTGCTCTGTGGCGGCGACAAGGACAGCCAGCGACGAGATATTGAGCGAGCCAAGAGGATGGCGACGGAATGGAGGGACTGATGCCTGAGGAGTATCGGAAATTCGACGCGGCGGATTACGTACGAACCGAGGACGACGCGCAAGACCTTCTTCGGGCGGCTGTGGATGAAGATCTTGGAGACGGGATTGTGATTCGCGCTGCCCTGAGACACGTTGCGCAAACGAAGAACATGAGCGCCCTCGCTCGCGCCACCGGGCTAAACCGGGGCACCCTCTATGAGGCGCTGTCTGAGGACGGCAACCCGACCCTGACAACGTTGCTCAGGGTCACCCGCGCCCTAGGCTTGAGGCTACGCCTTGAGCCGATGGAGAGTCCCGTGGAGACAGGCCCTTCGACAGGCTCAGGGTGAGCGGGGGGCGGAATGTCAGGCGAAGCGTTAAGAGCATGTCTGGGAACGGCGTGGGCACGCGGTTTCTGCCAGTTGAGGCATGGCATCGCCATTTTCGGATTTCTGGTAGAATAGATGCAGGTAGCGGCCGTATCTGCGAGTACCGCAGGATCGTATCTGAATCGGCTCTTGGGGAGAGTGGAATCGGGCGCTCAGGAAGCGGGGAAAAGCAGGCGCCAAACACGGCGGTTCGCGAGGCGCATGGAGATGGCGTACATATAGCGAATCCGGGGCCACCGCCGGCTCGCGTGATTGCCGCTCACTGAAGGGGTGAACCAGATGGTAGAACGGTCGGAACGGCGCGATGCAGCCGCGACTGACACGTCCGAGTACACGTCACGCAATATCGAGGTCCTCGAGGGGCTTGAGGCGGTGCGCCGCCGCCCCGGCATGTATATCGGCTCCACGGATGAGCGGGGCCTCCACCACCTGATCTATGAGATCGTCGACAACGCCGTCGACGAGGCGATGGCGGGCTACTGCAGCCAGATCATCGTCACGATCCTGGCCGACGGCTCGGCGCGCATCGAGGACGACGGGCGCGGGGTGCCGATCGACAAGCATCCGCAGACGGGCCTGACGGGCCTTGAGACGGTGATGACCACGCTGCACG
The DNA here is from genome assembly GCA_964653005.1 of uncultured Dehalococcoidia bacterium. Taxonomy (GTDB): domain Bacteria; phylum Chloroflexota; class Dehalococcoidia; order UBA6926; family UBA6926; genus VXMO01. Next base: position 402,120 of record CAZZAN010000001.1, on the reverse strand, counting down.
CGGGCGGCAAGTTCGGCGGCGGCGGTTACAAGGTGTCCGGCGGACTGCACGGCGTCGGCGCGTCCGTCGTCAACGCGCTGTCGGAGAACCTGCGGGCTGAGGTGCGGCGCGACGGCCAGGTCCACATGCAGGAGTACTCGCGGGGCGACGTGGTCGCGCCGGTTGAGCCTATCGGCCCGGCGGATGACACGGGCACGACGGTGTGGTTCAGGCCGGACCCGCAGATTTTCATGCAGGACACGTCGTTTGAGTTCCATACGCTGGCGGCGCGGTTCCGGGAGATGGCATACCTGAACCCGGGGCTGGAGATTCGATTCGTCGATGAGCGCACGGAGAACGAGACGACGTTCTATTTCGAGGGCGGCATCCGCTCACTGGTGCGCCACATGAACGCGGCGCGGACGCCCATGCACCAGACGCCCATCTACGTGGAAAGGGACATTGACGGCACACACGTCGAGGTTGCCCTCCAGTACAACGACGGCTACCAGGAGAACGTCCTGGGGTTTGCGAACTGCATCCACACGGTGGACGGCGGGACGCACCTGACCGGATTCCGCGCGGCGCTGACGCGGGCGATGAACGACTACGGCCGCAAGTTCAAGCTGCTGAAGGACGGGGACAACAACCTGGCGGGCGAGGACGTGCGCGAGGGCATCGCGGCGGTGATCAGCGTGAAGCTGGCTGAGCCGCAGTTCGAGGGGCAGACGAAGGGCAAGCTGGGCAACGCCGAGGTCAAGAACCACGTTGAGAGCACGCTGGCCGAGGGTCTGTCCACGTACCTGGAGGAGCATCCGCAGGACGCGCGGCGCATCCTTGAGAAGTGCAAGAACACGGCCATCGCGCGGGAGGCCGCCCGCAAGGCCAAGGAGAGCGTGCAGCGCAAGGGCCTGCTGGAATCCACCACCCTGCCCGGCAAGCTGGCCGACTGCTCCGACAAGAACCCCGACAACTGCGAGATCTTCCTCGTTGAGGGCGACTCCGCCGGCGGCTCCGCCAAGGGCGGGCGTGATCGGCGCTTCCAGGCCATCCTGCCCCTGCGCGGCAAGATCCTGAACGTGCAAAAGGCACGGCTCGACAAGGTGTACGGGCACGAGGAGATCAAGGCCATCGCATCGGCGCTAGGCGTCGGGTTCGGCGGGCTGAACGGCCACGCGAACGGGAACGGCGCATCCGAGGATGAGGCAGAGGCCGACGAGAACGACGGTCTGGACCTCTCCAAGCTGCGGTACAAGAAGGTCATCATCATGACGGACGCGGACGTGGACGGCGCGCATATCCGCACGCTGCTGCTGACGCTGTTCTACCGGCATTTCCAGCCGCTGCTCCGCGCGGGCAATATCTACATCGCGCAGCCGCCGCTGTACCGCGTGCAGATTGGCCGCAATGACATCCATTGGCTCTATTCGGACAGGGAGAAGGACGACACGCTGACCAACCAGGCTCTCAAGGACATGACGATCCGCGAGAACTCGGAGCAGGACGCGGCCATCGTCTACACGGAGACGCAGGTGCGTGACGTGCTGCCGTCCGTGCAGCGTCTCGGGAAGGCGATGTCCGACCTGCAGGCGACCGGTTATCCGTGGCCGCTCCTGATCGCGACGGCCCTGACCGTACGGACGGGCGAGCGTGATCTTTCCACCGAGGAGACCCTCCAGGAACTGATGCGGGCGCTGCAGGATTTGGGCAACGTTCGCATCCTGGAGTTCCAATACGACGACACACCCATCGCTCCCCCACCCTCACCGACGGCGCCCTCTGCGATGCCTGACGTTCAGCAGCCATCGCTGCTCGATCTCTCCGATGAGCCTGCCGAGGAGCAGGACGAGGCATCCGAGGGCGATGAGGGAGCGGAGACCGCGTTCCCGGCCAAGAACGAGACGTACATCCTGATCCAGGACACCGAGAGCGGCCGGACGCTGCGGCTCGACCACGATTTCTTCAACGAGGACGCGGCGCAGCGCATGACGGAGCTGGCCACGGCGCTCAGCGATCACCTGCCGAAGGTTGGCACGGTGTACAAGCGGGAGCGCGCCGTCGGGCGGCTGAACTCGATGATCGACCTTGCGGAGATCGTTGAGGATGTGTCCACACGCGGCGTCGGCATCCAGCGGTACAAGGGCCTCGGCGAGATGAACCCCACGCAGTTGTGGGAGACGACGCTGGACCCGGAGACGCGGACGCTGTTCAAGGTTGAGATCGAGGACGCGCAGCAGGCGGCGGAGTTGTTCGAGATGCTGATGGGCGAGGAGGTTCGCCCACGCGCGAACTTCATCCGGACGCACGCGCAGGAGGTCCAGAACCTGGACGTCTAGCGAGGCTTAACATGAAGAGCCTCGCGCCTTAACATTCGGCCCATGGCCATCGTCGTCGGTTACACGGTCCTTGAGCTGCGGCTGCCTGAGGCGTCGTCGCTCAAAGACAAGCGGCAGGTAGTCAAGAGCGTCATCGAACGCGTGAGGCGCCGCTACAACATCTCCATCTCAGAAGTTGGCGAGCACGACTCGCCGCGCATGGCGCTGCTGGGCGTGTCTTGCGTGGGCACGAGTGAGGCGGGGTGCCGCCGGACGCTGGACAACGTCGCCGAGTACGTCTACACCTCACGCCCCGACGCGGAAGTAATGCCGCATGTTGTGGAGATAATGGGCGTGGGGTGATGGTAGCTATAATGGCGCGGTGAGTCAGTTCGTTCGAGTCGCATTGCGGCCAGCGCGAAGGTTCCTAAAGGAGTGATGGTCGGTCATGGCAACGGTACGGGCGAGATATGAGAAAGGCGTTCTGACGCCACTGGAGCCTCTTGAGCTTGAGGATGGCACGGAGGTGATCGTCGCGGTGGAACGGACGGTTGCCCTGCCCCAGGGAAACGGCGCGGCGGCGAAGGAAAACCTCGATCCGGATGAGGCCACGGCCCTCTTTGAGAGCGCCTTTGGCGGTTGGAAGGACATCATCCCTGACGATTTCAAGGAGATGATCTACCAAGCGCGCATCGACGGTTCACGCACGCCGCCGGATCCGTAGAATCGATGCGCTACCTCATCGATACGGACTGGGCAATAGAGTATTTGCGTGGCTCTGTGGCGACTCGCGCACGGTTGACCGAATTGCGCGGCGATGGTCTTGCGCTGAGCATCATCTCTTTAGCCGAGTTGTATGAGGGCAGGTACGTTACCCGCGATCCCGAAGGAAGTGAACGTCGGTTAGAGGCGTTTCTGACGGGGGTCACCGTGCTGCCGCTTGACGACGAAACGTGCCGCGTCTTTGGCCGTGAGCGGGGCCGCTTGCGCGCCGCAGGGACGATCATCCCCGACATGGACTTGTTGATTGCAGCGACTGCGGCGCACCATGATCTCACGGTCTTGACCAATAATCGCACGCATTTCGAGCGAATCGAGGGGCTCAACGTCATCTCCTTGTGACGTTTGGATTGCGCGGGAGGACGGTATGCCGATTCAGCGATTTGCCGTGGGGCCGATGGGGAATAACACGTACGTCGTGTTCGATGAGGCGTCGAAGGAGGCGGCCATCGTCGACCCGTCCAAGGGGTCGGGGCCGGTGCTGGTATGGATGCAGACACACGGGCTGCTCCCCAAGTACGTCCTCAACACACACGGCCACTCCGACCACACTTTTGACAACGGGCTGGCGATGGACGGGTCCGACGCGGACCTGATGATCGGCGAGCCGGACGAGGCGATGCTGGAGGAGTTGGCAAAGGGTGACGGGTGGCTGGGCAAGCCTGAGATGCCCTCCCCGATGGCGGACGCCTACCTGGAGCACGAGCAAGAACTCACGCTCGGCATGACGGCGATTCGCGTGCTGCACACGCCGGGCCACACGCCGGGTAGCAGCTGCTTCGTGTACGAGGACGCTGTGATGACAGGGGATACGCTGTTCCAGATGTCCATCGGGCGGACGGACTTCCCCGGAGGATCGATGCCGGAGATTCTCACATCCATCAAGACGCGGCTGTTCGATCTGCCGGATGAGACGGTCGTGCTGCCGGGGCACAACGATATTTCGACCATCCTCAATGAGCGGCGCTACAACCCGTTCGTCGGGGAAGGCTCCAACATCGATTTTTCGCAATTCCAAAAGGGTTAGGCGTCGGTGGAACGGTTCGGCAATGAGCACGCCTGAACAGGGACGGCCTGAAGATGAATCACCGCAGCTGCGGGCACTGAAAGCGGCGCAGGAAAAAGTGAACGCGCTGCGGGCGGGGCTCGAACGGCCGCCGCTCAAGAATGGCGATACCGGAGACACGTATGCGCAGGAACTCGTGACCGCCATGAACCGGTTGATGTCACTGATCCGCCACGCCTCGCCGGAGGATGTTGCCGCGTTCGACGAGTGGCGGAACAGTCTGTAGGTAAACGGACCCGCCCGGCCAAGCCGCAGATCCATGCGTGGTATACACTGGGGTAACTGAGCGGGCGGACGTTGCGGCGTATATGGTGAGGGCGCAGCGGCGTCACGGATCAACTCCGGCTGTACTGCCATGACAACGAATAAGAAAGACTATTACGACGTTCTTGGGCTGTCTCGTGACGCCTCTGGGGAGGACGTTAAGAAGGCGTTCCGCCGGCTCGCCTTTGAGCACCACCCGGACCGCAATCGTTCCGCGGACGCCGAGCAGAAGTTCAAGGAGATCAACGAGGCGTATGAGGTCCTGCGCGATGAGAATAAGCGCTCGGCCTATGACCGTTTCGGCCATGCCGGACTGAACGGCGCGGACGGGTTTGCCAACGGTGACGCGTTCTCCGGGTTCGGCGGCTTTGGCGACATCTTTGACGCGTTCTTCGGCGGGATGCGCGGGCGCCAGGGTCGGCGCGGCGGTCCGCAGCGCGGCGATGACCTCGCCATGCGCATACAGCTGCCGTTTGAGGACGCGGTTCGTGGCGTTGAGAAAGACATCAAGGTCTCTCGCAATGAACTGTGCCAGCCGTGCAAGGGCAACGGCGCAGAGCCCGGAACACAGCCTGAGGCGTGCTCGGCGTGCAACGGTTCGGGAGAGGTGCGCCGCAGCCAACAGAGCATCTTCGGCCAGTATGTGAACATCAGCGCCTGCACTCGTTGCCACGGCGAGGGCAAGGTCATCACGAATCCGTGCTCCGAGTGTCACGGAGCCGGGCGGATCAGGCGTGAACTCTCCGTGCGTGTGACCGTGCCGCCGGGCGTGGACACGGGCAACCGGATTCGCCTTGGGGGCGAGGGAGAGGCCGGCGCGAACGGCGGGCCGCCGGGAGACCTTTATATCGAGTTGGACGTGACGCCGAGCGCCGTTTTCGAGCGTGAAGGGCGGCACCTGTTCCACCGCGTGCCCATCAACATCGCGCAGGCAGCGCTCGGGGCCGAAATCACCATCCCGACGCTGGAAGGCGATGAGCCGTTCCATGTTCCGGCCGGCGTCCAATCAGGGCAGTCGTTCAGGATCAAAGGCCGCGGCGTGGTCGATCCGAAGAACCAGCGCGCCCGCGGCGACCTGTTCGTCGTCGCGTCCGTCCACGTGCCGGATCAACTCACTGAAGAACAGCGACAACTGCTGGAGCAGCTGGCCGCAACACTGCCTGCCGCGCCCGAGAACGGGGATGACGGCGAGCGTGAGGGCAGCGGCTTCATGGACTGGATCAAGAACACGTTCCGCTAGCAGCCGGGGGTGGGGTAATGAACGGCGTACAGGTGTTGACCCGAGAGATGCGTGAGATTCAGGGCAGCCTGCTGCGCGAGCTTGAGCCGCTGACGGAGGAGAATATCTACTACGCGCCGATTCCCGGCGCGACGACCATCGCGTTCATCGCATGGCACATCACCCGCACGCTGGATGACGCCGTACACGTCACCATTCCCGTGGAGCCACAGCCAACAATCTGGACTTCGCAGGGCTACCACGAGAAGTTCGTCATGCCGGCCGGGGAGGGGACGGGCACCGGGTTCACCGCAGACCAGGTGGGCGATTTTCGCCCGAGCCTCGAGCTGCTGCGCGACTATGCGACCGAGGTGGGGCCAAAAATCCCCGCAGTGTTCGAGGGCATGACGGACGACGACCTGGACCGCGTGATGGACGCGGAGCGGCCGGATCGAACGCTGGCGCGGCTGCTCCAGACGTTCATCATCGGGCACACCTTCTACCACCTGGGAGAGATCCGGTACCTCAAGGGCCTGCAGGGGATGCCGTTCCCGCTATAGGCGGGGCCGACGACGGCGAGTGGGCCGTCGTAAGAGGGAAAGAGCCCCGTTCTACGCTCCTACCACTGCACAAACATGGGCATGACGACGTGGATGTATTCCGTGCCGTCGTCCGTGGAGGCGGGGCGGATGGTGCCGGGGCTGGAGGGGCCGGAGACCTCCAACGTTGCCGTGGAGTTCAGCACTCCGAGAACATCCTCCAGATAGCGGTGGTTGAAGGCGATATGCGCCTCTTCGCCGCCGATGTTGGCGTCAATCACGCCCTGGTGATCTCCGATCTGGTCTGAACGCGCCTCAAGCCGCATCGTCCCTGCCATCTCATTCTCACCGGGAGTCATGTACAGGCGGACGATGCCGTTACCCTCTTTGGCGAAGACGGCAGCGGTCTTTGTGGCTCGCAGGAAATCCGCGACTTCCACCGATGTCTGCGTGTTGGATGACTCCGGAATGAGCTGCCGATAGTTGGGGAAGTTGCCCTGGATGAGCTGTGAGCCGAGCACGATGTTGTTCAGGTGGAATTGCACCTGTGTCTTGGACTGGTTCACGGTGACGCGGACAGGCATTTCCTGTTCTGACAGCATGCGATTGAGCTCACGCAAGGAACGTGCCGGAATGATGAGATCGACGCCTTCGCCAACCTCTTGCGGCAGCTTGGTCGTTTGGACGGCAAGGCGGAAGCCGTCTGCCGCAGCCATCGTGATGCTATCGCCCTCGATGGACGTGTGGATGCCGGTCAGCACCGGTCGGGAGTCCTCCGTGGCGGCGGCGATGACGACACGGTCAATGCCCGCGCGCAGGACATCCGGCGGCACCTCTGCACTGATCCCGTCTTCGGCGACGGGCGTGGGCGGGAAGTCGTCGGCATCCAGCCCGCTCATATGCGTGTTGAATCGACCGGAGATGATGTGCAGTTGCCGTGTGGCCGCATCAAGCTCAAGGTCAACGCGATCACGCTGGAGTGAGGAGACGTAGTCGGAGAAGAGGCGAGCGGGGATGGCGACCGAGCCCTGCGTCTCCACGCTGGCACTGATCCAACAGGAGATGGAGAGTTCCAGATTGGTCGCGGTGAGTCGTAAACGGGACTCGTCCGCCTGGAGCATGACGTGGGTGGTGATGGGCATCGTCGTGCGTGTTGCCACCGCCGGCATGACCGTTGCGAGTCCGCGTTGAAGATTCTCCTGGAGAACCGAGAATTTCATTTGTTGTGTCTCCTGAACGGGGCCAACGGCCCCCCTATCCCCCTATGTTGTGCGAGTATGTCGCTTTCGGCGGACTTGGGTCAAGTCGCAGCAGTCTATGTAGTGCAATTCGCCATTGAATCATCACATGTTGTGGCAGCTGTTTCGAGCCAATCACAACATATGGGCACATGGCAAGGAGGAGATGGCGCGGGCGGGGCACGGACACGGTATGATGCAACGGAAATATCAGCGGAACGACCGTATACAGGGGGATGGGAATGAAACTGGTGATGTACAACGATTTCCGACCGGGCCTGCTGGTTGACGGGAACGTCATCGGGCTGGGCGGGCTGGCGGACGATTATATGGGGCCTCACGTCGAGGACGTGATGATCAACCTCATCGAGGACTTTGCGTCCGTGCGTGACGACCTTGAGGACATCGCGGATTCCGGCGGCGGCGTACCCGTGTCTACCGTGCAGCTGCGCGCGCCATTGCCGCGACCGCGCAAGCTCATCTGCTGCTTTGGCAACTACAAGGAAGGGCAGGATCGAGACGCCTTCCCGATTGACATGTTCCTGAAGTCACCGGACGCCGTTATCGGCCCTGGCGATACGGTTGTATTGCCAAACACGCCGTTCACCATCTGCCACCACGAGGCGGAGCTGGCGTTGGTCATCGGCAAGCGCAGCAAGCATGTCTCACAGGCAGACGCGATGGACTCCATCTTCGGCTACACGGCATTCATGGATGTCTCGCCTCGCGCAGGTATCGGCCGCGGTCCCACGATGATCCAGAAGTCGTATGACACGTGCGCGCCGATGGGTCCGTGCATCGTCACGGCGGACGAAATCGAGAATCCCCATGAGCTCGATATCAAGTATTGGGTGGATGATCAGCCGCGCCACGACTACAACACGAGCGACCTGGAGCACACGATCCCTGAGTTGATCGAGTGGGCGACCAAGGTGATGACCCTGTTCCCGGGCGATGTCATCGCGCTTGGAACGAACCACCAGGGCATTGGGCCATTGCAGCACAAGGAAACCGGAACCATTGAGATCCAGGGCATTGGCTCATTCAGCGTCAACGTCCTGGACCCGGAGAACCGCTCTTGGCCGGTGGAAATCGACCAGGAGATGGCGGGACGCGTCCGAGAGGCGCGACCCTAACTGTTGTTGAGTTCAGGCAGGGTGCGCCCACGCGTGGGCGCACCCTGTCACTGATGATGGCCTGCCACTATGAGTTCGACTGAGGCTCTCGCCCAGACAATCCGTGTCCCGGAAGAGACGCTGCGGGAGTTTGCAGTGGCAGCGTTCGTTTCGCTTGGCGTGCCTGATGATGATGCCGCCAATGCCGCGAACACGCTGATTGAGGCGGACCTGCGGGGCATCGGCTCGCACGGCATGGCACGGCTGGACCGGTTCTATCTCACGCCGCTGGAAAACCAGTTGGTGAAGGCCCGTCCGGACTGGATCGCGCGCGCGGAATCACCGTCAACGGCCACCATCGACGCGGACGGGGGACTGGGGCTGAGCGTGGGCGTTCGCGCCATGAACCTTGCCGTTGAAAAGGCACGGGCGGTCGGCTCCGGGTGGGTGACGGTGGCGAACAGCCGCCACTTTGGGGCGGCGGGTGTGTATGCGACGCAGGCGCTCGATCACGACATGATCGGCATCAGCATGACGAACACGGGGCCGATCGTACTGCCGGCCGGAGGGGCAGAGCCGCGGCTGGGCTCGAATCCGATTGCCGTTGCCGCGCCGACCGCGGACGGGATACCGTTCATATTCGACGCGGCGACGTCTGTGGTTTCGGCGGGCAAGTTCGATACGTATCATCGGCAGGGCAAGCTCGCCCCCGAGGGATGGGGCCTCACGGATGACCTGCAGCCGATACGGAATCCGGCTCGCGGGCCGGGCGGGCGTCGCATCCTGCCGTTGGGCAGCGACCTCGAGCATTCGTCGTACAAGGGTTACGGGCTGGCCATGATCGTGGACATCCTCTGCGGCGTTCTGTCAGGAATGGGGCCAGGGCTGGCAATTGCGGGTTCCGGCGTCGCAGGCGGGTATCAGTCCGCCCATTTCTTTGGCGCGATGCGGATCAATGCGTTTACGGATGCTGATGGGTTCAAGCAGTCCATGTCCGACTATATGACCGCCCTGCGGGCAACACCGCCGCTGCCGGACGTGGAGAGGGTGCTTGTGCCCGGGGACATCGAGGCTGAGACGATTGATGATCGCAAGCGAAATGGAATACCGTTGTACGCGGATTCCGTGGAGAGTTTGAGGAACGTGGCGCAGAAGCTGAATCTGCGTCTGGATTTGGGGTAGGACACCGTGTTCCGACAGGGACACGGCGCAAAGGGAGGAATAAACATGCCGCACATCAAGGCCAATGGGGTGGAGTTGTTCTATGAGCTGTTCGGAGACTCGTCCAAGCCAACGTTTGTGATGACGCACGGGCTGGGCGGCCACGGGCGGGGCTATGAGAACCAGATAGAATCGCTTTCCGCAGAGTTCCAGCTGATGCTGTGGGACATGCGCGGGTTCGGTCAGTCGGAACGCGTGCCGGTAACCGAAGGGGCGTATTCGCGCTGGACGATGGCGAAGGATCTTTCGGAACTGCTCAAGGCGATTGGCATAAACCAGGCGCATATTCACGGGCATTCCCTTGGCGGTCTCGTCTCACAGCAATTCGCGATCGATTACCCGGAGCAGACGCTCTCACTCGTCATCCAGGACACGTCTGCGGAGATCAAGCAGGAGTACCTGTCCGGGTGGGACGGGATGCTCAAGACCGTGCGGGAGCAGGGCATCGGCGCGCTGCCATTCGATCCTCAGCGGAGTTGGGGCGACCCGTACATAGAATCCAACCTCGAAGACATCAGGGCGTTCACCACCGCGACGGCAGAGCGCAACGCTCCCGAGGTATACGCCGAGGGTGTCCGCATCTCCGGCCCGGAGCTTGGGGCGCATCCGGTCGCGCCGGATCTCCCGGGGATCAAGTGCCCTGTGCTTGTCATCTGCGGCGAACAGGACCGATTGACGCCGCCGGGCGGCTCGGTTCGCATCCATCGCGCCATTCCACAGTCGAAGCTGGTGATCCTGCCGGGCGCAGGGCACTTCCCCAACGTAGAGACCTCGGATGCGTTCAACGAGGCGTTGCTGGAGTTTTTGCGGGAGGTGGCAGCAGGTTAGTTAACGCACGCCTTCACTTCAGACCGATTCCAATCGTTGATACTTACTGTCAATAGCTTCTGTCAGCCTGATATGTAAGTCCTTGCTCTTTCTACGAAGAAGTGACCCTGGCCGCACCTGGACAGCGGAGACCGGCTTGTCGTTTTTGTGATACTCGCTTTCAGTTAATTCCATGGGTTTTCCGAAATGCGTTCTTGATACTTACTGTCAATTGAGTGGTCAGACCGGCGAAACAGGAGTTAAGCCGATTCGTACAGGGTATACTTAGCACGTTCCGACAACAGATTGCCGGCCGTCCCCGCACGGAGTGGCAGTAGCTGGGGTTTGGGATAGCAAAAGTAGAGACGGGGAGACCGGACGTATGAGAATTTATGTCGGAAACCTGAGTTTTCAGGCGACAGATGCAGATTTGCAGGAGCTCTTTCAGCAGCACGGCGAAGTCTCATCAGCCCAAGTCATCATCGACCGCTATTCAATGCGGTCGCGTGGGTTTGGGTTCGTGGAAATGCCGAACAGCTCGGAGGCAGAGGCCGCCATTACGGCGCTCAACGGCAACGAGCACCAGGGCCGCCAGTTGACGGTGAACGAGGCTCGCGATCGCCGCGAAGGCGGTGGTGGCGGCGGCGGTGGTGGCGGCGGACGCCCGCGCTACTAGCCCGTTTCAGCTAGTCCTGATTACCCTACCCCTACCCTAACCCTCTCCCAAGAGGAGAGCTTGCTTCCCGGGTTTCTCACTCCGGCTCTTTGGCTATGCGAAAGAGGATTCGCGAGTAGGGGCGTTCGTCTTTACCGGGTTCTTCCCCGGGAGTAGCGGTTGCGGCCGTCCGTACCGTCGATGGAATACTCCGTCAGGTCGATGATGCGGGCTTCCGGTTCCTTACCCTCTTCGATGTCCAGGATGACGACGTGGCCGAGGCGAGACTCCTGATTGTGGGGGTATGTGGCGCTGCCGCCGTTGATGATCAGCATTCCGTCTTCTTTGCGGATGAACTCGAAATGACTGTCACCGCAGATGACGATGTCCGGCAGTTCCCCCAGATAGGTTTTGACCAGATCCGTCGCGGTGCGCGAGCCCCAGCCATCAATGATGTGGACAAGGCCTATTCGAAAGCCCTCGATATCAAAGAACCATTTGGGCCGGATTCTCTCATCGACCTCGCTCAAGCCGTAATCATGATTGCCCTCGGCTGCGTACGTTGGCGCGATGCGCGCCAACCAGTCCACAACGCCCGTGGTGATGAGGTCGCCGCCGTGGAGAATGAGATCGACATCCTTGAAAACGATTTCGACTTCCGGCCAGAGCTCCGGAATTGAACTCGGGATGTGCGTGTCAGAGATGATACCGATTCGTGTTGCCATAGACGAGGTGGTTATTTCCCGGGGCCCTTATGCCGCGTCGAGCGGCGAATCTGTGCCTTGATGCTGTCCAGCGCCACCGTAGGCGTGGGGTCGATACCATCTATCAGCGCCAGGTAGTAGCTGACGTAATCGCCCAGCAGCACCGCCTCCAACAGGCGGGACAGGGGGGCGCCTCCTGCCAGCGACGGCCAGTGAACGGATACACCGAGGTCGCTCAGGATCCGCCGGGAGATTGCGTAGCGGTCATGGAGACTGTCTGACTGAGTGGAGGGGGGGCCGAGCAGGACAACGGCGAGGTTGTCACTGAGATTGGTCTGTTCAAAGCCGACGATGGCATTGTGGTGCATCTCCGGCAGTTCTTCTGTCCATGCGGGTGTCTTGGCGTTCTCGTTGAGTTGGGTCTTCCAGCGGCGGGCGGCGGAAGCAAGGCCGCGCGCGCTGACGATAACGGGGACACGTCCAGAAAGCGCACGTGCCAAATCCTTAGCGGGATTCACTCGCCCGGCCTCAGTTCGATTACACGTTGGACCAAAGTCCGCCTGCCGCGATTCGAGTTCAGTGACGGCGTCAACCAGGGCGCTCTCCGTGCTGGGCGGGGCGATGCCAAGGTCGGCAAAGATTCTCAGCATCGCGCCGAGCGCATAGGGAAGATAGGTGCGCGGGGGGCCGCCGTTCTCCGGCATCATGGCAATCGGGATGCCGTTGTCACGAGCCGCCTCTCCAAGCGGCCCGCCCCCGGTCATCACGATGAGATGCGCGCCGCGTTCACGCGAGGCTTCGACCCCGGACAGCGCCTCCTCGGTACGACCCGAGTGGCTCATGATGATTACGAGGCTCTGAGGCCCGACCGCGGGGTGAACGCCATAGTCTCGGAACACATCAATCTGAGGCCCAGCTTCCCCCGGCTCGCGAAGGGCTTCCACAGCCTCGGCGGCGATGTCTCCCGCGATGGCGGAGCCACCCATGCCCTGCACGACAACGTGGCGAACGGCGCGGAACTCGTCAGGTAAGTCAAGTGAAGCGGCATCGTTCCATCCCTGCATAACGCGCTGGGGAAATGCCGCTATGTGCCCGCCCATCCCGGAGGGATCGCCGCTGCTGTCAGCAGATAAGTCGTCCAGGTCGATTGAGGCTACCTGTATCAAAGTTGGTTCTTTTCGCGTTTCGTGTTCGTGTGCCGGGGCGGGGCTACGTAAAAGGCCACGGCGTATGTGACTGCCTCTAATATTACAGGATGCCGGCGTGCGGCGCGTGTATCTGCTCGCTACAGCGTTTCGCCAGGGTATTCCGTGGTGGCCGGGCGTCCCATCAGGGACTCTATCGCCTCGCGCGGGTTCAGCCCCTCGTGGAGGACGCGGTGAGTCTCCAGCGTGATGGGGGTCTCCACGTTGAGGCGTTCAGCGAGGCGAATCGCGGCGGGGGTGGTGTTGTAGCCTTCGCAGACCTCGTTCAGGTCTTCAATGATTTGCGCGATATTTCGTCCTCGCCCCAGCTCCTCACCCACGCGCCGGTTGCGAGACAGGCGGCTGTAGCACGTAGCCACAAGGTCACCAACACCGGCAAGTCCGCTGAAGGTCAGGGGCTGAGCGCCCGCGGCGATGCCAAGCCGCGTGATCTCCGCGATGGCGCGCGCGATGAATGCGGCTTTGGCGTTGTCTCCGAATCCCATCCCGTCAATCATGCCTGCGCCGATAGCCACGATGTTCTTGAGGGTGCCGCCAAGCTCGACACCGGCAACGTCCGTGCTTGCGTAGACGCGAAAAACTGTGGATGTCAGCGCCGCCTGCGCGCGCTCGGCCATTTCTGCCGTGTCAGACGCAACGACGGCCGAGGACGGGAGTCCTTCCGCCACCTCATGGGAGAGGTTGGGGCCGGATATAACACAGTATTGGCGGAGAGCATCTTGACCCATCTCTTCTGCAAAGACCTCGCTCATGCGCAGTCCGTTAGCACGATCGAGGCCCTTGGTGGCGCTAACGATTGCCGCATCAGGTGAGGGGTTGCCTTCCTTTAGGCGTTGCAGATTCTGGCGGAAGGTGGGGGACGGCACGCAGACGATGATCACGTCTGCATCTGAAACCGCCTGAGACATATACGGGGTGACGCGCAGGTTGTCGGGAAAGGGAAAGCCGGGGAGACGGTCGATGTTCTCACCGGCGTCATTCATGCGGCGCGCGGTCTCTTCGGTACGTGACCACAGGAGGGTATCGGCGCCCTCACGCGCAAGCAGGAGGGCAAGGGTAGTACCCCAGCTGGTGGTGCCAATGACCGCCGCCTTGCGCGTCTGTCTGCTCACAGACCCCCTCCTCGCTCATCGTGGTAATTGTCCCATATTGGAGCAGGGGGAGGCAGGTCAACGCTGTCCCGCATCGGCAACGTCCTGCCGGATGCGCGCAAGCTCTTCCTGCAGACCGGTCAGAGCGAATCTGACGAATGGCGTGGCGTCAGGGTCAGAGCGGAATCGGACGTGGGTCAGAGCGTCGATGTAGGCATCACGCTCACGATAGTAGTAGTTGGAGAGTGAATAGAATCCACGGGCGTTGATGCCCGCCTGAAAAAGCAGGAAGCTCTCCACGGCGCGGGACAGGCGGCCATTGCCATCTCCAAAGGGATGGATGCTGACGAGAAGGAAATGGGCGACAACGGCACGGGCGATGGGTTCCAATTGCGCGCCCTGACCCACGTGCAGCCACTCCATAAACCGTTCCATGAGCTGCGGGAGTTCGTCAGGGTCGGGCGGTGAGTACGTGTCCACGCGGACGAGATGACTGCGGTACTGTCCGGGCGTATTACCGTCATAGTCGATGTCCCGCGTGAGGATGTTGTGAAACGCGCGAATCAGGTCTTCTGTCAGGGGCGTGTGAATGTCCTGCGAGAGTATCTGCTCGACGCGCAGAAAGACGTTATGGGCGGCGCGTGCTTCATGCTCTTCACGTGCTCGGTGATCAGGCAGGACGGGTTGCCCCGCCGGAGTGGCGATGATCTCACGGACTTCGTCATCGGTCAGGATGATGCCCTCTATGCCAGTGGTGCCACGCACGGCGCTGGCGAGGTTGAGCCGGTACAACCGCTCATGCGTTGCAGGCGGCAACGTGACAGAGCCGATTGCCTCAGCAGTCGAATGCGCTGCCTGGGTCAACCGCGCAATGTCACGCTCAAAGCGAACGTACAGGTTGAAATTGATCGGCCATCGAAACACGTCAGGCCCCTTACGCCGTCGGCTCAGCCCGTTGGCCGAATCGGCGTTCGGTGCCCCGGATCAGGCGTTGGATGTTGTCGCGGTGGGCGTAGATGACAATCGCGCCACCCACAACAGCCAGCGGTCCGATGATAAAGGGGACAGCGTCCAATAGCGGGGGCGCCAAGCCCAGAACGGCGAAGGCCACCATGATGCCGACACAGGTAATTGTTCCCAGTAGGGAGCCAAGGGACACATAGCGCGTGAGGGCGATGATCAGGATGCCGACAACCGTTCCGATGATTGCGGCAGGCCAGACGAGGGCAAGCGCCGCGCCGCCCGCCGGTATGACGCCGCGCCCGCCGCCGAAACCGATGAATATCGACCGGCTGTGGCCCACGACGACGGCCACCGCGCCCGCAACCTCCCCGGGCGTGTCCGCGATGACTCCACTCACGATGACTGCCACCGAACCTTTGAAGAGGTCGAGCAGTACGACGGGGACGGCGGCTTTCCACCCGAGCGTGCGAAGGACATTGGTCGCGCCCGTGCGGCCGCTGCCGGAGTCTCGAACGTCAACATTCCCAAAGACTTTGCCAACGAGCAGGCCGATGGGCACTGCGCCGAGCAAATAGCTGCCGAGGGCGACGGCGAGAGTGAGGGCGACGCCGGTAAGGGTGATGTCGTTAAGGAAATCCATCAGTTGGGTTCCTCTTCGTCACGGCTGCGTCCCCGGAAGATGAGGCGGATAGACGTGCCTTCGAATCCAAACCGCCGCCGCAGGACGTTCTCAAGATAGCGGCGATAGGAGAAATGCACCAGCGTGGGATCGTTGCAGAAAAAGACGAACGTGGGCGGGTTCACCTCCGGCTGCGTGCCGTAGTAGATCTGCAGCCGCCTGCGGCCTGAGGCGGGCGGCGGGTGACTAGCGAGCGCATCGAGGAGGGCGCGGTTCAGTTGGGCCGTTGTGACGCGCGTCATTCGTTCCATCTGGATGCGGGCGACGGCATCGAGAACCGCGCGCACGCCACGACCCCGCAGGGCAGATGTGAACAGGATCGGCATGGATGGGAAGAACTTGAGGCGTGCGCGCACCAGCATCTCGACCTCTTGGCGGTCGATCTCATCCTCCTGGGCAAGGTCCCACTTGTTGATGACAAGAGCGAGTCCCTTGTACGCCTGCTGAACGAATCCGGCGACATGGAGGTCCTGCGCTGTGAGATATTCCGTGGCGTCTACAACCAGTACGGCAACGTCGGCCCGTTCGATGGCCTGCATGGCACGGGCGACGCTGAATTTCTCGACGCCGCGCTCAATGTGGCCGCGGCGACGGACGCCCGCCGTATCAATGAGCAGGTATTTGCGGTTTTCGTATTCAAAGAGGGTATCAAGCGCATCTCGGGTGGTGCCCGGCTCGTCCTGCACCATTGCGCGCTCCTGGCCGAGGATGGCGTTGACGAGAGAGGACTTGCCGACGTTGGGGCGACCCACGATTGCGACCGGGATTGAGCCCTGCGGCGCGGGAGGCGGGTCCTCCACGTTCGGCAAGGCTGCCATGATGCCGTCCCACAACTCGTTCAAGCCGCGTCCGTGGTGTGCGCTGACGATGATGGGATCGCCTATGCCGAGTTCGTAGAACTCCGCGGCGAGCCGTTCTCTCTGGATGTTGTCCGCTTTGTTGGCAATCAGCACGACGGGCTTGGAGACGCGGCGGAGGAGGTCGGCGACTTCCTCGTCAGCGGGCAGGAGGCCTGCGTCAACATCGACGACGAAGAGCAGCACGTCCGCCTCGCCGAGGGCGACGGCAACCTGGTCACGGATTGCGCCAATCATGCCCTGCTCATCACCGAGGATGAGGCCTCCGGTATCGATGAGGGCAAGGGTGCGGTCATCACGCGTCACGTAGGCCGTGACGCGATCCCGCGTTGTGCCCGGTTCATCGGCAACGATGGCGATGCGCTCCGCCACCATCCGGTTGAAGAGCGACGATTTACCAACGTTGGGGCGGCCAACGATGGCAACCGTCGGCAGGCCGCGTGGTACTCCGGTGCGTGTTTCGACAAGGGCAGTCATGACGTTTTCCTATGAGATGGTGGAGATCGCGCCGAGCAGCATGGCCATCAGCGCGGCCTGCGCGTGCATCCGGTTCTCGGCCTGGTTGAAGACTATCGATTGCGGGTGCGTGAGCATTCCTTCGGATATCTCCTCGCCCTCATGCGCAGGCAGATCGTGCATGAACACCGCCTTGGGGTCAGCGAGTTCCATGAGGTGCGGGGTGACCTGGTAGCCTCTGAAATCACGCGCGCGCTGCTCGCGCTCCGCCTCTTGCCCCATGCTCGCCCACACATCCGTGTAGACCACGTCCGCGCCCTCAACGGCGTCCTCCGGCCTCGACAGTAGCTGCGGTGAATGGCCTTCGTGCCCTGCGAGCCTGGTTGCTTGCGCCACGATGTCTTGCGGCAGCTCATAGCCGGACGGCGACGCGATGCGGAATTTCGCGCCGACAAGCGCGCAGCCGAGGGCGAGACTGGCCGCGACGTTGTTGCCGTCGCCGATAAACGCAATCGTCAGGCCCTCCAGCGTCCCAAAATGCTCCCGAATTGCCTGTAGGTCGGCGAGGATCTGGCATGGATGCTCGATGTCCGAAAGGGCGTTGATGACAGGCACATCGGCGGCGTTGGAAAGGTCGACCAGCGTTTTGTGGGAGTTGACGCGCGCAGCGATGACATCCGCGTAACGGCTGAGGACACGCGCGACATCCTCCGGCGGCTCACGCCCGCCGAGGCCAACTTCCTGCGGCAGCATGCTGAGGCTGTGTCCGCCCATCTTGCGCATCCCAAGCTCGAAACTGACTCGTGTGCGCAGGGACGGCTTCTCCAGCAGCAGGACAAGGCTTCGCCCGGAGAGGTCCGGCCGCAGTTCGCCCGCCCTGATAGCCGTGGCGGCATTCAGCACAGAGCCAACCTCGTCGGAGGAGAGGTCCGCTATAGACAGGAAATGACGGCGCGGCGGCGCCTCAATAAGAGTCATGGTCTGTTAATTCTACTCCCCAGCTACCAGAAGACCACATGCATCGCCTAACGCGGCGCATGCACAGGACGTTCAGTGTTCGTATGCTTGAATCTGACACCTGACAAAAGAACACGAGGAAAATATAGCCCCATGCACAAGCAAAGCCTTCTTTCCGCACGATTCCTGCCGTTGATTGCGCTGGCGGCCCTAGCGTTGGCCCTGTTGGCCGCTGCGTGCGGCACCGCCAGCGAGTCGGATAACGGCGACGATGGGGCAGTCGATAGCCCGACGCCAACAGCCACTGCGACCGCCGTCCCTACGGTTTCTGCGCCGACTACCGTGCCAACAC
The DNA here is from genome assembly GCA_964653005.1 of uncultured Dehalococcoidia bacterium. GTDB lineage: Bacteria > Chloroflexota > Dehalococcoidia > UBA6926 > UBA6926 > VXMO01. The sequence goes on along the minus strand of CAZZAN010000001.1, from coordinate 383,658 downwards.
CAGCGGCTGAGGATGATGCCTCCACCCCGGAGAGTGGGGGCACGGTGGATGTTGAGACGCCTCCGGAGGGTCTCTCAGCGACGCTGCAGGAGGGCACCCTTGCGCGCTACCTGATTCGCGAGGAACTGGCAAGCATCGAGCTCCCGTTTGACGCCATCGGCGAGACATCTGACGTGTCCGGCGCGTTCACGTTCACGGCGGACGGTGAGATCGTGCCGGAGAGTTCACGCATCGTGCTGAACGCGGCCAGCCTGCGCAGCGACGAGGAGAATCGCGACCGCTACCTGAGACGAAACGGCATCCAAACAGCAACTTATCCCGAGATCGTCTTTGTCGCAACAAGCATTGACGGGCTTGCGTGGCCGCTGCCCGCGTCCGGCGAGGCTGAGTTCACGATTTACGGTGATCTGACGGTGCGCGAGGTCACGCGGCCGGTGGCCTGGCAGGCTGTTGCCACGTTTGACGGCACCAGCGTGACGGGCACGGCAAAGACGAATTTCACGTTCGGTGAGTTCGAGATGGAGGTTCCGGACCTCTTCTTCATCGTCAGCCTGGAGGACAACATCCGCCTTGAGCTGGACTTCGTGGCGGGGTGGTAGGGGGCTAGCGTGGCAACTGTTGCGGAGATTCAAGAGGCAATAAGGAGCCTGCCGCCGGATGAGTATCGGCAATTGATGCTCTGGTTTGCTGAGCATGACTGGGAAGTTTGGGATCAGGAAATCGAGGATGATTCCGCTGACGGCAAGCTCGATCACTTAGCGGCTCAAGCAGAGATGGCGAAGCGGCGCGGAATGCCCCCAAGCGCTAACTCCCTTGAAGCCTAGTAAGCTCGCCGAATACACTATCCACCATTTTGTCTATTCGACTCTGGGCACTGACCCCTTTCTCCTTCCAGTCGCTCTCCTCGTCCACAAATAACATCAATACGTGAATCAATCTTCGACATCGGCCTGCAATGAATCCGAAGCAGGCGGCGGCTAGATACTCGTCTTGATGACCGTAGAGCGGCAGATGGGGCGGCCCATCTTCGCCCAAGACAAGCTGAGTGTCTAGAGAATCAATGCTTGGGTGAGATCCGAGTTTGCTGGCATTGCTATACTCTTCCTTCCATTGGGATTTAAAGTCATCCGGAAGAAAGTCAGTAAGTCTCTCAATGCGCAGTTCCCCTCTTCCGAAGCGAGGGGTATTATCGCCGTTCTCAATATTGAGTGCCTCTAGCACTGGAGGGTGCTGATCAGCAACTTCGGCCATGAGTAAATCTTCCATGGCTGCTCGGGCAAGCAGAATCGCTTGATTGTAGTACGCCATTTGGGCAACCACCAAGGCAACATGAACTGCTCTGAATGCTCTGACCGTGAGCATTAGGCGCACTCGTTCAGTATCTGATTGAGGCGTTCCGCTTTTCTTGGCGAATTGGTTGAATCCCTCAATCACTATATCTAGGGAGGATTCAAGCACAGCGAGCCGTTGCTCATGCTTGCGTCGACTTTCCCCAACATTATCGGCATTCCAGCCAGCAAGTTCGGACATGAAATGATTGCCCATGGCGAAAACTCCTTCTGGGGTCGAAGTGGACATTAGTGGTTACTGCGGTCACTGTGTTTTCAATGCGCCTCTCTCACAATCTACAATCTATAGCGCAGGGGGTGATGGCAAGCGATGGCGTTGGAGTTGATCAGGACGATTGAGGAGTTTCGGCGTGTGCGCGAAGAGGCGCGCGCGGCGGGGTCTCTCGGGTTTGTGCCGACGATGGGTTTTCTGCACGAGGGCCATATCTCGCTCGTGAGGATGGCGCGCGCGGAGAACGACGTCGTCGCGGCATCTGTCTTCGTGAATCCTGCGCAGTTCGGGCCAAACGAGGACCTCGAAGCCTACCCGCGAGACCTTGAGCGCGACATGGCCATGCTTGAGGCGGCCGGCTGCAATCTGCTCTTCCACCCCTCGCCGGAGGAGATATATCCACCGCCGGAGCAGGATGTCTACGTTGTGCCGGGCGATATTGCAGCGCGGCTTGAGGGGGCTGCCCGGCCTGTGCATTTCAGGGGCGTCGCGACGGTCGTGCTCAAGCTGTTTAACATCGTGCAGCCGGACCGCTCGTACCTCGGACAGAAGGACGGCCAGCAGGTCGCCGTCGTGCGTCGCATGATGCGTGATCTCAACGTCCCCGGAGAGCTGGTTGTTGGGCCGACGGTGCGGGAGCCGGACGGTCTCGCCATGTCCAGCCGCAACACGTACCTGAGTGCGGAGGAGCGCAAGGCAGCCGCAGTCGTGTATCGAGCGCTGTGCGCCGCGAGAGACCTGTACCGCTCCGGCGAGGCGCGGGCGGACGTGCTGCGGGACGCGATGCGGACGACGCTGGAATCGGAGCCGCTCGTGGCGTCCATTGACTACGTGTCGGTTGCGGACCCGCTAACAATGGCAGAAGCCGAGGGCGAGGTGGCGGAGGGCGCGATGGCATCGACGGCCATCCGCATGGGCAAGACACGGCTGCTCGACAACGTGATCCTCACGAAATCCACAGGTGGTGACACATGAGGGCTCCGATGGACTGGGATGACCTCCATCGTGAAGCCGCGGCGCTGAGAGACGAACGATCAGGGACGGCATCCGGCCTGGCAACGAGCGGCGCGCAGCTGTTGCATCGCGCGTTATCGGAGATGTACATCGGCGAGCCGGAGCCACTGCGTGAAATCGCTTTCACGATTGCAGAGGCACGGCCCGAGGTGGTGGCAATACGCAACGTGGGCGTGTCAGCCTATCGCACGGCCCGGGAGGCGCGCTCCGGCGACCGCATGGCGGCGGCGGCGCGGAGCGTTGCGCGGCTGGCGCGGCTGCTGGGCGACACGCCTGCGTCGCTCGCGAAACGCGGACAGCCACTATTGCCGGAGAATGCCACCGTTGTGACGATGGGGCGCTCAGAGAGCGTCCGCGCAGCCATTGCGCTGGCGGGAGGCGGTATTGTTGAAACGCGGGATTCCACGCCGACCTCGGCGGACAAACAGAGAATCCTTGACGGCGCAGACATTGTGCTATTGGGCTGCACGGCGTTCCTGGCGGACGGCTCCATGGCTGCCGACCCGGGAACGCTGGCACTGGTGGAGGCCGCCGCTGAACACGATCCGCTCATCCCTGTCCACTTCTTCGCGGACACGTTGAAACTGGCGCCGTGGCTGCCCGCGCGGAGCAATAGCCAGGCCCCCCTTGAACTGGACATCATCCCGCCCGAGTACGTCGACCATGTGATCACAGAGGACGGAATCCGACGCCCGGGCCAGCTCCTTCAAGCCGCCGCAGACCTGGCCACCTGGTGGCGGATGCTGGAAACGCCGGAGGGGTGAGGGGACGGGCTAAAGGGTAATTCAGGCAGGCAAGTAGGACTGAATCGGTGTGTGCCGGGCGAGGATGTCGTAGTCCCGATCCATGTGGAGCACGGGCGCGTCCACGCGAATGGCGACGGCAGCAACGAGGCAGTCGATCATCTTGCGGACGGTCTGCCCCCGCCGGCGGCATTGGCGATACAGCATCGCGGCCTGGTCATAGTCTGTTGGCAATACGGGCACATAGTGTGCCCGTGCCAGCAGGGCCCTTAGCTCGTCGGCATGCCTGTTGCTTCGCGCGCCCACGAGGATTTCCATTCTTACGGGATCACAGACAGCCAATTCGCTGTCCAAAAGAGCGTCCAGTGCAGTACAGGCCGCCGAGCCCGTATCACGCAGGAATTCTACCCACGCGGAGCTATCCGCAAGGATCACGGAGCCTGTTGGCCCTTCATTTCATCATCATCGGCGGGCGAAGTTAGTTCTTTTTCCAGACCAGGTAACCCTTCACCTGCAGGCCTGTTGAGCCATGACTCAAGTTGTGGGGAATTCAGTCGCATCTCTTCAAGATCACCGTCCCAGCCGATGCCTCGCATAGCCCGGGCTTCTTCAATAGTTAGGCGCTTTACGGGCACAAGCGGCCTGTAGAGCCACTCTTCACGCGTCGGAACCGCATCGAAGTCCGTTTCCCCACGCATCCTTCGCGCTTCCTCAATCGTCGCTCGCCTGTAGGTGATGTCCTCTTGCGGCTCCAGTTGCCGGGAGGAGTCGGACCGTCCTACATCATAAGGAGCGCGGGCTTCTCCGATGGTGAGTCCGTTGTCAGCGAGAATACGGATCGCGAAGTTGACCGCCTCTCGCTTGGTGGAGAGCCCGTAGCGCTTCATGACTTCGGCGCAAGCTTCGTCGTCGATATCGATGTTTGTGCGTGTCATACACCAACTATACACCACACGCGTGATGCAAGCGGCCTTAAGGGCTACACCGGGCGATTGGGGGGCGCTTACAGCGTTAGGCGGGAGTACAACTGCGGGAGGCGCTTGGGGAGGAGCTCGATGTCGGCGAGGACTTCATACGGCAGGTCGCCGCACATCTCTTTCATGTAGTCGTGGCCGGCGCGGTCAACGGTCAACAGGAACGGGATGATGCCCTTGGCCTTGGCCTGCACAAGCGCATCGTGGGTATCGTGGACGGCGTATTCCTTCTCCGCGCCCTCGCGGCTGTAGCCGCGATCCTGCGGACGGCCGTCCGAGATCAGGAACAGCACCTTGGTCTTGGCGCTCACATCGTCGAGCTTGGCGGTCGCGTGGCGGATGGCCGGGCCCATGCGCGTGGCGTGCAGCGGCGTGATACCGTCGATGCGCTTGGCGACGCGGTCTGAGAATTGCTCCTCAAGCCCCTTCACGCTGTAGAACTCCACGTTCTCGCGGCCATAGCCGGAGAAGCCGTAGATGCCGTACTGATCGCCGATGGTCTCAAGCGCACGGATCAGCAGGACGGTTGACTCTTTTTCGAGGTCGATGATGCGGAGATAGGAGCGTTTCTGCTGTTCGCGGCGCGACCGCAGCCAGAACAGGTATTGGCGGGGGTCGTCCGGGATATCCTCATCGTCGTCGTCGAAATCAGAGCGCTCCTCGATGGCTTCGGCGGTAGACGCGCTCATATCAAGCAGGAAGATGACGGCGACGTCGCGCTCGGTCTTGTTCCGACGCCAGTAGACCTTGTCGTCCGGAGTGGCGCCAGCGCGCCTCTGCACGATGGCATCGATGACGGCATCGAGGTCAAATTCTTCGCCGTCCGTCAGGCGCTTCTCCTTACGGTACGTCTCCGGCACCATCATCTCGAACTGCCGCCGCACCTCGTTGATTAGGCCGGCGTGGCGTTCGATGGTCTGTTCATAGAACTCGGCGGAGCCTTCCTGCATGGTGGACTCGCGAACGCGGCACCACGCGGGCTTGTAGTCGAGTGCCACAAAGTCCCACTCATCGTAAAGGGCGGTTCGTTCGTCTTCTACGAGTGATTCTTCGCTCTCCTCACCGTCACCACCGCCGCTTCCCACCTCGCCCATCTCGTCGTTGAACTCGGCGTCAGGGCCCTCGATGGCCTCACTCATCAAGCTTGAGATGAACAGACCGCTGGGATCATCGATATCACCCTCAACGACGCTGGAGAGGTCGATTTCTGCGCTCTTTTCGAGGAGCTGGCGGACCATCTCCTCCGTGAGGGGCGGGGCCTGCACGCTGTCCTCCGCGCGTTGTTGGCCCTTGCGGAGATTGGCGAGCGTCTGCACGAGCTCGGGTTTGAAGTCGCCGCGGTAGTCCACATCCTCCGGCGATTGGTACGGCACGTCCTGTTCGGTGCCTGAGCCGGGCACAAACTCCTCGCCGCCCATCTGGGCGCTGTCCGCCTCCTGCAAGCCCTGCGCGGCCTCGCCGCCGAGCTCATCAAGTTCCATCTCGTCCCAATCGAGATCGGGCTGCGGCATAGTGTTCGGCACGTTAATCAACAGGCGATAGAGAATCACTGTCGCCTCGGCTGAATCCTCCACGGTCGCCTCGTCATGGCGTAGGCGGGCCAGGATGACCGCCATGCGCTCGACAACGTCACGCAGGCTCTGCGGGACGGGGATCTTCTTGTCGCCTTCAAGCAGGGTCATGCGGATGAGCAACTCGATGAGAGCCATGCGGAGAGGAAGCTGCTGCGGAGCGGGGCGGCCAATCACAGCGGCGGCCTGCACCATTCCATAGGCGCGGCGCAGGCCACGGTAATGCTGCCTGACGAGGTGATCGACGCGGGCGTCCTCAAGCGCGCTGAAGAGGTCGGATGCCAGACGACGCTCCGGGAACAGGTCAAAGAAACGCTCGTAGTCCGAGAGGACTGCCGTGGTCACGCCGGTCATCTCCGGGTTGGGCACCGCAGCGACGGGCTCACGGGGAACTCCGTTGGCGTTCTGCTCCACGAGCCGCTCAGCGAGCGCCGGGCGTGTGAGCGGGAAGATATTGCCGGCGCGGTTGAAGTTGAATGTAAAGCTGTCGAACTCGAGATGGCCGGTCTGATGCGTGCAAAGAACCTTGAACCAGCCGAAATTGTCGTCCTTCGTTTCAAAGAGCGCGATCTCCGGTGGGAGGAAGACGTTGGTGCCGTCCGTGGACGCGCGGTCCTCGGTGGCCCAACCGATGCTCCGGTTCGCGAGCTCCGGGGTGGGACGGAGCTGCATGTCACCACCCGTGAGGCCGCGCGCATACATCTGCAGGATGGGGGCGACATCATCAAGGCTGACGGTCGCCGACAGCTCCTGGAGCAGGGTTTCACCGCGCGCAGATTCCAGCCTGAAGAACGCGATGCCGGCAGCCTCGTTTCGCTCAAGCATCGTGACGCCCTCGGAGAACCAGCGGTTGAGGTTCTCCGGGTCGATACGCTCAAGGACTTGCGGCGCGGCGCGGAGAAACTCGACTGCGGCCTCCTCGGACAGCCCGCACAGCACTTCAAAGTCATCCAGTGCCTGTCGGTGCATGTGGAGAGGGAGATCGCTGACGGCCCGGGAGCCTTCAGCCAGGAACGCCAAGTAGCGCTTGCCCCCATCACCGGAGAGGTTGATGGCAAACGTCAGGAAGCGCTGTCGTTCGGATCTGGCGATGCGGGGCAGCGCGACGGCGGCGGCGCGCTGGGTTTCCTTGGCGTACTTCCAGTTGCGGTTGGCCGTCTCGTCAAGCAGTTCCAAGTACGTGTCGATGGTCTCGTCATCAACGTAGGGCAGCGAGTCCGGCGCCATCGTCAAGCATTCTTCGGCTAGTTCACTGGAGTGCTGCGCGACGTGATCAAGGAAGTTTGCGAATGTTGCGAGGTCACTGAGCCGCACGTGATCCAGGAGCGCAGGGCTCACCTCAAAGAACCGGGCGGCTAAAGCACCGGATTTCCATGTCCCATGGAATAGCGTTTCAGCGGCTGCGATCCACGCGGGCAGGCGGGCAACATCGCGGCGCTCAAGGAAGCCGGCGCTGGCGCGGAAGAAGGATGATGCAAGCGCGGCGGAATGCGCCGATAACGCCCGGCCGCTCTCGTACCAAGACCTGGCTTCCTGCGGTCTCTCCAGCGCGTCAAGAACGGCGGGGGATGAGCGGACGTACTCCGCAGCGGCCTCCCATGCGCGGAACGAGGCTCCTGCGATGCCCAGGGCCGCCGACAGCCACTGGTCGTAATGCTCTTCACTGCCGAGGCGATGCTCCACGTGGTCGGTCGCGCCGTGGTAGGCCTGTCCGACCGCAGCCGGTAAGGCGAGCAATTGGGCAACCAGCTCATCACGCGTTGGTGATGTGTCGCCTGTTCCGTCTTGTTCCGATGTCATTCGCTCTTGGGTTTATCGCAATGGCTCAGCCATATACATGCGGCTTTGCAATCGTCCTATTCAAAGATGCTTGTCGTAATCTCTCGAATGCTGCGCTGTACGGAAGGATCGTCAGTGAGCGCGTCCGAGATGGCCACGTCGCACGCTCGGCGGGCGGGCACGCCCCGAGCAATCAGTTTGCCGGCGTAGATCAGCAGGCGTGTCGAGACGCCCTCCTGCAGTCCGTGCTCCTTGAGGTTGCGGACCTTCTCGCCGAGGCGGGCAAGCAGGTCGGCGGAATCCTCATCGACGCCGCTCTCCTGTAGAACGATTTGCGCCTCATACTCCCGCGGCGGGTAGTCGAACTCCATCGCCACAAACCGCTGCCGCGTGGACTGCTTGAGGTCCTTGAGGGCGCTCTGGTAGCCGGGGTTGTATGAGATGACCAGCAAGAAGCCGTCCGCGGCCTCCAGGATCTGCCCGCGCTTCTCAACGGGGAGCAGGCGGCGGTGGTCCGTCAGCGGGTGGATGAGCACCGTGGTGTCCTTGCGGGCCTCAACGACCTCATCGAGGTAGCAAATCGCGCCGGTTTTGACTGCGCGGGTCAATGGACCGTCAACCCACTTGGTCTCCTCGCCCTCGAGCAGGAACCGGCCAACGAGATCGCTGGCCGTCAGATCCTCGTGGGCGGCGATGGTAACGAGCGCCTTGCCGTGAGAATTCTCCTTGCCGTCCGACCTCATGGTTGTAATGGGGCGGCCAAGCCGCCATGCCATGTATTCCACGAACCGCGTCTTGCCGCAGCCCGTTGGGCCCTTGAGGATGACGGGGATCTTCTCTTCATAGGCTGCGGTGAACACCTCCACTTCATCCCTGATGGGCAAGTAGTAGGGTTCACTATCAATGGTGTATTCCTCGATCTCGTACTCCGAGTACGACATCACGGTAGCGTCTTTGAGAACTGTCTGTTCGGTCATTCCAATCCCTTTGAGTGATTTCGGTCCGTATACGAGGGCGGCCTAGAGGAACGGGCGGATGCGGGCGTGCCAAAGCTCGCCGACGCGAATTCGCAGTTCCTCAATGGTGCCGGTGTTCTGCAGGAGGACATCCGCTTCGTCTGCGCGTTCTTCGTTGGAGAGCTGCGCGTTGATGCGCTGCCTCGCCTGCTCTTCAGTCAGGTTGTTGCGAGACTGCAGACGCGCAATGGCATCAGCTTCAGACGCCTGGGTGACCCACAGTTCATCACAAAGGTCAGTCCAGCCGGCCTCAATCATGATGGCCGCTTCCAGCACGGCGATCTTTGTGCCGCCTTCGCGCAAGTCCGAGATAGTCTTCTCAGCCAGCGCACGGATCCGCGGCCACGTTATCTCGTTGAGCGCAGTGAGTTCCGCCGGATCCGCGAAGACGATTGCGCCGAGCTTTCGGCGGTCGATTTCCCGCGTCTCAGGATTCATCAGGTCGTCCCCCCACCGGGCCAGGATGTCCTTCCACGCGTCCGTATCAGGCAGATACGCCTGGTGTCCCAACTCATCGCCGCTGATGACAGTGGCTTCGTACTCATCGCGGAGTATCTCGCTCACGAGGCTCTTGCCGCTTGCGATTCCCCCCGTCAGGCCAATGACCTGCATTCCTTTACCCCCTCACCGTTCGGCCAATGCCCGAACCAATGCTTGTGTGGCCGCGCATTTCACACGCGCGCCCGAACTAGTAGTATACGGCACGACTCCCGCCCCACGCATAGGGCATCCACTCCGTCTTATGTCCGCATAGGGGATAATTAGGCATGGCGAACTCAAGACGGGACAAAGCGGCAGACGACGCCCGGGCACAATCCGAGGCCCTGCGCGCACTGCCAAGCGTGGATCGACTGGTCGGAAGCGAATCGCTGGGGACGCTGGCCGAGAGCGTTGGCACTGACGCGGTGACGCACGCCGCGCGGCAAGCCATCGACGACGCGCGCACGGCAATACTCGCGGGCGCGGCGGATAACGCGCCGAACCTGAGCTCCCTGGCCGAACAGGTTGCGGCCTCCATTGACGACCTCTTGGGGCCGCGGCCACGCCGTGTCATCAACGCCGCCGGCGTCATCATCCACACGAACCTGGGGCGCGCTCCCCTGAGCCACGCCGCCATCGAGGCGATGAGCAGCGTGGCGCGCGGGTACTCCGACCTCGAGTACGACCTGCAAGCGGGAGAGCGCGGTTCACGCCACGCGCACCCGGAGCGGCTGCTGCAATTCCTGACAGGCGCTGAGGCTGCGATTGTCGTGAATAACAACGCCTCCGCGGTGCTGCTTGCCCTGGCTGCCATCGCCGGGGGGCGGGAGGTTATCGTCTCTCGTGGAGAGGCCGTGGAGATTGGCGGGCGATTCAGGATACCGGACGTGCTGCGTCAGAGCGGGGCGGCGCTTGTTGAGGTCGGAACGACGAATCGCACATATGCTTCCGATTACGCAGAGGCCATCACGGACAACACCGGCGCGCTTCTGCGTGTGCACCGCAGCAATTTCCTTGTTGTCGGATTCACGAGCACGCCCGATGCGGCGGAGATTGCGGAGATCGCGCACGCACGCGGCGTTCCGCTCATCAATGATCTTGGCTCGGGTTGTTTGCTGGATACCGCGCAGTTCGGCCTTGCGCCAGAGCCAACAGTGCGGGACACGCTGGAGCGGGAGGGCTCAGACATCGCTATGTTCTCCGGCGATAAGCTGCTGGGCGGGCCGCAGGCCGGCGTTGCGGTGGGGAGTAAGGAACTCATCGACAAGATGAAGTCCCATCCACTCGCCCGCGCCGTTCGAATCGACAAGCTGGACCTGGCGGCGCTGACGGCGACGCTGCAGGCCTATGCGCGCGGCGCGGCGCTAACCGAGGTGCCCGTGTGGCGCATGATCTCCGCGGGCGTTGCGGCTCTCGATGAGCGCGCCTTGCGATGGCGAGAGGAGATCGGCGGGGAGGGCTTGCGCGTGGTGGAGGCGGAAACGGCCGTGGGCGGCGGAAGCCTGCCGGGCGGGACACTGCCGACGCGAGCACTCGCGATTGAGCCTTCGCGGGCAAACGCGGATGCAATGGCGCAACGGCTGCGCATATCAGGCACCCATCCGGCCATCATTGGCCGCATCGATGAAGATCGGCTGCTGCTTGATCCACGGACCGTTCTGCCGGAAGAGGATGATGAGCTGATTTCGGCGGTTCGGGCAGCGCTGGAAAGCTAGAAGGATTACTGCCTCTCATGTTTCGCGCCGGGTATGTAGCCATTGTCGGGCGGCCCAACGTTGGGAAATCGACGCTCGTCAATAACCTGGTAGGGACACAGCTTGCCGCGGTTAGCCCGAAGCCTCAGACCTCACGTTATCGCATCCTTGCCGTTCTGCATGGGGATGATTTCCAGGTTGGGCTGTTGGACACGCCGGGGCGGCCGGCCGAGCCGCGTGTTGACGCTCTGAGCCGCCGGATGCTGCGCGAGACGCGGCAGGCGTTGGACGTTGCCAATCTGGCAGTGCTGGTGTCCGCGCCGCGCACGGCGGGAGACGTCGAAGAGACGCTGCTCGAGGAGATCAAGGCGCAGAACCTTCCCGCTATCGTCGCCATCAACAAGCTGGATACCGTGCGCAAGGGAACTTTGCTGCCGGTTATCGAAGACTACAACGAGCTGTATGCGGAGTTCCGGGACATCGTGCCCGTCAGCGCCCGCACGGGCGATGGTCTGGACAGCCTCATTGAACGCATCATTGCCAACCTGCCGGAGCAGGAGCCGCTCTTCGATCCGTCAACCCTGACCGACCGTTCAGAGGCGTTCCTGATCTCCGAGCTAATACGGGAGGGCGTATTCACGGTGTACGGCGACGAGGTGCCCTACGCGACCGCCGTTGAGGTGGAGAAGCACGTGCCTCAGGACCCGGAACACGGTGGGAAGGACTTTATTGAGGCTAGCGTTTATGTGGAGCGGGTTTCGCAGCGGGGGATCGTCGTGGGGAAGGGTGGGCAGGCGCTGAAGGACGTGGGCACGCGGGTGAGGCCGTTGATCGAGGAGCTGCTGGGGCGTCCGGTGATGCTGTCACTGTGGGCGCGAACACGGCCGCGGTGGCGGCGTGATGACCGCTTTCTCAAGTCGCTGGAGGAATAAGAATTCGACTTCAGCCGCACAGTCCGTGTTTAGTTAATTAATTCACAATTTTGGCGGCGGCAGGGCGTGATGATCGATTGTTTTCAGGCGCACAGTTTTGACGGCGGCGGGGCGTGATGATCGATTGTTTTCAGCGGTATAGTCCGTATTTAGTCAAATAATCCACGATTTGCTCCGGGACAAGGCCGCTTAAGTCTTTCCCTGCCTTCACCATGCTGCGGACGCACGAGGAGCTGACATCCATGCGGGGGGCGTCCTCGAGGACGGTGACTCTTTCGCGGAGGCCGGGGACGGCGTCGTAGGCCGCGGTCAGATCGGGGCGTCCCTCGGCATTAGCGCGGGGCATGGCGATAAAGCGGCACAGGGTCACGAGCTCCTGTGGGTTGTGCCAGCGGGGGAGGTCGGCCACGGAGTCCTCGCCCAGGATGAAGTAGTACTCCGTTCCGGGCGGCGACGTCTCCCGGAGTTCGCGAAGCGTGTCCACCGTGTACGTCGGGCCGGGGCGCGTGATCTCCATGTCAGAGACGGCGAACGCGGCGTCTGAGCCTATCAGCAGGCGTGTCATGGCGAGGCGGTGGGTGGCGGGGGCCACGTCCTGCCCTTCCTTGAGCCACTGTTCGCCAGCGGGTATGAAGAGGACACTATCCAGGCCGGCGCGCTCCATCGCCTCACGCGCAATCATCAGGTGGCCGGCGTGCGGCGGATCAAAGCTGCCGCCCAGGATGCCGACCCGACTCACCGCCACATCACCTCGGTATCGCCGATAAGCACCCAGTCGCCGGGCTCCGCTCCCGCCCGTTCCAGCGCATCAATCGCGCCGATGTGGCCGAGTTCCCGCCAGAACTGGGCAGCGACGGCCATGTCCGTGAGGTCGATGCCGTCCACGAGCCGCTCAATCCGGGGGTGCGTGAGCCGCCACACCCCCTCTTCCTCGGCTCCCACGACCGGCATGATGCGATCAGGCTCAGGCCTCAGGATGACCTCCGGCTCGTCTATCTCCGGCGTGGGCGCCCGCTTGCGCGCCTCCCTTTCGTCTTCGACACGCGCGTACGCGGCCCGCATCAGTTCCGTCACGCCGTCGCCGGTGACGGCGGACACCGCAAACACCTCGTCGACGCCCTCCGCGGCGAACGACTTTCTGAGGTCCGGCAGCTGCTCCTGGACCTCGGGCATGTCGATCTTGTTGATTGCGACGATCTGGGGCTTCTCTTCAAGCTGAGCCTCGTGCAGGGCCAGCTCGTTGTTGATGCCGTGCCACGCATCGAGCACGTCCGGCAGGCTGCCGTCGATGATATGAATGAGGACGGCGGTGCGCTCCACATGGCGGAGAAACTGGTCGCCGAGGCCCTTGCCCTCATGCGCCCCCTCAATGAGCCCCGGGATATCTGCAAGGACGAAGTTGCTCCAGCCGATGTCCACAACACCAAGGTTCGGCTCCGTCGTCGTGAATGCGTACGAGGCGACACGCGGATTCGCGCCGGAGCCACTGGCCAGGAGGCTGGACTTGCCGGCGTTGGGGAGGCCGACGAGGCCAACATCGGCGAGGAGTTTCAGATCCAGCTGAACATCAACCTCTTCGCCGGGTTCTCCACCCTCCGCCAAGCGCGGGGCGCGATTCGTTGAACTCGTGAACCGCGAATTGCCGCGGCCTCCGTCCCCACCCTTTGCGACGACGATGCTAGCGCCATCAGATTCAAGGTCGACCGTGCCGGCACCCTTCTCACCCGTCCACGTCACGATCGTTCCAACGGGCACCATCAGGATCAAATCGCCGCCCGTTTTGCCGGTCTGCTTCTTACGCCGTCCAGGCTCTCCGTTTTTCGCCGCATAACGAAGACTACGTCCATAGTCCTGCAGCGTCATCAAATTCTCGTCGGCCTGGAACAGCACGCTGCCGCCCTCGCCGCCATCACCACCGTCAGGTCCGCCAAACGGAACGTACTTCTCCCGCCGGAAGGACACCGCGCCACGGCCTCCGTTTCCACCACGGACGTGGATCTGAACTTGGTCAATCATTCTCTCAGGATATATCTAGATGGTTTGTCATACCTCGATTAACGCTGTGGATGCCGTGGAAGCGTTATTGAGTCAGGAAGGGGATTCGTGGTGGATTCCACGTGGAATCGATGTGGAAAAGCGGTGGAAAGGTGGCGGGGGGTATGGAGGGGTTGGTGGAAAAGTTTGGGGTCTTATCACACTAGCGCATCTATCAAACCGCCCCGGCGATTCCTGCCGTAGAGAGGCAGATGCGGTCGCTCGTTCGCTAGTAGTCTCTCGATGCTCAATCCCTGAATGACAGGATACTCGTCTATGGCATCGCTGAACGTAGACTTGAAACGCTGGTTCTCTACCGTACCCATCTGGTCGTTGAAGCAGACCATCACGCCTGCCTTTGCTTCGTACTTGTCTACGGTCGTCTTTAGTGCCTTCACAGCGTCGGGAGTCACGTGTCCGCCCTTGACCTGTACGATGGCGTACTCCGGCTTGACCGTGAGGCGCTTACCCGCGCTGGCAGGGATGGGATAGAACTTTAGCACCCCGTCCACGCCGCCATCCGCGCCGCGTGTGCCAGGTTCGTGGAACATCCCCTCGGCCCCGATTGCGCCGCACACCCACTTCTCAAACTCGAACTTGTCGGCGGCAGCCAATGCTTTTGCATCCGCGACAGTGTTCGGCACTCCGAAGGACTCCACATCGTCTGGCTTGAGATTGGGGAAGTTGTTGAGGATGCGGTCATGTATCAGACCGATTGAGAATGACGATATGTCTATGCCGATCCACTGCCGCTCCAGTTTTTCGGCGGCATGGACTGTCGTACCGCAACCGCAGAAAGGGTCTAGAACTGTTCCACCTGTATTCGAGGATGCCCTGATGATGCGGTCTAGCAAGTCAAGGGGTTTCTGCGTGGGATATCCGAGTCGCTCCTTCGCCTGCGAGTTGATAAACGGTATTTCCCAATGGTCTGGCAAGGCAACCGCTTTGGAGTTACCGCGATAAATCACGCGGTCATGGTCGCTGTTCTTGATTTTGGCAGCGGCCTTGTCTTCATCGTACACAATCAATTGTCGTATACCGCCCTGAACGACGTTTACATCCCAGCCGCGGTCATACTTCGCTTTCTGCGGCGCATCGGGGTCAACTAGTTTGTTGAATGTGTGAGAGCCTTTAGCCCGAGCATAGACGAGCAGTACGTCGTGATTCCTCTGAAACATTCGAGCACTATTCGTCCACTTGCGATACGCCCACACGACCTCATTCAAGAAGTTGTCCATCCCGAATATGGCATCCATGATGAGCTTGAGATAGTGACTCGCAGTCGGGTCACAATGCAAGTAGATTGTCCCCTTATGCGCGAGGACACGCTTCATGGGCATGAGTCGGACTGCCATGTTCAGCAAGTACGCCGCGAGGCTCTGACGCCGATGCCCCCCGCCCTCAATGTCTTGTGCTAAGCGCACAATGTTGGCCAGACGCCGCGTAAACGGCCCACTGTCAAGTTGCTCCAACAGGGTTTCTTCTTTGTCGCCCCACGTCCACGTATCGTTGAACGCCTCGACGGGGCGCGTGTCTTTATCCTTACCCTTGAAGGGCAAGTTGTACCGATTTTGTGAATTGAACGGCGGGTCGAGATAGATGAGATCTACTGACCCCGTTGGCAATGCCAACTCGTCGTTCAGAACGTTGAGGCAATCGTCGCCGTAGAGAGTGCGCCGGAGACGGGTATCAGGTGTCGGCATCGTTCCCCCTATCCTGTCAGCGCGCCCCATTTCGGGGGCGCGCGACGATGCGGCATCGCATCGTGGAACGGAACCGACTGGTCACTTAGTGCCCCCTCGCGGCGTGCAGACGTTACTTCGTTTGCCACCAAAGCAAGCGGGCTGCGCGAGTCCGCGAGGAGACATGACAAGGCACGTCTCCACGCGTATTTCACGCAAAAAACGACTCGCGCTAACGGTATTCGGAACCGCTGCTTTGGTGGCTCGTTCATTCTGCTAGCCACCGGGGAGGCTGTCAACGGGAATCAGTGACGCGTGTGAAGGGGGGTGGGTTGCGCAATGGAGGCTTTAGATTCTTCGACTCCGCTGCGCTGCGCTCAGAATGACAGTAGTGGGGGGAATGACGGAGGGGGGCGGGAATGAGGCTGGTCGCAGAGGGAACGGCCGGAAGGGTTGCGTGAAAGGCAGGGAGACGTTGAAGGGTGGTGGTAGTTCCATGATAGGTGGGCGGGCAAGGGGAGCGGCCCTTCGACAGGCTCAGGGTGAGCGAGGCTAAATCATCCGTTGCGACTTACCCTGCGGGCGGCGGCGGAAGGTGCTTTGTCAGTTGCTGTTCGAATCGGACTTTGAGCTTTTGGGCGGGGCAGATTCTTCGCCCGGCGGCTTGCCGGAATTATCTCGCTTCGGCGGGCGCACTCTGGGTCCGGTACCCTTGATTTCGACCGCATTTGGGCCAACAGGCATTCGGGGACGCTCCCTCTTCTTGTTTGGCATGGCGACCTCCCTTCTGTTAGCCGTTGCCCATAATATCGTAGATTGTCGTAGCTGCCCAACCTTCCGCAGAGCCTCTGTCCTCGTCATGTCTTACGTTGTAGAAGTAGGTGTAAATCAAGACAGAGTTGTAGGATGGCTCCCTGAGCAGGAATTCAAACGTCTCCGGGTGGGACTCGCCAGGCTCAACCACAAGCTCGCTTTCCTCCCACGTACGGATATATTCGTCCAGAGTCTCCCATTGGATGTTCATCTGCTGCCGGCCAACAAAGACCTCGCCGTACCTCTGCGCAGCATCATCGTCTGATAGAGGCGCCACAACTTGCATGCTGGCGAACCCGTCGCGCACTTCTGTGTGTACCCTCGACCTATTGTGTAGGATCGCGGTGACAGCGATATGCGTGTAATTATCGCTAATGCGACGGTGAGAAATTGTGTGTTCAATAGTTAGGTGAGGGTAGAAGGTTCTGAAAGCCTGAAATCGGTCATAGGCGAATATCGCGCCAACAATGATGGCAACTACGGTTATCAGCGATTGAATGACCCCAAAGATAACCCGGGTTTCTTCAGTGGCCAGCGAAGTCCGCTGCAACAGAATGGCTAGTCCAAGAATGAACGCTGCCGTGCCAATGGCAAAGGCCAATAAGAGACGGTTTCTGGGGAGAAAGAACCTCATAGTCAAAGAATCCTATGGGCGGCGGCGGGGGGCGCGGCGGAAGGTGGGGGTTTGAGAGGGGCCAAGCTGCGGAATCGCGTGAAAGTCACGGCCCTTATTCAATGGTGGGTCCGTCGCGATCAGATGCACCGACTTGCTGTTCAAGCCACGCAAGAACGGGAGGTTGTCGCCGTGGAATAGAGTTCGGTTGGGGACGTTTAGAGCAGGCATAATTCACACGCCGCCCTTGAGTCTCGCCATGTCGGAAGCAAGCTCAAGAATCATAGTCACGTAAAACGCATGAAATTCGTCATCACTCCACTCGGCATAGTCAGTCCTACCGGTTTTCTCTCGAACAAGATCACGCCAAGCCGCCTCGCGTTCACTATCCGGCAAATCAAATATGCTCACTGCTCTACTCTGCCTTCCCTGCGCCCCACGCGCCCGACTTCGACACGTCGATTCAGAATAGCACGGGCGTGCTGTCAATGGAGATTTTAGATTCCTCGGCTGCGCTCGGAATGACATGGGGGTGTGGTCGGATGGCGGTAAGAGGTTTGGTTGGGGTAATGGGATTCAGATTTCCGCTTTCGCGGGAATGACGGATGGGGGTGGCCCTTCGACAGGCTCAGGGTGAGCGGACGGGCGGCGGGGGCAGGGCGAACGGGGGTGTTGTGGTCCTGTCGGGCCACGCGATGGATTCCGGCCTTCGCCGGAATGACGGATGGGGGTGGGCGGCGCTGTGCGCCGCACTGGATTCCCGTGTCAAGCACGGGAATGACGAGGTGGGGGCGCGGAATGACTGGGTGGGGAGCGGCCCTTCGACAGGCTCAGGGGGAACGGGGGGCTCAGGGCGAACGGGGGGCTCAGGGTGAACAGACGGGTGGTGGGTTGGCGGGGCGGGGGTTAGTGGGTGGGGAATGTGGATGAGGCGAGTTGGATGATGGATTCGGCGTCGGCGCGGAGTTTTGCGTCTGCGGCCAGGGCATGCTCCATGCGGCGGATGCTGTGCATGACGGTGGTGTGATCCCGGCCGCCGAAGGACTTGCCGATGTACGCGAGGGAGTGGTCCGTGTGGCGGCTGGCGAGGAAGACGGCGAGGTGGCGGGTTTCCGCTGCGGGGCGGGCGCGGCTGCGTCCGGTGATGTCTGCCGGGGTCAGCTGTCGATAGGCTGCCGTTGCGCGGATGATGGCCTCAATCGTCAGGGGAACGAGATCCGGGCTTGTCGACGCGGAGGAGAGGGCCTGGCGGGCGAGTTCCAGCGTGAGCGGCTCATCAAGCAGAGTTGCCTGGGCGATGACACGGGTAAGCTCTCCTTCCAACCGGTTGATGCTGGAGAACTGCCGGGCAGCGAGGTAGGAGAGGACATCGTCCGGCGTGTCGAGGTCATAGCGCGCTGCTTTGAAGGCCAGGATGTTGAGGCGCGTGCGCCTGTTCGGCGGCTTGACGTCAACGGGCAAGCCCGCGAGCAGCCGGGCGGCGAGGCGGGGGTTCCTGAAGGTCAAGGCGTCCGGCGCCCTGTCCGAGGAGACGACGATCTGCTGACCTGCCCGCAAGAGCGCTCCGCAGGTGTGCAGCAGTGCCTCTTCGCTCTTGACCTTGCCGCAGATGAACTGGACATCGTCAATCATGAGGATGTCCGGAGAACGGTAGCGCTCCCTGAACCCCGCCGTCGTCTTCTTCTGGACGGACGTGACGTAGTCGTGGACAAACTGCTCGGATGTTGCGAGAAGGGTGGTACGCCCCTGCCCCTGCGCCTCGTTGGCTATCGCGTGGAGCAGATGCGTCTTGCCGAGGCCGGGGGGGCCGTAGAGGACGAGTGGGTTATAGTCGCCGCCGTGATCGTTGGCGACCTTCGTGGCGGCAGCGTAGGCGAGCTTGGTGTTATCGCCGACAACGAAGCGGTCGAAGGTGAGCTGCGGGTCCGGCCTGGCGCCGATGATGAACGAGGAGCCACTGCGCGCAGGCCTCTCGACTGCCGGTTCCTGCGCGGCAGCCTGTCCAACCCCGGCCGGCTCAACGGGCTGCGCTTGCTGGGCATCCGCTGCCACCTGCAGAACGACTGAGACAGGGCGCTTGAGGACATCTGAGGCGATGCGCTCCATGATGGGAAGCAGAGAGCCCTGGATCCAATGCTGCGTGTACTCGTCCGGAACGGAGACGGTGAGTTCATCGTGTGCGAGGGAAACGCCGGAAGTGCCTGTCAGCCAGGTGTTGTAGGCGGCTGCGCTCATCTGCTTGCGAAGGCGGCCAAGGGCCTCTTCCCAGACATCGCGCACTGACTGATTGGGCATCGAAATGCTGTCCCCTCCCCCATCGAGAACGGCCTCGATTGTCCCTGTAACAGCCCTACGCGAGCATGGAGGGCACGCCGTAGACGGGTAGTGTCGCTGGCGCATCGAGCCGCAAGAACCTACGTTAGCACCTGGCAAGAGGAGGGCGTCGATACGGTAGAAAGGCAAACCGTCATGGTGCCCACGAGTGAGTCAATGGGGCGGGTATTCACGTCATTGCGGCAGGCTCCCAATACCTCAATAATTCGAGGGTAGCCGTATTGAGGAACTCACCGTCGGCGGAGAAAAATGACAGAAGATTCGCGAATTGTCTTTTGTGGCACCGCTGAGTTCGCCGTGCCGACGCTCGACGCGCTGATGACATCGGAGAATCGGCCGGTCGCCGTGCTGACGCGCCCGGACCAGCCGGCGGGGCGCGGCCGTCGGCCGCGGCAGTCGCCGGTGAAGGAACGCGCGGAGCAGTATGGCCTGGACGTGCTGGAGCCAACAACGCTTCGCTCGGAGGAAGAGGCTGAACGCATACGGGGGCTGGAGCCGACGGTCATCGTGACGGCGGCCTACGGCCTGATCTTCCCGCGCAACGTGCTGGACATCCCTCCACGCGGCGCGATCAACATCCATCCGTCACTCTTGCCGCGTCATCGGGGTCCCGCGCCGGTGGTCTGGACGCTGCTCGAGGGCGACGAGAACGCGGGGATCAGCATATTCCTGCTGGAGGAGGGTGTTGATACCGGACCGCTCTTGAGCCAGCGAGTCGTGCCGATTCGCTCCGGTGAGACGGCGGGGGAGCTGACCGAACGGCTTTCGCAGTTGGGCGCGACGCTCCTGGTGGAGACACTTACGGGCTGGCTTGACGGGTCGATCACGCCCGAGGCACAGGATCATGAGATTGCCACGCAATCGCGGATGCTGGCAAAGGGTGACGGCTCGCTGAATTGGGACAGTCCCGCGCAGGAGCTTGAGCGGCGCGTTTTGGCAATGACGCCGTGGCCGGGGGCATACACGACTCTCGCGGGCAAGCGGCTTAACATCCGCCGCGCCATCGCCCTGCCGCCGGAGTATGACCCGAGAGGCGCCGCCCCCGGGCAGGTGGTGCGTCTCAGGCGCTCGGAAGACGGGGGCGGCATGGGTGTCGCCATCGGCACCGGCGAGGGGATGCTGGAGCTGCTCGAGGTGCAGGCGGAGGGGCGGCGGACGATGCCCGCCCGTGATTTTGCGCGGGGCAGCGCGGACTTTATCGGGGCGACGCTGCCGAGTTAGTTGACCTTGGAGACGAGGAAGGCGTCAGACAGGGACAGGGCGTTCACCGACAGGATCGACGGCGAGGACTGATTCTTGTAGAGCCAACGTGCTGAGAACTGGCTCCGTGGCACAGCCGCCGCGCAGCGCCCCACAAGCTTAGAGTCCATATCTCCGTGTGAGATTCTCAAGTGAACGTAAGGGTGCCTTCTCCCGTGGTAGTCGGATAGTTGTGCCAGATGCTCGGTGAAAAGAGGCTTAGCCCGATACCCATGGCGGTAAAGGCTCCGGGCCCAAGTATGTGGAGACCCAGTGTCGCACACCCTCGTTGATGGCCTCCAGACAGGTTGTTGCGCAAGCTCTGTCAACGGGCTTTGATGCGCCATAAAGGAATTGCAACGCCTGGTGAGTCACGATATGGCGGGCGAGGGAGACTTCCGAGGCGCCGAAGTCACGGTAAGTTCGTCGCCCCTTTAAACTCAAAGGGGTTATCGGGCCGCTCAGGTTCTTTCTCCGAGCAATCTTCAGTAATAGAGTTGGGGACAACGGAAGATAATACTCGAACTCTGCGAAAGCTCTAGGTTCCCAGGATACGTTCGTGGGAGGCCAGTAGGCCGCCACAGGATTGTCAGATGTATAGAGCTTCCTTGTTCCTAGGGCTCGCCCGATGCGCCACGGGGCAGCTAGAAGGAGATTGGCAAAGCCTTGCACATCGCCCAGAAGCCTAGTCGTAACCTTTCCAATCTCGGTAGGCTCGCTCTCGCCATACCGCTCGTGGAACGGTCCGGCACTCCATTCGGCGAACTTCGCGGCCCCCGCGACGCTACCGAATTGGCTCAGAAATTGACCGCGAGCGAGGGCAATTAGTTGCGTGTCCAATTCATCGAATTGTGATTGAAGTTCTGTTCGCTTAGCTGGACTCCGGAAGATTAGTGCCGCTATGAATCGGGCAAATGTCACCTGCTTCGGAAAAGGCAGATCACCGATTGCCTCCGGGGATCTCGAAAGCAGGCGAATAATCCCTGCGGAGTCGTTTTCGAGTCTAGCCAACCAATTTTCTGTAGAAAGAGTCTGGTCATTAATCTCGACATCATAGAATCGCGATTGAACGGCCAGATTTTCTGCAGACGTGGCGAATTCACGCCCGCTAGCTAGATCCACGGCGCGAATACGTCCATTCGCATTGGCGAACTGGCGTAAGAGCAGACGAGGGACCGTGTGTTGTCGCTTGACCTCGGTGATTCCAAGCACAGGCTCGTTCCAGACAAACGGATCGGGGAGGTGCTGCCTAGTTTCGTAGTCTTGCATTACCCTCCAACCTCCGCATCCCTTTACCTTTGATTCCGTCAGCTACGCCCAACTTGGAGGTTGTTCGGCTATGCCAAGCTGTCTTCTAGAACCACAGTTCCATACACGCAAATCTAAGCATATATGGCACTGTACACGTAGGCAAATGAGAACGCCGTCCCTAGGCGGCACCACTGTGCATAAGCCTTAGATGAGGTATCGAGAAAGCTCAGATCATCCCTTGTCTTCAGACAGTCGGGAACAAGAAACCCGGCAATGTAATCTGGAGTGGCTGTATTAACGGCTCACCGTAGCCAGTATGGGAAAACACGAAGGTGCGCCCGCTTTGTTCTGAACAGCGTTTACTAGGGCTGACGCTACCAATCAGTCAGCGATTCTCCTGCCTTGAGCAATATCGCCTCGGCCTGTTCAGGGAGCATGATCTCAAGCATCTGATGTTTTGTTGGCGAGAACATGGCATGTGGGAACTCTTCGACTAAGGACATTTCGTGAGCCGCAGGCACTAGTTCATTGGTGGGAAGAACAACGAAGCGCAGGGGTGGGGGGCGATTACTCCTAAAGCTGTCGTAGACATCCTGTGGAAGTGCGAATTTCTGCTTTCCCAGTTCTTCCAGCAACAGGTACAGCAGTGTACTTCGTTGCTCCTCATCCAAATGAGTCTTGCTTTCCTGAGGAAAAAGCCAGGATCTGTTGAAAAAGACTTGCCAAGGAGGGGGCCATAGGAGACCTCCGGAGCGGAAACGGTGGAAGGCCTTATAGATTAGTAGGCCAACGGCAACACCTATGGGACATCCTAATCTTGCTCTAGCTATGCGAACGAAAGCCCCCCGCACTATATGAGGGAGAGTAAGCGGCTTTGAATCGAAAGGCCTCCCAAAGCCAGCCCGCCAGCCTTCAGATAAATCGAGGCCACCTGTCAAGCCACCATAGGGGGTCATAATCCGTGTGACAGTCTTCGCCTCTATAAAGGCTTCTTCATCGTCCTCTGGGAGCAATCCGGAGGTGATTTCAGGCGTTATACCCCCACCGTACAGTCGCCACGACACAGCGGCCAGATCCCATAGTGAGCCATGCGTGGAATGCAATTGTTCGACTATATCTAAGTGCTGTCGCTCTTCATCAGTAAGGACGCTGAGATCTGGCTCGTCGGTACTTTCAGTGGATCGTAATTGGCCTAAGGTTTTGGCCCTTATGCTGCGAATTGTCGCCCTCTCGTCGTGAACGGAAGCCTCCACCGTTCCCCGGATGAATTCATATAGGGCGCGCGCCTCTCGCAGAGTTCGATCAAATTCTGTACCCATTATCCTGCCCGTTCTACGCCGATGGTGACGGTGGTCTCGTCGAGTTTGACGGTGTTGGTGGCTGCGCCGTCGCCGGGGGCGGTCTGCAGGATGTCCACTGAGAGAGTTTCCTGCCGGACGTAGTCGCCAAAGTCGGACAGCGCGCCTGCCACGCCATCCCCGTCACCGGAGACGTAGGCAGTGATGCGGTCGGAGACGTCCAGGCCGGCGGTGCGGCGCAGTTCCTGCAGATGGCGCACGAGTTCACGCGCCAACCCCTCACGCTCAAGCTCGGTAGTGATATCCGTGTTCAGCGCGACGGTGTGGATGCCCTCCGAGCCGGAGATGAATCCCTCACGGTCGGATGTATCGACAAGCAGGTCTTCATGCGACAGATCGAAACCGGCCAGTTCCTGCGACTGCTCATCTCGGACGCGGGCGGCGACGGTGTTGAGGTCGGCATCAGACAGGCCTTCAATGTGGGCGGTCAGCTTCGGCAAATCTCCACCGAGGCGGCGTCCGAGGTTCTGAAGATTGGGGCGGACGCGGACGGAGAGGAATGCCGACTCATCATCGACTGGGCGGACGGCCTTGACGTTCAACTCTTCCAGCAGTTGATCCTCGATACGCGCCAGCGATTCGCGGTCGGCGCGGCCGGGCAGCATGACCAACATCTCCTGCAAGGGCTGGCGAACCTTGATCTGGGCGCGTCCTCGCACGGCGCGTCCCAGGCTGGATAGGCGCATGGCGAGGCGAACGTCCGCTTCGATAGTCTCATCGCGCAGTGCGTTGTCCACCTGCGGCCATTCGGCGAGGTGAACGCTCTCCGGCTCATCCTCAGTGAGAGAGGAGACCAGGTTGCGGTGCATGTGCTCCGCGACGAACGGCGTGAACGGGGCAAGGAGGCGCGAAAGCGTCGTCAGCGCCTCGTAGAGCGTGTGGTAAGCCGCGGCCTTGTCAGTGTCGTTGTCGGACTTCCAGAAACGGCGGCGGTTGCGGCGCACGTACCACGTGGACAGCTCATCCACGAACGACTCTATCGCGTGGGTCGCTTCCATGACTTCGTAGCGCTCCATGGCGTCGGTTACGGCGGCGATGAGTCCCTGCAGGCGTGAGACGAGCCAGCGGTCAAGGAGAGGACGATCTGATAGCGGCGGCGCGGGCGTGGAGGCGGGGTCAAAGCCGTCCACGTTGGCATAGGTCACGAAGAAGCTGTAGGTGTTCCACAACGGCAGCAGGAAGCGCCGGACGGTGTCTCCGACGAGGTTGGCGGAGAAGCGGCGGGCGTTGCCGGGCGTGGAGGCCGTGTACATGTACCAGCGCAGGGCGTCCGCGCCGCGGGCCTCAAGGATGTCCCATGGCTCCACAACGTTGCCGCGCGACTTGGACATCTTCTCGCCCTCACCATCGAGGATGTGGCCGAGAGAGAGGACGTTCTTGTAGGCGGGGCGGTCAAAGAGCAGGACAGCGAGCGCGTGCAGGGTATAGAACCAGCCGCGCGTCTGATCCACGCCCTCACAGATATAGTCAGCCATCTGCTGCTGCTCAAAGGCATCCGTATTCTCGAACGGATAATGCCACTGGGCGATGGGCATCGCGCCGGAGTCATACCACGCGTCCATCACCTCGGGGATGCGGCGCTTCGTGCCGTCGCACCCCCCGCAGCTAAAGGTCACGTCATCGATGAAGGGCCGATGGAGATCCATGCCGGCGGTGTAGCCCTGTAGACCCGGTTGCCCGGCCAGCTGCTCAATGCTGCCGATGGGCGTCGGGTCGTCGCAGCCGTCGCAGAGCCACAGCGGGATGGGTGTGCCCCAATAACGCTCGCGTGAGAGCGCCCAGTCCACGTTGTTCTGCAGCCACTCACCGAACCGGCCTTCTCCGATGTGCTCAGGAACCCAGCCGATCTCACGGTTGGCGGAGATGAGCCGATCCTTGAGCGCCGTTGTGCGGATGTACCAGGACTCCTTGGCGTAGTAGAGAAGCGGAGCGTCGCAGCGCCAGCAGAAGGGATATGTGTGTTCGAGAGTGCCGCCGCGCAGGAGCAGTCCGCGCTCATCCAGGTCTGCGGCGATGTCAGGATCGGCGTCCTTGAAGAACTTGCCCGACCATGGGACATTCTCGTACTCGAGCATTGCGCCGTCGATGTTGACGGTGTGGACGACGGGCAGTCCCTCGGCATTGCCGACGCTCAAGTCCTCCGCGCCGTAGGCGGGCGCGATGTGGACGATGCCGGTGCCCTCGGTAAGCAGGACGAAATCGGCGGAGACGACCTTGCCCGCGTACCCATCGGGCACCGCGTAGTCAAAGAGCGGCTCATATGTGAGGCCGACCAGTTCTCTGCCGGAGAACTCACCGACGATTTCGTAGTCGCCCTCAAGCGCCTGATCGGTGAGCGCGTCGGCGAGAATCAGCCGTTCCTTGCCGCCGTCCTTGCCCCATGGCCCCTCGGCGATGACATAGCGTGCGCCGACCGCGACGGCGAGGCCGGTGTTGCCGGGGAGCGTCCACGGGGTTGTCGTCCATGCCAGCAGGTAGGCGGGCGGGCCGTCACCACCCAACAAGTCACGTGACTTGTCACTGTCCTGGATGCGGAACTTTATGTGGACGGAGGGGTCTTCGGCGTCGTCCTTGTAGCCCAACGCCACTTCGTGTGAACTGAGTGACGTGACGCAGCGGGGGCAGTGCGGCGTGACGCGGTAGCCCTGGTAGATGAGCTCTTTGTCCCAGAGTTGATTGAAGATCCACCAGCCGGACTCGATGTACTCGTTGGAGTAGGTGACGTACGGGTCGTCCATGTCGACCCAAAAAGCGATGCGCTCGGACAGGGATTCCCAGTCCTGCACGTACCGGAAGACGCTCTCCTTGCACTTCTCGTTGAACTTGGCGATTCCGTAGGCTTCGATGTCGCGCTTGGTGGAAAGGTTGAGCTCCGCCTCAACGGCGAGCTCCACCGGGAGGCCGTGCGTGTCCCAGCCGCCCTTGCGAGGCACCTGGTAGCCCTGCATGGTCTTGAAGCGTGGGATGACGTCCTTGAAGACGCGGGCGAGGACGTGGTGGACGCCGGGCGCGCCGTTGGCCGTGGGCGGGCCTTCGAAGAACGTGAAGATCGGCCTGTCCTCGCGCTCCTGGATGGAGCGGCGAAAGATGTCCTTGTCCTTCCAGAATTGCAGAACGTCCCGTTCCATGTCCGGAAACGAGACTTTGCTGGATACCGGCGAAAAGGGCATCAGTCGTCTACCTGCCTGCTATTTCTTGAGTCGTCTGCTCTCGGGAAGGCCCGAATTGACATTCCATTGTGGAAAACGGCAATCGGCAACGTCAAGGTTTTTGCTCGGTTCGCGATCATGGGCGCTGTATCAATTGACATGGCACACGGCGTTCCGGCGTGGGCGGCCTGTGAGACGTCGTTACCATGATGTGGGGCTCTGGGGTGGCATCGTTGACGGTTCCTCGTCCGGCAAGCGCCCGAAGGCGAAGTAGGCAAGCGCGCCGGGGAGCAGCAGCAGAATTACCATCACCCAGAGCCAACGGTTGCCGCCGCGCACCCGCTTGCGCTTGCCGAGATCGCGCCCCGCCGCAACCTGAACGGCGATCTGGACAGCCACATAGGCCAGCAGTCCCACCAACACGAGGAGGGCCTCAGACATGGCGGGGATTCCTATTCAACAACGACGGCGGTGCCATAGGCGAGCAGTTCAGCTGCGCCGGACATGACCATCGACGTGGAGAATCGCAGGGCGATGACGGCGTTCGCGCCCATCTCCTCGGCTCGTTGGCTCATACGGTCAAGGGCTTCAGCGCGTGATTCCGCCATCAGCTTGGCGTATTCCGGCACCTCTCCGCCCACGATGTTGCGGAAGGCGGCGGTGATGTCACGCCCCACGTTGCGGGCGCGGACAGAGTTGCCGTAGACGATGCCCTTCGTCTCCGTGATGGTCTTGCCCGGAATGTCGTTTGCGGTAACGGTGATCACGGTTCTGCCTCCTCATACCGTCGCGCGTTGGAGCGGTTTCTCTCGCGCAGCCGGTCCCAAATGGCCTTGACCAAGAGCACCAGCGCGCCGACCACGAAGGTGGGCATGCCAATCCTGATGATGATGGGCACTTCGTCCACGAGGACGATGAATCGGATAAGGGCATATGCCGCATAGCCGCCGATCATCACGGCGCCCACCAGCAGCAACGTCAGGCCCAGATTCATAGCATTGTCTCCTCCGCCTACGTCACATGATACGCGGCGTGAGCCCCGAATCAGAGACCTGTTTCAACAGCGACGATGGCCTCACGGGCGGGGAGGCTCTCAGCCGAGAACTCCGGGGGCGGCGGCAGCAGCGTGGCAGCGGCGGCGGCGAACCTTGCCGCTGACAAGGCGTCCCGCGTTTCCGTGAGGCGAACCAGGAAGATCGCCGCCACCGCAGAGAGGATGCGCGAATCGGTAGGACGCGCTTCGCCAACAACCTGCCATCTCCCCTGCCACCAGAGGCGGATGCCCGCATCCGGCCCAACCGAAAACGCGATGGGCGCAGGAACGTTGGCGGACGGCGAGGGCAAGTCGTCCTCATCGAGAAACAGCGCGCCGACCCCGGGCGGGACAACACC
This sequence comes from uncultured Dehalococcoidia bacterium, assembly GCA_964653005.1. Taxonomy (GTDB): domain Bacteria; phylum Chloroflexota; class Dehalococcoidia; order UBA6926; family UBA6926; genus VXMO01. The sequence continues at coordinate 356,030 of CAZZAN010000001.1, read as the reverse complement.
GCCCATAAGGGACAGCGAGCCGTTCTGCAGGAACGCATGCGCCACAAGGCCAATAAGCGAGCGGCTGAAACGCCCCAACGTGACGGAATCCACCTCGTCGCCTTCCGGGGCGGCCAGGAGCACTTCGGTATCCAGCCACGTGTACGGCACATGCTCCGAGCTGATGCGCGCCGTGTTTGCTGTGACAACCTGAACATCAGCCAGATCTGTCGGATTGGTGTTATTCGCCAGCAGTCCGGTTGAACGGCCGAGTTTGGCGGCGGCCAACGCTGCATAGACGGCGGGCGAGCCGGCCCCGCCTACCGCGACGAAATCAGGATGACCGGAAGCCACGACTACCGAGGGGGAGGCTCGTCTTCCTCCTCCTCGTCCTCGTAGTCCTCGTCGTCATAATCCTCATCCTCATCGTCGTACTCGTCTTCATCCTCGTAGTCGTCATCGTCATATTCTTCGTCGTCGTACTCATCGAGGTCTTCATCCTCGTCCTCGAAATAGTCATCGTCCTCGTACTCATCCTCATCGACGGCGGGTGATGACGGAGGAGGCGTCTGTGAGGCCGGAGCAGCGCCGCGCTGTTCACCGCCGCGCGGAGCCTGCTGGATGGTGACGCGTCGATTCTCGCCGTGGCCCGTGCTGCCCGTGATGACGGCCGGGTTGTTGGCAAGGGTCATGTGGATGATGCGGCGGTCGGCAGGCGACATGGGGTCGAGGGTGATGGGACGCCTCCGCCTGCGAACGTGATCCGCTGCGCGGAGTGCGATCTGTTGGAGACGGTAGATGTGGCGCTGCTGGTAGCCCTCCACGTCAATGCGGAGGGGGACGTAATGCCCGACAGAACGCGAGACGATGGTGTTGAGGAGCATCTGGACGTGACGGAGCGTTTGACCGCGCCTGCCTATCAGCAGGCCGGCGTCTTCCCTTTCAACGTCAAGGACGATGGGGTCTCCGGGTTCATAGGGGCGAGTGGGGTCGCTTCCGGGAACATATACGGATATGTCAGAGTCAACGTCCATGAAGCGGAGTAGTTCGGCGAGGATTTCCCGCGCGCTCTCTGCATCTTCGGAGAGGGACGCGAAGGATGCGTACTGATCCTCGTCATCCCCTTGCCGCACCCGCAGGCGGACTCGCGCATCTTCCGATCGGAGCCCCAGCAAGCCGGAGCGTCCCTCGCTAATTACGTCGACGTCGACGTCTTCGCGATCCAGTCCGAGTTCGTCTAGTCCTCGCTGAATTGCTTCCTCGACGGTCCTCCCCGTCCATTCCAGACTCTGATTCATCATTTGACCTCGTCTCCACCTGAGGGGTTGGAGGGGTAGCAGCGTTTGCAGTGATCCGTGGCCGACCGGGAATCAGATTGCCCCACCCGGACATGAATCCTTGCATACCAATGGTTATGAAGTTAGAGACGAACCAGTATAGGGCTAAGCCCGATGGGAAAGTAAAGGCAAGGAATCCCAACATGATTGGGAACAGGAACAACATAATCTGTTGCTGCTGCCTCTGCTGGTCAGACATGGCAGGCGGCTGCATGATTCGCTGCTGCGCCCACGTGGACGCCGCGACAAGCAGAGGCATGAGGGGCGTGGGGTCAGGAGCGGAGAGGTCCAGCGTGCCGATGATCCACGGCATCTCCGTGTTCAGGGGAAGCACTTCACCGCCGACTGGCAGCCATGAGTAGAGCCGCTGCGAGAGATAGACAAAGCTGCCGGGCAGGTTGCCCAAACCCTTGATGATTGCCCAGTACAACCCGATCCAGATCGGGAACTGCACGACCATTGGCCCCAGGCAGCCGAGCGGGCTGACACCCGCCTCCCGGTACATCTTCATGGTCTCCCGCTGCTGGAGCTGCGGGTTGTTCTTGTAGCGGTTGCGAATCTCCTGCATCTGCGGCTGAAGCGCCTGCATCTTGGCGGAGGACTTCAACTGCTTGAGGGTCAGGGGATAGAACGCCACGCGGACGACGACGGTGAGGGCGATGATGGCGAGCGCCATGCTGTCAAAGAGCAGGCTGTAGAGCAGCAGCAGCCCGTTCAGCATCGGCTGCAGAAGCAGGAAGATGAAGATATCGCCGACGACTTCCATGTCTGTTGCCTAGTTCTCCACCGGGAATACCCGCACGGGTTGTCTCAATGAGGGCGATGCGCGATAGATGATGCCGTCCTGGGTAAAGAAGAGCGCATCGCTTTCTCCGAACGACACGATCGGCGCGTAGACGGGATCGGGCAGTTTACCGCCCACGATGCCCTGGCCGGTCTGGGGATCGATCCACCACGTCTCTTTCTCTTCGTTGGCGATACTGATGTAGCTGCCTGTCAGGATCGGATTGCTCTGTATTGCCCCGCCCGTCATCACGGGATCCAGTACCTGCGCGCCGGTGTCCTTATCGAGGATGTACAGGGAGTGATCAAGAGACGGCGCGAACAGGCGGTCACCGATGATGAGCGGAACGGCCCAGAACCAATTGTCCGCGGTGAACGGCGTTGGCCAGTGAGACGCGCCCGTGGCGGCGTCCAGCGCATAGAGGTTGTTGTCGAATGCGCCGGCGTAGAGGACCCCAGCATGCAGGGTCATGCCGCCGATGCCGGCCTCGGCCTGATGCCGCCACGCTTCCGTGCCCGGGCTCTCGTCCATGCGCACTGCGTGCAGCGTGCCGCCCAGCGTGCCAATGTACACCAGCCCATCGCCGATGACGGGCGTGCCCCAAATCTCGGAGTCGGCCTCGAACGTCCAAAGGGTCGATGCGTTTCGGATATCGATTGCGTACAGCGTGCCGCGCCGGGTGTCCGTTGTGCCCTCCGTGCCGATGAGGAGTACGCCGTCCGGCGTCAGTGCCGGACCGCCGACGATCGGGGAGGCGGCCTCAAAGAAGGGGACGCACTCAGCCTCGGATTCAGGCAACAGCGAATCGGGGTCTACGGCGTACAAAACCCCGTCAAAGCCACCCGCATAGATGCGCCCGTCATGTAGCAGGGGCGCGCCAAAGATTGCGCGGACGCTGTTGCGGCCCTCGCCTGTCTCGCACCGGCCCAATTCGCGTCCGGTGATGATGTTGCCAACGACGATATGTCCGGTGTCAGTGCCGATGACGACCGTCTCATCGCCAAGAAGAACGGGCGCCGCCCACGGCTTTGGATCGTACAGGCTGCCCGCGGTGCAGCCGCCCGCCGCGAGCAGGGCGAACACGGCGACGAGCAGAAGCACCGGCCCCGCGATGCGTCGTGCCGAATAGCGGCGGCGTGGTCCGGTTTCGTTGGCGGGTGAGAGCTTAGGGAACAGGGTCATAGCCCCCTTCCCGGAAGGGATGGCATCGCGACAAGCGCCGTGCCGCCATCACGGTTCCACGCAGCGCGCCGTATCTCTCGACCGACTCACGGGCGTATTCCGAGCACGTGGGCTGGTAGCGGCAGGCGGCGGGTAGAAGCGGCGAGAGGACGAACTTGTACAGCCGCAGGAGGCCGAGCGCGATGTACTTCATGTGTCCTGGCTCAGTTCCCGTGGGACGGCGCGCTATTGTTGGAGCTCCTGGTGGTTTCTTCACCACGCAGCCCGGCGCGTTTAAGGACATCGGCGACGGCATCTTCGATGCCGCGGTAGTCCGCCCGGGTGATCTGCGGTCTGGCGATGAACACGAGGTCGACTCCTGATTCGCGTGGCCCCAGCTTGCTGACTGCGGCGCGCAGGCGCCTTTTGACGGCGTTGCGCGTGACTGCGCCGCCCACCCGCTTGCTGACGGCATAGCCGGCGCGCATGGCGTTCACGTCGTTCGGCGCGTAGCGGAGGACGACAAGGTCATTCGCGCGGCCCTTGCCGATGTGGGAGACGCGGTCGAAATCGGAACTCCGCCGCAGCCGGTGGTCCGTCATCCGGGGCATGACAGAGATGTTAGACGCTGAGACGGTGACGCCCCCTGGCGCGTCGACGCGCAACAACGTTTCTGCCGCCTGGGTCTCTCATGCGATGGCGAAAGCCGTGGACGCGCTTACGGCGGCGCACCTTGGGTTGATAGGTTCGCTTGGGCATAACAGATAGCAGTATAGGGGCGGCAACGGTATAGCGGCAAGGATAGGCCTGCGCCTTTTGCCCTGCGCGGGGTGGTTTCGTAGTATGGATGGAGGTACTAGCCTAATCTTGTTAGCCGTCCCGAGGGGCGTTTGGAGGTGGGGTGTCGGAGAGCCGGAAGGCCGTCATTGATGTTCGTGGTCTCGTAAAGGTCTATCCAGGTGGGACACGCGCCGTCGACGGCATCGATTTCACTGTTCATGAGGGCGAGTTCTTCGGGTTTCTCGGCCCGAACGGCGCGGGCAAGAGCACCGCGCTCAAGGTACTTTCAACATTGCTCAAGAAGACCTCGGGCACAGTCAGTGTCGCGGGCTTCGACGTTGACCATCAGGCCGAGCAGATCCGGCGCAGCGTCGGGGTTGCGATGCAGTCGGCCGGCCTTGACGACCTCGCCAAGGCGCATGATTTCCTGACGCTGCAGGGCCGCCTCTATGGGCTGAAGAGCTCAGCGGCGCGGGCGCGCTCCGCGGAATTGCTGGAGTTCATCGGGTTGGCGAGCGTCGCCAAGAAAAAGATCGGCACGTTCTCCGGCGGGATGCGGCGGAGGCTGGATCTGGTCGCGACCCTTGTGCATGAGCCGAAGGTTCTCTTCCTGGATGAGCCGACGACAGGGTTGGATCCCCAGAGCCGGAATGCCCTGTGGGATCACCTGCGCCACCTCAATACACAGGAGGGCGTCACGATCATCCTGACGACGCAGATGATGGATGAGGCGGACCGCCTCTGTGAGCGGCTGGCAATCATCGACCACGGCAAGATCGTTGCTGAAGGCTCGCCGCGCGCACTCAAGGAACAGATCGGCGGGGATGTTGTCACGATCATCATCTCGGGACCCGAAACCGCGGAGGAACGGGAGCCGCTCATCGTCAAGGCGCAGGAACTGTGCGATCAACAGGACTATGTGTCAACGACTGCGCGGGTGCAGGACGGCATCGCCGTTACCGTGCAGAACGGGGGCGCGGCGGTGCCGGGCTTGATGCAGCTTCTCGCCAGCAGTGATGTGCCGGTGTCCAACATTTCGGTTGCCAGCCCGACGCTGGACGACGTGTTTCTCCAGCATACGGGCCGTACGATCCGTGATGAGCAAACAGGCGGCGACGAGATGAATAACCAATTCAGGCAAATGCTGGGCCTCAGCGATGGACGGTAATAGCTATGGTTAGCCTCGCCCTTCAGACCTGGTATATCTACCTGCGGAATTTCCGGGCGTGGGTGACGCAGCCGGGCCAGATATTGCCGGCCGTCGCCATCAACGTCCTGTTCATGATCGTTTTCGTGGCGGCATTCGACAACGTGTCCTTGCTGCCGGGATTCCCGACGGATAGTTATGTCACGTACCTGATGCCGATGATCATTGTTCAAGCGATGATCTTCAGCGGCATCGACGCCGGTTTCAACCTGTTGACGGACGACCTGTCCGGCTATCTCAACAAGCTGCTGCTCGCGCCCATCTACCGGATCTCCATCCTGCTCGGCGTGCTGCTTGTATCGGCGACGCGGGGCCTCATCCAGGGCGTGACGATTGTCATCGTGGGCGTCATCATGGGCGCTTCGTCGGAATCAGGGTGGCTCGGCCTCGTGGCCATTCTGATTCTAGGCACGATGTTCGGGGTGGCGTGGTCGTGCCTGGGGCTGATCATCGCGATCAAGACGCGGAGCGTTCAGGTGACGCAATCCATGTTCATCTTCTTCATCCCGGCGGTCTTTGTGACGACCGCTTTCATGCCAAAGGAGCTCATGGCGGACTGGTTCCAGGTGGCCGTCTCTCTCAATCCTGTGAACTATGTGATGGAGGCGATACGCGCGGTGGTGGTGACGGGCTGGGAGTGGGAGCACATCCTGCCCGGGGTTTCGATATTGATCGTGATGACGATTGTGATGCTGACCGCGACGACCATCATGTACCGGCGGGCGACGGCGTAGGGGCCGCGCTAGAACCTGCCCCGGCGGACGCCCTCTCGCCAGGCGAATAGGACGCCGCCGAATACGATCACGCTGAACCACGTTATCGAGCGGTCGAGCGCCGTCAGCACGGCGGCGTCCTCAAGCGCCACCCACGGCAGCAGCAGCCCCACCATGCCCGCTTCCGCGACGCCGAGACCGCCTGGTGTGGACGGAATCGCTGTGATCAGGTTGTGGGCCAGGGCGACAAAGGCAATCACAGGCAGCGGGACGTCAAGCCCGAGCGCCGACGCGACCAGCGCGAGGCGCACAGCCTCCGCCGCCCACCCGCCGATGCTGAGGATGGTGACAGGCCAGAGCCTTCCCCTGAGGCTGAGCAGAGCGCCGACGCGCAGCCGCTCCAGCCAGTCCCTAATCGACCCGGGCAGCCGCGCGGTGGCGCGCTGCCCAAACATCGCCATGCCGACCACGAGGAAGATGCCTCCACCGCCAACGATGACGGTGAGGCCAATGACGGCTGCTGTTGCGCCGCCCGCATCCACCCAGAGGAGAGCGCCGATGGGCAGAAGGATGGCGGCGAACGTCACGACGTCAAGGACACGCTCGGCAAGGACCGTGCCGAGAACCTTGGGATACGACTGCTTCTCATGCTGGCGAGAGACGAGGTAGGCGCGGTACGGGTCCCCCATGCGGAGCCATGCGACGGCATTCATGAACCAGCCGAGGAGGATGATCTCCGAGAAGGCGCGTTTGGATGGCAGGGGGACCGGATCGTCGGTTTCCGTCTGGGCGTTCTCGATGAGAAGCCGCCAGCGGATGCCTCTCATCGGAAAATTGATGTAATAGGCAACCATGGCGGCGGCGATGAGCAGCGGGTTGGCATTCCCAATCGCTCGCGCCATGTCCGTGAAACTGACGTCCACGCCTCGCGCCAGCGCGATCAACAGCAGGACGGCGACGGTGAACGATATGAGCGTGGCCGGATGGAGAATGCGGCGACGCAGACCGACGGTCTGGGAGACAGGAGGTGCAGACACTTTGACTACAGCGGCTTGCGCGCCGGGACGCCGTTCGGGCGGGGATACCTGTAGGGCGTTGGAGAGGTCTTGCGGATGACAACCAGCCTGTGGTCTGCCGGTATGGGAGACCCAGGCTCGGGAGAATAGATTGCCTCGAACTCCCCGCCGATTCTTGAGAGCGAATTGGACGCATCGGCGATTTCCTGCTCGGCGTCGATCCCCTTGGGCGCGATGAGGGCGCCTCCGACTCTCACGAACGGAAGGCAGAGCTCAACGAGGGCCGGCAGAGGGGCAAGGGCGCGGGCCGTCGCGGCCTCGTAGACCTCCCGGTGCTCCGGGTCGTGGGCGAAGTCCTCGGCGCGGCCATGGGTGGCGTGGCAATTCCTGAGACCGAGCAGGTTGATGATGTGCGTTAGGAACTGGATCTTCTTGCCGGTGGCCTCGACAAGCGTAACGTCCACCCGCGGGTACGCGATGGCGAGGGGCAGGCCGGGAAAGCCGCCGCCGGAGCCAACGTCTATAAGCCGCGATCCGTCCGTCGGAGGGAATGCAGCGGCGCTCCACAGGCTTTCGAGAAACAGGCGGGACTCAACCTCAGCGGGATCGGTGATCGCGGTTAAGTTGGCGCGGGTCGTGTTCCATGCCAGCAACTCGTCTCGATAGAGTCGGAAGGCGTCAAGTTGGTGTTCAGCGAGGGGCGCGCCGAGCCGTCCGGCCCACTGTTGCAACAGGGGCATGGCTGCCGTTGTGTCTACCTCGCCAGGCGCGTCATTCATACTCACGTACACAACGGTAGCAGGGCGGCACATCGGGTGTATGGTATCGGGGTTGAGGTCAATTGAGTGATGCTCACAACTTATCGCGCATGGCCACTGACGCTGTTCCTGCTACTGCTCACTGTGGCGGAGTGTGGGTCCAGGGATCTGCATCAGGTAGTCAGCCGTGAGAACGTATCCGCGTCCGCGGTGGAGGATGCCCTGGAGGCGGGCGCGGACCCCAATGCCAGGAATGAGTTTGGGAGCACCCCGCTTCACTTTGCCTGGGGTGAAGACACCGATCCGGAAATCACCCGCGCGCTGATAGAGGGCGGAGCTGATGTCAACGCGGTCAATGACGACGGGGAAACCCCACTCCATGAGGCTGCCTGGGGAAGTGAGAATCCGATGATCGTTGAGCTCCTGCTGGATGCAGGCGCAGACACGGAGATCGCGACCGAACGTGGGCAGACTCCGCTCCACCGCGCCGCCGCACACGGCACCCCTGAAATTGTTCAGTTGCTGCTGGAACGCGGCGCCAACCTCCATGTCTTGGATGACGCAGGCAATACGCCGCTCGACGAAGCACTGACAACCCGCCAGATTTTCCTTGAAGATGGTCTGGTTGTGCCACGGATGTTGCTGGAACACGGAGCAGATCCGGGCGGTCGCACCCTATGGCGATTCGCCACTCCCGGGTTAATTGTGGATGGGGAACAGGATATGGGTGATCCCGAAATTGTGGCCCTCTTGCTCGAATACGGCGCGGATGCAAATATGACCGACCCACAAGGCGGGTCCCTGTTGATTGCGGTTGGTTCACCGGAAATCGCCCGCCTGCTCATTGAGCATGGCGCCGATGTTAATGCGGGGGCGCCGGACATTGGCTGGACTCCACTGCACGTGGCAGTAGGGAGCGGAGATCGCGAATTGATCGAGTTGTACCTGGATAGCGGCGCAGACATCGAGGCGCAGGATTTGAACGGAACCACACCCCTGAAGACAGCCATCCTTGCCGAGGATCTCAATCTGGGCATCGTGGCGCTCTTGTTGGATCGCGGGGCTGACCCGTTCGCGGAGCACTACGGCATCGCGACTCCCTGCCGTTCGGCACGGTCATTCGATACGATCACCGCCCCTGAAATACTTGATCGTCTGTGCAGCGATCCGCATAGAGACGATCGAAATAGAGAGGGAACGCCTGAGATAACACCGACACCTGGCCCCGTTCGCCTTGCGGGCCTCGCCGAGAGCCCAATTCACTGGGCGGCAGGCAAAGGCTCTGCGGACGATGTTGCCGCGCTGCTGGATGAAGGAACTCCCATTGAGACTACGAGCAGCATTACGTTGACGGACTATCGGACATTGCACGGCGTGACACCTCTCCACATAGCGGTGCTCAACAGAGATCCCGCAGTAATTGACCTGCTGCTTGATCGCGGCGCGGACATCAACGCCATGACCACCACGGGCGAGACGCCGTGCGATCTGGCGCGGCAAGTGGAAGACGGGCTTGCCGGCGCGGCTGCGCTTGACCGTCTGTGCGTCGGTTAGCCGTAGTTCTCGGGCGCTTGCAGCCCCTCTCGCACGGACGTGTGCCGACGAGCGCATCGGCGTATCGTATTGGAGACGGAACTTCTATGTATGGGTGAGAGGGGTATGTGAATGGCGACTGAACGGGATCGGATGCGAAAAGATATCGCGATGCGGGCTTCCGATGCGGGGCCGCTCGCCAGACGCCTCAACGCTCTTGCGGTCTATCAGCGCCCATTCGGGCAGCCCGGCTTTGAGTTCGGCGAGTGGGTGGATCAGCCCGGGCGCGGCAGGTGGTACCGCCTTTCCCGCGTTGCTCGCGATTTCTACGAGTACTGCAACGACAACGGCTGGGTACAGGGGTTTGAGTGGGTGGACTGGAAGGCGACGCCTGAGGGGCAGCGCCTGATGAACGACACATCAGCAATCGCTGAGGCAAGCCCGCTGGATTTGAGCAGGGTCATAACCGTGCTTATTCGACAGGACCGCCTCGATGAAGGGTGCCTGGGCGCGGCTTACGATTCCGGGCTCGTTCCCGCCATCGTCAATCGAGCATCCGCGCTGTTGGCAGACCTCCCCGCTGAAGGCGACGCCACGGACTGGCCAACGTGGTGGGGGATGGATCACGGCGAACGCCGCGCGATTGACGCCAAATTCCAGAAGTAAGGCCAGTTTCGAGCCTGAACCGTCGGAGTTCCTTGGCACGTATGTATTGCCAGTTTGCTTGGAGGAACCGTCATGTCTGAAGGCAGCCTGACGCGCCGCATTTATCAGATAGTTGAGGAGGGCCGCGACGGGCCGAGCCGAATCTTCGACTTCATCATCCTTGGCTCAATCGCCATCAGCATCGTCGGGCTTGTCCTGGGCACAGTCGAACGCTTCGGTGACCGGGCGCATGAGCTCTTCATCGGCATCGAGGTTGTGACAGTCGTTATCTTCACGGTTGAGTGGGCGCTGCGGGTGTGGGCATGCGTGGAGGAGCCGTCCGGCAAGTACCGGAATCCTGTGATGGGGCGCATCAGGTACGCGCTGTCGCCGATGGCGCTGATAGATCTGCTGGCCATCCTGCCGTTCTATGTTGTGCTCGTCTTTCCGGATGCCGGCCTTGATCTGCGCTTCCTGCGGGCGGTGCGGCTGGCCGCGCGCGTGGCACGACTGAGCCGCTATTCCACGACGATGACCATCATGGGCCGCGTGCTGCGCAATGCTTCACGGGAGTTGGCCGCCGTCATCGTGGTCATGGCGCTGCTGCTCCTGATTGCGTCCTCCCTGATGTACTTTGCGGAGCACACGGCCCAGCCGGAGACGTTTGCGAGCATCCCTGCCTCCATGTGGTGGGCGGTCATCACCGTCACAACCGTTGGCTACGGCGACGCGGTGCCGGTGACGACGTGGGGCAGGATGCTGACGGCGGCGCTCGCCATATTCGGCATCGGCCTGATCGCGCTCCCCGCCGGTATTCTCGGCAACGGCTTTGTGGAGGAGACGCGCAGGCAACGACGATTGATGGAAGGTGAGAATCGGTGTCCTCATTGCGGGGAGCTGCTGCCGACGGCGTGATTGTCAGCCGGTGTCCGAGGTTTCACCGCTTTTGTTCGAGAGCGTGTTTCCTTGACTGGCCAGGCCGACCCAGGCCAGTTCCGTGAGGACTCGCGCCGGGTTGAGTATCGGCCAGAAGTCCGCGTTATTGACCCAATAGGCGTTTACAAAGAGCGCCGCGCCCATCGCCACTGAGAGTACTGCGCCCACTCGCGCCTCGAGAGACCCATTGCGCCAAAGCGTCACACCGGCCACGCTCGCGCAGCCAAAGAACAGGGGGTTGATGGTGCGCCACACGTCACCCGAATTGTCGCCGAAGAAATCACTGTATGCGTTGACGAAGACCGCTGCGGCGAGGATGGCGAGCGCCAGGCTGCGCGCCCAGGGGACGCGGCGAGTGCTCAACCAGATCCACCAAACACCGCCGAAGCCAATCACCAACGGGGGAATCTGCCACAGCTTCCATGGCCAGTAGTGAACGGACAATCCGTCCGGGTCGGCGATCTCAGTCCGTTCGGTCCAGCCGAAGATGGCGAAAATGATGAACGCCATGACTGCCAGGGCGGGGATCGGCCCCAGGTCTCGTGGAGCAACCAGTTGTTTAATCATCGGCTCCGGCTCCTACTCTCAACTGACGGAATAGTCCCGTTCCTCTTCCAAACATAGTATGTACGTGGTCAATTGAGAAACGTCTGCCCGCGATTCCCGGGTTTCCCTTGAACGGCTCACTCATTTATCCTGTGAGTCCCATTCATGAAAGACAGTGTTGGAGGCGTGAGATGAACTCACCGATTGAACTGAAAGTCGTTATATCTGAGTCGTACGCGGACAAGCTGCAGGACGCCATCGAGCTCGATGCCGATGCCTGCTGCGGGGACTCCGAATCGTTGGCCGCCTATCCGGTCGAGATCCTTGAGAAGCTGCCCGGCAGTGTCGTGACGTTTGGGTGCGGCAATCCTGTCGCGTTGGCCAGCATGCAGCCCGGCGAGACGGTGCTGGACCTGGGCAGCGGCGCGGGCCTCGACTGCTTCCTCGCCGCCGAGCAGGTGGGCGAGCAGGGCGCGGTCATCGGCGTCGACTTTACGCGGGACATGATCGACAAGGCCAATGAGAATGCCGCCAAGCTTGGCCTGGACAACGTGAGCTTCACGCATGGCGATATCGAGGCGCTGCCGTTGGAGGATTCGACCGTGGACGTGGTCATCTCCAACTGCGTCATCAACCTCGCGCCTGACAAGGACGCCGTGTTCCGCGAGGCGTTTCGCGTGCTGCGTCCCGGCGGGCGAATCATGGTGTCAGACATCGTCTTGACACGGTCGGCGTCCGAGGCGGAGATGCAGGATATGGCACTGCTGACGGGTTGCGTGTCCGGCTCGCTGCCGGATACGGAGTACGCCGACACGGTGAGCCGCGCGGGCTTCGCGGACGTGACGGTTGAGACCGCGCCGCAGGAAGAGGAGATGGCGGAAGGCCAATTCTGGTACAGCGCGAGCATCTCCGGCGTGAAGAGGTAGAAAGACGGCCCTAGCGGCCTTTCCTTGGGTGACGTGATTCGTCGCAGTCTGTTTGCTGTCGTCGCCATTGGATTTCTGGCGGCAGCCCTTTTCGGCTGCACCCGGATTGATGAGGTGACGCCTACGGCGACCGCTGAACCAACTGCGACGCCCATCCCTCAGTCAGCCACGGCGGAAGACCGCCCAATCCCCACACCAACGTCCCGCCCAACTCAAACGCCGAATCCTCCGTCGTCCACGAGTATTTCCTTTGATGTGCAGTATGAGTGTGTCGTCGGCCTACAGCTGGAAATCGGGGAGGCGTGTGCCTATGAGAGCGACGACGGTAGCCGCTTTGTCCTCGCCCTTCTGGAAGACGGGTCCACGTTGTTGGATGGTGATGTGGGGCCGCTGAGCTTGTCTGAGCTAACGACGAGACCCGGCGGCAAGGTGTGCGCTTGCGGTCTCGAAACGGAGTGGGATGGGAACGCGCGGACGATAACCGCGCTGCCGGAGCCCATACCGATTCCCGATGTCTCAGGAATCGAGGCGCCGAGGGACCCGTATCCAGGTCACTGCGAGTCAAGCATGACACTTCTGCCGGGCGAACTGTGCCGTTACACCAACACGTATTGCTATTTTGAGGTGACCGCCGATGGACAGGGGAGCTTCATGGGGCTAACCGATTTCGAAGAGATTCGAGTCGATAGCTACGAACTAGACTCGGTGACCATTGATTTTGCCGCGGACGCCGTTCACGGCGGTTGGGTCATCAGGCAGACGCAGGATTGGAGAACTGCGCCTCGGGGGCATGAAGCGGCGCCATGCGTGGTGGAGCCATTGACGGCTGAGTTGCACGCTGCCATCAGATCACAGGACGCTGCCGCCGTCCGGCTGCTGCTGGAGGCAGGGGCGGACGTGAATGGACGGAACAAGTATGGGGACCCGCCTCTAGAGAGCGTGATATGGGGGAGTTTCGACCCGGAGATGGCGCGCATACTCATAGACGCCGGCGCCGATATGGAAAAGCGCGACAATAATGGAAATACGCTGATCCATAATGCTGTGTACCGGGACACCCTCAGGGAACTCCACTTTCTCATAGACGCCGGCGCCGACATCAACGCGCTTGGTGCAAACGGAGCCCCACTTCTATTCAGTGCCGTAAGAGAAAACAATATCGAGCTCATGCACTATCGCTGGAACGTGGAGTCGATATAAATGCCCGCGGCTGGAGAGGGTCTACAGTGCTGGTTGATCCTCTATTCGACGACGATATCGAAAAGATATCGATGCTCCTCCAGGCCGGCGCCGACATAAACGCCCGATTCGCCGATGGCGATCCCGTGGCAGAAATCGCCATGCGGCCATATCAGGCCGATGAGACGCTACAGTTCCTGATTGGCGCAGGTGTGGACATCCATGCGTATGGGGAGGGCGCGCCCGTATGGTGGGCCGCTCTCCAGCAAGGCCCCACCAGCAAGCTGCGTATACTGCTGGATGCCGGTGTCAATCCGAATGCGTGCGCTTTGTGGGGTGTTACAGCGCTGCAACGGGCGATCGAACGGGAGAATTTCGAGGCGGTCTCAATGCTGATTGATGCCGGTGCAAACGTCGATGCGTTTGCTGCATCCGGCAACACGCTGCTTACCCACGCGATCCAGAGGAGTCGCCTCCCGGCGATCCCCCTCCTCATCGATGGCGGCGCAGATGTTAATGCCGTGGACGCCGATGGGCGAACAGTGCTCGACGAGGCGATCGCGTATAGAGTGCTGCCCCTTTACGTCCAATTACTTATTGGCGCAGGCGCCGACGTCAATGCCACAGACGCTCATGGGCGAACGATACTCGACCGGGCGATGGTCTATCAGGCACCAGCCGACATCGTTCAGCTGTTGATAGACGCGGGCGCAGTGCAAGGACAGGGGTGACATGTGGCAGGGGCTTATGGCCCCGCCATTTCGTATAATTCCGATAGATTGGCGAGGGGAAAACCGGCTGCGGCCGGATATTCACGGGGAAGGAAACTACTTTCATGGCAACCACAGAGCATCGCGTTATCGGACAGCCCGTTGGCCGCGCGGACGGCCCGGAGAAGGTTACCGGGCTGGGCAAATACTCAATCGACGTGGTTCCGCCCGGCACGCTGTGGTGCAAGGTGCTGCGCTCGCCGTATGCCCATGCCCGCATCGTCTCGATTGATGCGTCCGCTGCACTTGCGCTGCCCGGCGTCCACGCGGTGATTACAGGCAAGGACGTTGAAGGACAACGGTGGGGCAAGACGATCCAGGATGAGCCGATCATCGCATGGGATCGCGCCCTCTATATCGGCGACAAGGTGGCCGCCGTCGCCGCGGACGATGAGGAAACCGCTGAAGCGGCGCTCGGCCTCATCGACGTGGAGTACGAGGAACTGCCTGCCATCGTCACCATCGCGGAGTCCCGCGCCGCGGATGCGCCGATCCTGCACCCCGAGTTCAACAGCTACGAGGGGGTGATGGATCAGCTCTCCGGCCCGTCCAATGCCGTCGTTCACAACAACTGGAGCAAGGGCGACGTTGCGGCGGGGATGGCGGAGGCGGACCTTATCGTTGAGCGCGATTTCGAGACGTCCCGCACGCACCAGTTGTACCTGGAGCCGCATAACTGCGTCGTAGCCATCGATGACGACGGCACGGTGCAGACGTGGATCGGAACGAAGTCGCCCATGTCCAACCGCGCCTCGATCGCCGCGCTGACAGGCCGCGACATCTCACAGGTCGTCATCAACTTCGCCTACGTGGGAGGGGATTTCGGCGGCAAGGGGGACATTGTCGGCGTGCCCATCTGCTACGCGCTGGCGGAGCGCACGGGCCGTCCTGTGAAGTTCGCCATGGACTACACCGAGGAGCTGATGGCGATGAATCCGCGCCACCGCTCCGAGGTGAACGTGAAGGTTGGCGTCAAGCGCGACGGGACCATTACGGCGTGGGAGTCCGATATCTATTTCAACGCAGGAGCGTACCGGGCCTACTCGCCCAGCGGCAGCCTGCCCGGCGCGAATGAGGTGGCGGGGCCGTACCGCATTCCGAACACGCGCATCGATACGTGGCAGATGGCGACGAACACCGTGCCGGGCGGATTCCAGCGCGGGCCGGGCGAGGTGCAGGGCATCTTTGCGGGCGAGTCCATGATGGACATCGTCGCGGAGGAGCTCGGCATGGACCCCGTTGAATTCCGCCTGAAGAACGTTGTGCAGGAGGGCGATGAGACGCCCACGGGCCACCAGTTCACGGGCATCATTGCGGACAAGATCATCGAGGAGGCGGCGCGGGCCGGCAAGATGGCAGAGACCCGCCCCGCAAACGTGGGACGGGGCATCGCCTATGGACATCGCCCGCAGTACGGCGGCAACACGCAGGCCTCCGTCATCGTCAACGAGGACGGCACGCTCACGGCGCGCACTTCATTCTTCGACCCTGGCACGGGCGTGAACACGCTCATCCGCCAGACGGTCGCGGAAGAGATGCAGGTGGACATGGAGCGAATCAGCGTGGTGCCGTTCAATACGGACGAATTCTTCGACGACGTCCCTGATCTCGGCTTTGGCGGCTCACGCGCGTCACGCGTCGGTCCGATGGCGGCGGCGGATGCCTCGACGGAGGTCAAGGTGAATCTCAAGCGCCTCGCTGCCGAGTTCAACGGCTGGGACGAGTCCGTTGTTGAGTACGCGAACGGTTCACTCGTCAACACGCGCACGGATGAAAGCGTGCCAATGGAGGACATCGCGCGGCGACGCGGCGAGCCAATCTCAGGCCGCAACAGGCCACCGGAGGGCGGCCCAGACATGATGTCGCCGATGACGTCGTTCGTGGCGCAGGTGGCAGAGGTCAGCGTGGATACGGACACGGGCCGCGTGACGATCGAGAAGATCGTCGCGGTGCATGACGTTGGCCGCGTGCTGAACCCCATCGGCTTCCATGGGCAGGTTGAGGGCGGCCTTGTGCAGGCGCTCGGCCACGCGATGATGGAGGACCTGACGGTGGATGAGTCGGGCCGCGTGTCCAACCCGTCGCTGGCGGACTACAAGGCGCCGACGGAGCCGGACATCCCGGAGCTGGAGACGATCCTGGTTGAGGCTCCCAGCGGCTGGGGCAACTACAACATCAAGGCCGTCGGCGAGCACTCGAATATCACGACGGCGGCAGCCATCGCCAACGCGGTCTACGATGCAGTCGGCGTCCGCCCGTATGAGATTCCGATTCATCCAGAGCGGGTGTTGGCGGGGTTGCGGGGGAAGGGGAACTAGGGAGTAAATCATGGCGGGTGTTCGGGTTGGGGTTATTGGGGTTGGGTTTGGGGCGACGGTGCATATCCCGGGGTTTCAGTCTGAGGGTGTGGAGGTCGTTGCGGTTGCGGCGAGTCGGGAGGAGCGGGCGCAGGCGGCCGCGGAGAAGTTCGGCATCGCCAACGCGTTCACGGATTACCGGGAACTTATCGCGCATCCGGACGTCGATGCCGTCAGCGTCGTCACCGCTCCCAACCTGCACTATGAGATGACCAAGGCCGCCCTTGAGGCCGGCAAGCATGTGATGTGCGAGAAGCCGTTCACGACGAACGCCGCGGAGGCAGAAGAACTGCTCGCCATGGCCACTGAGCAGGGCCTGACGCACATGATCGCGCATGAGTTCCGGTTCGCGCCGGAGCGGGCATTCACGCGGCAGCTCATCGACGAGGGGCAGATCGGCGAGCCGCAACATCTCATTGCGACGCTCCACCTGCGATTCGCGCGCCGACCCGGGGCCGCGCCCCCTGCGCCATCCGTGGGCAGCGGCGGGATGCTTGGGGCGCTCGGCTCGCATTACATCGACGGGGTGCGCCACTGGTTCGGCGATGTCTCGCGTGTTAGCGCCACACTCCACGGCAACGTGCCCGCAGGGTTCAGCCTCGCCGATACGAACAATGCGTTCAGCGTCCACCTGGACTTCGCGAACGGGGCGTGGGGGACGCTGACGTGCAGCCTCAACTCTCCGCTTGGCCAAGGAGGGTCGATCCAGCTCTATGGCACAGAGGGTTCGATTCACCTGAGCCAGACAGGGCCGAATCCCGCACCCGAAGGGACCGTCCGCGTTGGGCGGCTGGATGATGATTCCCGCGAACTGAGGACGATTACCATCCCGGAGGAGCTACACCCGTTCGACGATGACCGCGATCATCGCCTACTGCCGTTCCGGCTCGAAGTCCAGGATTTCGTGCGCGGCATTGAGGACGGAGAATCGCCCGCGCCGAACTTCCATGACGGCCTGCAGTGCCAGCGCGTGCTTGATGCCATCCAGGAGTCTCACCTGACGGGCACGGCGGTGGACGTCCCGACCGGCTGAGCCTGAACCCATCTTCCCTCATGGGTGGATGGCCGATAATGTGTAAACTTACTGCGAGATCGGCCGACCGGAACAAGGCTGTGGGAGGTTGCCATGGGCGTGAAACAGCTGGGAGGCATCTACCTGATTGCGGTGAGCCTCGCCGTCGTCGTGTACTTCATCATCAATTCATTCTTCGTTGCGAACGACACGTTTGACGTCCAGGCTGTCTGGAACGTGCTTGACGTCCTGATGGTCATCGCGCTGGCCATCGGCCTGGTACTGAGCTTTGGGGACAAGACGGAGGAGAGACGGCAGCGCGCGGCGGGCAATAGCGATGCCGGACGGTACATCGCGGTCAACGGGACGTTCTACGGGATCGTCGTCGTTACGATCCTGTTCCTGCATAACTGGTTCAACCTGCTCGCCAACGGCGCGGACGCCCTTTCCGGCAATGTGACGTACTGGACTCTCTGGGCGGTCATTGATACGCTCCTGCCCGTCACGCTCGCCATCGCGGGAGTGCGGCAGCTGCGGAGCGACTACTGGGCGAGGTAAGGCCGGTTCGCGTGGCTTCTCACCACAGCCGCTGAACGCCGTAGGAATCAAAAAGGGTCTCGTTGGAGACCAGAGTGAGGTTGTGGTTGAGGGCCTGCGCGATGAGCATCCTATCAAACGGATCTTGATTTGGTCCGGGCAGCGCGCCGGCGCGGATTCCGTCGGATACGGTAACAGGCAAGGCGTGAAATCCGTCAAGAACCAGTACGTTGGACATATCATCCACCATTGGCGCTGCCTCCGGCAGCCTGCCATTGTGGTACTTGATGGAAATCTCCCATGCGGAAGCGGCACTGACCAGAACTTCGTTGGAGGCACTTGCTATCGCGCCTCGCGCCACACTGGAAAGTCGTGAATTAGTGGTGAACCACCACAGGAGCGCGTGGGTGTCTAGCAGAAGACTCATCTGCTAGCTGCGGCCCTCCCAGCGCGCCAACTCCTCCTCAGGCAAAGGGTCAAAGAAACTGTCTGGAACTTCAAACACTCCCTTGAATCTGCCTGGCTTCCGCGGGGCACGCGGCTGCTCGCGCACCAGCCGTGCAACCGGCTTGCCGTTGCGGGCGATGATGACCTCTTCACCCGCCTCGACTTGCGCCAGCAGGCGGGAGAGATTGGTCTTGGCATCATGAACGTTGACAGTGACCATCGGGATTCCCTCTAAGACTTGCTTAGCTAATAGTATAGCTAACTTTAGGGGCGGTCAAAGGGATTGCGAGCGTTGCCTATCGCGGCAGGCCCAGGCCGCGTTGGGCGATGATGTTGCGCTGGACCTCGTCGGTGCCGCCGCCGATGGCCAGGCCGCGTGTCAGCCACGCGTTCGCGCCCAGGAAGCCGTGCATCGGCGCGAAGCGGCTGCCCCGCGGCGCGATCAGGGCGTCGTCGGTGGCGAGACCGGCCAGGACGTTGTAGACGTTCCAGCCGACCTCATCGCCGGTCACCTTGACCATGGAGGCTTCCCTGTCCGGCACCTGCCCCTGCGTCTGGAGCCATGCGACGCGATAGCAGAGCATCCGCGTCGTTTCCACCTGCACGCGGAGATCGGCCAGCTTGTGGCGCGCGACGGGATCCTCCAACAACGACGTGCCGTCAGCCGACGGGCGGTTTCGGTACGCGTCAATGAACTGCTCCATGTAGCGTTGCAGGCGTGCCGGAATCTCCACCTGTGAGCGCTCAAAGCTGAGCGTCGTCATGGCGGTGTAGAAGCCGCGATTGAGCTCGCCGATCAGGTTGCGCTTGGGAACGCGCACCTCCTCGAGAAACACCTCGCTCCAGCGCCAACGTCCCAGACCGTCATACAGCGGCCGCAGGGTGACGCCGGGGTCGTTCATATCAACGATGAAGTAGGAGATGCCGCGATGCTTGGGCGCGGTGGGGTCCGTTCTGACCAGGTAGTGGCCCCAGTCCGCCCAGCGCCCCTCAGAGTTCCAGATTTTCTGGCCGCTGAGGACGTAGTCGTCGCCGTCCTCCACTGCGCGGGTCTGCACGTTGGCGAGGTCGGAGCCGGCGTTGGGCTCCGAAAAGCCCTGTGACAGGTGGTGAATCTCGCCGCTGGCGATGCGTGGCAGGAAGAACTCACGCTGCCAGTCCGCGCCGTGCATCATCAGCATGGGTGCGAACATGCCGCCGCCAAGGATCTCCGGCGAGCCCGCATAGGCCATCGCCTCGCGGTATGCCATCTGCGTGCTGAGAGGCGCGCCCCACCCGCCGAACTCTTTGGGCCAGTGCATGGTGAACCAGCCCTTCTCGGCCAACTTTTTCGCGTAGGCGTGCATGCGCTCTTCCTCGTCAACGTCATCCACGTCGTACGAGGCGACGATCATGCTGTAGGCGTCCTTGTCGCCGGGGTCCCAATTCTGCCGGACGAACTCCGTCGCCTCGGCGCGAAGGGCCTCCTCCTCGGCGCTGAATCGAAAGTCCATCTCCCCACTCCCTTTCGATGCGAGTCCTAGCGCGGCCGGAACGCGCCGCGAATGGTGTCCTCCGTAAACAGCGAAGGCACCTGGCCGTCCGCGGCGTAGTTGTAAAGAGCTGCCTTGTAGATGCCGCTGAGCGTGGCAAAGAGCAGCGAAACACCCACCACGAGAACGACGCCAATGACAACGGCCAATATGATGCCGGGAGTTCCGAGGAAGGACAGGGCAAAGCCAAGAACCGCGGCGATCAGGAGTGCCAGGAGCGTCGCGCCGAACTGTATCAGGCCGAGGCCAAAGTTGCCGACGACCTGCTCACCCCACGTGCGCCGCAGGAGAGAAAGTGACGTCCTGAAGGAGTCAAACAGTCCGCGATGTTCGATGACGATGAGCGGCACGACGAAGAAGGTGATTAGTGACCATGCCGCGCCGATGAGCGCAACCACGATTTGCCCGATGATTCCGATGATGCCGCCACGCTCGCGTGCCTGGCTGGAGAGAATCTGGAGGATAAGACCGACGGTGGCGGCAATCACGGCCCAGAAGAAGATCGTGATGATGCGACTGGACGCGCCCGCCAACCCGGACCTGATGTTGGGATCGCCCCCTTCCAGCCGTTCATGCGCGGCAAAGACGAGCGCCGCGTTGAAGAAGATAATCACGAAATAAGAGGCGACGTAGAAGAGGAACACCATGAGCAGGTCAAGGCCACTGAATGCCCCGGTTTCCAACCTGTCAAAGGACCCGATGCCGAAGGTGACGCCGAAGAACGTCAGGGTCACGAAGATCACGCCGATCGTCGAGAAGATGGGGAAGAAGATCAGCTCCTTGTCAACACTGAGGACGTGAAGGCACAACTTGAATAGCTGCCAACTCCTGCCGATCGTTGCAAACATGACGGCACACCTCTTTCAGTTTTAGAGTACGTGCCCTCAATGATACATGGCGACAAAGGGCCCTGTAGTTGGAGATGCGATTAAGCTGGAGGGGTGTTTAGTTCCCTTGTTGCTCATGGGCGGCGGCTTGCCAATACCCTCCTCATCATCCTGGACAGCTTCAAGCCAACGGCGGTTGCGGTCGTCATGATTCGGAATGCCGGACGGCACGGCGTGGGTGATATGGCGGCGGCTGTGGGGTATTACGGTATCCTCGCAATCCTGCCGTTGCTGATTTTCACCATTACCGTCCTGAGCTTTGTGCTGGACACAGAGACAGTCGTGAACGAAGTCCACTTGATCGTCTCACGGTATGTGCCGCTGGAGGCCAACCTCATCGACGACAACGTGGATGCAATAGTTCAATCCCGCGGGGCAATCGGCATCATTTCACTGATGGCGCTCGCGTGGTCCGGCAGCAATTTCTTCGGCGCGATGGCGCGTTTCATGGACAGGGCGTGGGGCAATGCAAACCCATACGCGTTTCACCTGGTGCGGATCAAGTCCGTCATCACCGTGGGAAGCGTGAGCGCGCTCCTGCTGTCGTCATTGGCGATGTCAACCCTGGTTCACGCCGCTGAGGCGGCCGACCTGGACGGATGGCTGGGCACACTTGCCGGTGTGGTCAACGTCGGCGGACGGGTCGTGCTGGGCGTCGCGTCGCTCTTTGGCGCGATAGCGGGGCTGCTGATGCTGTACCGATGGCTGCCAAGCGACCGCACTCCGTGGCGGTACTGCATCCCGGCCGCGTTTATCGCCGGCATCTCCCTTGAGATTATCAAGAACCTGTTCCTGATCTACCTGACCACCTTCGGCAGTTTTGACGCGATCTATGGCTCACTCGCGTCAATAGTAGTCCTACTGGTCTGGATATATGTGGCAGGCTTTGTGATCTTGCTGGTTGCGGAGCTTGGCGGCGCGCTACGAGAGGTGGATACACGCGGTCGCCGCAGGTATCGACCGGTGTGAGGCGCCCTGAGCGAACGCCGGACTTCAGTAGACGTGGTGATCGATGCCCATGTAGGCATCGATGAACGTGCGGATGCGTTCCTCGTCGAACTCGTCGAACGTGTCCAGCCGCGTCCACGCCGTGAGGGCAATGCGGCGCCGCTGGCCGGTAACGGGATCGATGATTCCGTTGTACGGCCCCATGAGAACACGCCCCTCCGGTTCGGCAATGTACTCGCTCACGACACCGGTTAGCTGGGCAACGAGTTCGGCGCATCCCTCCGGGCAGTCGTATTGGACGTTGACGTGCCCGTCTTCAAGGTTGTGAATCTGGATCTCGTCCGGCACCTGGACGTCATAGATCTGGCCCGGCGCAAGCGCGGGCATGTGGGGGCCGGAGGTTGGAGGGGACGAGTTGTACGGCAGGTGCGGCTCTTGTATGTCAGCCAGATGATAGTTTCCCTGGCTTTCCAGGGCAAAGCCGGGTTCCTCATGCAGGACTTCCTGCAGGACGAGCAGACCTCCGATGAGCAGGATGATGACAATGGTGGCGGCAAAGATGATGATGCCGCTCCGATTACCGCCGCCTGCCGTTACCGCATTTCTACGCCGTTGAGACACGAGATTATTCTCCGCAAGTACAGGTGCTGACTTTATGATAAACAATCACGCGGAGGAGTATGGCGAAACGCGTCGATTCGCGGCGCACGGCCCATGCAGCGCCGGGGATTTTTGACTAACGGACGCCGCTGCTATCCGGAATAGACCATATATTCCATTGACCTGGTTTTAGACCGAGACTAAAATTTGGGCTCAAGTGAAGCTATGCGAGTCACTGCAGGGTTCGCGAGAGGAATTGAATTGCGGGCGCCGCGGGGCTGGCATGGCCGTCCGACAACGGACAGGGTGCGTGGAGCGATGTTCTCCATGCTGGAAGCGCGGGAAACGGTGAAGGATCGGCGAGTGTTAGATCTGTTCGCAGGGACAGGCGCCCTGGGTATAGAGGCATTGAGCCGCGGCGCGGCGTCCGCTGTTTGTGTGGAACGCGGCGCGCGGGAATGTGCGGCTATCCGTGAAAACGCGGAAAGGGTCGGCGTGGCCGATAACCTTACCGTGCTCACCATGCCCGTTGCCCAGTCCATTTCATCGCTCGAGGGGCCGTTCGGCCTCGTGTTCATGGATCCTCCATACGATGATGCCGAGACCATTCCGGCAACGCTGGAAGCCCTGCTGGCTGCTGACGAACTGCTGCGTGATGACGCGGTCATCGTCGTGGAGCAGTCGAGCAGGAACCCGGCTGATATAGGAGACCTGGCAATCGGCGAGATTGCGACACGCCGCTACGGAGACACCCTCGTCTCTCTGCTCATGAGAGAAACAGTAGTGACGTCATCGGACAGGGAGACTGTCTCATGACGAAAGCAATCTATGCGGGGACCTTTGA
The DNA here is from genome assembly GCA_964653005.1 of uncultured Dehalococcoidia bacterium. GTDB lineage: Bacteria > Chloroflexota > Dehalococcoidia > UBA6926 > UBA6926 > VXMO01. Next base: position 332,596 of record CAZZAN010000001.1, on the reverse strand, counting down.
CCCCATGACACTAGGCCACGCCGGCATCGCAGAGCGGGCGGCCAAGCTCTTTGAGGAGCTGACCATCTGCGTTTACGACCAGACAGTCGGCAAATCGATGCTCTTCTCGACAGAGGAGCGAGTCGCGCTGGCGGAGGCATCCCTGCGCGGCGTCCCCAATATCAGTGTCACAACGTATACACGCGATCTGACAGTGAATCTCGCCCGGCAACTCGGCGCCACGGCAATGATTCGCGGACTCCGCAACACCAACGACTTGGTGGCGGAGACGGAACTGGCACAGATGAATCGCGAGCTCGATCCCGAGATTGAGACCGTATTCATCCTGACGTCGGCGGAGCACGCATTCGTGAGTTCCAGTCTATTGAAGGAGGCCGCTTCACTCGGCGGTGACATCAGCGGCCTCGTTTCACCGGCTGTCGCGGAGGCGCTGCGGCAGAAATATCACACATAGTGCACATTAAGTCCGCCCGTTCTCAGGATCGGGCAACAGACGGATAGGAAAGCGCGGGAGAAAGAGGCAAAGGAACGCCGAAAGCAGGGAGGTGACCTGATGCAGTTCCTTGAGATGATTGATGCCCTGGAGGACATGGCGGAAGATGCGCGCCGTGTTCCGGGCACCGGACGGGTCATGTTGGATCGTGAGGAGCTGGCACGAATCATCGATCGGATGCGCGCGACGGCTCCGGCCGAGCTGCGTGAAGCCGAGGAGATCCGCGAGCGAGGCGAGTCGATCGTCAACGAAGCGTATGTCTTCGCCAAGAAGATGAAGGCCAAGACGCAAGAGGATCACCGCCAGGCGATCCAGGATAGCGCCATCGTCGGAGAGGCCGAAGAGTTGGCGGAACAGATTCGCAAGGACGCGGAGCGTGAGATCGAGCGGATGAAGCAGCGCACGGAGAGTGATGCCGCGCGCCTCATCAAGGACTCTGACGTGTATGCCGCGCAGTCACTTGAGCGCCTGTCCAACCACCTGGACCAGGTGACGCAGAATATCCAGGGGCTTCACAAGGAGGCGATGGAGCTGCGTGGGCTGATTGAGAACGGCCTTCGCTACCTGGGCGCGCGCAATGCGGCAGCCAACGGCAACGGTTCCAGGAAGCGGCGCGCCCGCGGCAACGACGCCACGAACGGCCATGCAACAGAGAATGGCAACGGGAACGGCAAAGGCGCGGACGCAGAACAGACGCTGAACGAGGACGAACTCGTCACGCTGGCCAGCAACTGATCCTGACCAACACCGTACTTTCGCGATCGTTTTAGAACGAGAGCAGTTTGGCCCGGAGGGCCGCGACGAATGCCGCCGCCCTCCGGCCGATAGCTCATTTTTGCGGAGTAGATGAAGGTGGCTTTCAGCGTGCTGAGAGCGCGTATCCTATCAGCTTGTAAGTAAGCCGCGCCGCGGTATATGCGGCGTGTGTCGGCCCCTCATTTGGGGCGAGTTCCATGACGTCGAAGCCGATGATGCGTGAGCGTTGGGCGACAGCCTGCAGGATGCTGAGCGTTTCCTGCCACGAGAGCCCGCCCGGCTCAGGCGTGCCGACGGCGGGCATGATTGACGGATCCAGAGCGTCCAGATCCACGGTCACATAGACGGTCTCACCCAATCCCTTCAGCAGTTCGTCAATAGCCGTCGAATCGTTGTATTGGCCGGGTGTGTAGAGATGCACGCCGGTAACACCGGCACCCCGGATGTGTTGGATCTCCTCGCTGCTGATGCTGCGGATGCCGGCTTGAACGACATTGCCGTCCCCGATGGTCTCCCGTACCCGCCTCATGACGCAGGCATGGCTGTAGCGACTGCCCTGATAGCTGTCCCGCATGTCCGCATGGGCGTCGAGTTGGAGAATCGAGAGGCTGGGATGCCGCTGGGCGAGGGCGCGGACCGCGCCGAGTGTGAGCGAGTGTTCGCCGCCCAGCATGACGGGCAGCTTGCCCGCGTCCGTTAACGCGCCGACGACCTCCTCAACCCGCCCAATGTTGGCCTCCGGGCCGGAAACGTCCGGCTCTAACGCGGGGAGCGTTGCGATGCCCCACTGCGCGGGCTCCAGGTCCAGATCCGGCTCATAGAGTTCCAGGTAGCGGGACGCCTCGATGATGGCCTGGGGGCCGTCTCGCGCGCCGCTGCGATAGGACACGGTGCCGTCGTATGGAACGGGAATGATGGCAGCAGCGGCCCTGTCGAAGTCGGCATCATCGCCGTCGAGGGATGCGAAGCTCCAGGGAAACGCGCTGCCGTCCGGAAGAAAATTCATTGAGGTCAGTCAGCGCGCGTTGTCACGCCTCTCAGGCGCTGATGAGCGTTCAGACAGACGAGGGAACCGCTGACGCGCCCGCGCCGCTCAGTTCAAGCTCCGCCTGCTTGTCCGTGAACTCCTCGAGGCCTCGATCCAGCACCTGCATCCTGACATCGGTGATGCCGAAACGCCCGCGCAGCTCATTGACGGCGAGTTCGGCGTCGAACGGCTTGCAGGAGAAGATATCCACATTCAGGTAGCCGCGATCAGGGAAGGTGTGGACGCTGATGTGGCTTTCGGCGATGAGCACGAAGCCGGACACGCCCCAATCAACGGGGACCTTGCCGTCCGTGTAGCGATGCACCAGCGGCTCGGAGATCTTGGTCATCCCGATGGCATCGGGGTAAATGTCCAGCAGCTCACGGACGAGCGACTCGTCCTGCAGCCTGTGGGCGTCAGCCCCATACCCATCCATGACAAGGTGCATCTGCGGGTCTCCTCCAAGCAAAAAGATGAATGGCGTCCAGAGTACTAACTGCGGGGGATGTGTGTTCGGCCACCGCCCGTCCCCCACCCGGACGTGGCTTGAAGCCTTAGCCAAAAGGGATGATAGCAAACGGAAGGTTGGCGGTACAAGATTTTTTGGCGTTCGCGATCAAGGTTGATTGGGCTTGGAGGTTGGCACTCCGCGTTCCGGCCTGGCAGCCATGGGACTCTTGGGGTTCGCGATCAGGTTTGATTGGGCTTGGAGGTTAGCACTCCGCGTTCCGGCCTGGCAGCCATGGGACTCCTGGGGTTCGCGATTGGGACTAATTGGCCTGCCGTACCCGCTGCCCGGCCGTTTCGCGGGCGAAGATCCAGAAGATGAACATGAAGACGCCCATCACTGCCGCGGTGCCGTAGAGGGCTGCCTCGGTATTAAAGCTGTCGCTGATCAGTCCGAGGACAGGCCCGCCGCTCATCAGGGCGATGTCGCCGATTGTTCTCGCCATGCCCTGCGCCGTGGCCTGCCGCTCAGTTGGGCTCACGTCTGCGATATACGCAATGGGCACCGGACCCGACGCGCCCTGCGCAAGTCCGAAGATGAAGATTCCAATGGCGAAGACGACGGCAGCCGACAGGATCCAGACGGGCGCGCTGTAGCCAAGAATGATAAGACACACGACGTAGAGCGCCATGCCGGGCACGATGATACTCTTGCGGCCGAGTCGATCCGAGATGGCTCCAACGAACGGAAGCACAAGCAGGCCGGCTATGGCGGGGAGTGTCTGCATGATGCCGACGAATGTCTCCGAAAGGCCGAGATCATTCCGGGCGATGAGCGGGAAGAGTGTGAAGAGGCCGCCGCCCCTGATGAAGAATGCGCCGATGAAGATCAGCATGATGAGCACATAGCCGCGGCTCAGCATGAAACTGAACTGTCGAAAACCGGTCATCGGCGGCGAATGCCCGCCTGTTTCTCGGGGTTGATCAACCTCCGCATAAGGCGCCTGCCGGCTTCGTGTCTCCGGGACCATCACCAGGGTCCAGACCGCGCTCATGGTGGAGAAGGCTCCAACAAAGTAGAAAGGCCATTCAATGCCGAGAAACTCCGCGACGACGCCACCGACCGTCGGCCCCAGCGTGATTCCGGCAATGAAACTCCACTGGTAGAAGCTCATGAGCCGGGCGCGATTCCCGGGCGAACTGAGGTCGGCTGTCGCCGCGATGGCTACGGTGATGAATGCGCCGGAGCCGATGCCGGCGATGAATCGATACGCCATCAGCAGGGATAGGTCGTCGGACGTTGCCGTCAGGAGATTGCCCGCGGCCGCGAAGAGTCCTCCGGCAATCAGGATCCATTTCCGCCCGATACGATCAGATGCCATTGCGGACGGAACGTTTGTGAGGACGCGGGCGAATGCAAAGGCGGCAACAAGTCCGCCGATCTGAGCCGCCGTCAGCCCGATTTCATTGCCATAAAGAGGGACGACAGGGATTGCCGTCCCCTGTCCGAGGGTAAATAGAAAGGTGGCGAGGCCGATGTAAACGACGGCCCGCTGCTGATTCAAGAGCGCGATGAGACGCGAAGATTGCACTTAGGGGGAAACTCCTGCCGATGCGCGTTGTACCGCGCCTGCTATTGTAACTGACGATGAGTATGCCCAAAGTCCCCCCGCCGACGCGCACACCCGTGCAGTCCATGCTGCGGGAAATCGCGCCCATCATCCTGATTCTTGTCGGGGCGTTGACCGGCATCGTGTGGACTATGTCGGTGGGCGGCAGGCTGAACTCGTCTCCGCCCTATCTGTTCACCACAGGCATCGCCATGGCCGTTGCTCTGCTGCTCGCGACGCGCGGCGCGCCCAGGTGGGGCTATCCGTGGATGGCGATGGGGATTGTGGGCACGCAGGCGCTATTGTGGGCGCTTCTTGCCCCGGATGACGGGGAGTTCAACGTGGCGGTGGGAATCGCGACGTTGGGCGGCCCGATCCTCGCGGCGGTCATCGGCGGGGCCATCGCCACCCGCAGTTGGGGCGACAGCGCGTTCTTCGCCGGCCTGTACCTCGCGGGTGCGTACCTGGCGCTGCCAATTATCCTGCTGCCACCGGAGAGCGGCGCGCGGACTGACATTGAAACATCCCGTATGTTGGTGGCCGTAGGGCAAGCAGGCCTGACCGCCGCCGCCATCCTGTCGTGGAATCGCGGTCAAGTCCTGCAGGCGCTCGGAGCTCTGGCGGCAGTTGTGCTGGTCTCCGGCATCGCGGCGGGTGTCTTGGTGCCGGGCTCACGCGACGACGTGCCGGAAGATCTGTCCACGTTCTTCGGGGCGGCCCAGGGACCGTTCCGCATCGCCCTGCTCATCCTGTTGATCTCATTTGCCATCGGCGGCGCGCGGCGGTTTATATCGGGCCGAGGAATCCTCTCACAGCAGATGCCACCGACGCACCCGGAGGAATTCGAAGAACAGGAAGACGAATACGGGCGCACCGCCACCATCTTTCCGCAGCCCGGCGTCGAATCCGCGGACGACCCCGAACCGGTGAACGAGCCTGAACCTGCGGATACTGAGGAGACGGATGATTCACCGCCAGCGGATCGCCGACCCCGCCGACGCAGGCGGCGTAGAGGCAGAGGCGGTCGGGGCCGTGGCGGGCAGCAAGACTGACGTCGCAGTTCGTCGCGCCAGGCCCCACAAGGGCGCATGACGCCCGGTTCGCTTTCGCCGCATAATCAATCATCGCGACTGAGGGGGTGCGGCGGGAGAGTTGGAGACAGCAAGCGGCGACAGCGATAGCGGCCAGCGGCCTCTTCGGCGGAGGCGGGGGCGCTATTTCTATGGCTGGAACATTGTCGCTGCGTCTTTCATGGCGCATCTCGCCTACGCGGAACAGTTCTCCTCCACGCTCGGCCTGTTCTTCAAGCCATTCACAGCGGAATTCGGTTGGTCTCGAACCCAGATAGCCACCGTTCAGACCATCTCCCGCATCGTTGAGGCGGCGACTGCTCCGCTCATCGGCCCACTGGTGGATCGTTTCGGCGGGCGCACCCTGCTTCCTGTTGGCGCGATCATCGCCGGCCTGGCGTTGATCGGCGTGACCATGATCGACGGGACGTTGATAGAGGTGGAGCTCATCGACTCCCTCTGGCAGTTCTACTTCGTGCGGGGATTCGTCGCCGCCATCGGGTTCACGCTGATGGGCAACCTCGTGACCAGCGTGGTCATCAACAACTGGTTTATCCGGCAGCGCGGGCGTGCCCTCGGCATTTCAACCATGGGCGCCAGCATCAGCAACGTCATCATGATTCCGGTTGCCGTCTACGTCATCGAGGAACTCGGCTGGCGGGAGATGTTCTGGATCTTCGCCATCGTCACATGGGTCGTTGTCCTTATACCCTCAACGGTGCTCATTCGGCGCAGGCCGGAGGACATGGGATTGAGGCCGGATGGAGACGACGATGACTCTTCGCAGAATCCCCCTCCAACCACAGTACTGCGCGGGCAGGGAGAGGCTGAATCATCCTCTCCGTCAGCGCGGACGGCCACGCCGGAGCCGGTCTGGACGCGCGTAGAGGCCCTTAGGTCACCGGCTTTCTGGTTGATTGCAGGGTGTTTTGCAATATCCAGCCTTGCCTTCCAGGGGATCAATATCTCCCTCGCCCCCTATGTGCAGGACCTGGGCTACGAGGAAGCCCTTGTTGCAGCGGCTCTAACGACGCGCGCCGTCGTGATGGCGGTTACGCTGCCGGCCGTTGGCCTCGTGGCCGAGCGAGTGAGCATCGGCCCCGTCAGGGCGCTGCCATTCATACTCCAAACAATCGGCTGCATCCTTTTCCTGTTCGCCGACAAGGTGTATTTCCTGTTTCCGGCGCTGATCGTCTATGGAATGGGCATCACGAGCCTGGGTGTCACGCAGGAGGTGCTGTGGGCAAACTCATTTGGGCGACTGAGCCTCGGAACCGTGCGGTCCATGGGCTTTGTGATTACGTTCGGCTTTGGCGCGACAGGCCCCATCGTGATGAATTTCATCCACGATCAACTGGGATCGTACCGGCCCGCCTTCTTCATCTTCATCGCGTTCTTCGCCGTGTCCGCGATCTTGATCCTGTTCCTGCGCTCGCCGCGCCCGCCACGCTACACGAGCGCCGCAGATATGTGAGGTCACGATAACTGTCATGTGCAAAGTATTGGAAATGTTGGGTTGCGCCGTTGCCGGAACGCGGATGCCAACGTGATGGGCGAACACGGGTAATCGCGATCTTCAAAAAAATGGGGTGGGTGATGGGATTCGAACCCACGATCTCCAGGGCCACAACCTGGTGCCTTAAACCTGCTAGGCCACACCCACCACAAGGCCATGCTCACAGCTTGGCCACTAATCCAGTCTAGCAACGGCCAGATAGGCGGGCAAGAACGGGTGGGCGTGGCGGCAATCGGCCTGTCTCCCTATGCTGGTGAGGCGCGGAGCGACCCTTCGACAAGCTCAGGGTGAACGGGGGGGGGCAGAAGCCCCGTCTTCTACGAGAAGCGGGGATTATTCGCGGATTGAGGGTGATGGGGGTGACACGTGGTCGATTCAAACGACGCAGCCGGGCAGGACAGCCGCGAGTTTCAGACTCTGGTTGACATCGTTGCCCGCCTCCGCGCGCCGGACGGCTGCCCGTGGGACCGTGAGCAGACACATCAATCGCTGACCCCGTTCCTGATCGAAGAGACGTATGAGGCCGTCGAGCAGATTGATGCCAATTCAATGCCCGGGCTGCGCGAGGAGCTTGGCGATATCCTCCTGCAGGTGATGCTGCACAGCGAAATTGCTTTGGAGGAGGGAGCGTTTACCGTCAACGACGTGATTGAAGGCCTCGTCAACAAGCTCATCCGCCGCCACCCGCATGTTTTCGGTGATGCGGAGGCGCGCACTGCGGAGGAGGTGGCCGCGCGATGGGAGGTGCTCAAGAGCGAAGAGCGGCAGGGCGCGTCCCTGATGGAGGGCGTGCCCGCAAACCTGCCGGCGCTGACCTACGCGCAGCGAGCGCAGGGGCGGGCCGCCAACGTCGGGTTTGATTGGCCGACCGCGGACGGCGCGCTTGAGAAGGTAGCGGAGGAGGCCGGAGAGCTCGCGGAGGCCCATGCAGCGGTCGGGGATGAGAAGACGGACGAATCAAGCGCCCATTTGGAATGGGAATTTGGGGATTTACTCTTCAGCCTGGTGAATCTTGCGCGATGGATGGACATCGACGCGGAGACGGCCCTGCGGCAGGCGAATCGGCGGTTTGTGAATCGATTCCGCACGATGGAGGACACGGCCCGCGAGCGCGGCGAGAATTTTTCGGCCATGTCATTGGAGCAGATGGACGTCCTTTGGGAGGAGGCCAAGCGGAAGGAGTGATGGCGTGATACACTTGTTCTAAATCGAGCTGGGAGGACAAGTGAGCGCCATCATCAAGAAGCAGATTCTCTGCCTCGCGAATTCACGGAAGTACGGGGGCAGATGTGTCGTCGGCAAAGAGGTGCTGCCTGACCGAACCCTCGCGTGGGTGCGGCCCGTGAGCGACTACGGCAAGGGTGAGGTGATGCCCGATGAGATGTGCTTCGATGACGAGTCGATGCCACAGTTGCTGGACGTCATTGAAGTCCCGTTGGTGGAACCGAAGCCGCTATCCTATCAGCCGGAGAATTGGTTGTTGGCCCCTGAGCCGTGGACGAAACAGCGCATGGCGGACAAGGCCAACATTGAAAGATGGCTGGACGCTCCCGCCCCGCTTTGGGAGAGCGGCCACCACACCGCGCAAGGAAAGAACGACCGCTTCCCCTACGATGCCACCCAAACCCTGGCAGACTCCGCACGTCTTATCGGTGTCCCGTCGTTGGAGGTCACCGTGACTGAGCGAAAGGATGACAGGGGGACGATCAGAAAGCACTTTCGTGGATCCTTCGCGCACGCCGGTGACGTGTACGACCTTCGCATCACGGACATCGACTTTGAAGAGCGGTATTCGGAAATTCGGCCCGGGAAACTGCGACTTGGCAAATCCTATCTCACCGTGACTGTCGGCGAGCCTTTTCGGCCCGTTGAGTACGAGCCGGAGTACCATTACAAGCTCATTGCGGCCATAATCGAGGCATAGAGGAAAGGGGCGCGTGGATGACTGCGACGGAGCATCCGATCTTTACGATTGGACACTCGAACCACTCCATGGAGGACTTTGTCGCCCTGCTTGCGGACAACGGCGTCAACACGGTCGCCGATGTTCGTTCCGCACCACGCAGCCGCTGGGTGCCTCACTTCAACCCCGACAATCTTGAGCCTGCGCTGGAACAGGCGGGAATCGACTACGCCTTCATGGGCCGTGAGCTCGGCGGGCGGCCAAATGATCGCTCCGCCTACGATGCCGACGGACGTGTTTCGTATGAACGCGCCGCGATGGCGGATGACTTTAGCGACGCCATAGCCAGCCTCATTCGGCAGGCAGACGAGCGCCGAATCGTGCTGCTCTGCATGGAGAGAGACCCGCTTGAATGCCACCGTGCTTTGCTGGTTGGGCGGGCGCTTGCGGAACAGGGCGTGGACGTGCGCCATATCCTGCAGGACGGCGGTGTGGAGAGCCACGGGGAGTTGATGGAGCGGCTGCTGGAATCGTTTGGCTTGCCTCCGCAGCCGGACTTGTTCCGTACCCGTGATGACGTCATCGCCGACGCCATCCGCCAACAAACCGGCCGCGTCGCCTATGTCGCTGAAGAGCGTGCCGACTATGCGAAGGCTCACTGAGGCGGGCCTTGCGCATCTACACCCTCGGTTTCACAAAGAAATCAGCAGAATCATTCTTTGAGTTGCTACGGGATTCCGGCGCGGAACGTGTCATCGATGTGCGGCTCAATAACGTGTCGCAGCTCGCCGGGTTCACCAAGCGGGACGACCTCGCCTATTTCCTGAAACACGTCTGCGGCATGGGGTACGAGCACATGCCGGACCTCGCCCCGACACAGGAACTGCTCAAGGCCTATCGAGACCGTGCCATTACGTGGGACGACTACGAGACGCGATTCATGGCGTTGATGGCAGAACGACACGTCGAAGACCTGCCCATCCGGGAACTCATGGACAACGCCTGCCTGCTCTGCAGCGAGGAAGTGGCAGATCAGTGCCATCGACGCCTCGTCGCCGAGTACCTGCAGGGAAAGTGGGGCGATATCGAGATCATCCACTTGGGTTAGGTCAAACAGCCCTCATGACGGCCAGCGTTTGGCGGGCTACAATGGGAGTCGCGCCTCAGTTTGAGGGTGTTGCCAAGGGGGCGTGTGTTTCAGTGCGGGGCATTAGCTCAGGTGGTTAGAGCGCAGTCCTGATAAGACTGAGGTCCCTGGTTCGAGTCCAGGATGCCCCACCAACGTTTACGGTACTGATAACAGGCCCATTGATAGCCATTTCAGCTATATCGGCGGGCCCCACAGGGCTATCGTCTGGCATCGGAATCGTATAGGCGATGCTGGCCTTTCCGGGACTGACGCGGATGTCCTTGACGAACGACCGGATGAAGGCCTTGGTCTCGGTCAATTCGCTAGTCTTGAGGAACTCGCCCATTTCCTTCGCAAAGGCCGCGATTGTCTCGACTTTCTCCAGAAGTGCCCGTCGCTCCGCCAGCGCTGTCCGGGCTTCCTCGGCGGCCAGCTCCAGGCGCTCTCTTCGCTCGCGGTGTGCCGCTATGCGCTCGGAGGCGTGCGCCATGTCGATGTTCGCCGTTTCAATGGCCTCCCAAATCCGATCCAACCTCTCGTTCACGTCCTTGAGTTCGGTCTCGATGGTCTCAAGGCGCTGCCGATGCTCCCTCGCCACACCGTCCATTTCCTCATCGAGCAGTTGGACCAGGCCGCGGACGTTCTTCTCAGTCAGGATGTTCTCGCGGATCTGGTCGATAATGAGTCGTTCGAACCGATTGGAGTTCAGACGCGGGCAATTGCAGGTCTTGCTGCCGCGCTTGAGGATGGACTGGCAGACGTAGTAGGTATACCTGCCGCCCTTGGCTTCGGCAGCGGATAGCGGCCTGCCACAGTTGTCGCACGTCACCAAACCACTGAGCAGGTAAGGGCTGAATGCCCGCTTCGAGTTCATGATCTTCGGAGAGCGCGACTTGAGGAGTTTCGTGACCCGCCGATACTCTTTGGCAGTCACGATTGCAGGGAATGCTCCCTCAACCCGGATGGGTGGCGCGCCGTCCTTGGCTGTCGTGCCCCAGATCAGGGTTCCCGTATGAACCTCGTTCGTTAGGATCACGTAAATCGTATTCTTGGGCCACGTCTTGCCCCTCGGCGATGGGATGCCCTCACCGTTGAGGGTCTTGGTGATTTCAAGCAGTCCCTTCCCCTTGAGTGCCATGTCGAAGATGCGTCGAACTATGGGCGCGGCAGCAGTATCGAGCTCGAGCTTGGGCCGCTTCTTTGCGCCGTCCTGCACAAAGACGCGCCGGTAGCCGAACGGCGCGTGAGCACTCATCCAGAATCCTCGTGACGCCGCCTCTCGCATCCCGCGGGACACTTCCTGAGCAAGATTCTCCGAGTAGAACTCATCGACGCTCTCGATGATGGCTTCCATGAGCTTGCCGGTGGGCGTATCGTCGGCGTGTTCCGTGATTGAGACGACGCGGATACCGCGGCGGCGTAGCATCGACTTGAAAGCGACGGCATGTTCCCGCTTGCGGGTGAACCGCGAGAACTTCCACACGAGGATTTCCTTGAACGGCGCGTCCGGCGCACTCGCTTCGTCGAGCATCTTGCGGAACTGAGGCCGATCCGCGACGCGACCGCTCTCCGCCTCATCGATGTACTCGCGGGCGACGACGTATCCGTTCTTCTTGGCATAGTCCCGAAGCGCCCTCAACTGTGCGGCGACGGACAGATCAACATCCTGGCGGTCACTGGAGACGCGGGCGTAGAGGGCAGCATTGGTCATTTCTTCAAGCTGTGTAGGCATGGGTGACCTCCTTCGTTGAGCGACTGTTGGGCTATGTGATGGTGACGAAATTCAGACCTCGTCGATACTTGTCATAACCATACAAGTGCAGTCAAGGGCCTGGAGGATATGGTGCCGGGAAAAGTTCGGGACGGGGTGATGGTGCAGAACTCTGCGGCTTCTCTTAGATGATGATTCCTCAACTCGTTCGGCCTGGCCTATTGCCGTGCCGAAGCTCGCACCAAGTCCTCATTTGAAGATGTAATGCTTGCGCCAAGATAGGGAGCGAATAGGCACCGGTTCTGCTCAAGTTGGGCCTCAATGTCGTGATCGTCTTCGTTCTGGATTTCGACCTCGAGGATTTGCCCAACGCTCTCGACGGTATCCAAGTTGTACTTGATGTTGTCATTGAGCCAAAGTTCGCGCTGCTTGCGCACAATTACACGCAGCCCCAAGGCTACTTCAAGCACGTCGAGGAACTGGGGATCAGGGTTCGACCAAATCTGGAATTCAGTGACGCGGCTCCCCGCCTCAAACTGGTCCCGATAGAAAATCAATTCCTTGCTCTCTCCCTCCACTCGGAGCTTTAGCCTAGGTGTCACTGTGTCGTCCTTGGCTGCCGGCAGGCGATAGTAGTAGTCGACCTGCTCTTTGACTTCCACGAAAGTCGCTCCCGCCTCTTGGAGTTGCTGTCGTACCGGGGCAAAGTCCGGGCAATAAGCCTTGATCTCACGGTTCAGATTCATTGTCATTTGCGATTGTCCAGCAGACTGAAAGCCCGCTATCCGCTAAGCCTCTATGCGCCGCCGTCTGCCTTTGATTTCCCTAACGTCCTGCCACCCCTGCCGGGCCGCGCTTGCCAGGGGTTAGTTGGACGGGGGTCGGAATCAACCACTCGGAGCCCGATTTGACCGCGCCGTGGAAGCGGCCGTCCCGGGCCAGTTGACGCACGCGGCGTACAGAGATACCGAGCTGGACCGCCGCTTGATTCACGGTGATGTTGGCCACGTCGTCGGCGGGGGATTCGTCCTCCAGGTCGAACTCTATTGGGTCTCCCTGTTTGAGGGTGCTCACCTCGTGAATCAGGAAACCGATGACCTCACCGCCATCGTCAAGTCGCTTTAGGATGCGCTCGTCATCCGTGGGCGTGAAGTAGCCCTCCCGGAACGCCCAGAGGACCTCAAGCATATCTCCCTCGTCGTCGTACCAGACCGAGACCTTTCTAGCCGTCATATTCACTCTCCCTTGATTCTTCGATCGAGATAGGCCGTCAGGATGAAGGAGTAACCCTGCTCCTGTTTCACCACGATGCAGACGTACCGATTCCTGCCCCGAAGGTCGGGATACATCCGGTAGTAGAGGCGGACAGCCGCGCGTGTCCTCGACGGTGCAACGGCGTCCGGCTCGGCAAGCGTCTCTGCAAACCGATGCACCTGGAAGGCCATTTCAGGGTGTCGTCGGAGGATGTGTCGTAGCCGTTCACTACTGAACCTGACCTCGTTTCCCTTCTCATCGACGTACCGACGCCCGCCGTCTCCCTCACCCGATACCATACCGTTAACTATACCTTTCTACGACCGTTAGCGACGCTGGTCCAAGGCGGCAGGAGTCGGCCAGATGTCCGGAAATGGCAGGCCTCGTATCTGGAGCGTACAAAATGCAATCCCGTTTCCAGCGAGCACACGACAACACGCAGATTGAAAAGTTACAAAATGTGCGGCCGGGCTGAAATCGAGCCTCCTCACCCGTAACTGGTCCGTTGTCGTGAAAATATCGGCACAGTTGCAAGCCGGCTCCCTGCACACGCGGTCCTGTTCTCAGATAGAAAACCGCACGTACCGGTCGGCTGGACGACGATGAATTCGGCCTCTCTGCGTGAGTTTTCGTGTTTTGCAGGCATTCCAGCGATTGCACCCATGTAGCACCGCCAAACCTGTTGAGGTCAGACAGGGATAAACGAGGCGCGGCAGATATGCCGGGCCGTGGTTTCTGGGAAACGCTGGGAACGGGATCGAAGAGTGCAAACGTTCTATCTGAAGTGTTCAACATTTTGTCTTAGCGACGGTGGCTGGCTGGCGTGTCTCCATATGGAGGCGAGCGGTCCGTGTTTCGCGATAATCTCAGTGGTTGTACTGAAGAACGGGGCCCATGAGAGTTTCCTCGTCGCAAGCATGAAGTTGGATTCACTGGCATCCGACTCGAAGACGAACAACACCCGTGGCCATCGTCCGCCGTGATCCTTGCTGGCATAGTCGCTCTCGAAGTACCGGATGTAGGACTGGAGACGTTCGGTAACACGCTTGAGTGTCGTGGCGCGCCGCTCGAACTCAAGGAAGTACGTGTGCCAGTCACCCCTGAACGCAAGTTGGAACGAGGCATCGGGCATCAGCACATGGTTCTTGACGTCGTAGGAGTAGATGATCTGGGAGCGTGCGGTAGGCAGCAGGAACCGAACATCGTAATCGCGGGAGAACCTGGCTTTGGCGGTCAGCGTGGCGGCGAAGTCGGTTATGCCGGCGTGGTGATCGGGCTGGGCCTCCATTGTACGAAGGGCAGTGCCGAGGTAGGGGACGCTGGTCGTATCGCCATCCGGGAAAGGTTCTGCGCTCCAGCGGTCGAGCGTCTGGCCGACGGCGGCGCGGTCACGGCGGGAAAGGTACGTGAGGGCTTTCTCGCTGAGGACATGGCCGTATTCGTTAGAGTGGAGGAGCCCCTGCTTCTTGAGCGATTGCAGGACCTGATTGACGCGGCGCTTGGTGACGCCGCCCAGCAGGCCGGCAAGTTGGTCGGTGGTGGACAGCAGCCAGTCTGCGAGGACATCGAGGGCGTCTTTCTCAGCACGTGGGAGAGTGATCGCCAGAGATGATGCAAGTTGTTTCTCAGGGGCTGGCATTGTGGCGACAACCCTGTGGTCGTAGATGAGGTCGGGGATCGGGAACGCCGGAATAGGGTGCTTCCGATTAGGGTCCCTGATGAACGTGTCCAGCGTGTCAAGGATATCGGTGAGGCGGGCGTGCGGAGCAATCGTCGAAAGCTGCTCCCTGAAGTCGAGGATGCCGCCCTGCTGCCAGACCATGTCTGTGATGCTGTTGCTGAGCACCCTGGACTCTGTGGCGACGAAGGTGTCTTCATAGCCGAGCGATAGAAGCCGGAGGGCGCGGCGTGCGGCCTGATCGGATGGCGTGACAATGAGCGTGGTATTCGGCTTCTGGAAGGGGCTCAGCCGCCCCAAGCTCCTGATGCGGTAGCGGAGGTTGGCGGCCGGTAGCATCGGGCCCTGCCGAATGATGCCGAGGGAGCGGCCGTCTGGCATGGTGAGCAGGGCATCGTATGGCCCGGTGCGGTAATGGTCGAAGCGAATGGTTGCCTCGTGGGCGTCCGCCATAGCGACGAGCGCAGCGATGCGGTAGATGACGGCAATGCTGTCCAGGCGCTCGGCGAGCAGGCTAAACCACTGCCGTGAGACAGGGCGCACGCGCAGGAACTTGCTCAGCTCACCGTCGCCGACGGCCTCGCGGATGCCCTCCGGCGTCGGAAACCAGCGGAGCTGCGGGCGAGGCGCGAACTGCCGCAGCCGGTGCTTCACCGATGCGGCATAGCCGTACGACTTGAGTGTACGAAGTCGATCCCGTAGCGTCGATTGCGGCACGCGACGCAGCTCGGACAGATCCTCGACGGTGATGAGCGGCGTCCGGCAGAGCATGAGAAGTGTCTGCCGAACCGGATGGGAGACGCGCTCCGGCTTACGAGGATCAAAGGACGCCGTCGGTTCGGCGAGCAGTGCGTAGCGCGCCTCGTCGATGCGCCCGGGATCCTCGCCAAACTTGGCGGTGACGGCCTGCGTCACCGCGTGGCCGGTGCTGTGACGGTCCAAGTACCGCCACAGCGTGTGTCGAGAGATGTCCAGGTGCGCAGCAGCCTGCACGCGTCCGTGCCGGACAACGTAGGCGTCCACGTACAGACTCACGGCCTGCGACAGGCTTGGATCGATAGATTCCTCTCGTGGCAAAGCGCTGGGCCTTTCTGATGGCTGTTCGTCGGGGCGGAATAAAGTTCCCCCAAACGATTCTCCGAATCAGATAGGCCATAGGTAATGGCCTGGAAGACATTATAGAACAAATGTTTTGTATGAGGGGGCTTTCCCTTGCATCGTTAGTGAGGCCGGCTGATGGAGCGGTCAGACCCGTATAAGAATCTCTGGCTGTTATGCCCAACAACGTGGGCCTAAACGGTTTCCAAGTGAGAGATCGCTCGGCATTCAAGCTTTGTAGGGTTGCCCGCCTCCGAGCAATTGGGGTGCTGTGCCCAGTAGCAATCTTTCAAGATCTTCTTGGTGCAAGGACGGCTGAAGGCGGCCAAGAGAGAATGCGACAAGGAGCTATCCCCCCGAATAACTAAGGTCAAGACGAAACTCATGCCAACGCCTAAAATATGAGCCCAAACTGGAGGCAATCAGCGTAATATCAACAGGAACAAGAGGACTTGCATGGCAACACTCGAAAGCCTTACTTCCGGGGCTATCGTTCAAGGAATAGCACCTGATGGGCTGATTGAAGTGGTCAACGTCAGGTGGTTCGGTGACTCGGCAGTCGAACTGACCTACAAGGTGCCTTCTACAGGGCACGTTGGTACACGTCTGCTTTACCGCGACGATGAGTCCAGCCTGCAAATTCTCGAGCGCGGACTCCCGTGGTCTTTTGATGGGGACGGCTCTTTGTTCCGCTTGGTGTCGGAGGCGCAGCGAATCCGGTTGGCCCATCTTTTCGATCCCGTACTCGCTGTTCACACGTCGATCGTTGATCCCCTTCCTCACCAGATAACCGCTGTATACGATTCGATGCTCACCCGACAACCATTGAGATTTCTTCTTGCCGACGACCCCGGTGCTGGAAAGACAATTATGGCGGGGCTACTGATAAAGGAACTGATAGCCCGCGGCGATTTAGAGCGTTGCCTCGTCGTATGTCCGGGTAGCTTGGCCGAGCAATGGCAAGATGAACTGTACCGTAGATTCCAGTTGCCGTTTGAGATCATGACGAACGACAAACTGGAAGCTGCCCGCACCGGCAACTGGTTCTCTGAGACACCATTGGCTATAGCGCGTCTTGACAAGCTGGCGCGAGACGAAGATGTCCAGGCTATGCTTCGGGCACGTGAAGGTGGATGGGACCTTGTGATCTGCGATGAGGCGCATAAGATGTCTGCCTCATTCTTTGGCGGTGAGGCAAGATTCACCAAGCGCTACCGGCTCGGCCAGTTGCTCTCAACTCGTACTCGCCATTTTCTACTACTGACTGCCACTCCGCACAATGGTAAAGAAGAAGACTTCCAACTCTTCATGGCTCTACTGGACGGCGACCGTTTTGAAGGACGCTTCCGCGATGGCGTGCATACGGCCGATGTCTCAGACTTGATGCGCCGCATGGTCAAGGAAAAGCTGTTCAGATTTGATGCAACGCCATTATTTCCCGAGCGGCGTGCCTATGCTGTTCCCTACAGGCTCTCCGGTGGTGAGGCACGGTTATACCAAGAAGTTACCGATTACGTGCGGGACGAATTCAATAGGGCCGAGGCTCTCCAGAGCGATAAGAGAGCGGGCACTGTTGGATTTGCACTAACCATACTTCAGCGTCGTTTGGCTTCGTCGCCTGAAGCAATCTACCAGTCTCTCCGACGGCGAAAGGAGCGGCTTGAGAGTCGTCTAGGCGAACTTCAATTGATGCAAAGAGGTTCCCATCAAGTTGCGTCACTCGCCCCCAGTTTCCCGGAGTGGGACGACGAAGACATTGCGGACTTTGAGGACGCGCCGGATGAGGAGATAGCTGCTGTTGAGGAAGAGGTGTTGGATCAGGCAACAGCGTCACGCACAGTTGACGAGTTGGACGCCGAAATACGCAGTCTTCGCAGGCTAGAATCCCTCGCCCGTTCGGTCCGAGCCAGTGGTGAAGACAAGAAGTGGCAAGAACTCGCGGGCTTACTCAACAGGCTATTTGCTGTGTCGACTGAGGGTTCAGACGAACCGTTCGCCTCGTCACCGCACCAGAAGCTCGTTATATTCACCGAACACCGAGACACACTCAACTACTTGCGAGAACGAATCGCGACATTGCTCGGCCGCCAAGAAGCCGTCGTAGTGATTCATGGGGGCATCGGTCGTGAAGACAGGCGAGCCATTCAAGAGTCATTCCTGCATGATCCCGAGGTCCAAATTCTATTGGCCAATGACGCGGCTTCAGAAGGGATAAATCTCCAGCGTGCGCATTTGATGGTCAACTATGACCTGCCCTGGAATCCTAACCGCATTGAGCAACGATTCGGGCGCATCCACCGCATAGGACAGACCGAGGTCTGCCATCTCTGGAATCTGATTGCGGAAGAAACGAGAGAGGGCGACGTATACCACACCTTGCTGGAGAAACTAGAGGAGGCTAGGAAAGCTCTAGGTGGCCAGGTATTTGATGTGCTGGGCAAGGTGCAGTTTGAAGGTAAACCGCTGCGGCAATTACTGTTGGAGGCCGTCAGGTATGGGGAACAGCCTGAAGTTCAGATGCGTCTCGCCCAAGCCGTTAGTGACGCATTCGACCAAGATAAAGTACAAGAGCTCCTGGCGGAATCGGCGCTCGTTCAAGACTCTATGGATACCAGCCAAGTCCTGAACATTCGGGAAGAGATGGAAAGAGCTGAGGTCAGAAGGCTCCAGCCTCACTACATCGAATCCTTCTTTCTTGAAGCCTTCAAGAGACTCGGCGGTAGGCTGTCAGAGAGGGAGCATCGTCGCTACCAGGTGAGTCATGTCCCTGCTCAACTGCGTGACCGTGACAGATTGAGTGGACTGGGTGAACCGGTACTGCAACGATACGAGCGTATCTCATTCGAAAAGTCTCTTCTGGCTGCTCCGGGCCAACCGGCAGCGGCATTTGTTTGCCCCGGTCATCCCTTACTGGACGCCACGATCGACCTAACTTTGGAGCGGAGCCGGGATGTGTTACGGCAAAGCACAATACTCGTGGACGACAATGATCCAAGTGACGAACCTCGCTTGCTGATGTATTTGGAGCACAGCATTCAGGATGGTAGTCGCACCCGTTCAGGTGAGCAGCAGACGGTTTCCAAGCGAGTGCTTCATGTGGAAGTCGACTCAAAGCATGAAAGCGTTGGAAAACTCTATGCCCCTTACCTCGATTACAGGCCATTGGAGGATGGGGAGCCTAGTGTGCAAGAAATCGTCAGTCGACCGGAATGCGGCTGGATTGATGCGGACCTGGAAGCCAAAGCCGTCGAGTTTGCTGTGTCCAGTCTGGTGCCGGAACACCTTGAAGAAGTCCGGTCGCGAAAACTTGAGCTCCTTTCAAAGACAGAAGCAGCAGTGAAGGAACGGCTGACAAAGGAGATCGCCTATTGGGATCATCGGGCTGCCGACCTACACTCACAGGAGCAGGCGGGGAAACCGAACGCGCGCCTCAACTCATCTGAGGCCCGCCGTAGAGCAGACGACTTACAGGGGCGATTACAAAAGCGGATGGATGAGATTCAGCGCGAACGACAAGTGTCTCCGCTGCCTCCTGTTGTCCTCGGCGGTGTCCTGATTGTGCCAAGCGGTCTCCTGAGCAAGATGAGAGGCATGTCATCCTCATCAGTAGCGGCCCGGGATACGCAAGCGGCAGCTGCACGCGCTAGAGCTGCGGTGATGGAAACCGAGCGTATACTTGGCTTCAGCCCGGTGGATCGTGAATTCGACAAGCTCGGATACGATATTGAGAGCAGAGTGCCGGGTACCGGGAGACTACGATTCATTGAGGTCAAGGGCAGGACAGAGGAAGCGACGACCGTAACCGTCACGAAGAACGAGATACTTACTTCCCTGAACAAGCCTGACGACTACATCCTCGCCATTGTGCAGATGGGAGAGGATGGATCGAATGGAGTGCACTATGTCCGAAGACCATTCCGTAGGGAGCCGGATTTCGGTGTGACTAGCGTGAACTATGACCTACAGGAATTATTGGAACGCGCTGAGGTTCCGTCATGAGACGATTCAAGCTACCAGGTGCCCGGCACGTTGACATCCACGTGGGATGTGAAGCACTGCTCACTTTGCAGGTATTCACTACTTGTACGACGTCCGAATCTTGACGAGGTACTAGTGGACTATTTCAGCGATAGAGAAGCCGGCGAGTCCCCTCGGGATAGTGAAGAGATCAGTGATGGCGCGTGGAAGGGCATCCTCGCCAAGATTCGGACTCGCGTTATAGACGGGTCCTTTGGCGCCACGTATCCACAGATGTGTCCCGATGGAGATTTCGTCTATGGAACTAATGCTTCATTGTTTGTGGATACAATCCAGGGCGACATTCCGAATCTAAGTATAGATGTCGAGCTGGACAGCTATGGCATAAGGGGGACTGACCTCGTCGTTCGCAAGAAGCCGCCAACCTTAGTAATTCTCGATCTAATTGAATTCTGTTGGAGAAGTGTTGGCAAGCCTTTGAGCGTTGGAGGTCACTCCTATTTTGGGCACAATCATTTTGCTTTTGATGAGGAAGCCGGCCGGGAGGAGTTTCGAGAAGAGATCGAGACAATCTTTCGGCGGAATAGCATAGCTTACGTCCTTACTGAAGAAGGCCGCATAGAACGATTAGCTCCGCCGGTATTGCAGAATACGCTGGTTCAGTCTGTAGCTGACACAGGTGATAAGGAACTTGACCGACTTCTAGCAACGGCTCAACAAAAATTCCTCAATCCCAATCCCGCGGTGCGCCGAGAGGCATTGGAGGCGCTTTGGGACGCATGGGAGAGACTCAAGACTCTGGATGGGCAAGGAGACAAGAAGGCGCGTATAGAGGCAATGCTTGATAGGACCGCTGGTGAATACTCTCCCAGGTTCCGTTCTGCTCTTGAGCAAGAGGCAACAGAACTCACCAATATCGGTAACAGCCTGCGTATCCGTCATTCGGAAACGAGCCAAGAGACAATTGCAGGCGATGAGCACGGGGATTACCTGTTTTATAGACTATTCAGTCTTGTGCGGCTGATCCTTCAGGCAAGAAAACCAACTGAGGAATGAACGTGAAACTCCGCAAGAAACTTATTGAAGTTGCGTTGCCGCTGGAAGCAATAAACGCTGCTTCGGCGCGTGAGAAGTCGATCAGGCATGGCCACCCAAGCACCTTGCATCTCTGGTGGGCCCGACGCCCGCTCGCTGCAGCACGGGCCGTGCTATTCGCGCAACTGGTGGACGATCCATCATCACGACCAGAACTGTTCCCAACTGAGGAAGACCAATCCAAGGAACGGGATCGACTGTTCAATATCATCGAAGAACTGGTGAAGTGGGAGAACACTACGAACGAGTCAGTCTTGATGGCGGCGCGGGAAGAAATTCGGAAGAGTTGGCGACGGACCTGCGAAGACAATCATGATCATCCCAGGGCGTCGGAATTGTTTAACCCAGACAATCTCCCTGCCTTTCACGACCCATTTGCTGGAGGAGGTGCCATCCCTCTAGAGGCTCAACGTCTGGGCCTAGAGGCACACGCCAGTGATCTGAACCCGGTGGCCGTGCTCATCAACAAGGCGATGATCGAGATACCGCCCAAGTTCGCTGACCAGCCACCGGTTAATCCGGGATCGAAGAAGGGCAAGGGCTTTCCCGACGTTACTTGGAAAGGCGCGGCAGGCTTGGCTGAAGATGTTCGCTACTACGGCAAGTGGATGCGAGACGAAGCGGAGAAACGCATCGGCCAGCTATATCCAAAGGTTCAAGTGACGGCAGAGATGGCGCAGGAACGACATGACCTAAAGCCGTACGTGGGCCGCGAGCTCACCGTAATTGCATGGCTCTGGGCGCGAACAGTGAAGAGCCCCAATCCAGCCTTCGCCAATGTGGATGTGCCACTGGCAACCAGCTTCGTTCTTTCGACCAAGAAGAATAACCAAGCCTACGTGGAACCAGTTATAGATGATGGCAGCTACCATTTCAAGGTGAAGGCAGGCACACCGCCTGAGGTCGCCAAGAACGGCACAAAGTCAGGTGGCAGCGGGAGTAGTTTTCTATGCCTCGTGTCGCGCGTACCGATGCCATTCGAATATCTGCGAGCAGAAGCAAAGGCAGGCCGCATGGGTGCCCGGCTAATG
Source organism: uncultured Dehalococcoidia bacterium (assembly GCA_964653005.1). Taxonomy (GTDB): domain Bacteria; phylum Chloroflexota; class Dehalococcoidia; order UBA6926; family UBA6926; genus VXMO01. The sequence goes on along the minus strand of CAZZAN010000001.1, from coordinate 310,800 downwards.
GCGATTGTTGCTGAAGGTGATCGTGGCCGCGTGTACATAGGGCCAACGAAGGAACAGGAGCAAATTGCGAATCAAGCTGTCCCAGAGGACGCGCCTGATACAGATTTGCCAGAGCGTGCCCTTGGCTTCCGGGTACAGGAGTACGGATTTGTCAAATGGCGTAACCTTTTCACTGATCGCCAGCTTGTTGCACTCACCACTTTCTCTGAACTCGTTGGCAAAGCACGAGAAATCATTAGCGCACATGCTGAGACCGCCGGTTTGACGAACAACAACGTAGCCTTAAGGGACGGTGGGTCTGGTGCGACAGCCTACGCGGAGGCTATTTGTACTTACTTGGGTCTGAGTGTTGGCCGTAACGCAAACAGCAGTTCTAGTTTCAGTAGGTGGCAAAACTCCGGCGACTTTGTCGCCGGAGTTTTCTCCAGACAGGCTATCCCTATGATGTGGGACTATGCCGAAACAAACCTTTTTTCTACGTCGACTCAAAACTGGATGGCGCAGATAGAGTGGATTGCCAAAGCAATCACTACCTTACCGCGACAGGCCCACCCTAACCACGCTTACCAAGATGATGCCGTCGCCCCCTCTAACCGGCAACACGGCGTGTTTATTTCAACTGACCCTCCTTATTACGACAATGTGGGCTACGCCGACCTATCCGACTTCTTCTATGTCTGGCTGCGTCGCTCTCTACGCCCCATCCTTCCTGACATTTTCGCTACACTTGCTGTTCCCAAGGCCGAAGAGTTAGTGGCCACACCTTACCGTCATGGGAGCAAAGAAAATGCTGAGAAGTTTTTTCTTGATGGCATGGGAAAGGCAATTGGTCATCTTGCTGAACAGACCCACCCTGCCTTACCGGTTGGCATCTACTACGCGTTCAAGCAGTCCGAAAAGAGTGCTGATGGGGTGACAAGCACGGGTTGGCAAACGTTCTTGGATGGCGCAATTCGAGCTGGGCTCGCCATTACAGGTACATGGCCGGTTCGGACTGAGAGAGTTGGCCGAGTGATCTCGTTGGGCACGAACGCGCTTGCCTCCAGCATCGTCTTGGTGTGTCGGCCGCGTGATTCTGATTCTCCGACTGGCACCCGCCGAGAATTCATCGAGGCTCTAAAGTCGGAATTGCCGGAAGCGCTTCGTAAGATTCAGGCAGGTAATATTGCTCCAGTGGATTTGGCTCAAGCGGCCGTTGGGCCTGGTATGTCCGTATTCACCCGATATGAGAGAGTTCTCGATGCTAGCGGCGAGACTGTGCCCGTTCGTGAAGCTCTCGCCCTAATCAATCAAACATTGGATGAGGTGCTTGCTGAGCAAGAGGGTGACTTTGATGCAGATACTCGATGGGCCCTTGCATGGTTCGAGCAAGCAGGGTTCGTTGAAGGCGATTTTGGCATAGCCGAGACTCTCTCCAAGGCAAAGAACACCAGTGTGGCAGGTATGGTTGATGCGGACATTCTGACCTCCGGTGGAGGAAAGGTGCGTTTACTCACGCCTGTCGAATTGCCAGAGGATTGGGACCCCGAGAGGGATCGCGAATTCACGGTTTGGGAGGCAACCCATCATCTGATTCGCCTTCTTCGTCAGGGCGAGCCTGTCGCTGCTGAAATCTTGATCAAGATTGGCGCTCGTGCTGAAGCGGCTCGCGATCTGGCTTACCGCCTCTACCGTATGTGCGACCAAAAGGGCCGTTCGCAGGACGCCCAGATGTACAACGGGCTGGTTCAGAGTTGGCCGGAAATTGCCCGACTCGCAGCAGAGCAGCGAGGTGCACAGCAGGGAATACTCATGAACGGATCGGATGACTGATATGGCACTAACATACACAGACTCTGAGATCCAATCGTTCCTGCAGGAACGCAAACCGCTTCCCCAGAATTGGCGCAACAGGCTCTCTCATCGGCCCAAGCGAGCACATCGGGAAGGCAGCATCGATTGTACCGGGGTAAACGGAAACCTGTTTCGCCTTATCCTTCGGCGCAGTACGGTGAATCCTCTCGACTTCTCTGTGATTCTGGCTGTACAGGTTCCTCAGTCGAATCGTCTGTTCCGCCTGCGGCGCTGCAACGGCAGGAGCCATCAACATACCAACAGCATCGAAGGCGACACGTTCTATGATTTTCACATTCACATGGCGACAGAGCGTTACCAACAGATTGGGGCACGCGAAGATAGTTACGCCGAGGCCACCAGTGAGTACAGTGACTTCAGTGGTGCTGTAGATTGCATGGTAAGGGAGGCCGCCTTCGACATTCCTCCGAGGGAGCAATTGAGACTCGTCTAAGGGGGTGACAACTATGTCAACCGAGGCAATTGAACAGAACTTCAAGACTAAGGTCTCAGCGGAGGTGCGGCTGGAAACTGAGGGTGCGGATAGATACCGCGTCTTTACACCGTTCCGATTTGAAGATGGGGACCACCTTTCGATTGTCCTGAAGCGGCAGGGCACGAAGTGGGTACTGTCGGATGAGGCTCACACATTCATGCATCTCACTTATGACATTGCCGAGCAAGACTTGCGTCAAGGTAACCGCCAGAAGATCATCTCCGATGCTCTTTCGGTGTTCCAGGTGCAGGATCTCAATGGCGAGCTCACCCTAGATGTCAAGGATGAGCAATATGGTGATGCGCTATTCTCCTTTGTCCAGGCCCTTCTCAAGATCACGGATGTATCATTCCTGTCTCGAGAGCGCGTGGTCAGCACATTCATGGACGATTTCAGGTCATTCTTTGAGGCATCTCTGCCTGAAGAACATACGACGTTCGATTGGTCTGACAGCGTTCACGACCCTCAAGGTATGTACACCGTTAACTGCCGCGTGGATTTCGCACCAAGGCCGCTCTTCATTCATGCTCTGTCCAGTGACGCAGAGACCCGCGACGCGACGATTGCTCTCCATCAGTTTGAGAATTGGGGGCTCGCCTTCAATTCATTGGCCATATTTGAGGACCAAGAGGAGATCGGTCGCAAGGTACTTGCACGCTTCACAGATGTCTGCGAGAAGCAGTATTCCAGTCTGATCGCAAATCGTGACAGGATTGAGAATTACCTCAACGAGTTTAGGTCGACAGGGGGCGCGGACAGTGGCCGTCACTAACCAAGAGCGAGTCGGCAAGGCACTGGATACGCTAAGGATCGGCCTCGTGCCATTCGCCTCCCGGGAGTTCATCAATTATCACCGTGGCGGGTCCGCCCAAGTACTAGGCCAAATACTCGGCGAGTCAGTGCAGGATGCCAAAGCCCGCTTCACAGAGATGGATGTCGCGGCGCTTCTGAGAACTTTGTGGGATTCATGGAATGAGGTCTACAGGAACACGCTTGGGCCCTCGGAACGAAGTATCGTGAGCGAACTTCGAGGAACACGCAATCGCTGGGCGCACCAGGAGTCGTTCTCCGGCGACGACGCTTACCGAGCACTTGATTCAATTCATCGTTTACTCCTTGCGGTGTCCGCGGCAGAAGCGGCTGAGATTGAGACCATGAAGATGGAGCTCCTGCGGGTTCGCTTTGACGAACAAGCTAGGTCACAACGGCGCAGGGCACCTAGCGTGCCAATGGACGACCACGAGACGAGTGGACTCACCCCATGGCGGGATGTTGTAAATCCGCATCAAGATGTCGCCACCGGTCGGTATCAACAGGCAGAGTTTGCCGCCGACCTGTGGCAGGTACATCTCGGGGAAGGCTCGTCTGAATACCGCGACCCTCAAGAATTCTTCCGCCGCACATACATCACGGGCAGCTTGCGGAATCTGCTCAGTGGCGCAGTCGAGAGACTCACCGGTAAGGGCGGCGATCCGGTTGTGCAGCTACAGACCAATTTTGGTGGCGGTAAGACTCATTCAATGTTAGCTCTATACCACCTGTTCTCGGGCACACCTGTTGGTGAATTGGCGGGCATGGATTCGGTCTTTGAGAATGATGACGGCGATGCTCTCCCATTAGTGAAGCGCGTTGTTATTGTAGGCAATCGAGTTTCTCCCGGGAATCCGGTTACGAAGGCAGACGGAACGGTCGTGCGTACTTTGTGGGGAGAGCTTGCGTGGCAGCTTGGCCATGCGGCAGGTGGGGATGTGGAGGCCCGACGGGCATACGACCGAATTCGAGCTGATGATGAGCGAGCCACCAACCCCGGTGACGCACTCAGAACACTGCTTAGTGACTATGGACCTTCTCTGATTCTTATCGACGAGTGGGTTGCCTACGCTCGCCAGCTACATCAGGAATCCGACTTACCCGCAGGGAGTTTCGAGACTCATTTCACATTCGCCCAAGCCCTATCAGAATCGGCGAGACTGGCCCAAAACTGCTTGTTGGTGATCAGCCTTCCGGCGTCAGACACCACCGATTCCACGGAAGGACGTGCGGACGATGCGGAAGTTGGCGGCCTGATGGGGCGAGAAGCCCTAAGCCGCCTGCGCAATGTTATTGGACGTGTAGAGTCGTCTTGGCGTCCGGCAACCGCAGAGGAGAGCTTTGAAATCGTCCGTCGTCGACTCTTTGAACCGATTGTCGATCCGGCAAATTTTGCCAAGCGTGACAATGTGGCCCGTGCCTTTAGCAACCTCTATCGCACAAACTCTCAAGAGTTCCCTCCTGAGTGTTCGGAAGGCGATTACGAGAAGAGAATCCAAGCCGCCTACCCCATTCATCCTGAGGTTTTTGAGCGACTCTATACAGACTGGTCAACTCTAAGAAGCTTCCAGAGAACACGTGGTGTGCTGAGGCTTATGGCTGCTGTAATCAATAGTCTGTGGGAACGGGGTGATCGTCAGCCTCTGATTCTACCGGCTCTTATTCCTATGGATGACCCAAGAGTCCAGTCAGAGTTAGTGCGCTATTTGCCTGAGACCTGGATGCCAGTGATTGACCGCGATATCGACGGCATCAACTCTCTGCCACTCAAAATTGACAATGAGGTCGCCAACTTGGGTCGGTATAGTGCGAGCCGCAGGGTAGCTCGCACAATTTTGTTGGGGTCCGCGCCCCTGGCTTCTCCGGCCAACCAGGGGATCGAAGACCGGCGAATCAAGCTGGGTTGTGTAGTGCCGGGCGAGCCACCTGCGGTGTTCGGAGATGCGATTAGGCGCCTAGGGAGCGCCGCCACGTACTTGTATCAAGATGGCGCACGTTACTGGTATTCTACTCAGCCGACGGTCGCCAATCTCGCCGAGAGCCGTGCGGAGGAGTATCGGCGAAACCGCGAACACATCGACGAAGAGATAGCGCGGCGTTTGCGGGCAGATCTGGGTCAACGAGGTGAATTCAGTAGAATTCACGTCTTTCCGACATCTGGCCACGATGTGCAGGATGACCGAGACGCAAGTCTGGTTACCCTCGCCCCGAGTCACAGCCACGTGAGGGATGAGGGCGACAATAGCCACGCAGTCGTTGCGGCCAAGTCGATACTCGAATCTTTGGGTAGCTCACCACGGATCTACAGGAATTCGCTCGCCTTTCTGGCACCTGACGAACCCCGCCTACAAGATCTGGAAGATGGAGTGAGGCGATTCCTTGCTTGGCAGTCAATTCTCTCTGACAAAGATACTCTCGATTTACCTCCGCATCAGGTCAGGCAGGCCGAGTCTCAGCTCGCGGCAGCCGATGGAGCAGTAAATGCACGGATCCTCGAGACTTACCAGTGGTTGCTTGTGCCTGTGCAGGAGAGCCCCCAAGCCGGCCTAAGCTGGAGTGTGATAAGGCTTTCTGGTCAAGGTGCCTTAGCAATGCGTGCTAGCAGAAGAATGCGTAACGACGAATTGCTGATTTCGAGTTTCGCCGGCACTCGCCTGCGTATGGAATTAGATCGAATTCCGTTGTGGAGAGGCGAGCATGTCTCTGTGAGGCAACTCCTAGACGACTTTGCCCGGTACACCTATTTGCCTAGATTAGCTGAGTCGTCAGTCCTGCTTGAAGCCATTCGCAACGGACTTTCCTTGATGACGTGGGAGCAGGATTCGTTTGCGTACGCAGATGGCTATGACGAAGAGACAGGGCGATACCGAGGTATCCAAACTGGGCCTCACGCAGCCCTAATGGAAAGCGATCCTGGACTTGTACTGCGCCCTGACGTAGCACGCAAGCAAATGGATGCGGAGACAAGTGGCCAAGTCGACCATGATCTGGGCGTTGGAACCGACCATAGCTCGGAGTCCGCGGAGCCAACACAGATAAGGGAGACTTCTCCTGACAAAGACGACCCGAAAGAGCGTCGGCCGGTCGCTAAGCGTTATCACGGATCGGTCAGACTGGACCCGACCCGTCTGGGCCGAGATGCAAGCCAGATAGCGGAGGAAGTGATAGCTCATTTGACTGGCCTGACGGGGAGCAATGTGCAGTTGACCTTAGAAATCCAGGCTGACATCCCCGAAGGTGCGCCGGAACACATCGTGAGGACTGTCAACGAAAACAGTCGCACGCTGGAATTCGAGGACAGCGGCTTTGAGACAGAGTAGGACGTTCTCAGATTCTGAACGTCTGTAGCCGCAGTGATTGATGTGAGGCACTTCTACAACCCCACCTACAACTAGAACGTCCACATTCCCGTCAGTGTTCACCGCGCGATTACCCCTTACACGAAGTACCGGGCTGAGTGGCTCTCAGAAAGCCTTGGGGCACCCTAGGCGGCCCGTCAGTATACTCAATGAGTCACCAATCGCCGTGGGCGCGCGACCATTTCTTGGATAGCTTGCGCCCGCAACGTTCAATGCCCTGACGCCGTAGGAGGTTGACCGTGCAATCCTTCGACAGGATAAGCCTTGATCCCGCTGTCATGGGTGGTAGGGCGTGCATTCGTGGTATGCGGGTCACGGTCGGCACGGTCGTCGGTCTTCTGGCGGTGGGGCACTCTTCTCAAGAGATCCTGCGCGCTTATCCTTATCTCGAACCGGAGGACATCACCCAATCTCTGGCCTACGCTGCCTGGAGGCTTCAAGAACGCGAAGTTCCCCTGCCAAAGTCATGAGACCTGTTCTCCTCGACGACTCCACGAAGAAGCACATCTCTAGCAGATTCGTGTAAGGCGCTCAGCTAGGTTCGCCCTACAAAGCCACCTCCCAAACGAACGTTCGTATTTCAGCCAACGACCTGCCACCAACGTTTACGGTGGGCAGAGCCGTCTTTGCGTTGTGGCTGGGTTGCTATCTTCAGAGAATGACTGCCGCATCGGAGGCGGCGTTGCCTGTAGGTCCTGATTTCAGCCTTGCCGATCCGATGTGCCCTCCGCAATGCAAGACTGGATTAAGCGCCGGGATTAGCCGCAATCCTACTTCTTGCTCTGTTGACTGAGCATGGACTCCACCTGCTTCGCTTCGGAGTCGCTCACCATTCGGAAGACGGTGTACTGGGGAGCATCCTTGGCCTGGCCCCGTATCGCCTTACGACCGTTTTTCAGGGTTACGACACGAGGCTCCAGGATCTCGCACCTCTTGCGCAGCGCCAGGCAGTAAGCAGTTAGTTCTTCCATGGGATACCTCCGTCGATTTTTTGGCTTTTCATTTAGTCTTGCGTTCATCTCCTCACAAGCTCTACCAAGCTGTGGGAATCATCTTGTTGGATCTGGCCCTCCTGCCCGCGTCGGGCTGAGGTTATAGCAACGACATCATTGTCCACGTACTCTTTGATCAACTCGTTCGTCTGGCTAATGGCCTGGTCCAGGGCGTTGCGGACCGCTTCCGGTTGGGCATGGCTGACCTGGAATCCCAGCCACTGCTCCCGGTCACCCTGTACTATCAGCTGGACACTCTTCCAGTCCTGAGCCAGCTTCCGTAACTGATGCAGCACTCGATCCCATTGGCCGGGACTGGTCACCAGGTACAGGACGTAAGCCGTTCCACCGGTGGCCTCCCACCAGTCCGGCAACTCCGGGTGACCTTCACAGGACGAGAGGGTTTCTACCAGGTCGGTCTGGTTTAGTGTCCACACCAACTCCCTGACCCCGGGTTCCAACTGCTCGTAATCCAGGAACCAGGGGTGCATCGCCTGGACATCGGCGAAAGTCGGGCGGAGTACCGCTCGTTTGAACCACCACATAATGCCTCCTCAGGAGCCCTCAGTCTCAGGCACTTGCAAGGCATCGTATTGTTGTTTACTAACGAATCTAACCAGTTTGGTTCCGTTTTCCTCCCCGGTAACGGCATAGGTATGCCTGCCGTTCTTCTGCACCGTGGTACGTTTCTTGAGGCCACTCTCCGGTATGTCCACTCTTTGCTTGGTCTTCAGGTTATAGAACTCCATGTTTCACCTCGTACATCGATAGCTCCAATTCGCCAATGGATTTTCCCCTATTCGCGTCCCGGCTATTCAGCCGGAACGGATTAATATCCTCTTTGTGCGTAATGTGGTCAAGCCTTTCGCATCTATTGATACACCATCTCAGCGTTTTCTGTTCATTTGCCCACTAATCTATCCGTTTTTATGATACATTGACTCAAGACTATTCACATGTGGGGCAATAGCGCTTCTTCTCGGGGCGCTGTAATTCAACCGCCCTCCGTACCCTCCCCTTACCCCCCGGCGCTGTCCTGTCTCAATTGGCGCAGCGCGGCTCTATGACACTGTCCCCGCCATCGGGAAACTGCTACTTTTTGAGGACGCATCAAAAAGGAGATCTACAGTGAGTACCAACCAGTATTGGTGGCCGGATCAGCTTAGCCTCAAGCCGCTTCGACAGGAGTCGCCCGTGTCAGACCCGATGGGCGAGGACTTCGACTATGCCGAGGAGTTGAAATCCCTGGACGTCGATGCGCTGAAGCGCGATATCGAGCAGGTGATGACGACATCGCAGGACTGGTGGCCGGCGGACTACGGGCACTATGGGCCGCTCTTCATCCGGATGAGCTGGCACGCGGCGGGCACCTACCGCATCAGCGATGGGCGCGGCGGTGGCGGCTCCGGCTATCAGCGTCTGGCCCCTCTCAACAGCTGGCCGGACAATGCGAGCCTGGACAAGGCGCGCCGCCTGCTTTGGCCGATCAAGCAGAAGTACGGCCGCAAAGTCTCGTGGGCGGACCTGATCATCTTTACGGGAAACTGCGCCCTGGAGTCGATGGGCTTCAAGACCATGGGATTCGCGTTCGGGCGAACGGATGCGTGGGAGGCGGATGAAACCTATTGGGGGCCGGAAGGAACGTGGCTTGGGGACGAGCGCCACAGCGACGACGGCACGCTGCAGGAGCCGCTTGGCGCGGACCACATGGGTCTGATCTACGTGAACCCGGAGGGGCCGGGCGGCAACCCGGACCCGGCCGAGGCCGCGAAGTTCATCCGCCAGACTTTCGCCCGCATGGCCATGAATGACGAGGAGACGGTTGCGCTCATCGCCGGCGGCCACACCTTCGGCAAGGCGCATGGCGCAGTAGCTGAGGAGCACGTCGGCCCGGACCCGGAGGCCGCCTCCATCGAGGAGCAGGGCTTCGGGTGGAGGAACGCGTACGGCAGCGGTAAGGGCGTCGACTCGTTTACAAGCGGGCTGGAGGGCGCGTGGACAACCAACCCGGTCGCGTGGGACAACAACTTCCTTGAGAACCTGCACAACCTTGAGTGGGAGCTGACGAAGAGCCCGGCGGGCAAATCGCAGTTCACACCTACGAACGCCGCCGCCGTCGCTACCGTGCCGGACGCCCATAATCCGGCCAGGACACATGCGCCGATGATGCTGGCGACCGATCTCTCACTCACGGCGGATCCTGACTATGCGCGCATCTCAAAGCGATTCCTTGAGAACCCGTCTGAGCTTGAGGACGCCTTTGCCAGGGCGTGGTTCAAGCTGATTCATCGCGATATGGGCCCCAGAACTCGCTATCTCGGGCCGCTGGCGCCCAACGAGCCGCTGCTGTGGCAGGACCCGGTGCCCGCGGTCGACCATAAGGTCATAGGTATTCAGGAGATCGTAGACCTCAAGGCCCGCGTCCTTGCATCGGGGCTGAGCGTTTCGCAACTAGTCTCGACTGCGTGGGCGTCCGCCGCGACATTCCGCGGCACGGACAAGCGCGGCGGCGCAAACGGCGCGCGCATCCGCCTCGCGCCGCAGAAGGACTGGGCGGTCAACAACCCCGCCGAGTTGGCCGGAGTGCTGGAGACCCTGGAGCAGATTCAGGCGGACTTCAACGCTGCGCAGGGCGACGACATCAACGTCTCCCTGTCAGACTTGATCGTCCTTGCAGGATGCGCGGGTGTCGAGCAGGCGGCTCGCAATGCGGGACATGACATCATCGTGCCGTTTACGCCGGGCCGCACGGACGCGACACAGGAGTGGACGGACGTTGAGTCGTTTGCTGTGCTGGAGCCCACGTTCGACGGCTTCCGCAACTACCTCCAAGCCGGCCGCACCGAAACCGCAGAGGAACTCCTTGTTGAGCGGGCGTACCTGTTGACGCTCACTCCGCCTGAGATGACTGCGCTTGTGGGCGGCCTCCGCGTTCTCAACGCGAACGCAGGACAAGCGCAGCACGGCGTCTTTACCGACAATCCGGAGTCGTTGAGCAATGACTTCTTCGCCAATCTGCTGGATATGGACACAGAGTGGCAGGCATCTGCCGCGTCTGAGGGCGTCTACGAGGGGCGGGACCGACAAACGGGCGATGTCAAATGGACGGCAACGAGGGTCGATCTGATCTTCGGCTCCAACTCCGAGCTTCGCACCATCTGCGAGGTCTACGGCAGCGACGACGGCCAGGACAAACTCGTGAGAGATTTCGTCGCCGCGTGGGACAAGGTGATGAACCTGGACCGCTTCGACATCGCCGCAGGACTGTAAACCCGGGACCCCAGGAGGTTATCGATGACGAGCGGCAAAGCGCGAACGGAACGCCTCCAGCGGATTCACGGCGTGAAGGATAACGAGGAACTCAGGACAACATACGACGAATGGGCATCGGAGTATGACGCGGACCTTACGGCGTTGGGATTCCTTTCACCAAGAGCCGGCGCAGAACTGCTGGCGAAATACGTGCCAGACAAGTCGGCCATGGTGCTGGACGCGGGGGCCGGCACGGGCATGGTCGGCGTGGAGCTTGCCCAACGTGACTTTACACGCATAACGGCACTGGACATGTCGACGGGGATGCTGGAGACAGCCAAGGAGAAGGGCGTCTACGAGGACTTCATCATCGGTGAGCTTGGCAAGACGCTGCCCCTTGAGACCGGCGGCTTTGCCGGAACAACGTGCGTTGGTGTCTTCACCTACGCTCACGTGACGCCAGAGGGGCTGGATGAGCTGATCCGCGTCACGAGAGCGGGCGGGCCGGTAGTGTTCTCTATACGGACGGACTATTACACGGATGCCGTCTTCGACGTGAAGCAAGCCGCGTTAGAAGCGGAGGGCAAGTGGAGGCTGCTTGAGCGCAGCGCGCCCTTCCAGCCAATGCCCAACGGCGAGCCGGACGTCTGGCACGAGATGTGGGCGTACGAGGTGCTCTAGACGCCCTCGACAAGCACCATGTTGATCCTGGAAGACTTGGTCCGAATCTCATCGAGGGCATGGTTTTCAGCCGAGTCCAGCCATGCATGGGCCTGCTCCATGCTGGCGAATTCCACGATGGCGAGCCGAGTGGGCGTCCAGGAACCGTCGACGATCTCTATCGCGCCGCCACGCTCAATGAACTTCCCGCCGTAGGATTCGATGGCAGGTGTCATCCGTTCACGAAACTGCGCGTATAGTTCTTCATCCGTAACCTCAACATCGGTTATCAAGTAGGCAGACATGGTTTAGTTCCTCCTTGCCCGGACGTTCTTGGTCGGAGTGGCGCCCGAAGACACTGCCCTGAGTTGTAACACACTGCGGCACGGGAATGCACTCACCGATTAAACGATTGCCACGGGCACTGTCATCACAATGCCGTCAGCGGGCATATGGTGTTGGTACGGGCTGTGGCTGATGCCGCTAAACGCCTTCGACAAGCACCAGATTGATGTTGGAAGAACTGTTGCGCATACCATCGAGCTCTTTGAATTCCGGCGAGGCCAACCATGAACGTGCTTGCTCCATGCTGTCAAATGCCACGATGGCTAGACGCTTGGGATTCCAGGAACCATCGATGACCGCAATCTCGCCGCCACGCGCGATGAACCTACCGCTATAGGCTTCGAGAGTAGGCGTCATCCGTTCACGAAACTGCGCATAGAGACTTTCATCCGTAATCTCTACATCGGCTATCAAATAGGCAGACATGACCTACCTCTCCTTGTCTGAGTGTGTTTCGTCAGTGTGCTACTGGCAGGCGGCCTTCGGGCCCAGGCGAAGACACTGCTCTGAGTTGTAACATACTACGGCACGGGAATGCACTGACTGCTATAATCACTTTGCAGCGTCGGTTCGCCTCCAACGTCCACGGCCACACCCGTATCAATGCGCCACCTGAGCGCAGGGTAAAGGCCCGAACGAGACAAGGAGCGAACGAGGCGCTGCGTTTGTTGCACCCAAAGGGTAAGCCACATAAAAAGGGGTAGGAGTAGATGACGACAGATACAGTCGCTCGCGTGCCGGTGTCCGTAACGATTAACGGCACGGAGTATTCCGCGGAGGTTCCGCCACGGCGGACACTCGTCGATTTCATTCGATATGACCTTGGCCTGACAGGAACGAAAGAGGCATGCAGCGTCGGCGTGTGCGGCATCTGCACCGTCGAGATGGACGGCGTGATCGTCTCCTCGTGCATCCTGCTCGCCGTGCAGGCAAACGGGGCGCAGATCACAACCATCGAGGGTGTGGCGGACGGCGACAAGCTGCATCCGCTGCAAGAGGCGTTCATGAACTACGGCGGATTCCAGTGCGGCATCTGCACGCCCGGCCAGATTATGGCCTCCCGCGCCCTGCTCCAGCAGAATCCCAATCCCACGGAGGATGAGATCAAGAACTGGATGATGGGCAACCTGTGCCGCTGCACGGGCTACTACAAGATCATCGAGTCGATTCAGAAGGCCGGCGAAGTCATCCGGCTGGGCAACTAGGGGGCGGACAATGAGAGATTTTCAGTTCCACACGCCCTCCACGCTGGCGGAGGCGCACAGCCTGCTGAGCGATTTTGGCGAGGAGGCGCGCGTCATCTCCGGCGGCACCGGCCTCATCAACATGATGAAGCAGGACCTCATCTACGTTGACCATCTCGTCAGCCTACAGAACGTTGACGGCCTCAACTACATCCGCTCGACGGGTGAGGGCCTACAGATTGGCGGCCGCACGACGCAGCAAGAGGTGGCTACCTCAAGCGTCGTCGAAGAGAACAATCCGCTCCTGACCGAGACATATGGCGAGGTCGCGACGGTTCGCGTGCGCAACGCGGCGACGGTCGGCGGCGGCGTCGCTCACGGCGACCCGGCGCAGGATCCGCCGCCCACGCTGCTGGTACTCGATGCGAGCGTCCACGTCGCCTCAAAGGACGGCGAGCGAACGGTCAAGGTGCGCGACGGCTGGTTCGTGGACTACTACACGACGGGCGTTGAGGAGGGCGAGATTGTGACGGGCATCACCGTTCCGGCCGCGCCCGCCAATGCCAAGACCACGTACATCAAGTTCCTGCCACGCACGGCGGACGACTATCCGACAGTTGCGGTTTCCGCGCTCGGCGTCGTCGACGGCGGCGTTGTTACGGACGTGCGCGTTGGGCTTGGCGCGGTCAATTCAACCGCAGTCTTCGCAGACACCGTCGCGGGCGTGCTGGTGGGCAAGGAGCCGACGGCGGACCTGGTGCGTGAAGCAGCCGAGACGGTTCGCGATCTCTGCGCGCCGACGCCTGACTTCCGCGGCTCCGCGGAGTACAAGACGGACATGGCCGTGGTATTCACACGCCGCGCGTTGACCCGCGTGCTGGGACTTGATTAGTAGTCGGCTAACGGAGCCGAAAGGAAAACACAGGGAATGAAGATCGAACAGGAGTCCAAGGTGGGGGCTTCACGGGAAGCGGTATGGAGCCTTCTTGAGGACGTACCGCGCGCAGCCGGGCTGATTCCGGGCGTAAGCAATGTGGTGGAAACAGGCCCGAATACGTATTCCGGCAAGATGGAGACACGCGTCGGCCCAATGAAGATCAGCCTCGATGGAGAACTGACGACGACACAGAACGCCGCGGACTATACGTGGCGCATCGAGGGCAACGCGAAGGCGCTTGCGGGCGGTGGTCTGCGGGTCATTGTTGACGCGTCGATTGCCGAGGAGGGCGCGGACAGCTCCACGCTGACGGTGGCGACGGATATCCAGTTCATGGGCAAGCTGGGCACGATGGGGCAGCCGTTCATCCGCTCCAAGGCCAACTCCCAGATGAAGGACTTCATCAAGAACCTGGAGAAAGAGCTCAAGAGCGGCTAGAGGCCTGACGCTTCTTTTCCAGGGCGAGGGTATACAGGCTCGCCAACATGTCCGATGACGTCGTGAGTGGCGCGACAAGCATAAACGTTGCGCTGCTCCGCGGAATCAATGTCGGTGGGAAGAACAAGCTTCCCATGAAGCAACTCGCCGCGATGTTTCGAGAGGCAGGATGTGAGGACGTTCAGACGTATATCCAGAGCGGGAACGTTCTCTTCAGAGCCGATCCGTCGCTTGCGGAGAAGATTTCATCGCTAATCAGCGACGGAATCTTCAATACGTTCGGATTCAAAATTCCGGTCGTCACTCGTACTGCCCGGGAGCTGCAGGAGATTGTGCAGGCTAACCCCTTTACGCCAGCCGAAGAGAACAAGCTGCTCGTCTTCTTCCTGGCGGATTTCCCGGATCGTGAGCGCATTGCAGCGCTGGATCCTAATCACTCGCCCGGCGACGAGTTTGCTGTACTGGGTCGTGAAGTCTTCGCGCATTATCCGAACGGGGTTGCCGGCAGCAAACTCACGAACAGCTACATCGACTCTCGCCTCGCAACTACCAGCACAGGCCGAAACCTGAGAACGGTCAAGAAGCTCCTCGAACTGGCCTCTGCGGCTGAGTAGGGGCTTATCACTTACTCTTTGATGCGAGCCCAGTGATTTCTCGTTGCGCTCGGAATGGCGGAGTGGCGGGAGCGCTGCCGTCAATCTGGCATACTTGGTGCTGACGATGTGGTGAGGGCTGCCTCGCAATGGAGGTCGAAATGAAGCGTCAATTCCTGGCGAGTGTTTATCCCGACGGCGACTGGTTCACCGCCGAGGCCCACGAAGTGGCGGTCGCAAGCCAGGGGAAGACCGAAGAGGAGGCTCTCGCTAACCTGAAAGAGGCCCTGGAGTTGTACTTTGAGCCCCCGGTTCCTACCAAAATCCCAAAGCAGGTTCTCATCGAGGTAGATATTGCCGCCGATTCGGCCGCTTCCCTTTCGTGAGGTGGTCCGTAAACTGCGCGCAGCAGGATTCTCTCAATCGAGTCAACGGGGAAGCCACGTCAAATTTAGAAAGCTGAACGGAGGAGGCGCAACGACAACCATCGTGCCGCGCCATCGCGAAATCTCGACCGGAACTCTGCGAGACATTATCAAGCAGGCAGGCTTAACCCCACAAGAATTCATGGACCTCTAAGAATTCTCCTAATCAGGACACTCTTGTGCCTCGTGTAAGCTATAGCCGGAGGCGGCCATGACGACAAGCAGCGATGGACAGTCCCTGATTACCGATGCGATGCGCGAGTGGGTGGGAGCGAAAGCGCCGCCGCTAACATCGCCGCCCATCTCCGAGAGCGATATCCGCCGCGCCGCCATCTCGATCTATTGGCCGGAGGTTCCGCCGCGCATCTATTGGGACGCGGAACATGCCGCGCAGACCCGCTGGGGCGGCATCATCGCGCCGGAGGAGTTCAACCCCTTCGCGTGGATGATCGGACGCGCGCACGTCGGCCCGCATCCGGACCATCTCGACGATGCCCAGGAGGCTCTTGAGAAGGCCCGCACCCTGCGGCCGCCCGGCGCGCCTCCGAATTACCTGTTTGGAGGTGTCGACACCGTCTACCTCGAGCGGATGCGGCCGGGCGATGAGATTACCAGCGTCATCACGGTGACGGATCTCTATGAACGCAGCGGCCGTCTCGGCGCCATGATCTTCTACATCACGGAGGAAACCTGGACAAAGCAGACCGGGGTGGTGGTCAAGACAACCCGTACCACGAATATCTCGTGGTGACGGCAACGGGGACGATGATATGACGACGCAAACTGAGATTCTCTATTGGGACGATGTCGAGGTCGGCCAGGAGCTGCCTCCGTTCGAGCGGATGACGGACCTGATGAACTGGAATCGGTGGGCGGCCACATATGACGAATTTGTGGGCTATCACATGGACGACGAGGGCGCGAAGGAGAACGGTCAACCCGCAGTCATCGGGCAGGGCCGCATCCGTGTTTCCTATCTACACACGCTCGTTCGGAAGTGGATCGGCGACGAGGGCGCAATCCTGACGCTGAGCGCCCAACTGCGCGGCATCAACTTCAAGAACGATGTGCTCACCTGCACAGGGCAAGTCACGGACAAGCGCGTCGATGATGAAGGCCGCCACGTCGTTGATCTTGAGATGCTAATCACGAACCAGAAGGGCGAAAAGGTCACCCCGGGCACGGCAACAGTGGAGTTGCCCGCCAGGGGCTGAGGCGCCTAGAAACCTAGTTCCGCCGCCAGGGTTTTGGCGTTCGCGCCCGCGATGAGCTTGCCGTCGATCACCGCCACCGGACGCCGCCAATAGCGCGGTTCCTCGACAAGCAGATCAAGCATCTGCTCCTCGTTCAGGGAGGCCGGGTCAATCCCCGCCTTCTTGAGAGCCTGCGACCTGGGATTGAACAACGCGCTGGGCGGCTCCCCGTTCAGAAGCTCGACAATCTCATCTTTGGTGAATCGATCCTTGAAGAAGTCACGCTCGGCAAACTCGTGCCCCGCCTGCGAAAGCGCCGCCTTCGCTGTTTTGCATGTCCCTCAAGTTGTCCAGTGATAGAAGGTGATGTTGGGCATGGTGGGGGTCTCCCTTTAGCCGCTTTGCATGGTACCGGGCTAGGCAATGCTAATCCCACCGGGAGGAATCGGGGCCGGGCCAACACTTGGCTATCAGATTAGCCATGCGCCGACTGCGCGCGATGATTTCCTCTTCGTTCCAAGAATCCTGGTGGCTCAATTCCGCATTCAGCGTCATAACACTATGCTCCTGTAATTCCTTTCGCTTGTCCTCCCAAGGGCCGTTGGACATGGATGAGTTGAGCCTCCGATTGACCAGAGTCAGGTTGCCGATTGTATGCACAAGACTGTTGCGCCGTTCACGATCATACGGTTCGTACAGAGGCCAGTTCTCCTCCCATCCAAGTGGCATGAGGTGTTCAATCGTGAGATTTCGCGGCACGTCAGGCTGCTCAGCCTTATTGGATCGAAGAGATGTCTCTATCCCCTCCAGTACTAGCCGCAGCCTTCCTCTTGTCAATAGACGGTAGATTGGCAAAGAAACCATGGCGGTTTGCAGGCTATCATCCTCCGGCCACTCTCGAGAATCCGCTGTTTGTTCCCTAAAGTAGTCAATAACTGTCCTTGCCGGATCCGCTAGTCCGCCATTGCGAAGTCTGTTTGCGAGTTGCAAGGCCAAGCCGTTGTAGTCTTTGGTTGTTCGCCTGGAGACCATTCGACGCACCAGAAAACTCTCGAGGGCGTTGAAGGCACGCACTTGCGAGTCATTATCAGCGGAAAGAAGCAACAGGAGTGCAGGCGTGAACACCCCAACCTGCATCACGTCCATCCGGTAATAGAAAGATTCGATTTCCTCCGGGCGGGGCCCTTGGTCATATCTCCTGTAGTTTTGGAGGTCCCTCTGGACATCCGGCATTATTGTGGCGATGTTGCTATCCTCCGCATGTTTTCTGAACTCACGAAAGACATCAGGTGGTCGAACCTCACTGCCTGTACGCATGGCGAGCCAATAGTTGAATAGCATATCGAGCCGAGGTCTGAGCAAACGCCCCTGCCTGACAGTCTCCCTCCACCACGGATTGTCCAGACCTTCCCAGATATTCTCGCGACCCGGAGCGTCTTGGGGCAACTGAGATAGAACGTAATTCTTGATGAGGTCTGACTGTTCAAGGGGCGTTCCTCGAGCATTCAGTGTCTCGAAAATGATATTGGCATCGTCTTCGAGTCCGAGATCGATAACCACCATCTCAAACATGGAAGTGACTGCTGTTTCAAGAGCCTCAGTCATCGATTCCTCTGACGACAGTCCACTCTCAAGCCACTGGTTAACCTGATCCTTAAAGAACTCGTGGGCTTGAACAAGCAACGAATCCTCAAACTCGCTTACGGCGAGTCCGTTGTCCATCGCGTGCTTGAACGCTTCCCGGTCTCCTCGGGTGGGCGACAGTTTAAAATGCTGTTCGGGGGCATCCTCTACAAGATCCTTGTCGTTCAGCACATACTTTGCTAGCCGTCTAGCTGCAAGCGATGCCCACGCTCTTCCAAGACCTCTTGCGTGGCATCCAGCAGCAACTGAATCGTAGTGACGCGTTGCTGCCCGTCGATCACCTCTCTGCGTTCGATGTCCTTTGCGGGTGTTGGCACCTGCTGCATGACGATAGCACCAAGAAAGTGTGCCCTCGCCTTGGCCTGAGCCTCTACGGCGTCTACAGTCTCTGCGCGGCGCTCAAGATAGTCTTCCGCAACATTCTGCAAGTCGCTCCACAACGGCTCCCACTGGTCTTCCTGCGACCATACGTACGGCCGTTGGAAGTCCGGAATGGTGTAGTGAACGTCTTTCTGGAATAACTGCTTGGGGGTAAGAATCTGCGTGGTAAGCACTCGGCCCTCCTAGATGGTAGTGTGCGTTGGTCTTGGCCTGCGCTTCGACCGCAATGGCGCCAAGCATTGGTTATTATAGATCGCTCCCTACCTCAGCACTCCCTCTGCGGTGAGGGCTTCTATCTCTGCGGAGGTTAGGCCGAGCAGCTGTTTAAAGACGCGGTCGTTGTCCTGGCCGAGGCCGGGGGTTGAGTCCGTTGCCCAGCCGGGCGTGGCGCTCAGGTGCAGGGAGACGCCGGGGTGCTGCATCGTGCCCCACCAGTCCGGGTCGTGGTGCGCCGTCACGATGGTGCCGCGATGCTCAAGCTGAGGGTCCTTGAGGAGATCAAGTGGATTCTGCACCGCGCCGCATGGCACGCCGACGGCCTGCAGCGCAACCTGGATCTGCCCCGCCCATCGTGTCGATGTCCACTCGCTCAGTCGCTCATCGAGCTCAAGGCGATTGGCAAGACGGTTCTCCTGTGTAGCAAACTTTCCGTCACTCGCCCACGTCGGCTCGTCCATCACGGCAACCAGCTTGTTCCACTGCTCATCGTTCTCGACAGCGATTGACACCCACGCATCAAAGCCCTGGCAGGGGTAGACGCCGTGCGGCGCGTTGAAATCGCTGGCGTTGCCGCGCGGCTGCGGGCTCACCCCATTGATGAGGTAGCTCAGCATCTCCGGCCCAAGCAGCGCGGCCAGTCCCTCGACGTGGGAACTCTCGATGTGTTGGCCCTCGCCGGTCTGATCGCGGTGCTCCAGCGCCATCATCACGGCCATGGCCGCCTGCGCGCCGAGCGTGAAGTCGGAATACGCATTCTTGGGGCGCGTATCGATGTCGCTCTCCGGATGCCCCCACATGTAGGACAAGCCCCCGAACGCCATCAGCAACTGCCCAAAAGCAGGGCGGTCACGCATCGGGCCGTCCATACCGTACCCGGACATAGATGCCATAATCACATTCGGTCGCACCTTGCGCAGCTCATCGTAGGAAAGCCCCATGCGTTCCATGACGGTGGGGCGGAAATTCTCAATCACCACATCCGACTGCGCGACGATCTGCTTGATGAGCTCCTGCCCCTTCTTTGACCGCATATCGATGGTGACGCACTGCTTGTTGCGGTTCAGTTCCGGGTAGTTCGGCTGCATCGGCATACGGAACGCGGGCAGATCCTCCGACTCGATGCGAATGACCTCCGCGCCGTGGAATCCCAGCAGCATCGTGCCGAACGGCCCGGCAAAGACGCGGCTCAGGTCGGCGATGCGCACACCTTCAAGCGGCTGCTTGCGGCGGTCGTGCCGCCGCGCAACATATTTCGACAGGTCAGCCGGGGTGGATGATAGCCCCGCAATCATTGTGCGAAGTTCCGCGCCGTGCTCATCCACGCGCGGCGCATGGCGGGTAATCGCCCACGGCGTGCCTTTGAACCTGTACGGTGGGCCGGGAGCGCGGTAGTCGCCAACGACGGGATGTGTGGCATCGACTACGAACTGGCGCGCCACGGTGTGGGGATGCTCAACGAACTCCGCCATGGTGGACAGCCGCGCCATTGGGACGTCATGGATGGCCGCCTGCTCCTCGATCTCCGCGGCGGTCAGCTTGCCCATGAACTCTCTCATGGCCACATCGATAATGTCGTAGTTGTCGCGGCGGAAATTGGTGTCGTCCCATGCCTCGTCGTCGAACGTGGAGTCCTGCATCCAGCCCGTGACCAGGCCGCGGAACTGCGCATTGGTGGACGGGAAGAACTGGATCACGCCATCCGCGCAGTGATAGATGCTGCCGATGCCGGTGGACGCCTTGCCGGGGCGGCGGAAGACCTCATTCCGCAGTCCGACGCGGGAGATGCTGCCGCTCACCAGCTGCCATATGCCGATGTCCTGCCGCGACACGTCCACATGTTGGCCGCGCGTGGACCACCGCCGCTCACGCAGCGCAAGCAGGATGCCGTAGACAAGGTGCATGGAGCCGATGCGGGCGGTCGCATCGCCGGGCACCATCGCGGGCGCGCGCTCATCGTCGCCGTATACCCACGGGTCACCCGCCAGCGACTGGATGATCAGCTCCGTGGAGGCGTAGTTCGCGTACGGTCCCGTCTGGCCGAACGGCGTCAGCGAGCCATAGACGAGTTCGGGGTTGATTTCCGCAAGGTCCTCGTAGCCGAGGCCGCGCTCGCGCAGATAGCCAGGTTGATACGACTCAATCAGCACGTCTGCCCACGACGCGAGGCGGCGCACGGATTCTTGACCTTCTTGTGAATCAATATCCAACACCACAGAGCGCTTGTTGATGTTGTGGTCGAGGAAGGTCAGGCTGCGGTCGGGGTCGTTAACATCGTTGGCGAATGGGCCTATATGGCGCGCGCCAACCCCTCCGGGCGGCTCAACGAGCACGACATCCGCGCCCATATCGCCAAGCAGCCGCCCCGCCATGGCAGATGCGCCGGTGCCACCGCCAAGCTCAACAACCTTCAGGTGCCCAAGCGCCGTTTGTTCAGTAGTCGTGTTTGTCATGGCGCTCACTGTGCCATCTTTGACTCAGTTCACGCAACGCTCTGGCAGCATGGACGCGAAGGTGGCGTATCCTTGCTTGGTACTCACAGAAGTCATCGAGGCGGGCAAGTATGACAAGCGAGGCGCTGCAAGCGGCGCGGGAACTGCTCGGACGGGTTTCCGAGCAGGAGACGCGGCCGCCCATCACCTTTGATGAGATTGCTCGCTACGCCTATGCCGTCGATGACGCGCGGCCTTCATATGTGGACGAAGAGCGCGCCAAGGATGGCCCGTATGGCGGCATCGTCGCGCCGCCGCTGTTCACCGGCTTCACCAGCTTCCCGCCGACGGCCATTGCCGACCTGCGCCCTGACGGCCTGCCGGACACGCGCGATGATCCTCTCCAACTTCGCATCCCCGGCGCGCAGTCGCGTTACACGGGCACGGAGGTGACGTTCGTTGAGCCCATCAGGCCGGGCGATGTTCTGACACGCCAATCAACGGTCACGGACGTTGAGGAGAAGCAGGGACGCTCCGGCGCAATGATCTTCACCACCAAGGAAATGACTATCACGAATCAGCATGGCCACACGGTGATGATTGACCGCACCACGACGGCCACTGTGCCGCAGCCGTCGTCACCGGATGGCGCGGGGCGGGCGTGGGGCGAGTTGCAGCTTGAAAACGGCTCTCGGGCTCGGCCCGCCGAACCGCCGCAGTGGACGGACGAGCCGGTATGGGATGACGTAAGCGAGGGCGATGAACTGACACCGCTGCCACGCTTCATCTCAACCGTGCAGGTCTTCTTCTACGGCCTCGTGAAGACCAACAGCCACCTGATCCACTACGACCGTGCCTATGCGCAAGTGGAGGGACTGCCGGAGCGGATTGCGCAGGGTGATCTTTCGGGGGACATGCTGTGCCAGACCGCGACGCGGTGGATGGGGCGGCGCGGCATTTTGCGGCACTTTCGAGGCGAGGTTCGCTCCCCGGCGTTCATCGGTGAGACGATCATGCACTATGGCCGCGTCTCACGGACATGGCGCGACGATGACGGCGCGGCGCTCGTCGAGCTTGAGTTGTGGAGTGAGGGGAGCGGCGGCAGGCCGTGCGTGCGCGGCAGCGCGATCGTTCAACTGCCGGTGCGCTAGCCCATTCCGCGTGGGATACTTGTCCTATGGATCTGCCGGAGCTTGTGTACACAGTCCACGCACGGGAAAGGATGACAGAACAGGGCATACGCATAGAATGGGTTCAAAGGGCTGTAGCGGATCCAGTTCAACGTTTGCCGGACCTTATAGACCCGGAGCTTGAGCGATTCTATGGCCAAGTGCCGGATAGCGACACATACTTTCGTGTAGTCGTCAACACGAGTGTCGATCCTTGGCGGGTTGTGACAGTGCACTTCGATTGGAGGATGAGGGGTTACAGATGAAACTGCGTATTGATAAGGAAGCCGACGCCCTCTACCTGGGTCTATGTGAATCAGAGATTATCGGCTCAGAAGAAGTCGCCCCCGGCGTTATCCTGGACTACAACGAGCAGAAGCAGGTTGTTGGCATTGAGGTGCTGTACCTGTCCAAAGATTCTCGGCAGGTCGACCTCGAGAACCTCCAGCTAAAGACCGTCTGACTCTTCCACCCGCACACGTTTATTCCCTTGTCATGTCAGCTGCTAACATAGACCACTTTCGGCTTCTTCTTGAATACAACCGCTGGGCAAATGGGGTCATTCTTGACGGCGCACAGCAGGTATCAGAAGCGGATTACCTGACCGCGGTTGAAGGCCTCAGCTTTGGCAGCCTCCACGCCACGCTTGTTCACATCTTGACCAGTGAACTCATCTGGGTTTCACGATGGATCGGAGATGCCCCGCCCGAATGGGTGGTGAATCTCCGTGAGAGCAGGATTTCGGAAGACGACGTTCCGACCTACTCCAGTCTGAGACAGGTGTGGGCGCCGGCACAGGACCGTCTGCGGGAACTCTCGATTGCAATGACGGACGAAACCCTTAACGCGCCAATCGCGTATGTGGATTTGGCGGGCAATCCGTTTGAACAGCCCCTGCGTGAGGTCATCACCCATATGGTCAATCACGGCACGCAATACCGGGCGGAGGCTGCCGTCCGGCTCACACAACTTGCGCTATCGCCAGGCGATCTCGACTTTGTGACCTTCGTACGCCGGCAGCGACACGCCTAGCGTCCCGCGACTGAACTGATAGGACTAGCCCCAGTCCACCTCGTCCAGATCAAACGCAGGTCCGTCCATGCAGGCTAGCCGTGGGCCGCCAGTCGTCTGGATGGTGCAACTCCCGCACTCCCCGGTGCGACATTCCATCAGCGGCAGCATGACAACTGTTGTTGGAATCGTCAGCAAGCCGTCTGAACGCATACGCGCCAAGTCCTCGTACAGCTTTGGTGGGCCCGATGCGATCAGCACATCCGCATCATCCTGAACCTGCGGCAGTAGATGAGTGACGGGGGCGCGAATGCCGGCCGAGCCGTCGTCCGTCGCGGTCATCTCGCGCACGCCCTCGGGCAACAGGTGTGACGGATAGAGCTGCCAGGCGTTCCCTGCCCCTGCCATCAGCGTGACGCGGACGCCGCGTTCCGCAGTTTCCCGCATCACGGCGATGAGCGAGCCAATGCCGTCCCCTTGAGCGATGAACGCCACATGCTTTGCGGCGGAATCGATTGTTACGGGCTTGCCCAATGGCCCTCTCACCGCCCATTCGAGACCTGTTGGTGTCGATGTAATGGCGGAATCGTCTCCGTCTTCAGGTACTGCCAGGACCGTGATTTCCCCACTGTCTGTGTCGACTGAGAGGATCGGGTAGGGCTGCGGGTCAAATGGCAAGGTCTGAGCGCGCAGATCATCGCTCACGATGCCCTGCGCGATGTGTCCTCGTCGCTGAACGTATTGGCCGGGTCGTGCGGCTTGAGCGATCCTTGATGTTCCAATGCGCACAAGGATCATGCCCTGCGCTATCGTCTCGAAAGTGGCCATGCGATTTCCGTGATAACGACGGTGAGCCCGTCACCGGGAGCGAAATTCGTCCGACGGCCCGCCGTTCACATATTCATCGAGGCGCATGATGCTGTACTCACCCGCCTCTGCGCCGCCCGTCACGGAATCAACGGCAACGCGGAATGTGTCCAGGCTCGTGTAGCAGGGGATGCCCTGTTCCGTGGCGGCCCGGCGTATCTCAAAGCCGTCCCTCAACGGCACACGGTTGCCGGACATGGTGTTGACGACGGCGTGCACCTGGCCGTCGCGGATCAGATCAGTGGTCGTGCCCTCACCCTCCTCGCCTTCACTGACCTTGGCGGGGACGCCCGCGACCTCAATGCCAACGGCGCGCAGGATTGTCGCGGTGCCCTCCGTGGCGTAGACCTCGTAGCCGTGTGCGGCCAGGCGGCGCGCAATCGGCACCACCTCCGCCTTTTCGCGGTCGGACACGCTGATGAGGATGCCGCCGGATTGCGGCAGCATGAGCCGCGCCGCTTGCAGAGCCTTCGTCAGGGCGGGAGCGAGGGATGTGTCGATTCCCATGACCTCGCCCGTGGATTTCATCTCCGGCCCCAAATAGGTGTCCACGCCCATCAGCTTGGCCATGGACGAGACGGGCGCTTTGACGGCCACGAGCGGCTTCTTCGGCCACAGTCCGCTCTCGTATCCCATCTCCTTCAACGTGCGCCCCATGATCACGCGCGTCGCGAGATTGACCATCGGCACCTCGGTGACCTTGGAGATGAACGGAACCGTCCGGCTGGAGCGGACGTTGACCTCAAGCACGTAGACGGTGGACGGGGCAGGCGTCCCGTCCTGGTTCTCGTTGTGCACAACGACGAACTGGATGTTCATGAGGCCCATGATGCCGAACGCGCGGCCAAGCTGGACCGTGTAGTCGACGACTTGCCGTTCATCATCCTCAGATAGGGATGGCGCGGGATAGACGCCCATGGAGTCTCCGCTGTGGACGCCCGCTCTCTCAATGTGTTCCATGATTCCCGGGATAAGCACGTCCTCACCGTCACTGACGGCGTCCACCTCAACCTCCATCCCTTCGAGGAACTTGTCGACCTGGATGGGGCGGTTGTCTCCCAACTCTTCCATGGCGGTCATCACGTAGCGAGTGAACTCCGCCGGCGTGTGGACGATCTCCATCGCCCGCCCGCCAAGCACGAAACTCGGACGGACGACAATCGGATATCCGATGGAGTTGGCAACGGCCAGCCCCTCTTCGATGGACGTAACGCCTGCGCCAGGCGGGCGGGGGATGCCGAGCGTGGTGACGAATTCGTCGAATCGCTGGCGATCCTCGGCCTGATCAACGGTCGCCGGTTGAGTGCCCAGGATGGTAAACGCGCGCCTGCTCAGTGGGCTGATCAGATTGATGGCTGTCTGGCCACCGAATTGCGCCGCAGTGCTGGGGAATAACTCCTGCTCCCCCTGCGTAATGCGCTCGTTCTCTAGGACACAGGCGACGCCCTCCTCGTCGAGCGGTTCGAAATAGAGGCGGTTGGACGTATCGAAGTCCGTGGACACGGTTTCCGGGTTGGAATTGATGATGATGCTGGCCGCGCCCTCATCCTGCAGGGCCCAGGCGGCGTGAACGGAGCAGTAGTCGAACTCGATTCCCTGCCCGATGCGGATCGGGCCGCTGCCGATGACGACCGCCGACCGCCCCTCCAACGGCAGCGCCTCGTTCTCCTCTTCGTACGTGGAATAGAAATAGGGCGTTGCCGCCTCAAACTCCGCCGCGCACGTGTCCACCATCTTGTAGACGGGGCGGATGTCCCATTCCTGCCGCAGCTCATGAACCTGCTCAGGGAGCCGGTCAGCTAGGGTGCTGATCTGTGTGTCAGAAAATCCAATGCGTTTTGCGTCACGCAGCAGGCGCGGGGTCAGCGGCTCCGCCAGCAACCTGTTCTCCATGCCGACAATGGCGTTCAGCTTGTACAGGAACCATGGATCAACGCCGGTCTTTACGGAGAGGTCCTCAAGCGAAACGCCACGTCGCAGGGCCGCCATCAGCGCCCACAACCGTTGGTCATTCGGGTGAAGCGGCAGTTCCTCAAGCGGGTCAGAGACTGCGCTCCATGAGCCGTGCTCCCACAGCAGGCTGTCCCCCGCCACCTCGAGCGACCGCACGGCCTTTTGCAACGCAGCTTCAAACGAGCGATCGATGGCCATCACCTCGCCCGTGGCCTTCATCTGCGTGCCCAATGAACGGTCGCCGGACGGGAACTTGTCGAACGGCCAGCGCGGGATCTTGGCCACGCAATAGTCGAGCGCCGGTTCAAATGCGGCGGTGGTGACCTGCGTGACCGCGTTGGGAATCTCGTCCAGCCGCTTGCCGACGGCGATCTTGGCGGCGACGCGGGCAATCGGGTAGCCGGTTGCCTTGGACGCCAGCGCCGAGGAGCGGCTGACACGCGGATTAACTTCAATGACGTAATAGGACGATTCCGAATAGCCCGCATTCTGCCCCTTGCCGGCCACCGTTGGATGCGGCTCCAGCGCGAGCTGGACGTTGCAGCCACCCTCAATCCCCAAAGCGGAGATGATCTTCAGGCTGGCGGAGCGGAGCATCTGGTACTCCTTGTCCGTCAGCGTCTGGCTGGGAGCGACGACGATGCTGTCGCCGGTGTGGACGCCCATCGCGTCCAGGTTTTCCATGTTGCAGACGGTGATAGTTGTGTCCGCACCGTCGCGCATGACCTCGTACTCGATCTCTTTCCAGCCGATCAGGCTGCGCTCAACGAGCACTTGCCCGATGGGGCTGTAGGAGAGACCGGTGCGAACCTGTTCATCCAACTGCTCCGGCGTGTACGCGATTCCACCGCCCGAGCCGCCAAGCGTGTAGGCGGGGCGAATCACGACGGGCAGGCCGAGGCGTTCCGCCACCTTGCGGGCGTCTTCAACTGTGGTGACGACCTCGTTCTCCGGCACCGGCTCGCCGATCTCATCCAGCATCTGCCGGAAGAGATTGCGGTCCTCCGCCGTGCGTATCGCCTCCAGCGGGGTCCCGAGCAGGCGGACATTGTATTGCTCCAGCACGCCCGCCTCTGCCAGATCAACGGCGAGATTGAGGCCGGTCTGCCCGCCGAGCGTTGGCAGCAGTCCATCGGGCCGCTCCCGTTCGATGACGCGTGTTACTGCCTCAACGGTCAGCGGTTCGATATAGACGACGTCCGCGATCTCATGGTCGGTCATGATCGTGGCGGGGTTGGAGTTGACGAGGATGGACGTAACGCCCTCCTCGCGGAGAGCGCGGCAGGCCTGCGTGCCTGCGTAATCGAATTCGGCGGCCTGACCGATGACAATCGGTCCGCTGCCGAGCACGAGCACGCGGGACGGGCGTTCCGGCGCGGTCGTCATGGTGCCCTCCCGCGCAAGGACGCCGAGAGTGTCAGAGACACAAGTTCACGCGCCCCGGCAGATGAAGCCGGGACGCGCGACATGTGAGCGATGTTGGCGGTTGGCCCTAGAAGGTGAAGATGGACGGGCCGGCCGTGATGGCCCAGAAAACGATCCACGCGCCCATGAACAGGAACGGGATGATGGACCATGCGGTGTCTTCGCCTGGAACGAAGCTCTGGCGAACGGTGACGGATCGAAGGAAATCGGCGATGTCCGCACGAAGCTCCGGATCGTCGCCCGCTTCCTGCTGGGCGAACTCGCGAATGCGATCGCGCTTGCGGCGCGAGCGTGATGCCGCAAGGTAGAACTCCATCCGCATTCCAAGACTTCGCTCGATCTCGCGCTTGCGATGCTTCACCACTGTTAATGCGTTCAACATGTGGCGCAGCATTCCCCACCAGATGAGTGTGAGCGCAACTGAAATGACCGATACAAAGCTGATGATCTCGGTGCGCAGCTCGTGACCTGCCAGCCCCATGGGCAACACGGCCATGCCGAACATCGAAATCGTGACCAGTACCAGACCCGACAACCAAATCCATTGATGTTGGTGTACCCAATACGAGTCGAGAATTTCGTACTCGACCAGTTGGGACTGTCGGCGTTGGGGCTCCGTCTGTTGGGTAGGTGTATAGCCCCGGTCCAGTGGCGCTTCCATTTCCAGCACCATCGAAACCTCCTTCTTGGCCGCCCATCGTGAGACACGACGTCGGCACAAAAACCAATTCCGCTTTACCCGCGCTTCGCGACACTATACCCTACCTGTATTCTCGAATCAAGTCTAAGAACCGGTCAAAAAGATATTCATTATCCAGAGGCCCCGGCGACGCCTCTGAGTGATACTGGATCGTCAGTAGGGGCATTTCGCGGTGTGTCAGCCCCTCAACCGTGTTGTCGTTCAGGTTCAGGTGGCTTACATCCAGCCCCGGCGGCAGCCCGTCCGCGTCTACTGCGTACCCGTGATTCTGCGCCGTAATCGTCACGAGGTCCGTGGCGAGATCCTTGACGGGATGATTCCCGCCCCTGTGCCCAAACTTCAGCTTGTACGTTTGTCCGCCCAGCGCCCGAGCGACAACCTGGTGGCCGAGGCAGATTCCCATGACCGGCAGACGGCCCAGTAAGCCGCCTGCGGTCTGCACGACTCCTTCCAGCAGTGCCGGATCACCCGGCCCGGGCGACAAGAGCACGCCCGAAGGATGTAGAGCCATCACGTCGTCGAACGAGGTGGAGCTGGGAACCACAGTCACTGCGCATCCCCGCCGCCGCAATAGCCTCAGGATGTTGTATTTCAGCCCCTCATCCATCACGACGACGCGCGGAGCGTCAGGCGTTAGCTCGCCCGGCCCCTCCGTCCATTCATACGGAGATGCCGTGATAACCTCGCTGACCAGATCAAGGCTGCCGTAGTCCGGGGCCTCCCGAAGCCGCGTGAGCGCCTGTTCAGGCGACCCCTCGGTGGTGATGATGCCCATCATGACGCCGGCCATGCGGATTCTGCGTGTGAGCGCGCGCGTGTCCACCCCATAGATGCCGGGCACACCTTCATCTCGCAGGAAATCGTCCAGAGTGCGGGTCGAGAGGCGATTGCTGGGCAAATCACACGCCTCGCGAACAACGAAACCGCGAACCTGTATCCGCGAGGACTCGACGTCGCGGTCATTGATGCCGTAATTGCCTTGCAGAGGATACGTCGGTACGAGAATCTGCCCGCCATAGGACGGATCGGTCAGCATCTCCTGGTAGCCGACCATCGACGTATTGAAGACAACCTCGCCGATGGCCTCAGCGCCGACAGCGCCAAAGCCATAGCCGCGGTGGATGCTCCCGTCCTCCAGGACGAGAAACGCCTCCCTCTCCTCGGTTCTCCCGATAAGCGTCATGACCGCGTCGCCCCATGCACGGCAGACTGTTCCTCCGCCGCATAGACCTGGACTCCGCCAACAAATGTATGAGTAACCATTCCGCGCAGTTCACAACCCTCCAGCGGCGTATTCTTGCCCAGAGAGGCAAATTCCTCCGCGCGCACCGTCCATGAGCGGTCGGGATCGAGCACGACAACGTCAGCCGCCGCGCCCGGGGTCAAACCGCGCAAGTCCAACGCGTCAGCCGCCGTGCCGATTATCCCGGCGGGGCCAAGGGTCAGCCGTTCAATGAGGGTTGGCAAGTCTATCCGTCCCGTGTGAACGAGTGCGGTCATCAGCAGCCCGAATGCCGTCTCGATGCCGGAGATGCCCGGCGCGGCGTCAGCAAAGCCGCCGGCCTTGTCTTGCGCCGAATGGGGCGCGTGATCGGTCGCGATGGCGTCAATCACGCCCTCGCGCAGCGCGTCCACCAGCGCGTTTACGTGGTCTTCGGAGCGCAGCGGCGGATTGACACGCAACGACGTATCGCCAACAGGGCCGTTCGGCCACCCGTGCTGCGGCCCCCGTTCGCCCAGCAGGGCGCGGTCTGTCAGCGTGAGATGGTGCGGCGTGACCTCTGATGTCGCCTGCAGGCCGCGATCCCGCGCGTCGCGCAGCAGTTCAACCGCGCCGGCTGTTGAGGCGTGCGCCACGTGGAGGCGCCCTCCCGCCTCTGCCAGCAACCTCAGATCGCGTTCGACAATGTTCGTCTCAGCATCGGCAGACGCGGATGGCAGTCCCAGTTCCCTTGCCGCATCGCCTTCGTGCGCCACCGCGTTGCCAATAACTTGCGGATCCTCGGAATGCTGGCTCAGCGGCAGATTGAGCCGTGCGGATTCAACCAGCGCCGCGCGCATGAGATTGTCGTCAGCAACGGCTGAGCCGTCGTCGCTCAACAGCGCTGCTCCTACCGCCGCGAGTTCGCTAAGGGCCGCAAGCTCCCGACCGGCTCGACCAACGGTGATTGTTCCAATAGGCAGGACACGGACACTCGCAGTGGCCGCCGCGCTGCGCATCACAGATTCGAGGAGTTCGGGTGTGTCGAGGGGTGGCTCCGTATTGGGCATTGCACAGACGGTGGTGAATCCGCCGCGCGCCGCCGCACGGGTGCCGCTCTCAATGGTCTCCTTGTGCTCCTGCCCAGGTTCACGGAGATGGCAGTGCAGGTCGATGAAGCCGGGAGCGACGACCATGCCTTCAGCATTTATGCGCCGTGTGCCAGCGGGGATACTGGGGGTGCTGTCCGCGCCGACATGTGTCCATGCGACGCGGCTATCCTGCAGCAGCACGTCTCCCGCAGCGTCCAGGTTCTGCCACGGGTCGATGACCCGCCCGCCGCTGATTAGAACAGGCCCCCGGGAATTGGATGTCACGATGCGACCCTCATATCCTCTCGCTTTTCTGCCCTCCGTGACATACTGGAAAGCGCATAAGCGCGTCTCCGAGCGCGATGCCACAAATGACAAGACATGACGAACCGACTGACTAATACCTTCAGGCTTCGGGTAATGAGCCGACTGCGGCCCGTCATTGCTATTGTGCCACTGATTACGGTTGTAGTCGTTGCCCTAATGGCTGCCGGGTGCGATGAGAGCTCGGCAGCCGGTGACCGCGGCCTGATTCCCAGCACCAGCCCGACGCCGCAGCCCACGTTGCCGCCTGCCGTCGCAACAAATACGCCCCCTCCCGGCCATTTCGAGGTCATCGACGGTGTCAACGTGTATGTGGAGATACCGCCGCTCAGTGTGAATATCACCCAGTGGCGGGAGACCGACTTTCGCCGATGGACAGTGGACCCGGATGAGATCCTCTCCACCGGGCCGGGTCGCAACGGCATCCAGCCTATCTATCAACCCCACCTCCGCTCAATACTTGAGACAGTCACCGATGAAGCCATGCGGAGTTGGCTGACACTTGATCATCCCGTCGCTGTCGTGGAAGTCAACGGGGATGCCCGCGCCTATCCGCTCGGCATCCTGACTTTCCACGAAGTTGTGAATGACAACATCGGCGGCCAACCGGTACTCGTCACATATTCTCCATTGAGCTACACGACGAGGGCCTTTGGCCGCGTGGTTGACGACGTCGAACTGAACTTCGGCACGACGGGGAATGTGCGGATTGCCAACCTGGTTATGTGGGACGATCACACGGAATCGTGGTGGCAGCAGGCTGACGGACAGGCCATAACGGGCGAAGCGGCCGGGCACCGGCTGGAATATGTTCCTGCCTATATCACGTCATTCGGGGAGTTTGCTCGCACGTATCCCGATGGCAGGGTCTTGTCGCCGGCGAGCGGCAGCCCCGAGTTCTGGCCCGTGTACGGCGGCTCGCAATACTTCGGCTACGATTCCCCCAATAATCCACCGTCTCTTTTCATCGGCCAACTGGACGAGCGCCTGAGCCCCAAAGAGCGCGTTCTGGGCGTGGAGATTGACGACGAGATCATCGCGTTCCCGTTTGCACAGCTCCGGCAGGAACAGGTCGTCAATACGGAGATTGGCGGCGAGCCGGTTGTTGTGTTCTGGAAAGCCGGCACACGCTCGGCCCTGGATGAAGAGAGCATTGCCGAGTCGCACGACCCCGGCTCTGCCGCCGCGTTCAGCCGACGGCTTGGTGATCGAATCCTGGAATTTGAAGCGGCAGGCGACTTCTTCCGTGACACGGAAACCGGAACCCTGTGGACATTGCTTGGAGCCGGCGATCAGGGTGAACTTGTAGAGCAGCGCCTAACGCCAGTCAAGGCGGACAACGCACTGTGGTTCGCATGGGTGTCATTCAACCCGGAGACGGAGATCTACGCGGGCGAGTAAAGCCGTGCCCTCGTGGTTTTCTGCTACCGTCAACGCGCATTTTACGTCAAAAAATGCTAGACTGGACGTACGAATCAAATAGGATTCCCGACGTTTCTTAGCGCCTGACTGCCCGTCGGCCCGGGATGGAGGCGATGCTTCATGGTTGAACGTTCCGTCGCTCTTGAACGCCAGATGCGCGATGCGTATCTGGACTACGCCATGAGCGTCATCGTCTCGCGCGCCCTGCCGGACGTGCGAGACGGACTCAAGCCCGTCCAGCGCCGCGTCCTCTACGCCATGTATGAGCAGGGGATGAGGAGCAATACCGCCTATCGCAAGAGCGCTCGTGTGGTGGGTGATGTCATCGCCAAGTATCATCCGCACGGCGACTCGCCCGTCTATGATGCCCTCGTTCGCCTCGCGCAGCCGTTCTCGCTGCGCTACCCGCTTGTTGACGGCCAGGGCAACTTCGGCTCTGTCGACAACGATCCCCCCGCTGCCATGCGCTACACGGAGGCGCGGCTGGCCTCCATCGCGGAGGAGATGCTCACCGACATCGACAGGCAGACCGTCGCGTTTGCGGAGAACTTTGATGACTCCGAGCGTGAGCCGGTGGTTCTGCCGGCACGCATTCCCAACCTCCTGGTCAATGGCACGGCGGGCATCGCCGTCGGCATGGCGACAAACATGCCGCCCCACAATCTGACCGAAGTTTGCGACGCCATCCTGTTCGCCATCGGCCGCTGGCGGGAGACGCCGGAGGGCGGCGAGTTCGATGCCACGCTCGATGAGCTGCATCAGTTCATCAAAGGCCCGGACTTTCCCACAGAAGGCATCATCCGCGGTACGGAGGGCGTGCGCAGCGCATACGCCACGGGCCGCGGCCGCGTCATCATCGAGGCCCGCGCGGAGATTCAGGAGATCGAGGGGCGCAACCAACGCTCGCAGATTGTTGTCACTGAACTTCCTTATCAGGTCAACAAGGCGGCGCTTGTCGAGAAGATGGCCGACCTCGTCCGCAGCAAGCGGCTGGACGGCATCAGTGAGATTCGCGACGAATCCGACCGTGACGGGCTGCGAGTCGTTATCGAGCTACGGCGTGACGCTGCCGCGCACATCGTGCTCAACAACCTCTATGAACACACCGCCATGCGGACATCCTTCTCCATCAACGCGCTCGCGCTGGTGGACGGAGAACCGCAGGTCCTGCCGCTCCGGCAGATCATCCACCACTTCATCCGCTTCCGGCGTGATGTCGTCATCAACCGCACGCGCTATGAATTGCGCCGCGCGCAGGATCGCGCCCACGTGTTGGAGGGGCTGCGTGTGGCGCTGGACAACCTCGATGAAGTGATTGAGGTCATTCGCAATGCCGAGTCCGCGGACGCTGCCCGTATCACGCTGATTGAGCGCTACACGCTGTCACAGCGGCAGGCGCAGGCAATCCTCGATATGCAGCTGCGCCGCCTCGCCGCTCTTGAGCGCCAGGCCATCCTGGAAGAACTTGAGGAACTCCGCGAGCGCATCGCCGAGTTGGAGTCCATTCTTGCCGACCCGACCCGCATCACAAGCGTTGTGCGTGAGGAGATCGAGGAGCTCAAGGAGAAGCACGGCGACGAGCGCCGGACGGAGATTGATGAGAACGAGCTCGGCGCGGTTCGCCGCGAGGATCTGATCCCGCACAACGAGGTGGTCGTTACCATCAGCCAGCGCGGCTACATCAAGCGAGTGCTGGCCTCTGCGTACCGACGGCAGCACCGGGGCGGCAGAGGCGTCACCGGCGTGACGACGCGCGAAGAGGACATCGTTCAGCACCTGCTGGTCTGCGACACGCATGACACGCTGCTGTTCTTCACGAATCGCGGCCGCGTGACAACACTCAGGTGCTTTGACCTGCCGGCGGAGGCGTCACGCACGGCGCGCGGCATCCCCGTTGCCAACCTTTTCCAGGGCAGCGCACTCGCGCCGAACGAGCGCGTCACGACGGTCATGGCCGCCTCAGATCTTTCTGAACACGATTACCTGGTTTTTGCCACGCGCAAGGGCATTGTAAAGCGAACTCCGTTGGAGCGGTTCGTGAAGGTGCGAAGCACGGGCAAGAAGGCGATGAACCTCTTGGACGGCGATGATCTGGTCAGCGTGATTCTCGCGAAGGAAGAGGATCAGGTCATCCTCGTCACTGAGCAAGGTCTCGCCATTCGCTTTGAGACAAACGCTCTCAGGTCGGCATCGGCAACGTCCGGCGGCGTGCGCGGCATCCGCTTTGGGAAGCGTGGCACGGAAGACAACGTCGTCGCGGCTGTAATCGCAGACCCGGAGAAGTACCTGTTCGTGGTGTCCGCGCATGGCTACGGTAAGAGCACTCGCATGGGCACAGGGCAAATTGTCGAAACGCCGAAAGGAACCCAGACCGACGGCTACCCCCTCCGCAACAGGGGCGGCATGGGCGTCGCCACGTTCAAGGTGCGGCAAGACCGGCACAAGAACACCGGCCTGATTGTGGGCGTCGCCGCCGCCACGCGTGACGAAGAGATCATGCTCATTTCCCGAAAAGGCATTGTCATCCGTACGACACTCGACAACGTGCGCCCCAAAGGCCGGGACACCAGTGGTGTCCAAGTCATGCGCCTCGAGCAGGATGATGTAGTCGTCGCGATAGCGCAGTTCCCGGAGCCGGAGGAGCAACTGCCCCCGCCGGAGACAAAGAACGGCTCCGGCAAGAAGAACGGCGCGAAGTCAAAGGCCAAAGCCAACGCTAAGACAAAGACATCCGCCAAGAGCCGCAGGAACGGCAGGGCAAAGGCCGCGGAGGCAGAGGCCACCGCGGATTCAGCTGACGAGATAGACGACGATCCGACTGAGGATATCGTTGAAATCGTGGCGGACGATGATGGGGACGCAGAAATCCTCGACGACGATGATGTGGAGGAAGACGAGGAGTAGGCTCCCCGCCTCGTCATTCCCGCGAAAGCGGGAATCTAGAAGCTCTTAGCGGTCTATGACAGCTTTGTGCCTACCCTTCCGCGAATAACTCGCGGTAGTAATCCAGCGTTTCGTCGTCGTAGTAGAAGGCGTCCTCGTCCCACTGCATGTCTGGCCATTCGGGTTGGTCAAGTCGGATAATCTGGCCGCTTAGACGGATCGCTTCATCCTCACTGTTGTAAATGTAGAGGCTAGAACCCAAACCTATATCACAAGTGTCGGAATATGCTTGCCACTCTCCGTTGCCACAGCCGGAGTAGGTTCTGCCGCTTCCAGAACTGAAGTCGTCGCCAGTCGTTCCCGGACGCAGGACTGCTATCTCGAAGCCGTGGCTCCGTTCGTCAGTTTCAACTGAGTAGCGGTACTCCCCTTCTTCGCAGAATGGGATGGTCCACCACCAGTCTGAAGACAAAACGTCATCAATATCATGCTCAATCTCCAACCGGGTCTCGACGAACGGGTACATGATATTCATGGCATCGTTGCTATGTTCGTACCCAAGTGCGTGGCCAATTTCGTGCCAGAGCACCTTCACTACAGTGTTCCTGTCGAATGCTTGCCACTCATCGTTACAATTTGTGCTACCGAGCCCGACATGGATAACGGCCGAATCTGTCGCAATTCCTAAGTGGTCATCGCCGTAGTCCCGTACCCACTTGATGTATATGGTGGCCTCGTCAGGGTCGTCAGTCACCTGGACGACAGCACCGTGGTGCCTTCGTTGATCCAGGGAATCTATGATATCGTCGCGTGCGGTGCGGGCACTTCGGGTTGCATAGGGAGGCAATGGTTCCAAGTAGACGTTGATTTCTCCAGTAAGTAGCCCCCACAAAGTGGGACTCGTTAGCGCAAAGGAGAGAGCAGCCAATAGTTCAAGCCCCTCAATCGTCTCCGTGTTCTCTCCCGCCGCTGCCTCTAGTTCCCTTTCGACGTCATCTAGACTTGCTTCAGCTGTTGCTCGGAGGCGAGACTCCCTCGTTGCTGCTGCTTCCGCTCGCCGCGTCTCCGACTCAGCCGTCGCGCGCAACCGTGTCTCCTCTTGGGCCTGTTGCTCAGCCTCAGACTGCTCAGCCTCAGCCGTCGCGCGCGCAATCGTTTCCTGATTCGCTCGTGCAATGGCATCGTTCGCCCCACTGATGGCCTCATCGCGTTGTGTAGTGGCCTCTGCTGCCTCCTCCTCAGCTGAAATACGCGCGGATTCCTCTTCCTCAAGCAATGAAGAGAGGCCGACCACCAAGACCAGCATGCCGATAACGGCGAGCCCCAGAAGCACGCTGATGATGCGAGCCCAAGGTGGGCCAGAGCCGTTGCCGCCAGAATGGGGATAGCCAGGCGGCCTTTCTCCCATGCCGGGTGGCGCAGAGACGGGACGCCCCCGCCAAGAAGGCCTTGATTCGAAATTCTCGGGTGACCGACCCATATCTAATTGTTGATCACGGAGCTAAGGATTCAAAGACTGTGGGCGCACACCTGACTTATCTGGGGTGCTACTCTTCCCCCAACTCCTTCAGCCCCCACAAGACCCGCTCCGGCGTGAAAGGCGTCTGGTGCAGGCGGACGCCCGTTGCGTGGTAGATGGCGTTGCCGATTGCGCCCACTGGCGTCACCAACGGAATTTCGCCCACACCCCGCGCTCCGTGCGGTCCGCTTGGGTTCGGTGTAGAGACGATGACCGGCTCGATCATCGGCACATCCAGCGTCGTCGGCATCCGGTAGTCCAGGAAATTCGGGTTGCGAATCATGCCCGTCGCCACGTCGACGTCGTACACCTCCCACAGCGCCCAGCCGATGCCCTGCGCCGCGCCGCCCTGCATCTGGCCTTCGACGGCCAGCGGATTGATCGCGTTGCCGGGGTCCTGGAAGATTGTGAACCGCTTGATCTCCGTGCGGCCGGTTGCCTTGTCGACCGCAACCTCCGCGATGGACGCAGCGGATGTCGGCGCAGCAGGCAGCCCCGTTGCCATGTTGATGACCTTCAGTTCCTCGCCTTCGTTGGCCTCCACTGCCGCTTGGCAGACATCAGCCAAGGTGATGCTTCGATCGGAATCCCGCGCCATAAAGGTCTGATTGTCGTAATCGACGTACTCAGGCTCCACACGCAGCATCTCCGCCGCGACGGCGCGCAGCTGCTCCAGCGCATCGCGTGCGCCGAGCATCACGGCGGTTCCCGTCGTGAGTGTCGTGCGGCTGCCGAACGAGCCGTCCGTATGACCGACGGAGTCCGTGTCACCGCTGCGGACGCTGACCTGCTCCATCTCCACGCCGAGCTCTTCCGCGGCGAACTGCGCCATCGTGGTTCGCGTGCCGGTGAGGTCGACGGAGCCCGTCGTGACCTCAAACGTCGCGTCCGGGTTGATGACGATCTCCGCGCTTGACGTGAGCGTCGTACCCCCCCAATACGCCGCCGCAAAGCCACGCCCATGTCCCTCAGGGATCGGGTCCGTCCATGCGGGATGTTCCTTGGCGGCGAGCAGGATCTTCTTGAGGCCCCAGACGGGCATATTCAGGCCGTTGGGGAGCGGGTCGCCCTCCTCCGTCACGTTCTTGAGCCGCAGATCGATGGGATCCATACCCAACTCCTCTGCCAGCTCGTCCATCACGACCTCGGTGGGGTAGTTCCCGATGGGGCCACTGGGGGCGCGGTAGGCCATCGCGACGGGCTTGTTGGTCACAACGTCATAGGCGTCGATGTGCAGATGCTTGAAGCGGTAATGCGATGCGCCGGTCAGCGCGGCGGTGGCGGAGTGCGTGAACCCGGTCATCGCGCCGGTGTCCAGCAGGTAGCGGCCGTCGAACGTCGTCACCGTGCCGTCTCGCATCGCGCCGATCCGCAGATTGATGACATGGGCGCACGTGGGCCCGGATGCGCGGAAGACCTCTTCCCTCGCAAGGACGAGCTTGACGGGTTGGCGCGCCTTCATTGCCAGCAACGCCGTCACGAACTCGATGCCAAGTCCCGCCTTGCCCCCGAATCCGCCGCCAATCTCAAGCGGCACGACGGTGATCTTGTCCTGCGGCAGGCCGAGGATGATGGACAGGGTGTCGCGCAGGTTGAAGCTGATCTGGCTGGAGGAATAGACGGTCAGATGGCCGTCCTCACCCACGTCCACCGTGCATGCCTGCGGCTCTAGGTAACCCTGGTGGACGGTGCCGCCGCGGAACGTTCGCTCGATGACGATGTCCGCTTCGGCGAATCCCTGCTGGACATCGCCGCGTTCGAACTCAACGCGCCGGGCGATGTTGCTGGGTTTGTCGGACGGCCCGCCGGCGAACTCCCACGTATAGAGATCATCATGAACGAGAGATGACTCAGGCCGAACGGCCCGCTCTACGTCAACGACGGGCTCAATCGGCTCATACTCAACCTCAACGAGCGCGGCGGCTTCCTCAGCAGTCGTCACGTCGTCCGCGGCGATCGCGGCAACGGCTTGCCAGTGGTAGAAGATGCGGTCCTCCGCCATCTGCATCCGCCGCTGATCACGCGGCGTCATGGTGATTTCGCCGCCGACGGCCTGGTTGCTCATGGCGATATAGGGAAAGTCGGCGGACGTGACGATTGCGCGCACGCCGGGCATGGACGCGGCCTTTGAGACATCGATGCTGAGGACGCGCGCATTGGCGTATGGGCTGCGGACCAGCTTGGCGTACAGCGTGCCCTCCGTGGTGTGGTCCGCGCCGAACACGGCCTCGCCGGTCAGGCGTTCAGCGCTATCGACGCGTTGAACGCCCCGCCCAACGATGCGTGTGCCCTCTTTTGCTTCAGTCATATGAAGTGACCTCGATCGAAATGAGTCAGTCCTGCCTATGGTACGGGAATCTCTACAACCATAGGATGTATCTTAGAGTCTGGAGACGGACAATAGGTGTCCGTCCTGGAGTTACACAAAATGACTATCACGCCACTTGAGAACAGCTCAGTTACCTCGCCGCGCGGATTTCGCGCTGGCGCCGTTCATGCCGGCATCCGCTCAGACACGCCGGAAGACGTGCTCGACGTGACCATACTCGCCGCCGATGGCGAGACGACGGGCGCGGCGGTGTTCACGAAGAACAAGGTGACGGCGGCGCCCGTCGTCCTTAGCCGCGAGCATATTGGCAAAGCGGCCCCCCGAGCCGTCGTTGTTAACAGTGGGAACGCCAACGCGGCTGTCGGCGATCAGGGCATGACGGACGCCCGCGCCTCTGCAGGGATGGTGGCCGGGAAGCTTGGGCTGCGCCCGGAGGAAGTGCTTGTCTGCAGCACCGGTGTCATTGGCGTTCCCATGCCTATGGACGTGATGCGCAGCGGAATCGATGCCGTGGCTCTCGCCGATGATGCCGGCCACGACTTTGCGCTCGCAATCATGACCACGGACCTCGTCTCAAAGGAAAGCGCCGTCACGGTAGAGATCGGTGGCAAGACTGTGACTGTTGCGGGCGCAACCAAGGGTTCCGGCATGATCCATCCGGACATGGCAACGATGCTCGCATTCGTTACGACGGACGCCGCCATTGAGCAGGACTGCCTGAATGGCATCGTTCAGCGGGCCGCCGATCGCTCGTTCAACGTGATAAGCGTGGATGGCGACACGTCTACCAATGACACCTTCATCGTCATCGCCAACGGAGCAGCCGGCAACGCTCTGGTCACCGGCGGAGAAGATGAGACACTCATAGAAGAGGCCATCACTCATGTCTCGATGGAATTGGCAAAGGCCATCGTGAGGGACGGCGAAGGCGCCACGAAACTCATCGAGATCAACGTGACCGGCGCCCTAAGTGATGATGACGCCCGGCAGGCCGCCCGCGTCATCTCCACGTCGCCCCTGGTCAAAACCGCTGTGTTTGGCAATGATCCCAACTGGGGCCGGGTGATGATGGCTCTTGGCCGCAGCGGGGTCGAGATGCAGGAATCCAAAGTCACCCTGCACTTCAATGACATCTGCGTGCTGGAGAACGGGCAGGCCGTCCCCTTTGACAGGAACGAGGCCGTTGAGCGCATGAAGCAGGCCGAAGTGCGGTTCGATGTCGAGATGGGAATCGGCGGCGGCTCCGCCACCGCGTGGACGTGTGATTTCTCCTATGAATACGTTCGCATCAATGGTGAATACACCACCTGACGCCGCCTGTGTCTCACTGCCATTCAACACCGCGTTGGGTACTCTGGTAGTCTGAATGCTGTTTCCTCATCAGATTGAGCTTGGGAAGTGATGGCAGAAAACACGCGCATAGTCGTCAAGATCGGCGGCAACGCTCTGGGGCCGGAAGATACGACGTTTCGGGATCTCGTGGCCGTGCAGAGGCAGGGCGTTTGGCCTGTTGTCGTCCATGGCGGCGGCCCACTGATATCTCAATGGCTCGACCAGGTGGGCGTCGAATCGACCTTTGTTCGCGGCCTACGTGTTACGAGTGATGAGGCGTTGGACGTCGTCACGGCCGTTCTCTGCGGCCTGGTCAATACACGCATCGTGGCGTCCATCGGAGAGGCCGGCGGACGCGGCGTTGGTCTGACCGGCGCGGACGGCGCGGTTATCGCTGCCGAAGTGAAGGACCCTGAGCTTGGCCGCGTGGGTGAAGTTGCCTCTATCGAAACCGACCTCATCGTCGGCCTGCTGCACCACGATTTCATCCCCGTCTTTTCGCCAGTCTCCGTAGACGCGAGCGACAAGGGCAGGCTCCTGAACGTCAATGCGGACTCCGTGGCAGGGGCATTGGCGGGCGCGCTGGAGGCGGATCGCGTCATTTTCATGACGGACGTGCCGGGTGTGTTGGACGCTAACGGAGAACTGCTGCCCAATTTGTCAGAGGCGCGGGTACAGGAGTTGATAGACGAAGGAGTCATTACCGGCGGCATGATTCCCAAGGTAACGGCGTGCCTGAATGCGCTTGCCCATGCCCAGACGGCGCAGATTATTGATGGCCGTGTTCCGAATGCTCTGCGCGACGCGCTTGAGCACGATACCGGAACGCGCATAGTTCGAGAGACTGAACGAGCCGCAACGGCGGGAGCAACAGCGTGAGCTTTTTGGACGAATTCGAACGGCGGGAACCGCCCCGGCTCTCTTCCATCCTCAACTGGGCGATTCCGCTCGGCGCGCTGCTTCTCCTCTGGATTGGCGGCACGATAGCCGCGAACATCTACGTCGATTGGCTCTGGTTCGACAATCTTGGCTATCTGTCCGTCTTCACAACCATCCTGACGACACGAGTCGCCCTGTTCGTGCTGGGCGCGCTGGTTTTTGCTGCTATCTTTGCCGCGAACGTTTACCTGGCAGAGCGCTTTTCGCCGAAGGGCATCTCGCCGGAAGCGGCGCTGAACATACCGCTTGAGGCGCTCACATGGGCGCGGCGGCTGGTCATCATCGGCCTCGTCGTTGCCGGCGTCCTCTTGTCAATCGTCTTTGGCGCGGCGGCGTCCGGGTATTGGGAGACGGCGCTGCGGTTCACGAACGCGGAGATGTTCAACCTGACAGACCCGCTCTACAACCGCGACGTGGCAGCATATCTGTTTGACCTGCCCTTCTATCGATTCCTGCAGGGGTGGGCGTTGGGCGTCGTCATCGTCAACGCCCTCTTTGCCGTGGGCATCTATGCCATCAATTTCGCGCTTGGCGGCTTCCAGTTCTCGCTGACGCCAACCCTGCGCGCCCACCTGTCAGGCTTGGGTGTCATCTTCTTCCTGTTGCTTGCCATCGGCTACTGGCTCAGCCTGCAGGAACTCCTCTATTCAGCGCGGGGCGCGGCGTATGGCGCAGCCTACACGGACGTGGTGATTCGTCAGCCGGCGCTGCGAGCATTGATTGTCATCAGCATCATCGTGTCCATCGTTCTTGCGGCCAACTCATTCCTCCGCTGGCAGGGCCTGCCATTGGCGGCAATCGGCATCTGGTTCCTTGCGCTGACCGTCGGCACCGGACTCCTGCCCGCAGCCGTACAGCGTTTCCAGGTGCAACCGAACGAGTTTGAGCGCGAGCAAACCTACATTGAGCGCAGCATCGAGATGACGAGGGAAGGATTTGCCCTCAACCGCATCGAGGAGCAGCCATACGATTCAAACCCGGAGAGCATCACCCATGAGATCGTGGACGATAACCCGGGCACATTTGAAAACATCCGCCTCTGGGATCACCGTCCGCTCCGCGATGTCTATAACCAGATCCAATTCTTCCGGCTGCAATACTCGTTCCTCGATATCGACATAGACCGATACACCATTGACGGCGATTATCGCCAGGTGATGGTCGGCACGCGAGAACTGGTGCAATCCCAGTTGGATCCGCAGGCGCAGACGTGGGTCAACGAGCGGCTGCAGTACACGCACGGATATGGCGCGGCAATGAGCCCCGTGACGGAATTCACCCAGGACGGCCTGCCGGAGTTCTTCCTGCAGGACATACCGCCGGAGCCGGTCACCGGCGCGCCGCATGTCGACGTTCCACAGGTCTATTTCGGCGAGGCAACGGACGATTGGGTTATTGTGCGAAGTACGACTCCTGAATTTGACCATCCAACGGATGCCGGACCGGTCTACCAGTCGTTTGAAGGGGAAGGTGTCTCCATCAGCGGCCTGCTGTCTCGCATCCTGTTTGCGTGGCGATTCACCGATCTCAACATCCTGATCACGGGCGCAATCACGGATGAGAGCCAGATCCTGTATTTCCGTGACATCCAGGAGCGGGTTGGCCATCTTGCACCGTTCCTTGCCCTCGATTCCGATCCCTATATCGTCGTGGCGGATGGCAAGCTCTACTGGG
Source organism: uncultured Dehalococcoidia bacterium (assembly GCA_964653005.1). Classification (GTDB taxonomy): domain Bacteria; phylum Chloroflexota; class Dehalococcoidia; order UBA6926; family UBA6926; genus VXMO01. The sequence continues at coordinate 267,771 of CAZZAN010000001.1, read as the reverse complement.
TGCAGGACGCCTACACGATCAGTGACCGATTCCCGTACTCTGAACCGTCGCCGACCGGCTTCAACTACATCCGCAACAGCGTCAAGGCCGTTATCGATGCCTACGACGGCTCTGTTGATCTCTATGTCGCTGATGAATCGGACGGCATCATCAGAACGTACAGGAGCGTGTTCCCGGACCTGTTCAAGCCGATGAGCGAAATGCCGGAAGCCCTGCGTTCGCATCTACGCTATCCGGAGGACTTCTTCACCATCCAGGCCGATAAGTACCTCAAGTTCCACATGACAGACCCGCAGGTCTTCTACAACCAGGAGGACTTGTGGAACTTCCCGCTGGAGCTGTTCTTCAGCGACCAGGCACAGGTCATGGAGCCCTACTACCTCATCATGGGCTTGCCGGGTGAAGACCAGGAGGAGTTCGTGCTGATCATGCCGTTCACACCCGACGGCAAACCCAACCTTGTGGGATGGCTCGCAGCCCGCAACGATGGCGAAAACTACGGCTCACTCATTGCCTATACCTTCCCGAAGGAACGACAGATCGATGGCCCGCAGCAGGTCGAGGCCCGCATTACGACGAACCCCGATATCTCCCAGCAATTCACGTTGTGGGACCAGGCCGGATCGAACGTCCTGCGCGGCAACCTGCTCGTCATCCCGGTGGGCGACAACATCATCTACGCGGAACCGATTTACCTGAAGGCAGAGGACATCGAATATCCGCAGTTGACGCGCGTCGTGCTGGTGCAGCAGGGCGAAGAACCCGTGATGCTTCCGTCCCTGGGTCAATCTCTCAATAACCTGCTTGCGAGGCAAGGTGGTACGACGGCCATCCGCGAGACACGGCCGCAAACCGCCGATGACGGCATTACACCACTGACGGTCATACAACGGCTGCGCGAGGAGTTGGAGAATATTCGGGATTCGGCTGCCGAACTGACACGGCAGATTGAGGACATCTCTCGAACGATAGACGTAGCCCTGGAAGAAGAGGAAGACAGAGCGGCGTAGGGCTAACTGACAGGCCGACTCTCAGCCTCACCTGTCCGCACAGCTGTCAGCAGGTTGGCCGGTTCCTCCACTGTCACCCGGTACCACGTCCCGGATGACACGACGAAAGCGCTCGCTGCCTTGAGTTCATTTGAAGTCGCTTCTGCCGCGGGGTCGTTGGCAGTCAGTACAATTGCCGCGCCCCAGAGAAGGAACAGGAATGCGTCGCCGTCAGTGTGACGCCGCCACTCCGTCCACGGCTCGGCGACGTGCTGCACGCTCACAATCCACCCATCAGCGGGACTGTCATCTGAGTCGAGGGCCGAGACTTTGCGATTGTCACCAAGCAGCGCGGTGGTGTTGAACAGGCTGAAAGGCTCGGTGATCGTGGATTCCGTCATTGTGTCCCCCATCTAGCGCGCCCTATCGACTTGGGTCCCTAAGCGGTACGATAGCTTATACGAAACTGCGCAAGAGGCATGCATGCTTTTTTGTATCCACAGGACGGTAATGGAGAGAATCAAATGACGACAGCCAAAGATTGGCAGCAGGTAGAGTCCGACTATTACATGCAGACGGTTCGCCGCGTTCCGGTCACCCTCGTGCGCGGCAAAGACAGCACCGTGTGGGACGACAAGGGGAAGGAGTACCTGGACTTCGTCGGCGGCTGGGCAACGGCCACGCTGGGACACTCCCATCCGGCGATGACAGAGGCAATCGCGGAACAGGCCGCCACGCTGATCCAAACGTCCAATGCCTTCTACACCGTCCCGCAGATCGAGCTCGCGCAGCTCCTCATCGATAACTCATGCATGGACCGCGTCTTCTTCTGTAATAGCGGGGCGGAGGCCGTTGAGGGCGCGATCAAGGTTGCCCGGCGCTATGGAGCGCTCCACAAGGACGGCGCATACGAGATCATCACCGCGCTCGAATCGTTCCATGGCCGCACGATGACCACCGTTGCCGCTACCGGCCAGCCGCACTACCAGGAGGGTTTCAAGCCGCTCACTCCCGGTTTTGTTCATGTTCCGTTCAATGACATGGCCGCCATCCGTGAGGCCACTACGGAGCGCACCGTTGCCGTGATGCTGGAGCCGGTGCAGGGCGAGGGGGGCGTCAACGTCCCCGATCCCGACTATCTGACCGCCGTCCGCGCATGGTGCGATGAGAACAACCTGCTAATGATCCTGGATGAAGTTCAGACGGGAGTCGGCAGACTCGGCCACCTCTTTGGGTACCAGGCATTTGGAGTGGAGCCCGACGTGATGTCCCTGGCGAAGGGACTCGGCGGCGGCGTGCCCATCGGCGCGTTCCTGACCAAGACTCACGCAGACGCCCTCACCTACGGCGACCACGGCTCCACGTATGGCGGGAACGTCCTGACAACTGCCGCCGCGCTCGCTGTGATTCGCACCGTATTGGCCGAAGACATCCCCGGTCGCGTTCAGGCTTCCGGTGAACGGCTGCTCAGTGCGCTCAAGGGACTCGCGGACCGCCATTCATCAATTGCCGAAGTGCGCGGCATGGGCCTGCTGGCAGCCGTGCAATTCAAAGAGGAAATCGCAGGCGACCTGCTCACGGCCTGCCTTGAGCGCGGCATGTTGGTCAACCGCGTGCGCCCCAACGCCCTCCGCCTCATGCCGCCTCTCACGCTGACGGATGAGGACATGGACAAGGGCGTTGCCATCCTGGAGGACGCCATCGCAGCCGTGGCGGGGTAACGCGAAGGACCTCGTGCGACGGCTCAGCGCGGCATTAATACCAATACAAAACACGATGGTCGGATTGCTTGCAGGAGAATAGACCGCAGATTCGAGTCGTTACAACGGCTGTCTATGATCGATGGTATGAGGGGCTGCGTGATGGACGAGCCAAACGGCGCATCAACGCGAGGATTGAGCGTCTCCGCAACGGGAATCCCGGCGATGTCAGGGCAGTTGGCGGGGGAGTGTCCGAAATTCGGATTCACTATGGACAAGGCTACCGGCTATACTTCATCAGGCGAGGAACAGCTGTGATAATACTCCTCGTCGGTGGTGACAAAAGTACGCAGGATGCGGACATCCGCAGCGCGCGAGCCATCGCACGCGAAAGTGCCGAATGGGAGGATCTGTGATGGCACGTGTAGCTCTCCGACTTTGGGACCCAGCTACAGATCTCGTTACAGATGAAGACAGGGCAGATTTTCTCGAGGCTGCTCTTGACGAGGATCACCCCCAGACCCTCATCGGAATCTTGGGCCACATCGCTCGGTCAAAAGGTATGGAAAAAGAGGCGCTGGACGCCGGGTTACCCCCTGAAGCCTTGGACCTTGAGAAGAAGGTCGAATCGTCCTTGGACCTCTCCACCGTCCTCGCCATCATCAAGGTCCTTGGTCTCCGTCTCCACGCCGGAACGGCCTAAGGCATCGCCAAACCCACACATTTTGGCGTGCGTTCTGACCTGAGATTTGGTATCCTTGACCTTGTTTCGCTTAGCCAGTGCCCGGGGAGCCGGACCTGATGGTCACCGGTAGGTGAGAGTGGACGACGACAAGTTGCACGACGCTTGCGGCGTCGTTGGCATCTACCTACCGGGCGGCGACGCCGCGCGGGCAGCCTTTTTCGGTATCTTCTCTCTCCAGCATCGCGGCCAGGAAAGCGCGGGCATTGCCGCGTCTGATGACAACCAGGAGCTCCACCTCTACCGCGGGCTTGGCCTCGTCAATCGCGTCTTTGATGAGCACACCCTGAACGTCATCCCCGGCAAACTCGCTATCGGCCATACCCGCTACTCCACCACCGGCAGTTCCACGCTTGCCAACGCGCAGCCCATTCCGGCCAACGGCCCACTGGGAGAGGTTCTCATCGCGCACAACGGCAACGTTGTGAATGCCGAACTGCTGCGTGAGGAGGCTCTCGAACTCGGCGCGCAATTCGTCACGTCCACCGATTCAGAAGTCATTGCCCAACTCATCGCCGTCCTCCCGGGCGAAACATGGGAGGAGAAGATTACGGCGGCGATGCTGCGGCTGGAGGGCGCGTACAGCCTGACCATCCTCACCAAGGACGCCGTTTATGCCGTCCGGGATCCCCACGGATTCCGTCCGCTAAGCCTTGGACGCGTGGGCGAGTCCGGCTATTTGGCCGCTTCCGAGACGTGCGCTCTGGAGAATGTGGGCGCAGAGTTCGTTCGGGACGTGGAGCCCGGCGAGATAGTGCGTATTGATGCAACCGGTCTCCATTCCACGTTCGGACGCCGCGAGAAGCGATCCCTTTGCATCTTCGAGCACATCTATTTCTCCCGACCCGACTCCGTCCTGGAAGGTCGGCGCGTCTATCTGAGCCGCGAGGCGATGGGCAAGGAACTGGCCCGCATGCACCCCGTCGAGGCGGACATCGTCAGCGCCGTCCCAGACTCCGCCACCGCCGCAGGCATCGGCTATGCGCACGGCTCCGGCATCCCCTTCTACGAGACGCTGGTCAAGAATCGCTATGTTGGCCGTACCTTCATTCAGCCTGATCAACGCCTGCGTGATGAGGGCGTCCGTCTCAAGTTGACTCCTTTGCGCGAGGTGATCGAGGGCAAGCGCCTTGTGATCGTGGACGACAGCATCGTGCGCGGCACGACGACGCGTCACCTGATTGAACTGCTCCGCAGCTCCGGGGCCAAGGAAATTCACCTCCGTGTCTGCGCTCCTCCCATCCGCTACCCCTGCCACTACGGCATCGATATGCCGAACCGAGCCGAGCTTCTTGCGTCGGATCGCAGTGTTGAAGAGGTGCGAGAGGAACTCGGTGTTGACAGCCTCGGATTCCTTGATGTCCCGAGCCTGTACAGTTCCGTCGCTCAGGAGGGCCCGGGATTCTGCACGGCCTGTTTCACGGGTGACTACACTGTTCCCGTCCAGGTCGAGCTTGATAAATTTGCGCTGGAGCGGCTCCCCCTGCGTGTCTGATTCGGAGTCAAGCTACGCAGCAGCCGGTGTGAACATCGGCGCGGGGCAGGAAGCCGTGCGCCTGATGCGCCCATTCGCCCAGTCCACGTACAACAATCGCGTTCTGGGTGATATTGGCGGCTTTGGCGGCCTCTTCAAGCTCGATTCCTACCGCGAACCGATACTCGTTGCCAGCACGGACGGTGTCGGAACCAAGATCAACATCGCCAAGCAGGCAGGGTCGTTCGCAAGCATCGGCGCGGACCTGGTGAATCACTGCATCAACGATATCTGGGTGCAGGGCGCCGACCCGCTCTTCTTCCTGGACTACATCGCCACAGACAGCCTCAATCCGCAGGACGCCGCGGACATCGTGCGCGGAATGGCGGAGGCATGCAGCGCTGCCGGCATCGCCCTCATCGGCGGCGAGACTGCCGAAATGCCCGGCACATACCGCGAGGGCCACTATGACGTCGCCGGATTCATCGTCGGCGCGGTGGAGCGCTGGGACCTCATTGACGGTACCGGCATCCGCGCGGGTGATGTCCTCGTTGGCCTGCCCTCAACCGGCCTCCACACCAACGGCTACTCGTTGGCCCGCCGAGTCTTTGATCTTGACGATCATCCGGAGAATCTTGACGAGAAACCGCCTGAACTCGGCGGCGAGACGGTTGCTGAGGCGTTATTGGCCGTCCATCGGCCCTATTACCGTGAACTGAAGCCGATGCGGCGACGTGTCCGGGGGCTCGCGCATATCACGGGCGGCGGCTACTCGGAAAATGTGCCGCGCGTTCTGCCGGACAATCTCCAGGCCGTTGTCGACTGCGGCGCGTGGACTGTGCCGCCCATCTTTCGGCTCATCAGCAGCCGCGGTGAAATCCCACTGACGGAGATGTATGACGTGTTCAACATGGGCATGGGAATGATCGCCGTTGTACGTCCGCAGGACGCGTCGATGGTCATGTCTGTGATGGAGGGCAGCGCGCAGGTCGGCACAATCGAAGAACGGCCGCCGGATGGCGAACGCATTGTCCTCAGAATGGAGCGCGAATGACATTTCGAGCAATCATCGCCCCATCGAACAAGGATGGCGCGGATGACCTCGCGCATGGATTGACCGATCTCGGCTGGGAGGTGTACGCCACAGGCGGGACGCATCGCTTCCTGACCGGCGCGGGCATTGATGCCAAGCACATCGAGGATCTGACGGGTTTCCCGGAGATACTCGGTGGCCGCGTCAAGACTCTCCATCCCCGCGTCCACGGCGGCATCCTCGCCAAGCGTGAAGAACCGGAGCATGTCGCGCAGATGGAAGAGCACGGCATCGGCACAATCGACCTCATCGCCGTGAACCTCTACCCGTTCGCGGAGACGGTATCCAAGCCGGACGTGACGCTTATGGACGCTTTGGAGCAGATCGATATCGGGGGCCCAACGATGGTCCGCGCCGCCGCCAAGAATTTCCCCGCCGTTATCGTCCTGATCGACCCTGCTGATTACGCCCCAGTGCTGGAGATGCTCCGTGCCGGTGTCGTTCCCGTCGCCGAGCGGCGCCGCCTTGCCCGCAAGGCGTTTGAGCACGTCTCTGCCTATGACACGATTATCGCCAACTACCTTGCCCGGGACATGGGCGCCGCGGGCATGGACGATGAGGCCGCCACGCTCCCCGCCGAGCGCGTGCTGGCCCTGCAGTCCATCCAGTCGCTCCGCTACGGCGAGAACCCACATCAGGCGGGCGCGCTCTACACGATCAACGACCCCGGCCGCCCCGCGCAGGGCATCCCCGCCGCGCGCCAGGTGCATGGCCGCGAGATGTCCTTCAACAACATCCTTGACGCGGACGCCGCATGGAACGTCGTCTGTGATTTCCCGGATGCGCCCACGGTGGCCATCATCAAGCACGGCAACCCGTGCGGCCTCGCCACCGCGCCCGACCTCGCCACCGCATTCAGCCGCGCCCTCGCCGGAGATCCCGTCTCCGCATTCGGCGGCATCATCGCCGCCAACCGCCCGATGGACAAGGCGACGGCGGAGGCCATCAACGAGGCCTTCTATGAGATTGTCATCGCCCCGTCCTATGACGATGACGCGCTCTCCGTGCTCACGCAGAAGCGCAACCTGCGCCTGTTGGAGATAACCGATGCGTCCGCCGCCGCGCCGTCGCTGGATATCCGCACCGTGCGCGGAGGATTCCTCGTGCAGGCGGCTGACATGGGCGAGATGGGCGAGTGGCAGACGGTGACAGAGCGCGCCCCAACGGACGCTGAGCTGGCCGATCTGCGTTTCGCGTGGAAAGCCGCGCGGCACGTGAAGTCCAACGCCATCGTGATTGTGAAAGACGGCGCGCTGCTCGGCATGGGCGCGGGACAGCCCAACCGCCTCATCAGTGTGGAACTCGCCCTAAAACTGGCCGGCGACGCAGCGCAGGGCGCGGTTGTTGCCTCGGATGCCTTCTTCCCGTTCGCGGACGGGCTGGAAATGGCGCTCAAAGGCGGTGTGACTGCGGCAGTGGAGCCCGGCGGCTCCGTCCGCGACGATGAGGTCATTGCCGCCGCCAACAACGCCGGCGCGGCCATGGTGTTCACGGGCATCCGCCACTTCAGACACTAGGCGGCACCCGTGACGGACTCCCCCTCGGCCGACATCGTTATCCCCGTCTACAACGAGGAACACTCGCTGCCCGTGTGCCTCGAACGCCTGCTGCCGTACTGCCGCGAAAACCTGGCCGATTACCGTTGGCGCGTTGTCATTGCCGACAACGGCTCTGTGGACGGCACGCTTGAGGTGGCGAACGGGTTGGCGGCGCAATACGAGGGCGAGGTCGGCGTCGTCCATCTTGAGCAGAAGGGACGCGGCGGGGCGCTCAAGCGGGCGTGGAGCGAGAGCGACGCCGATATCCGCGCCTACATGGACGTGGACCTTTCGACGGACATCGACCGCATCCCGGATCTGCTCGGCGCGGTCAGGGACGGCCATGACGTGGCGACGGGCTCCCGCCTCAAGCGCGGCGCCCAGACCACGCGCTCATTCAAGCGCGAGTTCGTCTCGCGCTCCTACAACCTGATGATTAAGTCGGTGTTCTGGAGCGGGTTCTCGGACGCGCAATGCGGCTTCAAGGCCATCAGCCGCCGCGCCGCGGACAATCTCCTGCCGCTCATCAAGGACAACGCCTGGTTTTTCGACACAGAACTGCTGCTCCTCGCCGAGAAGAACCGCTACCCCATCGCCGATTTCCCCGTCGCATGGGAAGAAGACCCGGACACAAGGGTCAAGATCATCTCCACCGCTTGGGAAGACATCAAAGGCCTCGCCCGCCTCCGCTTCAAAGGCAGGCCACGGGTGGGGTGAGGGGGACTGAGGCTACTGGGCAGTACCGAGCTGCGCTAGCTGGCCGTGCCGGGTGGGGGCAGGAACGCGATCAGGCCGCTAGCGCCGCCGGCATCTCCTGCCACGTCCTGCCGGCCAAGATGGCTTCTTCCCCGCTGCGCTTCCCTCGCCGGCCGCCCCATTGCTTGAAGAAGAAGTCCACGCCTTCCGCGAGGCATTGCCTCATGAGAGCGACCGCCCACGCCTCCTCCATCGGACGCGCCCGAGGCCCGCTCTCACCGCCGGTGATTACCCAGTGCAGTGTGCCATCCCGCAACCAAGGCCTTAGATCCAATTTGTCTAGAAGAGGTTCTGCAGAAACGAATCGAATCCTGGCGGGTATCCGACCCAACACTGTCAGGCGCGGCGCGTACTTCTGGTTCTCCACCGATGTCCCAATCCACACGTTGGGTGGCCAGTCGGCGAACTCGTGCTTGCCGCACTTCTCCCACCACGCTGCCGCCTTGCCGGGTCGCTTGGTCAGCACCTGGAAGATGTGTTGATCCGCTTGGCGCATCACGTCGAAAACCTGGGAGATGAACTCAAACGGCACCTTGGGATGGAACAGGTCGGACATGCTATTGACGAACACCCGACGCGGCTTGGCCCACGTCAACGGTGCGTTGAGGCGCTCCGGCAGCATCGTGACGGTGTCCGCCGATGCCTCGTAGCCCGGCACACCCATCGCGTGCAGCCTCGGGTACAGCGCGAACATGTAGCAGTTGTCGCAGCCCGGCGAGACCCGTGAGCAGCCCGTGACGGGATTCCACGTCTCATCCGTCCACTCAATAGTCGATGCCACGCCGCGCCCCCTCACTCACTCCCGTCGCGAGGGAGAGAATAATACAGATGTTCTATATTGTCAACCGCGCTAGCTGGCCGTGCCGGGTGGCGGAAGGAACGCGATCAGGCCGCTGAGCGCGAGGGCGAGGGCAAGAAATGCCATGACGGACAGGACGAATATGCGGCCGAACGTCCAGCCTTGGCCGCGGCTGCGCGACCTGTTGTTGCCGCGCTGCTGTCCTCGCCGCATTCCCGCGGGCGCGTCTGCCGCAACATCCTCGCGCACTCGAATCCGCTCCAGGAATGACCGCCGCTCCGCTCGATTGCCGCCCACATTTGGCTGACCGCCGCGCCCGGCACGTCCATCGCGCCCACCGCCCCGACCCGGCCCCGGAGTTTGATTGCGTCGTCTGCTCATGCCTCAATAGTACCCTTTACCGTCGAGTCTTCTCCAATGACACCCTGATGCGGCCGCCTGACACGCGCGCCGATGGACAATACCGCCTTGTGTTTGTCCCCGCAGGCAAGGCGCAGCCCTTTCGGCAGATCGATCTCCGAGCGGGTGCGGCCCGTTGTGATCATCGCGTCCATGTCACGGTAGTTTCTGCGGCTGAACCCCTCTGTCGAACGCAGCAGCGCAATAATCGCCCGCTCAACGACAATGTGCCGCAGCGCCGCGTGCGCGCCGCGCATCGCTCCGCGGTTGATGCGAACCGACTGCCGGTCTGCCGCAATCTCGCACGCCTCCCCCCAGAGTCCGTCCGCCTGTGACTCCACGTACTCCAGTGCCAGCCGCGCATCCTCTGATGCCCGCCCAACGGCGTCTGACGCGCCCCCACGGATGCGCTCCATCAGCGGCAGCAGCTCGTGCCGCACCCGATTCCGGAGATGCTCCGGATCCGCGTTGGATGCGTCCTGCCGGGGCCGCAGCCGTCGGTCTTTCAGATAGCCGATGACGTCTGCCCGCGTTACAGCAAGCAGGGGGCGGAGAATCGGCACGCGCTCTCCGGTGGGCAGCGTAAACGGCGATTCCGACTGCTCTGTCATACCCGCCAAGCCTCGCAGACCCGCCCCGCGCAACAGGCTCAGCAACACGGTTTCGATCTGGTCATCCGCCGTGTGCCCAAGCGCGATGGCGTCAGCCTTGTATGCGGCGGCTTCTTCCAGCAGCGCGTGATGGCGTGCCTTGCGTGCCGCCTCCTCAACGGACAGCTTCTCCGTCCGGCGAAGCTCTTTAACATTCGCCCGCGTCACGTTAAGGGGCACATTCCACCGGGCACATAGACGCCTCACGTACTCCGCGTCACCCCGCGACTCAGGGCGCAAGCCGTGATCCACGTGGACGACATGTAGCTCAAGCCGGCAGTCGTCCCGCAATTCGACGAGGCCCGCCAGTAACGCAGTTGAGTCCGGCCCGCCGGACACACCCACGAGGAGACGCGCGCCTCGTCCCAGGAAACCGCCGGACACCAGCGCGTTGTGGACACTGCCAACGAGTTCCGACCCTGCCGGCCGGTTGATCGGCGTCATGACGAGATCAGTCCGTGGACGGCGCAGGGGTGACGTTCAGACTCGTCAGCGCCCATTGAAGCTCATCCGCAGGCCCGATAACGTTCGGCGCGCGCGAAACGAGGAGGCTGTACGTGCCCGGCGTGATGCGCAGCCGCCCGTAGTTGGACAGCGGCATCCCCAGTGCCCGGCACATGATGGAATACAGCGCGAAGGCGTGCGACACGATAATCACGTTGTCCTGCGCGTCATGTGACCGACCGATGGACTCCACCGCGGCCCACGTCCGATCCTGAAGCTGTTGGAGAGTTTCGCCGCCGTCCGGGAACTGCGCGGTGGCGGGATCGCGCGTCCAGTGCTCGAAGAAGTCCGGGAACATCTCCCGCATGTCCCGCAAGGGTGCGCCGTCCAGCCCGCCGAAGTTGAGTTCCAGTAGATTATCTTCGGGAGTCACGTCGAGATCGTGTGGCGCGGCGATGGCCTCCGCGGTGCGGACTGCCCGCCGCGAAGAGCTCGACATAACCGCAGCTACGTTCAGAGAGGCAAAGGTGGCCGCCAGCGCCTGTGACTGGGCGATACCCGCCTCGTTGAGCGGAACGTCGGCGCGTCCCTGCGCGCGCCCCTCGCGATTCCACTCCGTCTCTCCGTGCCGCACCAGGTAGAGGTTCATTTAGTCCGATTCCGCCCCATTATTCTGCCATGCTGCGTAGACGGCTTGCGCGAGAGCGGTCAAGCTCTCTTTGTGGGTTTCCCACTCCTGCGGGGTCAGGTGGAACTGAATCTCTGCCTTAGGGTCTCCCAGCGGGTCGCGATTTCGCGGATACGTTACATAGCTAATCTTCTCTAAGGGTCCTCTGAACTCATCCGGGCACAATGTCTTGGCGCGGTCAAAGAATACGATGCTTATTGTTTCCTTTCGCCAGGGATCAATGCGCGCATAGCGTGCATAGCGCCTACGATTTGGCTGAAGTTGGAAATTGATGCCCCAGGTGTCTGCGCGTTCTGTCGATGATGGCCAATTCTCTCTGAACATGCGGCGAACGTCATCGATGAGATTACCGACTCCAAAGTCTGCCCTTTTCTCATCGAAACGCTGGTTGAACTCCTCCTGAGACGGACGTCGCCTTGTGGAGCGCCGCTCGGGTTCGGCGTCTGCTTCCACCTCCACTTGCTTGGCAAGGATAGTCTTGCCGTCGTAGTCGAACGCGTGAAAGGTCAGCATCGAGATATCCATCCCGCTGTTCTGGGCGAGGAACCTTACCATGCGCTCCGTGCGGTCATCTGCTCCGAGACCGACCAGGAACATCCGCAACGGCTTCAACGACTCCAATTCGCCAAAACCCTCGCTGCTGTACCACTCTTGAAAGTTATCGATTTTAGCAATTCCGTGAGCGCCTGACTTTTCCGAAATGTGCTCGGCCAGGGCATTGAGATCCAGATTGTCGAGAAAGGATGCGTAATCGATGATTTGCGCGACGGCCTCACGCGACAGCGTATCGCGCTTCAACTCGAACACGACCAGCTTGCCGTACGAATCTACACCTAGCAGATCAAGCGCTCGTCCGCCTTCGGTTGGAGTCTGCCGCCCCACCAGTGTCAGGCCGTCGAGCAGCAGTTCCGGGTTCTCGACGAGAGTATCTTCAAATGACTTCTCGGACTCCCACTTCTTATTCGAACCCAAAGGCTTGGCCTCAGTTACGGCTAGTTCCCATAGCTTGATGTCTTCCACCCAATCCCTCCAAGAAATTTCATTACTTCCGTCACCCCGTGTCCTCCGTGCGTACCGTGACCTCGTCGATGCGCGCGCCGTGGATCTGCGCCACCGTGATCTCGTAAGGGCCGTGCACGAGGGCCTCTCCCTCCTCGGGAATCCGTCCAAGCTGCTTGAGCACGAACCCGGCGATGGTCTCATACTCGCCGTCGCCGTCCGGCAGGTGGATGTTCAACTGCTCGGCCAGTTCGTCGATGTGCATGATGCCGTCCACGCGCACGGTGCGCTCATCCACCGCCTGGAACGCTTGCGGGTCGCCGGGATCATCGACACGTCCGACGATGAGTTCGATGGCGCGGCTAAGCGTCACAAGACCGGAGATGTCGCCAAACTCGTCGACGACCATCACCATGCGCGACCGCTGCGCCCTCATCTCATCCATGAGGTCGTCGATCATCTTGGTCTCCGGAACGAAGTGTGTCTCACGCAGGTCCGTGGTGATGGAGCTGTTCATCGTGAGTTCACCGAGGGCGTGCTTGTGGAGGACGCTCTTGATGGCGAGGATGCCCGCCACGGTATCCGGCTCATCCCCCAGAACAGGGAAGTGTGAGTGGGAATGACGGGCGTAGATTTCAAGAAACTCCGAGAGCGTTGTTCCGTTGCGCACCCAGATGATCTCCGTGCGCGGCGTCATGATTTCCCGGACCATACGGTCGCCGAACTGGAACACCTTGTGGACAAGCTCCGCCTCCCGCTCCTCCACGGTTCCCTGTTCCACGCCGGTCCTGATCATTGCGCGGAACTCCTGCGCGTCCACCATTGCGCGGCGCGTACCGCCCGTCAGCCATGCAACGAAGCCCGCGAATGTCGTGAAGGCAATCGTTACGGGTGCGAAAACGAATGAGAAAACACGGAAAGGCGGCGCAAGGAAAATCATGACGCGCTCCGCATGACGCGCGCCCACCGTCTTTGGCGTGATTTCCGCGAAGATGAGCAGGGCAATCGTTGTAATGACCGTCGCGGCAACGAGCCCCTGCTCCGAGTTCTCAAGCAGTGTCAGGGCGATGCTGGTTGCGATGGCCGCGGCGGCCGTGTTGGTGAGGTTGTTGCCGACCAGGAGCGTTGAAAGGAATCGCTCCGGCCTTTCCTTCATCCCCTCCGCGATGCGCGCCCCTCGCGAACCGTTCTCGGCGCGGTGCCTCAGGCGATGCGGTTGAGACGCAAGGAAAGCCGCCTCCGTGCCTGAGAAGATTGCCGAAAAGAGAAAGGAGAGCCCCAATAGCGCCAGGCTAATGGTCTCGACCTCCTGCATGCGCGCGCGTCCCTCCTCCCTGATGGGAGATTGCCGTCGTTATAGGTGACTATTCTACATCTCGCGCGGCAATCGTTCGCGCAGGCGGGGGGAGTAGCGCCCACTGGTATCATTAACGGGAAGCTATTTTGAAAGCGCGGGGATTTTTCGGATGGCAACATACACGACGGCAAGTTTCAGCATTTCGGGCGGCGAGGCGCAGCCGATGGCGCCCTATATCCGTGTGTGGGATGACAGGCGACTAGATGATATCGAGGCCGTTTTCGGGCTGGTTGAGGTTGTCTCAGGGCCCGCGACAACAGTCTCGGACATCGTGTGGGAGGCGCTTGAGGGAGGCCTTAATGCGCAGCGACGACTGACGACGACACGCTACCTGCAGAACGCGATCGAGTCTGCGCAATCAACCCTCAGCGAATACTCGGTACGCGGTTGGCGCGCAAGCGCAGTATTGGCCGCGCTCACCGGGAATGAGGTCTACCTTGCCTGGGCCGGACCGGCAGTCTCCTGGGTTGTTACCGGTGAGCAGATCTATTATCCGGGCTATGTGACGCCGGGTGACCCGGGCGGCGCGCTCGGAGAAGATGGTGAAGTGCCCATCTATGTGGCAAACGAGCAGATTGGTGACGGCGATACCATCGTGATTGGCTGGTCGCAGATGCCGGAAGTCATTGAAGAAGACCACATACCGACAATTATCAAGTCCGGCATTGATCCTGCAATGCGTTCGCTCTACCGCATGGCGGCGCAGGAGAGTGAATTCGCCATGTTGATGCTGCAACTCACTGCGGCCTGAGCCACATGGGCTCACTCCGAACGCTCACAGCCGCGCCACAATGAGAATTCTTGGTATCGAATCATCTTGCGATGAGACGGGCATCGCCATCGTTGAGGACGGGCGTCGGGTCATCGTCCATGGCCTGTCATCGCAGGCGGATATCCATGCGCGATTCGGCGGTGTGGTTCCGGAGATCGCGTCACGCCAACACCTGCTGACGTTTCCCACGCTCCTGCGTGACGTCATGGAGCGACATGACGGAGACCTCAATCTCGACGCCATCGCCGTGACGTACGGCCCGGGACTGGCAGGCTCCCTATTGGTGGGTGTCAATTTCGCCAAGGCGCTCGCGATGGCGTGGGACCTGCCGCTGTACGGTGTTCACCATCTTGAGGGACACGTCTATGCGAACTGGATCGTGGACGGGCAGTGGGACAGTGAGGAGCGGGGCGACCCGCTGCTGCCATCCGTGGCGCTCATCGTCTCCGGCGGCCATACGGACATCGTGCGGGTGGAGGAGCACGGGAACTACCGGCTGCTGAGCGAGACGAGAGACGATGCCGCGGGTGAGGCGTTCGACAAGGTGGCGCGGCTGCTTGGCCTCGGCTACCCGGGTGGCCCGATCATCGAACGCGTCGCTCGTGAGGCGACCGACCCTGTCCGCTTTCCCAGCCCGCTGATCAGGGACTCATGGGATTTCAGTTTCAGCGGCCTCAAGACGGCAGTGCTCCGCGTGGTGAACGAACGAGGCGGGACGGACGCGCTGACCCAGGAAGACGTCGCCAATATCGCCGCAGGCTTTCAGCAGACCGCTGTCACGGGCCTGGCGGACCGCCTGTTGGAGGTCGCGCGTGCTACGAAAGCGAAGTCGGTCATGTTGTCCGGCGGCGTCGCGGCAAACAGCGCCCTCGGCGAGGAGGTCCTGCGCAAGGCGGACATGCCCGTATGGCGGCCTCGCCCCGGACTCTGCACGGACAACGGTGTCATGATCGCCGCCCGCGCCGCGTTCGTCATTGAACACGGCGCTCAGCCCGATGACGGAGGACTTGACGCCGTCCCAAGCCTCAGAATGACGGCGTGACCCCGGGTTAACCGCGCCCCAGGAACGGCTGCCTGATGGGCAGAACCGTCGCATCAAGCATGGTGGCGTACTCCGGCATCACAGCCCTAGAATCTCAGCGCCATACATCGTCCAGGCTGAAAGTATCGTCTAGGAGGTGCAGCCCGCCACATACATATGGTCTGTAAGCAGACCAGATTGATCTATAAATCCAGCCACGTGGCAAGTCGCCACAAACGTATCCCCGGCTGATAACTCCAGTAACAAGTTTTCGGCTAAACCAACTACGACAACCGCCCTATGAGCGCAAGATTCGACAAGAAGGCTGTCTGAATCCGCGTACAAATAAAGAGCACTATCGTCGATTCTGCAGACGAGGCCATATATTTGGGCACGTTTTCCTGCTCGATCTCGCTCGAACCTCATCGCATTGGCGCTATGTTCGCCATAAAGGTCCCAGACATCAATCAAGGGAGTTGCTGTAGACGTAGGTGATGGGGGTGGGACACGTATATTGCCCGTTCTGAACCCGTCGATGAACTCTCTTATGGCCTTCTCTGTGACGGCAAATCCTAGGCCCTCCGAAGGGAAAAGCGCCGGTGTATTGATGCCGAGAAATTTGCCAAACGGGGATATTAGTAGCCCACCATCATTTTGTGGAATTACAATTGCATCAGTGCGGATTACATTGATGGTGCCATCGCTCACCAAGGCATGTGCTGTAACTGCACCCTGCACCGATTTCAGCGATGTGTCCGTGAGACCCTGATGACCAACGGCGATGACCTCTCTTCCAATCTCGAGCGTGGATGCATCACCAAATACAAGTGGCTCGAACTCTCCACAGCAGATACCGATAATGGCAATGTCAGTGCCCTGATCCCAGATCATTAATGCACCACCATAAGACGTGCCGTCATAGGTCATAACTTCGACGGTGTCGTACAGTTGGCTATCTTGTAGAACAGCGCGAGCATTTGTGACTATGAACGCGGATACACCCTCTGTAGCATAAATGACACCGGGCCAGTTACCAAAATCAGACTTTATATGCACGACGGTATCCCGTACCTCTTCTACCACCCGCTCAGGGTTTAGATATTCTGTTGAATCCGCATCGGCCAGCCTTGATGACGAAATCGGCACGGCTGGCGCTCGTGCGGGTGAATCACGTCTGCCTGTCTCGGGTAATGCACTGCATTCCCTGACCAGCAAATGAACCGAGACTTCTGAAATCGTGCCAGTACAGATTGCTTCGAATGCATCGCCCTTCTCGAGCCCCGAACTCAGTTCTGAAGCCCCACCTAAAGTCACTGATTTGATGCACCAATCTGAGTAGCGACTCTTTATGATTCCATACAAGGATACTTCCACGTACTCAGGCGCGTTCGACTCGTTTACATCACAGACCTCGCCGTAAATCTGGATACTTGGATATTTGCGGCCCGGGCCAAAGTCCTCCATGTTAACCGCTCGTCCTGCATGAAGGACTTGTGCAGCTACGCGAGGAGTCTGTTCAGATGGCTCTGCGGTCGAATTCGATTCTTCAGGGACAGGTAAGGCAACGGTCAGCGCGGTGCATAGACCAACCAGCGTCAAAATAAGGATCAGGATTATCCACAGCGCCCTCTTCATAAGATGTTATCCCCCGTCAGCAGGAGTAGGTTTAGTCGTTTTCACGGGCGGCGTTATGTGAGTGTTTATCGCTCGTGCCTGCGTCGGAGCCGACCTCGTTGGGATAGATGCTTTCGCGCCCCGACTTTCGCGGACGCGACCGGTGCCATGTTCGTCACTACTGGGAAAAGCCTCCGACTTCTCTGTCCCATCACGATACTTTATCAGGCGGCTCGCTATGTCTAGTCGGGAGGCTTTGGTGGGGTCCAGAGTCCGGGTTCGGCATCGACCAGACTTTTCACGACAATTGCTGCGTCAAGACTGCCCGCCTGAACAAGCAACCATTGTCGAAGTAGGTCGTGCACTTGCGCGTGAACGATGCCGGCTACCTCAGCGGTCACCTTGACGTTTCCATCCGGCGCAGGTCTATCAGAAGGGGCATAGTTGCGATGTGCGTTGGCCAGCCACAACGTCAAATGAGGCTTCTGGCCTTTCTCCTCTGTGTAGTGGTCGCGGTGCTCCCTAATTTGGCGGGCATCGCTCGTCTTAGTGCCGCCTGAATATCCCTTCACTTCCACAATGGCTTCCCAGGCAGAGTTGTCCGGAAGTGTCAGGCGCAAGTCTTCGCGCTTAGGCTGCCCCTCATCCAATTCGGTATCCATGTCCCGGACTACAAAGCCTAGGCCGGAGAGAATCTCCTTGACCGATGCGGTCAGTTCGTCTCCGTCGGCCCAGAGCGCGCTCCGAATCTCCGCGTCGGCCTCTGTCGTCTTTATGGCCAGTTGTTCCTCAAGCCGGTCACGATTGTCCGTTAAGGCTGTGATTTCCGTGCTGACTTCCGAGATTTGGTCTGCTAGGTCCCTTTCTTCAGGCGTGTACCAATCTGATGGATTGCTCAAACGAGGCGGGGCATGTGGAACCCGGCTAGGATTCCTTTCGTGAATCTCCGCAAGGAAGGCTCGGAACCAGGCCGCGAGATTAGAAACGTTGGGGAGCAGGAGCGCGAACGCTCGAACTGGTTCTCTGTCAGGCCCCTCCGCTCGAGGTGGCAAATCGATGTACAAGGCTACAGGCTGGTTTGAAGTAGTTGAAACCAGCGATGTAAAACGCTTTCTGGAAGTGTCGATCACTGTAGGAAGGCTTTGAGTTCTTGCTAACTCCTTGATCAAATCAACAGCAAGTGGCTCATATACATCCGGACAAGCGTCTGCAACCGACAGTTCACGCTCAGTGTTCCTGCTAGTAGATGCGTAGTGATTGTTAGCATAATTGTTCGTAGAGTACTTATCCGGCCATGTGATATAAAACTCACTAAAGGCGAGTATATTGACATCAGGATCGATGGTAAGAGGGGAAGGTTCATCCTCCCAAGAATCGAAATTACACGCTACCAAGATGTCCGTTTCTGTCCAACTGTAGAGCTCGCAATAATCGCCCAATGAGTCGGCTGGCCTAAGCATTCCGCAAAGTGGCCTGATGGAATCCAGCTGTGAGGAACTCAATCCTATAGCACCCACCCTCGGCCGCTTGGCCGCTGTCATATCCCCCTCCGATGCCGAACCAGATCCCTTCGACTTACTGTCAGTACTTTAGTATACGGTCGCCCCGCCTTCGGGGGGCTGCCGGGTTACCCCCGTCCCAGGAATGGCTGCCTGATGGGCAGAACCGTCGCGTCAAGCATCGTCGCATACTCTGGCATCGTCGCCATTGCCAATGCTCCGATGGCGATGTCGTCCACCGACATCGTTGCGTTCGGATCCTCAGGCCCGCGCCACTCCAGGGTGACGCTTCCCGGGTGTAGCGCGCCCGCTGAGATGCCGAAGTCCCTGCCCTCAAGCGCGGTCGACTTCGTGAGGCCGATGATTCCGTGCTTGGAGGTTGCGTAGGCGGCCGAGTTCATCCTGGGGATACTCGACGAGATGCTGCCGATGTTGATGATCCGTCCGCCGCCCTGCGGCTTCATGATCTTCATGGCCTCTCTCGTGCAGATGAAAGCCGCGGTGAGGTTGATGGCGATGACCTTATTCCACGTTTCCAACGGGAGTTCATCGACGGGGCCGCCGTCGAACACGCCGGAATTATTCACCAGGATGTCCACTCGCCCGTGTTCCGCCATTGTCGTCTCAAAGAGGCTCTTGATCTGCTCCTCGCTGGTCACATCCGTCTGGACCACGAGGGTTGGCGATCCATAGCCCCGCATCTCCTCGGCTGTCTCATTGAGAGTGTCAAGTTGCCGCGAAGCCAGGACGAGCGTCGCGCCTTCCTTGGCGAATGCGCGCGCAATCCCTTTTCCGATGCCCCTGCCCCCTCCGGTTATGATGCAGACCTTGCCATCAAGTTGTCCCATGAGTTCACCCCCTGAGTGATGGTACAGGCGGTTTGGCCAAACAACCAATCTCTGCAAAAAAGAAGTCCCCCGCTCACCGCACGGTGAGCGGGGGACTTGCGGTCTCGAATCAGTTGAGTCGGCCTAGTAGTCCATCGGCGGCTGTGCGGGCATCGCCGGGTTCTCCTCCGGGATGTCCGTCACGAGCGACTCCGTGGTCAGAACCATGGCGGCGATGGACGCGGCGTTCTCAAGCGCCGTGCGCGTCACCTTGACGGGATCAATGATCCCGCGCTCCACCATGTTGCCGTACTCGTCGCGCCCGCCGTCGTAGCCCTCGCCCTTTTCAAGGCGGCGAACGGCGTCAACGATGACGGAACCTTCCTTACCGGCGTTCTCGGCGATCATCCGCATCGGCTCTTCAAGCGCGCGGCGGACAATCGTCGCGCCAGTGGACTCGTCGCCGTCGAGGGTGAGTCCCTCAAGCGCGGATGCCGCGTGCAGCAGCGAGACTCCGCCGCCGGGGACGATGCCCTCTTCAACAGCGGCGCGTGTGGCGGACAGGGCGTCCTCAACACGCATCTTCTTGTTCTTGAGTTCAACCTCTGTCGCTGCGCCGACACGGACGACGGCCACGCCGCCGGCCAGCTTGCCGATGCGCTCCTGCAGCTTCTCACGGTCGTAATCGGAGCCGGACTCGTCCATCTGCGCCTTCAACTGCGCGATGCGTGTCTGGATGTCCTCGTCGCTCCCTGCGCCCTCAATGATCGTGGTGTTGTCCTTGTCGGCCACGACGCGGCGCGCGCGCCCGAAATCCTCAGGCTCAACGCTGTCCAGCCGCTTGCCAACCTCTTCACTGATGACTGCGCCACCGGTCAGGATGGCCATGTCTTCCAGCATCGCCTTGCGGCGGTCGCCGAAGCCCGGAGCCTTGACGGCCAGGCAATTCACTGCGCCGCGCAGCTTGTTGACCACGAGCGTCGCGAGCGCCTCACCCTCGATGTCCTCGGCGATGACGATGACGTTCTTGGAGATGGCAATCGCCTTCTCAAGCGCCGGAACGATCTCGCTGACGGCGGACACCTTCTTGTCTGTGATAATCATCACGGCATCGTCGATGGCGGACTCCATGCGCTCGGAGTTCGTGACGAAGTACGGCGAGACGTAACCGCGATCGAACTGCATCCCCTCGACGTATTCCGTCTCGTACTGGATGCCGCGTGACTCTTCAACGGTGATGACGCCGTCCTTGCCGACCTTCTCCATGACTTCGGCAATCAGGTTGCCGATCTCGGAATCGGATGCCGAGATGGACGCGACCTGCGCGATCTGCTCTCGCCCGGAAACCGGAATTGCCAGGGTCTTGAGCGCTCCAACTGCCGCGTTCGTGGCCGCCGTGATGCCGCGCTGCAGCACCATGGGGTTCGCGCCCGCCGCGACGTTTTTCATTCCCTCATGGATGATGGACTGCGCGAGAACCGTCGCTGTCGTGGTGCCGTCACCGGCGATGTCGTTTGTCTTGGACGCTGCTTCTTTCACGAGCTGCGCGCCCATGTTCTCGAACGGATCCTTCAGGTCAATCTCCTTGGCGATGGAAACGCCGTCGGAGCTGACCGTGGGCGGGCCGAAGCGCTTGTCAAGAACCACGTTGCGGCCGCGTGGGCCGAGCGTAATCTTGACCGCATCGGCGACGGCGTCAACGCCGCTGCGCAGCGAGCGCCGCGCATCCTCGCCAAATATGAGCTGCTTTGCCATTGAGTGTGCCTCCTGTACCTTTCTGAACTGTGGCTAGCTGATCTTCGCCAGGATGTCGGACTCCCGGAGCACCAGGTAGTCCTCGTCGTCTTCCTTGAGCTCGGTTCCCGCGTACTTCGCGTACAGAACCTTGTCACCGACGACGAGTTCCATCGGTATCCGGCTGCCCTCGTCGGTGAGTCGTCCCGGGCCGGCCGCAATGACCTCGCCCTCCTGAGGACGCTCCCGCGCCGTGTCCGGCAGGACCAGACCTCCCTTGGAGACCTCCTCCTGCTCAATCGGCTTGATCACAATTCGATCCCCTAGCGGCTGAAATGTGCGCGCCATACCTCTCTCTATCCCTCCTGTAACCGTTGTTTTCGCACAATTAGCACTCTCACGCGGAGAGTGCTAACACGCGCAGTATACGCATGTCCCTTCACGATTCGCAAGTGTCACGGGCCGCGCCGTTGGGCGGCCATCCCCTGACAATTCGCGAGCCGGAGGGTTGATTTCTACTGTCTGCGCCAAGTGGTGAAATGTCGTCGCTATCCCAGTAGCTGGACTGCTGTGGCCACGATTGCTGCTATTGCGCCCAGCCCAAGCAATTGCAGGGTTACCATCCATTTGATCAAGCGCGATTCCAGAGCAGCAAGATCGGTCCTCACGTCGGCTATGTCGGCCTTCGTGGCGAACTGGTCCAGTCTGCCCTCGATGAAACTAACGCGCTCTTCCACCGTCGTCACCAGCCCAACTCCTTGTCAATCCCGTACTATTCGATTGTACGCCTGCCGGCAGGCCCGAGGGGTAACCTCCTATACGGCCTCAACGACCAGGGCGATGCCCTGTCCGCCGCCGATGCACAAGGAAGCCATCCCGAACTGCGTCTCTCGCTTCTGCATCTCATGGAGCAGGGTGACGAGAATGCGCGTGCCGGACGCGCCGATTGGGTGACCGATGGCGATTGCGCCGCCGTTGACGTTCACGATGTCCGGATCGAGCTCAAGCTCGCGTGACACCGCAACGGACTGCGCGGCGAACGCCTCGTTCAACTCGATCAGGTCAATGTCACTGATGGACAGCCCTGCGTGGCGGACGGCCTTCTGCATGGCAGTGATGGGGCCGATGCCCATGATGCGCGGATCGACGCCCGCCGCGGCATAACCGCGAACGCGCGCCAGCGGCTTGAGGCCGTGCTCATTGGCGAACTCCTCAGAGACGACGATTGTCGTTGCCGCTCCGTCGTTGATGCCGGAGGCGTTGCCGGCCGTCACCGTGCCGTTGTCCTGTGTGAACGCAGGGCGGAGTCGCCCCAGCGTCTCGCTGGTGGAGTCCGGGCGTGGGTGCTCATCGGTGTTCACGACCACCGGGTCGCCGCGCCTCTGCGGAATCTCCACGTTGACGATTTCATCGGCGAAACGGCCGCTGCTCATCGCCTCACCGGCGCGCCGCTGTGACTCTGCGGAGAAGGCGTCCTGGTCCTCGCGTGTGACGCCATACTCGGCAGCCACGTTCTCCGCGGTGATGCCCATATGGCAATCTTCCATCGCGCACCACAGCCCGTCGTGGACCGTCGCGTCAACCAACTCGGCGTTGCCGAGCCGATAGCCGTAGCGGCCGTTCTGCACCAGGTACGGACCGGCGCTCATGTTCTCCATGCCGCCCGCGACGATGTAGCTGGCATCGCCTGCGCGGATGGCCTGTGACGCCAGGATGACGGTCTTGAGGCCGGAGCCGCAGACCTTGTTGATGGTGGTGGAGGGCACGCTCACCGGCAGGCCGCTCTGGATGGCGGACTGGCGGGCAGGGTTCTGGCCCAGCCCGGCCTGGATTACGTTCCCCATCAACACCTCATCCGGCAGGATTTCCTCCGGAATCCCGGAGCGCCCGATGGCCTCCTGGATGGTGACTGCGCCCAGCTTTGGCGCCGCAACGTTCGAAAGGCCGCCACCCATTGCCCCAACCGCGGTTCGCACTGCGCTCACGATTACTGCATCGCTCATGGTTTGATCCCCCTGGGTTGTATCCCTGTAACAGACGGAGTACTAGCGGTAGTACATCCCGCCGTTCACGTCGATCGTTGCGCCCGTCATGTAGCTCGCCTCGCTCACGATGAACCGCACGACCTTCGCGATCTCCTCAACCTCGCCGAGTCGGCCAAGAACGGCCTCCTTCTTGAGGTTTTCCTTCATCTCCGGCGTCAGGCCGGAAATCATATCCGTGTCGATGAACCCGGGCGCGATGGCGTTCACCTGGATATTCGTGCGAGCGCCCTCGCGCGCTGCCGTCTTGGTGAAGCCCAAAAGCCCTGCCTTGGCCGTCGAGTAGTTGATCAGGCCAAGCCGTCCCGCCTCGCCAACGATGGAGCTGATGTTGACGATGTGGCCGCCGCCGGCCTCGCCCATGATGTTCCAGACCTTCTTGGTCACATTGAACGTTCCGGTCAGGTTGACCTCGATAACGCTGTCCCACTGGTCGTCCGTCATATTCCTGAGCGTGCGGTCCGCGGTTGCGCCTGCGTTGTTCACAAGAATCTGGACCGGTCCGAGGTCGGACACGATCTGATCGATCTGGGAATCAACCGCTGCGCGGTCGGCGATATTGAACTGGTACGCGCCGGCCTTGCCGCCCGCGCCCGTAATCTCACTGACCACCTCGTTGGCTGCGTCCGCATTCGCGTTATAATTCACGGCCACCGCTGCGCCGCTTGCTGCCAGCTCCACCGCGGTTGCGCGGCCGATGCCGCGTGATCCACCCGTAACGAGCGCCACCTTGCCGTCCAACAGTCCTGCCATCGTCCTTACCCCCTCTTTCTCTTTCTTATTCCTGTCTCTGCCTACTGTAGGTCACCCGGAATTTCAATATAGGTGGGTGATTCCGTGTAAAATCGCGGAAAATACACCAAGAGCCCGCCAGATATTCCTGTCTGCTTCATATAGCCCCGCAACTGCTCGACATGATCCTGGGCAGGCGCGACGCTGCATTTGACCTCAATGATTAGATTCCCATACAGGACGAAGTCCGCCTTTAGTCGTCCCACATCATTGCCCTTGTAGCTGACCGTCAACTCCTTTTCCCGTTCATAGCGGAGCTTTCGTTCCTTGAATTCAATCTCCAAGGCATTCAGATAAATATCTTCTCCGTACCTGTCTTTCAGCTCCTGCCAGACCGCGTTCGCCGATTCTTTCACGCTCTGAATGGACTTGGGTGTAAATTTCGCGTCGGCCATTGCCTTATACCTCAACCGGCGGCGTGTACTCCCCGAACACGTCTCTCAGCGCCTCGGAGATCTCGCCTGTCGTCGCGTACGCCCGCACCGCGCCAAGAATTGGCTCCATCAGGTCGTCATTCCCTCGGGCCGCTCCGCGCAGTGCCTCAAGCGCGTTCGTCACGTCCTCTGCGCTCCGCTCAGCGCGCACGCGCTCCAGCGACTGATGCTGCTCCGCGACGACACGGTTGTCCACGCGGAACACCTGCAGCGACTGGTCTTCGTTGCCGTCCGTGAACGAGTTGACGCCGACCACAAGCTGATCACCGTTCTCGATGGACTGCTGCACGTCGTAGGATGCCTGCGCGATCTCCTTTTGAATGACGCCGTTCTCAATTGCTGTCACGGCGCCGCCAAGATCCTCAATCTGGCGCAGGTACTGCCACGCCTTTTCCTCAAGATTGTTGGTCATCCACTCGACGAAGTAGGAACCCGCAAGCGGGTCTACCGTGTCCGCCACACCCGTCTCATGCGCGAGAATCTGCTGAGTGCGCAAAGCCACGCGCTGTGCCTCATCCGTCGGGATGCCAAGCGCCTCGTCGTAGCAAGACAACGCCAGGCTCTGCACGCCGCCGAGCACCGCCGCCATGGCCTGGTACGCCGCGCGGACGATATTGTTCTGCGGCTGCTGAGCAGTCAACGTGGAGCCGCCGGTCTGGGTGTGCGTGCGGAGCATCCATGAGCGCGGGTCCTGCGCGCCGAAGCGCTCCTTCATGATCTTCGCCCACATGCGGCGCAGCGCACGGTACTTGGCAACCTCTTCGAGGAAGTTGTTGTGCGTATTGAAAATCCATGAGACGCGCGGGCCCCACGAATCCGCGTCGACGCCACGCTCAACAAACGCCTCGCCGTAGGCAATGGCGTTGGCGAATGTGAATGCAATCTCCTGCGCCGCCGTGCTCCCCGCGTCACGCATGTGGTAGCCGCTGATGGAGATACTGTTGAATCGCGGCATCTCCCGAGCGCAATAGCCCACGAGATCCGCGGCAAGGCGCAATGATGGCCCCGGCGGGTAGATATACGTTCCGCGCGCGATGTATTCCTTGAGGACATCATTCTGCGCGGTCCCGGTGAGCGCGGCGGGCTCATGCCCCTGCTTCTCGCCCACCGCCACGTACATGGCGACCAGCAAGGCAGCCGGCGCGTTGATGGTCATCGACGTGCTGACCTTGTCCAGTGGGATGTCCTCGAACATCAACTCCATATCGCGCAGGGAATCGATTGCCACGCCGACCTTACCGACCTCGCCAAGCGAGTGCGAATCATCGGAGTCGTAGCCCAGCTGAGTTGGGAGATCAAATGCGACGGAGAGCCCCGTCTGCCCCTGCTCCAGCAGGTAGCGGAACCGTTCGTTGGATTCCGTCGGCGTGCCGAATCCGGCGTATTGCCGCATCGTCCAGAGCCGCCCGCGGTACATGGTGGGCTGCACGCCGCGGGTGAACGGATACTCGCCGGGAAATCCGACTTCACCGAGAAAGTCCAGGTCAGGGATGCTTTCAGGCGAATAGGCCCGGCTGATGCCCTCGATGGAATCCGTGTCAAAGGACTCCTTGCGCTCACGGGCGCCGGCGGTCTTTTCCTCCCACGCGGCGTGGGCTGCGCGGATTTCTTCTTCAGAGCGTGTTGCCATAGCGACGCCCCCTAACCCTCACTGTCCTCCGGCTTTCGCGGAATCAGCACGCTCCGCTTGAACGTCATCACCGTCTCTTCACGTTGATTTGTCGCACGGGTCTCGACCGTTACGACGCCGCGATCCGGCCTGGTATCGCTTGGCCGCACGGACAGCACCTCTGTCTCCGCGTAGATTGTATCCCCGTGGAACGTCGGCTTGTGGAATCGAATCTCATCCAGCCCGAGATTGGCAATGGCACGCCCGGACACGTCCGACACGCTGAGACCAAAGGCAATGTCTACGACCAGGTTGCCCACCACCACGTTCTGTCCGAACTGGCTGTTCCTGCCGAACTCTTCATCGATGTGCAGGGGATGGTGATTCATCGTCAACATGCAGAAGGCGATGTCGTCCGCCTGCGTGATTGTCCTGCCGGGCCAGTGCTTGTACACCGCGCCCTCTTCAAACTCTTCGAGATATCGTCCAAATTGCATGGGTATTCTCCCGCTTAATTCACCGCGTACCGCTGCAACACACTTCGAGCGATGATTGTCCGCTGAATCTCGTTTGTGCCCTCATAGATCATCATGCCGGGCGCGTCACGGAAGAACCGCTCCACCGGCATCTCCTTCGTATAGCCTATCCCGCCGTGGATACGCATGGATTCCAGCGTCGCCTGCGTCGCGACCTCCGTCGCGAACAGCTTGGCCATGCCGACTTCAGTGTCGGCGCGCCCGCCCTGGTCTTTGACGCCTGCGGCCCACCGCGCCAACAGACGCGCCGCGGTGATATTCGTATACATATCCGCCAGCTTGAGCTGGATGGCCTGGTGCTCTCCGATGGGTTTGCCGAACGCCTGCCGCTGCTGAGCATACGTGGCGGCGGCCTCGAATGCCGCACGCGCCACACCAACGGCTCGCGCCGCCGTGTTAACACGACCCACCTCAACGCCGCTCAGAATCTGGAAGAATCCCTGTCCTTCCTCACCGCCAAGCAGGTTGCTCGCGGGCACTCGGAGATCGTCCATCGACAGTTCAGACGCTTCGATGCCCTTGTAACCCAGCTTTTCAATGTCACGCGTAACGTTGAAGCCCTCAAAATCCGGCTGCACCAGCAGGCAGGAGATGCCGCGATAGCGCGGATCAACATGGGGGTCCGTCTTGACGGCCATTGCGAACAGGCCGCCGCGCCGTCCGTTGCTCACAAACAGCTTGGAGCCATTCACCACATAATCGTCGCCATCCTTCACGGCCACGGTCTGGATCGCCTGCACGTCGGACCCTGCGTTCGGCTCGGTAATCGTCAGCGCCCCGCGCCGCTCAGCCGTCGCCAACTGCGGCAGATAACGCTGCTTCTGGTCATCGGTGCCGTAAGAGGCGACAAGGTGCGTGATGATGACGTGGGTATTCAGGATGCCGCCGAGGCTCATCCACCCCCGTGCCAACTCCTCAACCACGCCGGAATAACTCACATATGTTGCGCCGATACCGCCGTATTCCTGCGGAATCATCAACTCGAACAGGCCGAGCTCCCGCATCCCCTGCACGAGTTGGTCCGGGAAGGTGTTGTTGTGCTCAAGCTCATCAACGACCGGGACAACCTCCCGGTCGACCCACCGGCGCACCTCAGCCGCGATGGCGTCCTGCGGTTCGATAATCGGATCAGGCATGACGCTCTCGGGCGGTGAGTCCTCTAGGCGACGTGTCGGCCCGCCTGCCGCAGCACGTCATAGCCCGTGATTTCAGCGTGTCGCGCGGCATGCTCGGACAGCCAGTCCGCTTCAACCTTGCCCGCCTGCGCCGCCTTCGCCAGCAGAACCAGGTAGCCCTTGGCCGTCGCCTCGTCGACAAACTCGCCCGTCTCCTCGAAGACAAACGCTCCGCCGCCGCGCTCGTGGTAGTTGTCGATCAACCGCGAAGCGTATTCGGTGAGGGAGTCGCTTGGCGTATAGGCCATGTTGGCCATCGGCGCCTGCTGTGGATGGATGATCCACGTGCCGTCCATGCCCAGGTTCGCGGCCTCGACGTTCTTCTGGAGCAAATCCTCATTGATCTTCGCCGCGTCCTCCTCTGACGTGTCACGCCGGACGAGGGTGAAGAACACGTTGTCGATGGCGTGTAGCTCTGCCGCCTTTGCCGCCACTGCCATGTGCTGCTTGGCGTAGTGGAAGTTCTTGTTCTGGTCTTCCACGACGTCCACAACGCCCATCACCGCAGCGAAGTCCGCGATGCCGAAAATAAGCCCTGCCATCCGCGGCGAGGCCGTTGCGATCTTGCTGACGTTGACCATCGCCTCCGGCGTCTCAATCAGGGTCTCGATGGCAACCTTCGTCGTCCAACCCGCCTCAAGCTCGAGGGCATCCAGAAGACGGGACACGTAGATCACGTCCTCCGGCCCGGTGACCTTGGGCAGGATGATTCCGTGGAACTTGTCGACCGCCCCGCGCATGATCGTTTCCACGTCTCCGAGGAAGAAACGGGAATGGATGTTGTTCGGGCGGAATGTGACGACCTTATCCCCGTAATTGAGCGTGTTGAACGCCTCCATGATCGTGTTGCGAGAGGGTTCGCCCTTGAACTCGTACGGGCAGGCATCCTCCAGGTCAGCCATCACATGGTCGACCGGCGCGGTGGCCGCGTTCTCATGCATCCGCATGTTGTGGCCCGGATACGTCATTTCCGTCCGCGGCACGACGATCCGGTTGCCCTGGTCAAGAACAAACATCTACGTTGGCCTCCTAAAGGGATTCTGAGAAAACGACCGAGTCACGCCGATAGAGAGTCACGCTACTCGTCACGCACGGTGTCCAGCATCACCAGCGCCTCGCCGGTGAGGACCACTTCATCCTTCTGATTTGTGCACGTGGTTGAAATGGTGGCGCGACGCCGCTCAACGTCAAGTTCCGTGACCTCAAGCGTGGCAGTAACCGAATCGCCAAGCCACACGGGAGCCCGGAACTGCAGTGTCTGCCCCATATAGATGGCGATCGCATTTGGCACAAGCTGAGTACCGATTGCCGCAGAGATAACACCCGCAGTGAGTATTCCGTGCGCTATTCGATTCCCAAAGCGAGTGCGCTTGGCATAGGCCTCATCAAGGTGGATGGGCTGAACGTCGCCGGTCGCCTCCGCAAACTGCTCTACGTCACGCGCTGAAATCTCTTTCGTGAACGAGACGACAGTTCCAACGGATACGCCCAGAACCTCATCCGCCAATTGGTACCCCCTTTGCGCAAGGCAGCTCAGTTAGCCCCACCACTGATCACGCTGCTCTTGGCAGTGTCAGACACGCCGTATCGTACCATGCGACCCCTACGCACGTCATTTTTGGCGCTAGCCACGCCACTTGCCGGATTCCGCGCTAAACTGTGTGGTCAGAGTGGATAATTACGCACGTACAAGATTAAATCGTATGGAACAGTGTGCCCGCGGCGGCCATAGAGGGAACAGACTGTGAATGCATTACGCGGCATCTCATTGGCGTCCCTGACGATGCTTGTCCTCATTGGCGCCGCCGGCAGCGGCGAGCAGACAAATTCAGGCCGCGGTCTATGGACTGTTTACAACGCCGAAAACACCAGCATCGCCAGCTGGTATCTGACGGAAGTCTATGAAGACGTCCACGGGCGTAAATGGTTCGCGGGATTCGACAACGGCGCGTCTCTGTATGACGATGGCGCGCTTATCACGTACAACGCGAGCAACAGCGGGATCACCGCGCGAACAACCTCGTTCATCTACCATCCTCATGGCACTGTTTGGGTCGGGACGGAGGAGGGCATCGTCGTCCTTGAAGAAGGCCAATGGTCGCGCCTGGATGACGACGGCAGTCTCGGCCTGGATGAAGTGTTCGTCTCCGCGCTCTTGCTGGACAGCCAGGATCGGATATGGGTCGGCACGTGGGGCGAGGGCATCCGTCTCTTTGAAGATGGTGAATGGACATCATACGGAACGGATCACGGTCTCCCTGACGATCGTATCTGGACGTTCTACGAGGACTCTGCAGGCCGCGTCTGGGTCGGATCAAAGGGTGGCGTCGTGGTGTTCGAGGAGGACGGACGACGCACCGTCTACACAGAGGACAACAGTCCCCTGGCCTCAAATGAAGTGCGTGTTTTCGTGGAGGATTCCAAGGGCGATTTCTACATTGGCGCATACGGCGGCGGCCTGAACGTGCTGCGCGCAGACGGCGAATGGAGGGAAGACCCGTATACGACGCAAGAAGGTTTGCCATCCAACTTCGTCACTGCTCTGGCCGTACAGACCCCGGACGAGGATGCGGTCAACGATGCGGAACTCCTGTGGGTAGGGACAGAAGCAGGTATATCCAGCTTTGACGGAACGTTGTTCTCTGATCCGCTCATAGTCAGGCAACGAGCGCTATCGCACCACTTCATTGAAGATCTGCATGCCGACGATGACGGCACGTTGTGGATCGTAACCTTTGGGGGTGGAGTGTCCATCTACGACCCTGAAGAAGAGACCTACGAATACCTCTTCCCCCCCGAAACCGGCCTCCCCGCCAATGACGTCTATGGGCTTCTTGAAGACAGTCAGGGCAACATCTGGGTGGGCACGTCGGAAGGCGTCGCCAAGTTTGATGGGCACAAATGGGAGACCTTTACCCAGTTCAACAGCGGCCTTGCGTATCGCTATGTGACCGGCCTCGCGGAAGACAAGCAGGGACGCATCTGGATTTCTACCCTTAGCGGCGGCTCCGTCTACAACCACGGCGAATGGATTGAGTACGACAGGTTCGGTGATGTCGAAGGAGAGCAGCGTCTCCCCAGCAATTCCCTCTTCAACGTTTACTACGACAGCCAGGATAGAGTCTGGTTTGCCACGGGCCTCGGCGCGGCCGTCCTCGAAGGAGGCGAATGGACGCTCTACAACCGTGGTGATGGCCTGAACACGAACATCATCAGTGTTGTCACGGAAGATTCCGTGGGCCGTGTCTGGCTCACGCATTGGCAGGGCATCAATATCCTTGATAACGGCATCTGGAACAGCCTGAAGACGGAGAACGCTGATATACGCACGGACCTCGTGCTTGCCTCCCGTGAGGACAGCCGGGGCCGTATGTGGTTCGGCACCATCGGTGATGGAGTCGCTATTTTTGACGGTCAGGAATGGATCAAGTTGAATCGGGCCAATGGGCGCCTCCCCAACGACAACGTCCGATCCTTCGCCGAAGACACGGCCACAGGTCGCAATTGGGTTGGCACGGACGGTGGGGTCATCGGGCTCGTGAACGACGAGCTCTGGATGGTCTACACGGCGGAGTCAACGCCGCTGCCCAACAATCGCGTCAATGAGTTGTTGCTTGACCGAAACGGCAACCTGTGGATTGGCACGGCGAACGGTGTTGCTGTCTTCCACCCCGGGGAAGATTTCCCCTTGCTGGAAACCGCCGCCAACATCTTCCCGTGGAGCGATTCCCCGTTCAAGGACGCCACCGGCCGCGATCAGGGCGACCTGGGTTAGTTGAGGAGCGGCTACTGCGCCGTTACAGCCTCTGCCCGGCCGTTTGATGATGTCGAGGCTGACGTCTCAGACTTCCGTGTTGTGCGGCGTGTTGTCCCATTCGTCGTCCGCCGCCGCCTCTTCCGCGCCGGCTCCTTGTTCACCCACAGGTTCTCCTGTCCAAGGAGGTCGGGCGTGAGAAGCGTGCGCAGATCGGCCTTGTCCCAGAGATCGGGCGACTGATTGGATTCGAACGTCACAACCTGCACGTACTTGCCGAGGTTCTTGAGCGTCTGGATGGCATAGGCGAAATCGCCGTCGCCGGACACCAGCACCGCCATGTCGTAATAGTCCTGCCACGCGTAATACAGCAGGTCCGTGGCGAGCATGATGTCCACGCCCTTCTCCACAACCTGCCCGTCGCGGATTCGTGTCTGTCCGAATCGAGTTTCCACGTACGGGATCAGGTGGAGCGCCTGCAGGAAACGCTGCTGTTGAGCGTACTCGGTGGGGCGGCGCTTCTCGTCCTGGACGATGTTGTAGTAATACGTTCGGAAGAGCGGACGCTCGCCCGCGATCCACTGGATGAATGCCGCGAAATCGAGATCCGTCCGTCCGCAGGATTCCTCAAGGGCGTGATACAGGTTGCTTCCGTCGATGAAGATGGCGATGCGCTCGTTGCCCTCGCGCCACGGGCGGAGCTCATCAGTCGAGGCCGAGCTTGCTTTATCGGGGGCCGTGGGGCACCTCCTCGGGTGCGAAACCGTTCATTTGAACCGTTTCAAAAAACTGTCTTGACGTAAGTATACCGTAACCTGCCGGCTAGCAGTCTCCGCTCTCCCTGAGCCTGTCGAAGGGCATGAGCGAGAATCCAGAACCCTCTCTCCTTGCGGAGAAGGCCAGGGTGAGGGGGTCTTGACTACTCAGATCAAACTCTTTGACTGCCCGCCGTCGATGTTGATGGTCGTGCCCGTCAGGAAGCCCGCCCTCTCCGAGCACAGAAACGCTATGAGGTCTCCAACGGGCTCCGGCCAGCCGAATCGCTCCATCGGCAGGTTGTTCTTGATGAAGTCCTGTATAACCTCCGGCTCGTTCTGCGTCTGGAACCGGTCCCAGCTGCCAGTCGGAAACACGACTGACCCCGGCGCGACGGAATTGATCAGGATGCCGTCCTTTGCGTAGCTGAGCGCAGTGCTCTTGGTGAACGCGATGAGCGCCGCCTTGGTCGTCATATACGCCACGCCCCCGCCGTGCTCGCGTCCCCATATCGACGAGACGTTCACGATGCGCCCCCACTGCCGCTCCTGCATCGCCGGCAGCACGAGGCGGCTCAGCCGGATGGGCCCCAGCACGTTCAACCCCCAGAGGTCCGACCATTCCTCCTCGCCGATCGCAAGCACGTCGCCGCGCCGGCTTGCGCCCGCGTTGTTTACAAGAATGTCGATCGGCCCAAGCTGTTCGACAACAGCATCGTGCAGCTGTTCAAGAGAGGCGGGATCAGTTATATCCGCCGCTATTGCAGCCGCAGCGGGCGATCCTGCCGCAGTGAGTTCCGGCAGGACGGCGTCAAGATTCTCCTGCGTACGGGCGCAGATGGCCACCTTTGCCCCCTCGGCGGCCAGGCTCAGGGCTGCCTGCCGACCGAGCCCCCTGCTCCCGCCCGTGACAAGCGCGACCTTTCCGGCGATTCCCAGGTCCATATCGTTCCGCCTCCCCGATGCTTCCTACAGTCCCTCTGATGCATTCGCTGCCAAATGCCGCCACACGCCGCCCACCGCCGCCTGCGCTCGTGTGCCGCTCACCAGTTCCTTGAAATGGGGCAGCTCGGACGTTGGAGGCTGAGAATTGCTTTCTGCGATCTGTTCCTCGGTGATGCGGGCATGATCGGGGCCTGCCGCCGCATACGCGTACCAGTTCATCCGCGCCTGCTCTTCGAAATGGGCCATGTTCATGACGGCGTCGCCCGTTGAAGTGCCGACGCTCACCGCGCCGTGCCCCTGCAACGTGAGCACCGTCGCGCTGCCCAGCGCCTCTGCCACCCCGATGCCGTCCTCCTCAGTCAGGATCAGCTTGCTGTGGGGATAGACGGGAACGGGCTGCGTGACGAGCTCCATGCCCTCCCGGCACATCGGCACGAGGTTGACGCCCAAAATACCCATGACGATGGCGTAGCGCGGGTGGACGTGGACGATGGACTGCACGTCCGGCCTAGCGCGATAGATGGCGGAGTGAATCTTCACCTCAAAGCACTGCGTGATGCCGGGCGGTCCGCCAATCTTGAACCCGTCCAGGTCGCAAACCACCATCCCCTCCGGTTCGGCGCGGGCGAGCGCGTCGATGGCGTAGCCGCGCCCCTTGACCACGAACGTCTCTGGATTGTCCGGCACGCGCATGCTGACGTGCCCGAGTGAACCAAGCACGCCGGACGCGAGTCCGATATCCGGCAGCACCCGGTTGGCGATAGCCACATCTCGCTTAACATCATCCAGGCTCATTGTCATGAGTCACCCTCCCCCCAAAGCCTCAAAAGGTATAGGCAAATCGTAGGCGGACGCCGCGCCCCCCGTAAAGCGCGGGCACTCAATCTCTAGAACTACGCCGAAACCCTATCCAGCGCCGCCATCTCCTCATCTGACAATTTCCAGCCGAGCGCCCCTGCGTTGTCCGACGCCTGCTGCGCCGTCTTTGCTCCCGGAATCGGCAGCGAACCCTTCTGAATCAGCCAGCGGAGCGCAACCTGCGATGGCGTCTTGCCCTCGTTTCGCTCACCGATTGCCCTGAGGGCCTCAACGATTGGCTGGACTTGAACCACCTTCTTGCGCAGCCGCCACCCCCGATACCCCGCAGGGCGGTCATCCGGCGTGTACTTCCCTGTCAACAGCCCCTCCGCGATGGGGCTGTAGGCGATGACCGTCACGCCCAGGTCTTTGCATTCGTCAAGCAGGCCCTCGTGTTCGATGTGGCGGTCAAGCAGGCTGTACGGCAGTTGGTTGGAGGCGAGGGGGATACCTGCGCGAGATAGAAGCTCATGCGCGCGTTTCGTCAATTCAGCGTCGAAATTGGACACGCCGACGGCCGTGACCAATCCCTCGCCGTGCGCCCGAATCAGCCCCTCCATCCATTGCCCAAGCCGCGGGCGCGCAGGCACAACCGGCCAGTGGATCTGATAGAGATCGACGCGCTCCAGGCCAAGCCGCCTAAGGCTCGCCCGCAACGCCCGGGGCACATCCCCCGCCCGCCACCGCCACGGATAGGGCATGAACTTGGTGGCAATGAACGCCGGTGGCAACTGGGATTCGTCAGGCTCGTGGGGGCTTGTCGATTCGTTCACCATGCGGCCGAGGATGCGCTCCGAGCGGCCCCAACCGTACACTTCTGCGGTGTCGAACAGCGTCACCCCCGCATCGAGTGATGCCCGAAACGCCCCACGAACGTCATCCTCGCCGTACGACTTTCCGTAGCCCCAATACCACGTCGAGCCCCACGGCCACGCCCCCACCCCCAGCGGCGCAATTGAGATTCCAAGCTCCGGCGGGCCGAAGGCGCGGGTTTCCGAGACGCTTGGCATGTAGTCGCCGTTCACACTAGGCGCACAGCCCAGGGATGGAATTCAGTGATATGCACAGGATGGCGCTCAATCGCTGAAGTCAGGCAGCTCACGCATTGGTTCACGAGGTGGAATCTGCAGCTCCACGCCACCTAGCGGACTGAAGAGTTCATGAATAGCTGTGCCGAGGTTGCGGGGAGGTGTCCCCTCGTCATCATTGCTTACTGTAATCTTGCCCACCAACGCCCCCTATCCGCAGATAATTACGATTATTGCGATGCTCTCAATGGAATCAGCATCAGCCATTGCGCTTACAGAGGCAACCTGACCGGTCTGATTCGCACCCGCTGGCCATGTGTCTCGGGTGCCACCCCCAACGGCGCAATCGAGATACCAAGCTCCGGCGGGCCGAAGGGGCGAGTTTCAGGCATACCCAAACCTTGTCATAAACAAGGAAAGGGAGGGAATTCCTTGACGCTCAGGGTTCGATCTATAATCTCCCGGAGGAACGGCATCGAAGAAGGACACCCCAATATGACTACAGAAAACAGAGGCGACGAACAGGTTGGAAGCGAGGGCCAAGTTGGAGATGAGGAGGCCAGAGAGTTAGGGGATAGAATTCGAGGTGCCGGTCGAAGCATAAGTGAGAGCGTGGCTCGCTCTGCCGATGTGTTAACGGGCGGGGACATCCGCAAGTTCCAAGAATTCACCGACGCAGCCACAACCGCGATTGTTGGTATTCATCAGGATCAGACTGAATTGCGTGAGCGACTTGAGCGTTTAGAAGAAACTGTGGCCTCGCGACGAGGATTCAATTTAGTGGCTCAGCTAACTCCGCTGAATTTTCTAATTGGAGGCACGGCAGTGGCGGCGCTGATACTCAGCACTGTTGCGCTGGTCATGGTCGCATCCTGATGGTGAGCAACGAACTGGTCGCGGTGGCGAACCGATATGGGACCCAAGAAAGGGACGCCTTAATTGAGGTGTCGCGAAACTATCGACTCAAGAATGAGCGCGAAGTTCTAGACGTTGCGGCACTTGCTGTCGACGTTTCAGCGGATTCACTCTTTGATCTCGGACTTGAGCCAGATGCCAATCCCCAGTTGCTTGAAGCTTTTCAACTCCAATACCGGAATGTCGCTTTGGATTCCCTGACGGGTAGGTCAGATGAAGCTCTAGAGGGCTTCGTTAATGGTGTCAAAGGGAAGTACTTTGAGGTGCTTGTGCGCGACCGTCTCAATGCCGGAGAGAGACTTGGTGACATTCAACTGGAAGGTGGACAATTTGCCGTTCTGGCCGAGTCTGCAACGCAGTCAGGCTGGGATCTTCAGATAGTCAATGAAGACGGCACGGTCGCTGAATCCATGCAACTGAAGGCTACTGAGAGTCTCTCTTACGTGAAGGAGGCGCTCGATAAGTATCCTGGCATTAGAGTTCTAACACCCGAAGAGATTGACGGCGCCACCGACGATATCCTAAGTGCCGGCATGTCGTTCGATGATATTGAGAATGAGACGCGGAAACAGCTGGACGAACTGAGTGACACAACGTTTGACAATATCGTCGATAACGCCGGTGAGATTGCATTTGATACGGTTCCATTCCTCGCCATATTTGTCACAGGCGTGTCTGAGGGAAGGAACATTCTCATGGGACGTTCTACAGTGAGAGAGGCATTGCGGCGGGGGGCGACCAGAATCGGAAAAGCTTCTGTTTACAACAACATCTCGTCGCTTCTGGGTCCTTTGGGACCTCCTACATCCGTGGGCCTAAGGACGGCTGAGGGCAGAATCAGGCGACGCATAAGCCTTGCAGAAGTTCTCGAATCCAACATGGCCGACCTGCGTCGGCTTTCGCTGAATTAGAGGGCCACAACCCCCTTAGTCCCGCGCCATCCACCGTAATACCGGCCGTCGGGCTGCCAGCGCCTCGTCGATGCGGCGGACGGGTGTGGTGTGTGGCGCGGCGCGAACCAGGTCAGGATCGTCCGAGGCCTCCTGTGCGATGGAGATCATCGCGTCGATGAACGCATCCAGCGTTTCGCGGCTCTCCGTCTCCGTCGGCTCGATCATCAGCGCCTCTTCCACGATGAGCGGGAAATACACCGTCGGCGCGTAGAATCCGTGATCCAGCAGCCGCTTGCAGATATCGCCCGCCCGCACGTCATGCTGCCGCCGCTGCCGCGTGGCTGAGAAAACGGCCTCGTGCATGCAGATGCGGTCGTATTGCAGGTGATAGTGCTCCTGCAGCCGGGCACGGATGTAGTTGGCGTTCAGGACCGCCGCCCCGCTCACTTCTTTCAGGCCATCCGCCCCGTGCATCCGGAAATACGTGTACGCGCGCAGCAGCACGCCGACGTTGCCCGCCGCCGAGCCGATGCGCCCGACAGACTGCGCGGGCGCGGCGAGATGATACAGGCCATCGGCGCGTTGTTCAACGTGCGGCGTCGGCAGGAACTCCGCCAGGTGCTCCTTGACGCAGACGGGCCCCGCGCCCGGGCCGCCGCCGCCATGCGGCGTCGAAAACGTCTTGTGAACATTGATATGCACGATGTCAAAGCCCAGATCGCCCAGCCGCGCGCGGCCAAGCAGCGCGTTGAGATTTGCCCCGTCGCCGTAGACCAGTCCGCCGGCCTCATGAACCAGTTGGCAGATCTCGGCGGTCTTCGGGTCGAACAGCCCGAGCGTCGTTGGCATCGTCAGCATGATGCCTGCTACGTCCGGGCCTAACACCGACTTCAGCGCCTCCATATCGACGTTGCCGACGGGATCAGTCGGCACGGTGACGAGCGTGAATCCTGCCATTGCCGCCGACGCCGGGTTGGTGCCGTGCGAGGAGTCCGGCGAAAGGACGACAGTGCGCTTGCTGTCGTTCCGGCTGCGATGATAGGCGCGGAACAGCAGCATCCCCGTCAGTTCGCCGTGCGCGCCGGCAGACGGCGCGAGGCTCGTCGCGTCCATCCCCACCACGCTCGCCAGCATCTCCTGCAGGCTGTAGAGCGCCCCGAGCGTGCCCGCGCAGACCTCGGGCGGCAGATAGGGATGCGCGTTCGCGAACCCGGGCATTCCCGCCACCGTCTCATTCACGCGCGGGTTGTA
Organism: uncultured Dehalococcoidia bacterium; assembly: GCA_964653005.1. Lineage (GTDB taxonomy): Bacteria > Chloroflexota > Dehalococcoidia > UBA6926 > UBA6926 > VXMO01. The sequence goes on along the minus strand of CAZZAN010000001.1, from coordinate 229,689 downwards.
CTTCATGGTGCAGGAGCCGAGCGGGTAGAAGGTGGTGTCGACGGCGTAGTTCGACTGGCTGATGCGCGTGAAATAGCGCACCACGTCCAACTCGCTGATTTCCGGCAGGAGCAGTTGCTTTCGCAGCGTCGACTCAGGGAGCGGCGGCTCCACCGGTGCGACCGCCGGAACGGGCGTCGTTACCCCGCGCCGCGCCGGTCGCGAAACATCCAGTAACAGTGGGACATGCTTCTCATTCGTATCGCCAATCGCGAGGATGAGCCCGTCGCCTGCCGGTGCTGTCTCAACAGCCGGCCAATCCGCGAGGCTTGTCGCACTCGCGTCATCCTGGCTGTCCTTTTCGTCAGATACGCCTGCAATTCCCGCTAGTGCTCCCACAAGCCGATCAATGTCTGACGTGGTCGACGTTTCCGTGATGCAGAGCAACAGACCGTTGGGCACACGATCAGAAATGTCGATTCCGCCGATGATGCCGTGGTCCTCCCACAGCCGACGGTTCACGTCAGCTGGTGGTACAGGGCACTCGACCACAAACTCCTTGATGAACAGCGCGTCCTCTCCGCCATAGATTGAAAATCCGGGCAGGCGAGCGATGCGCCGCGCCGCATTGTGCGTGGCCTGGTAGCAGCTGAACGCCACCTCCCGCAGACCCTGGGGGCCGAGAGCGGCGGTATGGACGGCCACCGCGATGGCGGCGAGCGTCTCTGCCGTACAGATATTGGACGTGGCCTTTTCACGGCGGATGTGCTGCTCACGCGTCTGGAGCGTCAGCACAAACGCGTCGCGTCCGTCCGCGTCCACGCTCCGCCCCACGATGCGGCCCGGCATCTGTCGCAGGTACTCGTTCTTGCACGCGAAGAACCCCACACCCGGCCCGCCGAATCCAAGAGCGATTCCCAGCGGCTGACCCTCTGCCACGACGATGTCTGCGCCGTACTCCCCGGGCGGCCTGATCAACGCGAGAGACACCGGCTCAACGGCCACAACGAGCAGCCCGCCGCGCTCATGAATCGCGTCGGCAAGAGCATCGGGGGCGTCATCTATGATGCCGTCATATGTCGGTTGTTGAACTATCAGGCACGCAGGTTCGCCGTCCGCCGCGTCGTCAATTCCATCGACGACTATGATTTCCTGCGCGCCCACATACGTCTCCAGCGCGGCCCGGTACAGCGGCGATACGCTCTCGTGGACGGCCACCGTGCGTCGCCGTGTCAGGCGGCACGCCATAAGCGCCGCCTCCGCCAACCCGCTCGCTCCGTCGTACATCCCCGTGTTCGCGGCGTCCATGCCGGTCAGTTCACAGACGACTGTCTGGAACTCGAACAGGGCCTGCAGTATGCCCTGGCTTGCCTCAGGCTGGTATGGCGTGTAGGGAGTCAGAAACTCACCGCGGGAGATGATCGCCCCGACCGCGTTCGGCACGTAATGCCGCGCAAATCCCCCGCCCAGGAAGGACGGAGCCGCGTCCGCGGACACATTCATGGCGGCCACGTGGCCCATGTGCGTGACGACGTCATGCTCGGACAACGCCGGCGGCAGGTCTAGCTGCGGGTTGCGGTAGTCAGCGGGAATATCCGCGAACAGGTCGTCTACATCGTTGACGCCGATGACATCGAGCATGTGCTGCCTGTCGGCAGCGGTCATGGGTACAAAGGGGGCGGGATTACGCTGTTCAGTCACCGCCGCTCAACTCCGTCAGAAATGCCTGGTACTCATCATGCGAAAGCAGGCTCTGAAGCTCGCGTTCGTCCTCGATGGTCACGCGCAGCATCCAGCCCTCGCCGTACGGGTCCTCATTCACCAGTTCAGGTTTGTCCTCCAGAGTCGAATTGACCTCGGCGACCGTGCCGCTGACGGGCGAGAAGAGGTCCGACACCGACTTGACTGACTCGACCTCTCCAAACGTCTCGAACTGCTTGATCGACGAGCCGGCATCGGGCAGATCGACATAGACAACGTCGCCCAGTTCGCCCTGCGCGTAGTCCGTGATGCCCACGGTGGCCGTGTTTGGGTCGGCATCGTCGCGCGACACCCACTCATGTTCGCGGCTGAATACCAGATTGGCCGGGTCAAATGGCATATCAACTACCCCCATCATTGCGCTGCCCCCAAAAGCAGCGCGCAAACTGCCCGTTTATTCTACCGTCTGAACGAGGGGATTTGCCCAGTGCGCTCGTGCCGATCTCAGCCGCGATCCGCCGACAGGAAAGGCAGCGCCGCCGTTGTCGCGCGGACGGTGCGGCCACGGATATCAACTTCCACTTCGTTTCCGGGTGCAGATACCTCAATTGGCAGATAGGCCAGCGCGACGCTGTAATCGAGCGACGGCGAATACGCCCCGCTCGTAATCACGGACTCCCCGCCGCCCCCCGTTCGCACCGTGTATCCATGGCGAGGTGCTGATCGACCCTCCACCGTAAGCCCGGTGATGCGCCTGCTTATGCCGTCATTCGCCTGAGCTCGCAGCGACTCAACTCCCAAAAACTCCTTGTCCAGGTTCACGAACCGATCAAGACCGGCCTCCAGCGGCGTCACAGTGTCGTCCATGTCCTGCCCGTACAGCATCAGGCCCGCCTCCAGGCGCAGCACGTCGCGGGCCGCGAGGCCGCACGGCGCAACACCGCGCTCATCGTTGAGCGTCCGCCACACGCGCTCCGCGTCCACCGCCGGCACGATGACCTCGAAACCGTCCTCGCCGGTGTAACCGGTGCGTGAGATGAGCGCCGATGTGCCTATTACCGTCACCGCCCGGCACGCAAAGCGGCCAACATCACCAAGATCAAGATCGACGAGTGGCTGCAAGGCATCGACCGCTCCCGGCCCCTGCACGGCAATCATGGACTTGTCGTCGCGTTCGTGATTGATAGAAACACCCTCGCAATGCTGAGCAAGCCAAGCCGTGATTCTGTCCCAACTTGCCGCGTTGCACACCATGAGGAATTCTTCTTCGGCAAGCCGCATTACGACCACATCGTCGAGAATGCCGCCCGCCTCGTTGCAGATAAGCCCGTAGCGCGCCCGACCGGGACGGAGACGGCCGATATTGCTGGTCACGACGTGGTCAAGCGCGTTTCCCGCGTTCTCCCCCGTCAGCCTGATTCGACCCATGTGCGAGACGTCGAACATCCCCACACGCTGCCGGACGGCGGCATGCTCGGCCAGCACGCCGTTCGAATACTGCACGGGCATTTCCCACCCGCCAAACTCCACAATCCGTGCCCCAAGCGCAACGTGAGAATCAAATAGGGGTGTCCGAAGCAGGGTCATCAGCTTTCCGATGCGGCTGCGCTTACTTGCTCCCGCAGTTCCTCTTCCCGTTCCATTTGTTCCGGCGTCATCTCCGGAGCGAAGTCTTCGGTCTCATAGAGCGGACGAATCTCGATCTCCGCCATCCCGGGCATCGGCTGTGGGCACTTCTTAACCCACTCAACGGCCTCATCCATGTCCCCAACCTGCCAGATCCAGAAACCGGCGATGAGTTGATTCGTCTCGACGAAAGGCCCGTCCGTAACGGCGTTTGCATCGCCGTCGAGGGCTACACGCTTACCGTGTTCGGAGGGCTTGATGCCCTCGCCGCCCAGCATCACGCCCGCCTCGACCAGTTCCTCGTTGTATCTGCCCATGGCCTCAAGCAACTCTGTGGAAGGCATGATTCCCGCCTCACTCTCGGCGGTGGCCTTGATCAGCACCATAACGCGCATCGCGTAGTTCTCTCCTGTCCTATCCCAGTACTGCCATGATACCGATGCCGCGCATCCCGCTCACCCTGATACCGATGCCGCGCATCCCGCTCACCCTGAGCTTGTCGAAGGGCGAGAGGGCGCTGGCACTTGACGATAGATAGCCATACTGCGAACCTAGCGCAGGTACAGCTTCTCCTGTGAGGAGCAAAAGAGTGGGGGCACACAATGGCTGAATACGCAAATCCAAACGCTTTGGTGGACACGGAGTGGGTCGCGCAGAACCTCGATGCTGCCGGCGTCAGGCTCGTTGAGGTCGATGTTGATACGGCGGCATACGACCAGGGACATGCGCCCGGCGCCGTCGGCTGGAATTGGCGGTCTGAACTCCAGCAGAACGTTGTGCGTGATGTCGTCGCCAAGGACGACTTTGAGCAGCTGCTGGGGCAGTCCGGCATCGGCAACGACACGCGCGTCATCCTGTACGGCGACAACAACAACTGGTTCGCCGCATGGGCGTATTGGCAGTTGAAGTACTACGGGCATGAGAACGTCCAGTTGATGAACGGCGGACGCGCCAAGTGGCTGGCGGAAAACCGCCCAACGACGACGGACGCTCCGTCAATTACCCCGCAGACATACGCCGCCAATGATCCGGACACGTCCATCCGCGCGTTGCGTGATGATGTGCGAGCCGCCCTCGGCTCCTCTGTATTGGTGGATGTCCGCTCCCCTGCTGAGTTCAGCGGCGAACTGCTCGCGCCGGAGAATCTCCCGCAGGAGGGCTCGCAGCGCGGCGGCCACATCCCGGGCGCCGTCAACATCGGCTGGGCGCAGGCCGTCAACGAGGATGCCACCTTCAAGTCCGCCGACGAACTCAACGAGATCTACGGTGGCCGCGGCGTCACGGCGGACAAGGATGTCATCGCCTACTGCCGCATCGGCGAGCGCTCCTCGCACACGTGGTTCGTCCTCAAGGAACTGCTCGGATACCAGAACATCCGCAACTACGACGGCTCCTGGACCGAGTGGGGCAGCGGCGTCGGCCTCCCCATCGAACGCTAGCCGACTGCCGCCTCACCCTTCATGACCACCGCTGAGCAGCTCTATCGCAACGCCGCCGGCCTGTCAGAGGTCGGTGAATTGCTGGAGTCCGGCGATGCCGTGCTGGCCGGTGAAATCCCAATGGCGGCGTTGACAGAGGCTGATCGGCTGCGTCTACTCGCTTATCCGGGCTCGCTTGCCCGCCGAATCCGCAGAGGCAGCCAATCGGCGAGACTGCGCGTGATTTATGTCGTGCCTGATTGGGCAACCGATGAGGCGCGTTTCGCTCCGGGCCGTCCGTTCAATTTGGAGCCCTCCGGCAAGACCTACGGTGGCCAGCGGGACCCGGAGGCGTCCGGCCTATCCCGCGCCCACTACTGGGAGGCCCTCTTTGACGCGCACACGGAGCAGCTCAAGGACTCCGCCCGCGCCGCCGACGTGGAGATTGTCCGGGCATCCGATCTTGCCGGCAACGCCGGATTCCTCTCCGTGCTCCGCCTTGCCCTACGCTCCCCAAACCAGATCGCGGATGCTATACGCGAGTCAAACCCGGCGGCTGAGATCGACGACAAACCGCTCGTATTCGCGGGCGCAGGCTGTCGGGAATGCGGCTCGATTGATGGCTCAACCGATTACGATCCTGATTGGGACCGCGCCCAGTTCAACTGCCACACCTGCGACCATGCGCAGGAAGCGGACATCCAGGAACAGCCCATGTGGATGCAGGAAGACATCCTTCGCGCCGCCGTCATCGCCGCACTTGACCCAACCATCGTCATCCGTCGTCCCGGCGCAAGATGGGAGGCGCGAGAAAACCTGGTTGATTCCCTCCTGATGCTCGCCGGTGGAGACGGGGCCGGCCTGCCCACCCGACTCGTCCCTCCCAGCCTGGACAGCGAACAGGGCGGCACACCCCTCAACGACCTCATCCGCCTCGCAGACGAATGGGACGAAGACTTCGCCGAACTGCCGTAAACTCAATACCCTCCCGTCATTCCCGCGCCCGCTCCTGTCATTCTGAGCGCAGCGGAGCGGAGTCGAAGAATCCAAAGCCTCAATTACCCAACCAAACGCCTTAACGCCCAACCACCCCCGCTCACCCTGAACCCGCCGCCCGTCCGTTCACCCTGAGCCTGTCGAAGGGCCGCCCCCTCCGTCATTCCCGTCATCCCCCTCCGTCATTCCCGCGAAAGCGGGAATCTAAATCGCATTGAGCCAACCTACCCCGTACCGCTAAACGCATAATCCCCTCTCCCTCGACGGGGGAGGGAGAGGAGGGTTATGACACTGGCCACGCACCTGCGCCTATACTTAGGCGGAGGATGACGGACAGTGAGTTCATCAGGTGTTCCAGCACAGCCCACGCGCCGTCGTTGGACTCGCGAAGAATTATTGGTAGTCCTTGACCTCTATTGCCGACTGCCATTCGGTCAGATGCACTCGCGCAATCCTGAGATCGTGATTGTGGCACAGGCAATCGCAAGAACGTCTGGCGCTGTTGCGATGAAACTTGTGAACCTCGCAAGCCTTGATCCCGGTCTCAGAGGGCGAGGAATCTCTGGCCTCAGAAACGTGTCAACCGGTGACCGTGCCATCTGGGCGGAGATGAACTCTGATTGGACGGCCTTTGTTGGAGAATCTACTGTGGCACTCCGAAACTACGGCTTACTTGAAGATACTGATACCACCACAGCTACCGAGAGCGAAGACGAGGAAGACCGCGTTACAGAGAGACAGGGAATTGTCACGCTACGAAAGGGACAAGATTTTTTCCGAGAGACTCTTCTAAGTGCTTACAACTACAGATGTTGTGTCTCCGGCTTGGCAGTCGAAGAACTGCTAGTCGCGAGTCATATCGTGCCGTGGCGTGACGACACCAAGAACAGACTCAATCCCCGCAACGGCCTGCTACTGTCCGCCCTACATGACAAAGCGTTCGATCGCGGATTCATTACCCTTGATGATGATTTGGTTGTTAGGGTGTCGAAGAGTCACGCACCGAGCGAGGATATATTTTTCATTCGGAGCATTGGGACCTACGAAGGTCAAGCGATTTCTCCCCCAGAGAAATTTAGACCGCATCCCGAATTCCTTGCCTATCATCGTGAGAACATATTTTTGGGCTGAATTGCCGCTTCTGCTAGTGCCCCTTAGTATCCGAGATCGGAGGAACAATTGCGCTCTCCCCAGATGTATCAGTGGATAGAGGAACAATGGGAACATACCGCATTCTGGTGGATCAAGAGATTGTCTGCCAGAGACACTTTGGCTATGGCTGGCAGCAACCCAGGACCTAGGGTGCCACATGACCTGATTCTCAAGTTCCTCCCGGAACTCAGCAATCCCCATGAAAGCAAGCTCAGAGCACAGTTCTTGCTCAATATTGACAATAGCGGAGACAAAGTTTTGGTCACGGTTGGCTTCATTGATGTAGGGCTGAAGAGAGGAGAACCCCGCAGAGTGGATTTGGTTACGGACTGGGGCGGAGCCTCAAATCCATTGCTTGATTCGGAAAACACCGGATCCGCAGCAGTGTTCGCATTCCATTTACGATCTGAGGACACCGTACCCGAGTGTCATGTGTGGGTTTGTGCCAATCTGGCAGAAGAAGAAGATGTAGTTGAATCGATTTGGGGCCCAATTCTCCCGGGCGTGGAAATACTCTCATCAATGGCCGAGGGCACACGGGAGAAACTGTACTCAAACTGAATAGCTGCCGATGCCATTGACAGGTGGTGAAAGCAATAGTCTGCGCGTCACTTTGGCCCCATTGCCATCCTCATCACTCCCGGGAAGGTGGGAATCTTGAGCCCGGAGTGCATCACTCCCAAACCTCCTACTCCCCGTACGGAATGCTCTCCAAATCCTCAATCAAGCCGTCAGCGGTGAACCGCCAGACGCCGATGTAGCCCCGGCGCAGGTCGCCGTGCTCATCCCACTCCAGAACGCCGGACGTGCCCTCGTAATCGATGTCTCTGCCGTCGGCCAACTGCGTTAACGCGTTGGCGATGCCGTCCGGCGTGCCCGGGATCGTCTCACCCGGCGGCATTGCTATAGTCCGCAGCTGACTGCGAATCGCCTCGCCGTCGACGCTGCCCGCCGCCTGTGCAGCCAGCGCAATCGCCACCGTCGCGTCGTACGTTTCCTTGACGTAGGCCAGAACTGGCAGTTCTCCGTACGCGGCAATGTAGGCGTTGTCCCAACTCTCCGTCGCGTCACTGTGCGGCGCGTGCGCGCTGCCGGTTCCGTACATTCCTGCCATGCGAACGGCTCCAATCTCCTCAACGAGACTCAGCCTCTTGGCGGAATCCGCGAATACGAATTGACGATAGACGCCGCCATCGATTGCCTGCCTGACCAACTCAATGGCCAGGCCCTCGAAACCGATCACCACCAATGCCTGCGCGCCGCCCTGCGCCGACTCCTCTAACGCCGCCGTAAGGTCCGTTTCGGTCGCTTCAACGTCGACGGATCGCAGCTCGCCGCCCCAGGAAGCAGCAAAGGCATCGGCAAGACCCGCGCCGTAGGCGTCATCCTGGTAGATCAGCGCGATGTTATTGAAACCCTGACGACGGGTGACATCGGCGAGGATTGGTCCCTGCGCAACGTCCGAAAGCGCAGTCCGGAAGAAATAGCCGTCGTCGTGAACGTCCGTCAGCAATGGAGACGTCGCGGAGGGACTGACCGCCGGGATTCGGTGCGCGGCGGACACCCTCTCGGCGATTGGCAGTGATGCGGAACTGGCATTCGGCCCCACGATGGCATGAACGCCCTCCTCATCGATAAGACGCGTCGCCTCCTCCACGGCCGTGTCGGGGTCCCCCGTCGCGTCCGCTACGACGCCAATCACCGGCATCCCAAGCACGCCGCCTGCCTCATTGACGTGCTGAATCGCCAACTCAAAAGCCCGCTGCCTGTCCGCCGATGCCTCCGGCGAGCCCGTGAAATTCAACAGCAGGCCGATCTTCAAGGGAGTCTGATCGGCCTCGTCGTCCGTCTCCAAGAGACCGCACCCGGCGCTCGAAAGAATGACAAGTAGGATCGCCGCGACTGTTGTGCCCAGCACGCTGAGCGGGAAATGCCTTTGGACACTGAGATGCAGTCGGATTCGCATACAACACCAGGTGGCGAGATTAGGCTGTCGATAGGCTTACGCGTCTATCCTGCCACACTGCTAGACTCAAACCATGACCGCTTCCGACGCCACCCTGGCCGAACTGTCCCTTTCCCGCGACGAATACGACGAGATCGTGCGGCGCATGGGACGTGAGCCCAACGAGGTCGAACTCGGCATGTTCGGCATCCTCTGGAGCGAGCACTGCGGCTACAAGCACTCCCGCCTGCTGCTGCGCCTTTTCCCAAACGAGGCCCCGTGGGTGCTCATCGGTCCCGGCGAGGAAAACGCCGGCGCGGTCTCCATCGGCGACGGCCTTGCCGTCGTCATGAAGGTCGAGTCTCACAATCACCCCTCCGCAATCGAGCCGTACCAGGGCGCGGCGACGGGCGTCGGCGGCATCATCCGTGACATCTTCAGCATGAACGCCCGCCCCATCGCCCTCCTCAACGCCCTCTTCTTCGGGCCACTGGATGAAAGACCGCGCAACCGCTACCTCTTTGAGGGCGTCGTTGCGGGCATCGGCGGCTACGGCAACTGCATCGGCATCCCGGACGTTGCAGGCCAGGTCACGTTTGCTCCTGCTTACTCCGGCAATCCCCTCGTCAACGCCATGTGCGTCGGCATCGCAAAAGAAAACGAGATTATCCGCGCAAGCACCGGCGGCGCGGGCAACGTCCTGCTCCTTGTCGGCGCGGACACGGGCCGCGACGGCATCCACGGCGCGACGTTCGCCTCCGTTGATCTCTCTGAAGAATCCGCCGAACGCCGCCCCGCCGTGCAGGTCGGCAACCCCTTCCTCGAAAAACTCGTCCTTGAGGCGTGTCTGGAGATTGCCCAGGCCGGCCTACTTGTGGGGATGCAGGACCTTGGCGCGGGAGGCCTGACGAGTTCCGTCATCGAATGCGCCGCCCGCGCTGACAACGGCGTTGATATCGACGTTGCCCGTGTTCCACGCCGCGAGGACGGCATGTCCGCCTATGAAGTCATGCTCTCTGAGTCACAGGAAAGGATGCTGCTGGTCGTCCCGCCCGAAAACGTCGAGGCGGCGAAAGCGATCTGCGATAAATGGGAACTCGACTGTGACGAGATCGGCGTTGTCACAGACGGCAACAACGCCATCATCCGCGATAACGGCGTCATTGTTGGTGACATGCCTATCGCCGCGCTAACCGAGCCGCCCGCCTACGAACTCTCCGGCGTCGAAGACCCTGAGATTGCGGCGCTCCGTGAACGCAATCTCTTGGATTTGCCCCAACCAACCGACTGGAACGCTACCCTGCTCCAAATGCTCGCCGCGCCCTCGCTCGCCAGCAAACGCCCGGTCTACCAGCAATACGATCATCAGGTGGGCAACAACACCGTGCTCGCGCCCGGGCAGGCGGACGCGGCCGTTCTCCGCATCAAGGGCACCAACACGGGCATCGCCCTCACGATAGACGTCAACCCCCGCGCCTGCTATCTGGACCCGTACGTGGGCGGGGCGCTGACGGTGGTTGAGGCCGCGCGCAACCTCTCATGTGTCGGCGCTCGACCCCTCGCCATCACGGACTGCCTCAACTTCGGCAATCCTGAGCGGGAGCCCATCGCCTACCAGTTCGAGCAGGCCATCCGCGGCATGGCCGATGCCTGCCGCGCCCTGAACATCCCCGTCATCAGCGGCAACGTCAGCCTCTATAACGAGTCCGCGGACGGCCCGATCGACCCCACGCCGACGGTGGGGATGGTCGGCGTGCTTGAAGACCTTGATGCCAGGTGCGGGGCGGGATTCGCCGATGAGGGCGATTACATCGTGCTGATCGGAGCATCCGGCGCGGAACTCAATGTCGACGCTCTTGGCGCGAGTGAATACCTGTCCCGCGCGCATGGAACCGTCGCGGGACGCCCCGAATTGGACATCGAGGCAGAGGCGCGAGTACAGGCCTTCGTGCGTGAGGCGATTGGACGTGGGCTGCTCAGATCGGCGCATGACGTTTCCGAGGGTGGCCTCGCGGTGGCGGTGGCAGAGTCATGCGCCATCGGCGGCATCGGCGCAGCACTTGAACTGGACCTAACCGAAAATGCCAGAGTCGATGCCACTCTGTTTGGAGAACCGCCCGCGCGCATCGTTGTGTCCGCCGCCTCACGGGACATGGATGCGCTCCGCGGATTGTGTGAACAACACGGCGTAATGATGTGTGAAATCGGCGCAGTCGGCGGTGCTTCGCTGCGCATTGGCGACCTCATAGATGTGCCGCTCGCCGACGCCGCCAACGCATGGGAGAACGGCCTGCTCTCGTAGTTGCCGCCTCCGCTCTCTGCCCCCATTCCCCGTATACTGGATGCCGACTGCGGTCCACAGCGTGGACGGGAGAGAACAATGACCGACGAGCCGACCCCAAAGAAGCGGAAGAAAGTAAAGCTCGACCTCGAGCTGCTCGACAATAGCCCGGACATTCCCCTGTCGGATGAAGAACTAGGCCCGCCCCCCACGTCCCCCGGCGAATTCCTTTTGACCATGCGCAGTCGGCTTTTGAAACGACTCGGACTCCGCGACGACGTCGAATATGACCCAGACCCATTCGAAGACTTCTACAGCCAGTTTGACCGGAAAAGGAATGGCGCCTCAGGCGGCAAAGAGGCGTCACTAGGTGACTAGGTACGTTATCGATTCAAATGTGATCTCGGAGGCGGTCAAACCCCGAAGCGACCCGAATGTCCTCCGCTTCTTGGCCAACAGCCTTGAGGACATCTGGCTGCCCACAGTAGTCATCTATGAAGTTCTATATGGCGTAGCAAACATGCCGCATGGAAGCCGTCGAGACGATCTACAGCGAGACTATGATGACCTCTTTGCTCTACTGCGGGCGCGCATCATCCCCTTTGACGAGGAAAGCGCGCGCTGGGCTGCAACATTCCGTTCGACGTCAGAACGCGCCGGCCGGGACATTCGGTGGGCGGACCCCATGATTGCGGGTACTGCGCGCGCCCATGGTCTCGCCATTGCAACCCGCAACGTCGATGACTTTCGCCTTCCAGACATCGATATCGTCAACCCCTGGGCCACTCCCTAGCCCAACTCGCCCCCAAATTCGTGGAAAACTCCATGCTCAGGCCTTGCGCCCTCGCGCGTGCAATACTTAACCTTGACGCTTGGGCGGCATCAAGAACACCGAATCCGGTTTGATGCTGCGGTTGATTACTGTAACAAATGTTCTATAATTGTTGCCGAGAAAGGACTCCTCTATGAAAGTTGTGCTGATCGATGAGGCGCCGGGCTTGGGCATCGCCGGTGACGTCCGTGATGTCAAGGACGGCTACGCCCGCAATTTCCTCATCCCAAAGGGCTTGGCCGTTCTCGCAACGCCGCAGGAACTGGCGCGTGCCGATTCTCGCAGGAAGGCCGAGGTTGAGCGCCGGACCAAACTCAATCTTGAGATGGAAAGTGTGGGCGAGCGGCTTGCTGAAGAGCGCCTGCTGATTGCGGTCCGCGTTGGGCCCGGTGGCCGCCTCTACGGAAGTGTCACCACCACTGAGATCGCGGAGGCCGTGAATGAGGCGATGGGCGTGGAGATTGATCGCCGCGCTGTGCAGCTTGCCCAGCCGATCCGCGAACTCGGACACCACCAGACCCCTGTCCGCCTCGCGCCGGATGTCATCCCCAGCGTGACAATCACCGTCTACCAGGAGGGAACGGATCCGCCGCCTCTCGTTGAAGAGACTCCGGAAGAGGAGCTGGAAGGCGCGGAGGCCACCGAGGCCACGGCTGATGAGGCAACGGCCGAAGCCAGCGATGCTCCGGAAGCGACGGAGGAAGGTTCGGAGGTCCCTGAGCCTGAAGAAGAGGAGGCGGAGACAACCACCCCTGAAGAGGGTGAGGCCGAGGCCGCTGACGAGGATGACTCGTAGAAGCGGAGTGCTCGGCCCGCAGTCCGTGGGCCACAGGAGCTTGCGGATCAAAAGGGGCCGAGGTGTTGTCACATGTACACCGAGCAGCTACCCCCACATGATGACGAAGCTGAGGAGGCCGTCCTCGGTTCGATGCTCATTGACGGCGAGACCGTCCCGGGCGTGCAGGTCATTGTGGAGGGAGCAGACTTCTATCGTCAGCGCCACGCATGGATATTTGAAGCCTGCGTAACACTTTTCGCTCGTAATGACCCTATAAGCCAGATAAGCGTCGCGGACGAACTTGCCCGTCATCAGCGACTCGAGGAAGTCGGCGGGCTTCCTTTCCTGAGTCACCTCATCGCCGTTGTCCCCACGTCCGTTTATGCGGACAACTATGCCCGTGTCGTTCGACGTCTTTCCATTCACCGGCGGCTCATCGACGCCGGAGGTCAGATCGCCGGGATTGGAACCCGCGCCGAGGAGGATGAGGAGGAATCACTTCGCAAGGCCGAGGAACTGCTCTACAAGATGCGGCTCGGCCAGAACACGCGGGACCTTGAGGCTCTACGGGATGTCCTTGATCGCTACGTTGAGGACACTGACCAGGCGGCGGCAGGCCGTTCCGGTGGGGTTGAAACTGGCTTTGTTGATCTTGATCGCCAATTGGGCGGCGGCTTTCAGGCGTCGGATCTGCTCATCCTCGCTGCCCGGCCCGGCGTTGGGAAGAGCGCGTTCGCCCTCAATGTCGCCAAGGCCGCCTCGCAGACCCTGAAGGCGGATGGGCGCCCGCACATTGTTGCCTTCTTCAGCCTCGAAATGGCGTCGGAGCAAGTCATTGAACGACTGCTGGCTGGCGAGACCGGCATCAATTCCACTCGCATCCGTACCCATATGTGGACCGACTACGAAGAGGGCGCAATCATGAACGCCGTTGGACGGCTGGCTGACCTGCCCCTCTATATCGACGATTCGGTCAGCCTCAACGTCGTGGCGCTTCGTTCCAAGGCGCGGCGGCTCTTCCTCGAAGAAGGACTTGATTTGATCGTCGTGGACTATATGCAGTTGATGTCCAGCACGAGCACGTTTGGAAATCGCGTGCAGGAGATCAGTGAAATCTCTCGATCCCTCAAGGCACTTGCCCGCGACCTCAACGTTCCGGTGTTGGCCCTCTCCCAGCTATCCCGCGCGGTTGAAAATCGCCCCCGCCATGAGCCGCTCCTTTCGGACCTCCGTGAAAGCGGCGCGATTGAGCAGGATGCGGACGTGGTCCTCTTCCTCTACCGCCCGGACATGGTCTTTACGGGGGAAGAATGGGAGCGGCAGCATCCTGACCAGGACTATCCGCGTGGTATCGCGGACGTCATCATCGCCAAGCACCGCAATGGACCAACGGGGCGGATGCAGGTTGTCTTTGAAGAGCAAACGACCACATTCCGCAACGCCGCCCGCGCGGGTGGCGGCGCGGATGGGTACTACTAGGGGGGATGTGCCGAGCAGGCCGCCATGCGTGACATTGACGCCTTTCAGGGCTTCCCCACTCCGACGCAGGCCACTGCGGTCCCGGAGGCGTTTTTTGCCGAGATTCTCCCACGCCTGACAAGCGTTGAGGAGATCAAGCTCTTCCTCGTGGCGCTTCGCTACATCCGTAATCGCAAGGGCGCGATTCGCTTCGTCACCGCTCACGAGCTGGCCGATGCGCCCGAACTCGGCGGACAGACAGAGGCCAATGGCGTTGAGGCGACTCGAGCTAACCGGGATTCAACCGAGGCCGTGCCGCGTGTCATGGCCGACTTTGTGCGTGCCGGCGTGTTTCTTGAGGTTGGACTTGCAGATGGAGACGCGGCGTATTTTGTGAACGACTCTGAAGGGCGGCGTGGCGCCGAGCGGGTCAAGGCCGGTGATGCCGCACTATCGCCGCAGCCGGTGAGAACCCGACCGGAGGAGCCAGCGTCCCAGCCCGGCGAGATATTCCGGCTGTACGAAGACACCATCGGTCCGATTCCCGGGGCGGGCATCGCGCAGGAGCTTTCGGAGACGGAGCAGGAATACCCGGCCGCCTGGATCCGTGAGGCATTTCAGGAGGCGGCAGCACAGAACGCGCGGCGCTGGGCGTACGTGCGCTCGATTCTTCGCAACTGGAGAGATAGGGGTAGGGGAGATGGAACGACTCAGCGACGTCCTGCGAAGGACCGCTATCGGGGCGGAGAATACGGCCAGGTCGTCCGCTGGCGCTGACGCCCCGAAAAGCGACACGGCCCCGGACGCCGAACGCTGCCCCGTCTGTGACGGCTTGGGGTGGGTCAGCCGTGAATTGCCCCTCGACCACCCGGACTTCGGCAAACTCACTCCTTGTGTATGCCGCGCGGAGGAACTGAAGAACGAACGGTTCCGTCGCTTGCAGCGCTATGGACAGCTTGAGCCGTTTGCGAATGTCACCTTTGACTCCCTTGAGTTGGAATTGACGCGCGCGGCTGGCAGTGAACGGCATGGCCCACTGACTGATGCGCTGACTGGCGCCAGAAAATATGCTGCTGAGCCGGACGGATGGCTGGTTCTCCACGGGCCGGCCGGTAGCGGCAAGACCCGCCTGGCTGCCGCCGTCGCCAATGATGTCATCCGGCGTGGAGTGCCTGCCCTGCTCGTATCCGTTCCGGACTTCCTCGATTACCTCAGAGCTGCGTATGCGCCAAACGCGGAGACCCCGTTTGACTCTCTCTTTGAGCAGGTGAAGGACGCGCCGCTGCTCATTCTGGACGACCTCGGTGTTCAGTCCGCAACACCGTGGGCGCAGGAAAAACTCTTCCAGGTGTTGAACCAGCGATTCATTGAACGCCGCCCGACGGTCATCACCCTCAGCGGGCCACTGGTTGAGATGGAGCCGCATTTCCTCAGCAGGCTCACCTCTCCGGAGGTTGCTACGGTGCTTGCGACCGGCGCGGTCAGCAGCCGCCTCCGCTCGACGGACGCGCTGGATCTCCCGCGATTCGGCGAGATGACCTTTGCGAACTTCGATTCACGGACATACGACGCGCTGGACCGCCACCAGCACCAGAGCATCGAGGGCGCGATCAAGACATCGCAGAACTATGCTGAACAGCCCGATGGTTGGCTCGTATTCACCGGCGATAACGGTGTTGGCAAGACACATCTCGCTGCCGCGATTGCCAATCATTGCCGTGCCAAGGGAATCGAAACACTGTTCGTCGTGGTGCCGGACCTGCTGGACCACTTGCGGTACACGTTTGGCCCGCAGAGCGACGTTTCATATGACGAACTGTTTGAGGGCGTGCGGACTGTCCCATTGCTTGTCCTGGACGATCTGGGCGCGCATGCCACCACATCCTGGGCGCAGGAGAAGCTGTATCAGATCATCAACTACCGCTACAACGCGCAGCTCGCAACCGTCGTGACCATGAACATCTCCCTCGATGAACTGGCGCAGGATGAGCCTCGTGTCGCGTCGCGTCTGGCCGACCCGCGTTTCAGCATCGCCTTCAATATCGACGTTCCCAACTACTTGCTGCGCCGTAATGCCACGCCGCCCTTGTCTGAGTCGCGAGCGCGGCGCGGACGCGGTTAGACTTGTCGAATGACAGGTCCTGCGCGAACGTACTGCGTCTTCTGTGAAATCATCGCCGGCCGCGAACCGGCCGAGGTCTGGCACGAGGACGAGAGTCTGATTGTCTTCCGCAACCACCTGCGCTGGCTGCCGATTCAACTGCTGATCGTCCCGAAAGAGCACAAGACGCAGGAAGAGTTCTGGAAAGACGACATGGAGCGCGCATCCGCGCTGGCCGTCCAACTCGGCAAGGAACATGCGCCGGGCGGTTTCCGTGTCCTCTCAAATTTCGGCGAAGACGGCATGCAATCACAGCCCCACGGCCACCTGCACCTGTTGGGTGGGCGCCCGCTTGGCATGTACGTGGAGTCTGTGCGCCGCCCACAGTTCTGGCACTGACTCCTGCCACCTTCCCACAAACAACCAGGCATGCCCCCTTTGCGCCTGCCGATGCGCAATAAGCGCTTGACACAACTAAGTCGCAACATTTTTGCGTAAACGGATTCTACTGTGTGATTTAAGTAACAAATCGAGGTGAACGGCGTCGACGTGGAGGGCACGCCGTTCACGGCTACTTTCGCGAGCCAAAAGGGGATTGACACCCTATCTCTGCGGCGTGTACCGTTTCCTACTGATGTGTATCACAATTTCCTGCCCGGGGAGTGCCTAACCGGTGACTGAAATCGACCCGCAGTCGTTGACGTCCGCGGACTGGGATCAGATTCAGACCACGCTGGTCTATCTGTGGGTTCTGTGGCTGTCCGTTATAGCAATGGCGCTTTCTCTCCTCGTCGCCCACGCCATCATCCCGTCACTCGCCACCACAGGCCACATCGGGCCACGAGTTGAGCGAGTTCGCCCAATCTTTTATGCAGCGGCTATCGCGGCCACTGCAATTGCCCTCTTCGCGTTCTATGGCTTCGTGACCGAGTCGGAAGTCCTGCGGACGATCTACACGAAGGTCTGGATCTAGGCGCGGGGCGTTCGTTCAGATGCGACAACGAATGGGAGCCTTGCCACTCCGTGTCATCGGCGTGCTCATCGCAATCCCACTTGCGTTGATCGTTATCGGTGTCATCGCGTTTTCCGGCGGAACCGCCGCCGTCGGTGCAATCTATTCTGTGCCGGAGAACGAAATGGAGTTCCCGCACGACCAGCATGTGAACTCACTCGCCATGGAGTGCGAATTCTGTCACCGAGCCGCGGACACGTCACGAACGGCGACGGTGCCGTCCGTAGAGCAGTGCATGTTCTGCCACAAGACTGTCGCCACCAACAACCCCAATCTTGAGCCGCTGCGCGCCGCGTGGGAGTCCGGCGAACCTCTCAACTGGGTGCGGCAGCATCGACTCCCAGATCACACCCAATTCAGGCACGAACCTCACATTACAGCCGGTTTCGAATGCTCCGAATGCCACGGCGACGTGGGAAGCGTGAGACAGGTTAAACAGGTACGGATTCTCAAGATGGGAGACTGCGTCGCCTGCCACAAGGAAAACAGTGCGCCGACTACATGCTCCACGTGTCACTCATGAGGAACTGAGGAAAGAGAAACGGACGGATAACGCGAGATGGATCTGACAAGGCGGGACTTTCTGAGGGTAGCCGGAGCCACATCCGTGGCCGGCGTCCTCTTTGCGGGTTGCGCCATCCCCGAGCGGGAGCTCATCAAACAGAGCCCGCGCGATCTGCCTGAGGATCTCGCCCAAGGCCTTGAGGACATGTACGCCACCTCATGCACGTCATGCGGGGAGGGTCATGGCATCCTCGTGCGCGTTGCCGAGGGCCGTGCCAAGAAGATCGAGGGCAACCCCGATCACCCGCTTAACCGGGGTGGACTGCTGCCCGGCTGCCTGGCCGGCGTGCAGTCCCTATACAATCCGGACAGGTTCAGCGGCCCGACGGAGAATGGCCAGAGAACCTCGTGGGCCAATGGCCTATCGCGTCTGAACACTCTGCTCTCCGGAGCGGATGCGTCCCGCACGCTGCTCATTACACGCCCGAACCGGGGCCATCTTGGAGCAGTAACCCACGAGTTCGCACAGGGTTCCGGTATCCGCCACCTCCAATTAGAGCCGCTTGAGAACGCCGCCATCCGGCAGGCTGCCAAAGACGTGTTCGGTCAAGACAGGCTCCCATTCTTTGACATTGCGAATGCGGGTTCCCTGCTTTCAATCGGAGCCGATTTCCTCGAGTCCTGGCTTGCGCCGATTCATTACAGCAAGGCCTATGGGCACTTCCGCCGTGGAGAGGGCAGGAGTCGTGGAACGCACGTCCATGCCAGCTCCCGATTCTCCATGACCGCCGCAAACGCGGATACGTGGCTGCCCATCGCCCCCGGGCGTGAAGGCATTCTGGCTCTCAGCATCGCGTACGTTCTCGCCCATGAGGGACTTGCTGATGAGGCAACCGTGAATGCCATGACCGGTGGCCAGGGCGAGGTTGCGCTTGCCGCCTACCGCCCGGATGCGATTGCAGACCAACTCGGCGCGACGCCTGGCGTATTGACTAGTCAGATGATTACAGACGTCGCGCACAACCTCGCCTCGCACGGCCCCACAGTGGTTCTTGTCGGCAGTTCCGCTGCCGCCCAACCCAACGGCCTGTTCAATGCCAAGGCCGGAATGATTCTCAATGGCGTGCTTGGCAGTGTTGGCCGGCGCGGCGGCGTGCAGTTCAACAGTGATACCTCACTCACAGAGCTTCAGGGATTGCCTAGCCCAACGACGTACTCGGAATGGCGTGGTGTCCGAGACCGACTCGATCGGGGTGATATCGATCTTGTGCTCGTCGACGGCGCCAATCCGGTTCATGCGTTGGCCAGCCTCAAGTTTGGGCAGGCGCTCAGCCGTGCGCGAAATGTCGTTAGTTTCTCGTCCGAACCGAACGAGACGACGGCAATGGCCGACCTTATTCTTCCTGATCAGCATTATCTGGAATCCTGGGGCACGGATGTGCCTGACCCCGGTCCCGGCTACGAGGTTCTCACGGTGCAACAGCCGGTTGCAGCGCCCCTATTGGACAGCTCACGGCGCGCTGTACACGACTCTCGAGCGATGGGAGACGTGCTGATTTCACTGATGCAGTCCGGCGGAATGAGCCGAAGGACGCGTGGCGACAGCATGGAGCAAGTCGTGCTGAACGCTCTGGCGGATCTGCATGCTGCTAATCGGGGTCGCGGCTCCGTTCAGGGTTCGACGCTAGCAGCCTTCACGACGGGCGTGCTGCAGCGCGGCGGTTGGTGGAACATCGCCGGACGCGGCGTGAGCATATGGGAGCGCCCCGCATTTGATTTCGCCCCGGCGCTAGCCGAAATGCCTGAACGAATCGCTGAGCACACAGATCGGTATCACCTGATTCCGTTTGCAAGCTCTACCGTCGGAGATGGAAGCGCCGGACACTTGCCGTGGCCTCAATCCGCACCCGACCCGGTCACGTCCATGGTGTGGCACAGTTGGGTTGAGGTAAACAGCCGCGAGGCTGCCCGCCTGGGCCTGCGCGACGGTGATCTGGTCGCATTGGAGTCTGACAGTGGCTCTGTTGAGGTCCCGGTCTATCTTCATCCCGGCATCCCGCCGAACGTCGTCGCCGTTCCATTCGGACGCGGACGGGCGTTTTCAGGGCGGTATGGCGACAATCCGGACGGTAACGTGAATACCGTGCTGGGAGACATCGAAGTTGAGGGGACGGGCTCGCAGGCATGGGGCGCGACAACTGTGATAATTCGCCCCCTTGGTCGCCGGATGCGCATGGCGCGCATGGAGGGCGGCTTCACAGGACAACAGCTTGAAGGAACGCACATCATCCAGTTGGAGTACACATAGTCAGGGAAGGGCACGGAGACTAGCACGATGACAATGTCGGACTACAAATGGGGCATGGCGGTCGATATCGACGCCTGCTCGGGTTGCCAGGCGTGCGTGATTGCCTGCGCCGCGGAGAACAACCTGCCCATCAACCTTGAGCGTGATTTCGCGGAGCGGCGCGCGATCGCCTGGATCCGCATCGAGCGCTATTGGGAGGGCGAGTATCCGAACATCAAGGCGCACTTCCTGCCCGTCCTGTGCCAGCACTGCGGCAACGCGCCATGCGAGCCTGTGTGCCCCGTTTACGCCACGTATCACAACCCCGCCGGCCTGAACGTGCAGGTGTACAACCGGTGCGTTGGCACGCGCTACTGCGCCAATAACTGCCCGTACCATGCCCGATTCTTCAACTATCGCCGCCCGACGTGGCCGGAGACGTTCCACAACTATCTGAATCCGGACGTGACGGTGCGTGAACGCGGAATCATGGAGAAGTGCACCTTCTGCATCCAGCGCATCAATGCTGCCGTTCGTATCGCGAAGCGTACGGGCACAAGCGCGCCCGACCACTTCATGACGGCGTGCGAGCAGGCCTGCCCGACGGATGCGCTGACGTTCGGGAATTTGAATGATCCGAATAGTCGGGTATCGCAGATGTTTGCGGATGAGTCTAGGGCGTACACGCTGCAGGGGGCCATCGGGACGGAGCCGAACATTCGGTACCTCAAGGGTGTTGCTGTAGCAAAAGCAGGTTCAGATGAGATGACAGCCGCAGCTCATTAGACGAGTGAAGGAATTCACAAAGTAGATTCTGAAAGCGAGATGAACCGAGCAAAACGGTGAAATAATTCACAAAGCAGACAGTAAAAGCTGACACGAAACTTGACAAAGCAGACGTTAGAACGGACAGGAACTGAGCAACGAGGAGAGAATGCAGAACAGCCACAACGGTCATGAGGCGCCCGGGCCTCCCGCGACACAGGAGGAGCTGACACAAGAGCTCATCCACGATGCGCGGGCGACCAGCCCGCGGATGAGCCGCGCGATGTGGATTCTCGCTCTGCTGACGGCGCTTGGCGCCACGGCGGCCATCCTCATGATGCTGGGTGGCCTGGATGATCACACGCGGTGGAAGTACTACGCCGTTGCGTATTTCTATGTGTTCTCACTGGTGATGGGCATACCGATGGCGGGCATTGGCCTGCGGTTCGCCCGAGCGCAGTGGCGTCGCCCCACCAGCCGGGCAGCGGAACTGTTTGCGCTGGCAGGGCCCGTCATGTTGGTGTTCTTTCTGCCGATCATGGCAGCGCATCCGGGGCTCGAGGGACGCAACAGCCTGTGGATGGACTGGCGGCTTGGGCCGTGGTTCCCGGATCTGCTCATGCTCACCACATTCGTCGGCATTGGACTGATATTCGTCTACGTGTCCGTCCTGCCGGACCTTGCGGCGGTACGCGACCACGGCAGCGGACGCTCTCGCGGCATCGCGGCCTCACTCGCCTATGGATGGATCGGCACGGCTCAGCAGTGGGCAATGCACAAGTCCGCTCTTGGAATCCTCGGCGCGATGTACATCGCCGCGTACGCCACGACGCATATGGTGTTCGCGACGGATTTCGCCATGGTTCTGACGCCGGGCTGGAAGGACCCAATCTTCCCCGCGTTCCACGCGGTGACCGGCCTGCAGATGGGACTCGGGTTATTTATCGTGGTGCAGTTTGCGCTCCGCAAATGGGGCGGCCTTGCACGCTATTTCGAGCTTGAGCAGTTCTGGGCATACGGACGGCTGCTGCTGGCGCTGACGCTGTTCTGGTTCTATTTCTTCTGGAGCGGATTCATCCTGTTCTGGTACGGTCGCTTGCCGCATGAGCAGCAAGTCATTGCACTGCTGGCGTTTGGCGACCCGGCGGTTGAGAACTTACTGGCGCGTCCACAACTCTGGATGTTCGTGGGCGCAATCGGCCTGTCGTTCATCACGGCGTTCCTGCTGATCATGTGGAATCCGGTAAGGAGAAGCATCCTCGGCCCGGCCGTGGTCGGCGTTGTCATCATCGTCGGCAACTTCTTTGACAGGCTGCGAATCTATGTCAATACGTGGTCAATCGAGCAGGTCGGCGGCCACGAGTTGCATGAAATACCAACCAACATCGGCTACCCGGGCATCCTGGAGATCCTGGTGTTTGCCGGAATGTTGTCTGCGGTTGCCCTGATGATCCTGTTGGCCTCACGAGTGGTGCCGTTCGTATCCCTGTGGGAGACGCGAGAGGCGCTGCTGCTGCGCGTGGTGAGGCCATTCGGAGTTGGACACGCGCACATTGTGGCGAAGCCGGACTAACGGAGAGACGAGGTAATGCAAGATCGACCGGTCCTGACGGCCCGCCAGATCAACGACGAGTTGCTCTGGCCGGTCTTTGAACTGCGGAGGCGGCATGTGCTTGCCTTCCTGCCGCCGTTCATCCTCGTCATGGCAGGCGCCATCGCCGTTACGATTCTCATCTGGCAGGGCCTGTGGGTTACCGGCCTGAACCGCCCCGCATTCTGGGGATTCTTCATCGTCAACTTCGTGTTCTGGATTGGTGTGAGCCACGCCGGAACGATGATCTCATCCATCCTGCGACTGACGCAGGCGGAATGGAAACGACCCATTACACGCGCGGCGGAGGTGATGACGGTCTTTGCCCTCGTCACGTCCCTCATCCACCCCGTGATTCACGCGGGACGACCATGGCGCATCGTCTACTGGCTGCTGCCGTATGACTTCACGCGCGGCGTGTGGCCGGACGTTCGCTCCCCGCTGGTGTGGGACCCCGTCGCAATCACGACGTACCTGACAGGCAGCATCCTGTTCGTCTTTACGGCGCTGATTCCCGATTTCGCGATCATCCGCGACCAGAGCACGGGAATGCGGCGGACGATCTATGGCGCGTTGGCGATGGGCTGGCGAGGCACGCCGCGACAGTGGCAGCTGCAGGGCATCTTCGGCATCCTGATGTCCGCACTGATCCTCCCCGTGTTCGTATCCGTCCACAGCATCGTGTCATGGGACTTCGCAGCGTCCGTGGTGCCTGCGTGGCACGTGACGGTTTACGCGCCGTACTTCGTTATCGGCGCGGTCCATTCCGGCGTGTCCATGGTGCTGACGCTGATGGCGTTCATGCGCTGGATCTTCAAACTTGAGAACTTCATCTGGGAGGACCATTTCGATGCCGTTGGCCGGCTGCTGATCTTCATCGCGACGGCCTGGTTGTTCTTCTTCTTCCTTGACTTCGCCTTCTCGTTCTACACACGGGAAGAGCAGGAGATTGCGGTGATGGAACGGCGGTTGCTTGAGTGGCCGTTCAACGCCATCACCGTCATCATGGTGCTGACCTCGTATGTGATACCGATACCGTTATGGTTGAACCGGAAGGTCCGCCGGAATATCGCCTTGATGTTCTGGACGTCGATCCTGGTCAACATCGGTATGTGGCTGGAGAGGTTCTTCCTCATCATCCCGGCCATTGAACGGAAACAGGAGCTGACATTCTTATGGGCGAACTATGTCCCGAGTTTGACGGAGAGCGTGATTGTGCTTGCCTCATTCGGGATGGTGGCGATGCTGCTCATCATATTCGCCAAGCTGGTGCCATTAGTGCCGGCGTGGGAACAAAAGGAGGGGCAAGTCTTCCGATCCGAGGTGCAAATCGGTGAGGTGACGGTGCCCGCCATCGTACGGGAATCAGAGGAGCCGCGGGCCTGGTAGCCCGCATGTTGGGAGCGGAAACAATGGCAAACCAGAGTGTTCTCGGCTTGTACGAAAACGCGGACTCCGCCGCGGAGGCAGCGCGCAACCTGCGTGAGGCCGGTTTCACCAGTGATGATTACGAGGTGATGACCGGCAATCCGTACCCGGAGGGCGCGTTTGGGGAGCATGTCAAGAAGAACAAGCTCTTTCGATTCTCCCTGTTCGGGGCGTTCATCGGCTTTGCCACGGCGTTCCTCTTCGTGTTTGCAACACAGACGGCATTCCCGCTCGTAACGGGCGGCAAGCCAATCCTCGCGATTCCGGCAAGCATGATCATCATGTACGAGTTCACACTGTTGGTCGCGATGATCTTCACGGTCATCGGCGTGATCTTTGAGAGCCGCCTGCCGCGCCCCGGCGGCGCAGGCCCCCTGTACGACGCGCGCATCACGCTCGGCTACATCGGGCTGCTCGTCACGGTGGACGAGTCGAGAATCGGCAACGCGCAGCAGGCCCTTCAGAGCGGCGGCGCAGAAGAAGTCATCAACGAGCCTGCATAGATGCAGGAAAGACATACAAGAGAGTAGAGACAGCGGATAGACGCAGTGATGCAGAGAGCGCATAAGAAGCCAGGTATGCCAGGGCGACGAGCGGCCATGATGGCGCTCGCGCTTGTTGCGGTCGCCGTTATCGCGCTCACCGGGTGCTCAACGGGCGCCTATCCGGTGGACTTCTTCCAGGAGATGCACTATTCGCCTGCCGTCCGCAAGCAGGAGGGGCCTTCCATGTCCGTGAGGCCCGGCACGGTGGCGTTCAACAGCGGCGGCGCGCCTGAGGAGCAGTTGAATGCCGATCTGCGGCTTGAGCACTTCGACCTGATGCCGGATGACGAGCTAAATGGCGTTGATGGCAATCCGATTGCCGTTACGCCCGATGTACTTACATACGGTAGCCTCCTGTTCCAGCGGAACTGCACTATGTGCCATGGAGCAACCGGTGACGGCGAGGGACTGTTGCAGGTCACCATCGCGTTTGAGGCCGGCGGCGTGAACGTGCCGAAGAATCTGACGGAGGACGATACACAGGCGCGGACGGATGGCGATCTCTATCGGATCATCAGCCGCGGCAACGGTGATTTCCCTGCTCCAGCGTGGGCGACCAACCCATCGGCGTGGGAAGGACAGACAAACATGCCGCGATTCGCGCAGCTACTCTCACCGGCCGAGCGCTGGATGCTGGTGGCATATATCCGCACGCTGGATAACTAGGCTTCGGTCTAATACCGCTTAAGGCGGTCAGGGGTTGTTCGGGCAGTTATGCCCGTAGATGATCGACAGGCGCCAATTTTTCGTTGACGGGATCGACGACGAGCCGAAGCCCTTCCAGGGTGTATACACCAAGGATAGGTTCGGTTGCTTCTTCCGCGAACGCGACGATAGTCCAATTACTGCGCCCATTGATGTAGACACGCGCCTCAGCGATGTCACGACTGATAATACTGCCATCGGCGCGCTCGAACCGCATGGTGTCCGTGGGGCGAATGCCCATCTCACGAAGGATAGAGCCAGCAATCATGGTGTACGTTGAGCCGGTATCGACCATACCCTGAAAAGCGCGCTGCTCGGCATCGTCAGTTGCGGCGATCCGAAATTCAATATCGAAGTGACTCATGAAACCTCTCCAACCCGCCGGTAGCCCGGCGTATAAGACTGTCGCTCTATTATATGCCCCAAAGGACCAGTTTCTCGGTACGCGCAGGGCGATCGCCACGATAGGCCGTGAACCCGGTTAAGGTTCCCTATCTCTACTGGCCTCATCCCGGCTCTGCCCCAGCCTCCCTATGACGATAAACAGCAGCTTCAGCCACTGCCAGACCGTGAATAGGATTAGTGCCCAGATCAACCAAATCACAAACATGCTCAGGATAAATGCGGGCCACGACAGGACGAATATAAGCAGCCAAAGCGGGGCTGCGACCAATTCCCCACTCGTCGGACCTGTTCCGAATGGAGAGAGCGTATCACTGAGGGTTGTTTCCGCCACGCCGGACAAGGTCCCCAAAAGCATCAACAACAGGGCGATGATGCTAATTGGCCATCCGAAGAATCGCGCTGTTCCCAGGACGGCCCCGCCGGCGGTCCTGCTCAACACGGCGAGGTGTGCTCTCAGGTCTGCCCAAGATACGTCCTGATTTCCGGTGTCGGGAGCATCTTCGGATTGAACGACGGAATCATTCTCTCGTCTGTCTCCTGTATGTTGGAGCGCCCGGATAAGGGAACGCGCCATGGCCGTACCTCTCTTAGAGACTTTCCAGGCAACGAAGAGAATCACTGAGGCGAGTAACCACCACCAGAAGAAAGTGATCACTGCAAATGGAAGTGCCAAAAGCAAAGCGATCATGGAATCGCTGAAACCAAGCAGGGCAAACGCAAGCAGCGCGATGATTCCCGCAATCATGCTAATGGGACGTCCGAAGAAACCAATCTGCCATTTTAGGACAGCTGCCGCCGATTTGGCGGCCTGTCCGACGGGAACCGTCGTGAATCGCCGGCCTGAGCCCCGACCTCCCCGGTTGGACTCCGAAGTCGAGGAGTAACCGGCGGGTTCTTGTTGATGCGACGGGGTGTAGGACGTGTAATCCGGCGAGGCTCCTCGCTCGCGGTCATATTCCGCCCGTCGCTGAGGGTCGCTCAGCACCTCATAGGCCACGTTGATCCTGGCCATGATGTGGGCAGCCTCAGCGGAAGGATTTCTATCAGGATGGTAAAGCAGGGCCAAGCGCCGGTAGGCCGCGTGAATCACATCCGCGTGAGCCGATGGATGAACCTGCAAGACTTCATAGTGGTCTTGGGCTTGGGCCACGATATGGATCCCGTCTCCAGGTGCGGAACGCAAGGTATTATACAGCGCCTTTGCGCGTCCATCGCCCAGCCTACGCCATTAGCGCCCGTAATCACTTTCTGCATCATCTGTATCTGATCGGATCAGCCTACAAATGAGCAAGAACCACCTATCCCGGCTCTCCGTGACGCGCTTTCTCCATGCTCGTCCTCAGTGAAGACAATTCATCAGAGACCTCTACGGGATATGATGCCGCGCCGGTGAGGGCCTTGACGTCCTCTGGCAGGGCGGCGAATCCGCGCTTGAACAGTTCACGGGAATCTTCGAGCGTTGGGTGGGGGCGCAGGGCATTGCCGTCCCGCATGACGTCTTCCAGCAGCGGGGTGGCCCCATCCGGCGGTGATTCATCCGCCATGGCGATCACATCACGCGCATAACCGCCGTTTGCGTCCTCGTATCGATATATCTGCTTGCGTCCCGGGAGAGTCTCTTTGCCGACGCTCAGCTTGAGGACAGGCTCACCAGCGTATTCCACCAGTTTGTAGACAGAGTCCGTCCACGGCGCGTCGGCGGAGGAGCCGATGCGCGTGCCGACTCCGAATCCGGCGATCGGAGCGCCGTCTCGCAGCAGGCTATCGATTACGAACTCGTCCAATTCGCCGCTTGCGACGATGTCCACTTCTTCCAGGCCCGCCCCATCCAGCATCGCGCGGACGCGGCGTGAGAGGTTGAGCAGGTCGCCGCTGTCGAGCCGGAGTGCGCCCAGACTGTGACCGACCTCTTTCATCTCCAGGGCGACGGTGATGGCGTTGCGCGCGCCCTCAATGGGGTCATAGGTGTCGATGAGGAAGGTGGAGGCGTCCGGGAAGGATCGGGCGAAGGCGCGGAAGGCCTCAAGTTCTGTTGGGAAGGAACCGACGAATGAATGGGCCATGGTGCCCATGGGAGTGATGCCGTGCTGGGCGGCTGCGAGGACGTTGCCAGTGCCCGCAAAGCCGGTCATGGAGCCGACGCGCGCCATCTGCCCGGCGGCATCAACGCCCGGAGCGCGGCGGGAACCGTAGTACGTCACCGGCCGGCCGCGGGCGGCGTGCATGACGCGGGCGGCCTTGGTGGCGAGCATCGTCTGTAGGCTGACACGGTTGATGACGTAGTTCTCAAGGATCTGGCACTCGATGACGGGGCCGGAGATTTCCATGACGGGCTCATCGGCGAAGAAGATCTCGCCCTCGCGCATCGCGCGGACGCTGCCGGTGAAACGCAGATCCGCCAGGAACTCCAAAAAGCCGCCGTCAAAGCGGCCGAGTGAGCCGAGATAGGCGATGTCCGCATCGGTGAAGCGAAAATCGGTGAGGTAGTCGAGGATGTCGTGGACTCCTGCGAGGACGAAGTAGGACCGGTTGGGCGGAAAGCGCCTGATGAAGAGGCTGAAGGTGGCATTGTGGGCGTTGCCGCTCTGCCACCAAGCCTGCGACATGGTGAGCTCATAGAGAGCCGTGAAGATGGCAAGGCTGTGGCCGGAGGAATCGTATGCGCCGCGAGGGGACATTGCTCCGCCTGATCGCGCCGCCTGGTTCATGTTCACAGGCCTCCCAAGGATTCCTGACGGCTATTATGGCAGAGCGGTCTGTCCGGTGGTCGTCATGGCTGTTCCGGGAACACTATTACGCAACGCCCGCGCGTGCCACCAGCCTCAAGCCGCGCATGCGCTGCAGCAGCCTCTTCCGGCGGGTACGTGGCGGCTACGCGGAGTGTGACCGTGCCGTTCTCGGCTTGCTCACGCAGTTGTTCAAGGAGGTCCGCACGGTGGTCGTAGTTGGGCACCATCGTGCGGTGGAAAGCGATGTTACGCTCGCCCGTGCCGCGCCAGCCGCGGACGGATGCGAACCCTCCGCCGTCTCGAACGGCCGGCACCACGAGCTCGGCTTGCACTGCACCGTCCGCAAGGCCGTCGACGCCGTCCGGGGCGGCTTCACGGAAGCGCTCGGCGACATCGTCGCCGCGCCGCACAACCACATCGGCACCGAGAGCGGCGACGAGTTGTTCGTCCGCTTCCGAGGCGTCAGCGATGACGCGCAAGCCCTCGGCTTTCGCGAGTTGGACGGCGTAGCCACCGTAGCAGCCTGCCGCGCCGGTTACCGCGATTGTCCGGCCCGGTTGGAGGGCGAGTTGGTCAAGCGATTGGCGCGCGGTGAGGCCGTTCATCGGCAGCGTGCATGCCTCGACGTGCGTCGCTCCTGCCGGGGCGCGGACGACGGAGTCCGCCGTGAGCACGATGCTCTCACGGTACGCGCCGTGGGCGCCATTCGGGACGACCATTGCCATCACCGCGTCGCCGACGACGAGGTCAGTGTCAGTAGATGGCCCGATCTCGTCGATGACGCCGGCGAGATCCATACCGGGAACGTAGGGCGGCGGAACGTCCGCCAGCATGGCGGCACGTGAGCCATTGCGCAGCCCGGTGTCAGTGGGGTTTACGGCGGCGGCGTGGACACGAATACGGACCTCGCCGGTCCCGGCGTGCGTTTCCGGTAGGTCAACGACCTGCAAGGCCTCCGGCCCTCCGAACTCAATCACCCCAATCCCACGCATAATTCAGCTCCCTCGGTGATTCCGACTCGGCACAGTGACGCAGCGCTTTATGAGCGGCAGGCCTACCGGCCCGCGCTACGGCTACGACTCGGACTCAGGCTCCGGCGCTGCCAGCGAGCCGAAATAGACGATGGAGTTGAATGAGACCACCAGGGTGAATCCCACAAGGAACCCCGTCACGGTGTCTGCGCCAGCCTCAAGTGAACTGAACATGTAATGTCGGATTAGAATGGTAGCAACCATTGTGCCAACCAGGATGCTCACGTCAGCGGCGAGCAGCCGAAGCTTGGCCTCAAGGCTCGGAATGAAGAAACGGTACATTGCGTGGAGATAATTCACCCGTGCAAACCTCATTGAACGTCAATAGCTTCTGTAGCGGCGAATTGCGCATGACGATGATACGCGGGCAGCTTGAATACGGTCAAGGCAAAGCGGGCCGGCTATGAGTCGGCTCGTTGGTCTGACGAGCGCTCTGCTGTTGGCCGTGACGGCGGTTCTTGCGGCGGCGTGCGGGGAGCAGACAACGCCGGTTTCCACGCCATTGCCGGAACGTCCGGAAGGCGCGCCCTTCTCGGTGTCGTCACCGACGGCGACCACTGAGAATTCGCAGGCGCCAACGCCGCGTCCGACGTTCAATACAGTCGCAACTCTCAATACGGAACAGCTGCGGGAGTCGCTGAATGCCGCTCTGTATGAAAGGCCGGACATATCGACGGGAGCGTCGACGACGGACTTTCTTGCGCCGGGCGTCGATCTCATCCGTCTTACGAAGGACCCTCACTATGCGCCGTTCCTGGTGGATCTGTTGAACGTCTTTCCCTATGGGCAGATCTACAGGACACACATACTCGACACACTTCGTGATTTGACCGGGGAGGATTTCTTCGCGACGGACGGTTTCGAGTGGCTGGCCTGGGTAGGAGACAATCCCGAATACGATGCGCCGGCGTCGGTCTATCCCTGGTGGAAGGGCGAGGTGCTCAGCACGCTGGATGAGCGGTTCCGCGAATTTTTGCCGGAGGAGGGTGTAGCGCACACAATCCGGCTGGAGGAGATTGTATGGGGCGGGGTGGTTGTGGACGGCATCCCGTCGCTGGACAACCCCGCCGTCATTCCGGCCCATGAGGCCCGCTACCTTGAGTCGGATGAGCAGGTGTTCGGTGTGAACCTGAACGGGGAGGCGCGCGCCTATCCGCTCCGGATCATGAACTGGCACGAGATGACGAACGACGTGGTGGGCGGGCAGCCATTCGCGCTGGCCTACTGCACGCTGTGCGGTTCCGGCATCCTGTACGACACGCGGCGCGACGGACAGGCCCCATACATCTTTGGTTCATCGGGGCTGCTGTACCGCTCGAACAAGCTCATGTATGACGCCGACACCAATAGCCTGTGGAACCAGTTCACGGGAATCCCGGTGGTGGGGGAGCTGGTTGGCGAGGATATCGAACTGCCGATCCTGCCAGTAACGCTGACCACGTGGGGGGAGTGGAACAGGCAGCATCCCGACACAACGGTGCTGTCACTCGATACAGGCCATGAGCGGCCGTATAAGAAACCCGGCACGCCCGGGGCGGCCTACTATGACTATTTCTCCAGCCCCAGCCTGATGTTTCCCGGAGGTCCCGGCGCAAGTGATCTGAGCCTGCGGCCAAAGGACCAGGTGTTTGTGGCAATCCTGGACAGCGGGGAGGCCAAGGCATACCCATTGGAAACCCTTGAGGAGCTGGGAGCGTCGGCCGTTCTGAACGACGCGGTTAGCGAGGTGCCCATTGTGGTGGTGACAGATGGGGGCGGCGGAGTGCAGGCGTTCCTGCGCGAGAATCGGATGTTTGAGCTTGCGCCGGACGGTGGGCTGATCGATGCGGGGGGCGGCAGGTGGCGCGTGACGCCTGAGGGACTGAGCGGGCCGAACGGAGCATTCGCGGCTCGCGTGTCCGGCCACGTTGCGTTCTGGTTCGGCTATGCGTCATTCCGGCCGGGCGGGGAGTTGTATACGGGGAGCTAACTGCCAAGCTGCACCCGACTGCAATTATTGGGCAGACCTACCATTTTCGGTAGGAGAGGCGGCGAGGAGGAGGTCTGCTTTGTCCATCCTGGCAATACTCTTCAGCTACAGCGGGCGGATAAACCGCTTCGAATTCTGGATTAAGGGCATAATTGTTTGTTCCATTCTGTTCTTGATGGGCAACATAAGCATTGTAATATTCAGCCTCCTTTGGTACGAGCCATGGAATGGCCCGTTGGCAACGGCATTTGGTATCAGCCTGAGTACTTCGCAGAAACTTGAGTTTCTTTTCGGGGGACTCGTGGTTGCTTACTCACTAGTAGTCCTATGGCGATTCTTCGCTCTTGTTGCAAGGCGGTACCACGACCGTAGCAAGTCGGGGTGGTGGGGGCTAGTCAGCTTCATTCCCTTGGTAGGTGCTATATGGATTATCGTGGAGTGCGGGTTTCTTGAGGGCACCGACGGCGATAACGCGTATGGACCGAAGCCTTAGCAGCCTAGGCCGCTGCCGCCAGCGCCTCCCTAATCTCCTCTAGTACTCCGGCGTCGCCGTCCCTCTCTAATGCTTCCTGTAGCGCTACCACTGCATCCTTAGTCCCAATGCGGCCCAAGGCCCATGCGGCGTGGCCGCGGACGATGGGAGAGGGGTCTTCTCGCAGGATGCGGGCGAGTGGAAGCACTGTCGCGGGGTCGGCGATGTTGCCTAAAGCGATACACACGTTGCGGCGCATTCCTTCCGGTTTGGCGCGCAGGACGGCGCTCTGCCGGAATCGCTCGCGGAAACCGTCGTCGTCCAGTTCAAGCAGTTCGACGAGTTCCGGGCGGGCGCGATTCTCGGCGTCCCGTGTCAGTTCCGTGTACGCCTTGCCAACCTGCGCCTTGCGGTTGACGGGGCAGACGTCCTGGCAGATATCGCAGCCGAATATCCAGTCGCCGATGAGAGGCCGCAGTTCGCGCGGGATGGGGCCACGGTTCTCAATGGTCAGATAGGAGATGCACTTACGGTTGTCCAGCACATAGGGCGCGACGATCGCCCCCGTCGGGCAGGCATCCACGCAGATGTTGCACGCGCCGCACGTCTTCTTGAGCGGCTCATCCGGCGCAAGGTCAAGCGTCGTGATGATCTGCGCTAACAGCATCCAGGAGCCCTGTGAGGTCAGGATGTTTGTGTTCTTGCCGAACCAGCCGACGCCCGCCCTTTCAGCGACGGCGCGGTCGAGCATCGGCCCCGTGTCCGTGTACCAGCGCGTGCCGATCTCCTCCACGCCGGTGAGCTCCGGCAAGGATTCTATGAACGCGCGGACCTTGTGGGCAAAGACGCGGTGATAGTCCTCTCCCCACGCGTAACGGGCGATGCGGCCACGCGGCAGTGTGTCACTCGCCTCGGCGGCGTCCTCATGGTGATGGCTGAGCGCAAGGGAGATGATGGAGCGGGCGTTGGGGAGCATGTTGGCCGGATCCATGCCGCGTTCGACGCGCTGCTCCGTGAACCAGGGCAGGCCGTCCATCAAGCCTTCTGAAACGCGCTCCTTGGTGGTCTCTCCGCGCTCACGGAACACGTCCGCGGACGCAATGCCGACGACGTCAAAGCCCGCCCGCGCGGCGGCATTCTTGACGGTCTGCGCCAGGGTTTCGGGATGACTGCTACGATTCATACGTGATTGTTGCACGAATCCACTCATTTTCTGCCATGCCGCCGCGCAGCCGCTGACCGGAGTACGCATTGGTCAACGTCGATCCCAACGCTCGTATCTTCATGGTCAATGTGGGGGTGAACGCCTCGCATGGGGCGCTCCGCAGCCCCGTCTTCCCCGATGGCACGTTTGAGTTTCTGCCGATACCGGAGGAGCGTCGGCTGTGGTCGCCGACGCTGCCCGCCTACCCCAAGCTCGGCGCATACAACGACCCGGACAAGACCCTTGCGGACTACGCTCCGGTGTCGCGGTGGAATGATCGGCTCCACGACGACCCGGAGTTCCGCACGTTCACGTATGGCGATGATCCGCAGAGAACGGGGCGCGGCGCGGGACTGAAGCCGTGCGGCCCCGACGATTACATCTTCTTCCTGGCGCGACTGGTTGGGCATGACGGCGAGGACCGATTCGTCGGGCCGCCGGGCTTCTACCTGATCGGGTTCCTTCGCGTGATGGATGTGCTGCGGGATGTGGAGACGTATCCGACGGGTCGTGATTTCACCGTCTTTGGCGCAAACGCGCACATACGGCGCGCGGCGTATCACGCACGGGCGCTGGATAAGTTCTGGGTCTGGAAGGGCGACCCGGAGGCGTCGCTGCGGCTGCCGATAGCCGTGCCGCTAGACCGGGAATTGGCGGAGTCGACGTTGGTGGATGCGCGTGGCCGCCCGTGGGCGTGGAATGCGAATCGCAGCGAGTTGCAGACCATCGGCTCGTACACGCGCTCCGGCAGGCTGGTTATCGATCCCACAGAGCAAGGGGGACGAGAGCGAGCGGAACGTCTGTGGGAGGCGGTGGCGTGGCGGAATGGGGATGTAGAGATTAGTTAGGCTACTCACTCTATACTTAATACGCATTTGCCATGACGAGTAACTTTGCTCCGTTTACCGTGCGCGCGCCTGCTTCAACGGCGAATTTCGGCTCTGCGTTTGACGCCGTCGGGATGACGCTTGACCTTTGGCTGGATGCGCGGGTGGAGCCGGCGGAGGCCAACCGCTTCGAGATACGAGGCGAAGGCGAGAATGAAATCTCGGGTCCCGCCAACGCGAATCTCATCTTTCGCGCTGCCTACATCGGCGCGGCGGGCCTTGGTATTGCCCTGCCTCCCCTGCGAATAACTGCATCAAATGAGATCCCCCTGGCGCGCGGGCTGGGAAGCAGCGCCGCAGCCTGTGCCGCAGGCCTGCTCATTGCAAATACGGTGGCGGGCCGTGAACGAGAAATGGATGGCATGATGGCCGACGCGACCCGGATTGAGGGGCACCCGGATAACGTCGCGCCGGCTCTGATGGGCGGCGCATGCCTGGCTGTCATGTCTGAGGATGGTGGACCCGTTACACGGCAACTTGATTTCCCCGCCGATCTGGGCTGTATCGCGTTTATTCCCGATGAGCAGGTACCGACCTCAGCGGCGCGGGCGGCTTTGCCACGCCATGTCCCGCTGGGTGACGCCTCTTTCAACGTGGCGCGCACTGCTCTGCTCATCCATACCTTCACGACGCATCATTGGGCTGACCTGGCATTAGCAACGGAGGATCGACTGCACCAGCCGTATCGGGCAGAACTCGTGCCCGGGCTCGCTCCCCTTACTCAAGCAGCCAAGCAGGCAGGGGCATATACGGCGTTCCTGTCCGGGGCGGGGCCGACAATCATGGCAATGAGTCCGCCGAGAAGCGCCGAAGCCGTCGCTGACGCGCTGGCTGAGTCCGGACGATTCCTGAATATCGCCGGCCGAGCGCTGGTTCTCGCGCCGTCTGAACAGGGCGCGCACGTCGTCACGGAGTCGTAGGCTCCATGCTACGCGTTCAGAAGTACGGCGGGAGTTCCGTCGCCTCCGCCGACCATATCAAGCGCATTGCGTCCCGGGTGGCCAAGGAGCGTTCCGCCGGAGACGATCTCGTCGTCGTCGTGTCTGCCATGGGGCAAACAACGAACCAGCTTATCGAGTTGAGCCGCAGCATCTCGCACAATCCCGCGCCGCGCGAGATGGACCTGCTCCTGTCCACAGGAGAACTCGTCTCCGGGGCTCTGCTGGCCATGGCGCTGCGCGATCTCGGCCACGGCGCGGTCAGCTTGAGCGGGTTTCAGGCCGGAATCCGCACCGACACGGATTTCTCACGGGCGCGCATCACGCAGATTGAACCGAAACGGCTACAGGACGAGATTGGGCGCGGCAACATCGTCATCGTCGCGGGATTCCAGGGCACGACGGATGATTTTGAGGTCACAACGCTGGGGCGCGGCGGATCGGACACCACAGCCGTTGCATTGGCTGCGGAACTCCGCGCGCCGGTCTGTGAGATTTACACGGACGTGGACGGCATCTACACGGCGGACCCGCGCATCGTGCCGGACGCCCGCCGTCTCAACGACATCAACTACGATGAGATGCTGGAGATGGCCAGCGAGGGCGCGCGCGTCATGCACAACCGCGCCGTCGAGCTTGGCTGGGTCTACGATGTGCCCATTCTTGTTGCATCAAGCCTGCTGGATGATCCCGGCGGCACGCGCATACACGGAGGAGAGCTCATGGAGAATCGCAACAAGGTTCGCGGCATCGCGCATGATGCGGGCATCGCGCGGGTTACGCTGCTGGGCGTGCCTGACCGCCCCGGCATCGCTGCGCAGGTCTTCTCCCCGCTCGCCGATGCCGGAATCAGCGTCGATATCATCGTGCAGAACGCGGGTCAGCACGGCCTCAGCGATCTCTCATTCACCGTGACCCGTGATGACCTGCAGGAAACGCTCGAACGAACGCGGGCAATACAGCAGGAACTTGGCGCAGCGGACGTGACTGCTGACGATCATCTCGCCAAGGTGAGCATCGTCGGCGCGGGTCTGACCAATTCTCCGGGCTACGCGGGCGCGATGTTCCGCGCGCTGCGCGACGCCAACGTCAATATCGAGATGATTACGACGGCGGAGATCAGCCTCACATGCGTCGTTCACCAGGACCACGTGGAGGATGCGGTTCGCGCCCTGCACCGCGCGTTCAGCCTCGAAACGCCGGACGAAATCCCCATCTAGAGCGATGCGAGGCGCCCCGTGACTGAACCGGTTGGGCCCTCGCTGTCCGTCATCATTCCCGCCTACAACGAAGAGGCGCGTCTGCCGGACGCCCTCGATGAGGTCACTGCGTATCTGGACACGCATTTCCCGGATGCCGAGTTGATCGTCGCGAGCGACGGCAGCACGGACGACACGGAGTCCATCACGCGCGAATTCGCTGAGAAATCACCTCGTGTGCGGCTGCTTTCACTGCCGCATCGGGGCAAGGGGCACGCCGTGCGGCAGGGGATGCTGGAGGCTAGAGGCGTGGTGCGGCTGTTCATGGATGTTGATCTGGCTGTGCCGGTGGAGACCATCGGCCCGTTCGTGGAAGCGACGCAGAACGCGGACGTCGTGATTGGGTCGCGGTCTATGGCGGGGGCGGAACGGAGCGGAGAGCCACTGTCGCGCCGCATTGGAGGACGCGTAGTGGGCCGCGCGACACGTCTGATTCTCGGGCTTTCGGTGTCGGACACGCAGTGCGGGTTCAAGGCGTTCCGGGCGGAGGCGGCGGAAGGGCTTTTTGGGGCGCAGCAGGTGAACGGATTCGCGTTCGATGCGGAGATACTGTACCTGGCGCGCCGGTGGGGGATGCGGGTGGTCGAACTACCCGTCCAATGGAGCTACGGAGAGATGAGCACCGTGCGCTTCCACCACGGCCCGCAGACGCTGGCGGAGATTGCGCGAATACGGCTGCGGGGAACTCCCTAGCAGATTGCGATGTTGGGGAAGGGGGAGTGAGACTGCCTCTCCCCATTCGCTTGACAGTTGGTAGACAATAGATTTTGAACTGAGTTTGAAAACTGCCGTCCAATGGCGCGGGGAGGCGGCAGGGATCACGACTCGGAGCCTTGACCGTCACCGCGGCGGAAAGCAGCCGTTGGCGATGGGCGACGGCTGTGTTGTCGTGGTGTCGCATCTGCGGTTGTTCTCGCGCCCAAGGGCGTATCGTGCGGGACAACGGAACGCAGAAGGCAGGACATCAACCATGGCGACCACACAAATCGATGAACGTGCCCAAGCCCGTGAAGTAAAGACCCAGACTGACGCAGCCATCACATGCGCGTTGGCGCAGGACTGGAGGAAGGCCGTTGAAGCCAACAGGGCCGTCCTGCAGATTGCGCCCAGCAACATCGAGGCGCTGAATCGGCTGGCCAAGGCGCTTCTTGAACTGGGTGAGGTTGAGGAGGCGCGGGGAGTCGTCGATACGGCTCTGAGCCTCGATTCCGCAAACACAATTGCTCGCCGCCACCGTGACCGTCTCGAACACGCTGCAGGCGCGGCGAAACCGGCGGCGTCCGTGTCCCGTCAGACGAAACGCACCCCGCAATCCAGGCGGACTGCTGTCGTTAGAGAAGCCGATGCCCCGTATGGCAGCCAGGCCACGCCGGCCGATTCCGTCGCATCCGCTCGCAACGCCATTTCCTCACATCTGTTGATGAGTGAGGCGGGCAAGAGCACGATTGCGACGCTTATTGACGCGACCGACCGCACGGCGGTCGGCCACCTGAGCAGCGGAGAGGCGTTAGCGCTCCGCCAAGAGGGAAACAGGCTGCTGATTCATTCAAGCCGAGGGGAGCCTGTCGGCCGGGTCCACCCACGACTCGCCCAACGGGTTCTTTCACTCATGGATGCGGGTAATCGGTACGAGGTTGCGTTCTTACGCGATCACCCCGCGGAGGGTGTGCAGGTCATCATCGGCGAGGTCTATCAAGATCCGTCGCAAACGGGACGGCTATCATTCCCGCCGTCAAGCGCCTCCGATTTCCGGGGCTATGTCCGCAACAACCATGAGCTGGTGGACAGCGGCCTCGGCGGGCCGCCCGCGCGGGACATTTCAGAAGATGAGGCCGAACCGCCGGAGTTCGATGCTCTTGTGCGCGCCCATGATCGCGGCGAGTTGGGACGGTCAAACGGCGCGTCAACGGACGATATGGGGTAGGTGGTACCTACAGCCAAGGTTCGCGTGCGGGATTGATTGATACGCGGGGTTGGATCGCCGCGTTCCGGCTTGGCGGCTCGGTGAGGCTTTAGATTCTTCGCTGCGCTCAGAATGACAGGGTCTCGTCGAGTTAATTCAGACTGATGCTAGCACGGCGCGAACGTGCGTGCTAGGCTGTTGTGACACTCGTCCGTTGACAAACGCACAGAGCATCTGTACCTGAAAGGACTACAACTTGGAAGTCGTCGTAGGTCTGGTAGCGGGCGCAGTCGTGGTGGGATTGGCGGCATGGCTGGTCCAGGAATTCAGGTGGCGGCAGAAGCATGCTGAACTGCGGGGTCAACTGCAGAGTCAACAATCGGCCGCAGACTTGATTCAGGCTGCGAAGGTTGAACTGAATACTGCCTTTCAGGCATCAGCAGGACAGGCGCTGCATGCAAATTCGGAGCAGTTTCTCAAACTGGCGGAGCAAAACTTTGGCAAGAGCCAGAGAGAGTTCGAGAACTTGGTGAAGCCTTTGTCAGAGAACTACGCGAAACTGAATCCGAGTATTCAGTCGCTAATGCAGCAAAACATCTCCATCACGGCGGCGACGCAAGGCTTGCGGGACGCGCTGAGCGATAGCAGGCAAGTCGGTTTGTGGGGTGAGATTCAGCTGCGACGGATCATCGAGATTGCCAATATGGTCGACTATTGCGATTTCTCTGAACAAGCCACGGTAGACGACGGCAGTGGTCGCCCCGACGTCACAGTTCGCCTTCCCGATAACCGGGCAATCGTCATCGACTCAAAGGCAAGCGCTGCAGCATATCTTGAGGCGCGTGAGGCGGAAACCGACGATGAGGCAAGCGAGGCTCTAGTCCGCCACGCCGGCGCGTTCCGCTCCAAAGTGGATGAACTCGCCAAGAGGGACTATGGGCAACACGTCACAGGGTCACTCGATTTCGTCGTAATGTTCGTGCCGGGCGACCAGTTTCTAGCGGCGGCGCTAAGCGCGCGAAGCGACCTCATCGAATACGCTATGAGCCGGCGCATTGCCATAGCGACGCCGAGTTCACTGATTTCGCTCCTCTGGGCTGTGGCGAATGGCTGGGAACGGCAACATCTCGCTGAGAATGCCGAGGAGATCCGCAAAGCGGGCGTGGAGATGCACGACCGCCTCCAGGTGTTCATGGGCCACTACAAGAGGGCCGGTGAACAACTGGCGCGCGCTACACAGTCATTCAATGCGTCAATCGGCTCATTTGACCGCAACGTCATGCCGCAGGCGAGGCGCTTTGAGGAACTACCGGGTGTTAGCGCCGGCCAAGATACCCTTCCCGGCCCCATTGAGGTTGATGTTCGAGAATCGGCCTACGGCGCTGCCGGTGGCAACGGTGATGCTGAGACGACACCGGAAGATTCACAAGAGTCGGCATAGGCGGCGTGCTACGCTTGTGGAGGTATGGTTCAGGTTGGAAATGATTCTCAAGCGGTAGTTGGAGAGGGCGGCGTAAAGACCGTCGATGGCGTCAAGCCCGTCGTAGCGCAGAAGCTCATCAAAGCGTTCGGTGATTTCGTCGCGGTGCGCGGCATCGATTTTGAGGTGCGACCCGGCGAGTGTTTTGGATTCCTTGGCCCGAATGGCGCGGGCAAGACGAGCACCATGCGGATGATAGCCTGCGCTTCGCCGGTCACCTCCGGCAGCCTGCTCGTGAACGGTCTGTCCGTGCAGACGCAGGCGCGGGAAGTCAAGTCGATCATCGGCGTCGTGCCGCAGGGCGACAATCTGGACGATGAAATTTCCGTAATCGACAACCTGCGACTCTACGCGGGTTACTTTGGTATCGGCGGCGCGGAGGCCAATGCCCGGGCAAGGAATGCCCTGGAGCTCTTTCAGCTTGCGGATCGCGCGGGCTCAAAGGTGGATGAACTCTCCGGCGGCATGAAGCGTCGGCTGTTGATTGCCCGAGGGCTCATCAATGAACCGGCGATCCTGGTGCTGGACGAGCCGACGACCGGGCTGGACCCGCAGGCGAGGCACCTGGTTTGGCGCACGCTGCGCCGCCTCAAAGACCAGGGTGTGACGATGCTGCTGACGACGCACTATATGGACGAGGCCGCAACGCTCTGTGATCGGCTGATCGTCATGCATGAGGGGCAGATCCTGGCGGAGGGGACGCCATTGGAGCTCATCCAGCGCATTGCGGGCGAGA
This sequence comes from uncultured Dehalococcoidia bacterium, assembly GCA_964653005.1. Classification (GTDB taxonomy): domain Bacteria; phylum Chloroflexota; class Dehalococcoidia; order UBA6926; family UBA6926; genus VXMO01. The sequence goes on along the minus strand of CAZZAN010000001.1, from coordinate 189,572 downwards.
CGGTCATTGAGGCGCACTCCCTGGACCCCGCGGCGCTTGATCGCATCGCCGAACATCTGCGTGATGCCGGCGCGGAGATTGAGCAGACGCCGGACACGGTGCACGCGTTCGGCCTCAAAGGCACTGATGTTACCGAATCCAACGTGCCGGGCGCTCAGATCTATTCACGCCCCGCAAACCTTGAAGACGTTTTCCTGCGCCTTACGGGCCGCGGGCTGGAAGAATAATCATGATATTGACGCCTGAACGCGTACCGTTTGGCTTCCGTGTCTGGCGGCGGAATTGGACGGTCTTCAAGAAGTTCGCGATGGCGGAGGTGGGGCCGCTGTTTGTGGAGCCGCTGGTCGTGCTGGGCGCGATGGGGCTGGGTCTGGGCGCATACGTCTCACTGAGTGGCGACGTGAGCTACGTGGAATTCATCGGACCGGGCATCGTTGGTGGGTATTCACTCTTTGCGGCGTTCTTTGAATGCACGTACGGCTCCTATACGCGGATGGCTATACGGGGCCTGTACGAGGCTATGATCGCCACGCCGTTGTCCATCGAGGATGTCATTACCGGCGAGGTCTTATGGGGCGCAACACGGTCATTATTCAGCGCCACCGTGATCCTGTTCGTGTTGACCGTGATGGGGTTCGTCGATTCACCGTTGGCCATCCTCATTCTGCCGCTTGCATTCCTTGGCGGCATCCTGTTCTCATCGATGGCGCTGCTGGTCACGGCGCACGCGCCGTCATTCTGGACGTTCAACTACGCGATCACGCTGGGTGTGATGCCGATGTATTTCTTTGGCGGCGTGTTTTTCCCGCTGGAGCGCTATCCGGACGTCGTGCGGGAACTTGCCTGGATCATTCCCCTCACGCCGTACGTCGCCGTTATTCGTGAACTGGTTGCCGGGAGCCTTTCAATGACGACCGTTTGGGGGCTCCTGTATCTTGTGGTACTCGGCGCCGCGTTCTACTACCTTGCCGTCGCGCGGATGAAGGCGCGGCTTATTCGGTAGTGAGGCTATCCTGTCATTCCGAGTCGGCTCTTAGCAGTGTGTTGAAGCCTGCCTGCTCAAAGTCATGATCATGTGCGAGCGCATCGGTTATGTTCCGCTCTTCCATGACTATAAAGCTCGCGCAGTCTGTGAGGCTCCACGTCTGGTCACGACGAGAGTTGTACCGTTCCACTGCCGCCCGGAACGGAGTGCCCGCGTGTGGGACGATTTCCACGTTAGGATTCTCTGTCAGATCGAGCACCATCTGCGCCGCGCGCGTTCTGAGGCGCTCTCCCGCGTCTGAGTAGTGATTGAGAACTTCCACCAACACCATCTCGGTGGTCACGATCTCAAGGGGTGCCAATCGCCGGGTTATGGCCTCGGCCCGCGCGTGCAGTCCGTCCCTTTCGTTGAGGCTTGCAATGAAATAACCTGCGTCTGCGAAAACGATTGCCACTAGTCATCCACCTTGGGATGACCATACAGGTAATGCTTGTAGTTCTTTGCGCCGTCCGTAGGGAGGCCATCCCGCGCTTCCAATGGAATGGACTTCCGCAGCCTTTCGAACATCTCCAGGATAGACTCACCAGCAGCGTCGGGACCCTCGTCTTGCTTCTCAACCGGCGGCTCTGTCACGTCCTCAAGCGACACCACAATCTCCTTGCCCTCTTCAAGGTCAAGAGGCTCCAGCGGTGTCAGCACGCCCCTCTCGTATCTCACCCGCACAGTTGCCACGATTTTAGCTCCCTTCGGGACTCAACTGGGCTGTCGCTAGCACCTGCACCCCCCTCCCGTTGCGCCATTATAGCCGCGCCTGTTCATCGAAGTGGCATGCCCATCCTGGTCGCGCGGATGAAGGCGCGGCTTATTCGGTAGTGTGATGTTCGTTCCCTGCGAGTAGGTTCCACGCCATCTCCCTGGCTTCGTCCAGGGTGTCGACAAAGCGATCCTCCGGAATGCCCCTGAGTATGCTGAGGGCATTGAGGGTTGTTGCAGGAAGACCGTCAAGGGCCATGATGATACATTCCGTGTTCTCCAATCTGGCGGTATCAACCAATCGTTCAATCACGAGAGCCGCGCTATCGTCCATGTAAACCGTGTCGTTGAAATCGAGGATGACGATTTCGTGGTCCTTGATGTCGTCACCGATAGTGCTCATCAGTTTGGATGCGGACGCGACGGAGAAAGTTCCCTTGAGCTGCACCAGGCCCACACGCGCGCTGAATGCCTCATCGACATCACTCAGGTCATGGGCGTCTTTAAAGAAGATCTGGTCGAGGAGCGGCACTGAGACAACGCTGTCTATTTCCAGCCGCTCGATCTGGCGGGCGCTTGTGACAGCCGCAGTGATAATACCGACGGCTACCGCGGTAATCACGTCAAGGAAAACCGTGAGGATGAGTGTGATGAGCATGACCAGGAGATGTTCTCGCTGAACGTGGTGCATCCGGGTGATGAAGCGCCAATCAATGGTGTCCCAACCGACCTTGATGAGGATGCCCGCTAGAACGGCGTTGGGAATCTCCGAAACATATCTGCCCAGCCCCAGGACGATTGTGGTGAGTATGACAACGCACAGGACCCCCGCGAGCGCAGTCCGTCCGCCCACGCGGATATTCGCAACGGTTGCGGGCGTTGTGCCGGCGCCGGGCAGTCCGCCGATGAATCCGGCCACCATGTTGCCCATGCCCTGGCCAATCAGTTCTCTGTTCGGGTTGTGCTGGGCGCGCGTTCCGGAGTCTGCCACCAGGGATGTGAGCAGGCTATCGACGGAGCTCACCAGCGCAATGACGAGGGCCGGCTGCACGGCGCTCAGCAGCACGTCGAATGAAATAAGCGGCAGATGAATCTCCGGCAGGCCCGTTGGCACATCGCCGATGGTGGACGTGTCAGTCAGCCAGAGAACGCCGATTGCAGTGCCGACGGCCAGCGCCGTCAGTGTGGACGGCAAGTATTTGCTGAGCCTGGTCGGCCACAGCACGGCCACGGCCAGCGTGACCGTGGCGATTATCAACGCGTTCGGGTTGAATCCACTCACCATGTCAGGGATGGCCGCCATGACATCCCTCGGTCCGCCCGTGACGATTTCAGCGCCCACGAACGGGAGGATCTGCACGATGATGATGATGATTCCAACGCCCGACATGAATCCTGAGATGACCGAATAGGGCGTGTATGCCACATAGCGCCCGATACGGAGAACTCCAAGGAGAACCTGGATGAGGCCCGCCATGATGACGATGGTGAATGCTTCAACAAGGTTGTCAGCATGGGCGCTGACAATGACTGTCATCGCGACCAACATCAAGCCGGTGGGGCCGGAAATCTGACCGCGCGTGCCTCCAAAGACCGCAGCAAAGAAGCCCACCGCGATCGCCCCGTAGATACCGGCGATCGCACCCAGACCTGACGCTATGCCGAACGCCAGGGCGACCGGCAAGCCTATAACTGCCGCTGTGATGCCGCCAAAGACATCACCGCGCAACGTGATCAGATCGTAGCGTTTCCCGTTACGCTGTCCTGCCACTCCTTACCCCCAATGCAGGATTGTGGCAGAAAACCATGATGTGCGGCTATGCAGACCCCCCGTATCCCTGTGGGCCCGGAGCCTGTTGGATTTCGTAGATGACGCGGGTTTGGCGGTCGAACGTCGCCTTGACCCACATGCCCTCTTTCATCCAGTCGTAGCCGCCGCGACGCAGCGGGGCCGGATCGAGTCGGTACCGGATGCCGCTGATGATGATCACGAGCATCGAGTTGTACTTTGGGCCCGATGAAAAGAGTCCTGACGTTGCGCCCTCGATTTCAACGTCTTCAACCGCCATGCGGTCGATTCGCCCCTCAAGCTGCGCGGGCTCAAGGAGGGGCCCGGCGGGAAGAGGAACGGGCGGCGTTTCAGGCCGTGCCCTGCGGAACATGATGATGAGTCCGATGGTGAAGAGGATTGGCAGTCCGATGAGGAGCGTGATGTAGAGATTGCCGGTGAGGATGATGAGAAACAGCGCCATGATGACGACTGTGGCGAACAGCCAGGAGTTCGGCTTCATGTCAGTTTTGCCCTCCACGCTTACCAGCGGGAATCCATGCGGTGTATCTAACCGCTATAGTTGCACTAATGCTTGACACTGACACCCCCGGTATTGCCGAACGCGAGGCTTCTCCATATCGATTCGTCATCTATGGGCTCGTTGTCCTCATGCACCTTATGCTGGGGATCGCGTTTCTTGCCCCGGCGTCGGTTCTGCCGCTCATCACGGAGTCCTGGGACCTTACCAAGTCTCAGGGCGGATTTGTCGTTACAAGCGTGACGCTGGTCTTCACCATTGGAACCATCCCGGCCTCAATCATTCTTTCACGATGGAACGTTCGCGCAGTGTACGGCATCGGCTGGGCACTGTTGGGAATCACGGCTCTGACGCCGTTTCTAACGGGTTTCTGGTGGTTCATCGCGCTGCGCTCGGTGCAGGGAATCGGAGCCGCGGCTATCACGCCATTGACGGCCGCGATCCTCATGCGATGGGCGCCGCCCCGGGAAGTTCCCATTGCGAACGCAGTCGCGCTCGCCTCCATAACCGTGGGTCTCGCGGTGGCGCAGTACCTTGGTCCGGTGTTGGCAGGGTGGATCAGCTGGGAGTGGGCCATTGGCATAGAGGGCTTCGTCGCAGCCGGCAGCGCAGTCTTGTTCGTGGTCTTGTGGCGGGAAAGAAAGGCGCTGGACGGCGTGCCGCCGGAGCCGGTGAAGATCGGCGCAATCCTGAGCGTTTTCCGGCGGCGAGAAACGTGGTTGATGTCCTTCGCCGTGGTTGGGCCGTGGGCGCAGTTCATTACGTTGAACACATGGCTGCCAACCTTCTACGAGGAAGAGCGAGGCCTGAGCCTCGCCATGGCGGGGCTGATGGCGGGCATCTTTTCATTGGCGGGGGCACCGGCCAACGTCATTGGAGGAGCAATCGCGACCCTCATCGGGAAGAGGCGGCCCGTCATCATCTGGTCCGGGCTGATCGTGGGCGCGGCAGGAATAACCACCATCTACGCCCCCGTCGGGATACTGCTGTTAACGGCCGTTATCGTGACCGGTTTCCTGCACTGGTTATATGAGCCATCGCTTTTCACCATCCCCATTGAGCTGCGGGGATCATCACCGGAGCGTGCGGTGGCAATCTGGGCGGCTATCCTGACGGCAGGCAACGCATCGAGCTTCATCGCACCAGTCATTGCCGGGTTCATCATCGATGAGACCGGGAGTTTCGTGATCGGTATTGGGGTCGTTTGTGCGACATCGTTTACGTTACTCATCGCGGGGGTATTGCTGCCGGAGACGGGGCCAGGGCGGCTCAATTCGCCGCGGCCTGTCAACTGAGGCGTTCCTAGCCGGAGTGCTACACTACAAACGTTCAATCCAACCCAAGATTACGCTGCCTATGGAGTTCATTGAATGACGTCATCGTCCCGTTCGGCGCTGTTGGGGCCGACGCCCGCCGCGCGCCGCTATTTTCAGCAGTTCCTTGGGGAACTCGCCGAGATGACGGATGATGACATGCGGCTTGTTGCGGCCATCGAGCCGATGGACAAGCAGACGCTGCTGTCCCTGGGGGATGCGGTCTACGCGGCCATTGGGGACGGCGATGCCGCGCTCTCCGGTGAGGGCGTAACCGCCGCGTTGCCGCAAGGGCTTGACGGGGCGGGACTCCGAACGGCGCTGTACATCACCCTGATGAACACCGTTACACGAGAGTTGGAGATCGAGTCGCCTATTGAGGCGCGGGCTGCGCAGGGCGTTTGGATTGAAGGCAACGTGCTGCCCCGTCTCGGACATGACCACCTGGTGTTGTCCGCCCGGTTCTCCCTGGATACCATCCAGGCTCCCAAGCCTCCGGACACGTTCCAGGGAATGGTCGATTTGACGGTGGAGAGGCTGTCGTCACTGGTTGAGTTGGCCTCGCAGGCGATGATGGGCGCTGACGTTGATCCATTCGAAACTTTTGAGCACAAGGACTGTGAGAAGTGCGGGCACCTGCTGCAGCTGCACGTTGGCTTTGAGAGCTGGGACGACGTGATGGCCGAACACAACGCGTGGTGCCCGGGCAAGGGCGGGGCATGAACGCTCCGTGTGATTCACCGCGTCCATGACTGAATCCTCCGGCGTCCGCGTCACGGCTCTGTTGCTGGGGCAGGACTCATTCCGTGACGAGCGCGGTCGGGCGCACGTCATCGGCATCTTTGACACAGTCGGCGCGCAGCAGTTTCCGATGGCGTTCCAGTTCTCCATCTATTGCCGCCTGCACGGCGAAGGTTCGCATGAACTCATCCTGCGCGTGCTGGACCCCAACGGAATGGAGATTGTGCGAAGTGAGCCAATCACGGCGAACCTTCTTCCCATCCAGGGCCACCAATTCTTCATGAGCATCGGCATACAAGCGGAATCCGACGGGTTGTTCCTTGTGCAGGCCGTGGTGGATGGCAGCGTGATGCAGGAGGCGCCGCTGCTGGTGGAGTCCGGGGAGAATGAATGGCACCATGACCCGGACCCCCTGCACCTGGGCGGGCCGCCGCCGTCCGACTAGCCGGAGAATCGTCCCGTGATTGGGATCGACACCGGCGGAACGTTTACGGACGTTATCCGCGTCAATGAAGACGGCTCGATTCGCCTGAGCAAGATCCCGTCCACTCCCGCAGACCCGGCGCAATCATTCCTTGCCGGTGTGCGGGAAATTGGCGGAGAGAGCGAACAGAGCGACGAGATTGTTCACGGCAGCACCGTTGGCACGAACGCGGTGCTTGAGCGGCGGGGAGCGCGGACGGCGCTCGTAACGACACGCGGCATGGCAGATGTGATCGAGATTGGCAGGCAGGCGCGTGATGATCTCTACAGCCTGCAGGTCACTCGCCCCGTGCCCCTGGTTCCCCGCGAACTGCGCTTTGAGATTGATGAGCGTGTGACGGCGGAGGGAGAGATTCTCAAGGTACCGAGCGAAGTTGATCTCGGCACGCTTGTTGAGGCAGTTGCCGCGGCAGGGGCGGATTCCGTGGCGGTTGCGCTGCTTTTCTCGTTTCTTCGCCCGGAGCATGAGCAGCTAATCCGGGAGGCTCTGAAACGCCGGCTGCCCTCCGACATTCCCATCTCCATTTCAAGTGACGTCGTCCCGGAGTTCCGTGAGTTCGAACGAACGTCGACAACCGTCCTGAATGCCTATGTCGCGCCCGTCATGCAGTCCTATCTGTCCCGCATCGACGAGACAGTTGAATCGACAGTGAGGATCATGTCGTCGAACGGCGGCAGCATGACCATCGAGCAAGCGAGCAGCTTTCCGGTGGAGACGCTGCTGAGTGGGCCGGCGGGGGGTGTTGTTGGAGCGTTCGAGGTGGCACGCGCGGCGGGTTTCGACCACATCATCACGCTGGACATGGGGGGCACGTCGACGGACGTATCGTTGTGTGACGGCGAAGTCCAACGCACCTCCGAGGGCAGCATCGGCAGGTATCCACTGCGTGTTCCGATTGTGGATATTCACACAGTCGGGGCAGGCGGCGGCTCTCTCGCAAGTGTGGACGCGGGCGGCGCGCTGTCGGTTGGGCCGCAGTCGGCGGGCGCAGATCCGGGGCCTGCCGCGTACGGACGCGGCGGCGGGCCGACCGTAACGGATGCCCACATTGTGTTGGGTCGGCTGCCGGCGGACAGGCCGCTCGCGGGCCGTTTATCACTGGACGGCAGCGCGGCACTGGCGGCGACGGGCGCAATTGCGGAGCAACTCGATATAACGGCGCAACAGGCTGCGGCAGGCGTCGTGCGCGTTGCCAACGCCAACATGGAACAGGCGCTGCGCGTGGTCTCATTGGAGCGAGGCCATGATCCGCGCGACTTCACGCTTGTGGCGTTCGGCGGCGCGGGGCCGCTGCATGCCTGCGAGCTTGCGGACGGACTCGGCATCCGGAGCGTGCTCATCCCGCGTATGCCGGGGGCGCTGTCTGCGTGGGGGATGCTGACCGTGGACGTCACGCGCGACTATTCGAGAACCGCCATGCGTGATCTTTCGGATACGTCACCGCAGGAGATTGCGCGTCTGCTGAGTGAGATCGAGCAAGACGCGCGAGAAGACCTGGAAGCCGTCGGTCTCCCTGCCGCCCAAGCGATATTTTCCGCTTCGGCAGACATACGCTATCAGGGGCAGGGATATGAGCTGTCGATTCCGTTGGATGCGCCGGACGGCCTTTCGTTGGAGGAGCGCTTTCATGCTGCACACCTGCGCCGCTTCGACCACAGCCATCCTGAGTGGCCGACGGAGGTCGTCACGCTGCGCCTCCGGGCAACCATACCGGCACGCCGCCCGCCATTCGTTGCCGCGGATGCGGAGGGCGAGCCCGACGCGGGCCATGCGGTGCTTGGCGAGACCGCACTGATAACGGACGGGGAAAAGGTTGCCGCGCCCCTCTATGACCGGAATGCGCTGCTTGTTGGGAATCTCGTCGAGGGTCCGGCTGTGCTCACGCAGACGGACTGCACCACGTACCTGCCGCCGGAGTGGGTTGGACGTGTCGATGAGCACCTGAACCTTGTTCTCGAAAGGGCGTTGGCATGAGCGTTGACGCAATTTCACTGGAGGTCTTCCGACGCCTCTTCGCGGCCATCGCAGAGGAGATGGGCGCAGTGTTGGGGCGGACTGCGTGGTCGCCGAATATCAAGGAGCGGCGAGATTTCTCCTGCGCCGTCTTTGACACCAGCGGCCGTATATTGGCGCAGGCGGAGCACATCCCCGTTCATCTCGGCGCGATGCCCGCCTCTGTGCAGGCTGCAATCGAGCGGTTCGATACATTCGCGCCGGGCGATCTCATCGCCCTGAACGACCCCTATCTCGGCGGCACGCATCTGCCCGATCTGACGCTGATCTCACCTGTGTTCATTCCTGAGGGCGTTGAGGACGGGGATGCCGGGGAGCTCGCAGGGTTCGTCGCCTCGCGCGCCCACCACGCGGACGTGGGCGGCATGGCCCCTGGCTCCATGCCTGCGTCGACGACCATCTACCAAGAGGGATTCATCATCCCGCCTATCAGACTGGCGCGCGCAGGCACGCTCAACGAGGAGGCCGTCGAGTTGTTCATGCGCAACGTGCGCACGCCGGAGGAGCGTCGCGGCGACCTGGCGGCTCAGATTGCCGCCAACCGCATCGGCGAGGGGCGGTACGAGGCGCTGATCAAGCGGTATGGCTGGGAGACGGTTACCGAACATGGAGAGGCGCTCATCAAGTATGCGGAGCGTCTTGTGCGGGCCGCACTGCGCGAGATACCGGCGGGACAGTACACATTCACGGACGATATGGAGCCGCCGACGCATGACGGGGAACGCCCGCGCATCGCCGTGACCATCACGAGCGACGGCGACGGCTCCCTCGTCGTGGATTTCACGGGCACGTCACCGGAGCAGCCGCTCAGCAATAACAACGCGGTGCGGGCCGTGACCGTTTCGGCGGTTCAATACTGTGTGCGATGCTTGGCCGGTCCGCGCGCGCCCGCCAATCACGGCTCGTTCGCGTCCGTGGAGGTGATTACGCCGGAGGGGTCGGTGGTCAACCCGCGACCGCCACGCGCCGTTGCCGCCGGTAACGTGGAGACATCGCAGCGCATCGTGGATGTGGTATTCGGCGCGCTGGCCGACGTTCTGCCTCACAGAATCCCCGCCGCGAGCCAGGGAACGATGAACAACGTGACCATCGGCGGCACTGATCCACGCACGGGCCAGCCCTTCGCCTACTACGAGACGCTCGCGGGCGGCGTCGGCGCGAGCCCCGACGGCCCGGGCGAGTCCGCCATCCACAGCCATATGACCAACACGCTCAACACGCCTATGGAGGCGCTGGAGTACCAGTATCCATTCCGTGTGCTGGAATACGGCGTGCGGCGCGGCTCCGGCGGCGAGGGACGATTCCGCGGCGGGGACGGTCTCATACGCACCGTGGAGTTCCTCGGCGATGCGACGGTTTCACTGTTGACTGAACGGCGGTCGCGCGGGGCTTGGGGGCTTGCGGGAGGAGTGGACGGCTTACCGGGACGCAACACCCTGCGTAGAATGGATTCTGAGCGGGATGACGAGTTGCCGGCGGTCATTACCATTGACGTTTCGCGCGGTGACAGGCTTACCATTGAGACGCCGGGGGGCGGTGGATGGGGATTGGCCGATTCTCCGCAATGAACACGGAGGAGACTGACTTGTGACTATACGACTGCAGACGTGGCCCGGCGTGTTGCTCGGCGCTCTGTTGGTGGCGGCGCTGATGATGCTGGCCGTCGCGTGCGGCACAGAAACTGCGGATGACGTGCCCGCGGACGCGCCCACGGCTGATTCATCCACCGACACCGATCCGGAGGTAGGCGACCGTGTCGGCAATCTCGCGCCGGACTTCTCCGTCACCACCACAGACGGAGTCACCCGCTCATTGACCGATTTCAAACAGGCCAACCAGCCTGTGGTCGTCTATTTCTTTGCAAGCTGGTGACCGTCCTGCCGGTCTGAGTTGCAGACCGCCAAGAGTGTTTACCCCGACTACCAGGATGAGGTTGCCTTCATCGCCGTGGACGTTGATCCTTCAGAGAGCGCGGACACGATCATCTCGTACGCGGAACGACAAGGATATCCGTGGGAAATGGCGATTTATCACGGCGATGTGCAGTCCGCCTTTGGTATCAGTCGCCAGCCCTCCAAAGTGATCATCGATGGCGATGGCGTCATCACGTTCCGGGCGGCGGGGAGAAGCCATGGCGCTGATCAGTGGCGCGAGGCGTTGGACGCGGTGACGGCGTAGCTTGGCTTTGGTGGATTAAGCAATGACACCGCACGCCGTCCGCCCCGTTGTTGTTGCGCTGCGGCTCTTTGCGCTCATTGTGGCGGCGGCGCTCGTCATTGGCGCGGTTGCCTGTGAGCGAACCGACGAGACAGGGCCACCGGCCACAACTATTCCACCGACGCAGCCCGCCGCAACACCAGTACCCCCCACATCCGTGTCCGAAGGCACTGTTAGCCTCGGGACGCCGGATGATGCGGCCTCACTGTCACTTGAGCCGACGGTTGAGGCCTCTCTTGAGAGGGAGCCACAAGTCACGCCTCCCGCGCTGTTGCCGGGAACCGCGGAGCCGACCGCTCCTGCGCTTCAGCCGGCCGTAACAGCGGAGAGTGAGGAACCGTCGCCGACGGACACGCCAGTTCCGCCGCCTCCAACCGAAGCCAAACCCACCGATACGCCGACACCCGTTCCGCCGCCTCCACCTCCGCCTGCTCCGCCAACGGGAAACCGCGTGGGGCAGTCCGCGCCGGACTTTGAGGTGGAGACCATCGACGGGGATATCCAATCATTGACGGACTTCAAACAGGCGAACGAGTCCGTCGTCCTCTATTTCTTCTCAAGCACTTGACCGATATGCAGCTCCGATTTGCGGAAGCTCAGGGACCTGTACGGGGACTACGAAGATCAAGTTGCCGTTATCGCCATCGCCGCCAGTCCGATCGATGATGAGCGCAGCATCCGCCGATATGCAGAGAGGAACGATTACCCCTGGGACATGGCGGAGTTCGACGTGCATTTATCGAATGAATACGGCATCAATACACACGCGTCTGCAGTCGTCATCAACGGCAGCGGTGTCATCACGTACCGCAAGAGTTACCCTAGCAGCGTCTCTGAGGGCGAGTGGCGGGAGGTGCTGGACGAGGTGACTGGTTAGGGGATACCCCCACCCTAACCCTCCCCCTTTTGTGGGGGAGGGGATCCTGATGTTCCCACCTGCGCGCGAACGCCGGTGGTTGTTAGACCCCCAGGAATTCCCGGGTGACGGCGATGAACTCCTGCGGCTTGTCCACGGTGACGACGTGGCCGGCGTCCGGCACGTCCACCCAGGACATGTTCTTGGCCGCCGCCATCATCTTGTCCTTGATCAAGTCGTCGAGCAGGGGGCTTTCCAGCCCGCGAACCTCCAGGATCGGCTGCTCGATGGTCTCGATCGCCTTCCAGTAGCGGCTGATCAGGGACTCATCTGTGCCGTCCGCGAGCGGGACGTTGAATAGAGCGGCGTCGGCTTTCCACGTCCATGAGCCGTCGGCGGTCTGCTTCAGCTTGTCCTCGATGTCCTTGCGGAGCCGTGCCTCGGCCGCCCAGGGATTGCCCTCACGGGCCCACGCGAACGCCTCATCGACGCTGGCGAAGGACATGGGCGTCGGGGGGCGGTCACCCCACTCCGTCTTGGAACGCTCGCTGGGTTCCGGACCAATGTCCACGATGACGATGCGCTCGACCTTTTCGGGGTGCTTCTCACCCGTGTAAAGGAGGGAGTGCCAGCCGCCCATCGAGAGGCCGACGAGGACGAATCGGTCGAACCCCAGCGCGACGACCAACTCATCAAGGTCCTCAACGAACCGATCCCGCTCGTAGCCGGTGGAGGCGTGCTCGCTGCCGCCGTGTCCACGCTGGTCAATTGTGACGACGTGGAAATTGGGGGCCATCGCCTCCGCGAACTCGTCCCAGATATGGGCCTGTCCGGTGTGGCCGTGCAGGCACACCATGGGCATCGCGCCCTCGTTGCCGTAATCGAAATAGCGGAGCTTTACTCCGTTGACGGTGACGTGCTTTTCCTGAACCTGCGTTGCAGTCATCTTTTCCTCCTACCCCCGGTATGTTTCCAGTCGCAGAGCGACGCAGACATTGTAGCAAGGAGGAGGGGCGCAGAAACCACGCGCTGACATGTGATGAAAAAAGATGGAGAAAGGGGGGGGCGGCATCGCACTTCTTGATTAGGTGCCCGCGGAGATCAATCGGTGCGGAGGGAGTATGGGGAGACCTGCCGCCCCCCATGGGGGGTAGGACTTGCCCGTTGCAGGCTGACAGCTTGGACGAAACTCCACCTACCTACTGAGTTGATGTCCAGTATAGTCATTCGGCGCAGCCTCGAGAATTGCCAACACACCGGATCCGCCGATAGGTGATCTTATTGCGATACCGGTGGAGCAGCGGCGAACAGGGTGAGTAGGCGTTAACCTTCACTACTCGCCCCAGACGGTGGTGTCCGGGAAGAGGTCTACCCAGGCGAACCAGAATGATGGGGTTGTGGGGATCTGGATGAGGCTTGCGCCTTCCAAGGGGCCGGAGATTGCTTCGCCTGTGCTGGCGCTCCAGATGGAGCCCGTCTCGCGGTCGCGCATCACGGGGCCCGAAACTGTTGGGGCGTCCCCGATCTGGGCTTCGTTGGCCTGTTCGAAGGTCAGGACATCCGGCGCGTTCATGCCGAACGGCCCCTGTGCGATCGCGTAAGCCTCATCATCGAGCAGTCGGCTCCATGCTGCCGCAAAGCCTGCTTCGGGTTCATGGATGACGACGATTTCGCGTCCACCGAGCGTGTCGTTCGCAATGGGCGTCTCGGCAAGGTCATCGTAGGCGTAGGCGCGCTTGGCCGTGCCAATCTCCACGCCCAAGACAAGGTCTTTGAGTTCCAACCTGAAGTCACGGACGCGGCGGCCCAGGATGCCGGCGTCGAAATTCGTGTAGTACGTTTCGTAGGTGTCGCGGCGGTAGAGACCGCGTTTGTCCAGCACCTGCGTATTGGGGTACAGAGCCTTCCACGCCTCCCACGACATCAGCCGCGACGCCACAAGCTCCAGTCCCGTGCCCTCAAGCGGGCCGGAGAGGGCCGTGCCGTATGCCTGGCTCCATTCCGAGTCCGTCTGATCATCGAACATGATCAGGTTGTTGAGGGTGAGCTTGCCGGAGACGCCGAAGGTCAACAGCTGCCCCTCCACCTCTCGGCCATACACGATGGCCGTATAGCAGAGAGGTCACCACGTTGCCGCAAGCGGCACTCCTCCTACGGTGTCGTTCACGATCTCATGGCGGCTGAGCATGGCGACGGGATAGGCGCGGGCGTCCCCGTCGATCTCCACGCCGATGATCGGCTCATCCGCGTTCATCCAGGCCTCCGCTCCGGCGGCGTCCACGAACTCCGGGGAGCGGATTGCGGGGATGGCGTCCTTGGCGAGGACCGTCACGATGTCCAGGTCGCGTTCGATAGTGATCGGTGTTGCAGCCGGCCGTCCCGCAGAGGGTGTTGATGCCGCAGATTGGGACGACGACGTGTTGGCAGACGATTCAGGCGTGGCGGTCGGATTCCGTGTCTGGACGACCGGTTCCGCCTCATACGTGACCTGTATGGTCTCCTGTTCGACGCCGCCGATGTTGCATCCGGCGAGAATGAGGACAACCAGCGCGGCTACCGTTCCGACTACCGGCGCAACGTGTGCCAATCCAAACTGCTTTCGGCTTTGTAACATTCGTTCAGCCTATAAGGATGACGGCGACAACTGCCGCGCTGACGCAGGCCGCGGAGGTGATGATCATTGAGCGGAGGAGACCTCTTATCTGTTCCATATTCCCAGTGTAGAACCGTGCTCCAAATGACGATTTGGCAGGATTCACTGCTTTCCGGAGAAGGGCAAGAGTGGGAAATTCCCCCAAAGAGAATAGCATTGCGTTGACGCTATGCACGGGCGCTCCTATTCTGAGCGTGACTCTGCGGCCAGAACACGAAATGAGGACGTTATGACAAACGGGACCAGCCCCGCCGAAACGGGAGCGCTTCATGGGCTGACCGTGCTTGACCTAACCGGGCCGCAGGGACAGCCGTGCGGGCGTATTCTCGCTGACCTCGGCGCAGAGGTTATTCTCATCGAGCCGCCGTCCGGCAGCCCGTCGCGCCGCATGGCCCCGTTCGCGCACGGCGAGCCCGGCCCGGATCATAGTCTTTTCTTCATCCATTTCAATACCAACAAACGCGGCATCACGCTTGATCTGGATTCGGAGCAGGACAGGGCGCGCTTTCTCGAACTGGTGAAGGGCGCCGATGTAGTTCTCGAATCCGGCCATCCCGGCGAGATGGAGGCGCTCGGTCTCGGCTATGACGATCTGGCCGCCGTCAATCCCGCCGTCGTTGTCACGTCCATCACACCGTTCGGCCGCACAGGCCCGTACCGCGACTTTGTCGGCGCGGATATCGCCGTGACCGCATTGAGCGGCTCCGTGTACCCGGAAGGCGAAGCAGAGGGTCCCCCCGTTACCATGCCCCGCTACCAGGGATTCCAACTGAGTTCCATCCATGCCGCGTTCGGAACGCTCATCGCTCTCTGGCATCGGCGCACCACGGGCCGCGGCCAGCATCTCGATGTTTCCATGACGGAGGTGCTGGCTCATAAGACGATGAACCTTATGCGCTATGCCGCAATGAGCGAGGTCATGCCGCGTCGCGGCAGCAAGGGCGGAACCGGCCCCACGCAGTATTTCCAGGCGTCCGACGGTGTATGGGTGCAGCTTGCGCTGACATCGCCGCGACAATGGGTGGAGTTCGCCAACTGGGTCAACCACCCGCTGCTGCTCGATCCCGCAATGCGCGAGTTGAGCGGGCGGGACGGCAAGGCAGACGAGATTACGGCCATCGCCGGAGAGTTCATCAGCACGATGACCGCGGAGGAATACCTGAGCGGCGGCGTGGAGAGACACGTTACCGTGGCTCCCGCCAACTCCCCGGCTGCTTTCGCCGAGCACCCGCACGCGGAGACCTACGGATTCTTCTCGCCGATGGAGCATCCGGTGCTGGGCACGTACAAGATTCCGGGCGGGACGGCGCGTTTCGGCGCCAGCCCTTTGAGTGTCCGCCGTCCTGCGCCCATGCTTGGACAGCATCAGGATGAGATTCTCAGCACTGCGCCTGTCGAACGCCAGCCTGTCCCTGTTGGGGGTTCAAACGGCGCAAGCGGTTCCGGCCTCCCGCTGGACGGCGTGCGGATTCTCGCATTTGAGCGCGTTTGGGCCGCTCCGTTCGGCACGCGATTCATCGCCGATTACGGCGCGGACGTCATAAAAGTGGAATCCACCAAGTTCCCGGACGGGCGCGTTCACGACCGCGAGCGCAACCCGACGGCATGGCGCAGCACCAACGCGAGCTACGGCGAGAACAACCGCAACAAGAGATCCATCGCGCTTGATCTACACACGGCTGAGGGGCAAGAGCTGTTCAAGCGGCTTGCGGGGGAGGCAGACGTTGTCGTTGAGAACAACGCGCCCGGCGCGATAGACCGATTCAATATCAACTATGACGTGCTTAAAGAAGCGAACCCGCGCCTGATCATGGTCAGCTGCCCGGGTTACGGCGCGATGGGACCGATGAGGAATTTCACCGCCGTGGGGCAGTGCCTGACGTCGTTCACCGGGCTCGGTTATCTATGGGCGCAGCCGGACGCGAAGTGGCCCGCACGCGGCAGGAACGCGTACCCGGACTTCATCACCGCCGGGAACCTCGCGCTCTCCATCATGGCGGCTCTGCACTACAGAGACCGCACGGGGCAAGGACAGTACATCGAGATTCCGCAGTTCCAGGCCACCGCGAGCATGATTGGCCTTGCATTCCTGGAGTCGCAGTTCGGCGTGGGGCCGGCGGAGGCGTGGGGCAACCGCGATCCGAACGCCGCGCCTCAGGGCGTCTATCAATGCGGCGGCGGCGACCGCTGGTGCGCCATCTCCTGCCCGGACGACGACAATGCGTCATGGGACGCGCTGACAGAAGTGATGGGGCGACCGGAGCTTGCCGACGATCCGCGTTTCGCAACGTTCGCAGATCGGCAGCGAAACCACGATGCCCTCGATGCTGAGATTTCCGCATGGACACTCACACGCTCCGCGCACCAGGTGATGTACGCGTGCCAGCGCGCCGGGATAGCCGCAGGCATGGCCGCTACCGGCGAGGACCTGTACCTCGATCCGCAGCTGCGTGAACGGGGCTACGTGGTTGAAGTGAACCACAACGTGCCGGGCCCGGTGGAGCATCCGGGTATGACGATTCAATTCAGTGAATCACCCGGCCGCGTTCGCATGGGCGCGCCCACACCGGGCCTCCACACGCGGGAGGTCCTGACCGGCATCCTGGGGCTATCCGACGAGGAATACGCGGGACTCGAGGAGTCCGGCGCAATCGGCTAGCGCCGGCGCTCGTGCAACTGCCCGCCAAGTCTCTGCGCAACCCGCCATGACAGGTCGGCGGCTTCCGCGGCAGATGACGGTGGTTCCTGCCTATCGTCTTGAGGGTTATTTTGCCGAGCAGGCGCTGAACCAGGTTGAGCAGCCCCCGCTTGAATCGTTCAAGCAACGGGTGCGGCTGTACATCCACCGCCTGCTTGCCGGGGAGCAGCCCACGTTCATCGACATCGGCGAGCACTGGGCAATGACGCAGACCGGCGATCCTGAACTCAACTCATTTATCCGCGCGGTGAATGCCACGGACGCCGCCTCGCCGCGCGGCATCGTGGAGGACACTCTATACAAGTGCTCACAGGCCCTGCCGCGACCGGACCTCATGGCGCGTGTGGTCATCCTGATGGGGGATGGCGAAAGCCGCGGGCTGACGCAGGCGATGCAATACGCGAACGGCGTCAGCCTCGGTTCCGGCGTCACGCTCGTATTCGTGTGGCCCGCGCACAACTGGACGGAGACGCTCGCCTACATCACGGCTCACGAATACGTCCATCTTGTCCGCAACTGGCTATTTCCGCGCGGGCTCACCGGCGGGCGCATGATCTACGTCAAGAACAATGAGCCGGACACGCTGCTGGACGCCATGTTGACCGAGGGGATCGCGGACGTCTTTGCGGGCGACATCGTGCCGGAGCATCGGCCGCACTGGATAGGAGCGCTCTCGCCGGAGGTTGAACGCGCCATCTGGCCGAACGTGGAGAGTCGATTGAACGATACCGATCCGCTGGAGATTCGGCAGTACCTGTACGGAGACGATGACCGCGTGCCGGTGTGGGCGGGCTACTCCATCGGCTATTCCATCGTGCGGTCCTACCTGGAGACGCACCCGGAGGCACGCGTGGCGTCAATAATCGGCCTGCCGGTGCGGACTCTCTTTGAGGAGAGCGGCTACGTGCCGGGCAAACGGTAGGTGAAAGGCGGCACAGGTTTCACCCTTCGACAGGCTCAGGGTGAACGGGTGTGTGTCGTCAGGGGAACGGGTGGGAGTGTTGTCAGGGTGAACGGGTGTGGGTGGGGAATACAGATAGGGGCGAGTTAAGTGAGAAGGGCGCGGCATATTGCGCGCCCAAATCTACAATTAATATGGGCGTTTACAGCCAGCCGAGTCCCGCAGCAAATTGAAGAAAGCGGGACGGGGAGGAGTGGCAGG
>CAZZAN010000001.1:112877-171378 GCA_964653005.1 uncultured Dehalococcoidia bacterium | reverse complement strand
CGTGTGTCCGGGGTTTGGGGTTTTCAATCCTTTCGGGTTCTTTTTCCTTGCCCTGGCCCGCTCTTCCCCCCCCCCCTTCTCTACTATGACTCTGGGCGTTTCCTGCCTGCCGTGTCCCGCAGCAGATGGACGAAGGCGGGACGGGGAGGAGTGGCAGGTCAGGTTGTTACACCCCGTGTGTCTTCTTATTTGCTCCAGCCGTTGGGCATCACGGCCAGTCAAAGATAATAACGCTATGCCGTGTCGAATGGTTAGCACTGCGCGCTGCCGGATCGTGAAGCAAGAAAAACAATTTGACCGTCTTTGCGCCGCATAACTAGAATGATTCTCACCCGTAAATGTCAGCCGAGTAGCGGTGGACACGGGTTCAGTGGGCGGTTAGCTCAGTTGGTTAGAGCGCAGCGTTGACATCGCTGAGGTCAGAGGTTCAAATCCTCTATCGCCCACCACCTACTCTTTTGCAGTATCTACTGCTGAATCCTGACCACCTTGCGATAAGCAGGGCTGCTCATCGGGCTGAAGACATTCGAGAAAAGACGCCTCCAGCGATCGCATTGTTACTCAGGCTGCGCGCCTTCGTATGGCCGCGTAGACCACCGAATAATCACGAATAGTCCTACGGCAATTCCTCCGGAGACGATCCAGAGATGTTTTACTGAAAAGTTACAAAAAGTAATAATTATTACGGGATTAATCACATAAAAGTTACATAAATTTATTATTCTAATTCGCGTCTCCCAGTCGGTGATTCGTACTTTGGGGGACTCCGGGGAGCCCCGCGTGTTCGATCAGGTATGAAGCGTAAAAGCTTACGACAAGCAGACTGAGACGCAAAGAAGTTGGAAAACGACAAGAAGCGGGTCGTCGTAATTGGCGGAGGAGCTGCCGGACTGAGTACGGCGTACACCCTTAAGAAACATGGCATCACCCCTATTCTGCTGGAGGGGGAGGATCATGTCGGGGGGCGGCTTGCTGCCGACAAGGTAGACGGGTTTCTCATTGATACGGGAGCCGACTTCTTCTGCTCCTCATATGACACCACCTTCCGGCTCTGCCGGGAGCTGGGCCTTCCCCTCGTCCGCTCCAGGATGAAGCTCGGCTGGTTCAGGAACGGGCGGTGGACCACCAGTACGCCGGGCCTGTCTCCCGGCAACCTCCTCCGTAACCTCCCGACTGCCCGCACCCTGGGATTCCTCACGCCCCAGGCGATGCTGCCCAACTTTAAGCTGTTTCAGGGCCTGTTCCGTCAGTCCGAATATCTGAGCTTTGCCGGAGACAGTCGGTTGCCCGAGCTGGACGACGGAGAGACCTTCGGCCAGCACCTGGAGCGCCTTGGTGTCACCGAGGACCTTCGGATGGCCTTCACGGGATTCCTGGAGATGACCATGGGCCACGTCGAGGACTCTGGCCAAGCATACATGCGCACGTATATACGGGAGATGCTCGTCAACGCCGACAAGCTCTACGTGCCGGAGAGGGGCGCATCTGCTCTTTCCGAGGCCCTGGCCGACGCTTGCAAAGATGACATCCGCCTTTCCACGCCCGTCAGGAGCGTGACCGTGGGAGGGGGGGTGACTAATGTGGTCGTTGACGGCGAGACCATTGAGGCCAACGCCGTGATCTGCGCCGTTCCTCCTGCCATGGCGCGGGAGATCGTTCCGGGTCTACCGGAGGCGGTCCGCCATACTCTGGGCAACATCACCTATTCCTCCGGGTGCCGGGTGGTGATCGGCCTGGATCATCCGCCGCTGCCTCACGGTTGGCACGGCGCGCTCTACCCGGAGGACGACACGCCCCTCCTCCTGGATCGCTCCATCAACCTTCCCTCCTGCGCGCCTGCGGGAATGAGCACCCTCGACCTGCTCGTCGGCCGCGACCGCGCAAAGGAGCTGATGCCCCTGGACGACGAGGAAATCAAGCGCCGCATGCTTGACGATGCCCGTCGCAACCCGCCGCCCGGCTCTCATCTTCCCGGAGACAATGAGGGGCTGTTCTGGCGAGTGTACCGCTGGGAGGAGGCGGTGTGCATGGGGCCGCCCGGGATGTTCACGGCGGTGGTGGACGCCCGTCGCGAGCTTGGGCGGGACATGCCCAACCTGTTCCTGGCGGGCGACTATACGCGGGTCCCCTCGGTCAACGGGGCGCTGGCCAGCGGCATCTCCGCCGCCGAAGAGACCATAGCCCTGTTCTCGTCACCAGCTGCATGACAACAGTATTTGGGAGGCTTCGAGACCATGGCGCCGGAGCCGGTATCGCGGTTACGGTCGGCTCGGGCGTCGCCAACGGCCACGCCCTACCAATGTTCGGCAGGTATTTTCGCAGTGTCACGAGAGGTGCGACGATTGAAGATGAGACTCAGGCTGATTCGGTTAAGCATGCCTAGGGTGTAGACTTTAATGGCCCCAATCATGGGAAGTAAGGAGAGGTTGCGGCTGACCAGGCCCCCTTTCTGGAGCCATGTTTCAGTGCTGCAAGAGTTGTTGGCGAGGAGGGAAAGATGAAGCACCCATTTGTTGCGATCCTGCTGCTTGTCATGTCCTGTGCGCTGATTATCGGGGCTGCGGCGGGATGCGACGGAGAAGATGAACCGGAAACGTACCGCATCGGCGTTATGGCGGCGCTGACCGGCCCCGGTGAAACGTACGGGAACCTCTCTCACCGAGCCATGCAGTTGGCGATGGAGGAAATCAATGAGGCGGGCGGCATCAATGGCACCCTGCTTGAATTGGTTGCAGAGGACTCCAAGTGCAACGCCCAAGACGCAATCACCGCCTATAACAAGCTGACGGACGTGGACAACATCAAGATTATTCTTGGCACATCGTGCAGCGGGGCCATGTTGGGCGCCGCGCCCCTGGCCGAAGAAGACGGTGTTATTCTCTTCTCCTCATCGGCGACCAACCCGGATATCGCGGACGCGGGCGACTACATTTTCCGCACGGCTATCAGTGACGAAAAACTGGGCGTTGAGACGGGGAACCTGCTGTGGGCAGACGGCATCCGAACACTGGCCACCATCTCCGAGCAAACTGACTACGCGGAGGGTGTACGACGTGGAGTATCCGATCGATTCGAAGAGCTGGGCGGAGAGATCGTCGGCTTCGAACGATATCAGACCGAGACGCTGGACTTCAGAACGCAGCTCACCGTCTTGCGCGGCCTGAACCCGGACGGGCTGCTGGTGGCGGCGCAGGGCGAGGCCAGCGCGGGCTCAATTATCAAACAGGCGCGGGAGATTGGGTATGACGGCCCGATTTATAGCGAAGTCGTCAGCATCGGGTCGACGTCGCTTGAAGTTGCCGGCGAGGCAGCAACAGGTCTCAAGGCCGTGATAGCAGACCTGGACCCGGCTAATGACAGGGGCCAGAGCGTACTACAGGCCTTCCGGGCCAGATACGATTACCTGACGCTGCCCTGGTACCTGGGCTCCGCCTATGACAGCGTGTACATCACTGCGGAATGCCTGAAGGAGACAGAGGACGATCAGGACGCGGACGCGTTCCGGGATTGCCTCTATGACGTCACATGGAGCGGCACGATTGGCAACAACTACTCATTTGACGACCGTGGTGAGGTCGTCGGCCTCTCCAACGTCGTGATTGAGATTCTCCCGCTTGCCGATCGAACGGAGGAAAACCAGGGCTATCGTGTCATCGGGCCCGCCCCAACCGGATAGCCGGCCATAGTGTAGGAAAAACGGGCGGCGCTCCCTTCAAGGGAGCGCCGCCATTGTTGTCTAGGCGGGAGCCGCGTGGTCCTCGGCGGGCTCGATACGGACATCAGGGAGCCACCTGAGGAATCCCGGCAGATACCAGTTCCGCGCTCCCAGCATCTCCATCGTTGCCGGGACCAGCACGGAACGAACCAGCGTCGCGTCCAGAAGGATTGCGACGGAGAGACCAAAGCCAACCTGCTGATTGATGATTGTCTGGCCGGAGGCGAACGCGCCGAAAACGGCGACCATGATGAGAGCCGCGCCGGTGATCAGCCCGGCTGTCTCCCTCAATCCGAATGCCACCGCCTCACGGTTATTGCCGGTCTGGTCGAACCGTTCCCGGATACGGCTCAGCAAGAAGACGTGGTAGTCCATCGAGAGGCCGAACAGGATGGAGAACAGGAACAGGGGAATCCAAACGTCGATGACGGCCGCCTCCTGGAATCCAAGAAGGTCCCGGCCGTAGCCCTTCTGGAAAACAAGGACCAGCAGGCCGTATGCCGTGCCGACGGACAAGAGGTTCATGAAGACGGCCTTGATGGGAATCACGATAGAACGGAACACCAGCATCAGGATGAGGAAACTCACGCCCAGCACAAACGCGAAGACGATGGGAGTGTAGCGGGCGACAACGTCAAACACCTCGGCTGCGACGGCTGAATTGCCGCCAACAAGCACCTCTGCGTCCACGCCATCAAACGCGGCCGGAATGTGCGTATCCCTGATTGTGTTCACCGCATCGACGGCTGAATGACTGGCGGGCTCGCCCGGAATGACAACCCGCAGCAGGCCAAGGTCATTGGCAGGGTTTGCCTCAAGCAGTGTCGGCAATGGGAATGCGGGGTCGGCCAACAGCGCGCCCTGGAGCTGTTGCACCGCGCCCATGACGCCCGGATCAGCCAGATTGCCGTCAATGACGACCTCAGCCGGGTTAATCAGGCCGAATGAGAATTCCTCCTCCATGACAAAGAAGGCCTCTCGGGTCTCCGCCTCTTCAGGGAAGACGTCCACGCCGTTGAGCCCCGTCTCAATATCGAAATAGAAATACGTAGCAACGACCATCGGAGCGCCGACAAGTACGACGCTCAGCAGGGGATTGCGCATGACGATGTGGGTGATCCGATCCCAGAAGCCGCCAGTGTGTTCCTGCGTCGCAGCGGCCTGGGACCGTCCGAATCCGGGTATGGACAACAGATTGACCCGGTGCCCCAGGAGGGCAATGACCGCCGGAAGGAGAGTCAGGCTGGCCGCCACGGCAATGATGACGACGAGGATTGCTCCGATGGCGAGCGACTGGAAGAATCCGAACGGGACGACGAACATGCCGCAGAGCGCAACAACCACGGTGGCGCCACTGAACAACACGGTTCGGCCCGCTGTCTCTCCGGCCTTTACCGTCGCATCAAAGGCGGACAGCCCTCTCGCCAACTCTTCCCGGAATCGCGAAATGATGATCAGGGAATAGTCGATGCCCACCGCCAAGCCAATCATGATAATCATCAGCTGGACAAAGAAGACCAACTCGTAGAACTGTCCGATGATTGCCGCAAGTCCCAGCGCGGCGATGACACAGATAAGTGAGAGTCCAATCGGGACAAGCGCGGCAACAACAGCGCCGAAGAGCAGCACGAGGATAATCAGCGCGACCGGAATGCCGACTCGCTCACCCTGCTGTAGATCCTGCTCGGACAGTTCGTTGCGTTCGAGGGAGATGCTGGCGTCACCGACTGTCAGAACACGGAATCCGTCCTTGCCATTCACCTCTTTCGCAAGATCAAGAAGATAGTGAACGTTGTCTTCCGCCTCCTGCAGGTCGCCCGTCATGATGACCGGAACCAACACCGTGCGGCGATCCTGAGACACGAGGACGGTGGCCTGCAGGGGGTCCTGTTGGCTGAGCGCGTAATAGTTTACGGCTTGCTCAATGACGTCATCGCCCAATGCCTGGATCTGTCCGGTTAGTGACGTGACGCGATCCTGAAATGCGGAATCATCAACGGTCAGGCCTTCGGACTGGACGATGACCATCTCCGTAATCGGTTTCGGTCCGCGCATCCGATCCTCAAGCAGTTGCTCCGCTCGTTGGGATTCAAATCCGCTGCCCAGCTTCAATTCCGTGGTCAACGCGCTATCCAGGAGCTGCCCGATGAGGGCGCCGCCGATAAGTGCAACCGCCACCCACAGGAGGATGGTTAGAATCGGCCTGCGGGCGCTGATTCGCGCAAGTCGTTCCGTCATATGGGCCGTTCCTCTCTGGGGGGTCTTCGTGCGAAGCACAGGACGCCTTTAATGTGCATCGTCGACCAGCGGCGATGCAAGAGAGGGAACGAAACCGGGGCGAGGTCTGCGGTTATGCGTCGTTCAATGAGGCCACGCTGAATATGACGGAGAAAGGCTTGCAGTAGATGACGACGCTGCCCATTGCGGACACGTCCACGCCGGCGGGAATCGTGTAGTTCTGGTCGCCGCGATTCCCCTTGAGCGGTCCGAGATCCACGTAGTTCCCCTCCTTCATTTCAGAGGGTCGCATGGGGTCCGGATGCTGAGAGAGGATGACGTGCAGGGCCGGGCCGTTCGTCACGTTCAGGTCTTCAAGCCGCAGCAGCAGACCGCCCCCGGGCGCTGAATAGATCGTCGCGTCTCCGCTGCCCCTGTGGAAACTGTCTGCATCACGGAAACTGCCGGCCTTGAGAGCGACGGGCGCGCCCTGCTGCTCCATGACGGAGGCCATCGCGGGCGCCATCATGTCCGCCGCCTGAGCCATGGTGTCATCGTCCGTTGCGGCTGCTCCCATTGCCAGTCCCTGCACCATGTCGGACATCATGTCGCTCTCGACGGCTGTCACGGACGTGCCCGCCATGACCATGGACGATGCGGTCATCGACGAGCCGGACGGCAACTCTTCCATCATCACAGAGTCATCCACCATCGCCATGCCTTCCATCACCATCTCGATGTCCTCGCGTTCCATCCCTTCGGGCACAACGGCTTGCGCAGCGAATGGGAACTCCTCCTCGACGGTGACGTTGATGAAAAGCGGGGACGCCAGGGACCAGGTGAGGAATAGTCCTATCAGGACGATTGGCGCGCCTCCGATTGCGAACGGCACACGATGCTCCCACGCGAACAGGTGCCACTCTTTCTTCACAACGAGCCAGGCGAAAGCGGCGCCAATCAGTATGGCGCCAATTGCTATGAAGAACCTGTATTCATAGAGGTTTGGGAGAGCTCGTTCGAGGTCGCCGAAGGTGGGCATTGAATCGATCCTTTCGGTGCGTTGGGTTCTCTCATTCCATCCTAGCCTGTGAGCCAAAAGACTCCGAGTGTGACGGGCAACCTGTTGCGCCACTGTTTTATCATTAAAGGGTCGCCAGGGTGGCGACGGGAAAGCGCGTGGGAAAGCGGGATGAAGGAGGCCATAAGTATGGTTGTTGCGTTGCGCCCGGAAACCGGCCAAACGGGTGTTGCGGGTCACACAGACATCTTTCAGTCATTGGGCGAGGAGCACCAGAAGAACGTGGTGCGGTGGGCCCTTGCCAACAGGGCGCGTGTTTCTGAAGAGGCGCGTGTCGCCCTCAACAACGCTCTGATCGGCAATGTCTCGGTTCGCGGTTTCCGTGAATCGAACGTGCCGGACGCCCCGGCGATCATGCTGATTCAACCTGTTCGAAACGCGGCTCTTGTTGTCGATGCGATTGCTCAGTCTGTTCTGACTGTATGGTGCGAGTCGCGGATGGAATTGCGTGGAATCGTCGAGACGACTGTCAACGATGCAGGCGGAAGCGATGGTTCCACACTCGATGACCCCGGAGAGAATCTATCGGGAGTCCTTGCATTAGCGCATCCTCAGTATTCATCTGACGACGTGAGATTGATGATCACGTTGATGAGTAGCGAGCGTTCCATGCATGACGACGGGGAAACGCTGCAAGACGAGCAACCGCAACAGGTTGAGGAAACGCAGCAAGAGAAAACACAAGAGCCAGAGGAAGAGCCAACCGATTCGACAACGGATGCGCAGCGTATTTTCGACGAGTTTTTCGCTGAGCTTCGTTCTCTGCCGGCGAGTTATCCGGAGTGGGATGGGCCGCTAAGCCGGCTCATGGAAGAGATCGCTGAGCTCAAAGCCAACAAGACCAGGGAAATGGAAGAGGCGAACGGTCCCGGGAGCCGCATTGTTGAAGTCGTAGACGCCCATGCCGAGGTCCTTTCGTTCTTCGAATGGAACGTGGACGAGAGGCTGCTAAACGCGACGGGCCCATGGGACGATGCGGAGTCCGTCAGCACGGCTATCGAGAATCTCGCTGAGCTCCTGGAGCGATACGAGACAGTCCGGGAGCGGGGCGAAACCTACGGCGAGGAAACACGCCGCGCGACGGAACGCGCCGAACTCCAGGAGAAGATCGTAGAGGCACTCACTGCCCTGGAAGAGGCAGCGGTTATGCCGACGCCGAAGCCCGTCATTGAAGAGATTGTCCCGGTGGAGGACACGTCTGCGGAGGATGATTCCGAACCGGAGATGGCCGAAACGGCCGAGATCGCCGATGTCACGAATGACGTGGAGAGGCAGTATCTGCGCGAGTTGGTGGAGGCGCTGCAGAGAGAGAATGCCGACCTGAAGGCCGCGCAGGACGCCGCTCACAGGCAGATCACGGAACTGAATACGGCTGCCGAAGCGGCACAGAATGGTTACCAGGCACTTGAGCAGGAACACACCGATCTTCACGATGAGGCAGAAGAGGCCGCGCCTAAGTACGCTGAGGTACAGGAACAGGAGACGCTTGCAGCCCCGCCCGATTTCGGTGATGTGGCTTCCGTCCTGGATTTCGTTGAGAACCGCTGGCCGAACGAGCTGAGGCTCGCACTGAATAACAACTCGGACCACAAGTTGTATTTCGATCAGCCGAACCAGGTGTACAGCGCGTTGGAGTGGCTGGCCACGACATACCGCAATTCCAAGACAGGCGAGAAGCCCGTGGGCAACCTGGATGTCTCGCTGTTCACCACATGCGGGTGGCGATACCGCCCGTTCCAGTCTGACGCCGCGCCCGGCAAGTACCGCTCAGATTACCAGACGACCGATGCGGAGAAGAATTACAGCCTGGACGAGCATATCGGCCGAGGCACCGGACGCACGCCGGGGCAGATTCGTGTCGCCTTCGCCTGGGATGAGGAGCGCAAGATGGTGGTGGTTGGCTATGTCGGTCGCCATCAGCGCCCCAACGCCACCTAGCACGAAAACCACTTTCCTCGACGGAGGATGAGCTTCTCGAGGGCGGCCCAACGGCCGCCCTCGAGTTTTTTTGTGCGCATAGGCTAGAAAGCGGCGACTCAATGCTCGGGTGATTGAAGGATTGTGCGAACTTCAAAACAGTTGCGGCGTGGTCATGGCGGGTTTACCATAAGCCGTCACCTTTAGTGTGGGTTGGGTGACGAGCGCGGCGCCGTCGAGGTGTGGCCGCGCATGGCGTAATGATCTGGGGAGAGGGGATGAGCCATGGATCGGCTTACGACACCACTAACAGATTTGCTTGGGATCAAGTACCCGATTTTGCTTGCGGGCATGTCGCTTGGCATGGATGACCGGATGCCCAGCCCGCCCCGGCTTGCCGCGGCGGTCACGGAGGCAGGCGGTTTGGGCGTCATGGGATGCGGCAGCCGCAAGCCGGACACGATTGACCGGTGCATCCGTGAATTCAAGCAGCTCTCAAGCGGGCCGCTTGGCATCGATCTTTTGCTGCCTGCCACGATGGCGGAGATGGGCGCGCAGGACACAAAGGCGATGGTGCGAGAGCGGCTGGAACGCGACCATCCGCAGCACGTCGGCTTCGTCAAGGAGTTGATTCAGGAGCACAACCTGCCGGATGTGGCGCTCACGGATGATGACGCGGAGGCCATGTCTCCGGATCTGCTTCGCCGTCAATTTGAAGTTGTTGCCGACCACAACGTGCCGATCTTCGTCGCCGGTCTGGGCGATCCCGCCATGATCATGGACGTGGCGCGGGCGCATGGCATGAAGGTGGGCGGCGTTGTCGGCGCAGTTCGACACGCTCAGCGCCAGAAGGCAGCGGGCGTCGATTTCGTGATCGCGCAGGGAACCGAGGCGGGTGGCCACACGGGCAACATCGCGACGTTCCCGCTGGTGCCACAGGTTGCGGACACCATGAACCCCACCCCCGTGCTCGCTGCGGGCGGCGTGGGCTCCGGTCGGCACATCGCCGCCGCGATGGCCCTCGGCGCGCAGGGCGTCTGGGTTGGCTCGGCATTCCTGGTGGCGGAGGAGAACGCCATTCCGGTTGAGCACCAGGAGCAGATTGTCGGCGGTCGGTCTGAAGATTTCACGCTGACCAAGTTCAATACCGGCAAGCAGTCCCGCAGCTACAAGACTCCTGTGAAGGAGGCGTGGGCCGCATCCGGGATCGAGCCTCTCCCGATGCCGCTGCAGGGAATCCTGATGGAGCCGCTGTACGCAGGCGCCCGCGCGGCCGGCCGCCTGGATATCGACGCGGCGAGCGCCGGACAGGTGGGTGGAATGCTCAAGGCACGCCGACCCGCACGGGAGATTCTCCTTGATATGGTGAACGAAGCCGAGGAGACCATCGAGCGGATGCAGAGCAATCTGCGCTAGCTAGACTATCAAACGGAAACAACGAAGAAACTCAGGCAGGAAAGGGATAGGGGAGGACACAATGGCAAACAGGTTACACACACCGCTCTGCGACACGCTGGGCATGGAATATCCAATACTGCTGGCCGGCATGGCCGTTGGCGGCAGCCAGGACCTTGCGCCGACGCCCGTCGAGATGGTGGCGGCAATCAGCAACGCGGGCGCGCTTGGCGTGCTCGGCGACAACTTCCGCAACCTGGATGAGATGGATGAGGGCATTCGCCGCCTGAAGTCTCTTGTCGGCGACAAGCCGTACGGCGTGGACTTCCTCGTCCCGGCGACGCGCGCCGAGGTGACGGCAACGAGCAATCGTGAGCTGTACGCGCAGGTTGCGCCGCAGTATCCGCAGCATGTCGCGCTGGTGCAGGAGCTTATCGAGGAATTTGGCTTCGAGGCTGAGGAGGTCTCAGAGTCCGAGCCGATGTCCACGGAGCTGCTGCGCAAGAAGTTCGAGATCGTACTCGACAACAAAGTGCCCCTGTTCGCGGCGGCGACGGGTGAGCCGCCGGAGTGGTTCGCGCAGCAGGCTCATGCACAGGGCATGAAGCTGATCGGCATGACCGGCGCGGTGCGCCACGCACAGCGGCAAGTGGCCGCAGACGTGGACATCATCACCGCGCAGGGCACGGAGGCGGGCGGCCACACAGGCAACATCTCCACGTTCGTGCTGGTCCCGCAGGTGGTGGACGAGGTTTCGCCTCGCCCGGTGCTTGCGGCGGGCGGCATTGGGACCGGCCGTCACGTTGCGGCGGCGCTCGCGCTGGGCGCGCAGGGCTGCTGGGTCGGCACAGCCTTCCTCGTAGCGGAGGAGAACAACATCCCGGACGCGCACAAGGACCAGATTCTCGGCGCGCGCTCCGATGAGTTCACGACAAGCAAGTTCTCGTCCGGCAAGCAGCAGCGTGCGTATCAGAACGCCGTGAAGCTGAAGTGGGCGGCCTCCGGGTTGGAGGCGCTCCCAATGCCGCTGCAGGGCCTGATCCAGGAGCCGTTCACACGAGCCGCTCGCAAGGCGGGCAGGCTCGATCTGATCGGCAACCCGTCCGGCCAGATCGGCGGGATGCTCAAGGAGCGCAAGCCGGCGCGTCAGATTTTGATGGAGATGGTGGACCAGGCAGAGGAGACCATCGATCAGCTGCAGGGGAATCTGCGGTAGGGGGACAACACCCCGCTCGAAATAGAAGCCGGGGGCGGCCACGTTGTGGCCGTCCCCGGTAGTATTTTTGACCTGTAGGAAGTTAGCGTCTCTTGTGGCTACTGTATTGACTCTTCGGAATCTTCCTCATCTGGTTGTAGGCTAGCGGACTGTTGTGGCGGCCGCTCATTCTCTATCCTATCCCGGCGTTGGGCAAGACTTTCCCGTCCGTGGATCGGATCAGTGAAGGTCCAAGAGAGAGTACCGGCACCGGAAAAGCCAATGCGGTTAGCATTCTGCAACAAAGAGTCAGCCGACTCGCTTAAGCTTCGCTCCTCACCATCGACTAAGACGCTTGCCCGTGTGCTGCCCACGACTGTGCCATGCGCCACCTCGACGTCCCGTGCTCCCAGTAGCACAACAGTATCTCCATCAGCCAGCCCCACAATATCCCATGCGAACGCTGCTCGACGCTGCGTCTTCTGGCGCTCGGCACCCTTGGAATAGATCTGTGCCTCATGCTCAGCCTGCTCATCGGAGGGCGTCACATCGACAGGCTTTACCAATTCGAGCACTGCGCGAATCTGATCGACATTGAGGTCAGCAAAGAATTCCCTATTCTGACGGGCGCGCTTGTCTGCAAATGCCGCGTGGAGCTTCCTCTCAACAATACGGTAATCATCAACGACAACGGCGTACTCGCATGTGAAGGCGAGAGGAACACTCGTGTTGTCCAACTCGCGCATTCGACTCAGAACATCCGCAGTGCTGTCGCCTTTGGTGGAACCAATCTTGATGTAATCCTGAAATGCATCGTTACTCAGAACGTAGACAATACCACGCTCCGTCTCTCTGCTAGGAGCGATCTCGGTCATCTCCTGTCTCCTCTGCTGCCTGTCGCATGCATTTGTATGTGAAGTTCCATAAGAGTATAGGCTTGAGCCCCCATTGTAGAGGCCATCTTTCAAGCGCTGTTCTATCGTTGCACGAAGCGTCGCTCCCGTTGGTTGACCTGCGGTGAGTTGCTTACAAATGAAATGGCCTCGTGCCGCTTTTGGCGCGAACTGCCTTAAATCTGCTCAAGGCCGAGGGTGATTTTTTCGCGGGGGGTGAGGTCTGCTGAGGCGTCGTTGAGGGTGCGGGGAGGGGCTCCTGCGGGGATGCCCGGGCCGGGCTGCTCTGTCTCCTGACTCGTGGACTCCATTCCCTCCAGCAGACGATTTCGCACCTGCTCGACCAGGCCCTTTGCCTTTGCCAGCGAGGACTCCAGTTCCTCCGCCGTTTCGCCGGCCACCAGGTCGCCCGGTACCTCGGGCGCGGTGTCCAGTAGGGCGAGTCGGTAGCGCGAGACCGTTGTTGAGAGTTCGCGCTCGAGCGTGATTACCTGCTCTTCCAGCGCTGACACGCGTTCATCCCGTGCTGCCAGCTCTGCTTGCATTGTCTCGATAGTTGGCTGCTCACTTGCCGGCGTCTCATCGCTGACCTCGCCGTTCTTCGTGTCCTCAATGGCTGTGGCCTGTTCGTGCTCTTCGGCGGCGGCGTTCGTCTCATGGTCATTCGTCGTCATCGCAGGTTCCCCCATTCGGTCTTGTGATTGGTTGTCCAATGGGGTTGTAGCGCGTGTGTGACGGATGACGCAAACGATGGTGTCACATGGGTCACCCTAACCCTCTCCCACAGAGAGAAGGGGTGCTGTGGCCCCTGCGGCCACGCGGCGGATTCCGGCCTTCGCCGGAATGACGGAAGAGAGGCTGGAATGACAGAAGAGAAGAGGGAATGACGAGGGGAGAGGCGCCCTTCGACAGGCTCAGGGTGAACGGGATTGTGGAGCTCAGGGTGAACGGGATTGTGGAGCTCAGGGTGAACGGGTAGTGGAGCTTAGGATGATCGGGAGACTGGGGAGGTTAGGGGGTGGAGAAGGTTAGGGGGAGACAGGGAAGGAGGTGACGGTGACGGAGCGGGCGCCGTCCGGGTCTGAGAACTCCACGATGGAGGACAGGCCCACCCACGTTGGGGAGCCGGGGTAGAAGGCGACCACATCGCCCTCACTGATGTCCATGTGCGCATCCCAGTGGCCGAGCGCGACGTAGTCGCGTCCGCAGTTCGCAATCTCCTCCGGGAAGATGGGGTACGAACGGCCCGCGTCTGCCTGGTCTCGAACATAGTGGCCGTGCCCGATGGCGATCTGCCAAGGTTCCGGCCCGCGCGGCGGCGGCTCCTTGAGGGGGTAGAGATCCACGTCGTCATAGCTGATGTGTGGCTTGCCCCACACGGCGAGGCCAAGCTCCGGGTACGTTACCGTCTCGCCTTCGGGGTCCTTGATCAGGTAGACGTTGGGGGTTCGGCCCTCAAGGTCCATGCGCCAGTACACGGAGTTGTTCTCCAGCGGATCATGATTGCCCGGCAGGATGACCGTCGGCATCGGGAGCCGTTCAAGCTGCTCCATCACATAGTCGGCAACGTCCGCCCGGATGCGGTTGTGGTCGAAGAAATCGCCCGCGATGAGGACGGCGTCCACCTTCTCCTCAAGCGCGCGGTCCACCACGATCTTGAACGCGTGCAGGCACTTGCGCGGCTGCGGCGACCACCGCTCCGTGAACGCGCCGATATGCACGTCTGATGTATGGAGAATGCGTATCTTGTCACTGGACATGTGCTTGTTTGAGAAGACCTAGTGTGTTGTGGAGTTGTCGTTGGAGTGGTGCCGGGGGCGGGACTCGAACCCACACTCCTTTTTGGGGAAGCGGATTTTAAGTCCGCCGCGTCTGCCATTCCGCCACCCCGGCACGTGATTCTGCTCACATAACCGGGGAGTCCCGTCAGTGTATGTCGACATTTCGGACATGCGTGTGCCGAGGACGTCAGGCAGCCTGAGCCCTGTTCAGGAGGCGGGCGAGGCGACTCTTGCGCCTATCAGCGTTCCTGCTGTGCAGCGTCTTGCCCTTGGCGCGATCGAGTGCAACCATCGCCCGCTGCACGGTGTCTTGCGCATCCTGCGCTCCGTCCTCGATGGACTCACGCGCGCGCCTGATCAGCGTCCTGATTGTTCGATTCCGATGGCGATTGGCATCGCGCTTCCTAAGCGACCGTCGATGCGCCTTCGCCGCTGAGATTCCCTTCGCCACGTCCTGCTACTCCTGTATCCCTTGCTCTTACTTCTTGTCTGTTGACTGCTCTTCTGCCGTACCGCTCGTGCGGGCCGCCTTTCCGTTCTTCTGTCCGGCGCTGCGCCCGCGAGCGGTGTGCGTTGATGTCCTATACACGTTGAAGACGCCCGGCAGATCCTCCAAACGAGATATCATCCGGCTGATTTCCGGAAGGCCGCTTGCTTCAACCGTGAGGGTTATCGTAACTGTGCCGTCCGTATTGTGTCTATCTCGCACTCCTGTGATGTTGATGTGATCTGCCGAGACCAGCGTCGTAATATCCCGCAAAAGTCCCACGCGATCCTGCGATGAGATAACGACGCCGGACGGGTATTTCTGTTCAAAGTCCGGCCAGGTCACGTCCATGAGGCGCTCCGGCTCGTCCTCGTTCAGCATGTTCGTGCAGTTGCGCCGATGCACGGAAAGGCCACGATTGCGGGTGATGAATCCGACGATTTCCTCACCCGGCATCGGGCGGCAGCACGGGGCTGACCGCGCCGGCGTTGGGCCGAGTCCCTGCACGATGACCGAAAGCTCGCCGCTGGACGGTCGAAGCTGGATTGTTTCCGGCTCTTCCTTTGGCGGCTGAAGCCGGACTGCAATCTGGTTGACGCCGACCTGTCCGGTTCCAAGCGCGAGGATGAATTCATCCGCCGTCTGATAGTCGAACAGTGTTGCGAGATTCTGCGGATCAAGCTGCACGCCAAGCCGCCGTGCCTCTCGTTCCAGGAGCTGCCGTCCGCGCGCCGTGCTCTCTGACCGCTCCTGAACGCGGAACCAGTGGCGGATCTTGGATCGCGCCAACTCCGTTCGCACGTAGCCGAGATCCGGGTTCAGCCAGTCCAGGCTCGGCCCCTTTGGGTTCTTGGACGGGATGATTTCAATGGTGTCGCCGTTCTTGAGGGTGTAGCTCAGTGAGACCATCCGGCCATTCACCTTCGCCCCTGTCGTCCCGTAGCCGACATCCGTGTGGATGCGGAATGCAAAGTCGATGGGCGTAGAGCCGGCGGGCAGCTCGCGAATCTCGCCCTTGGGTGTGTACACATAGACCTGGTCGACGAGAATCTCGTGCTTCAGCTGATCGACAAATTCCTGCGCGCCGATCACATCGCGCTGCCAGTCCAGCAGCTGCCTGAGCCACGAGATTCGCTCATCAAACTTGCCGCCCTCCGCGCCCTCCTTGTAGCGCCAGTGAGCGGCGATGCCGTATTCCGCCATCTCGTGCATGTCCGCGGTGCGGATCTGCACTTCCAGGGTGTTGGCGTCCGGCGTGACGACCGTGGTGTGAAGCGATTGGTAGCCCGTTTCCCGCGGGTTGGCGATGTAGTCGTCAAATTGGCCGGGCAGTGGCCGCCACATGCCGTGGATGATGCCGAGCACGCCGTAGCAGCCCTGCACGTCCTTAACAACCACGCGGACGGCCTGCAGGTCATTGATGTCCTCAAAATCCCGCCCGATTTCGCGATAGCGTTCCATCTTCTGGGCGATGCTGTAGATGCTCTTCGTCCTGCCGGAAACCTCAACGTTTTTGTAACCCTGCTCAGCCAGGGTCTCCGTCAAGGCCGTGAGCGCGTCACGAACTCCCGTCTCGCGCTCCGTTAGCCGCGCGGACACGAGGTATGAAACCCGCCGATACCGCGCGGGCTCAAGGTGGAAGAACGCCAGGTCATTGAGTTCCGACTCAATGCTGTCAATGCCAAGCCGATGGGCGAGCGGGGCGTAGATGTCCCGGGTTTCAAGGGCGATACGGTGGCGGTGGGCCGGCGGGAGAGCGTCCAGTGTCCGCATGTTGTGGAGGCGGTCGGCCAGCTTGATGAGAACGACGCGGACATCCTGCGCCATGGCAAGGAACATCTTGCGGAGGCTCTCAGCCTGGTAGACGCTGGCATGTGACGCTTGGGCGGCCGCCTCGCCTCCGGTACTTTGCTGCGGCTGCGCAGCGAGGCGAGACAGCTTCGTGACGCCGTCTACCAGTTCAGCGATCTCC
This sequence comes from uncultured Dehalococcoidia bacterium, assembly GCA_964653005.1. Taxonomy (GTDB): domain Bacteria; phylum Chloroflexota; class Dehalococcoidia; order UBA6926; family UBA6926; genus VXMO01. The sequence continues at coordinate 154,728 of CAZZAN010000001.1, read as the reverse complement.
GCGCCGAAACCCTCTCGCATCTCATCGAGCGTCATGGGCGAGTCTTCGACGACGTCATGCAGGAGCGCCGCCTGCAGCGTCGGTGCGTCCAGCATTTCGATGTCCGTCAGGATGAGCGCCGTCTCAAGGGGGTGGCAGATGTATGGGTCGCCGGACTTGCGGAACTGACCCTCGTGGGCGCGCTCAGCCGTGTCAAACGCCTCACGGATGGCATCGATGCGCTCCGCAGGGAGTCGATGGGCCTTCAGGCGCGCCTCAAGCTCGTCGAACGCCACGCGCGCGAAACCATTTCCTGCGCCACTACCGGTCGTCAGAGCCGGGGCATCCGCAGAGGCATCGTCATCTATAGCGGAATTCGCGCCAGTCATTATCGGTATAGTTTACCGCTTTATGGCTAGTTATCCCGTTAGGTGGGGAGAAGATTCTTCGCTGCGCTCAGAATGACATTCGCGCCTTACTATAATGGCGTGGGCGAGCCCCGGGGTGGGCGGTCCCGCAAAGCGCTGACTGTGAGGACGTGATGATTGCTGTCGTTGAGGAGCGCGCCGAAGAGGTGCGACGTCTGTGTAATCGCTATGGCGTGCAGAGCCTCTACCTGTTCGGCTCCGCTGCCGCGCAGGACGATGGCGATGCCCGCGACCTAGACTTTCTCGTTGAGTTCACACCGGAGGCAATCGAGCGGTATGCGGATTCGTACTTCGGCCTGCTGGAGGAACTGGAGCAGCTTTTCAGCAAGCCGGTGGACCTCGTCGTGGAATCTGCCATAAAGAATCGATTGTTCCTAGAGTCCGTGCGCCAAACGAGGGCACCGCTGTATGCCGCCTGAAGTCAGGAAATACCCGGAGGATGTGCAACAAGCCTGCGAACTGCTGCTGAAGTTCACCTCCGGGAAGTCGATTGCGGACTATGAGGGCGACCCCATGCTCCGCTCTGCCGTCGAGCGCCAATTTGAGGTCATCGGGGAGGCCGTGAGCGGGCTGGCGCGAATCAATCCTGCCGTCGCTGACAGAATCTCTTACCATGAGCGAATCATCGCCCTCCGCAACATACTGATTCACGGATACGCGGATGTGGACAATCGACTTGTTTGGGACGTGCTCCGCACAAACCTTCCGACACTGCGGGGCGAGATAAACACTCTTCTGGCTGAATAAGAGAGGTTTGTTCGGTTCGGCACCGTCGATCTTGCGAAAGCGGTAATGACGATGGGTGAGCAATCGCGGCTTTAGATTCTTCGACTCCGCTGCGCTGCGCTCAGAATGACAGCTCCGGTGGATTCCGGCCTTCGCCGGAATGACGGAGGTGAGGCGGGGATGATGGGATCACCCCCTCACGCCAGCCCTCTCCCTTAGGGAGAGGGAAGTGAGGCGGGCCCTTCGGCAGGCTCAGGGCGAACGGGTTGGTTGGGCTATATGGTCTCCCGTTCTCGCCACTTGCGCCTTGCGCCTACGAGGCCTAGGAGGAGGCCTCCGAGGAGGAGGATGTCTGCGGAGGGTGCGCCGGTGAAGCAGCCGCCGCCGGAATCGTCCTCGCCGTTTGTGGTCGTGGTCGTTGTGCCATCCCCGCCGCCCGTTGTTGTGCCGGTGGCGGACGCTTCCACGGTCAAGACGCGCTCCGAGACGGTCGAGAGTTGATCGCTGTAGGCGGTGATGGAGAGGCGGTAGAGGCCGGGAACGAGCGCGGCGGTCTCTGCCGCGGAAAGGCGAACGAAGGCCTGCGGCGGATCGCTTTCCGCGATGTCCGCATCACCAGTCTTGACGACGTTGCCCGTCGCGGGGTCTGACCAGACGTAGCGGACGCCAAGTTCTCCGGGGCCGTCCACCGTTGAGCCGACGCTGAAATCCTGGCCGATGACGATGCTGCCCACGTTCCCGGTCTCAATGCTGATGGGCTCAGCCGCGCCGAAGTGCCAGTCGCCCGGCTTGAAGGGGTAGTTCTCATCACGGAACGCCTTGAGTTCGGCGAACTGCGCGGGCGGGTCGAACCGCTCCAGATAGAACGGCCCGTTGCTGATAACCATGAGGCTGCGTTCATCGAACCACGACTGCGCGGCGCGGTAGCGCTCAAGCGCCTCCTGCTCCGTCACGAGTGCCTGCCCGCCGATGGTGAGCGCCGCCATGGGCACGAATCCATCGCGCTCGAACTGCCCGAGCGCGCGGTCGACGGTGCGGGCGTCGCGATCCTGTACCAGGCTGAGCCACGGCACGCCGAATCGCTGCGCGGACGTATCGCTGTAGGCGGCGCGGCGCTGGTTGAACACCACGTCATCCATCGCGGCGAGCACCTCCCACGGCATGCTCATGCCGCCGGGCACCGCGTATTCCGCGATGTAGTCATCCACGAAATGCCAGTAGTCAACGTAGACCTCGATGCGATTCTCATCAAGCACGCGGAAGCCGCGGACGGTGTCCAACAGCGGCTTGGCGGTTGTTGCGAGGGCGAACTCGACCTGCGATTTCTCCGGCCCGTAGACCATGTCAAAGGTCTGGTAGATGTCATAGACAAGGTCGGCCATCGTGATCTGCTGGCCGTGATGCCACGGGGCCTGGAAGAACTTGCTGTAGTCGAACGTGACCTTTGAGGTGGCCTCCACGCCATCACCCACGCTCGCCCACTCCCCGGCATCCGCGTCCCATCGCTGAACGTTGGAGGGCACCGGCATCTTTGCGCCCGGCCCCGCCGTTTCCACCTGGTAGTCGGCACGCATGGGGATGGGCAGGCCGGTGAAGGGGTGTCGTGTCATTGCCGGATCGGCCAGGTTGCGCCACACGTCGGCGCTGTAGACATCGCCAAAGCCGGAGACGGGGTTCCAGGTGCTGCGCTCCGTCCATACCCATAGATGGCCAACAGTGAGCGTGTCCTCACCCGACACATACGCCTCACGGAACGTCCACTGGAGCTTCGGCCCCGCCGCCACGTCCTGCGTGACGCCTTCGATATTTGAGTTGGCGGGGAATGTTGTCAGGATTGTTGCGAGCCAGACGCGAACGGACTCTTCAACGGATAGGCGCGTGACCTCCTGGTACAGCGCGTCGCGCTCCTCGCGATTCGCGAAATCACCGCGGAATATGCGTTGTCCGAGGTCATCGATTCGCGCGTTCTCGTACTGCCAGAAGCCGGTCTCCTGCCAGCCGGGCATACTGCCCAGCCATGGCGCGGTCATCTGGTTGATGGTGGCGGAGTCATAGCGTTCCGCCGCGCCGCGCCCCCATCCCTCCGTGTACAGGTGCCATTCAAACAGCTGTGGGTCGGTGCTGTAGACAGTGAGGATGGCCGGGGCGAACTGGTGATAGATGGGGGCGATCAGGAATCCCGCCTGCTCCAACTCGGCGCGGATCAGGTCGCCCACCTCGCGGCGTTCATCCTCCACGCGGATGATGAACCGCAGGCGGATCGGCTCGTCGTTGTAGTTCCACGCGCCGTCCACCATCGTTGCGCCCGCCGCCGTCATGGCGTCGGCAATGGCTGCGCGCGCCCGCTCCGGGTCATAGGACAGGTCCTGCCGCGCCAGCATCTCCGCAACGACTGTGTAATCGAAGTCGAACGGGTTGACGTGCGTCTCCATGGGGCGGGCGAGTCCCTTGTAGATCTCCTGCGTGATGAACTCGCGATTGACGAGGTGTTGGACTGCGCGACGTACCTCCGGCAGGGAGAACGGATTGAGCTGCCCCTCCGGCGCGGGCGCCGGGTTCAGGATGAGGGAGATCGTCGATGCGGGCGCCTCGTACAGCTCGATGGAGTCATCACCTCGCAGGGCCTGCGCCGCGTCCGTCTTGAGATTGAAGATGTACATGTCCATCTCATCTCGCTGGATTTCCTGCGGCGCGAGGTCAACGTTGAACGAGCGGTAATGGAGCGTGTCCACGGCGGGGCCGGGCAGGTCATGCGGCGGGCGGTAGTCGTCGCCGTTCTGCGCGACCGCCGCTCCACCCCCGGCCAGAAGGCCTACTACCAGCATGAGGCTGAGTATGAGCGGGAGACGGAGCCTAAGGTTACGCATCGATCTCGCCTCCGTCACCGTTGTTTGCCCGGCGGCGTCTGCGCGCGTTCAACTGCACCGCGCCGATGATGCCCAATGCAATCAATCCCACCAACGCCATGTCTGCTGTCGCGTTGCCGGTACTGCATCCGCCGGACGCGCCGTTATCGTCTGTTTCGCCGGACTCAATACGCTCCAGCGCCTCCTGGATGGTGGCCAACGAGTCCGAACTCAGCGCGGCCTTGATGTCCGCGATGTCCGCGGCGGTCTGCTGGAGGTTATCGAAGCCGAACTCGTTGTAGAAGGACGCCGTGGCGGAGTTGCCGGATGCGTCGAAAACAGCGACGCTCTGCGGCCCCTCGCCGGCAGTTGGGAAGAAGAGCTGCGTTGTGAACCGTCCCTCGTCGTTCGATTCGATTGTGGATATGAGGACGCCGCTGACGAGGATGAAGATGTCCTGGTCGGCCTGGAAATTGAACCCCTGGATCGTCACGGTTGTGGCGGACGCGCCGCGCGCAGGCGAGAGGAAGATGGAGGGGCTGGGCATCTGGCGCATCCGCGCAAAGCCGATCTTCTGGTTCGTGCCCTGGAACTCGCCGAGGCGGGTGTCCGGCCATACGAGGTACACGTCCTCATCGGTGGCGGCTATTCCCATGTAGTCACCGATGAACTGGCCGCCCGGGAACCCGAAGTTGGGGTTGGATGCGGAGTCCGTGACGCGGGAGTTGATGCTGAACGACTCTCCGTTGTCCTCAGACACGGCGTAATAGATGTGATAGCGAAGGTCGATTCCCGGATCGTCGCGCGTATCCGCCCACATGACGTGGACCTTGCCGTCCGGCGAAACATCAATTGACGGGAAGAACTGGATGCCGGACGTGCGGTCATCATTGACCCTCAGTGGTGGTCGGCTCCACGTCCGTCCCTCATCCATGGAACGGATAAACATCACGTCCGCGTCATCGGACGGGTCGCCGGATGGTGCGGCGGAAAACGTCACGTACAGTTCTTCATTCGGCCCAACGGCTATCCGTGAGAAGGCAGACCCCCAGAATCGGTAGAAGCTGCTTCTTGGTGAGAAGCCCAATTCCAGGTAGCTCGCGGCCTGCCGCCCGTCTTCGAACGTGTCGCCCCCATCCTCGGACTTCGCGACGTACATCTGCGCCAGCCCTTCAAACGGGCCATCGTCAGAGGAGTCCATCCACGAAACGTAAACGGTTCCGTCATCATGTGTCGCCACATAGGAACCCTGGACGATGCGCTTCAGGCTCTCGATGACCTGTCCGCCGGGGATCGCGTCCGGGGATTGCAGGGCCTCGGGGTTTTCCTGAATAGTCACTTGTTCTGCGCCGCCAAACTCGAAGACCTGCCGAATGATTGGACTGACGACAACTGGATCGGACCAAGTGATGCCGCCGTCCTCTGAACTCACTACCTCAATGGTGGTCTGAAGAACGGGATCGCTGAGAAAGGCGAGTTCGTCCGTATAGCGGATGCGGTACGTCGTGTTGAAGTGGGTGTAGGAGATGTAGATGATGTCCGAATCCGGGTCATCCGGATTGGGACCCGTGGCCAGCCACGGCTTGTCCAGGAATCCGAGGGAGATGGTTCCACGGGTTCGGCCAAGCGTATCGATTTCAAACTCGGACGTTACTCCACTCCTGACTGCCGGCGTGCCCTGCGTCCACGTGAATCCGCCGTCGCTGGATGAACTCAGCGCCATGCTGGAGACAACCGCCGACCCCAACAGGTTGCCGACGGTGAACTCTTCGATGTCAAGGGAGATAAAGGTGCTGTAGACGGAGCCGTCCCGGTCGAATGCCAGAACGGGGTCACCGCCTGCGCCGAGTTCCTCACGCGGCCGCTTGATGACAGCCGGGCCCTCCCACGTCACACCACCGTCATAGGTGACGTACATGGTGGTTCCCGGGAAGTTGTAGTCGATCATGCCGGCGACGATGTGGTCCGGATCGTCCGGATTGACGGCCAGATGCGGCTCCGTCTGCAACGGGGCCGCGCTGAAATCTGTGGGGATCAGGATGTTGCGGCTGAAACGCGCCGAGGGATCGCGGTAGGGGACGAGAACGCCGCCTTGCGAATCAGGCGCGCCCTGCGCGGAGGCGACGGGGCCTGCCTGCCCTTCGCCGGCGATACTCTCCGAGTTCGCGTCGATGCCCTGTGCAATCAACGAAACGCGTCCGGATAGATACCGGGCTGTCTGATCTCTAAAGGCGAGCACGTCCGGCGCAAGGTACGGATAGTCGGGTGTGAGGATGCCTGGCGACCCGGTGGTTTGGCGCTCGCCCTCCTGCGCTCCGGCAAAGCCTGCCGGGGAGACTGCTAACAGGATGGCAATGATAGCCGTTAGTACTAGTAGTCGAGATGGATTCCGCCGCATGTGCTTAGTACCTCCATGGGATTGTCCCGGTGCGTGTGCATGTTTTGAACGGTCGGCCCCGGGTTGCTCTGTTGGTCGCGGAACCCGACTCGTATCATAATAAGTGCAACGTCGATTCCCTATCATCTATTTGCTCTCCAAAATCCAGTCCACAGGAGGATTGAATACGTGTCACAGATCGCTGGCCGGTGGAGTTCGCCACGTTCGTTGGCCCTGGCGTTCACAATTGCCCTTGGGCTCGTTCTCATTGTTGCCGCATGCAACGGTGATGAGGCCACGTCCACGCCGGAGACGGTAGAACCGGCGACCCCCACCCCAACGGCGACGCCGCTATCGATTCCTTCTCCAACCGCTATCCCTGATTCAACCGTCGCTCCGCCCACTGCCATACCAACTCAAACGGATGACGACGATGAAACGCAAGCACTCATTCCATCCGATTTGAAGACCTATACGGACGACCTCTACGGCTACACCGTGGATATACCTGAAAACTGGACCGGCGAGCGACCGGAAAGCGGATTAGTGAGCGTTGCCACGGTCTTTGACACGGGCACCGAAGACTTGACCGCTGAAAGCTATGTCCTTTTCTTTGGAGAGGAGGCGCACCCGGCTGACGTTGCGCAGGAGCAGATTGCTCCTCTCGCCGGGCTGAGCGGATTCCGCACCATCACGGAGGCGGACATCATCCTGGACGACGGCTCGGAAGCCCACCAGGTCTTCTATGGTTACGGCACCGGCTCCAACGAACACCGCGGCTCGGTTACCTTTGTCGCCCGGGGAACGATGGCCATGGGCATCCAAACACAGGCTCCACGCACCATCTATGAGCGCAACTTTGACGTTCTTGAATCCGTCTCCACCAGCATCCGCGCCGTTGATCCACAGCCCTACGGCGCGCCGCCGGACGACACCCTTGTCCTTTACCTTGACCGAGGGCCGCTGACGATGGACCCCGGGGTATCTACGGACGCCCAGTCCTCCCAGTACATTCGCCAGATATTCAGCGGCCTGGTGCGTCTCAACGCGGACCTGATACCTGAGCCTGACCTCGCCACATGGGAGGTCTCGGAGGACGGCACCGTCTACACATTCACCATCAAGGACGGCGCTCAGTTCCATGACGGCACTCCCGTCACGGCGCAGGATTTCATCTTCTCGTGGGAACGCGCTCTGAACCACAACCTGCCACCCGTTGGCGGAAGCGCGGGGAGCTATCTGGATGACATCGTGGGCGCAAAGGCGTATCACGCAGGCGAGGCTGATTCCGTCACCGGCCTTGAGGCGGCAGACGATTCAACGCTTGTCGTCACCATCGACGAGGCCAAGAGCTACTTCGTCTCCAAGCTTACGCATCCGTCCGCCTACGTGGTGCTGCAATCCAACGTGCCGGAGGTTCCTGATCCTCGCCTCGTTGAGGAAGAAGACGAGAACAGGGAATCCTCTGAAGATGAGCAAACCGATGACGCTGACGATGAAGATCAGCCCGATCCCTGGTACTACACCGCGATTGGAACCGGGCCGTATCGCCTCGCGCACTACGAGTCGTCCCGAGCGGCGCATTTGACCGCGTTTGAGGGCTACCTCGGCCCCCGGCATTCCATTAGCAACCTGGTCTTCCGCTTCCACGCGGGACTCTCGACGGCGATGGTCGAAGAGGGATTTGTTGACGCAACCACCCGGCTCGGATCGGGGGATTACGATTTCCTCGTCGAAGAAGAAAGCCCGTTGGTTGAACACATCACCCAGACAGATGCCCTGAGCGTTCAGTACCTGGCTTTCAATACCGTGACCGGGCCCAATGACACCGAGGCGCCATTCAGTGATCCGGACCTGCGCCGCGCCTTCCTGTGGGCGGTGGATCGGGAGGCAATCTATGAGGAGCATGCCGCCTCCGGCATAAAGATTGCGCACGGTTTCATGCCGCCCGGCCTCCCCGGCTATGACGAGAACATTGCAGAGATTCAATATGATCCTGTTGCCGCGAAGGAGCTTTTTGACAGCACCGAGTTCGGACAACTCGATGAGGATGACCGCGTGATTGTGATTGCGGGGGGCGGCGATCTCTCGTCGATTGACCGCGCCATCTTCGAGCAATGGCAGGACAACCTGGGCGTTCGTATTCGTTATCAGTCCATTGGGCCCACGTACTTCTACCGACTGCCCGCAGTCGTGGACGCCGGGTTCGGTATCTACGAATACGGCTGGTTGGCGGACTACCCTGATCCGCACAATTTCCTTGACGTGCTCTTCCATACCGAGTCGCCGAACAATGATGCCAAGGCGGGTTCTGCAGAAATCGACGATCTGCTGGAGCAGGCCAGGATCGCCGGTGAGGGGCGCCTGGAACAGTACCAGGAGATTGAACGCAGAATGATCCAGGAAGCCGTTGCGTTCCCGCTATTCTTCGGCACTGACTACATCCTTGTCTCCGAGCGCGTTGGGAGCCTTTCGCTCGACGCGCAGGGCTTCCTGAGACTGGAGGACGCCGCGCTAAGCTGAGACGAATAACAGGGCGTTTCCCATAGGCACGCCCACATAGACGAATTGAATAGGAGAATAAGATGCCACGTCCGATAGCACACTTTGAAATCGCAGCCCGCGACGCCCAGACATTGCAGGCGTTCTACGGCGCTCTGTTTGACTGGGACATCAATGCGGACAATCCCATGTCCTACGGCCTTGTCACTGCAAAGGACGGCGACGTGGGCATCGACGGCGCGATCTACAACCATAACCCGGAGGATGAGAGCGACCGCCCCGGCATCCGCCTCTACATGCAGGTGGATGATGCCGACGCCTACGCGGCCCGCGCCGAGGAACTCGGCGGCAAATCGATGGGCCCGGCGCAAGAGGTGCCCGGCTATGGCATCAAAGTGGGCGGCCTCATCGACCCTGAGGGGAACATCATCGGCGTCATCGAGGCGCTGGGCGAATAACTATTCCCCCTTTGCCCAGCCGGAACGCGGCACGTCAACTGGGATAACTGACCAGCAGTGATAGCGAACCGAGAAAAATATGGAGGCGACGGCGGGATTCGAACCCACGAATAGGGGATTTGCAGTCCCCCGCCTTAAACCACTTGGCTACGTCGCCCCGATTCCGGCTAATGCCGCGTCACTGACAGAGTACCCATGATAGCGCCGTTGTCCAGCGGGTGTGGTGCCGAGGAGGAGATTTGAACTCCTACGAGCTTTCGCCCACTGCCCCCTCAAGACAGCGTGTCTACCAATTCCACCACCTCGGCAAGACCTGCCCACTGCGCGCGCCCTGCCCCGAACGGATGGAGCGCTGGCAGGAGCGGAGGGATTCGAACCCCCGACCGACGGTTTTGGAGACCGTTGCTCTTCCGGACTGAGCTACGCTCCTACCACTCGCGCCACGCAATTATGCCGAGCGCAACGAGGAGCGTCAAACGATTTCAGCATCATCAGATACGAATTCTGCCGCATCCTGCTGCACCCGAGCCTTCCCTTCCTCGCCGTACAGATGACACTCCACGGCGCGGTCAGGCTCCACCTGAACCAAGGGAGGTTCGACCACGTCGCACAGCCCCGCCATGAACGCAGGGCAGCGCGGATGGAAGCGGCATCCGCTCGGCACGTTGGCCGGACTCGGCGCTTCCCCGGGCAGCACCGGCCTCTCCGCGAGCCGATTGGCGGGATCGGGCTCCGGCACGGCGTTCAGGAGCCCCTGCGTGTACGGGTGCAGAGGGTTCTCGATCAGCTGAGCCGTCGGTCCCTGCTCGACAATGCGACCGAGATACATGACTGCCGCAGTTGGGGCAAAATGCCGCGCCGTTGCGATGTCATGCGTGATGTAGAGATAGCCGATGCTGTGACGTTCCTGCAGTTCGCGCAGCAGCGCCAAGATTTCGGCGCGGCTCGATGCGTCAATCATCGAGACCGGTTCATCGGCAAGGATGTACTCCGGTGTCAGCGTCAATGCCCGCGCGATGCCGACCCGCTGCCGCTGTCCGCCGGAAAGCAGATGCGGGAAACGGTCCAGGAAATCCGACGCCGGCCGCATCCGCACCTCGTCAAGCGCCCACTCAACGCGCTCCAGCCGTTCCGACGCCGACCCCACACTATGAATAACGAGCGGCTCCTCAACGATCTGGCGAATGGTCATGTACGGATCGAGGCTGGTGAACGGGTCCTGGAATATGCCCTGCGCCTGTCGTCTAAATTTTTTGAGCTGGCCCTCCTTGAGAGGCGTTATGTCTTCTCCGTCGAATATTACTCGCCCCGCCGTCGGTTCCAGCAGCCGGAGTGAAACACGTCCCAACGTGGTCTTGCCGCAGCCGGACTCGCCGACGATAGCGATGGTCTCGCCGCGATCCAGCGTCATTGAGACGCCGTCCAGCGCCCGCACCGTTGTCGTGCGGAAACCACGCCCGCGCGACTTGAAGTGCATCGCCACGTCCCGAAGATCAAGCATGGGGGCGGCGCTCATTTCCGGCCGGGCGGTCATGGCGCTTCCTCACCCAAAAGCCAACATGCCGCCAAAGACTGACCGCTTGGCGTGGCAAAGCTGTGCGGGTCCTCGACACGGCATCTGTCCATCGCGAACTGGCAGCGGGGATGGAATCGGCAACCTGTGGGCGGATCGGAGAGATCCGGCGGCGCGCCCGGGATGAACTCCAATGGCGTGTCCGAGTGGAGGCGTGGGATGGCCCCTAACAGTTTCTGCGTGTAGGGATGGGACGGCGCGCCGAGTATGTCCTCGGACGGGCCGATCTCCACGAGACGCCCCGCATACATCACCGCAATGTGGTCGGCCAGATCACTGGCCAGCGCGATGTCATGGCTGATGAAGATTGACCCGATATCCAGATTGGCCTTGAGCCGTTTGAACAGGTTCATGATCTGCGCCTGCACGCCCACGTCGAGCGCGGACGTCGGCTCGTCCAGGAGGATCAGCGCGGGATCAAGCGCGAGCGCGGAGGCGACGGCGATGCGCTGCTTCATGCCGCCGCTCAGTTCATGCGGGTAGCGGTTGAACGTCTCAGGCGGCAGCCGCACCATGTCCAGCAACTCCTGCGCGCGCTCGTCCGCCTCCCGGCGTGACTGGCCGCCGCGTGCCGTCAACACCTCCCGAACCTGGTGTCCCACTTTGTAGATGGGGTTAAGGGACTCCGTCGCGCCCTGGAAGACCATTGATATCTGTCGCCAGCGGACACGGTCACGGAAATCGCTGTTCGAGAGCGCCATACAGTCAATGCCGTTGAGCGTTATCTGACCATCAAATTGGGATGTGTTGCGCGGGAGCAGGCGCAGCAGGGCAAGAGCGAGGCTTGTCTTGCCGGAGCCGGACTCGCCGACGATGGCCAGCGTCTTTCCTGCTTCAAGGTCGAATGAGACGCCGTCCACCGCGCGCACGTCGCCCCGGTCGGCCGCGTAGGACAGACGCAAGTCACGCACGGAGAGGAGAGGCTCGCTACCCGACTGCCGCCCGTTCATGCTGCCGTCTCCCGCAGGCGGGGATTGAGCACGGGCTCCATGGCCAGGGCGAGCAGGACGAAGGTCATGGCCGTGATCACGATTAGAATCCCCGGCGGCAGTATCCACCACCAGTAACCGATGAAGATCGCGCCGGTGCGGAATCCCTGCTCGAGGATCTGTCCCCACGTTGGCAGGGAGGGGTCGCCGAGTCCCAGGAAGCTCAGGCCTGCCTCGGCGAGAATGGCCGCCGGGGTGAAGAAAATCATCTGCGCCACGATGAATGGAGCCATCTGGAAGAAGACGTGCCGGAACATGATGCGCCACCGCGACGCGCCAAGCGCCTGCGTGGCCTCCACCAGTTGGCCGGAGCGCACCTGCAGCACCATCGAGCGGAGGATGATGGTCAGCCCCGGCCAGCCGAATATCACAAGTATCGTCATGACCAGCCAGAGTTTCTGGCCAAGTACGAATATCAGGAAGATGAGGATCGGCAATAGCGGGATGTTCGTCATCACGTCGGACAGCCGCTGGATGACGGTATCCGTTCTGCCGCCTGAGAACCCGCTGAGGATGCCGAAGAACGTGCCAAGGATGGTGGCAGCCACGCTTGTTGATATTCCGATGATGAGCGCGACGGGGAAGCCGAACATCAGGCCCGTCGCCAGGTTGCGTCCCGACGTGTCCGTCCCCATTAGACCGAACACGCCACCCGCCGCCACGAAACGCACGCTCTCAACCGAGTCCCGCAAGTCATAGGTGATGACACGAATCGTCGCCGTGTATTCGCCCGTCAACGGCGAGAACTCGGCGGCATCATTACCTGTAGGTGTGCCGAACAGCGCCGCCTCAAGGTTGCCCTGCATTTCCGCTTCGCTGAGGCGCAAGTTGAACTCTTGCTGGAGGAAGTCGGTCGCCGCCGTGAGGGCGTTGGTATCTCCCGTCAGGTAGATGCGGCGCGGTTCGTCTGCGAATCGCGTAACCGGCGGTGTCTCGTCAGGCCGCTGCCCGCGCACCACCTCTTGCAGGATAGTTGCCGCGCGTCCGTCAGGCCGCGCAAGCGTCATCGAGATCACCGGCGGCCGGTCATAGAAGGTCACCTCACCAACTGAGACGGAGAGGAATGTGGGCGGTGACTCAGATTCATGGTCGAACGTGAACGAATACAGGCGCGTTGTCGCAGGGCCGGTCTCGACGGTTTGCGTGGGGGCCTCGGCATCGAAGACGCGATGGCGGGGGGCCTGATCGCCGACGAGGTTGGTCCATGCAGGCGGGGCGGCTTTGGGATTGTCCGCCCACGCGATGGGGTTGTTCCAGAATCGAAGGCCGAAATCCAACGGATAGAAGAACGGCACCAGCAGGGATACGAAGACGAGCACGGCCAGCAGGCCAATGCCCAGCCTGCCTGAGCCGGATCGGAGTACGACGCGAAGCGCCTCGCCCGGCCTCATTGCGACGTATACCTCACACGCGGATCCAGAACGACGTACAGCACCTCAAGCACGAACCGCGCCGCCACGTACATCAGCGTGAACATGAACGTCAGCGCGACGATGACGGCCTCATCCGCCGTTGTGATGGCGTCGAAGTAGAGCCGTCCCATCCCGGGCCAGTTGAAGACAGTCTCAGTCAGGATCGCTCCGCCAATGGAGCCGGTGAGGGCGAGGATGATGTTCGTTGCGATGGGAGGGGCGGCGACGCGCAGGATATGCCGCCGCATCACCTGTCCCTCCGGGAGCCCTCGCGCTCGTGCCGCCGTCACGTGGAACTCCTGCGCGGTGTTCAGCAGCATCGTTCGCACCACGTACGTCCACGCCCCCACGGAGACCAGCACGAGCGTCAGGATGGGCAGCGCCGCGTGCCAGAGCAGGTCCATGAAGCGCAGCAGTTCCCCCTCCGGCGGCGGCGAACTGTATAGCCCGCCTGAGGGGAATATCCGCAGCTGGAAGGAGAGGACGAGAATCAGCAGGATGCCCGCCCACCACGCGGGCAGGGCGTTCGACGCGGCGGCCAGATAGGATGCGAGACGGTCGCTCCGCGTGCCCACGCGCGTCGCCAGCTTTGCTCCAAGCCATAATCCGATGATTGCCGTGATGACAAGTGACGTCGTCACCAACATCATCGAGTAGGGCACGCGCTCCAGCACGATGTCCGTGACGCGTGACGAGCCGTCGAAACTCCGTAAATTGCGGGCAGAGCCGAGGTCCAGCGTGAGGACTCGACCGACCATTGCGGGGAGGCGCGTGTACCAGGGGTCGTCCAGGCCGTAGAACTCCTCCAGGTCGATTCGCCGTTCCCGCAGTGTCTCTTCAAGGCGTTCCGGGTCTCGAATGGTCTCGGCGAGCGCCTGCCGCTGCCCCCGCATCTCCTCGGAGACGATGGCCGTCAACATGCGATCGGAGAATCCCGTCGCGCCAAGCGTGACGACAACCAGCACAAGGACAACGAGAACGACGCCCACGAGGCTGAGGGCGCGCAATCCGAGTGTGTACGCAAGCGCCATTACAAATCAGGTATGAGCATTGGGCCAAACCGTCTTACCAGCATACGCCAGACAGCTTCTACTGCCCGCGTCCACGCCTTCAATTAGTGAAACGGCGCACAATGTTGACACGTTATCGCCATGTGCGTAGAGTGCCGTCTACAGGGGTTGCGGCCCCGAAGAAACGGCACCCCCGGGGAGCCGGCGTAAAGGAGGGAAGACGACACGATGCGTCTGTACGCGGAATACGTCACACGGAAGTTCCCTTACGCGCGCCTCGCTGTGGAGAGGACCGGCTGAGCCGCTGAGCGGCACCAGATCAGCCACCCCAACATAGCGAGGCAAACAGGGCGGTGAGTGGCGCCCGAACAATGCCCGCCGCGCAAAGCCAGAATGACGGCCGTCAGACCGGTGGAGCGGGTGGAGCAGAAGGAGCGCCCGATAAACCGCCCGAAACAACGGTGCGATCGCACGACAGGCCCGGACTTTGAAGGAGCCCGGGCCTGTTGCTATATCCGGTTCGGTCAGTGAGAAGGCTAGTCGGTTTTGCCGGGGGGCTCGCCGTTCTCGAATGCGGCGATTATGAGCAGCAGAACGATCAGGACAACGCCGACCCACATCAGGGTCTGCGTCATATCGGCGCTGCGCCTTCGATAAATCATGCCGCACCACCTGCGATTGCCGGGACGATGACGATCTCGTCGCCGTCCTTTACCTCCGTCTCAAGCCCGCGCAAGTACATGATGTCATTGTCATTCAGGAAAATGGAGACGAACGGGTGAATGTCCCCCGTCACGTCGTCCAGGACGCGCGCCTTGATGCCAGGAAAGCGCGATTCCAGCACTTCCAGCGCCTCCGTCAGGGGGCCGGACGGCACGTCAATACGGTCGACGCCGTCCGTAATGCGCCGCATCGCGGTTGGGACCTTCAGACTTGCAGGCATGCTCTGCGTTCCGCCTCCCCGTTGATTCTGCCGCGTTTAGTATATCGCCTGCAGAACGGCATTAGTCAGACTCGGAGTCGAGTCTGAGCGAGGCGGAATTGAGGCAGTAACGGAGGCCGGTTGGGGCGGGGCCGTCCGGGAAGAGGTGTCCGAGGTGCGCGTCGCACGTGCCGCACATCACCTCCGTGCGGACCATGCCGAACGAGCGGTCCTCCTCCTCCTTGATGACCGCGCCTTCCAGCGGCTCATAGAAGCTGGGCCAGCCGGTGCCGGAGTCGTATTTGGTCTTGGAGCTGAACAGCGGAGTGTCGCAGCAGATGCATCGATAGACGCCCGGCTCATGCTCGTTCCAGTAGATGCCGGTGAAAGGCGGCTCCGTTCCCTTCTCACGCGTTACGTGATACTGCATGTCGGACAGCTTCTCGCGATACTGTGTGTCGTTCGTGGAGTCCATGGCTGATCCTCCCAAATAACCCTTCGCCTACACCCGGAGATCTGCGAGGTACTTGTCCCGGAACTTCGCCACCTTCGGCTCGATGATGACCTGGCAATAGGACGCGCCGGGATTGCTGCGGAAATACTCCTGGTGGTAGTCCTCCGCCTTATAGAAGATGTCCAGCGGCTCCACCTGCGTCACGAGCGGGTCGCGATACAGGCCCTGCTCCACGACACGCTTGATTGCGGCCTCCGCCTCCGCCTTCTGCTCATCATCGTGATACAGGATGATCGAGCGGTACTGCGGCCCAACGTCATAGCCTTGCCGGTTCAGCGTCGTCGGGTCATGGATCGTGAAGAAGATGTCCAGCAGGTGGCTGAGCGAGACGACCGATGGGTCAAAGGTCACCTGCGTGACCTCGGCGTGCCCGGTCGTTCCGGTGCAGACCCGCTCGTAGCTCGGGTTGGCGACGTGTCCGCCCGCGTAGCCGGAGACGACGCTCTCCACGCCGTTCACCAACTCATACACGGCCTCCAGGCACCAGAAGCATCCGCCGCCAAGCGTGGCCGTTTGCAGCTGCTTTCCGCTGTCTCCGCTCCCGTTCACCATGTCATTTGTCCTTTCGCGCCAGTGTCTGCGGATTATCGATTTGTTAGTTGGTATCTCTATCCATGATACGAATCCGCAGAAACGGCGAGAGGCTTGGCTCCTGCTTAGGCACGTAGGCCGGCGAGAAGGTCGCCGTGCTCCTTGCTGCCCTCTTCCAAGGCGGCAAGTATCGCGTTCACCAGCTCCCGCGCCGACTCCGCGCTGATTTCGACGGCGATTCGATCTCCCAATCCGCCCTTCTCGTTGATGAAGTCGATGTTGACGCTGTGCTCCATGAACGCGTGAGCGGGATGGTCATAGCACACATTCGCTTTCGTGAGTGGTATCCAGCCGTCCGCAGACTTCCCGCTGCCGTTCACCTCTGCCGTCTGAACTATCCAGGTACACATGTCAGTTGGTCTCCCGTTGCCCTGCCGTTTAGGCCGCAAGATGTTGCGCGAGGAAGTGGAATAGCTTCTCCCACCCGTCCAGCGCCTGCTCGATGCGGTAGTTCGGGCGGTCATAGTAGAAGAAGCCGTGGCCCGCGCCGTCGTAGCGGTGGAACTCATAGTGCTTCCCGTGCTGCTTCAAGGCCTCTTCCAGCGCGTTCACGTGCGCCTGCGTGGGATTCATGTCGTCGTTGCCGAACAGCCCGAGGATCGGCGCGCTCAGGTTCGCCGTGTAGTCGATTGGCGCGACGGGCATCTTCTCCGACTTCTCGTCGTCGGACATGACGACGCGCCCACCCCAGCAGTTGACGACGGCGTCGAAACCGCCGGCGCAGCCCGCCAGATAGGCCTGTCTTCCGCCGGAGCAGGTACCAAAGACGCCGACCTTGCCGTTGGTCTGCGGCAGGGAGCGCAGGAATTGCATCGAGCCCTGGATATCGCCGACGGCCTGATCATCCGCCACGCCACCCGCGGCGCGGACGGCGGCGGCGACGTCATCCGGGCTGCCGGATCCCTCGCGCTCATACAGGTTCGGGGAGATTGCCAAATAACCGTGATGGGCGAACTTGCGCGTCGCCTCCCGGTACCACTCATCCCAGCCCGGCGCGTGGTGAATCAGGACCACGCCGGGAAACGGCCCGGGGCCGAGCGGCCTCGCGAAATACGCCGCGATATCGTCGCCGTTATAGCCCTTGATCGTCGTGATGTCCGCAATCATGCCCTCGTAGTCAGCCATGTAGCACCCCCACTGCCATTGAATTTTCTGCGCCCAGCCCCCTCCAGCCCACCGGAGGAAGCTGCCCGCCCATGTTGCCCCTTTTGCCCATGACGACGCAAGGCGCATTGCTGATGTTCTCTCGCTAATTGCAGGAGAGTTCATGCAGTTAGCATGATGATTGCATGAAAGTATCATGCTAGTATGGCTACATGGCTAATCTACAGGTGAGGAACATACCGGAGGATCTCCACGCGCGGCTACGCCGCCACGCGAAGGAGACCAACTCCACCATGAGCGCGCTGGTGCTCTCCGCCGTGGAGCGTGAATTAGATCGCCGGGAGTGGCGGGAACGCAGGGCCCGGCTTCCCAAGACGGACTTGGGTGTTGACGCAGCAACGTTGATTGCGGAGATGCGCGCCGAGCGGGACGCGGAGTTGGCGGCGCGGCTCCACCGTGAGTGACTATGTCATCGATGCGTCCTTAGCGATCGAGTATCTTCTGCAAACACCGGTTGGTTTGCGGATGTCCGACACACTCGACAACAGTTCGTTGGTTGCGCCCGATCTGATTGACGCAGAAGTGCTTTCGGCATTGCGGAGAGAAGTGCTAGGCCGCAGAGTTGAGGAGTCGCATGCGCGCATGGTAATCGAAGCATTGCTCGTGTGGCCCTGTGAACGCATCTCCCACCGTCTTCTTGCGCCGTTCGCGTGGGAGCATTATCAGCACGTCAGCGCCTACGACGCCTTCTACGTTGCCGCCGCCCGTGTCCGAGATATCCCACTATTGACTGCCGACGGGCGACTCTCGAGGGCGTCGGGACTCGGTATCGCTGTGCAGTACGTCCACATGGGGTGATTCGACGTCCTATTGCGTTAGACTCAATTCAGACGCTGTGCCCGACAAACGCAAGACGAATATTTGGGGAGCGCGCCATGACGACCGAGTACAAGGTGATCGGCAAATCCGTCCGAGCAGTCGATGGGCCTGACAAGGTTACAGGCCGTGCTCGGTATGCCCTGGATATGGCTCCGCCGAACGCGCTCCGGCTCAAGTATCTGCGGTCACCCGTCCCGCATGCCCGCGTCACCAACATCGATACCTCCCGCGCCCTCGCGCTGCCCGGCGTCCACGGGATTCTCACCGGTGATGATGTTCCTGACATTCGCGCGGGAAACCTCTATGTGGATGAGCCGATCCTCGCGTCGGCGGATCGTGTGCGCTTTATCGGTGACAAGGTGGCCGCAGTTGTCGCGGACGACGCAGACATCGCAGACGCTGCCCTAGCCCTCATCGATGTGACCTATGAGGAACTTCCGGCCCTGCTTGACCCCGAGGAGGCTGCCAAACCTGACGCCATCCTGCTTCATCCCGAATACAACGACTACCGCGGTGTCGAGCAGCTTGAAGAGTTGAGCAATAACTACGGCCGTATGGTGCATGAGTGGGGCAACATAGAGGCGGCGTTCCGTGAGTCGGACGTCATCATCGAGCGCGAGTTCCGCACACCCCGCGTTCATCAAGCCTATCTTGAGCCGCACGCCTGCGTCGTCGACGTGGACGAGCAAGGACGCGCCCATATCTGGATGTCATGCCAGATGCCGACGGGACGCCGCCCCCACCTCGCTCGTGTGATGGGCATTCCGCGAGAGGACGTAATCATCCACCCCGTTCCTCTTGGGGGATCATTCGGCGGCAAGATGGACCCGACAGGTGTGGCTGTGGGCTATTTCCTGGCCAAGCAGACGGGTCGGCCCGTCAAGTGGGTCATGGACTACGCGGAAGAGTTCACCGCCATGAATCCACGGCATCCGTCAGTGGTGCGGGTGCGGGTTGGCGCACGGAATGACGGCATGATCATCGCGTGGGACGCGGAGGGGTTCTTTGCGACTGGCGCCTACGCAGCCTACGCCCCTGTTCCCGCGTACGGCGGCTTGCTGCGGACCTCCATGGTGGAGCCGTACCGTGTTGAAAACGTCCGAATCATCTCAAACCAGGTCTACACGAACACTGTTCCGTGCGGATACTTCCGCGGCCCCGGACTCATGCAGTCCGTTTTTGCCTCCGAGTCCGTCATTGATGAGCTCGCCGCCCGGCTGGATCTTGATCCGCTGGACGTGAGGCAGCGCAACATCGTTCGCGCTTCAAGCGAGGCGCATCCGGACAGAGGATGGAGCCCTGTCACCCGACCCGGTCTGCCCGGCTATCAAGCCCTGCGGGCCGAGGAGGTCCTGCGAGCCGCCGTTGAGGCTGCTGAGTACTCGCGGCCACCGCTGCCAAACGTTGGGCGCGGCATCGCTCTGCATGGCCAGAGCGATACGGGATTCGATTCACCCGCCGCCGTCACAATCCACCCCGATGGCCGCGTTGTCGTCAACACCATGACCTACGACCCCGGCGTCGGCACCGGCACAATTCTCGCGCAGATTGTCGCAGAGGAACTCGGCCTGCCGATCGAGCGCGTCACCGTTGAAGCGTGGTCGACGGAGGCCGGTGTGCGCGACTGGGGCATCGGTGGTCAGCGAGGGGCACGTGTCTCAAGCCGCGCCGCATTTGAGGCCAGCCAGGAGGCCAAGAGAAATCTCCGCCGATTGGCCGCGGAGTTCTACGGTTGGACGGAGGAGTCTATCAAATTCGAGGATGGCAAAGTCTCCGGCGAGGGCCGCGCCGCCGCCGTGCCGCTGGAGGAGATTGCCTCGCGGGCGGGAGAACCGGTGGGCGGCCAGGTCAGCGTGGATGAGGGCGACAGCAGCCCCTACATCTCCTTCGGCGCTCATATTGCTGAAGTGAGAGTTGACCCGGAGACGGGCAAGGTGACGCTGCTGCGCTACACGGCCGCGCATGAGACGGGGCGCGTTCTGAATCCGATGGGATTCGTGGGTCAGATTGAGGGCGGCTCCGTGCAGGGCATCGGGCATGCACTGTCCGAGGAGCTTGTGGAGCAGGACGGCAGCATCACCAATCCCTCGTTTGCCGACTACAAGCTGCAGACGCAGCGCGACGGTGGGCGCATGAACGTTGTGGTGCTGGAATCCGAGACGGGCCACGGCCCGTACCAAGTGCGCGGGATCGGGGATACGCCCATCGTTCTGTCATCGCCTGCCATCGCCAACGCCGTCGCCGCGGCTTCCGGCGCACGCATCATGCAGCTGCCGATCACGGCAGAGAAGGTGTACCGGGCGCTGAACGACGCTGAGTAGGCGGGGGATACTCTCACCCAGCACGACCGAGGTTCTCGGCCCTGTTGATCTTTGACATGCGCATTCGGCCTGATTAGGTTGGCGAAATGAATGGGGCCCGGGAAATCGAGTCAATGGCTGATGGAAAAGCGCGTGGGATTCTGCGCGCACTGCTCATCGCCATGCCCGTCTTTGTGATAGCCCTCCTCGCCGCGTGCGGAGAGCCGCTGCCGACACCCACGCCCGTGGCTACGCCCACTGAAACGCCCGGCCCATCGCCAACACCGCCTCCTGACGAAACGGCCACCCCGTCCCCCACCCGCACAGCCGTGCCGACAGCCACACGAGTGCCGCCATCGCCGCCAACCGGCACGCCGGTGCCCACTCCAACGCTGGTTCCCCTCGACGAAAGGGTAATCCTGGAGATTTTCTATATCGAGACGAAT
The DNA here is from genome assembly GCA_964653005.1 of uncultured Dehalococcoidia bacterium. Lineage (GTDB taxonomy): Bacteria > Chloroflexota > Dehalococcoidia > UBA6926 > UBA6926 > VXMO01. The sequence goes on along the minus strand of CAZZAN010000001.1, from coordinate 133,672 downwards.
GGGCGGAACTGGTGGCGCAATGACAACTGGCTGACAGATGCCCCTTTGGAAGAATGGTATGGCGTTACCACCAATGACATGGGGCGAGTCACCACCTTATTCTTGGGACAAAATCAACTGAGTGGCGAGATTCCGTCGGAACTGGGCGACCTGATCAACTTGGAAACATTGAGCCTTTGGAACAACGAGTTAAGCGGAGAGATTCCATCGGAACTGATCAACTTGATCAACTTGGAAACATTGGACCTTTGGCACAACGAGTTAAGCGGAGAGATTCCATCGGAACTGGGCAACCTGATCAACCTGGAAACATTGGACCTTTCCGGTAACGAGTTAAGCGGAGAGATTCCATCGGAACTAGGCAACCTGATCAACCTGGAAACATTGGGCCTTTCCGGCAACGAGTTGAGCGGAGAGATTCCTGTGGAACTGGGCGACCTGATCAACTTGGAAACATTGAGCCTTTGGCACAACGAGTTAAGCGGAGAGATTCCTGTGGAACTGGGCAACCTGATCAACTTGGAAACATTGGGTCTTGCCGGTAACGAGTTGAGCGGAGAGACACCCGCGGAACTAGGCAACCTGGCCAGTCTGCAACACTTAGATATTGGCGACAACCAATTGAGTGGAGAGACACCCGCGGAACTAGGCAACCTGGCCAGTCTGCAACACTTAGACCTTGGCGGCAACCAATTGAGTGGTTCGATTCCGGCAGCGCTTGGCAATCTGACCAACCTCACCGAGTTGTGGATGACAAAAAATGAGCTGAGCGGCCCACTCCCACCTGAATTGGGCCGACTGAGCAAGCTGACGGGAATTCACCTCAGCAGGAACCGTTTGAGTGGCCCGATTCCACCGGAATTAGGCAACTTGACCAGTCTGGAAAGATTGGTTCTGCCCAGAAACGAATTGAGTGGACAGATTCCGCCGGAATTAGGCAACTTGATAAACCTGACTGAGTTGAACCTACACGCCAACCAATTGGGTGGCGATATACCTCAGGAACTCGGGCGACTGACAAACTTAGACTTTATTTCACTTGCCGGCAATCAATTGACAGGACAATTGCCGCAAGGGTGGACCTCTTTAAATGTTAGGCAGGTCGAACTCGATGGTAATGAGTTGACCGGGTGTTATCCTGCGCATTGGAGCGATGCGAGACAAAGCAGTTTCGGTGGTCTCGAACCTTGCCAAGAGAACTGAAGATTTTCGCAGCCCGTACTCCACTACGTCCACCAAACTGTGCCATTCTTGAACTCCGACCAAACTCAAGGAGCAAATAACCCATGAAAGCAGTCCAGATCAGCGAGTATGGCGGGCCGGAGGTGCTGGAATTCACGGATGTTGATGATCCTGTCGCGGGGCCGGGCGAGGCCGTTGTGCAGCTGGCCGCCTCCGGCATCAACTACATGGACGTGTACGGCCGCACGGGGCTTTATGGGCAGGGCCCGCTGCCGACGATCCTCGGCGGCGAGGGCGCGGGCACCGTCGTTGAGGTTGGGCCGGACGTGACGACATCGTCGGTTGGTGATGTTGTCGCGTACACCGGCGCGTCGCGTTCGTATGCGGAGCGCGTCGTTGTTCCGGCGGATCGACTCATCGTGCTGCCGCAGGGGATCACAGCCGAAGAGGGCGCGGCGGCGATGCTGCAGGGAATGACGGCGCATTACCTGGCTCATTCCACGTATCCGCTTGGGCCGGATGATACGGCGCTGGTTCACGCCGGCGCGGGGGGCGTGGGACTGCTGCTGATCCAGATGGCCAAGATGCGCGGCGCGACGGTCATCACGACGGTCTCGACGGAGGAGAAGGCGGAGCTTGCGCGCGGTGCGGGGGCGGACCACGTGGTTCTCTATACCCAGGAGGATTTTCACGAGGCCGTGATGCGCATCACGGACGGCGCGGGCTGCCAGGTGGCCTACGATTCCGTCGGCGCGACGACATACGAGGGCTCGATGGCCAGCCTCGCGATTCGTGGATGCCTTGTCTTGTACGGCCAATCCAGCGGTGTTGTGCCGCCGATCGCGCCTCTTGCCCTGAACGCAAAGTCGCTGTTCCTGACGCGCCCCTCCCTGGGCAATTACACGTTGACGAGAGACGAGTTGGAGTGGCGGGCGGGGGACGTGCTGGGGTGGATCGCGGACGACAAGCTCTCGCTGCGGATCACAGAGCGATTCCCCCTGCAGGACGCGGCGGAGGCGCATCGCCGCCTTGAATCCCGCCAAACGACCGGCAAGCTGCTGCTGATTCCTTAATCGTCATTCCCGCGAAAGCGGGAATCCAGTGCGGTAACTGTCGCACCTTCTCCCATATCGATGTGGGTGACTCACATGCATCGCATGTGAACGTCGCGTACCCTCTAACCTATGAACACAGAAGAGCTCATCATCTCGGCGGCGCGCATAGCGGGGGCACTGCTAGTCCTGCGATGGGCATTCGCGGGGTCGATTGCCGCCATCCTGATCGACTTCTCAGACCTGTTCATGATGAACCTGCTCGATCTGGGCGGCGTTCGCAACTACCAGGCGCTCGATAAATGGCTCGACCTGGTCTATATGGCGACGTTCCTGTGGGTGGCCCTCAGGTGGGAGGGCGCGCCGCGCGTGATTGCGATTGGGCTGTTCGCCTTTCGCATCGTTGGCGTGCTGGCCTTTGAGGTCATCGGCGACAGGTGGGTGCTGCTGTTCTTCCCGAACGTCTTTGAGTTCTGGTTCGTGTTCGTGGCGGGGGTGATGCTATTCGCTCCCAACTACGAACTCACATGGCGTCGCTCGATCCTGTGGCTGATTCCGCTCACAGCGCTCAAGGAGTTCCAGGAATATGCGCTGCACGGCGCGCGGTGGCTGGATAACTATGTGGCGGTGGATGTGGTAGTGGACGCCTGGAGGTGGGTGACGGGAGAACGGTAGGGTTGGCGAATCCGTGAAAGGTCCGTCTACATGCGTATTCTATGGCCTTCTACGACCCGCTCGTTTTCCATATCGACAGCCAGCTCCAACTGTTGCAACGTCATAGCACCCAGCAGAGGCTCCGCATCATCCGGGCCAAACGCGACAAGAGTAGGCGCGGCGTGACCGTTTAGGGCGACCACCGCGAGCCCAATATCCGTCTCCATCTCGCTGCCGTCAGCCAACTCAAATTTCATTCGTCTGATCCGTTCAGTGCCGATTTCATCCAGCAAAGAAGCAGGAACGGTTGTATAAAGAGAGCCGGTGTCAACCAATGCTTGCATAGCGCGCTCGTCGCCGCGCCGTGGTTCGGAAACCCGGATATCCACATAAATCATGCCCATACATAGATTCTACTACTGTCATTTGAGACTGGCCGCCGCTTGTGGCTCACAGCCGCCGCGCCTACACTGACTAACAGGATTGAAAAGGGAGTTCACTCGGTTCATGTCCACCTCAGTTATTCACGTCAAGGGCGCGCGTGAGCACAGCCTGAAGAACATTGACGTGACCATTCCACGAGACAAGCTCGTGGTCATCACCGGTGTCTCCGGCTCCGGCAAGAGTTCCCTCGCGTTCGACACTCTCTACGCCGAGGGCCAGAGGCGTTATGTCGAATCACTTTCGGCCTACGCACGGCAGTTTCTCGGCCTCATGGAGAAGCCGGACGTCGACTACATCGAGGGGCTTTCACCAGCTATCTCCATCGACCAAAAGGGCGTTTCCCATAATCCGCGCTCTACGGTCGGTACTGTCACGGAGATCTATGATTATCTCAGGCTGTTGTACGCACGCATCGGCCACCCGTCCTGCTACAACTGCGGACGCCCCATCGAGAGCCAGACCGTTCAGCAGATCGTGGATGCCATCCTGAACTCTCAGCCGGGCAAGCGCATCATGCTCCTGGCGCCCCTGATCCGCCGTAAGAAGGGCGAGCATTATGGCCTGCTTGATGAAACGCGGCGTGGAGGCTTTGTTCGAGCGCGAATCAACGGCGAAATCCGCGACTTGTCAGAGGACATCCGGCTCAACAAGCAGCAGTGGCACACGATTGAGGTTGTTGTCGACAGGCTTGTTATCCCGGAAGATCGCGGTGAGATTAGGAGCCGCGTGACGGATTCCGTTGAGACGTCGTTGCGGCTTGGCCAGGGCGTTGTACAGACACTCGACGCGGATTCCGGTGACGAAGAACTGTACAGCGAACAATTTGCTTGTGTGCAGTGCGGGATTTCGCTTGGCGAAATAGCGCCGCGCACGTTCTCGTTCAATAGCCCGCACGGCGCGTGCGCGGAATGTACAGGCATCGGCTACAAGCTTGTGATTGATCCCGAACTTGTTATCCCGAATAAGGACCTCGCGCTGTCCGAGGGCGCGGTTCTGCCGTGGGCGCGGTCCGGCACGATGGCCGGCTGGTACACGTCCATGCTGGCTTCGGCAACATCCATGGTTGGGGCAGATATGAATGCGCCCGTGCGTGAGCTGTCTCCGGACCAGCTTGATTTTGTACTGTATGGCCCGGATGCCGGAACGACTGTAGAGAGGATCCAGGTGCGGCATCGAACCCGCAGTGGCCGTGTTGTCCGCTATGGCGCGCGGTTTGAGGGTGTGATTCCCAACCTGACACGCAGGCACCGCGAGACGGAATCAGACAATCAGCGCCAGGAAATCGAACGGTTCATGGCCCGCCGTCCCTGCGCCGCGTGCGAAGGGAAGCGGCTGCGGCCTGAGGCGCTTGCCGTCCGCGTCGACGACAAGACAATCGTGGAGGCGACGGGGCAGAGCATCGACCGCACGCTTGAGTGGGTGCAACGGCTTGCAGACACGGAAAAAGGTCCGCTCAACAATCGTGAGTCGACTATCGCGCGGCAGATTCTGAAAGAAATCTCGGCGCGGCTTGAGTTCCTGGTGAACGTGGGGCTGGAATATCTAACCCTGGACAGGACTGCCGGAACCCTCTCCGGTGGCGAAGGGCAGCGCATCCGCCTTGCGACGCAGATCGGCAGCGGCCTGATGGGTGTTGTGTATATCTGCGATGAGCCGTCCATCGGCCTCCATCCTGTCGATAACGCCCGCCTGATTGAGACGCTAAAGGGGCTGCGAGACCTGGGGAACACCGTCATCGTCGTGGAGCACGACGAAGCGGTCATGCGCGCGTCCGATCACGTTATTGACATGGGCCCGGGCGCGGGGGAGCACGGAGGCGAGGTTGTCGCAGCCGGCACGCTGGATGACGTGACTGCGGCCGAGAATTCAGTCACCGGCGCGTATCTGAGCGGCCGCCGAGTGATTCCCATGAGAGATGTTCGGCGTGAACCGGAGGATGGCCGGGAGCTGCTTATTCGGAACGCTCGCGCCAACAACCTACGCAATCTTGATATCCGCATCCCGCTTGGCCTGCTTACGTGTGTGACGGGCGTGTCCGGCTCCGGCAAATCGACGCTTGTCTATGAAGTGCTGTTCAAACGCCTCGCCCAGACGCTCTACAACGCGAAGGATATTCCCGGCGCGTCCGACGGCGTGGACGGGCTCGATCTTATCGATAAGGTTGTGAACATCGACCAGTCGCCTATCGGACGCACGCCACGCTCCAACCCTGCCACATACACGGGAGCCTTTACGCCGATCCGCGAGCTTTTCGCGAACTTGCCGGAATCCCGCGTGCGCGGATACAAACCCGGCCGTTTCTCATTCAACGTGAAGGGCGGGCGCTGTGAGGCGTGCAAGGGCGAAGGCTACCAGTTGATTGAGATGCAATTCCTGCCGGATGTGACCGTTCCGTGTGATACCTGCAAGGGCGCGCGCTACAACCGCGAGGCGCTGGAGATTACCTATAAGGGCTACAGCATCGGTGACGTTCTCGACATGACGCTTGATCAGGCTGTGGAGGTCTTTGAGCCCATCCCGCGCATCGCCAACAAATTCAAGACGATGCAGGACGTCGGGCTAGGGTACATGCGCCTCGGTCAGCCGGCGACGACTCTCTCCGGCGGCGAGGCACAGCGTGTGAAGCTGTCCTCCGAGCTCTCCAAGAGGGCGACCGGCAAGACACTCTATATCCTCGATGAGCCGACAACAGGGCTCGCATTCTCCGATGCCGAGATGCTGCTTGCAGTGCTGCATCGGCTCGTCGACGGCGGCAATTCAGTACTTCTTATCGAGCATCACCTGGATATGATCAAGAACGCCGACTGGATCATCGACCTCGGCCCCGGGCCGGGCGAACGCGGCGGAGAACTGGTTGCCGAGGGCACACCGGAAGAGATTGCCCTGGCCAGTGATAGCTATACCGGCGACTTTCTGCGTGAGGCGCTTGGCATCACCGAGACGGTCCGGAACGGCAACGGACGCAAACCTGCCCGCGCGCCGCGCCGCAACGGTAAATCCAAAGATCCAGGTAAACCCACCGGCAAGGGCGTCGCTCGTTCCCCACGCCGACAACGCGCAGGCGCGGCAGCGGACACTACGTAACCGTCCATGCCTGAAGCCGCCGGGCCTGAGGTTGCAACCGGAGCGTCACTCCTCGACGAACTAATCCTGACGTATATGCCGGAGAACCTGGCGTGGTGGATCGCATGGCCGTCTGCAGCCCTCGGCCTCGCGCTCTGCTTGCTCGGTTATTACGCCTATCGACTGGTGATTGCTCTTGCGGCGGGCGTGTCCGGCGGCGGGGTGGTCGTTATTTTCGGCCCTGAGCTACTTGCGCTGGAGGGAACGGCGCTGCTGACGACAGCGGGCGGCGCAGGAATCATCCTTCTTGTACTTGGGTCACTCTTCTACCGAGCGTCCGTTTTTGTAATCGGCGCGGGAATCGGCTTCGGAATCGGCGCCGTGTTTTGGTTCCTGGCATCCGGTGACGTTGAGCCGGGCGGCGCGGTATTGACGTTAAGCGGCTGGAATCGATTCCAGATATTTGTTGGCTCGCTCATACCCGGGATTGTCATCGGCATCATCTTCCTGAGCTGGGAGCGTCGGTTGATGACGCTGAGCGCCGTGATCATTGGAGCGGCCCTGATGCTGTTTGGACTGCGGTACAGCGGGCTTCCGCTGGAGGTCCGTGAATGGACGCCCTTGCTCGCAGGGGCGGCTATTACCGCAGGCCTCTGGCTCAGCTTGAGGAGTGGGAGTGAAGAACCGGACGGGCCGGATGAGTCTGACTACTCTGATTACTCCTACTATCATTAACCACCACAATGCCCCCGCGCATCCTACTGGGATCGACGAACCCCGCCAAGATTGATCGCCTTCGCGACTGTCTTGACGGCCGATCGTTCGACTTCGTTACCGTCAATGAACTGCCCCCGCACGAGCCGCCGGAGGAAACAGGCAGCACGCATCTTGAGATTGCTGAGGCAAAGGCCGTCGCGTGGGCGCAGATCAGCGGCGGCTTGGCAATTGCCTCCGACGGCGGCATTGATATCCCCGCGCTGGGCCCGAACTGGGACAGCCTGCTGACACGTCGGGCGGCGGGAGAGGATGCCACAGACGAGGATCGCGTCCGGCATCTGCTAGCCCTGATGAAGCATTTGAAATCGTACGCAGATAGAGAAGCCACATGGAACGAAGCCCTTGCAATAGCCTCCCCGTCCGGCACTGTACAAACGTGGGTGGTCACAGGCCCGACGGGCATCGTACAGAATGAGCCATCCGACAAACGCATCGAGGGCTTTTGGCTAGCCAGTCTGTGGTTCTTCCCCGAAATGGGCAAGACGTACACCGAACTCAGCGCTGATGAACTTGCAGATATTGGGGACCCTTGGCTCAATCTGAAGTCTCAGATTCAAACGTGGCTTGCGGGCGGGGGATATGAAGGGCTGCGGGCCCAACAGCTTTGAGGGGCTTTGCGCCTATTCCGGCAACGCCGCCGTCTCGCCCTGCACTGCCACCAGCCCGTCTCGCTCCAGTGCGGCCAGCAGTTCCCGCAGCCACTCTGTGTGTTGGGCCGGGGTGTACTCATCTCTGACCTGAGGCCCGAGTTCATCCAACGGCATTACACCATTGGAGTGGTTGCGCAGGGCTTCAACGATGCGGCCGCGGTAGTAGCGTGTCGTGCCGATCCAGCCCTGCTGTGAGGGTCGAGGCCGCTCGGCGACCTTGAGAGTGGGCAGCGTATTGGAAAGCTCTGCGTATCGGATTTGGGGTTCGTTTGCGCCGCCAAAGAGTGGTCTCGCCGAGCAAAGGTCGTTCACGGGGCACTCGCCGCACTTGGGACGACGGGCTGAACAGACCGTCGCCCCGAGGTCCATCAGGGCCTGGTGCCATGCCGATGCGCGCGCCCCGTCGCGTGGAACGGCGGCTTCCGCCAGCGTCCATCCTGCATCAGCATCAACGTCATTCTGGCCGGTTATAAGCCTGCCCAGCACGCGTCGGATGTTGGTGTCCATCACGGGGACGGAGCGGTGAAAGGCAAAGCAGGCAATTGCCGCGGCGGTGTAGCGGCCTATACCGGGGAGTTTTTGAAGGTTCGCGGTGTCCCGAGGGACGTTGCCACCATGTTCGGCAACGATGGCTCGGGCCGCGCGCTGCAGGTTGATGGCTCTGCGGTTGTAGCCCATACCGCTCCATGCCCGGATTACGTCTGAGACTGGCGCATCTGCCAGCGTCTGGAGAGTCGGGAATCGTTCCAGGAATGATGTATACACCGGGAGCACGCGACTCACACCCGTTTGTTGCAGCATGAACTCGGCCACCATCGAGTGATAGGGATCGTTCGTCCTGCGCCACGGGAGATCGCGGCCATGCTCGCGATACCACACCAGCAGGCGTCGGCGCAGTTTGGTCAACGTCGGCCGTGTCAATTTAGGCACCAAAGCGGGAGCGCGGAATGCGGGCAGGAAAGGCGCGCCAACTCTGATCGTGAACCGGGAGAATCAGTCATAGCCGAGGTCATGCAGGTGATCTTCCGAGAAGCCGAGGTGGTGGGCCAGCTCATGAAGCACCGTCTTGCGGATCTCCTCAACTGTCTCGACGGGGTTGAGGCGCAACGCCTCAAGCGGCTTTTGGAAGATGGTGATCTTGTCCGGCGCGACCATGTTGTAACCCTCGCCGCGGTCCGGCAAAGCAATGCCCTCGTACAGCCCAAGGAGGCCGAATCGGTCACGAATGTCGTTCTCCTCCATCTGCTGCGGAGACGGCCAGTCCTGGATGATGATGGCGAGGTTATCCAACGCCGCCTCAATCTCAGGCGGCAGCGAATCCAGCGCTTGCCCAACCAACTCCTCGAACTGCTCAGTATCCATGACTAGACGGTACCATCAACCCCTGCGCCTCACCCGCGAAAGTGCTATCGTGTACACGCTGGTATCGACACAAGCGTATAGGTTCTTCCCGCTGTGAAGGGGAAACCGACTGAAGGAGTGGGGCGATGACAGAGGGGCAGACGATACCCAAGCCGGTTCCGACGCCGGATCAAGTCACAGAGCCATTCTGGGAGGCCACCAAAGAGGGCAGGCTGATGATTCAGCGTTGCATAACCTGCGGTGACCGCTTCTTCTACCCGCGCGAGCGTTGTCCCGGCTGCCTCTCCGACGATCTTGAATGGGTCACCGTCAGCGGCAAGGGGCGCATCTACAGCTTCATCGTGGTGCGGCAGCCCGGCCATCCGGGGTTCAATGAGGACGTGCCTTATATCTACGCCATCATCACGTTGGACGAGGACGTCCGCATGAATGGGAACGTCAAGGGCATCGACATCGAGGCCTGCGAGATTGATATGCCCGTGGAGGTCTACTTCGAGGAGCGCGGCGACCAGATGCTGCCGCAATGGAAACCGCTAGGCGCGCCGGATCCGAGCTAGTACGCCTCGCTGCGTTTTCAACCGAACCCTTTCAGTCCGCAGATGCTGCGCGCCCGCGCCGCAGGTGTAGTCGAACCAGCCGTAGGTGGTCGTAGCTGACTTGCTCCTGTAGGAATTCCCACACGGGCCGCAGAAACTCGTCGCCGCAGACCTCAAAGGCCCTCTCGATTTCCTGCATGGTGCCGGCATCCGGCAATAAGTGGGACAGATCGAGCGAACTGTCCTGCTCCGCGATGCGTTCGATATGGCCGATAACCGTCGTGAGCGCGATGCCCCTTCTCTCGGCGATCTCTGCGACATTCAGTCCCTGAGACAGAAACTCCTGTGTCTCACGATATGTAGCCCCCAGTCGCCTTTCCGGCCTCGTCGGCGCAGTACGTTCATCCGGCCCCGGGAGTACCGGACGTCCGTGTGTTTCGACATAGGTCTGTATGGCCGTGATGAAGTCATCCCCGTACTGCTCCAACTTGGCCGATCCCACTCCGGATATGCGAGAGAGCTCATCACTATTCTGTGGAAAGCGAGCGGCCATTTGTTTGAGAGTAGCGTCGCCAAAGATCACGAACGCCGGCACGTCTCTTTCGTCCGCCAGCCGTCGACGCAGCGCACGCAACTCCTCGAACAGCCGCTCGTCAAACTCTATATCGGTAGAGGATTGCCTGAGATTGGTGGCCGCTCCAGTTGAGCCGCTGTCCAGCGGGCGGAACAGGGAAACCAACCGTCGCTCCTGTAGGAACTCCCGCCCCGCCGCGGTCATTTCCAGGACAGGGTACCTCTCTCCAATGGTGGTCAGTAGACCGCGCGATACCAACTGCCCGACTATGTCCCTGAGTTCGGACCTGCCGGAATCCCTTGCGATTCCGTAGACACTTAACCTGTCGTGCTCCAGCTCCAGCACTCGTTTGTCACGCCCGCCTCGAAGCACGCGGATGATATGGGCCGTGCCAAACTTTTCTCCGGTACGGATCACTGCTGACAGAATCTTCTGAGAGATTTCTGTCGCGTCGAATTCTTCTCTGGGATTCAGGCAAACGTCGCACGAGTCGCAGTTGTCCTGCTCCCATTCCTCTCCGAAATAGCGCATCAGATACTGACGGCGGCAGGTGGTCAGTTGCGCAAACTCCACCATTCCCGCCAATTGCTCGCCTGCCACACGCCGTTCCATGTCATCTGTTATCCGGTTGATGAAGTAGTCTTGCTTGACCTTATCCGCAAACGCGTAAAAGAGAACGCACTCCGCCGGCACCCCGTCCCTGCCTGCTCGCCCCGTCTCCTGGTAATAGCCCTCCAGCGATTTCGGCATGCTGTAGTGAACGACAAGCCGGACATCCGGCTTGTCGATTCCCATTCCAAACGCGATTGTCGCGACGACAATGGGAACGCGATCCCTCAGAAAATCATCTTGCGTGCTGCGGCGCGTCTCACTATCAAGGCCCGCGTGGTACGGGCGTGCCTTGAAGCCTCTTTCGGTGAGGTCAGCAGCCAGATCTTCTGTCTCTTGCCTGGAAAAGCAGTAAATGATGGTGGGCTGCTCTTTATGGCTTTCGAGGAGAGTGATGAGTTCGTCCCACGCTGCGCTCTTTGGCCGAACGGTATATGTGAGATTGCTCCGATTGAAACCGGAAACAAACATGCCGCCATCCTGCAGGCCGAGCTGACTGATGATGTCCGCGCGAACCCGTTCCGTTGCCGTGGCAGTCAGCGCAATCACCGGGGTTGACGGGAACTCCTCTCGCAGTTGACGCAAGTTGCGATAGTCCGGGCGGAATTCATGGCCCCATTCGGAAATGCAATGAGCCTCGTCGATCGCAATGAGGTTTACATCCAGTTCACGCAGGAAGTCCCGAAAACGACCTGAGGCCAGCCGTTCAGGCGCAACGTAGAGCAGCTTGACCCTACCATCCCGAACCTGTGTCTCCGCGCGACGAGCATCGGACGGGGCTATGGAGCTGTTGATATAGGCGGCCGGGATGCCGGACTCCGTGAGGGCATCCACCTGGTCCTTCATCAGAGCTATGAGCGGCGAGATAACGAGCGTGACCCCTTCCAAGAGCAGGGCAGGCAACTGGTAACACAGAGACTTGCCGCCGCCGGTCGGCATCAACACCAGCGAGTCTCGTGACGCCAGGACATTGTCGATAATCTCAGACTGCAGCGGCAGGAAATCGTCGTAACCGAAGCGCGACTTCAAGACAGCCAACTTGGAATCCAGATCAGCCATGTCGTTCCTTAGTACGCCAGGCTCGTTAGGGGCAGGATCTCTGTTGATGCCTGGCCGTTCTCGATGGTGAGGATGCCGACGTGGCCCGGTTCGCGGATGTTGCGTGGCAAGGCCGGGCTGCCGGGGTTGACGATCAGCACGCCTGATTCCGTTCGCTCTACATGAGCGACGTGGGTGTCGCCGCAGACGATCACGTCCACCGCCCCGCCGAAGTTGCGCTCCATCAACGCTTCTGTCGTGATCCAGGGCGCATCCGACGGCAGTGGAAATCCGTGAATCAGGCCGATGGTGACACCCTCCGCCTCGATGACGTGGGCGTGTTTGACACGGGAATCATCGTCCGGGAACGCAGGTCGGAATCCGTCTCCGTCGCCGTTTCCCCGCGCGCCGATCACGGGTGCGATGACTTCAAGCCAATCCAGCACGTCGATGATGTGCATATCGCCGCCGTGCATGACCATATCCACGCCGGCCAGCAAATCAAAGACCTCGCCTGGCATCCGCTCCCCGGCCTCCGGCACGTGCGTATCTGAAATAAGCCCGATGCGCATCAGGAGTCAGCTCCTTATCAAGTGGATCATTCTGCACACGAGGGACATGGCGATTGTGAGGATAACCAGGAAGAAGATAACCCAGAGAACAGGCTCTCCAAGCACATCGGGAGAGAATTCTCTGACCAATCGGAGTAGATGTCTTTCCACGGAACGGGTCGCGCCGGCCTACGGCAAGATGATCCCGCCCGGCGAGACGCCCGGGGTCTGCGTGTCCGCGGGTGGCAGGACGCGGGCTACCCATTGTGAGAGGTCCCGCAGTTCCGTCGGGGTGATTTCGTGTCCTGCGCCATCGTATTCGTTGTAGATGAGGTCGCCGTAGCCCCATTCTTGCAGCTGTGTGTTGGCGGAACGGCCCCGGTCAATCGGCACGACGGGATCCTGGTTTCCATGGCCGACGAAGATGGGCTGTGTCCGTTCTTCAGGCAGCTGAGCGGCAAGCTCCTCCATGTCGTGGATGGACGCGCTGAGCGCGCCGATGCCGGCGAATACATCGGGCCGTGGCAGCGCGTAGCGATAGGCCAAGCCGCCGCCCTGTGAGAAGCCGATGATCAGGATCTTTCCCTGCTCAAGCTTGTACGGCTCGCGCATCTCCTCCATGAAGGCGTCGAACGCGGCCTCGGTGCTCTTGGCCTCCTCCGGGTCATTGAAGCCGCCCGGCGTTGTCCACCCATAGCCAATCTGGCCGCCGCCGATGTCCAGCGGAACCGTGCCGTTCGGGCAGAGATACAGATAGCCGGTCTGATGGATTGCGGGGGCGAGTCCCGCGAGGTCGTACATGCTCGCGCCGAACCCGTGAACGAGGATGATGACGGGATAGGCGCGGGATTCGTCGTAGTCCGTGGGCGTAATGCTCACATAGTCGAGGGCGCTGCCCTTGTTTGCCGTTCCCTCCATCGGGCTTGCCCCCCTTTACTCAGCCGCTGCGTCGCGCAGCCCGGCGTGTTCGAGAGTTCAACTCCCGCGCCAGCAGCAGCGCTCCGCGCAGGCCGTTGTCGTCTCCGAGCTCCGTGACTTCGAACCGGACGGTGCGGTTCTGGAGCTTGAACGCACGCTCGCGGGCGACACTGATGCCGTGCTCGACGAACTCGTCTTGGCCGCGGGCCAGCCCGCCGCCCAGCACGATCAACTCCGGGTTGAAGATGTTGACGATGTTGGCAAGGCCGACGCCGAGCGCGAAGCCCGCCTCATCAACCACCGCCCGCGCGAGGGCGTCGTCCTGCTCCGCCGCGTCGAAAACGTCGCGTGCCGTGATGCTTTCGCTGCCGCGCTGTGATGTCTGCTCAACGAGGATGGAATCTCCACCGGCCTCGATACGCATCCGTGCCATGCGTGCGATCGCCGTGCCGGACGCCAAGGTCTCAAAGCAGCCGGACAGGCCGCACGGGCATTGGATGCCGGTATTCATTCCGATGGTCATGTGTCCGAACTCGCCCGCCGCCCCGGCGATACCGCGCAGCAGCTTGCCGCTGGAGACGATGCCGCCGCCGATGCCGGTGCTGATGGTCAGGTAGATCATCTCCGTCGTGCCGCGCCCCGCGCCCATCAGGTGGACGGCGTGGGCGGCGGCGGTGGCGTCGTTCTCGATCTCGATGGGGATGCTCAGATGCTCCTTGAGCGCATCCGCCATCGCGAACTCGCGAACCATCGGTAGGTTCGGCGATTCCACGATGACGCCGGTTGCCGTGTCCACCGTGCCCGCGCAAGCGACGACTCCGGCGACGATTTCGCCGTTCGTCCTGGCGATCAGGTTATGGGCGGCCTCAACGATGCCGTCGATAAGCAGCTTTGGGTCAGATTGGGCAGGGGATGAGAATGCAGTGCGCCGCATGGCGCCGCGTGGTCTGCGAGCAATGGCGACCCGTGTCTGCGTGCCTCCAACGTCAACGCCAAGCAGGTACGGATTGGCCATGATTGTGCGCGTTCTCGCTGCCCTTATGCTGACGACGGGGCCGTTGTGCCTCGCTCGCGTCCTTGCTTGTGCGGCTCGACTCAAAAAGAAGTTGGCGACCCGGACGGGATTTGAACCCGTGATCTCTGCCGTGACAGGGCAGTATGTTAAGCCAGACTACACCACCGGGCCGCGCTTGCTCATGCTACGAACGCGCCAATTCCGTGTCAAGGAGCGACTCTGCTGCCGCGCGCGTCCTCGACGCTGAGCGCTCCCGCCCGATTGCTTCAAGCGTGACAAATAGCGGGGGCGCCGCCGTCCGCCCCGTTGTGGCGACACGGATGGCGCCGAACAGCTTGCGGCCGGACGTGCCGAGTTCCTCCACGAGCGCCCGGAATCGTGATTCGATCGAGTCATGATTCCACGGTTCGATCTTCTCAATGGCCTTGGCGGCGGAGGTCAGCCATTCATGGACAACGTTTGCGTCATCCGGCAACAGCACGCGCCAAAGGTCATCACCCGCGTCAGCCATCCGCTTCATCGCCTTGTCACCCATGCCGGCCCAGATGAGGGCAGGTGGGAATGACACGTCCTCAGTGAAAAAGAATTCACAAAGTTCCGGCATCTCGCTCAGCAGGCGCGCGCGATCCTGGGTCAAGATGGCCGCTTGCCGTGCCAACTCATCGTCAAGAGGTCGGGAAATCTCCGGCGGCAGCCCGTCGTCCAGGTATGGCCGCGCCGCCTCCACGAACGCCTCCGGCGCCATCTCGCGGATGTATACGCCGTTCAGCCATTCCAGCTTCTCACGGTCGAACATCGCCGGCGAGGCCGAGACGCGGTCAAGGGAGAAACCCGCGATTAGCTCGTCGCGTGTCATCTGCGTGGTCTTGTCGTCGAGCGACCAACCCAGCAGCGCCAGGAAATTCAGCATCGCTTCCGGCAAGAAGCCCTCATCGCGATAGTCGAGCAGCGAGACGGAGCCGTGCCGCTTGGAGAGCTTTGTCCGGTCTGAGCCGAGGATCAGCGGCAGGTGAGCGAACACGGGCGGCGTATAGCCGAACGCCTCGTAGATCATGGCGTGGCGCGGCGCGGATGACATCCACTCATCGCCACGGATTACGTGCGTGATGGCCATGGCTACGTCGTCCACGACGTTGGCGAGATGGTACGTCGGGAACCCGTCCGACTTGAGGATGACGAAATCGTCGATGAGGCGGTTTTCCCATGAAACGTCGCCGCGTATGACGTCCGTGAACGTTGTGCGTCCGCTGAGGGGCGTCTTGAATCGCACAACACGGTGCTCGCCGTTCTCGGCCTCCTCCTGCTCGCGTTCCTCGGCGCTCAGGTTGCGGCAGCGGCGGTCGTAGCCTGTGGGCACGTTGCGCTTCTGCTGGGCGGCACGGATAGCGTCCAGCCTCTCAGAGGTGCAGTAGCAGTAGTAGGCGGCGTCCAGTTCGACGAGCTTCTCCGCAGCCTCGCCGTAGCCCTCAAGGCGCTGGGACTGCACGTAGGGTCCATAAGGGCCGCCAATGTCCGGCCCTTCATCCCATTCGATGCCGAGCCATCGGAGGGAATCGAGAATCCGCTCCTCGCTGCCCGGGATGCGCCGCTCCTGGTCGGTGTCCTCGATCCGCACCGCAAAGACGCCGCCCGTACTGCGAGCAAAGAGCCACGCGAACAGCGCGCTCCGGATGTTGCCCACATGCGGATCTCCCGTCGGGCTTGGGGCGTAGCGTGTTCGCGTTGTTGGCATCGCAGTCTCATTCTAACCCAGCGAATCGACCAGCCGCGCATCCGACGTGCCCGCGGTGAGTTCTGCCAGGCATTCCGAAAGGTCAACTGCAAGGGGTGATCGAACTTCCAGCGTTTCTCCGCTTGCGGGGTGCTCGAAAGTCAATGAAAGCGCGTGCAGGAAGAGGCGCGGCACCGGATCGCGACTGCCGCGACCATAGATCACGTCTCCGGCGACCGGATGCCGCAGTGATGAGAAATGGACGCGAATCTGGTGCGGGCGTCCCGTTTGCGGCTTTGCCTCCACAAGCGTGTAGCCGCCCTTCAGATGCGCCAGCACGCGGTACCTGGTTGTGGCAGGGCGGCCCGATGCCACGACTGCCATTCGCTGCCGATGCCTCGGATCTCGGCCCAGGGAGGCCTCAATCACGCCGGTTGGCGGTTCCAGAAGCCCTCTCAGCAAGGCGATGTACACCTTCTCAACGCTGCGGGACTGGAACTGCCGCGAAAGCGCCGTGTGCGCCGCGTCGCTCTTTGCGATCAGCATGACGCCGGACGTGTCCTTGTCCAGCCGATGAACGATCCCCGGCCTGTCATCGCCGCCAATCGTGGAAAGAGGGCCCTCACGCCCCAACAGCGCGTTCACAATGGTTCCCGTGGGGTGGCCGGGTCCGGGGTGGACGGCGACGCCGGGCGGCTTGTCGATGGCGAGAATGTTGTCATCCTCATAGAGCACAAGTAGGGGTGAATGCTCGGCGGACAGCCCTGCCGCCTCCCCGGCTTCTATCTCGCCGGTAATCGTGATCTCGTCGCCGGGCTCGATGGCGTGCCCACGCTTGCGCGGCACATCTCCGTTGACGCTGACCCGCCCATCCTGGATCAGCCGCCCAATCGCCGAACGCGAGACGTCAGCAGCAAGCGCGGCGGCCAGGTATCGATCAAGCCGCCTCTCAGATGTCTCAGGCAGGACGGTCAGATGGGTCTCCATCCTCAGCTTTCTGTTCTTCTGCTACAGGTTCGCCATTCGGCGGCAGGACGGAGGATTCATCCCCTGAGTCGTTCTCCATAGAGCCCTCTCCCTCCACGGCAGGGAGAGTGGTGACGGGGGGCGTGCTTCCGGCAATCGCCTCCAAGTCTTGCCGCTTCTCCGTTGCCCGATTGCGCAGGACATAGAAAGCCAACGCAAACAGCCCGATTGTGAGGGCGGAATCCGCCACGTTGAACGTCGGGAAATAGTAATCGCTCCATACCTGCACGCTGATGAAATCGACGACCGCGCCCCGGAAAAGCCGGTCTGCCAGATTGCCCAGCGCGCCGCCCAACAGGAGGGCGAGGGAGTAACGCAGCAGGGCGCTCTCCCGCCCGTTCGTCCGGTAATAAAACAGGACGCCCAACACTCCGATGATGCTGACCAGGATCAGGAACTCCGTGTGGCCGCGCAGCAGGCCGAACGCGCTGCCAGTGTTCGTTACATGGGTCAGCCGGAGCAGACCGTTCTCCGGGATTGACTCATACAGGCGCAGGTTATTGACGATTAGCAGCTTGGCCGCCTGGTCGGCAACGAAGATGATCAACGTGATCGCGGCAAATGGCAGGAAATGGCCGCCGAATCCTCTCTGCGCGGTTGGGCGCGAGCTGCCGTCCTCTACCACCAGATCTTGCGCCCCATCTCCGCGTCGATTTCATCAAGCGGACGTGTCCACAGGCCGGTGGACAGGTATTTCCAGCCGCCGTCCGCGAACAGGCAGACGATGTTGCCGTTGTCCATGCGCTCCGCCAGCCGCTGCGCGCATGCCAGCACCGCGCCGGATGAGATGCCCGCGAAGATGCTTTCCGTCTGCAGCAGCTCCCGCGTCTTCTCGAACGATTCACGCGAGGTGATGATGAATTGCCCGTCCAGCACCGTCGTGTCCAGGATCGGCGGGATGAATCCGTCCTCCAGCGACCGCAGCCCCTGTATGCGCTCTTCCGGATGCGGCACGACGGCGATGATTCGCGTGTCAGGATTGTGTTCCTTGAGACGCCGCCCAACGCCCGTCAACGTTCCGCCCGTGCCGAGGCCGGCGACGAAGACGTCCACCTCAGGGAGCTGACGGACGATTTCCTCGCCCGTGCCGTCGTAGTGCGCGCGTGGATTTGCCTCATTGCCGTACTGGTACAGCATCACGTACTTGTCCGGCTCCGCCTCGGCCATCTGCTGCGCGACTTCGATTGCGCCGTTTGTGCCGTGGCGGCCCTCGCTGAAGACGACGTTCGCCCCGAAGGATTCAATCAGCGTCTGCCGTTCCTCGGTCACGTTGTCCGGCAGTACGACGGTGACGTCATAGCCCTTGTATCCCGCGACCATGGCGAGTGAGACGCCGGTGTTGCCGCTGGACGGCTCAAGGATGATTCGGCCGTCGCCGAGTATTCCGTCCGCCTCCGCGTTCTCCACCATGAGCAGGGCGATACGATCCTTCACGCTGCCGGTGGGGTTCTGGCCCTCCAGCTTGGCAAAAAGGCGGACGCCCGGCTTGGGTTGAAGCCGTTTCAGTTCAACGAGGGGCGTATTGCCGATTGTGTCCAGTATGCTGCCGGTCATGTGTTATCCGTTATTTTCGCGAAGAATGTAATCCATCGGGCACGTCCGTGCCCCGCTCGACTAGTGTATCGCGTCGGCAGCGTGGGTATGTACTGTGCGGCTGGCAGACAGGAAAGGCAGCGGGCGTCAGATCGCGATGTCTTTCAGGTGGTCCTTGAGGTTCCTGGTCATGCTGCGCAGGGAGACTGCCGTGATGGATGCCGAGATGCCGCCGCCGGCAAGGGGAATCAGCTTGCTAATCCCTTTGGCGAACGAGGTCTTTGTCAACCGCACGCCGATTGTGCGGAAGAGCGCGTACCTGAGAGGAATATAGAACGGCGCCGCGGTCAATCGAATCCTGGCGATGCGGTATGCGGCGTTTGATTTTGATGCCTCCGCAATTTCTCTCAGGCTATCAGTCGCCTGGCGCACTCCGAAGATCGCGCCGACCAGCAGCCATATCCTGATCTCCGTTTCCTCGTTCAACTGCAGATCGCCGTCCTCGAACAGGTCGTCCCATCCGTACAGGTACATCAGCTTCTGCGCGCACACCACCGCGTGCCAATGGAGCTGGGCAAGGTCCGCGGGAAGCGTCGCCGCCATCAGCCATCCTCCCGGCAGCCCCGCAGCGAAGGAAACGCCGGACGCCTTGACGATGTGCGACATGATGATTGCGTCGGCCATCCTGTCGAGCGTTTCCATGGGGACGCCGGCCGCCAGCGGCGTTGTCGCGATGGCCTTTCCGACTTCGATGCTGTTCTGGGCGTAATAGCGATCCAGCTGTTTCCCCAGGAATGTTCTGCGGTCCACCTTCAATCCCGGGATAGCGGTCATCGCGGGCAGCAGACGCCGCAGGATGGGATGCGAGCCTCCGGCACCACCCTCGCCATTCCATTCACCGTCGTCGGCGCCGTCTTCCTCACGCGCCCGTGTTGGTGTATCGGTCACACTTTTTCCTTCCGCGCTGTGTTCACCCATCTAGTTTAACGGGTCAGTCACGCGCCTATTGGACACCGCGAGTGACCTCCCACGCCGGAACGCGGGATGCGAACAGAGAGGACTCCACCCTTCGACAGGCTCAGGGTGGACGGTTGTGGAGCGCGAATGCCCACGCCGGAACGTGGGAACCATGACACCCTCACCCTGAGGGAGAGGGGATTGCTGCCCTATTCGAACGCGGGCATGCCGCAGAAGGCTTCGTAGTCGATGAGCTCTGTGACCGTCGGGTTTTCGCCGCAGGCGGGGCAGCCGGGGTCCTTGCGGATCTTGACGGTCCGCATGTCCATGTCCAGCGCATCGACCATGAGCAGTCGGTTCACCAGCGGCTTGCCGACGCCCAGGATGAGCTTGATGGCCTCCGTTGCCATGAGGGAGCCAATGATGCCTGGCAGCACGCCAAGCACGCCAGCCTCCGCGCAGGAGGGGACCATGCCGGGGGGCGGCGGCGCGGGATACAGGCAGCGGTAGCAGCCCTGCCCGGGCAGGAACGTCGTCACCTGGCCGTCAAACATGAAGATGGAGCCGTGGACGACGGGCTTGTCCATGAGCACGCCGAGGTCATTGATGAGATAGCGCGTGGGGAAGTTGTCCGTGCCGTCGATGAGGATGTCAAACTCCTCCGCGATCTCCATGGCGTTCTCGGAGTTGATGTGCTTGGCGATCTTGACGATCTCCGCGTCCGGGTTGATCTCGCGGATGGTATCCTCGGCGGAATCGACCTTGGGACGGCCGATGTCATCGTGCCCGTGCAGGAGTTGTCGGTGCAGGTTGGTGATGTCGACGTCATCGAAATCGACGATGCCGATCTTGCCGACGCCCGCCGCTGCGAGATACATGGCGAGCGGGGAGCCGAGCCCGCCGGCCCCGACGAGCAGGACGCTGGCGTCCATGAGCTTGCGCTGCCCGATGCTGCCGACCTGCGGCATGATGATGTGCCGACTGAATCGCTGCACCTGCTGGGGTGTCATCGCACGCGGCGCTTCAATGATTCCGTTCTTTGCCGCCCCGTTCGCAGTCGTTGTCGTTGTTGTCGTAGTAGCCATCCTCAGAGTCTCCCTTGTGGTATCCCGTTCAGACAGTATAGGGGATTGGGGGTGGGTG
>CAZZAN010000001.1:0-112867 GCA_964653005.1 uncultured Dehalococcoidia bacterium | reverse complement strand
TTTGCCCCCCGTTTCTTTTTTTTTTTGTTTTTTTTTTTTTTACCAATCCTCTTTTTTTCCTTTGGGTTTTTTTTTTTTTATTTTTTTGGGTTTGGGGGGGGGGGGGGGGTGGCTATGGCTCAGCACTAGCCTCCTGAGTTGCGTATTCCGATGATGACGTTGCAAGCATACGGGCCGTCGGAAACTTCAGTTTGCTACGAAACTCACGGCCATCACTTGTGGAAACGAATGCGACCTTGTTTTGGTCGATATCCGGGGAGTATCCTCCAATTAGGAGCCCATCCGGAAAATCGATTTCGAGCCTCGCTGGCTCGATGTAGGCACTGTATGACTCGCCTTCTAAAAGTCGTTTTGGTAATTCTTCATCAGGAAAACTCAAGGACACGCTAGTGAAAAATCCTACTCTGTGATGGAAACCGCATTCTGAAATCGTCAGTGGTCTCGAGCGAACATTACTGGCCTGAATCACTAAGAGTTTTGAGGCAGTACCGGACTCGTCGAATCGCAGTGTCCAACTTGCCCTTACCTGCAGCTTCGGTCTAGAAAGCCACCAGCGTGTCAACTCAACGATAGTCGCTCCAACTAGCCCCGCTGTACCTCCTGCCAATCCACCCCCAAATGCCGCCCAGAAGACCTCCATGGCTGTTGCAGTACTTTTGACTACTGGACTAACTTACCGCTTACCGGCAAAACTGGTGTTGCCCTTGTGATTCGGCGGTCCGCGATCTGAGTCAAGAACGAATCGAACGCCGAGTGGCTATAAGAGACAACAATGCATTGGTCGAGGCCATTGACTTCATGCTGGTCGATTTTCTCTTGAACTCCAGACCCCTCTTCACTTAATGTGAGGAGTATACTTGTTGCCCCACCATAGACTTGCTTCAGGACTGTCCCTTCAAGGTCTGCCTGCTTCCAGCGCTCGCGGAGCGAAGTCTTACAAGACAGTACAACGGGTCGTCGCGGATCGTAGAGTAGAATATCGAACACGACGTTGGGTACATTCACAACGGTCGCCTGATGATACGCCGGCGAAATACCTTGTTGTAGAAGGGCTTCTAGGATAAGACATTCAAAAACCTTGCCGTTCATAGGGCGATTTCTAGCGGCTGAAGTATCGTATCGGCTCTCGTACTCTGCATACCCCTCTAGCACGAGCTCTGAACCCGCTAAGCCCTCAGGTAGAGCGTCCGCTATCTCCGAGTACACACCATCTCGGTCAGGGATTATTTCAGCAACTCGACTTCGCATTCCTTTAGCACTCTCTTCCGGGTCAGGTCACAATAGTCTTCCGAAAGTTCAATGCCGATGGCCCGACGGCCGCCCCGTATGGCTTCAATCATTGTTGTACCGGAGCCAACGAAAGGATCCAGCACTGTGTCCTCTTTGAACGAGAAGAGCTGGATGCATCGCTTGGGTAGCTCGCGCGGGAATGGGGCTTCATGACCCAGTCGCTTTCCGCTCTCGCCAGAGAATGTCCAGACGCCGCCAACCCAGTCTTTAAAGTCATCTCCCCGAATAGTTGCCGTGCCCTGATTCCCTCGACGCCATTCTTCCTTATAGAGCACGATGATCGTTTCTACGGGGGCGATGACGTGTGGGGCACTCGGCGAGCGCCAACTACCCCATGCAGTCTTGCGGGAGATGTTGCCCTCGTTCCAAATGATTGTGGCGTGATACTTCCACCCCACTTCCATTGCAATGCGTGTGATGTCCGCGGAGAGTGGAGCTTTGCCTTGCTTGTTCTTGTCCAGGGAGACGTTAACACAGAGACGGCCACCAACCTTGGCCCACTGGTAACAGTTCTTTAGCCAATTGCGGGAGAACTCAAGATACTCCGAGTAACTGATGGTGTCGTCGGCATCGCCGTAGTCCTTGCCTACGTTGTAGGGGGGAGATGTCACGATCAGATCAACCGAGCGGGCCGGAATCAGGCTCTCGTTGAGGGCATCGCCCTTGATCAGTTCGTGCTGAGATGCGTTATAACCTCCAAATATGCCGCCGTACTTGTCCTTGACTTGCCTTACCCGCTTCGTTGTCTCCCGCTTCGCTGGAGCCTCTACTACCATGGTTCTCCCCGCGATCTGACGGCATGTTGCCGTCCGCCTCCCGCATCGCTGCTGTAATAGTAGCACATTTGGGCGGACACAAGTTCTAAATCGAATAACGACCCTGAATTGCTGTGGCGCGCCCGGCAGGATTCGAACCCGCGACCCTCGGTTCCGAAGACCGATGCTCTAATCCACTGAGCTACGGGCGGGCGCTACCGCAGGGCGTCCAGGAAATCCTCAAGCGGAATTTCAAGGCCCTCGAGGATATCACGTAGAGTCCCACGGGACACTTCCCGTTTGCCCAATGGGAGAGGACGTGATGCGGTCGTGCCATCGGGAAGAACACGACGGATCGATCGGTGACTCGTGGACCGCCCTACTCCCTCGGTGCATCCCAGACGCAAGAGAGCATTCAAGACCTGTCTGCTTGAACGTAGCGGGACGTTTCTGTAGGCCATGCAGCGGCGGATTACGTTAGTGAAGGAATTGGCTGCCTACGGAAAACATAGGCGGGGCTGGCACTTCCTGGCGACTCTGCTACTTCAACCGGCATTCGATAGTGTTTCAACGGTTCAGGCTCCAACTCGACGTGGATATTCTGCTTTCGTAAAACGTCGCTAAGCGTACCCAAGTCGGCCAAGTCCTGAAGATAGACATCTACGGCATCAAGAATCATCTCGAACGCCTCTTCAATTGTGTCGCCGCAACTCGCTATCTCAAGCTCGTCACAATAGGAGGTGTACTGGCCATCTTCCGGAACTGCCCGCAAAGTAAGCAGGATATAGCCGTTGGCGCCAGTCTCATCCGCCATCTCTACTCCCTCCCTCTGGTTACACTATCGCCACGTCATTGTATCCGCGGGAACAGAATAGGGGCGCGCCCGGCAGGATTCGAACCCGCGACCCTCGGTTCCGAAGACCGATGCTCTAATCCACTGAGCTACGGGCGCGCGCCATCAGTACGGAACAGTATCCATCGTACCGCTGATTGGGCGAGGGTGCATGTGAAAATGCCGCTCATGTCCTTCGACAGACTCACCCTTCGACAGGCTCAGGGCGAGCGGATGACGGGCTTCGGATGAGCGGGTGGGGATGGGTTCCCGTGTCAAGCACGGGAATGACGGGCAGTAAACGGGGGCGCCCACCGCAGTGGGCGCCCCCTTCAACTCAATCACTCTGCGAGCCTTCGATGGCTCGTGTCCTGTTGGGTTGTTTGTTTGTGCTAGTTGTCCTCCAGCAGGTAGGTGTGCGCGTGGCGGTAGAAGTTGCCGTAGGACTGCGACGGTACCGTCGGCATCACGCCGGCCACCCGATCGGAGAAGACCGGAATCGCCAACTGGAAGCCGCCCATCGTGCGAACCTGGTCACTCAGGATGATCTCACCTGCCTGCCAGGCCAACTCGCGCCGCTGCTCGGGGTCGAGCTCAACGGACTGCGCATCGATGAGGCGATCCAGCTCTGGGTTGGAGTACTGCCCGTAGTTCCGTCCGGAACCGGAGTAGAAGTACTCATAGAGGATGAAGTCGGGATCGAATCCACCGATCCATCCTGCGTGACCGCCCAGGTCGAAGTCGCCGGCGTTCATGCGGGTGTAGTAGTTGCCCGTCTCAGTCTCGCCGCTTTCGACGGAGATGCCCA
This sequence comes from uncultured Dehalococcoidia bacterium, assembly GCA_964653005.1. Taxonomy (GTDB): domain Bacteria; phylum Chloroflexota; class Dehalococcoidia; order UBA6926; family UBA6926; genus VXMO01. The sequence continues at coordinate 109,182 of CAZZAN010000001.1, read as the reverse complement.
CGTCGTTGAGGTCTTCAAGCACGGTGGGCGCGTACACGCCGTAGAACGGCGCGTATACGAGCGTGGCCTGCAGCTCGCCCGGCTCATAGCCCGCCTCGGCGAGAATCTCGCGAGCGCGCGCCTTGTTGGCCTCGGGATCGCTGTAGTCGTGGCCGGTGATGGCCTTCAAGCGCTCCTCCGGCATTGCGAAGGCGCTGCCCGGCAGGAATGGGCCGCCGGTTCCGGGTGCGATCCAGTCGTTGTACCCGAGCTTGATGAGCCGATTCCGGTCAATCGCCAAGCTGATGGCGTCACGCACGGGCTGCGTGTTCCACGGCTCCCGATTGAAGTTCGGGATGACGGAGAACATCATGCCGGGATGGACGGCGGAGGCCCACTTCTGGCAGACATCGCATTCGCGCAGCAAGGTGTCGGCATTCGCGCCACCCCATCCGCCGGCGCTGCCTCCGATGTGGAGGCGGCCGGAACGAAGGCCGGCAACCTGCGCCTGGTTGTTGAGAATCAGGACCTCGATCGAGTCAAGGTACGGGAACGGCTGATCCCAGTAGTCATCCTTGCGCTCCATGACCATCTTCTCGCCGGGGATCCAGTCACCCACAACGAACGGGCCAGTGCCGATGGGTGGCTCCTCACGCATCCGATTCATGTCATCGGCATAGAGGTGGCTGGGCTTGACTACGTGGTAGGGCAGCCCGATCACCTCAAGCAGCGAGGGCTTCGGGCGCTCCAAATGGAAGACCGCCGTCAGGTCGTCTGCGCATGTGGTGTCGGTCAGGGACGCGAAGTGCGCTGAGCGGGGATTGCGAAGCAAGCCGTCGCCCGTGCGGAGGGTGTCATACGCAAACTCAATGTCCGCGCATGTGAAGGCGACACCATCGGAGAATTCGACGCCGTCACGCAGATTGAACGTCCACGTCAGGCCGTCCGCTGCCTGCTCCCAGTCAGTGGCAAGGTCAGGCACGATGGTCCAGTAGTCCCCGTTGATGAAGTTCTCCTTGGTGCCCCAGTCCTGCTTGGAGACAAGCATGTTGCCCACCGGGTGGCCGTAATGCGGCGCACTTCCGGCTGCCTCTTCCCAGTTGCTGAACGTCGGACCTTCGGACGTCGTCGCGATGAGCAGCGTTCCGCCATAGCGCGCGTTCGGATCAATCGGCACGCCGCTGGTGGAATGGGTCATCATGTCGTCGCTCATGTCATCGTCCATATCGTCATCCATGGACGTGTCCCCTGAGGACGTGTCTTCACTGGATGTATCGGTGGACGTGTCGGTGTCATCATCCGCTGCTTCGGTTCCACACGCCGCGGCGAACACAAGGAACGCTGCCGCCATCAGCGCGAGCAACAGAAACGTGATGCGATTCATCATTAGCCAGCCTCCTCCTCCGTCTGCATGGCTATTAGCACTAGACGATAATGAACCGCTTACAGACAGGGGTCAATACCTAGTTATGCAAAGCTACGTCGGCTGGATTCCCGCTTTCGCGGGAATGACGCAGGAGGCTACATGGATTCCGGCGCGGTCATCCCCATCAATGTCAGCGCGTTCCGCAGCACCGTTCCCGCCGCCTGCGCGAGCCGCAGCCGTGCCAGCGTTACGTGTGGTTCTTCGCCCAAAACCCGGTGTTTCGTATAGAAATCATGGAATGCCGTGGCGAGTTCATAGGCGTAGTGCGGCAGATGGTGCGGCTCCAGGTTGCGCGCGGATAGTTCCACGACTTCAGGAAAGCGGAGCATGGTGCGGGCGAGTTGTAGCTCTGCCTCCTCCGTCAGCGCGTCGAAGTCGGCGACCTGAGACGCATCGTCGGGGTCGATCCCGTTCTCACGCGCGTTGCGAAGGATGGATGAGATGCGGGCAAAAGCGTACTGGATGTAGTAGACGGGGTTGTCCGGCGCCTCTTTCTTTGCCAGTTCGAGGTCGAAATCCATCTGTGAATCTGCCGACCGCGCCAGGAAGAAATAACGGCAGGCATCCGGGCCCACCTCGCTGATTACCTCTGCGAGCGTGATGATGTCGCCTGTCCGCTTGGAGACCCGCACGACTTCATCCCCGCGCTTGAGGGTGACGAGCTGAACGAGGATGAACTGCAATCGCTCCGGGTCGACGTCCAGTGCCTTGACCACCGCCTTCATGCGTGGCACGTGCCCCTGGTGATCCGCTCCCCACACGTTCACGACGCGGTCAAAGCCCCGGCCCAGGAACTTGTCGTAGTGGTAGGCGATGTCTGAAGCGAAATACGTTGGCGCGCCCGTTTGCCGCACCAGCACGCTGTCGCGCTCGTCTCCGAGATCGGTTCCAGTGAACCAGACTGCGCCCTCGCGCTCGGCCGTGTAGCCGTTTGCGCGGACCTCGTCGATTGCCTTTTCGTATGTCCCGTCTGCAAACAGAGAGCGCTCGCTGAACCAGCGGTCAAAGCGAACGTCGATGCGTTCCAAGTCCTCGCGGATGGAATCAATCATCCGCGTCATGCCGATTTCGCCGAGTTGACGCGTAGAGTCATCGCTGTCGGCGAACTGCTCGCCGTACTCCGAGGCCAGCTCTTGACCGAGCTCCACGAGGTAGGCGCCGTGGTAGCCCTCCGTGGGGAACTCCGCATCCCTCCCCAACGCCTGCAGATACCGCGCGTGAAGGGACTCAAAGAAGTTGTCCATCTGGCTGCCGGCGTCATTTATGTAGTATTCGCGCTGGACGGCGTAACCGGACGCCTCCAGCACGTTCGCGACGGCACTGCCCTGAACAGCGCCGCGTCCGTGGCCGACGTGAACGGGGCCCGTTGGATTCACACTGACGAATTCAACCTGCGCGCTGACGCCCGCGCCGCTCGTTCCGTGTCCGAAGTGCTCTCCCTCAGCAAGAATCGTGCCCACTTGCCGCATGATCCAGCGGCCATCCAACCCGAAATTGACGAATCCGGGCGGCGCGACGGTCACCGACGTGACCTCTTCCTGCTCCGGCAGACGTTCTCGTAGGATCTCCGCGATGGCCAGCGGAGACATCCGCGCAGAACGCGCCATCTTGAGCGGCAGGCTGGAGGCGTAGTCGCCGTGTTCCTGGTTCTGGGGCCGCTCGACGGCGGGGTCCTGGTGCTCGAGCGCAGGCAGCGCGCCATCGGCCTGCGCTCGGCGCAGCGCCTCGGAGAGCATGTCAGAAATGGTGTCCTTAATCATGGGAACTTAAAGTATGCCACCTAAGGGAATTTGGGGCCGTAAATCAGTTACCCGCCCTCCGGCGCGTTGCTTGCCCGCTCCCAGAAACGCCGCAGTTCTTCTTTGAGTGGAGCGTGCTTGTCCTGCGACAAGTCCTGGTCATCCGCCGTGACGGCCAGCGCATGACGCCGCGCCTCCTCGATGAGCGCCAGATCGCCGAACGTCGCCACCTGCAGGTCCGGCAGGCCGCTCTGGCGCGTGCCGAGCAGCTCGCCCGGCCCGCGCAGTTGAAGATCCGCTTCCGCTACCTTGAATCCGTCCCGCGTCCTTTCCATCACCTCCAACCGCTTGTTGACCTCTTCGGTCTCGGATTCAGAGACGAGGATGCAGTAGCTGTTTTCCGTGCCGCGGCCCACGCGCCCACGGTACTGGTGTAGTTGGGAGAGGCCAAAGCGGTCTGCTCCGTCAATCATCATCACAGTCGCGTTTGGCACGTCGATGCCAACCTCCACGACTGCCGTCGAGACAAGAACGTCAACGTCCCCGCCGTGCAGGGCTTCCATGACGCGGTCCTTTTCAGCCGGCCGCATTCGTCCGTGCAGCAACCCAACGTTCAGATCCGGAAAGACCTCCCGAGAAAGGCGTTCATGCTCCGCCACTGCCGCCTTGGCCGCTACTGCTTCGGACTCCTCAACAAGCGGGCAGATGATAAACGATTGCCGGCCCTCCGCTGCTTCTCTGCGGATGAACCCGTACGCTCGCTCGCGCTCATGCGGCGGGACGATGGCAGTCCTGATGGGGGGCCTTCCGGGAGGCATCTCGTGAATCGTTGAAACGTCCAGATCGCCGTAGATGGCGAGCGCCAACGTTCGCGGAATTGGCGTCGCGGTCATGACGAGCAGGTGCGGGGCGAAACCCTTGTTGCGCAGTTTCGCCCGTTGTTCCACGCCAAACCGGTGCTGCTCGTCCACAACGGCAAGGCCAAGTTTGTCGAACGCGACCCCCTCCTGGATCAGGGCGTGCGTGCCGATGACGATGTCAACGTCGCCCCGCGCGATGAGATCGTGCAGCTGCGATTTCGCGCCCGCCGCCATGCTGCCCGTCAGGCGAGCGATACGGAGCGGCCTGTCCGGCAGGATGCCGCTGAAGCCCCGATATGGCCCTCCGTCGTTCGCCTCCCGGTTTCCGTGGCTGAAAACGCCCGTAAGCGTGCGGAAATGCTGTTCCGCAAGCACCTCGGTTGGCGCCATCAGCGCGCCCTGGAAACCGTTGGCCGCCGCCGTTACGAGGGCCAGCGCGGCCACAACTGTCTTGCCGCTGCCAACGTCGCCCTGCAAGAGCCGCATCATGGGCGCGCTCCCGCCGATGTCCGTCAATATCTCCTCGACTACACGATCCTGGTCTGCTGTCAGCGTGAAGGGCAGGGCGCTAAGCACGTTGTTGACGGCCTCGGTGTTGCGCGGGATCGGCGCACCGAGCTCGTGCTGTTGCTGTCTCCGCCGCTCAAGAAGACCGAGTTGGAGGAGGAAGAGTTCGTCGAACGCCAGCCGGCGGCGCGCCCGCTCATCGTCTGACAAATCCGAGGGGTGATGGATAAGGCCGAGGGCCTGTCGCAGCCCAGGGAGCTTTGCCGTTCGAATGATGTCATCGGGTAGGAATTCCTGCACGAGCGGCAAAGCCCGTTCTGCCGACGGGCCGATCAGCCGGCGCATCCCGCTCTGCGTCACGCCCTTAGTGAGCGGGTAGATGGGCACCAACTCGCCCGCCGCCACGTTTTCGCCGGTACGTAACTGTTCATACGTCTCGACGTGGAATTGGGCACGGTTGCGATACTCGCCAAGCCGACCGATGAGCAGCAGGCGGCTTCCCTTCTTGAGATTCTTCATCACCCAGGGATTGCCGAACCAAACAGCGGTAACCTGTCCCGTCGCGTCGCTCACCGCCGCTTCAATCCGCATCACTTGCCGCCGTGCCGTGTAGTTGCCTCCGCCCTGTCTCTCAACGCGCACGGAGATTGCCGTCTGCTCCCCGTAGGTCAGCCGCGCGATGGGCGAGACGGGCACGTAGCGGCGTGGAAAGGCCCACAGCGCGTCGCGGTATGTCTCAACGCCCAGTTTTCTGAGGCCGGCTTTCATGCGGGATGGCGCGTCCAGGGGTTCGTCGAGCGACTTTACCGGCGTCACCTTTGCTGGCGCGGGTTTGGCAACCCTCCGTCTCGGCGGCTTCGCAGGGGCGATTCTCTCTGCGGGCGACGGGGACGGCACGGTGGAGCGGGTTGTTGAAACTTCCTGCACGCGATCCCACCCGGGGTCGGGCGGCACATCCATGCGTGGCGGAGGCGGTCGCCGTTCGATGTTGTCCGGTACGGCAGGGCTGCGTGGAGCGGCGGGATTCGTTGGCGGTTCGTCTATTCTCTCCGTCTCAGGGCGCTCTGAGTCTGTGGCCGGCTCGGGATCTCGCAATCGTTCCAGTGTTTCGCGCACCCACGCAGCGCGTCCGTCCGGCTGCAGGCCTTCATAACCCGGCAAACCAATGCCCGCGTCTTCCAGCGCGCGCTTGATGTCCGGGTCTTCAATCCATCTCTCAAGGAACGCGTCCAGACCGCCGATGACGGCGCGGTTTGCGTGGTTCTGGTCGCGTTCGAGGCGCAGAACGTGGCGGATTGTCTCCACTTTGCGCGCGACACGGTCGTCCTGCGCCGCGGGGGCAGGTGATGACTCGCTTTGAGATGCGCGGCTGGGGCCGACAGGCAAGCGGCCCTGTGTCATAGTCGGGTCCCCGTCACCGTCCGGGCGATGAGACTATTGCAACGCCGATGCACCCCGGTCCCGCGTATGTTCCCACCGCCGCGCCGATGGTATAGACAGGCACATCATCGAGGCTGAGGCGCTCCTTGGCGCGGTCAGCCATCTCGCGCGCCCGCTCGTGGTCTGTCGTGCTTGCATAGGCGAGCTGCTCAGGGGTTCCATTCTTTAGCGCGAGTGATTCAAGGAGCGCGTGGGCCTTCGCGCGAGAGCGTACACGCTCCAACGGATGGACCTCACCGTCCCGGAACTCCAGGACCGGCTTGACGCTAAGCAGTCCCCCGAGGAACCGCTGCGCCTTGCCGATTCGGCCCCCGCGAGCCAGGTACTCCAGGGTATCGACTGCGAAATAGAGGCTGGTTCGGCTGGCAGTATCGCGCGCCCACTCAGCGAGTTCCTCGATTCCCATGCCGTCTCGCGCCCGTTGCGCTGCGCCTTGTGCCAGCACCCCGAGGCCCATCGCGACCAGCAGGGAGTCCACCACCTCAATGACGGCGTCGGGATGGTCCTTCAGAGTCATATCCCTGCCGATCAGCGCCGAGTTATAGGTTCCGCTCATCTTGGACGAGACGGTCAACGCCATAACGGGGCCGTTGGGCGCCAGCTTCCCGAATGCATCCGCAAAATCTTGCGGCGAGGGCTGCGCCGTCTTGGGGAAAGCGCCTCGCTGCTGCAGACGGCGATAGAACTCTCCACCGCCGATGGTGACACCGTCACGGAACTGCTCCTCGCCAAAAAAGACATACGCCGGAACAATCGTGATTCCGGCTCGCTCGGCATCCTCCTGCATGATGTCGGACGTGCTGTCGGTCACGATCTGAACCGCGCCCTGAGATGCGCTTGTCACATCAACCTCCGAATGTTCCCCGCGCGCCCGAACGGGCGCTATTGGCACAATGCCAACAACCCCGTCCTCTGTCAACGCACACGAGACTCAGCCGGTTGAGACAGCGCTTGAGTAAGTGGTTAGCTTGCGCGGCGGACTCCGCGCCGGCGCTCCGCCGGTGACGGCGTTTGCCTGAGACCCCACTGGACCTCGCGCCGATACCGCCCGGGGCCGTAAGTCGCGGGATTCCGTGGAGTCGCGCTGCCGGCCGACGGCTTGTTCTGCGGCTTGATTGGTGTCGTCGTCATGTCTATCCCCTGTCTCCCTTTGAGCGCCCCTTACTGCCATTGAACTCAGGTATGCAAATGGTCACGCTCTTTTGTTCTATTTCATATAGAATAGCACGGGCGTTCCATAATGCAAGCCCAATGCCGATGTGCCCTGTTCTGGCATTCCGGCGGTTGTATAGTGAGGCGAGTTGGAGACGAGTAAGGACACAGTTGTGATCGAACTGGAAGGTATTGCCAAGCGCTATGAGATTGGCGCAATCACCGTCACAGCCCTGGAAAAAGTCGACCTAAAAATAAACGAAGGCGAATTCGTCGTCGTTCTCGGCCCATCCGGCAGCGGCAAGACAACGCTGCTGAACATGATTGGCGCGCTAGATACGCCCACGGAGGGACGCATCACCGTCGATGGACAGGAGGTCACGGGAGCATCACAAGGCCAACTTTTCGCCTATCGCCGCTCGAAGGTGAGTTTCATTTTCCAGAGCTTCAACCTGTTCCCCGGCATGACTGCGCGGGAGAACGTGCAGTTCGGCATCGATGCCGCGGAGAAACGCAACGGCAATGGATCAAGCGCCGTCGATGTTCTGACCGATGTTGGCCTGGGTGAACGCGTCGCTCATTTCCCGCACGAACTCTCCGGCGGCGAACAGCAGCGCGTTGCCATCGCTCGCGCTCTCGCCACCGGTAATCCTGTTGTCCTCGCCGATGAGCCGACCGGCGAATTGGATTTCAGCACCGGTGCTCAAATCCTTGAACTGTTGCGACAACAATCGGAATCCGGAAAGACGATCTTGGTGGTCACGCACAACAGGGAGATTTCCCGCATGGCGGATCGCGTCATTGAGTTGAGCAGCGGCAACATCGTGCATGACGGGCCGCCTGAGGGCGGACGCGCCGCCATCTCCGACCTCCACTGGTAATCACGCAGCCTGATGACGCTCCGACTACTGCTGACCTGGTCCCTGCGCGATCTACGATCTCGCTGGATACAGGTCGTGACGATTTCGCTGGTCATCGGCCTGGGCATTGGCACGTTCGCCTCATTCAACAGCATGACCGCGTGGCGTCTTGCCTCTAATGAGGCCAGCTTTGAGGCAACCCGTATGTACGACCTGCGGGTCGGTCTGAGCGACGGCAGTTTCGTCGAAAAAGATCAGCTCGCCCGGATCATCCAGTCCATCCCGTCCGCAGGCGCAATCGAGGGTGTAGAGGAACGCCTGACCATCCAGACGCAGCTCAAGGTCCTGGCTGTTGACGAGGAAGGCAACGAGGAGACCATTCTCGTCCCCGGTGAACTGGTGGGCATGGATTTTGCGGATCCCGATGGAATATCCGTCAATCGAGTCCATGTGACCGAGGGCAGAGAACTTGGTCCGTCCGATGCCGGCCGGATGAACGTGCTCCTCGAGCACAAGTTCGCCCTCGCCCATAACTTGCCTGCCCAGGGTGAGGCGCTGCTCGCAGGTGGGCGAACAGTGCAGTATGTGGGGCACGCGCTTGCGCCTGAGCACTTCATTGTCATCACGGAGGGCGGCGGATTCCTGGCGCACGCCAGCTATGTGATCCTCTTTTCATCACTGGAGACCGTGCAGGATGTGGCCGAACGGCCCGGCCTCGTCGACGAGGCCATCATCCTCATCAACGATGCCGTTACGCGGGAAACGGTCATTGGAGAACTTGAACAGGCGCTGAGTGCCGAACTTCCTCTCGTTGGAGTTGATGTCACGCAGGACATTGATGACCAGGTCTACCTCTCTATCACGGAAGACGTTGAAGGTGATCAGCAGACGACGAACATCATCGCCTTTGCTATCTTCCTTGGCGCGGTCTTTGCCGCCTTCAACCTCACCTCGCGCATGGTTGAGACCCAGCGGCGCGAGATTGGCGTCGCCATGGCACTCGGCGTGCCCCCTCGCCAGATTGCGCTGCGCCCCCTGATTGCCGGCGGCCAGATTGCCGTTACGGGTGTCATCTTCGGACTTATCGTTGGGTGGCTGCTTGCGCAGGCGCTCAAGGGCGTGCTCAACGAATTCGTGCCTCTCCCCGTCTGGCTATCGCCGTTCCAGTACGAGATTTTCATCGCTGTCACAGTCGTTGGCCTGTTGGTTCTGCTTGTCTCCATCGGCTACCCGGTCTGGCGCGCCGTCCGTGTCAATCCGATCGATGCCATCAGAACAGGCCACCTCGCCGCGCGAGGGGGCGGCCTCGCGCCGCTAATGACACGCATTCCGGCGCCCGGCAACACCTTTGCGCAGCTCCCGTTCAGGAATGTTGCCAGGGCGCCCCGCCGGGCCTTTCTCACCATTATGGGTATTGCGGCCGCTGTCGCTGTCACAGTGGTCCTCGTAGGGATACTTGATTCGTACCTAGAGACGCTGCGTCAAGGTCGTGATGAGTTGCTCAGCACGTCGGAAGAGCGCATACAGATCGATCTTGCTCTGCCCGTGCCTTATGACTCGGCAGTCGTGGATGAAATCCGGGGCGCAAGCACGATAGAGACGATTGAACCGGGACTCCGCATCTTCGGGGCGATTACTGCGCCGGACACGGATGAAGAATTCGATGTATTGATTCGGTTTACGGACTTCGACAGCGAGATTTGGACGCCCACCGCTGTGCGTGGCTCCCTGGATGCCGCGACCCAGGGCGTTGTGTTGTCGGAGAAGGCTGCTGCTGACCTGGGCGTCGATGTTGGCGATTCCATTATCCTGACCCACCCGGTGCGCGAGGGATTCACCTCCTTCTCCCTGGAGGACTCAACCTTCCCGGTGCTCGGCATCCATCCGCATTACTTACGCGGCACGGTCTACATGGACAACAACCACCTGGACCTGCTGAACGTGCCGGACGTGACCAATCGCATAACCGCATTGGCCGTCCCGGGCACTGAGATTGTTGATGTCAAGGAGGAACTGTTCCCGGTCAGCGGCGTCGTCTCTGTTGGAACGGTCGCCGAGGAGGCAAACCTGACAGAAGAACTGCTCAACCAGTTCATCGGCGTCATGCGCTTGATGCAGATGGTGCCGTTGTTGCTGGCCATCCTGATCGCCTATAACACGGCGAACATCGCGATGGATGAACGCCGACGTGAGCACGCGACAATGGCCGCGTTCGGCGTGCCGTACCGCAAGATACTCCGCATGGCCGTCATAGAAAGCGCGATCCTCGGAGCGCTGGCGACCGTCGTTGGGTCGGTGCTCGGGTTTGGGCTAATGCTCTACATCACAGAGGTGCTGCTGCCGCGGACGACTCCCGATCTCGGCCTGGTCATCACCTTCTCGATAACGTCTGTGCTCACCCTGATAGCCCTGGGCGTCATAGCCGTCGGCCTTGCGCCCCTCCTGACCACGCGCCGCCTGCGCCGCACAGACATCCCCTCCACGCTGAGGGTGATGGAATAACATCTCCCTCATTCCCGCGAAAGCGGGAATCTCGTGCCCGCCTGCTGTCATCAAGGAATGGACAACAGTATTCGCGATGAACAGACTGGAAAGTGACATGAATGAAAAGCAAGCAAATCGGCCTTACTACACTCTAGGCGAATTGGCGGCCCTAACTGAACCTGAGTTGCTGGCCAAGCTGCGTGAGGCGCAAACCGAACTGGATGTATATGTGCAAGAAGAGGGTATAGATCCAGATCCCGCCAAGCGTTCCCGCGGGCAGATTCACGACCGCAAGCTGGGGCGCCTGGAAATGAACGTGGAGAATATTGAGCGACAATTGCAAGAAGGTCTTTACCGAAGATCTTAACCCAAACCAGGGCCATGACAGCCCGTCAGCCATTTGCCTAATCGCCAAACAGGTCAATTAGCAACTCGTCCCTTGTTATTTCGAGGTACCGCGCGACACGGTCGAGAATGGTATTGAGCGTGCCAACTCTGAGCGAACTGTGCTGCGGAACAGTCACCGTGTGTTTCGTACCACGAATGCGGCTTCGAAGCTGCCAATGACTCCCTTGCCGACGCACGACGAAGTAGCCGTACCGGCGTTGCAGAATCGCTACAAGTTCCGGTCCTGAAATGTCTCTCGGCGTCCTCAAACGGTGATTACTTCGCTCCGGACAATTTCGATGCGAACCGTCTCGGGCGCCTTCCCTTCATCAAAGTGACACAGCACCGCATCTCGAATCATGTACTTGATGCCTTCCCAGTCGTCAGCTTGAGTGATGATGTCTTCCTCGACGGCTGCCGCCACATAGCCGCCGTCGGGCTCCTCTTTGACCTGGAACGTGATTTCCTTTGGCGCTGCTTCCATGATCACCGCCTCCCTCGCACAACAGTATAGTCGTGCTGGGAGCGCCTATCCCCCGTTGCGCTTCTCCTGCAGGGCCGTGTAGACCTTTTCAGCAGTGATTGGCAGCGACGTGATGCGCACGCCAACGGCGTCTTCGATGGCATTGGCAATCGCAGGCGCGGTCATGATGTTCGTGTGCTCGCCGATGCCGCGGACCGCGTACGGGCCGTCACCCACGTCCGACTCCAGCACAATCTCGTTCAACTCCGGCAGATCACGAACGGTCGGGAGTTTCATATCCGCGAACGACGGGTTCGTTACACGACCGGACTCGTCGTAGACCGTCTCCGTCATGACCGTCTCACCGAAGCCGTACACGACGCCGCCCTCAAGCTGGCCGTAAAACGCGACCGGGTTCAGCACGCGCCCGGTCTCATGGACGGCGGTGATCTTTAGAACCTCGAAATCGCCCGTCTCCGGATCGACCTCCACCTCTGCGATCTGCGTCCCGAAAGCGGTGTAGGGACTTGTCCCCTCCTGGATATCGACACGAGTCACGATGGGCTCACCGGTCCGAGCGGCGATCTCACCGAAACCAATCGTCTCGCCGCCGTCGTTGACCACGTTTCCGCCACTCAGCGTCAGCCGCTCCTCGTCCCAACCCTGGAACTCTGCCGCAAGTCGGCGCAGCTTGTCTGCCGTATCGGAGGCCGCCATGTGGCCGACGGTGCTCGTGACACGCGCGCCACGGCTGCCGCCGATGCCCTGCAACGGCCCCAACTGGTTGGTCGGGAACGAGAGCGCCTCCACGTCCTGTGGAGAGACGCCAAGCTGCTCTGCAACGACTTGCGCGATGATCGTGAACGTGCCGCCGCCGGTATCGAACGTGGAGAAATGGGCCGTGATTGAGCCGTCGGCAGTAATCGTGACCTGGCACGCAGCTGCGCCGCCGCCCTGTGAGTGGTGGCCCGTGCCGATGCCGATGCCGACATTCTCGGGGCGATTGTTCGAGTAGTTGGCCTCGCGCAGCGCCTCCTCAAGGGTTGTGTCGGCGCGCAGGGCCTGGTACTCGTCGCCGTTCATCAGCGGCTCGCCGTCACGGGAGATGTTCTTCGTGCGGAACTCCGCCGGATCCATGCCGATGGCACGCGCGCAGAGGTCGATGTGCGATTCGCCCGCCCACAACCCTTGCGGCATCCCCGGCGCGCGAGCGAAACCGCACGGCACAAGGTTGGCGTAGGTGTGTGTGATGGACATGGCGACGTTCTGGCAGCGGTATGCACCGCCCATCTCAAACACGCCGCGCAGCCCGTTCGGCACGGGCGCGTAGGAAACATACCCCCCGATAGCCAGGTACGCGTCCGCCTGCCACGCGGTGATCGTCCCGTCGCGCTTCACTCCCGCCTTGATCGTAATCTCGGACGGATGCCGTGGGTTGGACGCCATCAACTCTTCGGAGTAATCAAAGACCAGCTTGATGGGGCGTCCCGTCCGCTTGGCGAACTCGTACATGATGTACACGCCCACCGCATCGGTCTTGCCGCCGAACGACCCGCCGATATACGACGAATTGATGACGATCTTCTCCTGCGGCAGGTCGAGAACGCGCACCAGCTCGCCGAAATTAGCCGCGGGCAACTGGCATGACATCCAGATCTGCGTTGTGCCGTCCTCCTCGAGGTCAATCAATACGGAATGCGGCTCCAAATACGCCTGGTGCTGATGCGGAGTCGAGTACGTCTCCTCGACGATGACGTCCGCCTCCGCGAACCCCGCCTCGACGTCACCCCGCCCACGATCCAGTGCCACCACAACGTTTGTCGGTGTCTCCGGCGCGTCCTTGACACCGATGTAGTTGGCAAAATCGGGATGCAAGATGGGAGCGTCCGGCTGCGCGGCCTCGCGGGCGGACAGCACGGCCGGCAACTCTTCGTACTCAACCTGTATGAGCTCAAGCGCGCGCTCGGCGATGTCCTCATCTTCTGCAACGACCGCCGCTACCTTGTCGCCCACGTACATCACCGTGTCCCAGCACAGGGCGGGCTCGTCCTTGATAGGGGCGCGATTCGTCCGCACGCCCTCCAGGTCTTTGCCCGTCAGCACCATGTGAACACCGGGCAGGTTTGCCGCCTCGCTCGTATCAACGCTCACGATGCGGGCGTGGGCAAACGGACTGCGCAGGATCTTGCACCACAGCATCCCCGGCATCGTGCGGTCCATCCCGTATTTTCCGCTGCCCGTCACCTTGTCCGGGCCCTCTGCGCGTGGTGTCGCGTGGCCGACGATGTTATAGGACGCAAGCTGTGTCACGATGCCTTCCCCTCCCAGGTTGATGAGTCTCAATCGGTCAGACCGAGATACAAACAGCGACGCCCCAGCGCCGCACCTGAATCATACCGCAATCCTGATTCCCTCCCCGCACTGTGGGGAAGGGTTAGGGTGGGAGCTAAAGCCGCATCCTAATCTGTCCGCCCGCCGCAGGCCCCGTCTCTGCCTGCTGCGGCTGATCAAGCGCAGGCTCCAGGGACGCGACTGCAACGCCAATCAGACGAAACTCCCGCCCCGGCTCCAACTCCCGCCGCAAAAGCTCATCCGCTACGCCAAGCACCGCCGCCTCATCATCCGTGGGGCGGGGCAAGGACTGCTGCCGCGTGAACGTTGTGAAATCTGAGAGACGGAGCTTGAGGCGAACAGTTCGGGCCCGCAGGCCTTTGTTCCGCATTTGTTGAACTACATCGGCTCCCTGCTCTTGCACCAACTTAAGCAGGATTTCCTCATCGGCAGTGTCCGTTCTCATTGTGGTCTCGCTGCTGATGGACTTCACCTGCCGCTCGTCCTCGAATTCAAGCTCAGATGATCCTCTACCGAGTGACCGCTCCTTCAGCCAGGCCCCGCGCCTCCCAAACTCTTTGGCGAGCCACTCGTCGTCTGCCGTGGCGAGGTCTCCCATGGTGCGAATGCCACGGGCATTCAGCGCGCGAAGTGTCGCCGGCCCGACACCGCTCAACAACGAAACGTCCAACGGCGCAAGGAATTCATCCTCGGTCGCGGGAGGGACAAGCAGCAGGCCGTCCGGCTTGCCCACCTGCGATGCCACTTTTGCCACAGTTCGATTGACACCACCGCCGATTGTCACGGCCAGGCCGGTGGCGCGCCGCACACGCCGCTTGATCTCTTTGCCCAGCGGCTCCAACATCTCCGGCCCTGCCACGTCCGTCACGTCCATGTAGGCTTCATCCACAGAGAGTTGCTGCACCAAGGGGGTCACGCGTCGCAGGATGGTCATGACCTGCCGCGAGATGTTGCCGTATCCCCCGGGACGATGCCCGACACGAATGATGTCAGGGCTGAGACGCAGGGCGGTCGCCATGGGCATTGCAGATCGCGCCCCCAGTTTGCGGGCCTCATACGATGCGGCGGCCACGACGCCGCGCGATTCCGGCGGTCCCCCCACGACGATAGGCTTGCCGCGCAGGCTGGGATCATCACGCTGTGCGACAGACGCAAAGAACGCGTCCATATCCGCGTGAAAGATGTATCGCCACGGGCGCGGCCACTCGCTCATGCCCGCATTCTACGCTCAGGTCACGAAAATCAGCCGAATTACGGGCGTCTTAAGGTGAGCACGAGCACGATGCACAGGAACAGCGGCATGAACAGCAGCAGGATGGGCGTCTTGTACTCGTCGAACGTATCGAACCACCACCCGACGAATATCGGGGACACTATGGAGCCAATCGCGGAAGTGCCCGTCTGAATCCCCATCAGCCGCCCAAAGATGGCGCGCCCCCAGAGCTCGCCCTGTAATGCAAGTCGAGACGGAGTGGTCATCCCCCAGCCGATGCCATGGGTGACTCCGTACAGGATTGCGCCGTTCAGATTTGTCGTCGTCAGGAAGAAGAACAGGCCGACGAGCTGCATGATGAACGCCGCCGCCAGCACGAACCGCTTGTCGAACTTGTCGGCCAGGAAGCCTGAGGCAAGGCGGCCCGGCAGTCCGCCGATTGTCCAGATCAGCACGGCCAAACCAGCCTCTGGTGCAGATAGTCCGAAGGTCTGCAGGGCCGGAACCTGGAAGATGACCAGCGCCGAGAATCCCATCTGCTGCAGACCGAGAGCAAAGATGTACTGGTAGTAGCTGACACTCCGCAGGACACTGCCGATTCCGATCAGCCCTGCCTCTCCGACCGGCACTCCTCCACCTGTCAGTGCTACCGGCCCGCTCGAGGCATCTTCAGCCGGCGGGTCACCGTCCGGCCGTTGTCCGTATGCCTCGGGCGCCCGCCGCATGATCAACGCGAGTGGGATGCAGATTACCCACATCGCCACGCCAATGCCCGCCAGAGTGTTTCGCCAGCCGAACTCCTCTATCAGCACCACGATGCCGTACACGAGAAAGCCCGCAAAACCCGGTCCAAGGAACAGGAATCCCAGTGCCCGGCCGCGCATGCGGCTGAACCAGTTTGTGACTGCTGCACTGACGATCAGGAATGACCCCGCGCCCAGCCCAAGCGCCAGGAACATATATGCCGCGTAGAACTGGACTACGTTCTGTGTCAGCGACACGAGGATGAATCCTGCGCCGCCGATCACGAATCCGGCAATGAGAATGACCCGCGGCCCGATTCGGTCCACAAGGAACCCCATAATCGGCCCCAGGACTCCCGATTCGGCCCGCTGAATTGATACTGCCGCCGCCACGACTGTGCGACTGCCGCCCGCAATCGAGTCCGCAATCGGATTGACGAAGGCGGAGAAGCCGTAGAAACCGACGCCGGTGGAAAACAGCATCAGCAGGAAGCCGGACAGGACAATCCACCACCCGTAGAACACGCGACGGGGATTCAGTATCCCGAGTGACGACCGCGTTTCAACCGCCATTTATCGTCCGCTAATCCGTGGGCGCTCCGATAAGAGCGGCCCACGCCCTCCCCAGTACTGGCGTGAGCGTGAGCGCAACGCTAACCCGTGTCAAGCGGCGTGCGGCTATTCGACGGAGATTAGGTATGGATACAGCGGTTGGCCGCCGTTCTGGACTTCCACCTCTACATCGTCGGGGCAGACGGCACTGATGGCCTCGGCCGCGGACTCAGCCTGCTCCTCCGTGATGCCCGCGCCGTAGTACAGCGTGACGATCATTTCACCTTCCGGCGCGATGCGCTCCACCAGTGACTGCGCAACGGCTTCGGGCGTCTCACCCGACACGACCAAATCACCCTCAAGCAGGCCGATTGGTTGCTCTGCCGCGTACGTCACATCGCCGGACTGACCGTTGCGCACGGCAAACGTCACCTCAGCCCATCGAAGCTCATCAACCGCACCCTGCATCCCCTCCATGTTGTCCTGGACGGATTCGGTTGCCGAGTAGGTCAGCAGCGCGGCGATGCCCTGCTGTACGGACTCCGTGGGAAGCACGGTGACAGTCTTGGTATGGATGAGGTCGCGTGAGACCTCTGCCGTTGCCGCGATGTTCTTGTTGTTGGGCAGGATGATGATGTCCGGCGCGGGGATCGACTCCACCGCCTCCGCGATTTCCTCCGCAGACGGGTTCATGGATTGCCCGCCCCAGATGATGGAACCTGCGCCAAGGCCCCGCATGATGCGAACGAAGCCGGGGCCTGCGGCCACCGACACGACGCCGCAGACCACGTCCTCAATGTCCTCTCCGTGGCCTGCAAGGAACTGCTGGTGTTGCTGATCCATGTCGCGGATGGAGACTTGCTCCAGCCGTCCCATCCCCTCGGCCTCTGCCAGCACGACCTCCGGCTCCGCCGTATGCAGATGCACACGCACCAGCGCGTCACCTTCCACGATAGACTCGGACTCACCGAATAGCGCCATCGTTGCGCGGATTGTGTCCATGTTGGACGTGGGCTCCATCAGCACGAACTCCGTGCAATAACCCCACGCCTCTCCTTCGCCTCCGGCGTACAGGCTTGGATCGATGGCGGAGATGGTCGGGGCTTCAAGGGCTGGTCCGGGATCTTCTCCCGTCAACCGCGCGAGCGCGCCGCGCAGCAGCACTGCGATGCCCTGTCCGCCGGAATCGACGACGCCTGCGCTTGCCAGCACGGGCAGCAACTCGGGGGTCCGGGCGGTTGAAGCGTCAGCCTCATCCGCAGCGGCGCGGAGGGTGTCGATGACGTCCGTTGAGCCGCTCGCTCCTGCCGCCTCGCCCGCCTCACGCCCAACGGTCAGCATCGTGCCCTCGACTGGCTTGCTCATGGCCCCGTAGGCGGCGGCGGAGGCTGCCTGCAGCCCCTTGGCGAGCGCTGGCCCGTCCAACGTGCCAACGCCGTCCAGGCCCTGCGCAAACCCCTTCAGATACTGAGAGAGGATGACGCCGCTGTTGCCGCGCGCACCGCGCAGCGCGCCCTGCCCGATGGTGTAGGACATCGCGCCAACAGTGCCGTCGCCGGGGTTCTCCTGCCCGTCACGCAGGGCCGTTTGGATCGTGAGCATCATGTTGGTTCCCGTGTCGCCGTCCGGCACCGGGTACACGTTGAGCGCGTTGACCGCGTCCACGTTGGCCTGCAGCCACTCCGCGCCGCCACTGAGCGCATCGAGCAGTCCTTGAGCATCGAGTGTACCTGCCTCAGTCGCCATTGCTCTTCCCCCTTGTGTTGCAAGCCCGGCTATATTGCCTCAGACTCGTGACTCTGGTAGCATACGTCCTCGCGTAGTAACGATACAGTCGCCCATTTGGGTGCGCGAGAATCATCCTGAAAACAACGATCGATTAGCAATCATGGCAAAGTGTCAACTCTGTGGCCGCGGCCCGCAATTCGGTAACCGCGTCAGCCACTCAAATCGCAAGACGCGTCGACGCTGGAATGTCAACGTCCAGAAGATTTCCCAGTACGACTCAAACGGCGCGCGCACACAGGTCCGCATGTGTACCCGGTGTCTCCGCACCGCCGCCAAAGCTGCGAAGTAACTCACTCGACGGTCGGTCATTGCGCGGTAGACTGTGACCATGAATGGTGATAATCACTCTCAGACTGCGCTTGAGTTCCTGACGGCGTCTGACGAGGAATTCGCGGCGGGAGACCACTTGCAGGCTTCGGAGAAGCTATGGGGCGCTGCCACGCACGCCGTCATGGCCGTGGCCAATCAGCGGGGTTGGGAGTGCCGGTCACACCGCGCCATGAAGAACGTGGTACAGCAAGTCGCTGAACAGTCTGGTGACGACTTATTGCAGGGCGGATTTGGGCTCGCTGAGAAATTCCACAAGAACTTCTACCACGATGAGATGGAGGACTTTGAGGTGGAATCCGACCGCCCGGTGGTCCACCGATTTGTCCACCGCATGTTGTCGTATTTGGAGACGAACGCTGCTCCCTAACGACTGCGCCCGTGCGCGCTCGCGTTCTCACGTTCACCAAGCTCCAAGCATTCCCCGCCCCTTCCCCTGCTAGAATCAATCCACGCATAAATCACTCAGAGTGGGGGTTCAATGGCGGAGAAACTTGTTCTTGCGTATAGCGGCGGTCTCGATACGTCCGTTGCGGTGCGGTGGATCCAGGAGAACTACGGCTACGACGTCGTCACGCTGACGGCTAATCTCGGCAACGTCGACAACCTGGATGAGATTCGACAGCGAGCGCTTGAATCCGGCGCGGTCGGCGCGCACGTCGCTGATGTCCGCGACGAGTTCATCCGCGAGTTCGTTTTCCCCGCTCTCAAGGCCAACGCTCTCTACCAGGGTGTTTACCCCGTCGCCACTGCGCTTGGCAGGCCGCTCATCGCCCGACTGATGGTTGAGGCGGCGCGGCAGGAGGGCGCGACGGCCGTCGCGCACGGCTGCACGGGCAAGGGCAACGACCAAGTGCGTCTCGATGTTTCGGTCGGGGCGCTCGCGCCGGATCTCAAGGTGGTCGCGCCCGCTCGCGAGTGGGGCATGACGCGCGTTGAAGAGATTGCCTATGCCCGGGAGCATGAGATTCCCGTCCCTTCCACGCTTGAGAAGCCCTATTCGACCGACGACAACCTGTGGGGACGCAGCATCGAGGCCGGAGTGCTTGAGGACGCGTGGCGTGAGCCGCCGGAGAACGCCTACGAGTGGACGGTCGCGCCGCACGAGGCGCCGGATGAGCCACGCTACGTCGAGGTGCAGTTCGAAGAGGGACTGCCCATCGCGCTGGACGGCGCGGAGATGTCGCCTGTTGACCTCGTCGAGACACTCTCAAAGATTGGCGGCGAGCACGGCGTTGGGCGCATCGACCACATCGAGGACCGACTCGTCGGCATCAAGTCGCGCGAGATCTATGAGGCCCCTGCAGCGACCATTCTCATCAATGCGCACAGGTCACTGGAGGGCATGGTTCTCACGAAGGACCAGGTGAGGTTCGGCGAGACCGTCTCCCGTGAATACGCCCAGCTTGTGTATGACGGCTTGTGGTTCAGCCAGCTGCGGGAGGACCTCCAAGCATACGTCGACAGCAGCCAGCGGGCGGTGACGGGTGCGGTGCGGGTCAAGCTGCACAAGGGCCATGCGACCGTAGTGGGGCGCAAGAGCGAGTACGCTCTCTACCAGCACGCGCTTGCCACGTACGACGAGGGCGACGTATTTGACCAGTCAGCCTCACCGGGCTTCATTCACCTGTGGGGCCTGCCGATCCGGACGCAGGCTCGTGTGAGGCCGGAGGAGTAAGGAGCACCGTCCGCCCTCCCTGTCCTGCCACGTCTATCCGCCCTTCAGCTTGCTCCGTGTTTCTTCATAGGATGCGAGGAAATTATCGACGCTCGTGCGGGCTATGGCCTGACCGATTACGTCAAGCGGCAGGTCTTCCAGGCGCTTGAAGCGCACGCATGACTTCCCCATGTCCAACGGCTTTCCGGTCGCCGCGTATACGGACGTGAACCACTCCAGGGTTTCCGGATCGTCGTAGACGTTGTTCAGATAGACCGCCATGTGCCGCTTTTGCGATGCGAGCGCAGCCAACCCCAACGGCTGCTTGTTGTAGGTGTTCGGGTAGCGGCTGAGCGGTATGACGTAGCCGATCATCCCGTAGGTCATGCACTCCTCATAACCATCCGGCAGATTATCCAGCACCACCTGCCTCACTGCTTGTATCGCTTCCCGCCTCTCCTCCGGCAAATCGGCCAGGTATTCCTCAACTGTTGCCGCGTTGCTCTTCACCATCACTTCCCTCGCCACTCGAATCTGTCTGTCACCTGCTAAAGGCGTGCGGGTACTGTAGCAGACGGTGGAGGCTGTACCAATGACTACCCACGCGGCCGGCTGAAGAACCTCTCGTGCCTCCCGTCCCGTGCCGTATCCTGTATGTATGGCGGAACAATCAAGTACGAACCCAGCCGATTTTCTTGCCTCCCTGTCGTTTGATCGGCGCCTGGCGTCGTATGACGTGCGCGGGTCAGAGGCGTGGGCACGCGCGCTTGAGCGGGCGGGGGTACTAGACGAAGGCGAGACGCAGACTATCCTCGGAGGACTGGAGTCTGTCCGCGCGGAGCTTGAGTCGGACGAGTTTCCGTTCAGGCCGGAGCTTGAGGACATCCACTTCAATATCGAGCGGCGGCTGATTGAACTCAGCGGCCCCGTCGGCGGCAAGCTGCATACCGGCCGCTCTCGCAACGACCAAATCGCGACGGATACACGCCTATACGTCAAGGATGTAATTGCCGCAGGACTGGAGCGTCTGAGTGCCTATTGCCGCGCCCTGCTGGATCAGGCGGAGCAGGGCATCGACGTCATCCTGCCCGGGTATACGCACTTGCAGAGAGCGCAGCCCGTCCTGCTCGGACACCACCTGCTTGCCTACGTGGAGATGGCGGAACGTGACGCGGGCCGTCTGCGCGATGCACTCACCCGGGCCGACGTGATGCCGCTTGGCAGCGCCGCCCTGACCGGCACGGCCTATCCCATCGACCGCGAAGCGCTGGCGGCCGATCTCGGCTTTGCCGCCGTCAGCCGCAACAGCATGGACGCCGTGGCGGACCGCGATTTCGTCATCGAGTTCCTGTCCGCCGCCGCGCTGACGATGACACATCTTTCCCGCCTCTGTGAGGAAATCATCCTGTGGTCGTCGGAGGAGTTCGGTTTTGTGCGGGTTGGCGGCAATTATGCCTCCGGCTCCAGCATCATGCCGCAGAAGCGCAATCCGGACATTGCAGAATTAGTACGCGGAAAGACTGGGCGTGTGCTTGGCAGCTTTGTTTCACTCCTTACAGCCGTCAAGGCTCTGCCGCTTGCCTATAACCGTGACCTGCAGGAAGACAAGGAACCGCTGTTTGATGCGACGGATACCTTGCTCAGCAGCCTGGAGATGATGGCGGGCATGGTCCCGACGCTGGAGTTCAACGCGGAGAGGATGCGCGCCGGGGCAGAGAGCGGTTTCCTGTTGGCAACGGAACTCGCCGATTATCTGGCTGCCAAGGGTGTTCCATTCCGGGAGGCGCACGGCATTGTCAACAACCTGGTTCAGACCGCGATGGATTCCGGCAAGCAGCTAGGTGACCTCACGCTGGATGACTATCGCCGCGCTTCCGAGCACTTTGAGCAAGATGTGCTGGACATCACAGTTGAAACGGCTGTTGCCAAGCGGGATGTCATTGGCGGAACGGCCCCTAGCCGTGTTCGTGAGGCGATTACGGCTGCTCGCGCACGGCTTGAAACGGGCGGCGGCTGAGTTTTCAGGATGCCGGATAACAGCCCCATCAAGATTGCGCCGTCCATCCTGGCGGCGGACTTTGCGCGACTTGGAGAGGAGACTGCAGCGGCGGCGCAGGGCGGGGCAAATTACATCCATATCGATGTCATGGACGGCCACTTCGTGCCACCCATTACTATCGGCGCGCAGATGATTCGTGCAATCAAGCCTTATGCGGGTGATGTGCCATTGGTCGTCCATATGATGGTGACCGAGCCGGGACGGCACGTTGGGCATATTGCGGATGCCGGCGCAGACATCATTGTCGTCCACGCCGAGGCATGCGCGGATCTGGCCGGAACAGTTGCCGAGGTACACGAGACCGGAGCGCAGGCGGGCGTCGCCGTCAAGCCCGAAACGCCGATCGATCCGATAGTGCCCTTCCTGGATGAAATCGCCATCGCGCTGCTGATGACGGTCAACCCGGGCTATGGTGGGCAGCCTTATATCCCTGAAGTAGAGACCAAGATTGCCCGGATGCGTCGCATCCTCGATGAGCGTGGCCTCGATGTTGAATTAGAGGTTGATGGCGGTATCAACGAGAACACCGTTGTTCAGGCTGTGCGTGCAGGGGCACGAATATTAGTGGCGGGGACCGGAGTTTATGGTCGAGAAGAGCCCGTTGCGGAACGGATAGCGACGCTACGGGGGTTGGCTGAAAGCGCTTTGGCAGAGTGAACTGCTATCCCGGCGGGTTTTCACCCGGAGGCCAGGAGCCGAGACCGTCGGCCTGGTACGCTTCAGCCAGGCGGGCATAGTACGCGCCGCCTGATTCTTCCATCTGTGCCCGTCGCGCAGGCTCCGTTTGCCACAGAACCTCGGTTGGGACACCCGCCGCGAATGAGTCGTCAGGGATGACTGCATACGGTGCAACGGCCCCGCCTGCCGCCACGACGCAGAAATCGCCTATCTCCGCCCCTTCCGACACCGTCGAATTGTTGCCAATCAGGCAGTGGTCGCCGAGCTTGCGTCCATGAAACGTGATTGCGTGGCCGAGCGTATTGTCCGTGCCAATCGTGATGTCGCCGTTCGCATGGACGACGGCGTTGTCCTGCACGTTCGTGCGGTCGCCGATGATGATTTTGCCCCTATCGCCGCGAATCACTGCGCCGGGAAAGACGGTGCATTGCGCGCCGATCTCAACGTCGCCGACAACATATGCCGCCTCACTCACCCATGCCGTCGGGTGGATCTTTGGCGTCTTGCCATTGAAAGGTCGGATCATCGATGAGCCTCCATCAGCCTCGGCAGCGCGATGTTCCGCTGCCCTAGCGTTTGTATTGTGACCCTGCACGGACAGGATGCGCTGCTCAAAATCGTTGATTGTGCGAATAGCAGTTCCGGGGATGCCGGACACCCGGGAATAGTGCGGGATCACGCCTCGCGGCAGCACGACGGCCCGCGGCTCAATCCAGCACCATTCGCCAACCGTCGCCGCTTCAAGCACGGTTGCGTTATCGCCGACGCGAGTGAAACGTCCCACGCCCATTGAGTGAACCATCGCGCCGACTCCGACGTGCGCGCCTTCGCCGATCTCCGTCGTACTGGAGATTGCGCCGACTCCGCCGCCGTGAATGACTGCGCGTTCCAGCACGGCTGCGTTCCGTCGGACGATAATGCGTCCACCTTCGGCGCGGAGGACAGCGCCCGGCCAAATACTCGCCCCCTCGTGGACCTCAACATCGCCCATCAGGTAGGCGTTTTCGGCGATCCACGCGGACGGATGAACTTGGGGCGTGCGGCCCTGAACAGTGCGTACAGCCATGAGATATTGCCGCATTATCAATGGCGCGGCGATTGAGGGTCAATTCGATAGACACCTTTTCAAAAAAAGTCGATGATGACTACAGGGGTAACGAATGCTAACAGGAGGACATTCCTATGGGTGATGTCGCAACGTGGGAGAGTCTCGCACAGCAGCTCAGAGTGGATTCCGTGCGCGTGGCCGCGCAGGCGAAATCAGGCCATCCGACCTCCAGCATGTCGGCGGCGGACCTCGCATCGGTTCTGCTGAGTGATTACCTTCGTTACGATCTTGAGCGCCGGGACGCCCCCAACAACGATCATCTCGTCTTCTCCAAGGGCCACGCCTCCCCGCTGATTTACAGCATGTTGAAGGCCGCGGGCGTCATCGACGAAGAGGAGTTTCTGACATATCGCTCAATTGGCAGCCGGCTAGAGGGGCATCCGGTCCCCAACCTGCCCACCGTTGATGTTGCGACAGGCTCGCTGGGGCAGGGACTTCCGATAGCCGTTGGCATCGCATTGGCGGGAAAGCGGCTGGATCAGCTGCCGTATCGCGTGTGGGTCTTCTGCGGTGACAGCGAGATGGCCGAGGGCTCCATGTGGGAAGCGGCAGAGCACGCCGCCTACTGGAACCTGGACAACCTGACGGCCATCATCGACGTCAACCGCCTCGGCCAGCGTGGTGAGACCATGTACGGCTGGGATACGGGCGCATACGCGGCTCGCCTGCAGGCTTTCGGCTGGCACACCGTCGAAATCGACGGTCACGATGTTGACGCAATCAATACCGCCTACCAGGAGGCCGTAAGCACTGAAGGCCGCCCCACGGCCATCATTGCCCGCACGATGAAGGGGCGCGGCGCATCCGCGGTTGAGAACAAGGAGGGCTTCCACGGCCGCCCCTTGGAAGATGCCGAGACGGCTATCACGGAGCTGGGCGGCAGTACGGGCGCGACGGTGACTGTTCAGATACCTGCTAACTCTGTCCAGGCGAACGTCTTCAAGGTGACGCCCAGCGGTGGACTGCCGAAGTATGAGATCGGCTCCCGCATGGCGACGCGCCGCGCCTACGGGGATGCGTTGGCTGCTGTCGGTTCCCGTCGGGGGGATATCGTTGCCCTTGATGGCGAAGTCAGCAATTCGACTCATGCCGACATATTCGGCAAGGCGCACCCTGACCGCTTCTTTGAGTGCTACATCGCTGAGCAGCAGGCAGTTGCGGCGGCTGTGGGGATGCAGGTGCGCGGATGGACACCGTATGTCTCCACGTTCGCAGCGTTCCTGACCCGCGCCTACGATTTCATCCGCATGGCCGCCGTCAGCCGCGCCAACATCCGGCTTTCAGGCTCACACGCCGGCGTCTCCATCGGAGAGGACGGTCCGTCACAGATGGCGCTTGAGGATATCGCCATGATGCGCGCCATCAACGGCAGCACAGTCCTCTATCCGTCCGATGGCAACCAGACCGCGCAACTTGTTGCTGCAATGGCAGACATTGACGGCATCTCCTACATTCGCACGACCCGCGAGGCGACCCCGATTCTCTATGAACCGGATGAGATCTTCAGGGTAGGCGGCTCCCGAGTGCTTCGATCGTCAGACGATGACAAGCTCACCATTGTTGCCGCCGGTATCACCGTGCATGAGTCTCTCAAGGCCGTTGATGCGATGGCTGCGGACGGAATCAACGTTCGCCTGATTGATTTGTATTCCGTGAAGCCCATAGATGCAGCAACTCTTGAGGCGGCCGCAAGTGATACAGGCACGATTATGACGGTTGAGGACCACTGGGCGGAGGGCGGCATCGGTGACGCTGTTCTCGGCGCGCTAGGCGGACTGCGAAACCCGCCGCGCGTCATCAGGATTGCCGTGCAAGGTATGCCGGGTTCGGGCAAGCCCGCGGACCTCCTGTCCCAAGCGGGCATCGACGCTGCCCATATTGAGGCTGCCGCGCGCCTGCTCGCGCAGAGCTAGGGGGAACAAGAATGACCACCGTAATCCGTGACACGATCATCGTCACAAGCGATCCCGATGGGCGCATCGTCTATGACGGCGCTATCGCCATCGGTGACGACGGCAACATTGCTGCCGTCGGCCCGACGAATGAGGTGGTTACCGCCTATCCCAATGCGGAAACCGTTTCGGCACGCGGCAAGGCGGTCTTTCCTGGCTTCTTCAATTGCCACACGCACCTGACCGCCACGCTGAGCAGGGGGATTCTTGAGGACCTCGGATTCCCGTCTCCGCTGCGATTTCCGGAGCAGGTTGCGGCGATGCTCTCCGCGGAGGAGATGCAAGTGTTTGCCCTGCTCGGCGCAATCGAGGGCATCCGCAGCGGAACGACCACGTTCTTTGAGCAAGGACGCGGTATATCCAACTACGCGCAGCAGCTCGCCGACACGGGCGCTCGCTTTGTTCTTACCGAGTCCATGACGGACGTGAACTACAATGTCATCAGCGCCGGGACGCTGCTCAAATCATCGGCGGACTTCTCCGAGGAATTGGCTGAGCAAGCATACCAGCGGGCCGTCGATGTATATGACTCGTGGCACGGCAAAGCGGATGGCCGCTTGACGGTCTATTTCTCACCATCCACGACGGACTCCGTTTCCCCTGCCATGCTGCGCCGCTCACGTGAACTGGCCGAAGAACGTGGTGTCGGCTATACGATCCACCTCTCCCAGAGCAAGCAGGAGGTGGCGGGAGTGATGGCGGCGTGGGGCGTGCTGCCTGCCCACTACTTAGAGCAGAACGAGTTTCTTGGCCCCCGCCTCGTCGTGGCGCACTGCCGCGAAATTATCGAATCCGAGATTCAGGCGCTTGGACGGCACGGAACCGGCGTTTCCAATAACCCTGCCATTGCTGCCCGACGTGGCGCTGCGGCTCCCGCCCTCGACCTCGAAGAGGCCGGCTGCGTGATAGGAATCGGCACGGACAACATGGCAGAGGACATGGTTGAGGCCGTGCGTACCGGCTACTTTGTCGAGCGTGTGCGGCGCGACGACCCGTTCAGCCCGTCACCCGAGAAATTGATGGACTGGGCCACCATCGGGGGCGCGCGCATCATGGGTATGGATGAGACGCTCGGCTCGCTGGAAGTGGGCAAGCAGGCTGACCTCTTCATTGCAGACCTGCGACGTGCCCACATGGTTCCCGTGCTCCGAGTCATCTCTGACTTCGTGAACAACGGTCAGGCTTCAGATGTTGAGGCCGTCATGGTGGCGGGCGAGTGGGTCATGCGCGACCGCAAGCTGCTGCACGTCGACGAGGACGACATCCTGCAACGCGGCGAGGAGTTGGCACACCGCGCGTGGAAACAACTCCAGGAGAAATACCCGGACGTTGCGATGCCGTTCCCATTGTCGGAGGGCCCGGCGTTCTAACACCGCAGCCGTCTCCATTCATGTCGACGCCGCAAGGCTCCCCATCCGGCAGCCTCCACCTCGGTGACAACCTGCCTATTCTCCGTGGGATGCCGGACGAATCAGTCGACCTGATCGCCACTGATCCACCGTTCAATACCGGGCGACACGTCAATACGCAATCCGGCCGCCCGGCCGCTGATGCCGAATTCAGTGATCGCTGGGCATGGGAGCGAGATGTTGATGCTGAATGGCTCTCTCATGTGCGCGAGCATTGCCCCTTAGCAATGCGGGTTGTCGAAACGTCCCGCGAGACTGCCGGTGAGAGCATGGCGACCTATCTGTGCTTCATGGCCGCGCGCCTGGTGGAGATGAGGCGCATCCTCAAGAATGACGGCAGTATCTATCTGCACTGCGATCCCACGTCGAGCCACTATGTGAAGCAGTTGATGGACGCCGTTTTTGGCATCGACAACTTCCGCAACGAGATTATCTGGAGCTATGGCCTCGGTGGATCGTCACCCAAGCGCTACTCTCGCAAGCACGATGTGATTCTCTTCTATACGAAGTCGGTTCGGTACACGTTCAACAAGCCGCAGACGCCGGCGAAATCGCAGAGGCTCAAGGGACGGATGAAGGGCGCGACAGATGTCTGGGATATCCCCTCGCTGAACAACATGGCGAAAGAGCGTACCGGCTTCCCCACTCAGAAGCCCTTAGCGCTGTATGAACGCATCATCGAGGCAAGCACCAACCCCGGCGATCTCGTTCTTGATCCCTTCTGTGGCTCCGGCACGGCGCTTGTTGCGGCGGAGCGGCTCAACCGCCTCTGGATTGGCGTGGACAGCAACCCCAAAGCGCTAGAGACGGCGCGGGAGCGGCTAGATACGGAAGGGACCTGAGAACCTAGTCGTCGGAGTCGGTTCCGTACGCCGCTGATTCCTCCGCAAGCACTGCTTCTCTCTGTCTATTTCGGGCGAGAGTGAGTTGGTAGCGAGCCTCGAGATTCAGCCAGAATTGCGCGCTGACTCCAAAGACTCTCTCCAGGTCCAATGCAGTTTCCGGCGTGATGGCCTTCTTTGCCCTGATAATTTCGTTCACAACTTGCGGAGGCCGATTCATCAGTCTCGCCAATTCTCTCTGAGACATTCCGCGGGCTTCAAGTTCTTCCGCAAGGGTCTCGCCGGGAGGAATGGCAAGGTCAGAGTAAAGCGTAGACCTCTTAGTCTTCATAGTGATTGGTTACCTCCAGTACCTCCAGGCTGTTGGATGCCTCGTGAATCTCAACGATGAGTCGCCATCTGCAGGTCAAGTCAACTGCGTACTGTCCTTGCCTTCTTCCAGTCAGGGCGTGAAGGCGCATGAACCGCAGTTGGCGAATATCCTGTAGGGTTTCGGCATCAAGAAGCTGGTCGACCCTTTGGACGTACTTTCTTGCTACCACATCACCCCACCTACGGTGAGCTTGTTGCGAATCGAGGTAACAGCGCTGCAGTTGCCTGTTCCGAGATCTTACTTCCAACGTTCACCCTAAGGGTGAATATATGAAGAACACGGAACCATGTCAACTGGGATTGCCTGCAAAACTAGAGCGGGCGGGCCACTGCCCGCCCGCTGTTGTTCCAGAGTTGGTCTCCTACTTACCGCGGCAGCCCCAAGCCCCGTTGGGCGATGATGTTCTTCTGGACCTCCGTTGTGCCACCGGCGATGCTGATGCCGATTGTGCTGACGGCGTTGGAGTTCAGGAACCCGTCAACCGGCAGCTTCAGCGGCAACTCCGTTGTCGGCAGTACCTGGCCGTAGTCGCCGAGCACGTGGGAGAAGTAGCGGTACACCTTCTGCGTGATCTCGTCGCCCCAGAACTTCGTCATGGATGCCTCGCGCACCGGAATCTCGCCCTGGCTCTGCATCCAGCCGACTCGGTACGAAAGCATCCGCATCGCCTCAATCTCAAGCCGCAGATTGGCGATCTGGTGCCGCACCACAGGGTTATCCAGTGGGCTTTCGCCGTGCTGGCGGACGTTTTTCGCGTAATCGATGAAGTCCTCCATGATGCGGATGAGCATTGCGGGGCCCTGAATGTTGGAGCGCTCGAAGCTCAGTGTCGTCATTGCCGCGTACCAGCCACGATTCTCCTCGCCGATGATGCTGTTGGACGGCACACGCCAATCCTCAAAGAAAACCTCATCCCAGCGGTGACGCCCAAGCGCATCCGGGATGGCGTTCACCTTAATGCCGGGCAGATAGTTGCCATCCTCGTCCTTGAGTCGAGCCAGCAGATAGGTGATGCCACGGTGTTTCGGCTGCTCAGGGTCGGTTCGAACGAGGATATGAATGAACTCTGCGCGATACGTGCTCCAGATCTTCTGGCCAGTGATGACGTAGTCGTCGCCGTCACGAACGGCGCGCGTCTGCAGACTCGCCAGGTCAGAACCGGAATCCGGCTCTGAGAACCCCTGCGAGACGTACGAGATGTCCGCATTGGCGATGCGCGGCAGGAAATATTCCTTCTGCTCGTCTGTGCCATGCACCATGAGCACCGGCGCAACCAATCCGCCGCCAAGTGTCGCAGGAGCTCCTGCGTACGCCATGGCCTCGCGATATGCCATCTGTGTCTCGATGCCTGCGCCCTTGCCGCCGTATTCCGTCGGCCAATGCATGGTCCACCAGCCCTTGTCGACTAACTTCTTCTCGAAGCCGCTGAGCATCGACTCAAGCTCGTGATCCTCATGGTCCCAAGAAAGGGCATAGTAGATGCCGTGACCGTCCCCCATGCCCTTGGCGTCCCACTCACGCCGGGTGAATTCCATCGCCTCCTGGCGGAGCGCCTCATCCTCGGCTGAGAATCGAAAATCCATTGTGTGCCCCTTCCTGCTCTACAACAATAAGCAGCGACAACCGCATCCTGTCCGCGCATCTGTTGAGCGCCGCAGCTAAACACGGCTTGCCTCGCCGTCAAGCTTAGTGAATGCTGTCCCCGTGGGCAAGGCAGACCATCCCAAGTAGGCTCGCTGCCACTGACAACGCGTTAGTCTGCTATAATTCAGTTGAATAAGTGTGTTTGGACACTATCGACCGCACAATCGCTTGAACTAACCACTGAGTCGGCCGTATACCGCCACAGCATCCTTGGGCGCTGAATAGCGGGGCAACCTCAACGGAAGTCCCATGGGCGAAGGCCCCGACTGGTGATCACGTGCGAATCGTGGTCGTCGGATGAATCAGCGTGCAAGAGGAGAGTCACAGTATGACGATGGCCGATAAGACACTGACGTGTCGAGATTGTTCCAATGAGTTCGTTTTTACAGCAGGAGAGCAGGAGTTTTACGCAAGCAAGGGCTTTACGCGTGAACCGTCTCGATGCCCTGAGTGCCGAGCCGCCCGCAAGCGTGACCGCGAGGGCGGTTATGTTGGCGGCACATACACTTCAGGCGGGCCGAGTTCGGGACAGGCGCCCGCCGGCAACTTCGAGAGGCGGGAGCGACGCATGTACTCGGTCATCTGCGCCGACTGCGGAAAGGAGGCGGAGGTGCCCTTTCAGCCGCGCGGCGATCGCCCCGTCTACTGCTCAGACTGCTTCAGGAATCATAGTGCCAACAACCGCTACTAAGCGTATCGCCAGGCAGAACGGCATTCGCCCCGCCGAGGGGCCCTTCAATCGACATCGCACCAAGTTGAGCGAGTATCGCCGCGGGCGAACTCCGGCCAACTCATGTAAGAGGAATTTGTGCTTCGAAAAATCCTGGGCCGCGTGACGGCCCCGCCGTCCCCGACGGCATCCACCCTAACGCTTCCCCCTCCCACCCGACCTGACATCTCCGCAGCGCCGGCGGCGCCCACGGAAACCCGGAAGATAGAGCGCACTGACGGCGTGCCGACCCGCAGGCGGCCGAGACGCCGTCGCAAGGATAGGCCGGTTACTGAAAACGGTCGTAGCGAGCAACCGTCGCGGAACGGCGCAACCGAACTCCGTACCCGTAAGCGCAAGGCCACCCCGCGCATTGAGGTGCAGGCGGGACCGTTCGAGCGCGACAAGACCTTCGGGACAGTCGCCGTGTCTGAGCCGATTCGGCAAGCACTTGATGACATGGGATACGAGAATCCTACGCCTATCCAGGTGGAGGCCATTCCCGTCATGTTTGATGGACGGGATGTTGTTGGCCGCGCCCAGACGGGAACCGGCAAGACCACTGCGTTCGGCATTCCGATGGTTGAGCTGCTAGACCCAACGCGCCGCGAGGTGCAGGGCATCGTGCTTGCCCCGACACGGGAACTCGCGGTGCAGGTTACGGGCGAGTTGCGCCGCTTGGCAAAGCACCGTGGCATCAAGATTGTCACGCTTTACGGCGGCCAGAAGATCGACGTGCAGTTCAAGGCCCTGAGTGAAACCCCGCAGATCATTGTCGGCACGCCTGGCCGAGTTCAGGACCACATGCAGCGCGGAACGCTCAAGCTCAACAATGTCCGCATCGCCGTGCTCGATGAGGCCGACCAGATGCTGGACATCGGCTTTGCTGAGGATATGATTCGCATCCTCCGCGCCACACCTCGCGAGCGCCAGACCGCACTGTTCTCCGCAACCGTGCCGTCCTTCATTAAGCGCATGATTCAACGATTCCTGCGTGATCCAATCCATATTGGCATCGGTGAAGAATCCGAGGCCGCCGACACCATCGAGCAGGTCTACTACGAGGTGGCTGCTCAGGATAAGCTCGCAGGCCTGGAAGAGGTTCTCCGCACCGACCTTGAAGGCGAGAAGACGCTGATCTTCTGCCGGACCCAGGTGGGTGTGGATCGCCTGGCACGGCGTTTGCAGCGCGCGCGGATTCGCGTTGAGCCAATCCATGGCGGCATGCGGCAGAACCAACGCGAGGCAGTGATGCGCGCGTTCCGTTCCGGTGAGCTCAAAGTGCTGGTCGCCACCAACGTCGCATCTCGCGGCCTGGACATTCCAGAGATCTCACACGTCATCAATTACGACATGCCCGGCAACCTTGAGGAGTACATCCATCGCATTGGCCGCACGGGCCGCATCGGCAACGTGGGCAAGGCCGTCACATTTGTTGGCGAGGACGACTTCTCAATGCTGCAGACCATCAAGAAACATGTTGGCGATGCCCTGACCAAGGGGCGCCTCAGCATCTACGCCTCCTAAGTCTGCCCTGACCGGTCAGGGCGGAATATGCCAGCATGACCGGTCAGCCCGCGGCTGGGAACGCTCCGGCGAGCGGGCCCGTCTCTGAATCCGACCGCATTCTCAGCCTCGATCTGATTCGTGGCGTTGCCGTGCTCGGCATCCTGCTGATGAACGCCGTGCATTTTCGCTACGGCGGGCTTCCGTATCGCAACATCAGTGCCGGCGGGTCGGACACCGGGCTCGATTGGGCTATCGCCATCCTTGGCGAGATCCTGGTTGACCAGAAATTCATGGGGATATTCTCCCTGCTCTTCGGCGCGGGCATCTTTTTGTTCATCGAACGGGCTGCACGGCGCGAAAAGCGTCCCACCCTCCTGAACGCGTGGCGCAATATCCTGTTGCTCCTCATGGGGCTCGTCCACATGGCCGTGTGGGAGGGGGATGTCCTGACGGCGTATGCGATTTCGGCATTCGTCCTGTTGCTGTTGAGGCGGTTGCCCTCGCGGGCAATGATTGTCCTGGGCGTCGGCATCTTCCTGACATCCGTGATTCCGTCGTTGCTTGCCCAGGCCTGGGTCAACACGACGGACATCTCTTTGGCCGGCATATGGACGCAGCCCGAGGGCGGAGTGGAGCCCTCAGGGACCGGCTACGATTCCCTTTCCGGGTTGGTTGCTATCGGGTACTTCATGCGCGCGTTGGGGTTGATACTCGTCGGCGCCGGGCTCTATAGGACAGGGTTCATGCAGGGGGCTCTTTCTGATCGGTTCTACCGACGGATGGCGCTTGGCGGTCTGGCTGTTGGGTTATCGCTTGCAACAATCGGCGTCATAGTCACCCAGATGGGTGACTATGACCGCGACGTATCGTTCATCGGCGAGATTCCAAATACAGTTGGCACTATTCCCGCCTCGCTCGCATACATGAGCCTGATCATCCTCTGGCAGCGCACAAGCGGATTTGCATGGCTCAAGGGGCGTTTCATCGCCGTGGGTCGAATGGCGCTGACCAACTACCTTGCGCAGACGGCGTTTGGTGTCCTGATCCTGACGCACCTGCTAGCGGATGTGGAGATCGGCCGCGCAGGAGTCTTGCTCTTCATACTCGCCGTTTGGGCGCTGCAACTCTGGTGGTCGCCCGCGTGGCTCAGGCGGTTCCGCTTCGGCCCCATGGAATGGGCATGGCGCACAGGAACTTACCGCCGCCGTCAGCCGCTGCGGCGATAAGCGCCCAGGCTAAGCCAGCCACTCAGCGAGTTCGTCGCGGTTTCGCTCCAGCCACAGGCGGTTGAGTTCAATGCGCTCAAGCGACTGCTGAATGGCGCGAGTAGCGGCCGGCGTCGGATGCTCCTCGAAGAACGAGCGCACGTCCTGCGCCGCCTCCTCGGAAGCGAACGCGCCGGTAATGGAAACGAGCCGCATGATTGCGAAGCCTCCGCCTGAGTAGCGGCGTTCAAGTTCCGGCCAATTGTTTTTCATGAATTCCCACGCCAGGCTCAGGCCCCGTAGGTTACCGCCCACGCCCATCAAGATGCGCGGCGCGTCCTGCACGCGTATCTGATCCTGGTCGACGGACATATCGAGCGCCCGCTGCAACAGCTCCGGCTGGCTGAACTGCGTGAGCGCCATCTGCATGCGGACCTTTTCCTCCTGAAGATCGAACTCCCGCTCCAGCCGCGCCATCGTCTCGAATGTCTCGTTATCGCCCTGTTCCGCCGCAAGGTTGTATGTCACTGCTCGAAGGTCTGGTCGCAGCGATGACTCATCCTCAAGGAAACGCGCGAATCGCGCCGCCGCCTCCGACAGTACGGCCTCATCACCGAAACCGCCTGCCGCGCTCAGCGCGACTGCCCGCAGTAGCGTTCGCAGGTGCGCCTCATTCTCCGGTTGTTCCCAGCCGACCTTGCCAGCGACGGTCTGTGTCAGTCCCCGAGCGAATTCCTGGTAGCGTTCGAGGTACGGCTCATTGCGGGATAGTGCCTCGATGGCACCGAGCTGTGACGCCATCGCCGCCCAGATGCTGTAGTCCTCGTCGTCCGTGTAGGCCTGTGCCAGTTCAAGGTAGTTGCGGGCCGGGATATGGCGGGCGCGAGCCAGCGCGTACGTGTCTTCCAGCAGCGTCAGGCGATCCGGCGCGGACAGTTCGCCCGTCCGAACCGCCGCGATCAGCCGTTCAAGCTCATCCTGCTCATAACCGACACGATAGAATCCGGTGCCGCCCGCGTTGACCTTGATCCAGCCGTCTCCCGATACGGCCGGAACATCGATCGTCTCCGACCGGCCTGTGAACAATGCCCTTGACTCAACATCGCTTCCCTGAGTCGTGATGCGCACGGGCACGTGCCACAGGGTCTCATCGTCATTCGGACCGGAGTAGAGGAAACGACGCTGCGTCAGCGAGACCGCCGCGCCGGAGTCTCCGCGTGTGGTCTCTGCGGTGACGACGGGATAGCCGACCTGCTTGACCCAGGAGTCCATCATGCCGGGGATGTCTTGCCGTGAGGCGTCCCCCATCGCGCGCCACAGGTCAGCCCCCTCCGCGTTGGAGTACGCAAAAGCGGTCATGTAGCCGTGCAGGCCGCTGCGGAAATCATCAGGGCCGATGTGCTGCTCCAACATGCGAAGAATGGAAGCGCCTTTCTCATAGCTGATGGCGTCAAAGAGTTGGCTGACCTCGTTAGGATTCCGCACTTCGGACTCGATGGGATGGGAGTTCTCCAGCCCGTCCAGGCTCATGCCCGGCGCGACGTCCGTGGCGATGAACTGCGTCCAGATCGCCCAGTCCGGAAAGAGCGTGTCCGTTGCTTTGGCTGCCATCCATGACGCGAAACTCTCGTTCAGCCATAGATCGTTCCACCATGCCATCGTCACGAGGTCACCGAACCACATATGCGCCATCTCGTGCGCGATGATTTCAACGATGCGCTGCCGTGTGCCGGGCGAGGAGCTTGCCGGATCGAAGAGCAGCGCCACCTCGCGGTAGGTCACTGCCCCCCAGTTCTCCATGGCCCCCGCTGCAAAGTCCGGCAAGGCGATGTGATCCAGCTTTTCAAGCGGGTAATCAACGCCGAAGTAATCGTTGTAGTAGTCAAGCAGACGCACCGACGTTTCCAGCGCGAACTGCCCCAAATCCGCCTGCCCGACGGTCGCCCACACGCGGTTTAGCGTGCCGTTGGCCGACCGCGCTTCGATGGATTCCATCTCTCCAACGATGAATGCAAGGAGATAGGTGGACATGATCGGCGTTGTGGGGAAGCTGACCCGCTGCCCGCCCCCGTCTTCCGGCTGCGGCGCAGACTCCAGTGTGTTGGAGATGGCCGAAAATCCCTCAGGGACGATCAGGTCAACCTGGAACGTCGCCTTGATTGCCGGCTCATCCCAGCACGGGAAGCACCGCCGCGCGTCCGACGCCTCGAACTGCGTCGCCGCCATGCGTCGTTCAACCCCGCCCTTGTCACGGAACGTGCTGAGGTAGAAGCCGTGCAGTTGATCGTTCAGTATCCCCGTGAACGAAATCTCGATCGTCCCAGTTCCGACAGGCAGAGCTTCGCCAAAACTGATCGTGGCAGTCTCTTCATCCTCGTTGTACGTGATTCCTGTCGACGCTGAGGTCTCTCCGCCGCGCGGCGTGAACGTCGCCGAGCCGAGTTCCAACTCGATGGCGTTCAGCACGACCTCGTTCGTGATTTCCGAAACGAGGACGTCAATCGACACGTCGCCCGTGAATGTCGCGTTCTGCAGGTCCGGCGTTAGCGTGAGGGCGTAGTGTGACGGCCTCACGGATCGGGGAAGCAAGGTGAACCGTTCGTTTGCGTTTGTCGTCATCTCTCCGACTCTTCATGTGATTGGCCGGAACGCGCCAAGCCGCTCCGACATGTCTGTGATTGTTTCAAGATTAGAATTGTGGACATTCCTAAGCAAGCGGCAGGCGTTCTTCCTCTCATTGTGCGCTCCGGCGCGCTACCACATCAGAAAGCGAGACGGGCGTAGCCAGGAGCATCGCAAGGGCGCTGAGTAGATACAGCGCGGCGAAGAGGATGAACGCCGGCATGTACGTGTCAATCATGTCATAGGAGAGCGTGCCGATAATGGGGCCGCCCGCTTGCACGATGACCTGGAACGGGGTGGTGAAACCGCGTATGGCTCCCTGGTGCCGCCTGCCGTAGTAATCCGCCCACACCAGGTTCATCAGCATTGGCAGCGACCCAAACGACAGTCCATGAACCAGCGAAAATGCCAGCGCCGTCGGCACATCGTCAGTGATCATGAGCAGCGCAACACCGCCCGTCGCGAATGAAAACGCAAGCGCCATCACGAATCGAACGTGCATCCGCTCGGCTACGAACCCGACAATCAGCGATCCCGTCGCGCCAATCAGAGACCATACCGTCAGAATCATCGCGGCTTGCGCTTCTGACATCCCCTGGTCGGTCATGTACGGAAAGAGATTGAAATTGATGCCGCCGATGTTGAATGCCAGGGCGCTTGTTGCGAACAGAATCAGGTAAAAGGCACGGGTGCGCAGCGCCTGTGCCAGCGTGAACGATGCCTCTTCACTGGCGGCGTATGACTGCGGTGATTCGAAGCCGTCAGCATCTTCATTCGCGGGACTGTCTCCGTCAGGCCGCAGTCCCATGTCCTCCGGTTGCCGACGTAGAAATAGCGCCACCGGTATCAGGGTCATCGCCCAAACCAACCCGCCAAGAGCAATTGCGGCAGTCTGCCAACCCGACCGTAGAACGAAGAACGTTGCGTATGGCGGAAAGATCGCCTGTCCAAAGCGGATGCCTGTGATTGAGAAGGACATTGCCCGTCCGCGTCGTCGAATGAACCACTTGGACACCACCACTCCGGCAACGATAGAGAGGAAACCCGTATTGAGGGCCCGGTTCGTGATGATGATTCCGTAGAACTGCCAGATTTCCGAGATCTGGCTCAGGGACATCACAACTCCGCCAAGGAGCATGAACGCAATAAGCGTGGGTATCCGCGGGCCACGCCTGTCCAGGATGGGACCGATGAACAGGGCGAGGCCGGCGCCGACGATTCCCCCGATCCCGATTGCGGTTGAGAAGGTCGTGCGGCTCCAACCAAAGTCTTCAGTAATTGGTTTGACGAAGACGCTGATAGCCGGGTTGTATTGGGCCGTTTGGGCGACCGAGACGATGAACATCGTCGCAACAATCACCCACCCGTAGTAGAAGCGCCGTCCCCAACGGGGCGGCGCAGGCGTTTTCGGGGTCGATTCCATACACCACAGATTAGCGGCTTGCCTGAATCAAAAGTGTGGCGCCCAGTCTCAATTGGCGGGATACAATTGATTGGTCATGTCCGACGCAACCTACACCGTTATCCTGGAGCCCGAACCCGAGGGGGGATACTCAGCGCATTGTCCAGCCCTGCCGGGCTGTGTTGCGCAGGGTGAAACAGCAGACGAAGCCATTGATGCCATTAAGGCCGCGATTCAGCAGTCGCTCTCTGCGTGGGCGGAAGATGACATGGCCCCGCCGGCGGATTCAGTCGACTATCTCGGCGATGAGTTGTATGAAATCCTTGCCACCCGTGCAGATGACAAACTGCCACTTACGTGCGAGACGGTCGAGGTCCAGATTGACATCGGCGACCGATATCAGAGCGAGTTTGAAGAGGAGCGCCCGCCCGTTCTGGTGGCGCCGGGCGTGCCGGGTACGGAAATGGTCAAGCGGGGCGCGCTCAAGGCGCTCATCCGGCACTCCGGGATGACGCCGGAGGAGTTCGAGATTTTCGCTCGTACGGAGGCCCGCATCCTGGACCTGGGCACCGGCTTTCCACCCCTGACTGTGGGCGGTGACGGGGACGCCGAGTAAGTCGAGACGGTACAGCCCGCTTACTCGCCAGTGTCCGGCTTTGATTGACCTTTCAATAGGAAAGACGGTATAATCCCCGCTGTTGTCCGTCATGGGACGGACGTTTTTGATACCAGTTTTCGAGTACGGACAGTCACAACAGCGCGGGGAAAATGTCCACACTCACTGACGAACTTAAGGACGTTGAGAGCAACGCGCTCGCCGAACTTGAGCGCATCTCTGACAGGGATGCGCTGGAAGGTTGGCGTGTGACGTGGCAGGGTCGGCGACAGGGCCGTCTTCCGAAGCTGCTGGAGCAGCTGCCGACGCTTCCCATTGAGGATCGACGTGAGGCCGGTCAACTTGCCAATCGAGTGCGCTCTGCTCTTGAGAATGCCTACGAAGAGCGCCGCGCGGTTCTGGAACACGCGAATGTGGCGCAGAGGCTGTCCGCAGAAGCGATTGACGTGACGCTGCCGGGACGGGGAGTCCCCTCTGGAGGGCTGCACCCCACGACGCAGACGCTGCGGGAGATCATCGACGCTTTCAGGCCGATGGGGTTTCGGGTCGTCGAGGGTCCCGAGGTTGAGTGGGACTACTACAACTTTGAGGCGCTGAACATCCCGGCAGACCACCCGGCCCGCGATCAATGGGACACGCTGTGGCTGGACATCGAGGACGATGACGGAAAGCGACCGTTGCTGCTGCGGACGCATACTTCACCGATGCAGATACGCATCATGGAGGCACAGCAACCCCCCATCCGCGTGCTGATCCCGGGACGTGTGTTTCGACACGAGGCGACGGACGCTTCCCATGAATCGGTCTTCTTCCAGGTTGAAGGTCTCGCCGTTGACCGTGGCATCACGTTCGCGGATCTCAAAGGAACGCTGTACGCATTTGCGCGACGCATGTTCGGCCCTGATCGCCGCGTCCGCTTCCGCTGCGACTTTTTTCCGTTCGTGGAACCGGGTGTGGACATGGCTATTGACTGCTTCGCCTGCCGTGGGGACGGTTGCCGCGTCTGCAGCCAGACCGGTTGGCTGGAGATTATGGGTGCCGGGATGGTGCATCCCGAGGTTCTGAGGCGAGTCGGCTACGACCCGGACGAGTACACAGGGTTCGCATTCGGCATGGGGCCGGAGCGTATTGCGATGCTGCGGCACGGCATCGATGATATCCGGCATTTTTATGCCAACGATTTGAATTTTCTTGAGCAGTTCTAGCTCGGTGGGAATAGCGCAGGGAAGGAGCGAGGGCTCCGACATTTGGAAGGAGGATGGAGATGACGGAACGAGCAGAGAAGGTGATGGTTGACCTGACACTCTCGATTGAAGAGTTCGGCACGATTCTCGGTTGCCTGAGCGCTGCGGCAGAGCAGGCAACCATGGGTGTAACGTACATTGAACTCGCAGACAAACTGCGGGACGCGCAACGTGAGATGCTTGGCCCGATGTCCGTCGGCGAAGGAATGAGCATCGTGAGGGAAATCCAGGATGTGGAGAAGGCCACTGTTGCACAGCTTCGCTAGAAATAGCAGTCGGGCGGGGGACGCGAGGACCGCATGATGATGCAGGGCGGTCCCGTCCCCACTCTGCAGAATTGCCCAAGCTGCAATGCCCTTGTGTACTACGAAGGGCATAGCCAACTCCGCTCAAACCTGGTGCCTCATCGCTTCCATTGCCATGCGTGCGGAAATGTGTACTTGGTGCGGTCGACCTCGATCAAGCCGCCGCGCTTCCGCATCACAATGAGGCATATGGCGGCAGGGCCGACTGACCTCGCTACGGCGGAAGCTATCGTACAACAGGATCCCGACCATGGTGAGGAACAGTCCGAAGATTCAGGAGGCGCTCTGTCTGTGGGCGAGGCCGAGTCCACCGTTGATAATGATGCCAATGGCGGGGCTGAGACGACTGACGATACGAATCGAACGGAGTAAGACGACGCAATGCGCGTGTCTCTCAAGTGGCTGCGAGAATACGTCGATTTTGATTTGACGCCGGAGGAGCTGGCGCATCGATTGACAATGGCCGGCCTTGAGGTGGGTTCGATTGAGCGCGTCGGCGGGGATTGGGATAATGTCCTGGTCGGTCACGTTGAGCGGCTTGGGCCACACCCAAACGCGGACCGCCTCAAGCTGGCCACCGTCGACACCGGCTCCGAGCAGTTGGAGGTCATCTGCGGCGCGCCGAACGTAGAGGGCGGCCAGAAGATCGTCCTTGCCCGAGTTGGAGCGACGCTGACAAACCCGCAAACGGGCAACCGGGAAACCTTGAAATCTGCGAAGATCCGCGGCGTCGTCTCGGAAGGAATGATCTGCTCCGAGCGGGAGCTCGCGCTTGGGGATGACCATGAGGGGATACTCGTTCTACCGGATGATGCCGTTCCGGGCACACCGCTGGAAGACTACCTGGGCGATGTCATTCTCGACGTTGAAGTCACGGCCAACCGTCCCGACTGCCTGTCAATGATGGGTGTTGCGTGGGAAGTTGGGGCGCTGACGGGCAATCCGGTGCGTGTGCCGTCAGTAGAGTACGCAGAGGACGGAGACCCGATAACGACCAAGGACCTGGTTGACTTACAAGCACCCGAGTTCGCGCCGCGTTATACATCAGCACTGGTGACAGGAGTGACTGTTGGCCCCGCGCCGGGTTGGATGCAACTGCGGTTGAAATCCGCCGGCGTGCGGCCGATCTCCAACGTGGTTGATATAACGAACTACGTGATGCTGGAGATTGGGCAGCCGTTGCACGCATTTGATCGAGACACCATCGCGGGCGGCAAACTCATCGTCCGCCGTGCCACACCAGACGAGCCGCTCATGACGCTGGATGGGCGCACGCACTCCCTATCGACCGAAGACCTCGTGATTGCGGATGAGAACGGTCCCGTTGGTCTGGGCGGCATCATGGGCGGAGAGAACTCAGAGGTCTCGGATTCCACCACGGACATCATCCTGGAGTCCGCGTCGTTCGGCTTTGCCAGCACACGCCGCACAGTTCAGCGTCGCCGTATCGAGGTGGGCGGCAAGCGCGGCACGGAAGCCTCCCAACGCTTCGAGCGGAACCTGCCGATAACGCTCCCGCCCATCGGCCTGCGGCGCGCGGCCAAGATGCTGGTTGAACTCTGTGGCGGAACAGCTGCAAAAGGCATCGCTGACGATTGGCCGGACCGCCAGAACCCTGCAGTTGTCACCATGACCTCTGAACGCATGAAGCAGGTGATGGGCAGCGACCCGGGGCGTGAGGTCTCAGAGCGGACGCTGCGCTCACTTGGCTTTGAACTTACGGCCACGGACAGGCCGAATGGCGACTACACCATCGACGCCGTTGTCCCGTATTGGCGGACGGACATCGGGATCCCGGATGACCTGATTGAGGAGGTGGCGCGGATCGTCGGCTATGACGTTGTCCCCGTCACGCTCCTTCCCTCAACAGGGGAGCCCGACCTGCCGGACCCCTTGACGCAGATCAAGGACGATGTGCGGGACATTCTTGTACGGCTTGGCAACCGGGAGACGATCTCCTATCCGCTCGTGCCGATGGACTTGCTGCAAGCCACGATTCCCGGGGACGCGCCGCAAGATCCGCTGCGTGTCTGGAATCGCATGTCGCCTGACCAGGAGTATCTGAGAACAACACTGCGGGGCAGCCTCCTGCGAACGCTTGCGAACAATGAGCGCGGCATTGGCAGGGAATCGTACCGACTCTTCGAGATTGGGCAGGCCTATCTTCCGCACGGCCCGCGCCATCAACCGGAGGAACGGACGTATGTAACCGGCGTACTGGCGGGAATGCGGGGAAATCGTTCATGGATCGGCGGCAACGACGCCGATTCCGACGAGATGGATTTCTTTGACGCAAAAGGACTTATCGAGAGCCTGCTCGGCGCGATCGGCGTCCGCGCGGTGTACGAGGCCGGTGAAGACCGCATCTTGGCGCACGGCCGCACCGCGCACCTCCTACCGGAAGAGGGCGGTCGGCCATTCGGAACTATCGGCGAGGTTCATCCCGATACGCTGGCGGCGCTGGATATCCGCACACCGCGCGTCGTGCTTTATGAGATTGATTTGCACGCCGCG
The DNA here is from genome assembly GCA_964653005.1 of uncultured Dehalococcoidia bacterium. Taxonomy (GTDB): domain Bacteria; phylum Chloroflexota; class Dehalococcoidia; order UBA6926; family UBA6926; genus VXMO01. The sequence goes on along the minus strand of CAZZAN010000001.1, from coordinate 67,062 downwards.
CTTGATCATCGACGCGAGGTTGAGAGGACGTGGCAGTCCGTTTCGCGCTATCCCGGTGTGCTGCGGGAGCTTTCACTGCTCATTAATGACGGAGCGCCGGCGGGGGCGGTGAGCGACATCATCCGAGACTTTCCATCCGTTGTGCGTTCATCGCTCGTGGACGTTTACCAGGGCCCGCAGGTGCCGGATGGCAAGAAATCCCTCGCATTTTCGCTCGTCTGGCAGTCGCCAACGCGCACACTGACGGATACTGAAGTGGATGTCGCAGAGACGCAGTTGCTGGATAAACTGCAACGAGAGACGGGCGCGACTCTCCGTTCACAGGCATGATGGAGATGCGCCCTTCAAACCGAGAGGCGCATTGAAGCAATGACTACCGACACCGGCATGATTCTCGTGGAGGAGGCGCTTGAGCGCGTCCTGGCCGATATTCGACCTCTGACGCCCACACGCGTTCCGCTTGCCGACGCCAACGGACTCGTGCTCGCGGATGACGTACGCTCCGCAATCTCCATCCCGCCGCTCCCGAACTCCGCCATGGACGGCTACGCCGTACGGGCTGAGGATGTAGCCGCTGCGGCGAAATCGCCTGTTGTTCTGCCCGTGATCGGCGAGATTGCGGCGGGATCGCCGCCAGAACCTGCCGTCACCGCAGGCGCCGCCGTGCGTATCATGACCGGCGCCCCCGTTCCGCCCGGCGCAGATGCCATCGTCCGGTTCGAGGACACAGACGAGGAGAGCCGCCGGGCGACCGGAAAGCCGCTGGACGCCATCACAATCTCCGCTTCTCCGAGAGTTGGCACCTCCATCCGCTCCGCCGGTGAAGACGTGAAGGCCGGTGAAATGGTGCTGTCGAAAGGTACGGAACTGACGCCTGCGCGGCTTGGTGTGCTGGCTTCGGTCGGCATGGCGACTGTTCCCGTGTATCCACGCCCTGTTGTTGCGATACTCGCGTCAGGCAACGAGATTGCCGCGCCCGGCGAAGAACTAGGAGTCGGACACATCTATGACATCAACACATACACAGTGCAAGGTCTTGTGCAGCAGATGGGCGGAATCGCGCGCCCGCTGGGAATCGCCCGTGATACGGAGGAATCGGTTCGAACACACGTCGAGCAAGCTCAAGAAGCCGATTTCCTGATAACGTCCGCAGGCGTCTCCGTCGGCTATTACGACCTGGTGAAGGAAATCCTACAGTCGCTCGGCGACGTGCGTGTGTGGGCAGTGCGTATGAGGCCGGGGAAGCCTGTCGTGTTCGGAATACTGCGCGGCACTTCCGACGCGCCATGGGGACGGGACGTCCCCCATCTTGGTTTGCCGGGCAACCCGGTGAGCGCGATGGTCGTCTTTCACATGCTCGCGCGTCCGGCACTGCGAAAGATGATGGGGCACGAGGCGTGGGACTCTCCATCACTGACGGCTGTGCTGGATGACCCGATTGAGAACGAGGACGGCCGCCGCGTTTATGCTCGCGCCCATGTATATCGTGGCGACGATGGCCGGATGCACGCGCGTCTGTCCGGCCCGCAAGGCTCCAATATCCTGACTGCGATGGCGCGGGCGAACGGACTGGCGATCTGCCCGGAGGACGTGAAACGCCTTGAAGCGGGCGACGAAACGCGCGTGGAGCTGCTGGGGGAAACCGAAATCGCCGCCGGCACTTCTGAGGACGAATGAGCCTCTTCTTTTTGGGCCGCGTTTTGATGGCGGTCCTGGGCATCATCGTCGCCCTCATCGCCATCGCATCCTGGACGATGGTCTCACAGGCCGTGGCTGCGGAGCGTGAGCCGGTCGAAATCACGCCGTTGGACTACGAAATGGCCTATGAGGACATCGAGTTCCCGCCGCGCATGCCGGAGGAGCGGGCGGAGGACGAACCGATAACGCTGAAGGGCTGGTGGATTCCGAGAACTGCTCAGGCTGGTGGTCCTGAATCGGCGCTCATCGTCGTTCACGGCCTGGATTCAAACCGCGCCCGCGATCCGGAACTGTATATGCCGCTGATTCGAGACCTCCGTGACAGAGGCTTCTCCCTAATCATGTTTGATCTGCGTGCCCACGGGGAGTCGGGCGGGGAGGTGATGTCGGCCGGGTACTATGAGCGCTACGACGTGCTGGGCGCGATGGATGTTGTTGAAAACCGATACGGCATTCCGGCAGAGCGCATTGGCGTGCTGGGCTTCTCAATGGGAGGGGTTGCCGCGTTGCTGGGGGCAACGGAGGAGCCGCGACTGCGCGCCCTCGTCGTTGACAGTGCCTTTGCAAACATCGATGACCTGTTCGCGGTCGAAGTGGCTGATAGAACGCCGCTTCCGAAGTGGACAATAGGAGTGCTAAAGCCTGGTATGGAGATCGTGGCGCGGATGCGGTACGGCATAGCGCTGTCGGCCCTCAAGCCTGAAGAGTTCGTGGATGAGATTGATTTCCCTCTATTGCTTACCCACTCGGAGGACGACGACAGGATCGCCGCCGATCACTCGGAACGGATCGCGGCGGCTGCAACGCACCCCGAAACCCGCTTGCAATCGTTCCCGTCCGGTGGCCACAGTTCGGCATTCAGCGACCACCCTGAGGAATACCTGGACGCCGTGATGGAGTACTTTCAGTGGCGGTTCGACGGCGCGTGAGCCAATTGACACTTTTGCCCGTCCGCGCCTAGAATAAGCCGCCTTTAGTGGCTTGGGTGGGCTGAATTTTTGGGGGTAAAAGTGACCACACGCGCTTTCATACTGGTAGAGACTTCCGTCGGCAAGACGCAGGACGTTGTGGAGGAGCTCAAGAAGGTTCCTGAGATGACGTCCGTTGACGCGGTGACGGGCCCGTACGACGTCATTGCGACGATTCAAGCAGAGGACCTCAATACGGTTGGCAGCCTCGTTGCCAGCCGCATCCATACGATCGGAGGTATTCTGCGCACGGTGACCTGCCTCTCAGTCTCACTTTGATCTGACCCGAGCACGGCGCGGCAACGCGGTTGTGTTGCGCTGCTAACTTCCTGATGCAGGGCGTGGCTGAGCAGAGAGCAACGCGTCAAAAGATGTAGACGCGGGGAGAACGGCGATGGATTTCCGATTTTCTCAAGAGGACGAGGCGTTTCGCCAAGAAGTGAGGGAATTCGTCAACGCCGAATGGGATCCCAAAGGCTATGACTCGGTCGGCGCGTCCATCGCATCCTATGACCTCCACACCCATGAGGCGATAGACCTCGTCAAGGAATGGCAGCTCAAGCTTGCCGACAAGGGCTGGTGGACGCTGCACTGGCCGGAGCAATTTGGCGGGATGGGCGCGCCCATCTCTCGGCAGCTCATTTACCGCGAGGAAATGGCCTATTGGGGCGCGCCGTCATCCGGCGCAAGCGACCTCGTTGGGCCCGTCCTGATGTATCACGGCAACGAATGGCATCGGGACGATTTGCTGCCCCATTACGCAACTGCGGAGATCGAGTTCTGTCGCCTGCTCTCCGAGCCGGGCGCAGGTTCCGACCTTGCCAGCGTGCAGACGCGGGCCGTTGAGGATGGCGACGATTTCATCGTCACGGGGCAGAAGATATGGACATCCATGGCGGAGATGGCCGACTACGGGCAGGCGCTTGTCCGCACGGACCCTGAGGCCGCCAAACACCGAGGCCTGACCTATCTCATCATCGACATGAAGTCGCCTGGCATCATCCTCCGTCCGCTGTATGACATGCTCGGACGCCGCCGCTGGAGCGAGGTCTTCATGGATGAGGTTCGCGTGCCCAAGCGCAACATGGTAGGGGAGCTCAACCGCGGCTGGTACGCAACCATGACGCATCTCTCATTTGAGCGTTCCAACATCGGTGGGCCGGCTCGAATGCTGCGCACCGTCGAGGAGTTTATCGACTACGCGCGTGACGCCAAAGTGAACGGACAGCCTTTGCTGGATGACGTGCGTGTGCGGCACGTTCTGGCCGATATGCGTCTCCAGATCGAGGTAGCGCGGATGATTTCCTACCGCGTGGCGTGGATGCAGACGCGCGGCGAGATTCCCGTCAAGGAATCCTCACAAACCAAGCTGTGGGGAGACATGCTGCACCAGGGAATCTATCGGGGAATCGCCTCGATCCTGAATGACTACGGCCAACTGCGTCCCGAGGACAAGTGGGCGCCCGCAGGTCGTTTCATGGGTGTGAACTCCATCCTCGCGACCGGTCTGAGCATCGGCGGCGGCACGCGAGAAGTGCAGAAGAACATCATCGCGCAGCGGGCGCTGGGGCTGCCGCGGTAGGCGAAACTGATCGTCTTAGCCAGATAGGTTCGTTTACTAACCCATCGTCTCATTCACGAGTTGCAGTCCGGACTGCAACCTATCGAGCCAATCAGCCGTGGGGCGACGAATGACGTTGGTGCACATGCGAAAGAGGCATATGGCCTCTCGATAGTTGAGGTCCCGTTCAGCCCAGCCGAGGCATTCCAGGGCGGCCTCGCGCAGTACCCTGTGGAACGCGCCGGCGGCGCGGGCGGATCGATTGTGGCCGAAATGGTGTGCCCAGTTCATGTGGGCAAGGAAATTGCCGACGTCCAGCTGCGGGTCGCCCGGACCCGTCTCTTCAAAATCGACGACGGCGATACGCCCATCGTCCAGGGCAAGCATTTGGTCGTCGTAGAAATCGTTGTGGGCAATAGCGGTTGGACGCCATTGACGCGCAAATCGATCCAGGGATTGCACTGCATCTTCAAGCATGGCTGTCAGGGATGCTGAGTGGAGGGAGTAGTGGCGGAGGGAACGCTTGGCCCTCAGGTACGTCCCCGCGAGGTCAAACGGTTTGCTCGCTGACCTGTCAAGTGGAACCGCCCAAAGGGATTGCAGGCCGTCCAGCAGTGAGCGCGCATCAGGCAGACGGCCTCGCCGAATCTCGTCCCGCAGGTTTCTGCCGGGTATTGCGGAGAACCAGGCACATCCGCCATCCTGCCAGCTGCCCGCCAGGCGCGGCGTGACAAAATCGGACTGTCCCATTACCTCAAGCGCCGCGAGAAGCTGCTCAGACGCTTCGGGGCGCATGACTCGTAGAAAGAAACCGACCCCCCCTGCACGATGACGCAGGACTGCGCGGCTTGAGGGTCGATAACGGATCAAGTCGACGCGCGCACGTCGCGCGCTCATGGGCAGGACGTAGGCGTTCAGGAGGCGCAGCGCGGAGTCCGGCGACGCCGCCTGTGACAGGCCGGGGAGCCGGCTGTCGTCCGGATAGCGAAACAGCTCCAAGGGCCCGCCACTCCTGATTTGAATGGCGAATTGTCCGGAGGGGAGAAACTTTTCCTCCTCCCACTCTGTCTCATAAATGGCGCCGGCGGCGCGTCCGGGGCTGTGGGTGAATTGCCTCAGGCGCAGTCTGCGCGGCGGCGACTCCGGCTCCCCATACTCACGACAATATGTCCTCCACACCAATTCCCCATCAAGGAGTTGCGGCAGTTCTGGCAGAGCGCGGTCTTCAGGGAACTTCGGCGCCGGAGTAAGCGCAATCCGGGGCTCCGAGCGGCTGCCAGGCTCAGCTGTTCTCGTAACTGTCATCGTCATCGCTTTCATCGGTGACATCGCTTACGAGGTTCCCCGTGGTATCGAAGCCATCGTTGTCGGTGTTGTTGGTGGTGTCGAAGCCGTCATGGTCGGTGTTGTTGGTGGTATCGAAGCCGTCGTTGTCAGTGTTGTTGGTGGTATCGAAGCCGTCATGGTCGGTGTTGTTGGTGGTATCGAAGCCGTCGTGGTCGGTGTTGTTGGTGGTGTCGAATCCGTCGTGATCGGTATTGGCGGTGGTATCGAATCCGTCGTTGTCGGTGTTGTTGGTGGTATCGAAGCCATCGTTGTCGGTGTCGGCGACCTGCTGCTGAACGATAGGCCGATCTGCCAAGGCAGTCCCTACCTCAGGGGCTGTGTCTAGTTCAGGTGTATCGATGCCGTCGGAGCCAGGGTCGTCATTGTCGGTGGGCGTGGGCGTATCGACGTCGTCATCATCAAAGCTGTCGTCCGGGTCATCGTCCGATTGTTCGCCGGAGGGTGTCGCTCGGGGCAAGGCGCCAAGATCATTGGCCGTATCGTCCTCGTCGGAGTTCAAAGCGGAAGCGACTGTGGCCAGAACTAGTACGCTGCCAAGAACCAATGCCACGAGCACCCAGCCTATTTTGGTGAGGCGATTCATTCCTCTAACCCTCTGGCCGCATCCTTAAAGCCACTACCTCCATCATCATACTGATGGGGTTCTCAATGCGCCCAGCGTGGTATGCTGACAGCGATTGCGAGCAGGAAGTATACCGCTCAATGTGGTCGCAAAAGAACGGCGTTCCGGAGTGTGCGCCGGTGGGGAGGCAGACAACAATGGATTTCACGTTTGCGCCGGAAGATGAGGCGTTTCGACAGGAAATTCGAGAGTTCGTCCGACGGGAATGGGATCCCAAGGATTACAACACCGACTTGAACGTCTTCGGCTATGACTTTGACAGTGCCGAATATCGAGAGGATGCCAAGGTCTTCCAGAAGAAGCTCGTTGAGAAGGGCTACTGGACGATGGCGTGGCCGCAGGAGTACGGCGGCCAAGGACTGCCGCTGTCCCGGCAGGTTATCTACGCGGATGAGCTTGCCTATGCGGGCGCGCCGCAGGGCAGCCCGAGCGCCAACATCACCGGCGCGATGATGTACCACGCTGAAGACTCCATCAAGAATGAATTCCTTCCCAAGATGGCGCAGAACGAGATTGATTGGGCGCAGGGCTTTTCAGAGCCCAACGCCGGCACAGACCTTGCCAGCCTGACCACGCGCGCCGTTGAGGACGGCGATGATTTCGTCGTCACCGGCCAGAAGATATGGTCGTCCGGCTCCCACTACGCCAACTGGTACCACGTGCTCACGCGAACGGATCCCTCTGCGCCGAAGCATCGCGGCATCACGTACCTGATCATGCAGTTGAAGGACGATGACGGGAACCAGATGCCCGGTATCACACTGCGGCCGCTCTATGACATGTTTGGCCGCCGCCGCTGGAATGAGGTCTTCATGGATGAGGTCCGTGTCCCCAAGCGGCAGGTCATCGGCGAGGTCAACCGGGGTTGGTATGCCGCCATGACAACGCTGAACTTTGAGCGCGCAGGCGGTACGGGCGCGAGGAACGTTGCTGTGCTGGAGAAATTCCTCGACATGGCGAGGAACCTCAAGTTCAACGGCGAGCCGGTCCTCAATGATCCGCTCGTCAGGAATCAGCTAGCAGATTTGCGTATCCGCGTCGAGACGGGCCGCATGCTTTCGCTCCGCCTCATTTGGCTCCAGTCCAAGGGCGAGGTGCCGCAGTCCGAAAGCCTGATTGCCAATCTATATGGATCGATGATGCAGAAGTTCAACTTCTGGCCGGCCCTGGCGCAGATCATGGGGCCCTACCGTGCTCTCCTCCAAGGTGAGAGTCGCTCTCCGGACAACGGCATGTACGGCACGAACTACGCGCTTTCAATGGTGACGGGTTACGCGGGCGGCGGGGGAATCCTGCTTGCTCCCGGTCTCATCGCTCAGCGCGGGCTCGGGCTTCCACGGTAAGGGAGCAGCTTTCAAAAACGCTTCAACGAAGTGGGGCGGCATCGCCGCCCCACTCTCTTTTTGCTTGCAGTTAGAGAGGCGTGCGACCATGGCGCGCCTCTGCTGTACAGGTAAACTAGACGGGTAACAGACCAGTCACGTGACGTATCATCGCCGGGAGAGACAGCATGACACTTATGAGCGGTGGCGAAGCACTTGTCGCGTCCCTCGTTCGGCACGGCGTCGAGGTTGTATTCGGTATACCGGGTGTTCACATGTCCGGCATCGTCGCCGCCATGAGGGACGAGCCGTCTTTACGGCTGATTACCACTCGCCATGAGCAGGGGGCGGCCCATATGGCGGACGGTTATGCGCGCGTCTCCGGCAAGCCGGGCGTCCTTCTGGTGGTGCCGGGCGCAGGTGTCTATAACGCCGCATCCGGCCTGGCGACGGCCTATGCCCGTTCCTCTCCTATTCTCACCATCGCCGGGCAGATACCGAGAGCCATGATTGGCAAGGAACTGGGCGCGGTTCACGAGGTCGTGGATCAGGCCGGAATCGTCGCGCCAGTTACCAAATGGCGGCGACAGATTCTGCGACCAAGAGACGTGCCGGCCGCTGTGACGGAAGCATTCCGACAGCTGCGCACGGGCCGGCCGCGGCCGGTTCTTATTGAGATGCCACCCGATGCCGGCGTTGAGCGAGAAGATGTGGTTCTGCGCGATCCCGCTCCTATATCACACATCGTGCCGAGCGCGGAGGACCTCCGCAGGGCGGTACAGGCGATGATGGGCTCCCGTTTGCCGATCATCTACGCTGGCGGCGGCGTGGCGCAGTCCAATGCGGAAGATGCCCTCGTGCGGCTTGCGGAGGCAACGAATATCCCGGTTGTTACCTCAAGCGGCGGTAAGGGAACGATTCCGGATGACCATCCCTTTTCCTACGGCTCCTGCTTTGGCCCGCGCGCCGAGATGGATGAGATGAACCAGATTTATGAGGTGCTTGCCTCCGCCGATCTCGTCATCGGCATCGGCGCGCGTTTCTCTATGGGCAATCCGGCGGGGGAGTCGTCCACCCTTATCAACATCAACATCGATGATTCTGAGTTGACGCGGGTTCAATCGAATACGATTCCCCTTCACGGAGATGCGGGCGCCACCATTGAGGCACTGCTGCCGTTGCTTGCGGAAGCAGGCGCGCAGGATCGCCCGTCTCCTGAAGAGGCCGTCGAAGTGACGAAGAGGCTCATGGCCTTCTACGACATTCGCGAGGAGGAGCCGCAGTACCCAATCCTTGAGATGATGTGGAATACCTTGGCCGAGGAGACCATCATCGCCTGGGACGTGACGCAGTTCGGCTATTACGCGCGGTCACACTACCGGGTGAATCGGCCAAAGACGTACATTGATTCCGGCTACTCCTTCAACTTGGGGTATGCGTTCCCCACGGCCATGGGCATCAAGATGGCGCGTCCTGATGCGCCCGTCGTGTGCGTGAGTGGTGACGGCGGTTTTATGTTCAACGCGACCGAACTGGCGACCGCTGCGCAGTACGGCATCAATGTCGTTACCGTCGTGTTTCGGGACAATGCCTATGGCAACGTCGCGCGCGATCTCGATAACTACTTCGGGGGCGCGTACGGCACTGAACTGGTGAATCCTGACATCGTGAAGTTTGCGGAATCATTCGGGGCGGTGGGAATCAGGGCGAAACGTCCTGAAGAGTTGGAAACTCTGCTGCCTGAGGCTTTGTCACGCAACGCGCCGGTCGTGATTGACGTGCCGCTGACGGACATATCGCTGCCCCGCGCAAAGATGTTCGCGGGCCAGGCGCAACCCCCATGGACCATGCCGCAAGAGGGGCTGATAGACAGCTAGCGTCATACGTGTCGATAAGAAGCATTACATCTTCGGCTGTTCTCGTTTTTCTTCTTGCTGTCGTCAGCACGGGTTGCTCCAGCGGCTTCGTGGAGGGCCCGCCGGATGATAATGCGGAGCCATCTTCAGCAGCTCTGATTGAGACGGGGATGACGGTGTTCACCGCACACTGCGCCGAGTGCCACGGGGCCGCAGGGCAGGGTCATCCCGATTGGCAGATTCGGAACGTGGACGGCACGCTAAACCCTCCGCCTCTCAATGGTGACGGCCATACGTGGCATCACTCAGACGGCCTGCTTTACCGGATTGTGAGGGACGGCGGAGCGATTCCGAGTCAACCTGACTTCAAGAGCGGAATGCCGTCCTTTGGAAACAAATTGACACACGACGAAATCGTCGATGTGCTCACGTACATCAAGACCCTGTGGGACGGAAAGACCTTTGCAGACGTATCCATCCTCCAACTGCAGGAACGACGAAGCACCGCTGATCCATTCCCTGCTTCCGGCAATTAAAGCCGGAGAAGACATTTACCGTAGTTACCCGCCATAGCCCGCAGCGCTGTATCATGACCGCGTAACGTCGCGAGTCGGCGAAAGGGTGAGGGGGTACACGCCATGGATTTCAGGTTCTCCGTTGAGGATGAGGCTTTCCGGCAGGAAATCCGCGAGTTTGTTCAGAAAGAGTGGGACGACCGCGGCTATGACCTCGTCTCCACGATGAACACATCGTGGCACCTCGATGACAACGCCGCCCTCGCTTTACAGCATGAGTTTGAGCAGAAGCTCGTTCAAAAGGGCTGGTGGACGATGCACTGGCCCAAGGAATTCGGCGGGCAGGACGCAGGCATCGAGCGGCAGCTCGTTTACCGCGAGGAAATGGCGTACCAGGGCGCGCCGGCCGCGCTTGGCGGGGGGCTTGTGGCGCCGCTCCTGATGATCCACGGGCAGGACTGGCAGAAGGAGTATTTTATACCGCGCCTTGCCAATGCGGAGTTTGAGTTCGCGCAAGGGTTTTCGGAGCCCAACGCAGGCTCAGATCTCGGCTCCTTGACCACACGGGCCGTCGCAGACGGTGATGATTTCGTTATCAACGGCCAAAAGATATGGACGTCAACCGCTCATCACCCTCGCGCCAAGTGGGGGCACATCCTTGTGCGGACGGACCCGGACGCCGCGAAGCACCGGGGCATTTCCTATTTCCTCATCGACATGGAGAGCGAGGGAATCTCACTGCGGCCCTTGTATGACATGCTTGGCCGCCGACGCTGGTCGGAGTGGTTCCTGGAGGACGTGCGGATTCCCGCGCAGAACCTTATCGGAGAGCTCAATCGCGGTTGGTATGCGGCAATGACGACGTTGTCTTTCGAGCGGGCCTCCGTGGACATCCCCGCCTCCCTGCTCCGCGAGTGGGAGAAAATCCTCGACTATCTCCGCACGACGAATATGAACGGGGAACCGTTTACCAATAATCCCATCGTGCGCAATGAGATGGCGGATCTGCGAATCTACATCGAACTGGGCAGAATGCTCGCCTATCGTGTGGCGTGGATGCAGGCGAAGGGTGAGATGCCGCAGGCGGAGGGGTCACTTGCCCGCGTGTGGGCCGGAGAGGCGACGCAGCGGGTGTTCCGCACCGCCGCGCGCCTGATGAAGGACATGGGCACACTCATCCCCGGCGGCCCTGCTCGATGGTCGCCGCTCGGCGGGTACATCGGCGCCAACCACTACCTCTCAACAGGGCGCACATTCGGGGGCGGCACCAAGGAGATCCAGCGCAACATCATCGCGCAGCGAGGTCTGGGCTTGCCAAGGTAGGCTTGCCGGAATCATCTTGGGTAACAGGACAACGCCGCCATGATGGAGCGCGAATGGGCGCAGTGCGCGTACTGCGCCGACCCGTTCACTGACTATGGGCCCAAGCCCAACTGGGAGCATGTGATCCCGCTCGATCGCGGCGGGTGCGACCATCTCGCCAACCTGGTGCAGGCCTGCCCGGACTGTAATCGCGCTCTGACCGGCCAGAATGAGCGGGGCACGCTGACACCGCTCGAATGGTGGGCGCGGCAGGAGTGGTTCCGCGATGGGCCGGAGGACGTGACGTCATTCGACTATGCGGGGTGGACGCATGATCAGCGGCAGGATGCGCTCAAGAGGGCGGCCTATTGGGAGGCGCGTGCCCGTTGGCACCTCCAATTCGAGTGCTCCACCAACCCGCACTCGCAGATTTCGCCCTTGCATCACGGAGAGTAGTTCTCGCTCTTTACCCCACAGGCGCGTGGTGCTAGAGTGCGCCTAGCTTTGTGACACTTGGATCGTTGACCCTCCTTGGGCAACGGCAAGCATCGCGCGGGCGATGAGTGGGGGCAGGAGGAGCTCCGATGGATTTTCGGGAAGACCCACAGGATCAGGCATTTCGGACCGAGGTGCGTGATTTCATCAATAAGAATTGGGATGACAAAGGCTTCGACGGTCACAGCATGGCCGTCCGCGCTTGGGACTTCGATACCGTGGAGTCCCGTGAGAACGACAAGGAGTTCGTGAAGAAGCTCGTCGATAAGGGCTGGTACACGATGACCTGGCCCAAGGAGTTTGGCGGCGGCGACTATCCCATCACCCAGCAATTCATCTACAAGGAAGAGTTGGCCTACGCTAATGCCCCGAACGGCTCTCCCCAGTCCAACATCACCGGGGCGCTGATGTTCCACGCCTCGGATGAGGTGAAAGACGAGTTCTTGCCGCGCATGGCAAACGGCGACATCGAGTGGGCGCAAGGATTCTCCGAGCCGAACGCAGGTACGGACTTGGCATCGCTCCAGACCCGCGCCGTCGAGGACGGCGATGATTTCGTCATCACCGGCCAAAAGATATGGTCATCCGGCGCACACCTCGCGGACTGGTATCACGTCCTCGTTCGCACGGACCCGGAAGCGCCCAAGCATCGTGGCATCACCTATCTGCTGGTCAACCTGAAGGATGAAAATGAGAACCGCCCGGACGGGCTGACGCTGCGGCCTCTTTACGACATGATGGGCCGTTGGCGCTGGTGCGAGGTCTTCATGGACGGCCTCCGCGTGCCGAAGAAGTACGTTCTGGGAGAGGTCAACCGCGGCTGGTACGCCGCCATGACGACTCTCAACTTTGAGCGCACCGGCACTGAAGGCCCCGTTCGGCACATCGGCATCCTGGAGCGGTTCATCGACCTGCTCAAAGAGACAAAGTTCAACGGGCAGCCGATCCTCAGCGACCCAATGGTCCGGCATAAGCTGGCCGATCTGCGCGTCACCATCGAGGCCGACCGGCAACTCGCCAACCGCGTTGCGTGGATGCAGGCGCGGGGCGACGTGCCACAGCACGAGGGCGCGATTTCCGGCTATCGTAACCAGGTGACGGCCAAGCTGCACTTCTGGCCGACGCTCGCCAAGATCATTGGTGACTACGGCATCCTGAACCGCGGCGAGGGCAGGGCGCCCCACAACGGCTACTACGGTGCTTATAACGCTATCTCCCTGTCGCTTGGATTCGGCGGCGGCGGCGGCATCCTGCTGGGCCCGAACATCATCGCCCAGCGAGGACTGGGACTGCCTCGATAGCTACGTATGCGGCCTGTTGCCGCCTTTAGGCAAACCGGACTCCCGCGCTGTAAGGGCGCGGGAGTCTCATTTTCTCGGCAAACACATTTGATGGTGAATCATTTAGTCTCAGAATGGATATGAAACCTGGAAACGTCTTTACACTAAGACAGTAGCCGGCTCTGTCCTGGCTAAGGCAGCGCCCCACAAAACTAGCGAATAGATGCGCTGAAACATTAGAAAGGACTTAGAGTTGAGCAAACTGCCGAATATTATCCGAATACGGCGGCTGGTGCTGCTCCTGTTGGTGTGCGCAGTCGTTGTTGCTATCTTTGGGGCGTGCGCGAATGAAGAGCCGACACCGGGCGCGCGAGATAGCGGTCAATCAGTGCCTTCTGTGAGCGTCATTGCTCCCACGGCGACGATCACACCGCCGATACCCACGGCAACCACACGCCCCATCACGCCGCCGGCCACACCGGAGACCGACGAACGGCTTCCCGTCACCGATCAACTCAAGGCCAACGCGGAACAGTTTCAGTACGTTACCGGCGAACATGGCGGGCAGATAACGATTGCCACGATTTCCGATCCGCTTACGTTCAACCTGGCGATTGCGAAGGATGCCTCATCATCCGGGGTCCTGGGATACCTTTTTGAAGGGCTCACCGAGACCTCGTGGCTGACGGATCGTGTGGAACCGTCTTTGGCGAGATCCTGGGAGGCATCAGAGGACGGGATGACCTGGACGTTCCATCTACGAGACGACGTGCAATGGCACGACGGCAGGCCGTTCACAGCTCGCGACGTGGAGTTCACGTTCAATCGCATCATTTACAACGATGACATCCCCGCGAGCTCGCGTCCCGCCTTCAATTTCCGTTACCTGGATGAGGAAACCGGAACGTGGCGGGAATCACCCATGACCGTCGTGGCGGTGGACGAGCATACGGTTGTGTGCATCTTGCCGCAGCCGTTCGCGCCTTTCCTACGCAGCATGGGCACGGCCATCTATCCTCGGCACATCCTCGAAAAGCACGTTGACGACGGCACGTTTGCCGAGACGTGGGACATAAACACTGCCCCCTCAGACATCATCGGAACCGGGCCGTTTACTATTGAGAGCTATATCCCGGGCGAGCAAGTCGTTATGGCCCGGAACCCCGATTATTGGCTCAGCGACAATGCGGGCAACAGCTTGCCATATCTGGATCGGATCGTGCATTTGATCGTTCCAGAGTTGGCGGATGAACTCTCGTACTTCCTGTCCGGCGTGACCGATATTCATGGAGTGCTCGGTGAGGAATATGCGCAGTTGGAACCTCTGCAAGAGGAGCAGAACTTTACGATCTATCGGCGCGGCCCCACCTTCGGCACAACTTTCCTGGCATTCAATATGAATCCTGGCCAGAATCCTGAAACCGGTGAGCCGTACCTGGATCCTCGCAAGCGCGACTGGTTCAGCAACACGCAATTCCGCCAGGCTGTCGCGCACGTCATCGACAAGGAACGAATCATCGATGAGGCGCAGCACGGATTCGGCTATCCGCAGTGGTCGTCCATCAGCCCGGCCGCAGGTGACTTCCATAACCCGAACGTCCGGCAATACGAATACAGCATTGATAAGGCGAATGAGATTCTCGATGACCTGGGATGGATTGATACGGATGGGGACGGGATTCGTGAGGACAGCGAGGGCAGGTCAATCGAGTTCGCGCTGACAACGAACCAGGGCAATCACGTCCGGGAGACTGTCGGGTCGATCGTTCATGAGGGACTGCAAGCTATCGGTTTAAAAGTTGACTACACCGCGATCGACTTTGGCGAAATCGTGGGCCAATTGACCGCCACCTACGATTGGGAAACAGTCGTTATGGGCTTTACGGGCGGGACGGAGCCCCATGGCGGAATAAACCTCTGGCACAGCAGCGAAGGCTTACACCTTTGGAATCCCAACCAGTCGGAGCCTGCCACGGAGTGGGAAGCTGAAATCGATGAACTCTACATCAATGGCAGCAAGGAACTGGATCGCCAAAAGCGTGTGGCGTTCTATCAGCGGGCACAGGAGATAGTGGCGGAGAACGTGCCGCTCATCTACACGACGCTGGGAGAGAGAATCTCCGCCGTCCGCAACGTCTTCGGGAACAGCACGGCCACTCTGTACGGTCTGTTCGACTTGAGATACGTGTATCGGACGGACTAACAGCGTCACTATCCTCTAGACTGGTTCAGCGCCGGAGGGAGGAGAGGACGCAAGTGTGATCGGTGTAGGGCGGGGGTACGTAATCGCGCTGCTGCTAGTGACAGCAGTTGTGTTCGTTGCGGCGTGCAACGATGAGGCGGCGACGCCGACGGCGAGTTCCGTCAGCGATGAAGCGGGTGGCCGAGAGCCTACAGTTGAGATTTTTACCCCAACACCGAGCCCCATGCCTACGGCGACTCCGGCGCCGACTTTTACCCCGACACCCACCCCAATCTCGTTTTCTGTAGCGGTACCGCTTCCCCCCACGGCCACGCCGAGACCCACATCCACTCCGGACCCAGATGCGCCTGCCCGATATCTTGAAGAGCTCTTGTCTCTGGTTGAGGAACAACTGCCCACAACACGTTTACATCCGCAATCATTCTTACTGGACGATGGCCGCATCCTTTTCGCCGGAGGACTACTGCCGACTGTTGGGAACAACGGTCTGTTTTTCGGCGGGCCAAACCCATTCATAGAGATCTACGATCCTGGCTCAGACAGTTGGTCCCTGCTGGACCCAATTGAACCCTTTATTGACTTTATCAATGCCGTGAAGCTTGCAAATGGTGACATTCTCATCCTTGGCATCGAGCAAGTGGCCCCGGGGACCGAGGTAGATATTGAATCCATCCCTCATGCAGCATATGTGTTGGATGGGGAAACACTGGCTCCCACACGCGTTTCACCGCCCAGCGCCCCTCGTGTTTCCCCTGACCTGGTATTGATGGACGATGGTCGAGTTGCCGCCATAGGCGGAATTGACCCGCTCTCTGAATCGAGCATCTTTGACGTTTCCGTTTCCCTCGCTGTTGAAATCTATGATCCGGTTCTGGATTCATGGGTGGACGCTGCGGCTCAACCCGAGGGATTGACACGTGAGTTCAATCTCTGGGAACCCGACAATGTTTCTCAATGGGTGTTCCCCTTACCAGGAGCACGCCTGCTAACCCTTCGGGTTGGAGAAATCCCCAGAAATGATGATTCCTCTAGCCAAGATGCGGGCCGCATAGAACTATATGATTCTACTGCCGATACTTGGGAGTCATTAGCCACAACCCTTTTGGACTATGGCGAGCTTCCGTGGCACGCGATACTTTCGACCGCAGATGTCCTCACCATCATTTATCAGGACAGGATTGAAGAGTTCGACCCGTCCACTAACGAATGGTCGATTAGCTACCCTCCAGACAGCGTGATTCTTGATGTTCCTGAAGGGGAGGAGTCGTTCTCATTTGAGCGGCATGTATTGCCAAGGAATGCCTCCGTCACTGAACTACCGGATGGTCGCCTCCTAGCTGTGGGCGGGGAACGGAGTCGCTACAGTGCACTGCCCCGTGCCGCGTCTATCCTATACAATCCCGATACGAAAATTTGGGCGCTTGGCCCTAAGCCTGCCGGTCCCCGTGCTCAGCACACTGCAGTAGTGATGGATGATGGAAACGTGTTGCTATTTGGGGGATTCACCATTCAGAACGAAGACGAAGACGAAGGTATTCCGACTAACTCACTGGAAATCATTTCAGCGACAGAAATTGCGACGGTCGATACGGTGACGCCACGTACCACACTCGCTGGAACTCCGCTTGCTCCGTTGGCTTATCCATGTTGGAATTTGGCATCCACCGTCCCCGCCTCTTTACCGGTTGTGACTGATGCTCGTCGCGAACTGCCGGACGCACGCCAATTGCTCACTGACTCACTGGATGCGATGAACGCCGCCGGGTCATTCATATTGAGCCTTCAGGAACTGAGGTATGACGGTGAGCCTGGGTTGGACACATTGGAGACCACTGGAATAAACAACAGCATTTGCGATTTTCTGTCCTATACATTTGAAGCTCCAGATAGTTTGATATTCGAATTGTTCTCTTTTCAGAACCGATCGCTGAACTGGGGAGCGGTTACAGTGATAGCTGATCAAACCCAGTACTTCTATCAAGGTGGAGTGGATTCTTGGGGAGATGCTGATGCGTCGGACGAAACGTTCCAAATAATCGATGAGGCTCTTGTAAGTCAAAATATGCTGCAGGACTCGGCAATGACATGGACAGCGGTGGCCATTGAAGAGTTGGACGGCGTGGACGTCTACCATGTACGTGGGGACAAGGTTGAGACAAATAATGGCCAATCCATATCCTCATTCCACTATTGGGTAGGTGTTGATGATCATCTCATCCGCAGAGCCTACAAACATATAAACTCGCCGGATTACAACGATGCGGAGAAACGACGACAGAATTACACGGTTGTAGAAGTCAGCAACATTGGTGAGGTCTTCAACATCCAGCCTCCGCTTGAAAACTAGATAGCCAACCCTTGAGGGAGGGCGCGACACCTCACAACGCCCCATCGTATAGACTGTGCGCGAGAAGAGGCGCACCGCTAGAGAAGGGCGCAGGCCATGGAATTCAATACAGATCTGAACTACATTGGCATCGTTGCGGCGACGGTGGTGGCGTTTGTGATTGGCGGCGCGTGGTACTCGCCGATTTTGTTCGCCAAGCCTTGGATGCGTGAGAACGGCTTCACTGAAGATGATCACCAGGGAAACCTGCTCCGCATGTTCGGCGGCTCCGCTGTCATGCTGCTCATCGCGGCCTATGTGCTTTCACTGGTCGTTGGCGATGACTCATCGATTCTTGAGGGGCTACGAACCGGACTGACTGTCGGCGTCGCGTTCGTTGCCGCTTCATTCGCCGTTACCTACCTCTTCGAGAAGAAATCCCCCACGCTGTTCGTCATCAACGCCGGCTATCACGTCGTGACATTCACGGTGATGGGCGCGATCATCGGCGCGACGTCTACGCTGTAATAGACGAGGCTCCGCGCACCCAAACCGTATCGCTCATCTTTACCCTGCACTCGTGCGGTGCTACATTGCCCGCATGAAAGCGGTCGTCGCCATGACGGCATCGCGAATCATCGTTGAACGATGAAAGGGGAGGCAGGATGGACTTTTCAACGAATCCTGTAGACGAGGCCTTTCGAGCCGAATTGCGCGAGTTCCTCGCAACAGAGTGGGACCCAAAGGACTATGACGCCTACGCGATGAACGTGTGGTCGTATGACTTCGACAACCCGGGCGCGCGAGACCACGCGGAGGAGTTCCAACAGAAGCTTATCGACCGCGGCTGGTGGACGATGGCGTGGCCGGAGGAGTATGGCGGGCAGGACGCGCCTATCTCGCGTCAGCTCGTCTACTCGGAGGAGATGGCGTACCACAATGCGCCGGCCTCTCAACCGCAGGCCAACGTTGCCGGCGCGATTATGATCCACGGCACGGACTGGATGAAGGACACGTTCCTGGACGGGATGCGAAACAACACCGTCAACTGGGCGCAGGGCTTCTCTGAGCCGAACGCGGGAACGGATCTCGCCTCGCTGGCGACGCGCGGTGTGGAGGATGGCGATGATTTCGTCGTCACCGGCCAGAAGATATGGTCGTCCGGGTCCCACTTTGCCAACTGGTACCACGTGCTGGTGCGAACGGACCCGGAGGCGCCCAAACACCGTGGCATCACGTATCTTGCCATGCAGCTCAAGGACGATGAGGGCAACCAGATGCCCGGCATCACCCTGCGGCCGTTGTATGACATGCTTGGCCGCCGACGGTGGAATGAGGTGTTCATGGATGAGGTCCGCGTTCCAAGGCACCAGATTATCGGTGAGGTCAATCGGGGTTGGTACGCGGCGATGACCACGCTCAACTTTGAGCGCACCGGTATCGACAGCGCCGCTCGTTTGATTGGCGTGCTGGATCGATACCTGCAAGAGATGCGCAGCATCACATTCAACGGTGAGTCGCCGCTGAAAGACGACGTCATCCGCCACATTCTTGCGGACGCACGGATCACGCTGGAGGCCGACCGTATGCTGGCCTACCGCGTGGCGTGGATGCAGGCGAATGGCGAGGTGCCGCAGGCAGAGGGGGCGATTTCCGGCTACCGCGCGCTCGCAACGGCCAAGTTTACTTTCTGGCCTGCGCTGGCGAAGGCGATTGGCCCGTACAGGGCACTACTCAAAGGTGAGAGCCGCGCGCCGGGCGACGGCAAGTACGGCACGAACTACGCCCTCTCCATGACGACAGGTTTCGGCGGCGGCGGCGGGCTGGCTTTGGGCCCCAACATCATCGCGCAACGCGGGCTGGGGCTGCCGAGGTAGGGGTTCCTTCAACAGACGGCGATGGAGGGGCGGCTATATGGCCGCCCCTGCGCTATTCTGCAAGGGGGAGAGCAGTCTCCAAGCGTATTGAGAACACAGCGAACGGTAAGAGAAACACCTAATCCCAAATGACTCTCTCAGTTGGTAAGCTCACCAGAATAGGGATTGTTCCCTTTGCCCTCGTAGTGGCGCTCACCCTTCTTGCGTGTACCGCGGCAGACGAGGAAGAGCAGGCAGGCCCCTTCACGATTGGCGTGATGGAGTCACTGACCGGCCCCGGCGAGACGTACGGCACGGTGGCGAGCCAGGCCAAGGAGATGGCTGCCGACGAGATCAACGCCGCGGGCGGAATTGACGGCCGTCCGCTTGAGTTCGTCGTTGAAGACTCAAAGTGCGCTGCCCAGGATGCCATCGCCGCATACAACAAACTCACGCAGGTTGATGGGATGAAGATCATCCTTGGCCCTTCGTGCAGCAGCGCCATGCTTGCGGTCGCCCCTCTGGCAGAGGCTGACGGCGTGGTCCTCTTTTCGGGCCTTGCGAGCAACCCTGATATTGCCAATGCCGGCGACTACATCTTCAGAACACAAATTAGCGATGTCTTTGTCGGCATCGACACCGGCAATACTCTCTGGGAAGACGGGATACGCACTCTCGCAACAATCACGGAGACAACGGATTATGCCGAGGGCGTTCGCCGGACCTCAGTTGCGCAGTTCGAAATGCGCGGCGGCGAGGTTGTCGCAGCGGAGCGATATCAATCGGACACCCTTGATTTCCGAGTGCATCTGACCAAACTTTTCCAATCCAACCCGGATGCGCTCCATATCGCTCCCCAATCTGAGTTCTCGGCAGGTTCAATCATGAAGCAGGCCAGGGAGCTGGGCTATACAGGGCCGATCTACGCCGAAACCGTGTCCGTCGGAACAACCGCCCTTGAGATTGCCGGTGATGCCGCGACGGGCATGAAAGCCATTACGGCTGACCTCGACCCCAATAACGAAAAGGGGCAGCAAGTCCTTGCGGATTTCAGGGATCGCTATGACTACGTGACCTTGCCATGGCACCTGGGGTCTGCGTATGACGACGTCTATATTGCGGCGGAGTGCCTCAAACAGACCGGTGATGATAGTGACGCCGACGGCTTTCGGGACTGCCTGTACGAGATTACGTGGAGCGGAGCTATCGGCGACAACTACAGTTTTGATGCGAATGGGGAAGTCGTCGGGCTCTCCCGAGTCGTTGTCGAAGTCCTGCCGCTCGCGGAAAGGACTGAGGGCGTCAAATACAGGGTGATTGGTTCTGCGCCACGGCCATAGTGCTTCCTGAGGCTTTACCTTAGACGCGTACGCGTGCTATCGTTCACGGGTTGAGTCAGGGGGGCAACTCGTTGGCCGTCACGTTGTGTCGCGCGAGTTGTGGATAAAGGGGGAACCGTCTATATGGACTTCCGATTTACGCCGGAAGCGCAGCAGATTCAGCAAGAGGCCATCGAGTTCACCCGGAAAGAGTGGGAACCCGGCAATTGGGACACCCAGATCCTGGTCAACTGGCATCACCAGGTGGATGAGGCTGAAGAGGCCGTCAACGAATTCGAGAAGAAGTTGGTCAACAAGGGCTGGTGGACGATGCACTGGCCCAGTGAGTTCGGCGGGCAGGACGCCTCCATCGAGGTGCAGCTCGCATACCGCGAAGCGATGTCCTATGCCGGCGCGCCCGCGTCGCTGGGCGGCGGACTCGTCGCTCCTGTCCTGATGCTCGCGGCGCCCAAGTGGATGCAGGATGAGTTCCTGCCGGGCATTGCGAGTGCAGACCTTGAGTTTTCACAAGGTTTCTCAGAGCCGGACGCAGGCTCCGATCTTGGTTCGCTCAAGACGCGTGCTGTCCGTGATGGGGATGACTATCTCATCAGCGGCCAGAAGATCTGGGGCACGTATCGCAACCCGTGGATTCACATCCTTGTGCGAACGGATCCGGACGCACCGAAGCATCGCGGCATCACGTACCTCCTCGCGCCTCTGAAGGACGCCGATGGTGAGTTCATGCCGGGCGTGCAAGTAAGGAAGATTCCAGACGCGCTTGGACGCCATCGCTGGGATGAGTTGTTCATGGAGAACTGGCGCGTCCCTGCCCGGTACATCCTTGGCGAGGAGAATCGCGGTTGGTACACGGCAATGACGACGCTCTCCTTTGAGCGCTCCAACATCCAGGCTCCTGCAACGATGCAGCGCCAGATTGAGGAATACATCGCCTTTGTCCGCCAGTTGAAGGCAACGCGCGGCTTCAGCCCGCTGGATGATGCACCGTTCCGCCACCAGATGGCTAATCTCCGCATTGAGATTGAAACCCTGCGGATGATCGCCTACCGGGTCGGCTGGATGCAGAGCCGCGGTGAGATTCCGCAGAAGGAATCCTCCATGAGCAAGCTCTGGGCGGACGTTCAGTACCAGAAGACAATGAAGACCCTTGCGCGCGGCCTCCAGGAGTACGGCAACCTGTTGCCAACACAAGAGGGCATCGACATGCCGAACGAGGGATTCCTGAATAACCGCGCGTTCATGTCCGGCACGCTCAGCGTTGCCGGCGGCACAACTGAAGTGCAGCGCCAAATCATCGCGCAGAGAGGCTTGGGTCTGCCGAGGTAGCTTGTCGGCCCGCAGCCAGCGAACGATTACAGGGGTAAGGAGGAGCAGGTAATGGATTTCCGGTTCTCCGCGGAGGCGCAGGCCATCCGGGACGAGGCTGAGGATTTTGTCACGAAAGAGTGGCAAAACCCGGGCTACGACCTGACCGGCGGCCTTGCCGGTTGGCATGGTACTGAGGAAGAGCGAGAGGCAGGGCACGAAGTAGCCCGGCAGTTCGCCAAGAAACTTGTCAACCAGGGCTGGTACACCATGCACTGGCCCAGTGAGTATGGCGGTCAGGATGCTTCCATTGAGAAGCAGCTTGCTTATCGCGAGGTCATGTCTTATCACGATGCGCCGGCGTCCCTTGGTGGTGGCCTCGTTGCCCCCGTACTAATGGTGCATGGGCAGGATTGGCAGAAGGACCTCTTTCTGCCACAGATTGCCAATGCGGACATCGAGTTCTCGCAGGGGTTCTCTGAGCCGGACGCAGGTTCCGACCTTGCCGGACTCAAGACGCGAGCTGTACGCGACGGCGATGACTACGTCGTCAGCGGCCAGAAGATCTGGGGAACATACCGAAGTGACTGGATTCATATCCTCGTGCGCACGGACCCCGACGCTCCGAAGCACCGCGGTATCACGTATCTGCTGGCGCGACTCAAGGATGAGGACGGCAACTATATGCCGGGCATCCAGGTGCGCGGCATCAAGGACGGCACGAATAATCACCGGTGGGACGAGTTGTTCATGGAGAACTGGCGCGTCCCTGCGAACAATATCCTGGGTGAGGAGAATCGCGGCTGGTACGCCGCAATGACGACACTCTCCTTTGAGCGATCTAACATCGGCCGCCCCGCGCAATTACTCCGCACATTGGAGCAGTTCATCAACTGGTGCGGCATGGTGCGCGACGAGGGCGGCGACACGCCGATTGACCGTGCGGAGATTCGTCATCGCCTTGCCGAGTGGCGTGTTCGCATCGAGACGCTGCGCTCTCTCTGCTACCGCGTGGGCTGGATGCAGAGTGAGGGCATGATTCCGCAGAAGGAATCCTCGATGGTCAAGTTCTTCGGTGATGAGCTTTTCCAGCACATCTATCGGGGCCTCGCGCAGATCATGGACGGCTACGGCAATCTACTGCCCACGAACAGCGATCGCTTCCCGCTCCCTGATGACGGCTTCCTGCCCGCTCGCGGCTGGCAGTCCATCGGCACAAGCATCGGCGGCGGCACACGTGAGATTCAGAAGAACATCATCGCGCAGAGGGGCCTCGGCCTCCCGCGCTAAACACGGAATACAGAACGCAGACAAAGCCCCGCATTAGTGGGTGACACAAGAACGAGTAAGGGAAACAGGAGGGGGAAATGGATCTGGGACTGACTGAAGACCAGGAAATGCTGCGCTCGATGGCTCGAGAGTTCATTGAGCAAGAAACGCCGCGCACGTTCGTCCGCGACATGGAAGAGGATGACCGCGGTTTCACGGCGGACATGTGGCAGAAGATTGCCCAGGTTGGGTGGCTCGGCCTGATCGTTCCCGAGGAGCATGGCGGAACCGGCCAGAACCTGGTCGATCTGGGCATCCTTCTGGAAGAGGTTGGCCACGGCGTCATGCCCGGCCCGTACTTCAACACAGCGCTCGTCACGGTCGCCATCCTCGATGCCGGCTCCGATGCGCAGAAGGCCGAGTACCTGCCGAGGATTGCTGCGGGCGACCTGATCGCCACCGCCGCGATTCTTGAGCCGTATTCCCGCCTCGACGCCAACGGCATCAACCTTGAGGCGTCCGCCTCCGGCGACGGCTACACGCTGAACGGCACAAAGATGTTCGTGGAGAATGCTCACGCAGCCGACTACCTGCTGGTTGCGGCGCGCACGGGCGGCTCCGGCGAGGACGGCATCACGCTGCTACTCGTCGATGCGCAGTCTGACGGCGTGTCTGTTGACAAGCTCAAGACCATCGCTACAGACAACCAGTGCGAGGTCACGTTCAACAACGTGTCCGTCCCGGGAGCCAACGTTCTTGGGGAGGCCGGCAATGGCTGGTCCGACCTGCGGTTGCTGCTCCAGAAGGGCGCCGCGCTGCGCTGCTGCCAGATGGTCGGCGCGCTGCAAGAGGTCCTGGACATGACCGTTGAGTACGTGAAGAACCGCGTGCAGTTCGGTCGGCCGATCGGCTCCTTCCAGGCCATCCAGCACTACTGCGCGAACATGGCGACAGACGTCGACGGCTCCCGCTTCATCACCTACCAGGCGATCTGGCGACTGGGCGAGGGCCTGCCCTCCGACCTGGAGGTTTCCTCCGCGAAGGCATGGGTCAGTGACTCCGCGCAGCGTGTGGCGGCCACGGCACACCAGTGCCACGGTGCTATTGGCTTCACGCAGGAGCACGATCTCCAGCTGTTCACGCGCCGCCTCAAGGCGTGGGAGGTCTCCTTCGGCGATGGCGACTACCACCGCGAGCGCGTCGCCCAGGCGATGGACATCTAGGCGATAAGCTATAGAATCATCGCTGTTCCATTAGGAACAAAAAGGCGGGCGGCTCATCTGAGCCGCCCGCCATGCTTTAAGCCTCTAGCTGGGCCTGACTCCGGCAAGATTATGAAAGGAAGGTGATTTCTTGTAGCATAGCGAAACAGTTCAGAGAAGGGCGTTCGTTGCGCATATGAGGTGACTAGTGACGGGTGTTTGCGTTGATTGCGGCTCGCGCGGCGATCTTGTTCTGGTCAATGGCGAGTTGCTCTGTGGCAATTGTGTGACGCATGTCTGCGCTTTTTGCGGTTCACGCGGCAATCTTGTTCCGGTCAACGGTGTGTTGGTCTGTGACAATTGTGACGATGATGACTGATGACTTTGGCTTTCGTGCCAGTGCAGTCTAAGGAAGCATAATACCGATACCCAAGTTCGAATGCACGGTGCGACTGCCGTTGGCCGTTGGTTCTGGAATCCACAACCTGAGAACGGCTACGCTGTCCTTACACGCTCCAGCAAATTACGCGCGCCGATGAGGTAGCTGCCGCTCCACGGCGTGGCCGGAGTGCCGTCAAAATCGATTGCGAGGGCGTCCGCAGCGGTTTCCTGGATGAAGAGCAAACCCGCCGCCACGTCCCACGGCTTGAGCGCCAGGTGGAAGTAGACATCCACTAACCCGGCAGCGGCATACGCGAAGCCCAGCGCTCCTGAACCCATGAGCCGTACGCGAAACATCGGCAGGAGCGACTGGATAATGCCAAATGCGCGGACGTTCAGATCTTCCTCCGGCCCGATGTCAAATCCGAGATTCGCTTCCTCGATACTCACGGCGTAACTGGGCTTCATTGGCACGCCATTCAGTGTCAGCCCCCGTCCTGCGGCTGCGTAGAACGTGTCGTTGCGTATCGCGTCATACGTGATACCAAGGACCGGCGCGCCGTTTTTGAGTAGAGCGATTGTGGTTGCGAAGTGCGGGATACCTCGAACGAAATTCGCCGTCCCGTCGATGGGGTCCACCGTCCACGTGTAGTCAGAGTCGCCTTCAGATTCACCCGTCTCCTCGCCAAGAAACCCCGCGAAGGGGAACTCTTTCGCCAGGAGCTGCCGCAACTCCTGCTCGATAGCAACGTCGACGTCCGTCACGACGTCCGCGTGACGCTTTTCCCGGGCGCCGAGATGATCGCCGCGAAAGTACTGGAGATGGATCTTGCCCGCGTATTGCGCCGCTTCAAGAGCAACGGACTGCGCTGTGCGACCGGTAGCGGCGAGAGGGAGCCCGTCCGGGGATGTGGTCACTTAGAAGAATCCGATACGGTCTCGCACTTCTTCCATGGTTCGGATCGCAACGGCGCGCGCTCGTTCCGTGCCTGCCGCGAGTACGTCCTCGACGAG
Source organism: uncultured Dehalococcoidia bacterium (assembly GCA_964653005.1). Lineage (GTDB taxonomy): Bacteria > Chloroflexota > Dehalococcoidia > UBA6926 > UBA6926 > VXMO01. Next base: position 41,200 of record CAZZAN010000001.1, on the reverse strand, counting down.
ATTGGGCTTTGTCGCGAGCTCGGCCCGCCGCTCCCGAAATGCTACGAGATTCTCATTTATCGCGTCTGCAAGGGCGCGTTTGTCATCCACGCAACCAATGGCCGCCGTGGTGCATTGGTCGTACACCGTCTTTGTGTAGTCTTCGTCGGAAAAGATCTGGTGGAGCGCATAAACGTTGCAGACCCAGGGGCGGCCGGGGTCGGTTCGGCGAGCGCGCTGCGGATCAGTCACCATGGACATCACCCGCTGCGCCGTCTCTTCCGGTGTTGCAGCTAGTTCAATGTGATTGTCCAGGCTCTTGGACATCTTCTGATCGCCATCCGTCCCCTTGATGCTCGGCGTGTCCGAGAGGAGGGCGTCCGGCTCAGGAAAAATCTCACCGAATTGACCGTTGAACCTCCGTACAATCTCACGCGAGAGTTCAACGTGCGGAACCTGGTCCACGCCCACGGGAACCTTGTTTGCGAGATAGATGATGATGTCCGCTGTCTGCAGGACGGGGTAGCCGACAAGGCCGTAGTTCATGCTGTCGGCGCGGGCGCGGAACTGTTCCTTGAAGCTCGGTACGCGCTGCAATGACCCCATCGGCGTCACCATGCTCAGGTACGTGTGGAGTTCCAGCACCTCCGGGACGCGCGACTGAATGAACAGGGTGCTGCGATCGGGGTCGAGTCCCGCCGCCAGCCAATCCAGCACCATTTCCCGTGTGTTCTGCTTGAGGCCGACTGTGTCTTCAACCGTTGTGAGGGCGTGAACATCCGCTACGAAGTAGAAGCAATCGTAGTCGTCTTGCAGGGACACCCAATTTTTGAGCGCGCCGAAGTAGTTTCCCAGATGCAAACGCCCGGTTGGCCGCGCACCGGACAGCACGCGGCCTTTTTTGCCGCTGGGCAGGTTTACAGGTAGGCTCGAAGTCATTCTTGGTGTTACTCCTCTATCTGAGTTTAGCAGGATGATGCGCGTGAGATTGGTGCGGCGGGAGGGGGGCAGGCGGTACACTATCGATATGAGTCAGGCGACAGCAAATGCCGGTGTTTTTGTATCGACCCACCCCATACTCCAGGACAAGCTGGCGCAACTTCGTGATGCAGAGACGCCTCCACGTCGGTTCAGAGAACTAGTTAAGGAAATCACAATCTTGCTCGCTTATGAGGCGACATCGGACCTTTTGACGGAACCCACCAGCGTCACGACACCGCTCGCCACCATGCCTGCTCAGCGGCTGCGCGGCTCCATCGGCCTGGTGCCGGTCCTCAGGGCGGGTCTTGGCATGGTGGAGGGCCTCTGGGAGATGATGCCGGATGCCGTCGTTTGGCACATCGGGCTGCGTCGCGATGAGCGCACGCTGGAACCGATGCAGTACTACGCTAACAAGCCCGTCGAGCCCGATGTGCAGTCGTGCTTGCTGATGGATCCGATGTTGGCGACGGGCGGCTCGGCCTCCGCCGCGTGCGATCTGCTCAAGGGATGGGGCGTTCAGCGCATCCGGTATATCGGCCTTATCGCCGCGCCGGAGGGTGTTGAGCGACTGCAGCGCGATCATCCCGACGTTCGCATCCACATCGCGGGGCTGGATGAACGGCTGAACGAGAATGGCTTCATCGTGCCCGGCCTGGGCGATGCCGGCGACCGTCAATTCGGCACGGCGTAGGGACGCGCGGTGAGGATTGCCGTCTTTGGCGCGGGGGCGGTTGGCGCGTACTTCGGCGGGCGGCTGATCGAGACCGGCAAGCATGACGTTTCTTTGATCGCCCGCGGCCCACATCTTGACGCCCTGCGAACGCAGGGGCTCCGCATCGAAAGCCCTGAAGGAGATGCGAACCTGCCGCCGAGTGCTTTCTCCGCGACCAATGACCCGGAGGACGTGGGGCAGGTTGATGCGGTATTCGTGGCGGTCAAGACATGGATGGTGCCGGAGGCGGCCGTCGCGATCGGGCCGATGCTCGGCCCCAACACGACGGTCATTCCCCTACAGAACGGGGTGGAAGCGCCGGAGCAGCTTGTGGCAGAGGTATCCGGCGGCCACGTCATCGGCGGAACGTGCCGTATCTTCACCGCCGTCCCGGAGCCCGGGCTGGTTCGCCATACGGGCCCAACGCCTACCTTGACTGTTGGGGAACTCGACGGCAGCGATTCAGCGCCTGTTGAGCAGATCTGCTCCGCTCTTATTGATGCGGGTGTTTCCGCCTCGATTCGGCCTGACATCATGGCCGCCCTCTGGGAGAAACTGCTGTTTGTGGGGCCGCTGGGCGGTGTCGGCGCGGCAACACGCGCGCCCATCGGCATATTCCGTTCTCAGGCCGAATCCCGCCAATTGCTCATTCGCTGTATCGAGGAGATCATCGCTGTTGCCGCGGCAACGGGCGTCAAATTGGCAGACGATGCGGTGAGCAGCGGCCTCCGCCTGGTCGATGCGTCTCCTGAAGGCGGGACGGCGTCCATGCAGCGTGACATTGCCGCAGGGAGGCCGTCGGAATTGGAGGCGCAGGTTGGCGTGATTCCGCGTCTCGGGCAGCGCCACGGCGTCCCAACGCCCGCCCACGATGCCATCTATGCCGCGCTGCTGCCCTCGGAGTTGAAGGCGCGGGGGCAGTTGACGTGGTAGTAGGCGAGTTTGGGGGGATTTGCGAAGTGAGATAGAGATTCCCGCGCCATGTCGGGAATCATCTGCGATAGCTTACGAGCTTCGTTTCAGCATAGAGGGTCAAGTTGAGTGTGCCATCGTCAATGAAATCAACCACGGTATTTCTGCGCGGCAATTCTTGTTCGTCAACCAGCCTCAATATGTCTTCTAACGTGGCAGCATGAGCACAGACGCGGTTGTCATACAGCGCGACCCACTCACCCTTGTACTGTTCGGAGATTTCAGGTTGCGAAAGCAATTCAGCTGTCTCGCTGAATGCCTGCAACTCTCTTTTGACTTGTTCGAGATCCCCCACTATCTCTCGAACTTTGGCATTCACAGCGCCCTCCCTATCCTTTCCAAATTGAGCAACCGCTGATGGCGATGCGGGTTAGAAAGCCCACCGCTACACCATCTTACACGGCGAGCCCACCATGTGATGCACACTTCTTAAAGGCGTCATCTATGCGGCGCTGCTGCCCTCGGAGTTGAAGGCGCGGGGGCAGTTGATGTGGTAGTGACCGCCTTCGTGGGAGATTCGGGGGGAGGGCGTCAGGTAGCGTAATCTAGGCTTTAGATTCTTCGCTGTGCTCAGAATGACACGGGGGAGTGCAGTTGGTTGGCGGTACGGGGTTGGGTTGCACAATGCGATTCGGATTCCCGCTTTCGCGGGAATGACGAGGTGGGGGCGGGAATGACGGGGGCCCTTCGACAAGCTCAGGGTGACCGGACGGGCGACGGGCTCTGGGTGGGCGGAGGGCGGGCGCAATTGAGGCTTTGGATTCTTCGCTGCGCTCAGAATGATAGGGGGAGGCGAGCGCTCCCTAATACATGATCAGTTCGCGGGGGACGAGGGTTTCCGCGCGGGGGTCAACCGCCAGGGCAAAGACTTCAAGGGTCAGCGCGCCCAGTAGAAGGGGCGAGTCCTCGTCTCCGAATGCGACGTATGTTATCAGGCTCTGGTCGCCAATCGTGGCAATGGCGTATCCAATATCGCGCTCGATGCGCTGCCCGTTCGCGATCGTGAACTGCTGCCTGGCGACCGGCTCCACGCCGAGTTCCCGCAGCATCGGCGCGGGCAGCGTCGTCATGGACGCCCCCGTATCGACAAAGGCGTCGATGTCCATCGAACGCTCTCCGTCAAGGTTTGCGATTCGCACCGGCCATGTGAACGTGCTCATCAGTTGGCGCCTCCACGCTCATTGTACGCTCTTCGACAGGCTCAGGGTGACCGGACGGGATGAGGCTGAGGGTGGTGGGCAGGGTATAATCCAGAGGTGAGCACATTACACGAACGACTTGAACGCGCGGCGTCCGGCCCGGTTCGCCCACTCGGATTCAGCGCCGGTTCCCGCGAACGTATTCCCGCCCTGGCGATCATCGCGTCCATTGCGAAACCGACGAAGGCAACGGTTGAGGCGGCCATCAAGGCGGGCGCGGAGTTCGTCCTGATACCGGCCGGAGCCACGCCAAAGGCCCCGCCCGGCATCGGCTCAACGCCGTGGGGCGCGCGAGCCGATGCGCTCACCGAAAAGGCCCACACGGCATTGTGTGAGGCGGGCTGTGATTTCCTGTTCGTATCAGCAGGCGATACGCCGCTGCGCCTGCTCAATGACGATTCAATTGGCTATTACGGCATCGTGCCTGCCGATACGGACGAGCGCCGTCTGCGCGCCCTTGAACGCTTGCCCTTTGAGGGGAACGTGATCGAGGCAGATGCAGGTGATGACCTCACGGTTGGGCAGGCCGTCGAGGTTGTTGCGGCTGCCAGTCGTTTGGCAGGCCCTCTACTGACAAGAGCGTCCGTCGAGTGGGGCGCGGGAGAGATGGAGCAGCTTCGCGATCTCGGCTTTGTCGCTGTTGTTGTCGAGGTTGCGGATGCTCGCGCCGCCGGCCGGATTGCGGGACTGCGGGAGGCCATTCTTGCCGTGCCCTCGCAATCGAGGCGCCGACGAAGCCGCGCGTCTGCAACGGTGCCGACAGTCTCGGACGGGGCAGCCGCTCCGCCACCTGATGAGGGTGACGACGACGATTTTGACGAGTAGGGGACTATAGATTCTCTACTCTTCGCGCGGGGTTCAGTGATTCCCGCTCGATGATTTCCCAGGTCTCTTTGACAGCCTCGTCCAAGCGTCCGTCCTCGTTCACGACGACGTAGTCGAACTCGTCTTGCCGCTCTATCTCATCGCGCGCCTCTTGCAGCCGCCGTTCCATGGTCTCCTGATCCATGCCTCCACGAGCCCACATCCGGCGCTCAAGCGTGGCGAAATCGGGAACGGTGATGAAGAGCAGCAATGCCTGTGGAATCAGGGCCTTGATGGAGGCTGCGCCCTGCACGTCCGTCTTGACCAGGGCTATCGGTGTGCGTTCCAGCGCGGCGCGGACGGATTCGCGTGGAACACCGTATCTATAGCCGTAGACGGTCGCGGATTCCAGCAACTGACCGGACTTCTCCAGTTCAGCGAACGCATCCGGTGTCAGGAAGTGGTAGTGAACGGCGTCGACCTCTCCCGGGCGCGGCGGACGAGTGGTTGCGGTGATCGCAGGCGAAATGCGGTCGGCGTGCTCGCTCAGGATGCGATCCGCGACGGCGTCCTTGCCGGATGCTGAGGGGCCCGACCGGACGACGATCATAGGAAGCGTTAGGCCTCTATCAGTCCTCGTATTCGCCGTCCACGCGGTTGCCCTTGGTGGCGGAGACGCGGCCGGCAACGGTTTCCGGGTTGATGGGGGCGAGGACGACGTGGCCGCTGTCCGTGATGAGCACGGCCTTGGTGCGGCGCCCGTTGGTCATGTCAATGACGGCGTTGCGGCTGCGAGATTCCTGTATGAGTCTGCGAGTTGGCGCAGAGCCCGGTGAAACAATTGCGATGACACGGTTCATGATGACGTGATTGCCAAAACCGATATGGAGTACTTCCGGACCTAGCACATGCTCCCCCTCACCCTAACCCTCTCCCCCAGAGAGAGGGTATCCCTCACAGTGTGGGGAGGCGCGACATCACGCTACATCAGCGCCCAATTGCTCAAAGAACGCCGGATATGAAACCTGAACCGCGTCCGCCCCGTGGATAACCGTTTCGCCTCGGGCCGCCATGGCTGCAATAGCCAGAGTCATTACGATGCGGTGATCCCCGTGGCTGCGAACGACCGCCCCCGCCAGTCGTTGACCGCCGTAGATTACCATTCCGTCCGGCATTTCCTCAACCCGCGCGCCCATCTTTCCGAGCTCTCCCGACGTGGCGGCGATGCGGTCTGTCTCCTTGACGCGGAGTTCGGCGGCGTCTCGAAATCGGCTGACGCCGTTGGCGTGCATGGCGGCGACGGTTAGCACGGGGAGTTCATCTATCAGGCGTGGAATAATCGCCCCGCCCACCTCAACAGGGCGCAGGTCACTGGATTCGACGGTGATATCCGCGATTGGCTCGCCGCCAACCTCCTTCTCATTGGAGATGGTCATGTTCGCGCCCATCTCCCGGAGGACATCAAGGATGCCGGTGCGTGTGGGGTTGATGCCGACGGCGCGGATGGTGATCCGGGCATTCGGATGGACGAGGCCCGCGACGAGCCAAGGCGCGGCGGAACTGATGTCACCGGGGACGATGACGTCCGTGGCGGTCATTTCAGATTGCTCGATCTCGATTGTGTTGCCATCGCTGCGGATGCTTGCGCCCATGGCGGACACCATGCGTTCCGTGTGGTCGCGGGACGGGGCCGGTTCGATAACGGTCGTCTTGCCTGACGCGGAGAGGCCGGCGATGAGGAGACACGATTTGAGCTGGGCGCTGGCGACAGGCATTTCATAGGTTAATCCTGTTAGGTCTGAGCCGCGTACGGTGAGGGGCGCAAGCGCGCCATCGTTCCGGCCCCATACCTGCGCTCCCATCGCGCGGAGCGGCTCAACGACCCGCCCCATGGGTCTGCCACGCAGGGAGCTGTCTCCGTTCATGACGGCAGTGAGGGGAGCGCCGGCGAGGAGGCCGAGCATGAGGCGCATTGTCGTGCCGCTGTTGCGGGCGTTGAGGATACGATCAGGCTCTGTGAGGCCGTGCACGCCGTTGGAGCGGACGCGGAAGGTGGACGAGTGCCCATCCAGAGAACGTTCAAGCTCCGTCACGCGGACGCCGAGCGCGCGGACGATTGCCAAAGAGGCGAGGGTGTCCGCGCCGCGCGGGAATCGCGTGACGGTGGCCTCGCCCTTGGCGGCGGCGTTCAGGATGAGGGAGCGGTGACCGATGGACTTATCGCCGGGCGACTCAATATCGAGTTCAAGACGCGGCGGGGCAGCGAGCCGAACGGTGTCCATGGCGCGCCTTTCTTAGCGGCGGCCGCGGCGGAATCGGCCGGCAATGCGGGCAAGGCGCTCGCCGCCGAACACGCCGATGGCGCTCTCACTGGCCGTCGGGACTTCATCGTAGAGTCGATCCTGCTCGGTCTCACCGACGCGCCCACGGAGCCATGCGTCGCGGGCGTTGTACGCCTCCTGGAGAGCCTCTTGCAAGGCGTCGCCGCCCTCGTCCACAAGCTTGCGCATCTCCTGGAGCTGTTCGACGTAGGTGTCGATCCAGTGGAGGATGAAGTCCTTGTTGGTGGCAAAGATGGAGTGGTGCATGTCAACGGAGCCGGAGGCGAGCCGTGAGACATCGCGGAAGCTGCCCGCGGCCATGCGCGCCATCTCACGCCAACTCGGTGAGGAGACGGCGGTACGCATCAGGTTGATGGACAGGGCGATGGGCAGGTGGCTGATGGCAGCGACAAGGCTGTCATGCTCAACAGAGTCGGCGAAGTAGGGCTCGCCGCCAAGTGTCTTGATGAGGTTGACCGTGGTGTCGATGGACTTGGGCTTCGCGCGCGGGAGCGGGATGACCGCCCACGTTGCGCCCTCGAACATGCCGGACTGCGCCCCCTCGATGCCGGGCGTCTCGACGCCTGCCATGGGGTGGCCACCGACGAAATCGACACTGTGCGGCAGGATTTCCTCCGCCCACTGGAGCACGGTCATCTTGGTGGACGCCGTGTCCGTGACGATTGCGCCATCGGAGAGGTTGGGGCTGATGACGGTGAATACCTCGCGGACGGCGGTGACGGGGACGGCGACGATGACGATGGACGCGTCCTCAACAGCGCCGGGGAGCGTGTAGGCGACCTCATCCACCGCGCCGCGCCTGCGTGCCAGGCCGGCGGTCTCCGGGTCCTTGTCATGGCCGATGATGTCCACGCCCTTGAATGATCCGCGCATGTCCATGCCGATGGACGCGCCGATCTGGCCAAGCCCGATGATGGCTATGCGATGCCGTTCTGTCGTCATGACCAGCTCCTCTCGTGAATCGCGACCCTACAGCAGATCCTGTCCAATCAACGCTCGCCCGATGAACTGCACGGGCGGGATGAGGATGCTGCGTAGAATCCCCACATTCAGGATAAGGTCAATGCCAATTATTCCAAAGAGGACGGTGGGGCTGTACGGCATGAATCTGAGCAATTGCCTGGCGATTTCTCGCGGCGCGATGCCAAACGCGATTTGCGAGCCATCGAGGGGGGCAAGCGGTATCAGGTTGAAAATACCGAGGAAAAGGTTGTAGACGACGATGTAGGTGAGCGCCGTACCGAGCCACGCGCCCATAGAAAGATCGGGATTGGACAGGATGATGCCGGTGGAGGGATCCACACTGTAGAGCCGCATGAGGATGCCGAAGACGGCGGCGGTGATGAAATTGGACGCGGGTCCAGCGAAACTCACGTATGCAACCGAGCGTCGGCCTCCGCGCAGCATGGCGGAATTGACGGGCACCGGCCTCCCCCATCCGAAACCGACGACGAGAAACACGAATGTCCCTGCCGGATCAAGGTGCTTGAGCGGATTGAGCGTGACACGTCCCATCTCCCGCGCCGTCTGGTCTCCGAGCCGGCTTGCTACCCACGCGTGTCCGAATTCGTGGACGCTGAGCGCGATGAGCAGTCCCGCCCCGAGCGCGGTCATGATGAACGGCGCGACGCGCAGGGCTGCGCCGGGGTCCTGTCGAATGAGATCGATTAGAAAGAAGAGCATGGCTACTTGGGGTTAAGTATAGGGAGGGGGCGGTTGTTTAGGGGTGGGCATACCAGGTATTGGTTTGCTAAGGGAGATTTTGGATTCCTCGACTGCGCTCGGAATGACAGAAGGCGGGAAGAATGACGAGGGAGAGGTGGGGATGACGGTGGACTGGGTTCGGAATGGCGGGGGTGTTCTGCTTGACACGTTAGCGGCGTGGCATCCATAGTCGCGGTATCTACGGCGACTCTACTTGTTGTCGCTAGATGAATGGGCGGCGCTGGGTCGCCTACAGAGGGAATCCGGGGAGGGAAGAACAATGGCCGATTACGAGAACATCATCTATGAGACAAAGGATGCCGCCGAGGGCAAGGTCGCGTATATCACGCTGAACAGGCCGGAACGCCTGAACGCGCTGAGCCGCCCCCTGCTCGCCGAGCTTGAGCAGGCGCTGGACGAGGGCGCGACTGACGACGACGTTCGCTGCATCGTCATCAAGGGTGCGGGGCGCGGCTTCTCCGCGGGATATGACATGAACGTGCAGACGACGGGCCGGGGCGGTCCACGCCCGGCGCTCGATTCCGTGCTGGAGGACGGCCCGGCGAATATGTATCGCCGCGCCATCTGGAACAACCCCAAGCCTGTTATCGCGCAGGTGCATTCGTTCACGCTGGCCGGCGGCGGACAGCTGGCCTGCCACTGCGACATCACCATCGCCGCGGACAACGCGCTGTTCGGCTATCCGCCCGTTCGCTACGCCAGCATGATGATGCCGATGGTGTGGCCGGAGCTGGTGGGCATGAAGAAGGCGAAGCTGATGGCGTTCACGGGCTCCATGATCACGGCGGATGACGCGCTGCGGCACGGGCTGGTGAGCGACGTTGTTCCGACGGACGAGTTGGATGAGCGCGTGTGGCAGTTGGCGAACACGATCTCCAAGCTGCCGCCGGCGTCCACGAAGCTGAACAAGAAGGCCATCAACTACTATTACGACCGGCAGGGACTGTTCGAGGCGATGGAGTTCGCTTCGATGTACACGTCCATCTCCTATGCGTCGTCGCCGGAGGATCTGCCGCGCGGCCTGCAGGACGTGAACCGCATAACGGCGGAGCAGGGCATGCGCGCGGGCTTCCAGTACATGAACGATCGGTTCATCGAGGAGGACAAGGTCGCGCAGGAGCAGATGGCGAGGCCGAGCCGGGCGCCGTAAGGCAAGAGAAGAGCAACTCTGTGGGGCTCGCCAATCACGGCGAGCCCCGTTGTCTGTTTTAGCGGCATACAATGGGTTGAGGGAGAGACGCGCCCATTGGAGGGACGATTTTTGTGAGTACGTTCGCATGGCCAATCCGATTGGCGAACCTGAACGGTGAGGGCTCGCTGGATATTGACGCCATTGTGGACACCGGGGCGTTTATGACAACGCTGCCTGAATCACTGCTGCGCCAGGTCGGCGTTGAACCGGTCGGCAAGAGGCAGTTCGTGATTGCCGATGGCAGCAGGATCAACGGGATTGGGGCTACGCGATCCTGACCATACGGGACCAGAGCCAGATAACGTATGTTGCGTTTGGCGCTGATGACGGTGCATACCTTCTCGGCGCGCTCACGCTTGAGGAGTTTGGGCTAGCCGTCGACCCGCAAGAAGAGAATCTCATACCCCGTGAACTCATCATGTACTGATTGGAGAGAGAATGAGCAGCGCCGCCAATCACCCCGGGCCACTTTCGGGACTCTGCGTTCTTGATCTGACGTCCTATACGGCGCAGCATTGCGCACGGGCGTTGGGGGATATGGGCGCAGACGTTATCAAGGTGGAGGCGCCGGACGGCGATCCGGCACGGATGCTGCCGCCGTTCGCGGGGAATATCGAGCACCCGGAGCGAAGCCTGAGATTCATCCATGCCAACCGTTCCAAGCGCGGCGTCACGCTCGACATCAACGCTGAGTCGGATCGGGAGGCAATCGCCAAGCTGGCCGCCCGGTCAGACATTCTCGTTGAGGATTTTAAACCGGGTGTTTTGGCGGCTATCGGGCTTGGATATGAGGACCTCAAGGCCGCGAATCCGAACCTCGTCTATGTGTCCATCACGCCGTTTGGACAGAACGGGCCCCATGCGTCATATGAAGGCGGCGATCTTATCGCGCAGGCGAGCGCGGGCATGATGTTCGCGAACGGCGACGATACCCGCCCGCCCGTTATGGCCCCATTCGAGATGGTTACGCAGTTGGCGTGTATGCATGCGGCGTATGGGGCGGTGCTGGCGATACGCGCTCGGCGTGTAATCGGGCACGGCCAGCACGTGGACGTCTCACAGCAAGAGGCGAGCTTGTGGGCGCAGCACAGCTATATCTCACGCTATTCGTACATCAACCAGATCACACGCCGTGAGGGGCATCATTCTGCGTTCGGCGCGGTCAACACGTTCCATACTCGCGACGACGGCTACGTAAACCTGTCCATCTACATGCGGCACCACTTTGGGCGCATGGCCACTGAACTCATGGGCAACCACCCTGTGCTCTCGGACGAGATGTGGTGGGAGCGCGAGGTGCGGCAGGAGAACCGCGAGGTCATCGACCAGTTCGTGCAGGAGTACATGGAAACCGTCGACCGCGATGATGTCTCGGAGCGCGGCCAGGCCATCGGGATGCCGATTGTGCCCGTGCTGACGCCCGGGGAGTTTGCCGACAGCGCCCACGCCAAAGAGCGCGAGTTCTTCATCGACATGGAGCATCCCGTGATTGGACCGTACAAGACGGCGGGGCCGCCTCTCAAGTTCAGCAAGACGCCGTGGCAGCCAAGCCGCACTGCGCCGCTGTTGGGTGAGCATACCGATGAGGTGCTGGCGGAATTGGAACGAGAGCCGGCGCCGGCCGGAGCCGCATCCAACGGTGCGGTCGCTTCCGGCGATGTCAAGCCGCTGGACGGCATCCGCGTTGTGGACTTCACGCGGGCGTTTGCGGGGCCGTTGGCGACGATGTTCCTCGGCTTCTTCGGCGCGGAGGTCATCAAGATTGAGTCCGAGGACCTGGATGACAACCGCGCTCCGGGTCAAACGACCTTCCAGGACCTGAATCGTGCCAAGATCAGCGCGACAATCGACATGCGGACTCCAGAGGGGCAGCAGCTGATTAGGGAGCTGGCCGCCAAGAGCGACGCGGTTATCGAGAATTTCAGGCCCACCGTGATGGATCGCCAGAACGTGGGTTATGAGGAACTGATCAAGGTCAAGCCGGACATCATCATGCTGGCGATGCCCGGCATGGGGAATACAGGGCCGCTGAGCACGTATTTCTGCTATGGGCAACAGATCATGGGCGTGTCCGGCATCACGAATCTGTGGGGACATCCCGACGCGCCGATGGACACGCGTATCAAGATGCCGTTCCCGGACTATATCGCGGGCATCTTTGGGGCGCTGTCCGTGGCCGCCGCGCTGGAGTACCGCGACCGCACGGGCGAGGGTCAGTACATCGAACTGGCGCAGGTGGAGGGCGGGGGGCACCTGCTCACCGTTGCCTACATGGACTACATGATCAACGGCCACAACCCGCCGCCCGCGGGCAATCGCAGCGAATTCTACGCGCCGCATGACGTGTATCCGTGCATCGGGTTCGATGAGTGGTGCGCGATCGAGGTCCGCACCGAGGAGCAATGGCAAGCGCTTGTGGCCGCGATGGGCAGCCCGGGGTGGGCCAACGATGAGCGATTTGCCACGATGCAGGCCCGCATCGCCAACAAGGACGATTTGGACGCGAATATCAGCGAGTGGACGAAGCAATACACGCCGCGCGTCGCGATGCGCATCCTTCAGCAGGCCGGTGTTCCGTCCACATATGTTGCGAACGGCGAGACGCTGTACGTCGATCCGCATTTGCGGGGCCGTCCGGCGGCCATCGTACCGGCTGAACATGCGGATGCGGGCTTGATGGAGCACCAGGGGATCGACGTGGGCCTGTCAGATACGCCCGGGAATGCGGGCCAAGCCTGCCCGACAAAGGGTCAGCAAAACGATTACGTCTTCAACGAGGTCCTGGCGCTGCCGTCAGAGCGGCGTGCTGAGTTGGAGGAGAAGGGCGTGCTGCGGTAGGGGCAGACGCCCTAGACTTACCGCTTGCGGGAGATGGAGCTGCGGAGGATGAGTGCCGCCAGTGTTGCGGCGACGGCCCATGCGGTGGCAATCCAGAAGAGCTGGCGTGCTTGCTCGATGTCCTCGCTCTCGATATTGCGCCCTTCGGGGTTCGTGGCAAACTCCCAGTCCGTGATGTCCGGTTCCGCGTTCAACGTGACGCCCAACGCGCCGGCCATCGCGGCTTCCGTCCAGCCGCCCTCCAGCACGTTGCCGCGCGCGCCGGCCTCTGAGCGGCTTGTTTCCCACGCATCCTGTCCGCGCTGTGATGTTAGCTGCGCTCCGGCGGAGATAAACAATCCCGCTGCTACGGACGGCGCGATGGTTGCCACAGTGTCGATTCGCTTGGCCGCGAGCGCCAAAGGGTCGTTGCCGTGCTTGCGCCATCGCGCGGCGAGTGTCTTGACCGCTCGATAGGCCACCGCGCCCGGGATACCGAAAATCGCAAAGTACATGAGGGGCCCGACGACACCATCGCGAAAATCGTTGCCCAGCTTGCGCAGAGCGTGGGAACGCTTCTGCTGCAGCTGCTCCGGCGAGACCTCTTGCGCGGTTCCCGTCACAGACTCACCCATGCCCGCTTCGCGCATCAGCCGCTCGACGTCGTCTGAAACGGCCTCTTGCCCGGTCTCCGGTTCGTTCTCAAGGTCGCGCAGGGCGTTCAGGCCGCCCCGGATGGAGATTGCGCCCTTGAGCAGTGTCGTAGCGGCCTCACGGTAGACAGCGCGGTGGATAAGGCCAGCCGCGCCGAGGATCCACTTGGAACCAAGCCAGGCGGCGTAGGGCAGGGCGAATGCCGCTCCCATGGCGTAGACCATGCGGGCAACGTATGAGTTCTGGGGCGCGCGCGCTTCCAGCGCGTCCGCGGCTCGCGTGGCGATGCCGACGGGATCAGCCTCTTCAGGAATATCTCCCAGCAGGACATCCCAACCGATTGCCCAAAGAAGTGTGCCCGGCTCTTGTCCACGCGGCATTGGCATCCTCCACTACGCGGCGCGCTGCGCCGCTGACGTCAGGCTGCCTTCATTGTGCCATCAAACAGGGTTCGTTATCGACCGTAACGCCTGCGCTCAATCATGTAGCGAACGATGATGAGTGCGCCGACGGCCAACGCAATGACGATGAAAAGCAGGATGGCTCGAGGCCCGAGGATGCGCACGGCAATGAAGGCGAAGGCCAACCCGACGGCCAGACGCATCAGGAACAGCAGCATGGCGGCCCTCATGAATGTTGCTGCCGCGGGACTCGCGCCGTCACTGCCCCTGTTGCCAAAGCTGCGGAACATTCCGGCCATGCTGTTGATCGGACCGCCGTCGCGCGCTCTCGGAGGGCGCGGCATAACGGGCTTCTCGCCCTGCTCACGCAGGATCTCCTCGATCTCATCGCGGAGCCCATCACCCTGATGTTCCGCCTCACTGTCCTGGTTATCCCGGGGTGTGCTCATTGTGCTTCCCCTTACCCCTGTGTCACGTAGGCGCAGCCTCTAACCGGCTCCCGGAGAGTGTGCGCTGCGGCCTTGCCCCCACTGTACTCCCTTCTACAAGGGATTGGGGACTCCTAACCGTTGTCCGGCGCGGCCCACCCTTCCCTGATCATGAGGGCAGGCAGCTCATTCACGCTGTCCAGGAAGTGATCCGGCGCGGGTTCATCGTCCATCGGGAAGGGGTAGGACTTTCTGATACGGATGGCGATAATGCCCATGTTTCGCGCACCGACAACGTCCGCCTCCGTGCGGTCGCCGATGTAAATGCACTCGGCTGCCTCAACATCCAGCCCATCCAGGCAGTGCTGAAATATCTTTGGGTCCGGTTTGTGCGCGCCCACCTCTCCGCCAATGGCGATGCAGCCAAAACGATCTTCCAGCCCCAGCACGTCGATCTTGCCGCGCTGCAGATCCGTTGGCCCGTTTGTGATCAGCCCGAGCTTGAACCGCGCTCCGAGCCATGAGAGTGTTTCCTCTGCGCCATCGTAGAGGGTCAGATTCTCCATCAACACCTTGTTGTAGACACTCCGCATGAATTGTGTTGCCTCGTCGTCCAGGCCAAGCCGTTCCGCCATGCGCGACATCCGATTCAGGAATCGACCCGGGACGCCAACGGAGTCCCAATTCAACGCCTCGCGCATGACCTCCGAGAGCAGTGTTGGTTCGACGGCATCCGCCATCGCCTCATGGACTGCTTTCAGGCGGATGGGTGTCAGGCCCTCTGAATCACAGAGAGTATCATCCAGGTCCAGCAGAACCGCTCGGATGGATGTCATAACTACCCGGTCTCCGTCCCAGCGGGGCGCATGAGGATGATTGCGCGCCAGTCTCCGCTTTCGTCTGATACAGCATCGATGAATCTCAGGCCGGCCTCCATCAGCGCGTATGCCGCCATATCAAACTTCTCAGTGATGATGCCGGAGCCGATGAGCATCCCGCCCGGACGTGTCGCGGCGGCAAGAGGCGCAGCCAACTCTTCCAGGACTTCGGCAGTCAGGTTGGCGGCGACAATGTCCCAGCCGCCATTCTCCCGGACTGTCTCCGGCCAGTCCTGTTGAGCAGCGTTGAACGGGTCCTGTCCGGTACGGGGCAGGGTTCCTTCACGGATATCGATAACATCTGAGAGGGTATTGTGCTCGACGTTCTCCTGCGCCGCTGTGACGGCAACGGGATCAATATCGATGCCCCGGACATGGCTTGCGCCAAGCTTGGCGGCGATGATGGACAAGATACCGGAACCGCAGCCGACATCCAACACCGTTTCTCCCGGCTGTACTCGCTTTTCAAGCTCCCGGGCGCAGAGCTGCGTGGTGGGATGCAGGCCGGTGCCGAATGCCATGCCCGGATCGAGACGAATGACGATGTCATCCGGCTCAGGGTCATAGCCGCGCCACGTTGGAACGACAACGGATCGATGGCCGACACGGTGCGGGTGAAAGTGCTCACGCCACGCGGACTCCCAGTCCTCATCGGCTATTGTCCGTTCATGCAGCTCGCCGACGGGCGTGATCATGTCCAGGTAAGACAGGCCATCCCGCAGCCCTTGCCGCGCTGCCACGATCGCGCCATCCTCGCCATCCTGCGGAAGCGGGGCGTAGGCTGCCACGCGAACGCGGCGACTCTGCGTAAGAGACTGCGGGCCGATGCGAATCTCTTCCGGTTCGGTCATTTCCTGTACTGCCACGCCGCCCGCGTGGCTGAATTGGCTGAAGAGATCGGTGACGGCTTCCGCCGTCTCACCGGTGACGACGACGCTGAACTCTATCCATTTCATGGAGTCGGTGTGGCGTCCTCATCGGGCGTCGGTGTTGGTGTGCTGACAAAGACGGATGTCTCCGTGATGAGGCGCGCGAAGTGCTCACCCCATGCGCGATCCAGGAGATACACACGATCAATGCCGTCAATACGCGCGTAGTTTGTAATGCGATCCGGTGTCAGATCACCGACATAAACGGTGTATGCCTGCCCGTCCTCCATGTGGAAGCGCAAGGTGATCTGCGGCGCATCGAGTCCGTACAACTCAAGCGCTTCCCGGTCAGGATTCTCCAGGATGAGGCGAGGGGAGCGGGCGCCACCGGCGAGGAACGGCGTGCCTGCAAACTCTTCACTGACCGGCGGGCCTTCCAGATCCCCGTAGTGCCAAACGCGCTCGCTGTCCCGGATGAACGTGGCGGCCGCGCCGAAATACGTTACATCCAGACGATTGATTACCAGGTCATCAACCAGATAGAACCATTCCTGCGAAGTTGGACTATCGTTTTCTTCCGGCTCGGTCAAGGGCGGTCCGAACCACAGATAGCCGCCCATGAGGACTGCGATTACCACAAGAACGAGTGTGATTCGAAAATTCATGGAACACACCGTTCCCCGGCGGCACTGTATTTGAGGGCGTGACTCAGCGCCGCCGCCACCACGTCCACCCCGCGACCAGGATCATGAAAGCCGGAAAGACGCCGACGGATGAGTAAAGAATCCAGTTCGCCTGCCGCTGTGTGAGCGTGAGAATACGCGGCACGTTCAGCCGCGCCCGTACGCCAATAAGCCCCTCTTGTTCCGTGAGCCAGTTGACGGAGTTCATCATCAAGTCCAGGTTTCCGACGGAGTTGATGAACTGGTTTGTTGCGAACGCCGAGTTTCCGATGGCAACGATGCGTCCTGCCGTATCCTCCGGGAAACGGGGGTCGGACGGGAATTCGACGGCCGAGGCAATCGACAGGGGGCCGCGGGTGTCCTGATCCGCGTCGAATCGCGGCTGCACTAGGCTGCTCTCGTCACGTTCAAGCCAACTGCGGTCCGTCGTAAATGCCAGGGGGTAGACGGTCAACGGGGAGCCCTCCATGGCTTCCGGAGGCAGCGGAGCAACACGAGTCACCAAGGGGAAGAATGTCACAAGGGACCGGTCAATCATTGGGGCGGTTATCGGGTGATCGGGCAGATAGGCATCCGAGCGGATCGTCGGCGTTGTGATGTCAGGCTGCGCGTAGCTGGCCGGGTCAACGATTGTGCCGCCGCCCGCGGCGATGCCTGCAAGGAAGAGCAACTCCAGCCAGGAATCCGGCGTATCTTCAGAGAGCAAGAAGAGGACATTGCCGCCGCGCGCGAGGTAGTTCCCCAGCAGGTCCCGGTCGACTCGGCCTTCCTCCACGACGAGATCGCGATCAGGGCCTGCGACGATGACCACGGAGCACTCATCCGGCACCTGTCCGGCGGAGGCAAAACCAAAGTCCCGCACCACATAGAGTTCGCGTTCCATCGCTTCTTTGGCGCGGCTCATGCCAATGTCGGTCGTGCTCAGGATGCTGTGCTCGCCGTGGCCGGTCAGGAAGCAGACGGTTCGGAGCTGCGTGCCCGTTGCGAGCAGGAGATTTGACGTGAATTCCTGCTCCGAAATCTGCCGTGTTTGTGCCACGCGGTCACGCGAGGCAAAGACGACCACGCCGTTCTGATCAATATTGAACCTGCTGGCCTTGGCAGGGTCTGTTTCCGGATCGACGATCTCATACGTGAAGTTATCGCTAAGCAGGTCGTATTCACGGAGCAGCTGCTCCGTTGTCGCTGCGGCCTCGTCGCCGGGGGTGAAGAAACCGAAAGCCTCCACCGGCTGGTCAAGGCTCTTGAGCACTTCCTGGGTCTGTGTCGCGAGCGTGAAACCGCGGTTGGCGGTCAGATCGACGCGGGCGTTCGCGGCGGCGCTGACGATGTTGACCAGCGCCAGGATCACGGTGAAGGCAACGATCATCACGAGCGTATTGACGCCGTACCGCCCCTGTCGTGTCGACATGATGCGGACGACCTGCTCGCGGCTGAGAAACGCTCCGACGATCAGCGAAATCGCGCCGATGGCCACAAGGACCAGCGCCCACGCTCTGAGCTCCGCAACGATGGCGTACAGGAGCGCACCACTGATGACGGCAACCGCGCCGACGACCAGCAGCGCAATGCCGATGTCCTCGGATACTCGCTCCCCGCGGAGGGATAAGCGCTCACGCATTGACGGGTTACCGCCAGCGGCGGGTCTCAACGGCCCGCACAGTCAGGAAGAGGAAGAACACAACCAGAGAGAGGAAGTAGATGATATCCCTCGTGTCGAACACGCCGAAGGACATGTCCCGTACGTGCTCGTTCATCGCAAGGAACGTCACGACGTCCGTCCATGCGTGGTCGGGATCGCCCAGAGCCGCGGTCGCATTGAATAACCAGAGGACGAGCAGGATTGCGAGTGAAAAGATTGCGGCGACGATCTGATTAGCCGTGAGCGCAGAGCCCAACATCCCCACGGCGATAGCCACGGCGCCCACGAGGAACAGGACAAAGTACCCCGTGATGAGAGGAATGACGTCCGGGCTGCCAAAGAAGAAAAGCAGCAACGGGAAGTAGAGAGTGAGGGAGTACATACCCGTGAGGATTGTCAGCGCCGCGAGATACTTCCCGAATACGATCTCGATATCCCTGACGGGGGCGGTCAACAGAAGTTCCATCGTGCCCAGCTTCTGCTCCTCTGCCAGCAGCCGCATGGTGAGCGCGGGCGCGATGAGGATCGTCAGGAAGAATGCGCCAATGGGGCCGATGGGGCCGAAGAGGAACCCGCGGATCGTCGCCTCCGGATAGCGCCCTGTGACGCTCAGCGCAAACGAGAGGCCGGTGAGGCCAAGGAAGATGGCGGCAATCACCCAGGCATTGGGCGAGTTCACATAGGAGCGCAGTTCACGCAACCAGATGGTGCGGATTGTTCGCACGTTCACGCGGCCGTCTCCTCGTCCTCGGTAGTCAGCCGCAGGAAAATCTCCTCAAGGGAAAGGCCCATCGCGCGGAGTTCTACAAGGCCCCACCCTTGATCCGCCACAGCGCGGGCAAGCTCAATGCGTATATCCCGGCTGGGCGCGCACTCCACGACGAACTGTTGCCGCCCGCCAGCGTCTGAAAGCGTTACTTCCGTGACCCCGTCCACCCTAGAGAGAGCCTGCTGAATCTGCTCACGCGGGCCACGCACGTCCATCACGACGCGGGAGACTCCCCCGAGTCGAGCGGACAGCCGCTCCGCCGTGTCCATGACCACGATCCGTCCTTCGTGAATGATCAGCACGCGGTCACAGACCATGCTGACCTCCGGCAGGATGTGGGTGGAGAGGATGACGGTGTGGTCGCCGCCAAGGCCGCGGATGATCTGACGTGTCTCGACGACTTGCCGCGGGTCGATGCCGATAGTCGGCTCGTCAAGCACGAGCACGGGCGGCTCATGCAGGATGGCCTGCGCGATGCCGACGCGCTGGCGATAGCCCTTGGAGAGTTTGCTGACGAGGGAGTCCGTGTATTCCTCAAGGCGGCAAAGCCCGAACACGTCCTCCACGCGAGCGCGGATGCGGGACTTGTTCATGCCGCGCAGCTCTCCCATGTAGTGCAGGTACTCCCGCACGGTCATGTCCGTGTAGAGCGGCACGGTTTCAGGGAGGTAGCCGATGGATGCGCGCGCGTCCAGCGGTTCCTCTTGCACATCATGGCCCGCCACAACGGCCGTGCCGGCGGTGGGCGGCGTGAATCCCGTGATAATACGCATCGTGGTCGTCTTCCCAGCGCCGTTCGGGCCGAGGAAACCGATTACCTCGCCCGGCTCGGCGGCAAAGGAAACGTCCTCAATTGCCGGAAAGTCGCCGTAGAACTTTGTTAGGCCACGTGCCTCAATCATCGCCCGCGCCCCCGTAGGATCGGAGAATTATGAATATCTAGTGTAACGCACGTTGGGGGCTTGGGGTTAGAAGGCAAGGTTGAACAGCTAGTTCTTTGCCGCGTCTGCAGCCTGCGCCGTTTCCACATCATGGACGATGCGGCGCGTATGGTTGATGACGTCCGGCGAGACGCTTACGGATGTGATGCCCCACTCAACCAGCTTGGCCGTCAAATCGGGGAAGAAGCTTGGCGCCTGTCCGCAGATGCCGCAGGTGATGCCCAGCCGCGCAGCCGTTGTGACGATGGTTTCCAGCGCGCGCATGACCGCCTCGTTCCGTTCGTCGAAATCGTCGGCGAGGATGGCGCTGTCTCTGTCCACTCCGAGAACGAGCTGTGTCAGGTCGTTGGAACCGATGGACACGCCGTCGATGCCGACCTTGATGAACTCTTCGAGAAGGATCACGTTTGAGGGAACCTCTGCCATCATCCACAGCTTGAAGCCGTTGTCGCCGCGCCGCAGGCCGTACTGCTCCAACAGCGACTTGGTATGGACAAGTTCATCCACCGTGCGGACGAAGGGAATCATGACGTGCAGATTGGGATGTTTGGCCCGCACCCGGCGCACGGCTTCGATCTCAAGGGCGAAGATATCGGGCTCCTTGACATAGCGACCCGCGCCCCGGTACCCGATCATCGGGTTCTCTTCTTCCGGCTCGTAACGGTCGCCGCCCCGCAGATTCCGGTACTCATTCGTCTTGAAGTCGGTTGTGCGGTAAATGACGGGGCGGGGATCAAAGGCGGCGGCGAACTTCATGAGGCCGTCAACGACCTTTTGCGTGTATTCCTCGCCACGCCCCTCTTCAATCATCAGACGGGGGTGTTCACCGATGCGGGCGACGATGAACTCGGCACGGAGGAGGCCGACGCCGTCCACGTTTCGGGCGGCAATGACGTCAGCCAGATCCGGCTCCGCGAGGTTGACGTAGACGTTCGTCTTCGTTCGCAGATTCTCCGCGGCGTCGTCTTCGCTGATTTCCTGGCCTGCGCCCGGCACCGCGCCCTCATAGACACGGCCGGTGGATCCGTCGACGGTGACGATCTGGCCGTCCGTCAAGGTGGTCGTCGCCGCGCCTGTTCCAACGGCGCACGGGATGCTCAGCTCCCGAGAGATGATGGCAGCGTGGGCGGTGCGGCCGCCGTGATCGGTGATGATGGCGGTGGCCCGCTTCATGGCGGGGACATAGTCGGGCGTGGTCATCTCCGTAACGAGGACGTCTCCGTCCTTGACCCGCTCAAGCTGATCAAGGGATGTCTCGTCAATCTTCGGCAAGACGACAACCGTTCCGGTGGCGCTGCCGGGGCTGGCGGGCGTGCCCTGCAAGAGCAGGGGATAGGCTGATTCGTCCACCTCCAGCCCTTCGGTTTCGCCGACGCTCCCGAGAGTGGTTATGGGGCGCGTCTGCGTGATGTAGAAGGCGTTGCCCTCCATAGCCCACTCAATGTCCTGCGGGTGGCTGTATGCCTCCTCAAGGTTCAGTCCGAACTGCGCAACCTCTGCAATCTGACTATCCGTGAGCTTGTATGCGCGTGATGTCTCGACGGGGACATCCACCTCATGGTTAAGGTCGTCCGCGCCGGCGGCGTCCGGATTGCGCGTGAGCATCCTGCTCTGCGGAACCAGCCGCTTTTCGAGGATCTCCATGCCATCCTTCTGGATTAAATAAGAATCCGGCGTCACTGCGCCGGATACAACAGACTCGCCGAGGCCGTAAACGGCCTCAATAAGAATCTTCGAGCGGTCGCTGCGGTTCGGCTCCGCAGTGAACATGACACCCGAAATCTCGGACTGCACCATGCGCTGCACGGGCACGGCGATGCCGACGCCAAGCTGGTTGAAGTTCTGCTCCGCGCGATAGAAGATGGCGCGCGCCTCAAACAGGCTCGCCCAGCAGCCCTTGACGGTCTCCAGAACCTGTTCGATGCCCTCTACGTTCAGATAAGTGCGCTGCTGCCCCGCAAATGAGGCGTCCGGCAGATCCTCCGCCGTTGCGGATGAACGGACGGCAACCGGCCCCTCGCCGAGTTCCTTGTAGGCCTCCGTGATCTCAGCGGCGAGATCGGTGGGCATTGGCGCGGAGAGAATCGCCTGCTGAGCCTGCGTGGCAACTTCAACAAGATTGGAGGAGTGATAGACATCGACGCCGCCGAGAATCTCGCTCAGCCTGGCGTCGAGGCCGTTATCCGTGAGGAATTTCTGATAGGAGACGACGCTGACCACGAACCCGGGCGGAACGGGCGCGCCCCTGCGCGTCATTTCGCCGAGATTGGCTCCCTTGCCGCCGGCAAGCGGCAGATCGCCGGAATCGACTTCTGAGAACCACAGCAGGGATGCCTGCCGCTTCTGTATTTCCGTGAGTTCGCGTTTCGGCATCGGCCGAACGTCAACGACCCGTTCTGACATGCCTGTACCCCCCTCAGGACTCTTCCGCGTCCACCCCACCTGGGGACGCCGAACGGCCCCTCATACGGGCCGCGTCATGCCGCTGAAAGTATACCATCCGAGAGCCGCGCCGCGTGGGGATGGGGAGGGTGGAGGCAATGCAGCCTATATCTGTGCCTTTATCACACCGATTGGAGTGGAGATGGATTGGGGCGAGAAGGGGAAAGAGGGTAATGGTTTGGAATCTAGCATTCCCCTTGCCGCCATTGCCCGTCCTCGAAGACGTGGAGAGAGGGAACCATCTCTATGAGCGGGACATCATCGAGGGAGAATAGTGCTTCCACCAACGCGCTTGTATCATCGACCCTCTGCACTCCAGTGACCTCATTCCAGGCCGTTTCACCCTGATATGCGTACGCCCACCGCAGGTTGTCCAGGTCCGACGTAATCATCCCCATCACGTAATCGCGACATTCTATTGCAATAGTTTCTGCCATTGCCTCCAGATCAGGGTTCGGAACTGCAAACATGCCGCGCCAGAATGCGTTTATTATGGCCTCCGCACTGGCGGCGATTTCTTCGTCTGTGTGCATCGCGGGGTCATTGCTGAGCGTTGGCAAGAGAACCTCAGGCACGATCGGGAGGTCGCCTTCTTCGAACGCAATCTCGATTGACGGCTCGGATTCATCTTCAGGTTCGTCAAGGTAACCGAAGGCGGCCCGTCCCGCTGCGCAGTCGTTGTCCACCCAGCGACCGTTTTCAAAGATCGTCAGGCTGGGCTCACTCCGGATAATCGTCCCCCCAATAACTGACAATGTGAAAACTAGGAAAGCTGTGTCACTCTCACGTTCCACCGTAATAACTTCTGTACTAAAGTCATCTCCCATCAGTCCCAACAGAGCTTCGATTTGAGCCGCAAAAATCTCATCGCTCTCTGGCTGGCAGTGCAATGAATAGATTGACTTCGCGCGCTCCAAGTCCGGTTCCGGCTCGGTCAGAACTGCCGCAAAGAATTGGTCAGTGAGAGCCTGGGCAATCTCAAGCAATTCCTCGTCAGAATAGTCCGCTGGATCTTTGGAGGATTCCTCAGCGATTGGAGATGCGTGCGTGGATTCCAGAGTTGGTGTCGCAACAGCCGGAGCCGCCGTGGCTGCTGGCAGCGTGGTCGCTGTTAGGGTAGCAGTCGGTGCGGGCGTGGCTGTTGGCTCTTCCTCTGCGCAAGCAGCGAGGAACAGAGCCACAACCAGAATAGACCCAAGAAAAAGACCGCCGAGCCGTTTCATATCTAAACCTCCATATCGCCTATCTCAAGCCGCCAACCACCGTAAGCCAAGCTAAAACGTGTCACCTTGATGGTGGGTCGGGGGTGGGTCGGAGGTGGGTCGGGGATGGGCCTAGAGCGTGGGCCTAGAGTATGGGCCTAACGGGATGATACTGCGAACGTTCCGGCTGGAGGTGGCAATCTAGGCGTGTTACTTATCATTTAGGCCGTGACTGCGTGCTCGCACGCGGGTAGTCTTGATCGCAGGCCGCTTGAGTTGGAGGCAATCCCCATGACCACCGATAACTTCAACAGATTCTGCGAAAGACTACTTGTTGGGTATAACCGCAGGAACACTGCAACGTTAACTAGCCGACTAGAGAGCTTGTGCGGATATCTGAGAGACCAAGGGCACGCTACTGTCCAGACAGTGTTCGGTGGTTCCGTTCGCAGAGGTACTTTCGTGAACGGCCTTAGCGACGTTGATGCTTTAGTCACCGTGGAAAACACTGCGCTGGCCACCCGTCCGCCAGCAGAGGCTATCACCTACGTGCAAGAAATTGTCCAACGGCGGCTCCCGCAGAACACTGTGGCTGCCGGCAGAATGGCGGTGACAGTTGAATACGCAGACGGCACCGAAATCCAGCTTTTGCCTGCGCTGCGAACTTCCAGTGGCGGAATTCGTATCGCGGAACCAGGGAGCACTCGTTGGAGCAATGTTGTACGACCGGATAGCTTTGCTACTAAGCTCGCCCAAGTGAATCAGGCGAACAACGGCAGAGTGATTCTTGCCATCAAACTGGCCAAGGCGATAGCTGACTGCTTCATCAGTCGCCCTAGCCGGAAGATCTCTGGTTATCACATGGAATCACTTGCAATCGACGCATTCAATGGGTATCAGGGGCCGCAGGACCCGAAGGCGATGCTCTTGCACCTATTCACTCATTCGATGACGGCAGCTTTGAGACCAATCAGGGATCCATCAGGCCAATCGAGACATGTCGACGACCACCTTGGGAGAGCAAATTCAAGTCTTCGCAGGCGAACTTCAACATACTTCGGGCAGATGAGGGCTGAGGTCAGAGAATGCAGGACAAGGCAGCAATTCGACGACCTCTTTTGCGAGGGGAACTGAGGCTCGATATTCGACAAACGAGGGCGAGACCTTCCATGGCTACAGTGGGTATGTTGCTGGGAACTAGCGCGGAGGGGAATGGTAGTATCGAAAGACTAGCCTCAGGCCATCGCCACCTAGGATACGAGCATGCAGTTCACTCCAAGTCAAGCGGCCGCCCATCTCAAGGAATCGATCGCAAGCTACATTGAGTCCCAATACCGGATATCTCATCCTCTCGTATTTGCGGAGAGGGCTGCACTACTGCGTGAACGTGGTGTCATCGCACAGGATCCTTTCATTGAAGCGACGCCAGCGTTTGCACAAGGGAGATTGCTGCGTGCCCTAGAGAACGAACACCCCGAAATCGTTCCCGCAGGTCTGTCACAGCTTGTTGAGCATGGCCTGCCGCTAGATAGGTTCCCGCTGTATACGCATCAGGAGCAGGCGCTACTGGCAGGCGGTAGCGATGCCCCGAATCTGTTGGTCGCAACAGGAACAGGCTCCGGAAAGACGGAGGCATTCGTACTACCGATTCTCGCAAGAATTCTCAAGGAGGCGTCCGATTGGACGGCTCCAACAGAGGAGCAGTCCGAAGGCTATTTCGATGTCGAAGCAGATGCGTGGCGTCACTCGCGTCGCCATGAGACCAGACCCGGTGCTCTGCGCGCAATTATCTTGTATCCGATGAACGCACTGGTGAACGACCAGATGTCTCGATTGAGGCGTATCTTGTCGCTAAACGGATCACCAGATTGGCAGCGAGACCACCTCAGTGGCAACCTAATCCACTTCGGCATGTACACAAGCCTTACACCGCCAACCAGAACGCCGACAGAAAATGTAAAACGTCAGCAATTTGAAGAATACATACAGCAACTCGCAGAAGAATGGGAGAGTCTTCCCCATGATCTTCGAAATACCGGCAACTGGCCTGCGGTAGGAGGCCCCGAAATGTTGTGCCGGTGGGACATGCAGGGTGCTGCCCCAGACATTCTAGTCACCAACTATTCAATGCTTGAGTACATGTTGATTCGGGGCATCGAGAATCCAATATTCGAGAGCACACGCTCATGGCTTGAAGGCGGAGAAGATAGAGCCGTGACGCTAGTATTGGACGAGGCTCACACGTACACAGGTGCCAAAGGAACCGAGGTAGCACACTTGGTGCGTCGATTGAAGGAGAGACTAGGGATTCGCCCTGGCAACAATAAACTACGAGCCATTGCCACCAGCGCTTCTATTCCCGACCAGGCGGGAGCTTCCGCTGAACTACTGCAGTTCGTCTCAGACTTGTTTGGTGAACCGCAGAACACCTTTTCGTTGATCCACGCCGGAATCACCGACGTTCTACCAAAGGGGCGGGATGCAAGTCCCGAGACGATGGAGGCGTTCGCGAGATTCCACAGCAGCTTTTCCACGAGCGACCCTTGGATCGGCATTAGGGAATTATCAGAAGCGTTGGCGCTCGACATGCCAGAAGGAGACCTTGATCCCCAGGTGGCGCTTCATGAACTCCTTTCTAACAGTGAGGACCTGAGGTGGGTTCGGGCCAGAACGGCTAGGAATGCCACTGAGATTAGACATCTCGCATCAGAGTGCTGGCCAGTGTCAGACGATCCAGAGCTCCGTGAACGAGCTCTGGCGGGTCTTCTGGCTGCGGGAAGCTTCGCTCGCGAGGTCGCCCTCGCTGATACGCCACCGATATTGTCGATGCGTGTTCATGCCTTTTTCAGAGGCGTCCCCGGGTTCTGGGCTTGTTTGAACCCGGACTGTCCGGAGGTTGCGGGGGCATTCCGAGGCTCCCGGCCAGTTGGCAGGGTCTATACCGATCCCCGACCGTGGTGCTCGGATGCCTGTGGCGCGAGAGTGCTTGAGTTGTTCTCCTGTCGCAAATGCGGGCTTCTCTTTGCCGGAGGCATCCCCGACGACGACACGGGAAGCCTTTGGCCGTGGAGTGACGACTACAGTGACGAGGTCAAGAATCTCAATGACTTTCGAATATTCGGAGTCGAAAGTCCCCACGTTGACGAGCCTGCCGCCCACCGCTCAATTAGGAGTACGCGCAAGTGCAAACAGGGTGCCCATCATTCTAGAGAGACGTTTGAGGTCACTCCTGTCGGTGTACCGGATTCTGGCGGTGATTTCGTCCCATATCCTAATCAATGCCCTCGCTGCCAGAATTACCGAAGCCCGGAGGGCAACCGGGAAGTAATCGAGCCATTACGAACCAGAGGCCCCAGAGCGATTTCAGTGGTAATGGAGGACTCTCTCCGCGTGCAGCCTGATGTCGCTGGATCAAGCGAGGGAGCTCGCCCCAAGGCCTTGGTGTTTTCAGATTCTCGCCAAGATGCCGCCATGCTGGCGGCAGATCTCAGGAGAGACCATCGTTACGATGTGTTTCGTCAACTAGTCTACCGAGTCCTCCATACATGCAGGGCATGTAATGGTACCGGCGAACATCCTGAACCGCCACAGTACAGGATTGGCGGTGAGAGCGAGCCAATAGAGTCGCCCTGTCCGGATTGCCTGGGGGAGGGTTTCCGGAGCGATCCTTCTCCCATCTCGTACAACGAGCTTCGCAACGCCGTCATCGAGCTTCAGATACAGCGTGGAATCAACCCAACCTTCGGACATCTAGCGAACGCATTTGAGAGGATTGCCGGTAGTGACGACGAAATCTACGAGCAGGCTCGAGTTGCTTTCGACATACTTGCCCGCCGAGAGTTAGCCCAAGAGGATATTGGTTTGGAACCACTAGGGCTAGCAGTTTGGTCTGTAAAACTCCCCGAAGACACTGGACAATTCTTCCCACTCACATCGGATGAAACACGTTCACTCCTGCGCACGGTCGCTAGAATCTTGGCGACTGAGAACATTCTGCTCCGGCCCGATCCCCACCCTCCTTGGGATTGGCCTCGCGACGAGAGGATGCAGTCCTACGAGAAGCGTCAGATCATGCCTGGTAGACGGATGGAAGGCAATACTGTCCCTTACAATCTGCGACCCCAAAGGAAGCTGGGGAGATACATGCACGCAGTTGCTAGGAAACTTTTTGTTGAAGGTCGAATCGAAACAGTTGGCAAATGGCTCGATCAGCTACATTGGGAGCTATGGAAGGCATTGAAGGGGTTTCGGATTCTGGCAGCTGCAGGAAGGAGGGTAGGTGACGAAACTCCGCAGGGTATTCGCCTGAATGCGTTCGAGTTGCAAGCAATCGGGGACACCGTCTATAGATGCACCGCATGCAGGTACATTATGGGAGAGGCGCTCTTGGGTGTCTGTTATCGGTGCGGACAGGAAGTCACCGAAGTGGACCCAGAGTCAATCCAGAGTTACTTTCGACGGTCGACCGAGTTCGCCAGCGCCAGAACAAGTTACCCGGATCCATTCGCTCTTCAAACGGCAGAGCATACTGCGGCTATTCACCGGGAAGAAGCCAGAGATATCGAGCGGTGGTTCCAAGATAACTTTCGCCCGTCCGAAAAGCCGGAAGACAAGCGCATCAACGTGCTCTCAGTCACGACTACGATGGAGATGGGAATCGACATCGGCAGTCTCTTGAGCGTCGGCCTCCGCAATGTGGCTCCTACAGTCGCAAATTATCAGCAACGGGCAGGGCGCGCAGGCCGAAGGGGCAGCGCGGTGGCAACCGTTATCACATATGCGTTGGACAGGAGTCACGACCAGTATTACTTCGATCGGCCGTCCGAGATAGTTTCTGAACCTCCACGTGTACCCTCCCTTTACCTTGAGAACGAAGTCATCGCCCGAAGACACATCCGCTCGCTCACATTGGGCGCATTCTTTCTCGATTGGCTCAAGAACAGCGCCTCAAGGGGGCTGTTCGAAGCTTGGGGTACAGCCGAACAATTTGTCGACCAGAACGGCCACGCAGAGTTGGCTGAGCACGTTCGCCACAGCCGAGACAAGCTCATTAGCCGGCTCAAAGATGTCGTCGACGCCTCGCTTGAGAATCGGCTCCAGGAGTGGCTGCAGGCACTTCCGAGTGAAGTCGATGAAGTAGCAAGAGGGGCTGACAACAAGTCAGACTTGCTCCGAGAATTGCTCTTGGCTGGACTGATACCGGAGTATGGTTTTCCTGTCGACGTAGTCAAGCTGGCGATCCCACTAGATGAAGAGCAGGAAGACCGATATGAGTCGCAGGACTTCTACTCGGGGATTTCCAGGGATCTTGCACTCGCCTTGACCGAATTTGCTCCGGGCGCTGAGATTCTTCAGGGACGGTTTCCGGACACTTACATTTATCGAAGCGCAGGAGTTTATGACCCTTCATCTCGCCTCCCTGATTACAGCCCAACCGAAGTACTCAACGAATGCAGGCGCTGCCGAGCAGTGGAGATTACGCAGGTTGGCTCTGACTCGCTCTCCCAGTGTCCCGAATGTGGAAGCAACAGTATATTGTCCGTGCCCTACCACAGGCCGGCCGGCTTTACTGTCGATTCTGCCCGCCCCGATGGCGGCAGGGAAAAGTACACGTCCGGAGGTCGCGAACGTGCAGGTTTCACTCCCTCCGCCCAGTTGCTAGTAGGCGCCAATGCCCTCACTAGAGGTAGTAGCGTCGGCTCTTTTGCACCCAATCTCTACTCGGCAGTTCATGTCGGCGACCTATTCATGCGTAACATGGGCCCCGACCGGTCCAAACCCGGCTTTGTCTTGTGTCCCGCCTGTGGACGACATATGGTGGACGATCCTCCAGGTTCACATACTTACCCAGCCGATGTTCCCCCACACCGGGGCCCTCAGCAGGGCCCTAGGGCGGGAAGTCCATGTCCACATGTGAAGGAGTTCCAAAGGGTCGTGCTCGGCCATAGGTTTCGTTCGGAGGTTATTCTCCTAGCCGTGGACATGCCGGAAGAGTTGGAAGCCAACATGATTACTCCGGCAGGGAAGGCAGTCTGGTATTCCTTCGGAACACTGATGGCTGAGGCGGCGGTACGGCACCTGCAGGTTAGCCCGGATGAGTTACAAGTAGGCGTCCGCCCGATGCGGGACGGCTTTGGCAGAATTCAAGGTGAGGTCTTCATCTACGACAATGTTCCAGGCGGAGCCGGTTACGCGAGAGCCATTCAAGACTCGTTAGGCGACATCACCCGATTGGCGTTGGAGATGGGACGCAGTTGCAGCAATCGCTATTGCCAAGGTGCTTGCTACCACTGCTTGTACAGCTATAGGAATCAGCGGCTCCATAACCTGTTGGATCGGGAGCTTGGGGTATCCGTTCTCGAGTTCCTCCTGGAAGGCCGCCAGCCTGTTCTGGACACTAACGACCAAAGAGTCATGGCTCGGGCTGTCGAAACGTACTTAGACTCAGGTTGGACTACAATCGAGGATTCGGAGCACCTTGAGCATTTCGGGGCCATCTACCAGCCTCCGGACGGTGAACTGATTGGGGTGCAGCCTACTCATCCATTGACTGCAAGACCTGCCCTGAGCTTCTTGGATCGTCTCCGTGAACTCACGGGAATCGCTCCCAAGATATATTCGAGCTTCGACCTCCTTCGTAGACCGTTTTGGGTTGCCAATGATCTCTACGGATCCGACAAGGACCAATAGAGGAGATGGGCGTGCTACAACTGCGAGCCCCAGAGGTCATTGGCCAAGACTCTGATGCATTGACTTCAGAGAATGGCGTCAATCTGAATGGTTTGTCTCAACACACACCCGATCACTCTCTCGAGACCGTCGATCGGAATCGTCTGCGTGAGAATATCGTCGGCCACCTGAAGGCGCTCGGCCTGATTGGAGAGCTTCCCAGCGGTGGCCTGCCAAAAGACAGTATCCGGCAGATTCATAGATTCCACCGCGAAGCAACGCATAACCGAATCCGGAAGGCCCTCGGCAACAGAATCGACCAGTATTTGGACGATTTTGCTGATGGTATCGAGGTCGACCCGCCTAACATCCAGCCAGAGCTTGTACCTGTGCGTTCCGGGACACGGGATGCAGCCCTCTTCCGGTTTGCGTCGCTCCTTTGGTCAATACCTGTATCGCAGGGATACGGACGCCGGCTTCGATTTCTGGTCAGGGACCGAAATAACAGCAAGTTGATTGGCCTCTTTGCCCTTGGAGACCCGGTGTTCAACCTGCGTGTGCGTGACGAGTGGATCGGTTGGGACCAGGAGGCCCGTAGAGAACGCCTCGTCAACGTAATGGACGCCTACGTTGTCGGTTCAGTTCCCCCCTACTCTGAGTTGCTGGGAGGGAAACTGGTGTCCAGCATGATAGGGGCACTAGAAGTATCTAAGGCGTTCGATGAGCGGTATGGCAACCGAGCTGGTCTAATCAGCGGCAAACGCAAGAACGCGCGTCTTGGACTAGTGACCATTACCTCGGCCCTTGGGCATTCGTCAATCTACAACCGGCTGAAACTTCGCGAGGAACCATTCAGTCCCAAGAGCAGG
Source organism: uncultured Dehalococcoidia bacterium (assembly GCA_964653005.1). GTDB lineage: Bacteria > Chloroflexota > Dehalococcoidia > UBA6926 > UBA6926 > VXMO01. The sequence continues at coordinate 10,030 of CAZZAN010000001.1, read as the reverse complement.
CCGATTCTAGAGTTGCTGAAGCTAGGATCAACTACTGGGTATGGGCACTTCCAGATTCCTGACAACTTGTTCCTTGAACTGAGACAGGTTCTGCAAGAGGACGGGCATCGCTACGCCGATGGCCACCAATTCGGCAATGGTCCTAATTGGCGGATTAGGGTAATGCGCGAGGCGCTCAAAGTAGTAGGGTTGAACCCAAACGGTATCCTCAAGCATGGGATACGGCGAGAAGTATATGCAATGCCGCTAGCGCGAAACACAGAACGTGTGTTGTCAGGTGAGGACACAGACTGGGACTTTGATCTACGCAGTGTAGATGAGATTTCGGCGATAGCTTTGAAGCGGTGGGTGTTGCCCCGGGCCTGTCGGGTGCCCGCGTTTCAGCGCTTCCAGCAACGGGACATGCTTGATCGAATCTTGCTTCGAGGTGGCACTGATCTCACTTCATCATCTTAGGAAAGCCAAGGGCATCCTCTTAGTTGCCGACCTTCGCATGTAATGAAACCCGGGGCAACCTGTGCGGTAGACCTAGATCAGAAACACTTGCGTAGAACAGACTTGTGGCTCCCCGATGCTATTTCTGCCTATATCTTGGGGCTGAAGGTGGGCGTGTCGCTAGCGACATTGGCGATGTGTCGCGCCTAGCGTCAAGCTGACAAGGATGGCAACGCAGTCGAAGTCGGAGACTACTATTTCAGATATGGTGCTATACCTGAGATGGACAGATTACATCGAGGGCACTAGAGGGTCCACTACCGTAAGGCGCTAATGCCTGCAATACTCCGGGACTCATCTCTACACTACCGAGCTGAGGACCTAAGCATAAGGTCTGCCGGAGCGGTAGCAATTGGACGCTTCCCCGAGTACGGTCCGCAACACCAATGGGTAGGAGAGCAAATGCCGTTCACAGTGTTCGAGGCAGAAATACCGTACCCACTGATGTGGGGGAAAGCTGGGTGGCTGCACATTCGGCTGGAGGGTAAGGACTATGCGATCGCCTTTGAACGGAGATGGCGCCCTAACATCTCCGGCCTCGAGATGAAGTTTGACCGGCTCGGCCGTGTGGCCTACACAGCTATTTCGGTGCGCTTCCCATACGAGACTACGGGAGATGACTTAGGAGAGCTCAGGAGGGTGGCGCATAAGGCCATTAATCGACTGCTCGACGTGTATAGATTGGCTACAAAGGAGTCTCATATTGGGCACATTCCCATTCATGAGCTAGGCCAAGCCAATACTGCACACGGTGTCTTTCGCTACAACGACGATGGGAGCATCTCAGAACTAAACAGTCTCCAATTCGATTTCGGTTCAGGTCTCACTTTGGCTCGCAACCGGCAGCTGGATGATGAGGCCGTGTTGCATCTAGCCTTTGAGCGCTCCCTCCCAGTTGTGGACCTATTGGTGCTCAATGCAAGGCGCTCGTTGCACTTCGAAGACTATCGCATTGCTGTCATCGAAGCAGAGACTGCCTTTGAAGTGGGAATAGATCAGACCCTCAGTCGTTACTACTCTTCTCTTACGACCAAGAACACAGAGGGGCACATTGTGCCGGCCCATTCAAGGGAAGAGGTGGCCCAAAAGTTGGATGCAGGCCTCATGAACCTAGTCAGCGACCATCTACCTAAGGCACTGGGGAGAGACTTCGTTGGTACTGACGAGCATCTCAGATGGAAAACAGACCTACACTCGCTAAGAAACTCTGTCATTCATGAAGGCAGGGAGATTCAAGTTGATCAAGCAGAGCGGGCTGTGGCATCGGCGGAAGACGCACTCGTATGGATTGGGGTCCTTAAGGCACAAGAATGGCCTGTCGAGGATCGGCTGAATCGAGAAGAGGATTGAACCACTAGGATGGACTTCGCATGGTTGCAGGCCATGAATCGATCGATTGTCCGGCGGGTACCAGCTGTGCTGATTTCTGCCGGGACTCAGCTTGGTGCCTTGTCCGCGACTTAAGGTCTAAACTCAAGCACATAGGCCGGCCGATGGTAAACTTATGTTCGGGAGCACAAAATGCCGCCACGTAAGCGAGGGAAACCAACCAAGCGGCCCATCGAATCCTACGAGCACCGGGATAAGGAAAGGCCGAATAATCCACCTGTCGGCCTCGTGACGCCAGAAACGGATCGAGATGACGGGCAGACTACCTATGCGTTTGACCCGCATCTGGATCCGCAGTTGCAGTGGGCAGGTAAGGCTGAGCACACGTCGTTCGAGGTGCCAACCGTCTCTCTCCACGTCCACGAGCGCATCGATCCCCGAACAATCATTGATGCGACCCGCAAGCGTAACGGCAATGGCGTCGCCTCCCAGGGAAGCCTGTTTGAGCTCCCCGAAGAGAATCCACCGATCCGCAACGCCATCGAGTTCTATCAGCACAAACAAAACTGGACCAACCGGCTCGTTGCCGGCGACAGTCTGCTGGTGATGAATAGCCTAGTCCAAAAGGAAGGCATGGCGGGCAAGGTGCAGATGGTCTACATCGACCCGCCCTACGGCATTCGCTACGGCTCCAACTTCCAGCCTTTCGTCAACAGGAGAAACGTGAGCGATAGCCGCGACGAGGACCTGACCCAAGAGCCTGAGACGATCAAGGCCTTCCGTGACACTTGGGAATTGGGCATACACTCATACCTGTCCTATCTCCGAGACCGATTGTTGCTGGCGAGGGAGTTGCTATCCGAGAGCGGGTCATGCTTCGTACAGATCGGAGAGGAAAACCTGCACTATGTCCGGGGACTGATGGATGAGGTGTTTGGCAAGCAGAATCTTGTAAGCACCATCTCATTTTCTAAGACAACTGGGTTCTCAGGAAGATACTTGTCCTCGGTGACCGATTACCTCGTGTGGTATGCGAAAGACCTTCCCCAGCTCAAGTATCGGCAGTTGAATTCACAAAAGCAGGCTGGAGAACAAGGGGCAACCAAATATCGACCAGTAGAGAAGATCACTGCTCTTAAGGGGTCGAGCTTCGAGCCGACGCGCCTTGCGACGTCAGCTGATCTGACGTCGCAAGGCGCGTCGGCTCATTCGGAGCAGGAGTTCTCTTTTGATGGACGTGTTTGGTCACCACCTGCTGGGCTTCACTGGAAGACAACAGTTGACGGCATGAAACGACTAGCTCTGTCGGGTCGGATAATCGTTGAGGGAAACTCAATTAGGTATGTCCGATTCTTAGATGATTTCCCAGTATTTCCGCTCAACAACGTTTGGGACGACATCGGCGGCATCCAGAGCCGCACAGACCCTAAACGGTACGTTGTCCAAACAGCGAATGAAGCAGTTAGGCGTTGCATAATGATGACCACTGACCCTGGTGATCTGGTATTCGACCCAACTTGTGGATCTGGAACGACCGCGTACGTTGCTGAGCAGTGGGGCCGGCGCTGGATTGCCTGCGATACATCGCGCGTTGCCATTTCCTTGGCGAAACAAAGACTGATGACTGCTGCCTACGACTACTACGAACTGGCTTATCCGGGAGAAGGGGTAGGTAGCGGCTTCAAATACAATGTGGTACCCCACATCACCCTAGAATCCATCGCGAACAATCCTGAGATCAAGGACGGCATGACTCCGGCGCAGATTGATGCCGCAATTGCACGCCACGCCCCACAGGAAACGCTGTATGACCAGCCTCTCGTGGATAGAAGCAAGAGGCGCGTGACTGGCCCGTTCAGCGTGGAGGCAGTGCCGGCTCCGACGGTCAGACCGATAGGCGATGCTGCCTACGTGGGAGGGCAGCCAGCGGATGTCTCAGTCGCACGCTCTGGAGAGACCCTGCGTCAGTCGGAGTGGCGAGATGAACTTTTGAAGACTGGGATACGAGGCAAGGCCGGACAGTTCATCCGTTTCGCGCGGCTTGAACCTTTGCCTAGTTATCAATGGCTGAGCGCTGATGGTGAAAGCCTGCTAAACGACGATGGGGTAAATCGGATAAGAGAGGGCGCAGCGCAAGCTCCTCAACGGATCGTGGTCTCGTTTGGACCCGAGCATGCACCCTTAGAACAGCGCCAGGTTAACCAAGCCCTTCAAGAAGCCGAGACATTGAGGCCTCAGCCAAAGGTTATCGTCTTCGCCGCCTTTCAATTCGACCCGGAGGCTGCCAAGGACATTGACGAAACTAATTGGCCCGGCGTGACACTCCTCAAAGCGCAGATGAATGCCGACCTCCTCACGGGAGACCTCAAGCGCAAGCGAGCGAGTAACGAGAGTTTCTGGCTTATCGGGCAGCCGGACGTCAAAATTGAGTCGCTTGGCGGTAGCAACGACGGAGGCAGCTATCGAGTAAGCGTGCAAGGATTTGATTATTACAACACCAAGACCGGGGATGTAGAGTCCGGTCGACAGGACAAGATTGCGATGTGGATGCTGGATCCAGACTACGACGGTCGCAGCCTGTACCCCCGGCAGGTGTTCTTCCCCATGTCCGGCTCAAATGACGGGTGGACCAACCTTGCAAGAATCCTCAAGGCAGAAATCGATGAGGAGTTGATCGAGGCGTATCGGGGTGGAACATCCCTGCCATTCGAGGCCGGGGAACACCGCCGCATCGCCGTCAAGATTGTTGATGACCGAGGCATTGAAAGCCTGAAGGTGATTGGGTTGGGTGCCGACTCGGTCGGTGCTTCGTCTACAGGAAAGGAAGGCGAGACGCTGGACCAAATACTGGATGATGTCGCGAAGCGGGTTCCGCAAGAGGTGAAGGACCAGTTCCCGAGCGATTTCCTGGAAAATATGGATCATTACCTCTACGGTGCCGATAAGCGATGACGTCCGTTTTCGTAGACACCGCATATTTTGTGGGCGGACTGGATGTCGATGACCAGTGGCATGAGCTTGCAGTATCGGCGCGTGAGCGCCTTCCAAGTGATGTGTCATTGGTCACGACCGACGAGGTGCTTACCGAGGTGTTGGCGTCTTTCTCCAAGACTGGCGAAACCGGGAGGAAGCTGGCTGCAGAAACAATTAGACGGATCTTGGATTCAGGCACAATGCGGGTAATCCCCCAATCGCGCGAGTCATTCTCCAATGGATTGGAACTTTACGAGCGCCGCCCTGACAAGACCTACAGTCTTCAAGACTGCATCGCCATGAATATCATGAATGCGGAGGGTATCAGGGAGATTCTGACGAGCGACCATAATTTTGAGCAGGAAGGCTTCACTATTCTCATGAAGTCGGACCAATAGGGGCCGAGATGGAACAGTCAACGATTGACCGCCTCATCATCAACAGGCCATACGAGGAACCGCAAGAATACTGGCGCTACAATCGAGAGCGTCGGACGTTCTCCCGTGAAGAAGGCCGACGCCCGGCAGGGTACCTGATCGCATCTGGGGACTCCAAGTCATTCGATGATCCGGGCGAATTCGTCGAAATCCCCTTGGTCAACAAGATTCGGCCACGGGTGAAGGAATGGCGCGAAGCAGGTTACCCCGGGGCAACTTCCATCACGAGGCGCTTGCTCGAGTTCTGGACGGATCCCGAGGATTACGAGAGCCGTCGGTTCTTCTTCTGCCAACTAGAGGCCGCCGAAACACTCATCTGGCTGACAGAAGGACCGGAGCGCGAGAAGGTTGGGCTAGACATCCCGAAAGACGGAGGCGAGTTTGAGCGTCTCTGCGCGAAGATGGCCACAGGGACCGGCAAGACGGTGGTAATGGCGATGGTCATCGCGTGGCACATCCTGAATAAGGTCACCAATCCGCAGGACACCCGATTCGCCAAGAACGTGCTAGTGGTCGCACCAGGGCTGACGGTTAGGAACCGCTTGGCGGTGCTGGAACCGTCGCATCCTGAGAACTACTTTGAGCAGTTCCGGATCGTCTCTTCCTCGCAGCTGGAGACACTGCGCCAAGGCAAGGTCATAATCCGAAACTGGCACGCGCTGAACTGGGAAACTGCGGAACAGATTGGCAAGAAGCGCAGCGTGGACAAGCGTGGCGCCAAGAGTGATGAGGCTTATGTCCGAGATGTTCTCGACGACATGTCAGCCGCGCGGAACCTGCTAGTCATCAATGACGAGGCGCACCACGCATGGAGGGTGTCCGCCGAATCCAAGACAAGAGACTTTCTCAAGTCAGAAATCGACGAGGCGACCAAGTGGGTAGGCGGCTTGGATCGGATTCACAGAGCTCGCGGCATCTTGACCTGCTATGACTTTTCGGCGACACCTTTCACTCCTTCAGGCAGGCGGAGCTCAAAGGAAGATCTGTTCGAGTGGATCGTTAGTGACTTCGGGCTGAATGATGCCATTGAGTCAGGATTGGTGAAAACTCCGCGGGTAGTCGTACGGGATGATGCGTTGCCGGACGCCAAGACCTACAGGTCGCGTCTCTACCATATCTACGACGACCCGGAGGTGAGGGACAACCTCAACCGGAAAGCGCAGCGGGTAGAGCCCCTTCCCGACTTAGTGATCAACGGCTACAACCTTCTCGGATACGACTGGAGAGAGACCGCAAGAGAATGGGAGAGGTCAGGACACAAGACGCGGCCAGTGATGATCACGGTGGCCAATCGCACTGAAACGGCCGCTCGCGTCAAGCACGCTTTTGACCGCAAGAGAATCCTAATCGATGAGCTCTGTGATGATGAACGGACCCTGCACATCGACTCTGGTGTCCTGAAACGGGCTGAAGAGGCCGAAGAGCCTATAGCGACCATCATGTTGGACGATGAAGGGAGTGCTGATAAAGATGTGCCTGTCCCCAGGCTCACTGTAGATCAGAGGGCCGAGCAATTGAGAAAGATGGTCGATACCGTTGGGCGTCCCGGGCAGCCCGGCGGGCATATCCAGAATGTCATCTCAGTTGGCATGCTCTCAGAGGGTTGGGACGCCAAGACGGTCACGCACATCATGGGACTGCGGGCATTCACCAGCCAACTATTGTGCGAGCAGGTTGTGGGTCGAGGTCTGCGGCGCACATCCTACGAGGTGAACGAAGCGACAGGGATGTTCGAGCCTGAGTACGTCAACATATTTGGCGTGCCGTTCACTTTCTTGCCGCACGAATCAGACGAGAGCGTGGCTCCAAAGCCACCTACTCCCAAGACAGCAATCGAGCCGGTGGCGGAAAAGTCGGCATTCGAAATCAAATGGCCCAACGTCGTCCGAATCGAAAACGTTTACCGGTCACGGCTCACCGTCGACTGGAACAAGATGGAGAGACTGGAGCTAAATGCCAGCGACACTGCGCAGGTGGCTGAACTTGCACCTGTAGTAGATGGCAAGCCCGACTTGACCAAGGTTACAAGCATTGAGTTAGAGGCGTTGGCTCAGGAATATCGAACCCAGAAGATTGCCTTCGAAGCGGCGCGCGCCATATTTGACCAGATGGAGACGTCTTGGGCTGGGGGACGTGATTCTCTTATCGCCCAGTTGGTGATTTTAGTTGAACAATTCCTCGCCTCCGGTAGGTTGGCAATTGTCCCTCCGCTGCTGTTCCAGGAGGACATTGCACGTCGCCTCATTATGACCCTGAACATGACCAAGGTTGTGCAGCACATCTGGCAAGCTGTCCAGATCGAAAACACAGAGCGGCTTGAACTTATATTTGACCAGAGCCGTCCCATTGGGTCGACTACGGACATGGCGACGTGGTACACGGGCAAGCCGTGTAACTTCACGGAGCGCAGCCACATCAACATGTGCACCTATGACAGCACATGGGAAGCCGCGGAAGCCTACGAGCTTGATCGCAATCCTCATGTAGATGCGTGGGTGAAGAATGATCACTTGGGCTTTGAGGTGTTGTACGTCCACAGAGGCGTTGTGAGGAAGTATCGGCCAGACTTCCTCATCCGACTAAAGTCGGGGACCATGCTAATCCTAGAGACCAAGGGACAGATTGACGATCAGAGCGAGTCCAAGCGGCGAGCTGTGGAGCAATGGGCCGCCGCCGTCAATCAGCATGGCGGGTTTGGACATTGGGCGGCCGACATCTCCACGAACCCGGGGGAATTGAGGGCAATCCTCGAAAAGCACGCTACGACAACGATGGCGAGTTCCTAACTGCCCTTGAGTCGTACGGCACACGATTCTATTGTCTGTCTCGTTGGAAATTAGGGAATCATTTACGATTCTACCCAAAAGGAAGTGACGCGCTTGGCTGAGGACTCAAGACGGTCCCTCCATTAGATGTATCGGGGATTGGGCGAGCAATGTCAGCAGGATTCACAGTCCCTCTTGTCTTCTCTCTTCTGCTCTGTTGATTATGTCTTCAATTGAGAGGCCATCATCAATCCACCAACCGAGCATAGTCTTGAGAGGTATTTCGCCAACCGCCTCGCCATTTCGCCTCAATTCATAGCTCTTGTTCCCGTCAAGATACACCATCGCGTCAGCCAAAATAGCAATGTCTTCCACCGAGCCCTCCACGCGAAAGACGTACTTCTTTGTCTTCTCAGTGTTCATCGCTACCCTCTTGATTCACCGGCTTGACTTGGGCTTTGACGATGTTCTGGAATGTGTCCGGGATCTGCTCCAGCGGCTTCGGAGGTCGGCCCTTCGGCTTATTGGTCTCAGTCATTTATCCTCCGATTCCCAGAATCTCGCCCCACAAGACAAGACCGTAAAGCACCAAGCCGGCAAGGATGATGACACCGATGGTAATGAGCCCATCCTCCCCGCCGCCTCTGCTACGCGGACGTCTGCGCTTGTTCTTTCGCATAGTTATCCCACCGCGATTCTGACGACTGCGACAGCGATAGTTGCAATCACAGCCCCGCCAGCAAAAAACATCGCAATGGTTGTCCGCATGATCTTGGCTTCCATCCTGGCCAAGTTCGTCTCCGTTGCATAGCGCTTAAGTTCACGGTCGAGGTCGGATCGGGTGATCAACTGTCCGGTGGGCATCTTTCCTCCTAATTGCCGTTGCCAGAGTACACGCGCCGTAATGTCATTGCAATCACGATATCCCAGTATCAAATTACATGCGCTCACTATGGTAGGTGCACGTCGCGTTCGCAGGGACGGCTGACCTATGCCCCCTTGCGGTGCGATGTGTGATTCTCCGCTGTGGTAAGCAAGCAGCCAAGTTCCCTGCCGCAAGACGGCGCCACGATGAGGAGGACATTGATGGCCCTGCTAAGCGTAACCACCTTGCTTGAGCATCGCCAGCTTGGGAGATGAGCTGGCCGAGAGGGATGTGTATTCGGTCGAGTAGATAATCACCGATGGCATACCAAATTGTTCTGTATAAGGTGACGCTATTGAGGTCTCGATCAGGGCCATTGGGCGTTCAGACAAGGCGGTGCAAGGATGAGAGATGACTTCTCGAGGATATGTGGACGCATCCTCGCATGCGCGCCGGGCGTAACAAACATCGTGATCGTTTTGGCCTTAACTCTCAAGGCCTGCGAGTCTAGGTGGAATCGTATATGAGTCCCGGAAATTAACGCTATTGGTTGAAGCTCCATGGAATGAGCACGCGGCCTACTGACCAGATGACTAGGCCGCGTGCTTCCTTACGCGGTACACTCCTCTCGCTGCATCAGCAACGCCGAGCAGCCGCGCTCAATAAGGTGAGTGACGTAAACGTGGCCAGTGCCGTCGTAGCCCGCACGATACGCGAAGTCCACCTTCGCGCCGTCTGGCATGCGGCCGCCGACGCGGGCGGTCTGTCCGTTGTTCTCGCGCACGACCATCCCGCTGCGCTCGCCTTTCCGCCAGCCCAACACCTTCACCTCGGCAGGCATGACTCGCTCCTCTGCTTTCGTCCGCTGGAAGAGGACGCCATGCAGCTTCTTCAGCACCGTGGGCGATGGGTTGCGCTTGCCGGATACGATCAGCGATAGATGACCCGAACTGATGCCCGCGCGTCGCGCCACCTCGTTCTGGCTGACGCCGTGGGCGTCCAGACGCTCCCACAAGGCCTGCACATTGACGGATGGACGCTCCGCCGGCGCGACTATTGCAGATGTCTCCAATGCCGACGCGACGCGTCTCTGCAGTGGGTTCTGTCACTTTTAGGGGGGGCAGCCATGACTAATGATGAGACTGACGGAGCAGTCACACATGGTG